>NZ_AUIE01000027.1 GCF_000423545.1 Metapseudomonas resinovorans DSM 21078
CATCCTGGCCCGCTTCATACACCACGACCACTCTGGCGGACGCCGGCAACGCCCAGAGCGCGCGCGTCTCCGCGATCGTTTGCACCACCTGCTCCAGGCGCGCCAGGGGCTGCGGTGCGTCGACTGTCTTCAGCCGGGGGTTGCGCCGGGCATCGCTCAGCGCCACTTTCCAACTGGCCTTGGCCAACTCCAGCGCCACTGCCAGGACCGGTTCATTCGCACTATGCTGTTCAACGTAGGCCGTTCGCATGTCGATTCCTCCTCTGGGCCAAACCTTCTATCCCCCGGATTAAGAATCGGCGTGCGGGCGGCCTTTGCATAGGATCTACATCGTTCAACCGCACCCGGAACCGTGAGTACTTCCATGTCCACCGCCATGCCTGATCTGAAACTCCTGCGCATCTTCGCCAGCGTGGTCCGCAACCAGGGCTTCGCCGCCGCGCAGCAGGAGCTGAACCTCTCCACCTCGGCCATCAGCACCTATATGAGCCAGCTGGAAGGGCAGGTCGGCCTGACGCTCTGTCACCGTGGGCGCGGCGGGTTCAGCCTGACCAGCAAAGGCGAGCTGTACTACCAGGAAACCCTGCGTCTGTTGGGCGAACTGGAAAGCTTCGAGCGCTACTCCGCGTCCCTCAAGGGCGAGCTGCGCGGCACGCTGAACCTCGGCGTGCTCGACTCCACGGTGAGCGATCCCGCTTTGCCGCTGGCTGAAGTGATCGGCGCCTACAGCCAGGAACACGCAGCGGTGCACCTGCACCTCTCGGTGATGAGCCCTTACGACCTGCAGCTCGGCGTGCTCGACAACCGCCTGGACCTGGCCATCGGCGCGTTCTCCACGCGGATGAACGGCCTGGTCTACCAGCCGCTCTACCGCGAACAGCACTGGCTCTACTGCAGTGAACGCCACCCGCTGTACAACGAGCGGCGCATTCCCGGCGAGCTCATCACCCAGCAGCGCATGGTGGGGCGTGGCTACTGGAGCCAGGCAGAACTGGCGCGCCACGGCTTCAAGCACAGTGCGGCGACCGTGGAATCCATGGAAGCGCAACTGATCCTGGTGCTGTCTGGCGCCTACATCGGCTACCTGCCCGAGCACTATGCCCAGCCCTGGGTCGAGCAGCAGCGCCTGCGGGTCCTGCTGCCGGCCACCTTCGGCTACCAGGCACCGTTTTCCATGATCCTGCGCCGGGGGCGGGCGAAGGAACCGTTGATCCTCACCTTCCGTGACCTGCTGCGGGCCCAACTGAACCTGCGCTGACGCTCGCAGAGTTTTTGGGATGTGCTTTGCGTTTGGCGACCTCACCCGCGAGTTCCTTGCAGGGGCGAATTCATTGGCCAAGGGTGGCGTAGCCGCCCGGACACCCTGTGGCAGAATGCGCCTCTCAGGAGACCCTTCATGCCTCGCCCTCAATGCCCGCGTTGCCAGCGCCCCGAAACCCATTGCCTGTGCCCGCTGATTCCGTATCTGGCCAGCCGCACCCGCGTGCTGCTGTTGCAGCATCCGAGCGAGGTGAACCATGCCCTGAACACCGCGCGCCTGGCTGCCCTGGGACTGGCGAATGCGGAGTTGCGCGTGGGCGAGCGCTTCACCGATCTGGCCGAGACCCTCGCCGATTCCCGGTTCCGCGCCTGCCTGTTGTTCCCCGGCGAGACGGCCCGGCCGGTGGGTGAAATGGGGGCCGCCGATCCGCGCCCGCTGCTGCTGGTGGTGCCCGACGGCACCTGGCGCAAGGCGCGCAAGTTGCTCTACCTCAACCCCGAGCTCGAAGCGCTGCCACGAGTGACCCTGCCCGAGGGGCTGACCTCCCGCTACCGCCTGCGCAAGGCACCCATGGCGGGTGCCCTGTCCACCCTCGAAGCCATCGTTGCAGCCCTCGACATCCTCGAAGCGCCGAATCGTTTCGATGAACTGCTGCGGCCGTTCGAGGCGTTGATCCAGGGACAGATCGAGGCGATGGGGGAGGAGACCTTCAGGAAGAATCACGGCGATGGTGAGTAAATCCCGAAGGGATGCACAAGCCAGCTCCCTCTCCCTTTGGGAGAGGGTTGGGGGTGAGGGTCGGTGGGAAATGCAGGGACTCGAAGGGGCAGGACTTCGTCCTGCTTGGCGATTGAAATGGCTCTGTCTGCATTACATGTTGCAAGTAGCTGCATTGCCCGTAGGAGCTGGCTTGCCAGCGAATGGCCGCGTTTCGCTGGCAAGCCAGCTCCTACAAGGCTCTTGGCCCGATGGTAAGTCTCTCGCAACCGCTAACGCAGACCTAGCGATTGAAATCGCCCCCACAGTGCCCAGGGGACTGAATCGCCTTACCGCTCGCGCATGGCTTCCTGCCGGGCTTTCAGCACCGGCTTGAGCAGGTAGTCGAGCACGCTCTTCTGGCCGGTGATGATGTCCACCGTGGCGACCATGCCGGGGATGATCAGCAGTGGGTGGCCGTCCTGTCCCAGGTGATTCTTATCGGTACGCACCTGGATCAGGTAGAAGCTCTTGCCTTCCTCGTCCTGGATGGTGTCGGCGCTGATCAGCTCCAGGCCGGCCTTGAGGCCGCCGTAGATGGTGTAGTCATAGGCAGTGAACTTGACCATGGCTTTCTGGCCGGGGTGCAGGAAGGCCACGTCCTGCGGGCGGATGCGCGCTTCGATCAGCAGGCTGTCTTCCAGCGGCACCACTTCCACCAGATCGCTGCCGGGCTGCACCACGCCGCCGATGGTGTTCACCTTGAGCTGCTTGATCACCCCGCGTACCGGAGACACCACGGTGGTGCGGCTGACGCGGTCATCGATGGCCTTGCCGGTGGAGGTTATCTTCGACAGCTCGGTGCGCACCTCGTTGAGTTCCTTGAAGGCGTCGGAGCGGAAGGCAAGCTGGCTTTCCTCCATCTTCCGCTCGATCTCGGACATGGCCGATTCGGCGCGAGGGATGGCCAGGTTGGTCGCCTCCAGTTCGCCACGGGTTTCCACGGCGCTGCGCTGCAGGCGGAGGATCTCCACCTGGGAGATGGCGCCGGCCTTCACCAGGGGCTGGGACATGTTCAGCTCCTGCTGGATCAGCCCCAGGCTGGAGCGGTACTGCCCGCTCTTGGAACGGAACTCGGCCAGTTCTTGCTTCTTCTGCCGCAGCTGTTCGCTGAGAATGCGCTGCTCGCTTTCGAGGCGCTGGGCGCGTGCCCGGTACAGCGATGTTTCGTCCTCGGCCAGTTGCGGCGCCTCGCGGATGATCTCTTCGGGCAGGGCCAGTTCGCGGCCCTCGGCTTCGGCTGAAAGGCGTTCGACGCGGGCCGTCAGGGCCAGCCTGTCAGCCTCGCTCTCGCCCTTGTTGGAGAGGAAGCGGGTGTCGTCCAGGCGCAGCAGCACGGCGCCCTTGTCCACCACCTGGCCCTCGCGCACGAGGATTTCCGAGACGATGCCGCCTTCCAGGTTCTGGATCACCTGCACCTTGCTGGAGGGGATCGCCTTGCCTTCACCGGTGGTCACTTCTTCCAGCACCGCGAAGTGCGCCCAGATCAGCGCCACCAGCAGCAGGGTACACGCCACCCAGACCGTGATGCGGGTGGCCCGTGGCGAGTCTTCCAGCATGGCGCCGGCCACTTCCGGCATGAACGCGGTATCGGCGCCGTTGCGGCGACCGAAGTAGGGGGTGGACTTTTCTGCGCTGGCCATGGCGTGTCTCCTCAGGCATTGCCCTGGCCGATGCGGCCTTTGCGCAGGGCGTCGATGACGGTGTCCTTGGGCCCGTCAGCGACCACCTGGCCGTTGTCCAGTACCACCAGGCGATCGACAAGCGCCAGCATCGAGCTGCGATGGGTGATGAGGATCAGTGTCTTGCCCGCCGACCAGGTCGCCAGGCGCTGCCGCAGTTGTTCTTCGCTGCTGTTGTCCATGGCGCTGGTGGGTTCGTCGAGCACCAGCAGTGGCGGGTCGAGCAGCAGTGCGCGGGCCAGCAGCACGGCCTGGCGCTGGCCGCTGGAGAGCAGTTGGCCACGTTCGCCCACTGGTCGGTCGTAACCTTGCGGGTGCTGGCGGGCGAGCTCGCCGACGCCGGTCATTTCCGCGACTTCGAGCATGCGCTCGTCGCTGACGTAGCGTGCGCCCAGGGTCAGGTTGTCGCGCAGGCTGCCGGCCAGCAACGGCAGGTCGTGGCTGACGTAGCCGATCTGCTGGCGCAGGTCGCCGATGTCGGTCTGCCGGAGGTCGATGCCATCCAGCAGCAGTTGGCCTTCGTCTGGCGCGTAGAAGCCGAGAATCAGGCGTGCCAGGGTGCTCTTGCCCGAGCCGCTGCGGCCGATGATGCCGACGCGTTCTCCGGCGGCCAGGCGCAGGCTGACTTTGTTGAGCGCCGGGGTGGTTTGCCCTGGGTAGCGGAACTCCACCTGACAAACGTCCAGGTTGCCCTTGAACACCTGGTGTTCCAGCGGCTGCTGGATGGCCTCGCGCTCCTGGGGCAGGGTCATCAGGGCGTCGGTGGATTTCATGGTCAGACGCGCCTGCTGGTAACGGGTTATCAGCCCGGCGATCTGCCCGAGTGGCGAGAGCACGCGGCTGTTGAGCATGTAGCAGGCCACCAGTGCACCGACGCTGAGGTTGCCGGCGATGATGCTGTAGACCCCGGCGACGATCACTGCCAGGCCGGCGAACTGCTGCATGAACAGGGTGCCGTTGGTGGCCAGGGCAGAGAGGAAGCGGGCGTGGCTGTCGAGCCGGGTGAGGGCGCCGTGGGTGTGTTCCCAACGATGCTGGCGCTCGCTTTCGGCGCCGCAGGCCTTGAGGGTTTCCAGGCCCGAGAGGGTTTCGATCAGCAGCGCCTGGCGTTCGGCGCCCAGGGTCAGGCTGCGCTGCACCGTGTCGCGCAGTCGCGTCTGGATGATCCAGGCGAAGAGCGCGGTGAGCGGGAAGGCGAGCAGCGGGATCACCACCAGGGGCCCGCCGAGCAGGCCGATCACCAGCAGCATCAGCACCGAGAAGGGCAGGTCGATCAGGCTGGTGAGGGTCACCGCGGTGAGGAATTCCCGCAGACCCTGAAAGTCGTGGATGCTCTGGGCAAAGCCCCCGATGGTGGCCGGCCGCGCCTTGATCGACATGCCGATGATGCGCTCGAACAGCGTCGCCGAAAGCACCACGTCAGTCTTCTTGCCGGCGTTGTCCAGCAGGTTGGCGCGCAGCACCCGCAGCAGCAGGTCGAAGCCAGTGCCAATGAGCAGGCCGATGGTCAGTACCCAGAGCGTCGAGGTGGCCTGGTTGGGCACTACGCGGTCGTAGGTCTGCATCACGAACAGCGGCACCAGCATGCCCAGCAGGTTGATCAGCAGGCTTGCCAGCATGGCATCGGCATAGAGCCAGCGGGACAGCCGCAAGGTGTCGCGGAACCAGGAGGTTACCCGTGGCACGAGCGGCGCGTGGGCATCCTCCAGTTCATGGCGCGGGCGAGCGAACAGGGCCTGGCCGCTGTACTCCAGGGCCAGTATGTCGCGGGGCACCCATTGCTCGCCGCCGTCGGCTTCGCAGGGCAGGATCAGCGCGCGGCCCTTGTCGTCGAACCGGGTCAGTACCGCGCTGCGGCCGCCCTTGAGCAGCAGCAGCAGCGGCAGGTTGAGTGGCGAGATGGCGTCCAGTTCGCGGCGCAGCAGACGACCCTGCAAACCGGCGCGCGCCGCCGCGCGAGGCAGCAGTTCCGCTGACAGGCGCTGGCCCGGCAACGGCAGGCCGCTGCTCAGGCTGGCGCGGCTGGCGGCACGACCATGCAGCCGGCATAGGATCAGCAGGCCGTCGAGCAGCGGGTCGTCATGGCCCTGGCGCGGATCTCTGGGACTGTCAGTCCGTTCCATGGTGGTCATGGTCCTGGACTCCCATGCGGGTTCACTTCATATCCGGCAACTGGGCTTCGCTCCTCACCTCGGTGAGGGCGACGGCTTCAGCCGGGACCACGACTTTCTGTCGGCGCAGCAGGTCGCCCATGGCCGAAATCACCCGGTACATGGAGAACTCTTCGGTGTAGCGCACCTCGACATAGCGGCGGTTGGCGGTGAAGAGCTCGTTCTCGCTGTCCAGCAGGTCCAGCAGGGTGCGCTGGCCGAGGCCGAACTGCTGCTGGTAAGCCTCGCGGACGCGGGCCGTGTAGTCGGCGTAGGCGCGTGCCTCGGGGGTCTGCTTGCGGGCGTTTTCCATGGCGTTCCAGGCCAGGGCAAGGTTTTCGTTCAGCACCCGCAGTGCGTTGTTGCGGATGTCCATCGACTGGTTGATCTGGTGGGCGGCGGCTTGCAGACGGGCCTTGTCGCGCATGCCGTTGAACAGGTTGTAGTTCATCACCACACCGGCCCGCCAGGTGTTGTAGTGACCCTCGTCACCTTGCACGTTGTCGTCAGCAGTGGTGGCCAGTTCGGCGTCCAGGCGCGGGTAGAAGGGTGCCTTGGCGGATTCGTACTGGCTCTCGGCGGCCTGCACATCGGACTGGGCCGATTTCAGCAGAGGGTTGGTTTCCATCACGCCCTGGCGCGCGGCCACGAGGTCGGCGGGCATCTCACCCTTGATGGTGGCCGGCGTCACCAGTTCGTCGGCCGGCACGCCTACGGCGCTATAGAAATTGGCTTCGGCGTCGGCCAGGTTCACTTCCTCGGTGTAGAGGTTGTTCTTGGCCAGGGCCAGGCGCGCTTCGGCCTGGTCGAGGTCGGCGGTGCTGCCCACACCGCGCTCGCTGCGCAGGCCGATCTGGTCGTGGATACGCTCGTGGGCCATCAGGTTGTTCTTGGCCAGTGCCACCATCTCACGACGCTTGAGCACGTCCAGGTACACCTCCACGGTGCGCAGTGCCAGGCTCTCGGCGGTACCCAGGGTGAAGTAGGCGCGTGAATTGACCACGGCCTTGGTGCGATCCACCTCGTTGGGCGTGTTGAAACCATCGAACAGCATTTGCCGCAGACGCAGTTCGGCATCACGGAAATTCAGGGTTTCCTTATTGTGATCGCCGAGCGCTCGTGTGGACGGGCTGTCGCTCTGCTCCCGACCTACACCGGTTATCAGGTCGACGGTCGGCAAGTACCCACCTTTGGCGACTTTCGCTTCTTCGTCGGCGACCAGTCGATTCTGGGCGCTGGCGAGGAGTTCGGGGTGTTTGTCCAAGGTGCTCTGGATCGCGTCCGTGAGCGTCATGGCCTGGATTTGCGTGGCAGCCATGGCAAGCAGAATGCTGGACCACAGGGGAGTGAAAGTGCGCATTTTTTGTCGTTCTCCATGTCGGATTCTTGCTTCCTGGCGCCGAAAAATTGGCGAAAATCCATGGCAAACCGTTTCAGGCTTGTAACATCAGAGCTAAGAACAACTTTAGAAGGGGCTAAGAAGAATTTTTCACATGGATTATCAGGAAAAATTCTTATGCACTCGTCGGAAATCCAAGACATCTTTTTGCCAGCAGATCGCATGTTTTGGGGCTTCCAGGCCCCACTTGTGGGTGCCAAATGTGGTCAAGCACATATCAAGGAACTCAGGGCGGGGTAAATCCGACGGAGTAGGGCGACGTCGGACTGCGTGACGTTTTATTGACATTGCGTGGTTTTGTGCGGGTGTGAGCCTCTTCTCTCTGACGCTTCTTCATCGGACCGATGTCCGGTTTGACGTGCTGTGACTCTCATTGACTAGTGTCGGCGCTGCCCGTTTGGCAGCACGCGGTGCGGGAGGAAGGAGTCATGGCTGGATCAATCGGGGTCGTTCGGCAGGTCGTAGGTGAAGTCTTCGCCGTGGCAGCGGATGGTTCGCGTCGCTTGCTCACCGAAGGCGATCGGGTATTCGCTGGCGAGCAACTGGTCACCGGCGCCCAGGGCGCGGTGGCAGTGGCCCTGGCCAACGGCCAGGAACTGGTGCTCGGTCGCGAGAGCAGCATGGCACTGAACAACAGCTTGCTGGCCGGCACCCCAGATGCCACCCAATCTGCCGCCGCTGATTCCGCCGCCACACCCAGCGAGCAGGACCTCACCGACGTCGAGAAGCTGCAGGCCGCCATCGAGGCGGGCGTAGACCCGACCCAGGCAGCCGAAGCAACTGCGGCAGGGCCGGGCTCGGGTGGCGGTGGTTCCGGTAACGCCGGTGGCGGTCACTCCTTTGTGCTGCTGGGAGAGACCGCAGGCAGGGTCGATCCCAATATCGGCTTCCCTACTGGCCCGATCGGCTCCGTTCCCGAGTTTCCCAATCCCGATGTCGCCATCGCGGCAGAGGAACTGGAGGTCGTCGTACCTCCGGTCAACGGTGTGCCGGTCGCCGAAGATGATGCCCAGACGGTCGAAGAGGGCGGCGAAGGCGTGCAGGGCAATGTGCTGGATAACGACGACGGCGGCCCCGATCTGCCGACGCAGTTCCTTTCCTGGCAAGCTCCCGGTGCATCCAGCGGTCCGAACGGCAGCCTGCTGGTGAGCACCCCGTATGGTGTGGTGACCCTGAACCCCGACGGCAGCTACAACTTCGAACTGGCCAACGGTACGCCGGCAGTCGAAGGGCTGGGCGAAGGGGAAACCGTCAATATCGACTTCGGCTACAGCATCCAGGACGGCAATGGCGACCAGAGCTCCGCAAATCTGACCATTACCATCGTCGGCCAAAATGACGTTCCAACCGTGGAAGTCAATTTCCCCAATGCCGAGGGCGGTGTCGTCCGGGTGTTCGAGCGTGGCCTGCCTGGCGGTTCCAGCGAAGGCGATGGCAGCAATGTGGTGCATGGCACCTTCACGATTCGGGACCCTGACGGCCTGGATAAGTTGAAGAGCCTGGGCGTTGGTGGCCTGGACCTGCAGATCGACCCGGATCACCCGCTTGCCAGCTTGATCGGCGGGGGGTTCGAAGCGGCTTTTGGCACGGTTCGGATCACAGGATTCGACGCTTCCACCGGCACCTTCAGCTTCAGTTACACGCTGACCAGGCCCATTTCCGACCTCGCCGCAGGCGACGAGCGAGATGGATTCCTCATCAGTTTGAGCGACGGCCTGGGGCTACCGATTTCGACCAATGTCAGCATCGAGATCGTCGACGATGTGCCGCAGGCTAACCCCGACAGCGGCAGCCTGACCGAGAACGGCGTGCCGTCGAGCCTGTCCGGCAATGTGCTGGGCAACGACGTTGGCGGTGCCGACCAGCCCAAGGCCTTCACCAGCTGGAACGGTGTGGCAGGTGCCACCACGGGCGAGAATGGCAGCCTGCTGGTGAACACCCCGTATGGCGTGGTCACCCTGAATGCCGACGGTAGCTACAGCTTCGCGCTGGCCAACGGTTCGGCCGCGGTGGAAGCCCTGACCGAAGGCCAGCAGGTGACCCTGCAATACGCCTATTCGATGCAGGACGCCGACGGCGACCCGAGCAATTCGACGCTGACCCTCACCATCATCGGCAGCAACGACATCCCCACCATCGAGGTCAGCACCCCGGATGCCGAGAACGGGCTGGCCCAGGTCTTCGAGAAGGGCCTGGCGGATGGCAGCAGCGCGGGTGACGGCAGCACGGTCACCACTGGCAGCTTCACGGTCGCGGATTCGGACGGCCTGGCCAACCTGAAGACCCTCAGCGTCGGCAGCCTGACGGTCGACCTGACCACCAGCGGCTTCGCCAGCCTGGTCGGGCAAAGCTTCGCGGCTGCCCATGGCACGGTGCTGATCACCGGCTACAGCAACGGCACCTACAGCTTCAGCTACACCCTGACCGAAGCCATCACCGACACCGCTGGTCCGGAGACGGACGGCTTCCTTATTAATGTGGGCGACGGGCTGGCCAATGCGTCGGCCACGGTGACCATCGAGATCGTCGACGATGTGCCGCAGGCCAACCCGGACAGCGGCGGCCTGACCGAGAACGGCGTGCCGTCGAGCCTGTCCGGCAATGTGCTGGGCAATGATGTCGGCGGTGCCGACCAGCCGAAGGCCTTCACCAGCTGGAACGGTGTGGCAGGTGCCACCACGGGCGAGAATGGCAGCCTGCAGGTGAACACCCCGTATGGCGTGGTCACCCTGAATGCCGACGGCAGCTACAGCTTCGCGCTGGCCAACGGTTCGGCCGCGGTGGAAGCCCTGACCGAAGGCCAGCAGGTCACCCTGCAATACGCCTATTCCATGCAGGACGCCGACGGCGATCCGAGCAATTCAACGCTGACCCTTACCATCACCGGCAGCAACGACATCCCCACCATCGAGGTCAGTACCCCGGATGCCGAGGGCGGGCTGGCCCAGGTATTCGAGAAGGGCCTGGCGGATGGCAGCAGCGCGGGCGACGGCAGCAACATCACCACCGGCAGCTTCACGGTCGCGGATTCGGACGGCCTGGCCAACCTGAAGACTCTCAGCGTCGGCAGCCTGACGGTCGACCTCACCACCAGCGGCTTCGCCAGCCTGGTGGGGCAAAGCTTCGCGGCGGCCCATGGCACGGTGCTGATCACCGGCTACAGCAACGGCACCTACAGCTTCAGCTACACCCTGACCGAAGCCATCACCGACACCGCTGGTCCGGAGACGGACGGCTTCCTTATTAATGTGGGCGACGGGCTGGCCAATGCGTCGGCCACGGTGACCATCGAGATCGTCGACGACGTGCCGCAAGCGAAGGCCGACGATGCTTCGGTCAGTGAAGGCAGCAGCGTCAGCGGAAACGTGGTCAGTGGCGCTGGCTTGGGATCGGTAGCGGACGTGTTCGGTGCCGATGGCCGACCCTCACCGGCGACCGGCGTGGTGGGCGTGCGTACCGGTGGCGATGTTTCGACGCCGGCCGCTGGCGGCGTGGGGGTGCCAATCGATACCGGCCTGGGCACCCTGGTGCTGCATGCCGACGGCAGTTACACCTACACCAGCCACGCCAACGCCCTGGGGCAGGCGGGTGCAGTGGATACCTTCACCTACACCATCGTCGACGCCGATGGTGACCTGAGCACCACGACCCTGACCATCGACCTGTCGAACATCACCGTGGTTGGCGACGTGAAGGCCGGCTCGGACGACGACGTCCGCGAGGCAGCCCTGGGCTTCGGCAGCGAACCCACCAGCAATGACGAATTCGCCAGCGGCACCCTGGTAGCCAACGGAGGCAACGGCCCCTACAGCTTCAGTCTGGGCGTTGGCGCCGGCACCGGCCAGTACGGCCAGTTGGTAGTCAACAGCAATGGGTCTTACACCTACACGCTGATTTCTGCGCCCAAGGTCAATCCGGACAACAACGGCAACAACCTGCAGTTCACTGAAACCTTCACCTTCACGGTGACCGATGCCAACGGCAATACCGGCATCGGCACCCTGACCATCGACATCATCGACGATGTGCCGAGCATCAGCGTGAGGGGGCTGGAAGGGCTCGACCTGCAGGTCGACGAGACCACCCTCGGCGCCACCGACAGCACCAGCTTCGCCGGAGCCTTCTCGTCGGTGTTCGGCGCCGATGGCGCAGCCCTGAGCAATGCCATTACCTACAGCCTGGATGTGAAGTCGCCAGGGGTGGACAGCGGCCTGCGCGATACTGCGACCGGCAGCAGCATCCTGCTGTTCAAGGAAGGCGCGGATATCGTCGGCCGCGTGGTTGGAGGAGGGCAACTGGCGTTCCGCCTGAGTGTGGCCGCTGACGGCACGCTAACCTTGGATCAATCGCGGGCGATCTTCCACACCCCCAATGACGGGCCGGACCAGGCCGCAGGGCTGGCCGGTACCGACCTGATCACCCTGAACGCCACCATTACAGACGGCGATGGTGACCAGGACAGTGCCTCGCTCGACCTGGGCAACGCCATCAGCTTCAAGGATGACGCGCCCAGCATCGATCCCTACGTGAAGGTCTGCCTCGACGACGATGCCTTGCCCTACGGCAACCCCGGCGGCGAGGGCGACAGTGATCCCGACACTCGGAACACCAGCGGCACCATCGCCCATGATTTCGGTGCTGATGGCCCGGGTGAGATCGAGTTGCAGGATAGCGGCGCACCCCATGGTTTCACCTATGTGGAAACCCAAGGCGGCCTGCTCATCAAGCAGGGCGACGTGACCGTTATCACCATCACCCTGGACAAGTTCACCGGCGCCTACACCGTCACCCAGAACGCACCGATCCTGCATGCCAACGGTTACGACGAGAACGACCTGACCTTCGAGGTCGAGTACAAGATCGTCGACCGCGACGGCGACCGCGCCGATGGCTCGCTGTACATCAAGGTGGATGATGACACGCCCATGGTCAGCACCAGCCCCGTGGTGCAACTGGATGATGATGCCCTGCCAGGCGGCAACGCCTATGGCATGGGCGACGTCACGCCGGATACCGCGAATGTCACCGGTAAATTGGGGCATAGCTTCGGGGCGGACGGTCCTGGTTCGATCACGCTGCTTACCAGCGGCGCGCCCGATGGTTTCAGCTACGAGAAGCACGGCGACAACCTGTTGATCAAGCAGGGCGGCCTCACTGTCCTGACTCTGACCCTGAACTGGGCGACCGGTGCGTACAGCGTCGTTCAGAACAACCCGATCATGCATCCGGCCGGGTATGACGAAAACGATGTGAGCTTCAGCATTGCCTACAAGGTGACGGATGCCGATGGCGATAGCGCCACGGGCAGCCTGGTCATCAATGTGGACGACGATACACCCAAGGCATATGCCGACAGCGCCAGCATCATCGAAGGCAGCGTCCCCGCCACCCTGGGCGGCAACGTGCTGGACAACGATGCCGGTGGTGCCGACCAGACCAAGGCCTTCACTCGTTGGAATGGCGTAGCCGGTGCCACGCCGGGCGATAACGGCAGCCTGCTGGTAAGTACACCCTATGGCGTTGTCACCCTGAATGCCGATGGCAGCTACAGCTTCGCACTGGCCAATGGTTCGGCGGCCGTGGAAGCGCTGGAGCCGGGCGAGCAGGTGGTCCTGCACTACGCCTACAGCATGCGTGATGCCGATGGCGACGCCAGCGACTCGACCCTGACCCTCACCATCATTGGCAGCAACGACACACCGACGGTTGAGGTCAGTTTCCCGGATGCCCAGGGTGGAATGGCCCAGGTCTATGAGAAGGGGTTGCCGGAGGGTTCCAGCGCCGGTGATGGCAGTACTCAGGTCGATGGCACCTTCACTATTGGCGACCCTGATGGCCTGGGAGATCTGCAGTCGCTCAGCGTCGGCGGCCTGACGGTGGACCTGACCACCAGCGATTTCACCAGTCTGGTCGGACAGAGCTTCACCACTGCCCATGGCACCGTGCAGATCACCGGCTATAGCAACGGTACCTACAGCTTCAGCTACACGCTGACCGAAGCCACTACCGATGGCGCCGGACCGGAGACGGATGGCTTCCAGATCACCGTTAGCGATGGCGTGACCAGCGCCTGGGCCACGGCGACCATCGAGATCGTCGATGATCTGCCGCAGGCGAAGGCCGATGGTGCATCGGTCAGCGAAGGCAGCAGCGTCAATGGCAATGTGGTCAGCGGCGCCGGTCTGGGCTCGGTGGCGGACGTGTTCGGTGCCGATGGACGTCCGTCGCCGACCACCGGTGTGGTGGGCGTGCGTACCGGTAATGACACGTCGACCCCGGTTTCGGGAGATGTCGGCGTGCCCATCGATACCGGTCTGGGCACCCTGGTACTGCATGCCGACGGCAGTTACACCTACACCAGCCATGCAAACTCCGTGGGTCAGGCCGGCGCGGTCGATACCTTCACCTACAGCATTGTCGATGCCGATGGTGATCTGAGCACCACGACCCTGACCATTAATGTGTCCAATTACACGGTGGTCGGCAGTGTGCAGGCCGGCTCGGATCAGGATGTGCGTGAAGCCGCCCTGAGCTTTGGCAGCGCGCCAACGAGCAACGATGAGTTCGCCAGCGGCACCCTTGTGGGCAGTGGCGGCAACGGGCCCTATAGCTTCAGCCTGGGTGTCGGAGCGGGCAACGGCCAGTACGGCCAGTTGGTGCTCGGCAGCAACGGCTCGTACACCTACACCTTGCTCTCTGCGCCCAAGGTCAATCCGGGCAACAACGGCAACAACCTGCAGTTCACGGAAACCTTCACCTTCCAGGTTGTCGATGCCAACGGCAACACCGGCACCGGCAGCCTGACTGTCAGCATCGTCGACGACGTGCCCGATATCAGCGTGACGAGTCTGGGCGCCCTGGGCGCGCAGGTGGACGAGACCAATCTTAGCCTCAATGCCAGCACCAGCTTCGCCGGGGCCTTCACGACGGTGTTCGGCGCTGACGGAGCGGCTGTCAGCAACGCCATCACCTACAGCCTGGATGTGAAATCTGTGGGTGTGGACAGCGGGCTGAAGGACACCGCGACGGGCAACAGCATCCTGCTGTCCAAGGTTGGTTCGGACATCGTCGGCCTGGTCAGCGGCAGCGGGCAGGTGGCGTTCCGCCTGAGCGTGGCCGCCGATGGCACGGTAACCCTGGACCAGCAGCGCGCGATCATTCATTCGCCGGACAGCGGGCCTGACCAGGTGGCTGGCTTGTCCAGTGCCGACCTGATCACCCTGACCGCCACCATTACCGATGGCGACGGCGACAAGGACAGCGCGACCCTCGATCTGGGCTGCGCCATCAGCTTCCGCGATGCCGCTCCGACGGTGAACAGCAATGTCGTGGTGCAACTGGATGACGACGCCCTTCCCGGCGGAATTCCGAATGGCTCGGGTGACGATCCTGACTCGGCGAATGCCACGGGCAGCGTAGGGTTCGGTTTCGGTGCCGATGGCGCTGGTGATGTCCAGTGGCTGACCACGGGCGCGCCTGACGGCTTCACCTATGTGAAGTCCGGCACCACCTTGTTGATCAAACAGGGCACTACCACGGTCATTGAAGTAACCCTCGACAGCACCACTGGTGCCTACGGGGTGACCCAACTCGCACCCATCCAGCATGCGCTGGGCGACCAGGAGAACGACCAGCTCTTCACCCTGGCCTATCAGGTCGCCGACAAGGACGGCGACTCCACCAACGGCACCCTGGATATCAAGGTCGATGACGATACACCGCATGCGAAGAACGACAGTGCCGATGTGGCCGAAGGCTGTGGCCAGGACTTCAACGTGGTGTCCGGCAACGTCCTGCTGGGTAGCGACAACGCAGTGGGTGGCGGTGATGACGATGCCTTCGGTGCTGATGGTGCGGGCCGCATCCAATCCATCCAGATCGGTACCGTCACCTACAACTGGAATGGCGCCGGCAGCATAAGCCTGAGCAGTGGTGGCAGTCTGTCCGGCAACGTGCTGAGTGCGATCACCACACCTGGCGGCGGCAAGCTGAGTTTCGATTTCACCACCGGCGCCTGGACCTACGTCGCGTCGAACGATGTGGTGGCCGACACCAGCGAGAGCTTCACCTATAGCATCATCGACAAGGATGGAGACCCGTCGAGCGCCTCGCTGACGGTGCGGATCGAAGACGCTTCGCCAGTGATCGGCCGCGTGGACGAGGACGAGCTGCCGGGTGGCATCACCGACGGTGATGCCCAGACGACCGTGGTGACCGGCAATCTCGGCGAGCTGCTGGTCGGCACCCCGGTTGGCGCGCAGTTCAGCGTGACCGCTACCCCACAGGCGATGCCCGTGCTGACGTCCGATGGCGTTGCGGTCACCTACTCACGCGAGGGCGACACCCTGGTCGCCAAGGCCGATGCGGATACCGTCTTCACCCTGCAGGTGGGTAGCGATGGCAGCTACACCTTCACCTTGCTGGGCGCGCTGGACCATCCCGGCGGCGCGGGTGGTGACGACCAGATTCTCACTCTGAATCTGACAGGGGCCCTCCAGGCGAGCAATGGCAGCGGGAACCTGCCGTTGGCAGGAGATCTGCTTATCCAGGTGGAAGACGATATTCCGACAATCCTGGCCGCCTCGAACCTGGTCTACTCGAATAGCAGCAATCCTGGTGGAGCGACTGGCGTCTTCGATTACAGCACCGGTGCGGATACCCGCGGCAGTGGGCCTTTCTCGGCCACGGACTCGGACTTCACTTCCATCAGTCTCAGCGGCACCGTCGGCGGTAGCGCTATTTCGTCGACTGCTGTCACCTGGGTTTCCGAAACTGCCTCGACAGCAACCTTCGATATCAGCTTCCGGTATGCGCCGAATCCGGCCAGCCCGGGCGTGCTCGATGATGCTGCCGGTACGCTGGTGTTCGATAAGGCCAACGGCACCTACACGGTGTCGCTGAATGAGCCGATCCAGGGCTTCACCATCTTCAAGACCAGTACATCGCTGAGCATCTCCGGATACGAGGTAAACAGTACGTTACCGGACAATACCCAGCCGGCGGTGTCGGTGGTGGAGCTGGATAACGATTTCTACGTCCAGTACACCAGCTACTCCGAACCCGGCAGCGGCACCGACGAAGATAACCTGCGGGCCGGCACGGACAACACGTCGGTCTTCAGTCAAGGCGAGCTGTTCAGCCAGAGCACCTCATGGGTCAGCGTGAGCAACTTGGACAATGGCGTGGGCGGAGACACATTGGGCAAGGGCGAGGTGCTGGACCTGAACTTCTATACCTCGAATCCCAAGGGCAACCTCGGCGTCGAGCCGTCTGCCCGTGCGGCCGGGATGTTCCTCAAGTTCGACGGGGTTGGCAATGAAGACCTGGTTGTCGTGCTCAAGCTGATCGGTGCGGGCGGTACCAAGACCACGCGAGCATTGGTCGTGAGCAACAGTGACATCATGACCGCCAACAGCGTGGCACTGGCTGCCTACGGCATTACCCTGGGCAACAATGACGGGGCCATCGTCATCGAGAGCAACGACTTCAATGCGTCCGGCGAGAGTTGGCAGATTTACGGCGCACAGATACTCACCAGCGTCGAAGACATCACCACCTCCAGTGCCATCGACTTCAATTCGGCGCTTGGGGGCGGTGGCGCCTCGAATGTAGCCAATGGAACCAGCTTTGGCTCGTCGGCAACCGATAACGATGTGCTCAAGGTTTCGGATATCGGCTTCATTACCGCCGAGAGCAATACACTGGATACCGAACTGGACTTCCAGGTGGGTATCAAGGACGCAGACGGTGATTCCACCTCGACCCAGTCGCTGCATGTGACGATGGAGGCGGGCAGCACCTTCGTAGGCACCACAACCAGTGATGTGATCCAGGGGACCAGTGGCAGTGATCATCTCTCCGGCATGGCGGGGGATGACGTGCTGGTGGGGGGATTGGGCAACGATGTGATGGACGGAGGGGTCGGTAGCGACACGGTGTCTTACGACGGCGCCAATGTGGGTGTTGCAGTGGATCTGGCTCTGATTGGCCAGCAGAACACCGGCGGCGGAGGCCTGGATACCCTCATCGACATCGAGAATCTGCTGGGCTCGCGCTTCGATGACGTGCTCACCGGCAACAGCGGCGACAACGTACTCGCTGGCAATGGCGGCGACGACCTGCTCGATGGCGGCGCCGGGGCGGATACCTTCAAGTGGTTGCCTGGCGACAGTGGCGTCACCACCATCGCCGGCTTCAACCCGGGCGTGGACAAGCTGGACCTGTCGCAATTGCTCAGTGGCGAGCACAGCGATGTAGGCAGCCTGGACGATTACCTGACCATGGCCTTCGGTGCCAACACCACCATCACGGTGGACAGCAACGCGGCGGCGGCGGGCGGGGAAGGACAGACCATCGTGCTGCAAGGGGTGAATCTGATGGCCGCATATAGCGCACCGGATACCGCCTCGGTGATTTCGCACATGCTCGATGACGGTTCGTTGAAGGTGGATGTCTGATCGGCGGAAGGGGGCCGCTCTCAGGGCGGCCCCGATTCTCGATGGCAAAGGGAGGGAACCATGGTTTTCGTGCAACGCGACGAAAAAGGCAGAGTGCTGCGGGTGGAACACGAGCCCTTCGAGAGCATGACCCAGAGCATGCCGGCCAACGACCCGGAGGTGCAGAGCTGGTTCGCCAGCCGCAGCCTGCATGACCACCTGATGTCCTTGCAGCATTCCGACCTGGAATTGGTGCGGGTGATCGAGGACCTGGTGCAGGTACTGGTGAGTCGGGGCTTGATGAACTACACCGACCTGCCGGAACCTGCTCGTCACAAGCTCCAGCACCGTGCCTACGCCCGTGCGCAGGTGGAGGATCTGGGCGGATTGGTGCCCGACGAGACGCGCTTGCCGCAGTGAACGGGTTGCACCTGGACGCGTGCAAAGCCAACGCTCGCGCGTCTACGCCGGGTTCACCTCCGAACTTGTAGGAGCGAGCTTGCTCGCGAACAGTCCGAGCGCGATGGTTCGCAAGCAGCTCACCACCTACCGAAACGCCGACTTCACCCGGCTAGTCAGAGTCTTTCAATCATCACAGGCAGGGCCGGTTACTCATGCCAGGGCGCCGGTGCGCCGATCAGTCGGCCCATGGCCCCCTGGATTCCCAGTTCCTTGAGCACCTCCAGCTCCCCCTCGGTTTCCACCATCTCCGCGATCAGTGGCAGGTCGATGCTGTTGGTCGCGCGGAACAGCGCTTCGATGAACAGGCGTTTGTCGCTTTCCTGGTCGATGGTGCGGATGTAGGTGCCGTCGATCTTCAGGTAGGCCAGCCCCAGGTGGGCCAGGTTGCCGATCAGGCTGAAGCGTCCGCCGAAGTGCTGCAGGCCCACGCTGTAGCCGGTTTCGCGAATTGCCTGGCAGATCTGCCCGAGCTCGTTCGCGGGCGGTAGATGGCGCTCATCCAGTTCCAGCGTGAGCAGCGCCGCTTGCTGTGGATGGCTCTTCAGCAACGCGAGCAGGCGTTCGCGGTTGTCGCCCTGTTGCAGGCTGGCGGCTGACAGACTGAGGGCGATAGGCGAAGGCGTCTGCTGCAGATGCGCCAGGCAGTGCTCCAGCATCGCCAGGTCGAAGCGCGCGGCCCAGCCCAGGCGTTCGATCCAGGGCAGGAAGCGTCCGGCGGGGACGGCTTCGCCCTGGGGGTCGAGCAGGCGCGCCAGCACTTTGTGGTGCAGGATTTGCGCGGCATTCGTACAGAGGCCCACTGGCTGGAAGTAGAGGCGCAGCTTGCCCTTGTTGAGTGCGTCGTCGATCCAGACCCGCCAGTCGTGCAGGCTCTGACCAGGTGCGGCGTCGTAGTCGTCCAGGCGGACCCAGGGTCGGTCCGTGCTTTGGGCCGCCTGGGCCAGCGCCTGATCGGCACGGCCCATGACCTTATGGATGTCTTCCCCCGGTCGGTAGGCGGCGATACCCAGCAGGGCTACCGGGCTGCGGTCACTGGCGCCAGTGGCATGCAGGTTCTCCAGGCGATCAGCGAGCTCTGCGGTCAGGTGCTCGATGTCTTCGCTGTTGAGACCGGGGGCGAGCAGCGAGAACTCACCGCCGCGGCTGCGTGAGGCGAGCCAGTCGGGGGTGCCGCGCTTCTGTTCAAGGTCCTGGAGGAGCTCGCCGATATCCCGAATCAAGGCGTCGGTGCGCTGACCGCCGAGGCGCTGGTTGAGCCCAGCCAGGTCGTTGACCCGCAGCAGCAGCAAGTAGCCGGCGGCGTTCTGGTCGTTGGGCACCAACTGGTTGGCCAGGCGAATGTCGAACTGACGACGGTTGGCCAGGCCCGTGAGGCTGTCCTGATAGGCTTCTTCGCGCAGGCGTTCGCTGCGTGCGGCTTCCTCGGCGAAGAGGTTGCGCAGCTTGTCCACCATCTGGTTCATGGCCAGTACCACGCGACGCAGCTCCGGCGTGCGCGGCACTTTCGGCAGGGCTAGAAATTCTCGGCGGCTGATGGCTTCGGCTTGCTGGACCATGTTGTCCAGCGGCCGCAGTTGGGTACGCAGCAACCACGCGCCGACCAGCGCGCTGAGCAGGCCACAGAGCAGCAGCCAGGCGAGACTGCCGACTGCGCTGTCCCAAAGCTTGGCCAGGGCGAACTGGGGATGGCTGAGCACCTCCACCCGCGCCGCCTGTTGCCAGCCGCGCATGATCAGCGCATCGCCTCCCTGGGGCCGCAGATCGACCAGGTTGGCGAACCAGCTGGGCACCTGTTCGCTGGTCGTGGTGGTGCGGCGCTCGGCAATGACGCCGCCATCGGGGATGCGCACCACTCGGATGCTGGCGAAGTAACCGCTGTCGAAGATGGAGCTGACCATCAGTTCGATCATTGCCGCGTCGTCGACATGGGGCGTCATCGACAGGCCAAGCGCCGTCGCCGCGTCCTGGGCATGGGAGCGCAACTGGCTGAGCAACTGCTCGCGGGAGCTTTCGACTCCGGCGAGGAAGCTGCCGGCGAAGGCCAGTGCGAGCAGCAGGCAGATGGCCAGGAACAGTTGCTTGAGTAACGACATGAACTAACCCTCTCCAATGGCGAAGCCCTCGGCTCGCATCTTTTTCAACAGGTCCTGCCAGCGCGACAGTTTCTTGGTATCACCGGCGCGCTTGGCGCCGGTGTAGAGGCCCTCGGCATTGAAGGCATACACCGGCAGCAGGTCGGTGCGCTGGGAGGCGGGACGGATCTCGCCGATCAGGTTGTCCAGCACCAGGGGATCGGCGGTCGGGGTCTTGTAGTAGGTGAGCACCATATGCGCCTGGTTCTGGCGCAGGGCCTTGACGTAGGTGATGCGCAGCTTCTCGGCGGGAATGCCGAGCCGGCGCAGGGTGAAGTACTTGGCGATGGAGTAGTCCTCGCAGTCGCCTGCCCCCTTCACCAGGGCCTCGACCGGGGTGGCCCAGTAGTCGTTCTCGCGCCAGGTGCGGATATCGTCGGTGAAGCGGATCTGGCGGTTGAAGAAACGGTTCACCGCGCTGAGCTTGTCGGCCTCGGGCAGGTCGGCGCTGCCCTGGATCAGCTCGCTCCAGGCAAGAATGCGCGCCTTGGCCGGGCCGAGGTCGCCGTAGCGTTTCGAGGCGTTCTGCAGGATCAGCTCGAAGTCCCAGTTGGCCAGCACGCTGGCCAGGCAGAGCAGCAAACCGGCGAGCAGGCAGCCGCCTTGCCATGCCAGCCACGAGGGGTTCCGCAGTTCCTTTGCTGCCCACCGTTGCCGCATCAGCCGTCTCTCCGCCCAGGATGCTCAGAGTCTAGGCGGAAATCGGCGATCTGCCGGGGCTTCAGTGGCTGCGCAGGGTTTTCTGGCGAAGGATGTAGACGCTGACCAGCACGGCGCTGGTGAGCATGAAGCCACGGGCCCAGGGCAGGGGCACGAGGAAGCAGGAGAGGGTGATGCTGGTCCACATCAGGCCCAGGGCGTAGACCTTGCCCTTGAGGGGGATGCCCTGGCCTTCCAGGTAGTCGCGAATCCAGGGCCCGAGTTTCGGGTGTTCCACCAGCCAGAGGTAGAAACGCCGCGAGCTGCGTACGAAGCAGGCCGCGGCGAGCAGCAGGAAGGGCGTGGTAGGCAGCACCGGCACGAAAATGCCGATCACGCCCAGCACAACGCTGAGCCAGCCGATGATCAGGAGGACCATGCGCAGCGCCGGGTGGCGCTGCTGCTGGATATCGCTGTGCGCCATGCGCGCCTGGCCTTAGTGGTGGCGGGGCTTGAGCAGGGCGGGCTTTTCTTCCGGGGCGTTGCAGAGCAGGAAGAGGGCGGTCAGCAGTTCGGGGATCTGCTCGATCATCTCGTCCACCAGGTTGCGGTCCTTGGCGATGTCGGCGAACTCGGGCTGCTCGTCGAACAGGCCGGAGCCCACCATGATCGGCAGCAGCAGTTCACTGACTTCTTCCTCGGCGTTCTCGAACCAGGCTTCTTCACGCAGGAACACGCCTTCCATGAAGCCGATGCACCAGCCGCGCAGGTCGGAGTCGTCCGGGTCACTGCCCAGGTCCAGGTCGCACGGCAGTTCGGGGTCTTCATCGCTGGCCAGTTGGCGGGCGATGTGGGCCTTGAGGGCCAGCAGGGTGGTTTCGATCTCTTCGCGCTCGGCGTCGCTGCGGTAGTGCGGCGGCTCTGCGAACAGGGCGTCGATCCATTCACGCTCGGGCACCTGGTCCGGGCAGATCGACAGGGCGGTCAGGTAGCCGTGGGTGGCCACATAGTCCAGAGCCTCCTCGTGCAGGTCATCGGCGTCGAGAAAGGCTTGCAGGCGGGACAATTGCGCAGCGAAGGACATCGTGGGACTACCTTGAGGGATAAACGACGCTGAATTCTAGTCGAGTGCGAGGTCCGCGGCAAAAGGCACGCGCGATGGGCGATGGGCGTGGCCATCTTGCCGGTGCGGCTGACGTATAATGCGCGGCTTGTTCCGGAGACCCCCATGCTCGATCAGGCACTGCGCATCCTCAAAGACGTATTCGGCTACGACGCTTTCCGTGGCAACCAGGCCGCGATCATCGAACGTGTGGCGTCGGGTGGCGATGCCCTGGTGCTGATGCCCACCGGCGGCGGCAAGTCGCTCTGCTACCAGGTGCCGGCGCTGCTGCGCGAGGGCCTGACGGTGGTGGTGTCGCCGCTGATCGCGCTGATGGAGGACCAGGTTGCCACCCTGGATGAACTGGGTGTGCCGGCCGTGGCGCTGAACTCCATGCTGACCGCTGAAGCCCAGCGGGAGATCGCCGATCGCATTCGCCGGGGCGAGATCAAACTGCTCTACCTCGCGCCTGAGCGCCTCGTGCAGCCGCGAATGCTGGCATTCCTGCAGCGGCTGCAGATCGGCCTGTTCGCCATCGACGAAGCCCACTGCGTATCCCAGTGGGGGCACGATTTCCGTCCGGAATACCTGCAACTCGGCCAGTTGGCCGAATTGTTCCCCAATGTCCCGCGCATGGCGCTGACCGCCACCGCCGACATGCGTACTCGCGAGGAGATGGTCCAGCGCCTGCACCTGCAGAACGCCGAGCGTTTCCTGTCCAGCTTCGACCGGCCGAACATCTTCTATCGCATCGTCGCCAAGGATCAGCCGCGCAAGCAGCTACTGGGCTTCCTGGCCGAGCGGCGGGGCGATGCCGGCATCGTCTACTGCATGTCGCGCAAGAAAGTGGAGGAGGTGGCGTCCTTCCTGTCCGAGCAGGGATTCCCTGCGCTGCCCTATCACGCGGGCCTGCCCAACGACCTGAGGGCGTTTCACCAGAAGCGCTTCCTCAATGAGGAAGGGCTGATCATGGTCGCCACCATCGCCTTCGGCATGGGCATCGACAAACCCAACGTGCGCTTCGTTGCCCACCTGGACCTGCCCAAGTCCCTCGAAGCCTATTACCAGGAAACCGGTCGCGCCGGCCGCGACGGCCTGCCGGCGGATGCCTGGATGGCCTATGGCCTGCAGGATGTGCTGCTGCTCAAGCAGATGTTGAGCAACTCCGAGGGTGACGAACGCCACAAGCGCATCGAACAGCACAAGCTGGACGCCATGCTGTCGCTCTGTGAGGAAACCCGCTGCCGCCGCCAGGCACTGCTGACCTACTTCGACGAGGAGTTGCCCCAACCCTGCGGCCACTGCGATATCTGCACCGACGGCGTACAGACCTGGGATGCCACCGAACCGGCGCGCCAGGCGCTCTCGGCTATCTACCGCAGCGGCCAGCGCTATGGCGTCGGCCATCTGGTCGACCTGTTGCTGGGGCGTGACAACGAAAAGGTGAGGTCCTCTGGCCACCAGCACCTGTCGGTGTTCGGCATGGGCAAGAGTCTGTCCGAGAATGAATGGCGAACCCTTTACCGGCAGTTGGTCGCCCGCGGCCTGGCCGATGTGGACCTGGAAGGCTTCGGCGGTTTGCGGTTGACCGAGGCTTGTCGCCCGCTGCTGCGCGGCGAGGTGCGACTGGAGTTGCGCCGCGACCTGTCGACCAAAGCACCCAAACCAACCGCCAGCGCTGCCAGCCAACTGGTGCGGGGCGAGGAGCGCGAGCAGTGGGAAGCCCTGCGTACGCTGCGCCGCAAGCTGGCGGAAGAACACAGCGTGCCGCCCTACGTCATCTTCCCCGATGCGACCTTGCTGGAGATGCTACGCAGCAAGCCGCGCAGCCTGTCCGAGATGGCCCAGGTCAGCGGTGTGGGTGCGCGCAAGCTGGAACGCTATGGAGAGGCCTTCCTCGAGGTACTGAGCGGTACCGGAGAAGCGCCGCCGGCCGTTGCCGACCTGCGCCACGAGTTGGTGAGCCTGGCTCGTGCGGGCATGACCCCGGCGCAGATCGCCCGTCAGCTCAATTGCAGCGAGAAGAATGTCTACAGCCTGCTGGCCGAGACCATCGGCAACCAGCAACTGAGTCTGGAGCAGGCGCTGGACCTGCCGGAGGAACTGCTGGGCGAGATCCAGGATGCCTTCCTGGACGGCGAAGGTGAGCTGCCGCCGGTGGCAGAAGTGGCCGAGCTTTTCGCAGGCCGGGTGCCTGATGGCGTGCTGCATTGCGTGCGGGCGGCCCTGCAGGCGGAATTCGAGACCTGATCGGTTCGAACTTGACGTAAAAATGGCGGGATAAAGCGACAAACTTGTGACGCCGCGCACGACCGGCTAATGTGCGTCAGAGGCCTCCGACAGAAGAGGTAGACGTGTCCTACAGCAATACTGCCTGGCTCAATGACGTCCGCCCCAATCCCTATGCCGATCAAATGGCCCTGGGGTTTCGGCATCTGCGTTTCTCGCCCTCCTTGGAGCGTGAGTACCGCGACTATTTCCTTGAAGAGAATTTCGATCTCAAGCGCATTGCCCTTGGCGTCGGCCTGCTGATCTGGCTGGCGTTCGCCGTGCTCGATTTCTATCTGATCAGCAGCGAGGAGCGCTGGTGGATGCTGGCCGTGCGACTGGGCGTGCTGGGCTTGTTGCTGGTGTGCGGCGTGCTGATGCTCCAGCGCCGCCACCGCAACTTGCTGGCGCCGCTGAGCCTGGTTTGTATCGGTGCTCTGGGAATAGGCGCCGGTGCGGTGGTAGCCATCGCCCATCGCAGCGATCCGTCATTCCCCTATGAAGGGCTGGTGCTGGTGTGCATGGCTGCCTATTTCCTGGTGGGGCTGCGGCTGGTGGAGGCCTTGGGCGTTTCGCTGGTGATCCTGCTGGCCTATGTGGGCCTGGAGCTCTGGGCCGGGCTGCCCTGGCCGCGATTGATCAACAACCTGTTGTTCCTGTTGTTCGGCAATGTGGCGGGCGCCGTCGGTTGCTACCTGCTGGAATTCAAGTCTCGCGAGCACTTCCTTATCAGCCGCCTGATGCGGGTCCTGGCGGATCATGACAGCCTGACCGGTCTCCATAACCGCCGCAGCTTCAATCGTCAGCTGGAGCGCCTGTGGCGCCAGGCCCAGCGCGAAAAGCACGGGCTGGCGCTGTTGCTCTGCGACGTTGACCACTTCAAGGCGTACAACGACCGCTACGGCCACCAGGCCGGTGACCAGGTACTGCAGCAAGTGGCCCGGGTGCTGGAAGGAACCGCGCGCCGGCCTCTGGACATGGCTGTGCGTCTGGGAGGCGAGGAGTTTGCCGTGCTGCTCTATGACATCGGCGAACAGGAGGCGCGTCGCTGCGCCGAGACACTGCGCGCGGCGCTGGAGGGCCAGTCCATTCGCCACGAGGCGTCACCCACCGCGCCGGTGTTGACCATGTCCATCGGCGTTGCCTGCATTCATCCGATTCCAGGCATGCCCCTGGGCAAGCTCTACGAGCTGTATGAACACGCGGATCGTGCGCTCTATGAAGGCAAGGCTTTCGGCCGTAACCGGGTCGTGGCATAGATAGTCGCTCCGGATGGCGCGCGCCGTGACTGCCCAAGGCCGCGGCCGGTGCTAGCATCGCCGCTCCTCCCGCCTTGAGCGACCTGCATGGACAAGCTGATCCAGGCCGATGGCCGACCGCATTACGGCATCTTTCCCGCCGCACCGGGCGTCATCAACTACCGCGACTTCGACTTTCGCTCGCCCATGGGGCGCCGCCGCGGTGCGCTGGCCAAGTGGCGTCGCTTCCACCAATTCCAGTACTTCGGCCTGCTCAGCAACGAATTGATCGGCGGCTGCGCCCTGGCCGACCTGAGCCTGGCGGGTGTCGGCTTCGTCTATCTCTTCCATCCGGCCAGTGGGCGCATGATCGAGCGCCAATTCAAGCTGCCGCTGGGGATGGGCACCTCGTTTTCCCAGACGCCGGACGAGGGTGTCTGCGAGCTACGCCAGGGCCGCAACCTGCTGCGCCTGGAGAATCGTGGCGATACGGGGGAGAAGCGGCTTCTGGTGGAGCTGGATGACGGCACTCGCATCGACGCGCGATTCAGCGAGCGGGAGCCTGCCTTCCAGCCCATGTGCATCTGCACGCCGACGGCGGTGGACGGTTGGGTATATGCGCAGAAGGTGGCGGGCGTCACCTGCCGGGGGCAGGTGAACAGTGTCCTGGGCAACTTCGATCTCGGGCAGATCGGCGCCTACGCCCACCACGATTGGTCGGCCGGCTATATGCGCCCGGAAACCCACTGGAACTGGGCCTGCCTGTCCGGCCTGGCCGATGGGCTACGGGTTGGACTGAACCTGTCGTGCGGGGTGAACGAGACCAGTTTTACCGAGAACTGTTTCTGGCTGGATGGGGAGCTGCTCAAAGTCGATTCCGTGCGTTTCGCCTTCGATCGTGACCAGCCCCTCAAGGCCTGGACCATCGCCTCGCATGACGGCCAGGTGGCGTTGACTTTCGAGGGGGCAGGGTTGCATCAGGAGCGGCTGAACCTCGGTTTCATTGCAAGTAATTTCAAGCAGGTGTTCGGCTGCTTCAGCGGCACCCTGCGGCCGATCGGGCGTCCGCCGGTGCGAATCGAGCGTATGTGGGGTTTCGTCGAGGACCAGTATGTGAAGTGGTAGGGCAGGGGGGGCTTGCTCGCGGCATTCGGCTATGATTAGCTGGCTAATTATTAGTATAAGAAGTCCGAGTCAATTTCGATGTCCTATCCCGATCAACACCGTTTCGCTATGCAGCTTGCGCAGATGTCTCGCGCTTGGCGCGCCGAGCTCGACCGTCGTCTCGCCGGCCTCGGGCTGTCCCAGGCTCGTTGGCTGGTGCTGCTGCACCTATCCCGTTTTGAAGAGTTGCCCACCCAGCGCGAGCTGGCCAAGAGCGTCGGCGTCGAAGGCCCGACCCTGGCTCGCCTGCTGGACAGCCTCGAAGCTCAGGGCCTGATTCAGCGCATGGCCGTCATCGAGGACCGCCGGGCGAAGAAGATTGCCCTGTGCCCGCCGGCTCGCCCGTTGATCGAGAAGATCGAAGCCATCTCCAGCCAATTGCGCCAGGAGCTCTTCGCCGGTATCGACGAAGAAGAATTGCGCCATTGCCAGCAGGTTCACGCGCGGATACTGGCGAACCTGGACAACTTCTGATGGGGCAGGACCTTGAGGCGCTGCACGGGCGCTTCGGTGCCCGCTATCCGCAATGGCTACTGGCTTTGTTGATGCTCGGCAGCATGGCGATGATCCTTGCTTCCACCAGTATCAACGTCGCACTGCCGGCGATCATGGACGACTTCGACATCGGCCGGCCGCTGGCGCAATGGCTTGCCACCGGATTCCTCGCCGCCATGACGGCTGGCCTGCTGCTGGCGGCCTGGTTTCAAGCGCGGCTGGGGGCACGGCGTACGGTGCAGCTCGGACTCGGCTTGTTTGGCCTGGCGTCGCTCCTGGCGCTGGTGGCTACTTCTGCCTGGCAGCTGATTGCGCTGCGCATTGTCATGGGGGCCTGTGCCGGCATCATCCAGCCACTGGCGATGGTGCTGATCTTCCGCGTCTATTCCGAGGGTGGCCGTGGCCTAGCCCTGGGGATCTATGGGCTGGGCATCATGGTGGCGCCGACGCTGGGGCCGACCATTGGCGGTTATCTGATCGACCAGTTCGGTTGGGGCGCGGTGTTCTGGCTGCCGCTGCCGCTGTGTTTGTTGGCGCTAATAGGCGCGCAATGGTTGATGCCCAGTGTTCGCGACCGCAATACACCCGGCGTGGACCTGCGGGCATTCGCCCTCCTTTGCATCGCACTGTTCGCCCTGCTCGGCGCACTGGCCGAGGCCCAGCGCTTTGGCTGGCTGGCGCCGAGCACCTGGTTGACGGGGACGCTCGGCCTGGTATGTGCCGCGGCTTTCCTGCACCGCAGCCGTGCCTGCGAGAAGCCTTTGCTGCCACTGCAGCTCTGGCGTCATGCTGCGTTCCGCAACGCCAGCTGGGTCGCCCTGGTGCTCGGTCTGGGGTTGTACGGGTCTACCTACCTGATCCCGCTCTTCCTGCAAACCGTGGAGGGTTACAGCGCGGGTCAGGCCGGTCTGCTGCTGTTGCCGACCGGCGTTGTGCTGGGGCTGGCATCCTTTCTCGGTGGATGGGCCAGCGACCGTCTGTCGGCTGCTTTCATGCTGGTCGTGGGCCTGCTGGTGTTCGCGCTCTCTTCGGCCGCACTGGGTCTGATGGGGGAGGGGACATCCTTCCTGGCGCTCTGTGGCTGGGCCTGTGTCGGCCGGCTTGGGCTCGGGTTGCTTCTGCCGGCCATGAGCACAGGGGCGCTGGATGTCCTCAGTCCGGAAGAACTGGCCCTGGGCGCCGGCGCCATCACGTTCGTTCGTCAGCTGGGAGGCGCATTCGGGGTCAACCTGCTTACCTTCTTCCTGGAGTGGCGCCACACCGCCGGAGGCGGCGATGCCGTGGCCGAAGCGCTGGCGTTCGAGCAGAGTTTCTGGCTGGTTGCGCTGCTTTTCCTCCTGGCGGTAGTGCCGGCGCGAGGCGTGCGTCCTGCAAGGAAGTGAGGTTGCAAATCGCACGACGAAAAATTTGTCAAGCCCAATAGCGAAATTCTGTGGATTGTGGAGTAAGCTACAACGCAGGTCTGTGGCCAGCTGCCATTACGACGGGCAAGGGAGCGAGAAGCCCGGTGCCATGGGTCTTGAGTGGGATGGATAGGGAGCGGCATCCCGCTATCATTGTTGTTTTGAGGTCAAGGTTTTCACGACGTTTCGAGGATGCCCGGGCGGGACATCAGAGGCGTGATTCGTGAGTGCGAATGACCGGGGAGGACGTATGGCAAGGGTTCACAAGCTCCTTCTGACGCTTGCATCTGGCTCTGCACTTTATTCAGGCCTGGTGCCCGCGCTGGGGCTAGGCGAAATCACCTTGCACTCCGCCCTCAACCAACCGCTGGATGCCGAAATCGAGTTGCTAGAGGTCGGCGACCTCAATGACAGCGAGATCAAGGTCAGGCTGGCGTCCGCCGACGATTTCGAGCGTGCCGGTGTCGACCGTTTCATCTTCCTCAACGACCTGCGCTTCAGCCCGGTGATCCGTGGCTCGGGAAGTCGCATCCGTGTGGTGTCGAACAAGCCGGTCCGAGAGCCCTACCTGAATTTCATCGTCGAAGTGGCCCGCCCCAATGGCAAGCTGCTGCGCGAATACACCTTGCTGCTGGACCCGCCCGGTTCCGCCTATACCGCCAATGCGGCGCCGATCAACCCAGCTCGCGCGGTGCCTGTCGCAACCTCGAGCGTGGCGCCGGTACAACCCAAGCCGGCCCCTGCGGCCACCCAGGGCAAGTCCTACCAGGTTGCACGGGGTGACAGCCTTTGGTTGATCGCCAAGCGACTCAGTTCGGGCAGTGGCGTGACCCAGCAGCAGATGCTGGACGGCATTTACGCCCTGAATCCCCAGGCTTTCCCCGGTGGTGATATCAACCTGCTCCATGCCGGCCAGTCGCTGCTGCTGCCGGATAGCGCCGTGCTGGCCAGTGCCCCGGCACCTGTCGCCACAATCCCGGCGGCCGTACCGATCGAGGCGCTAGTCCCTGCTGTCGTGGCACCGTCCGGTCCGACCCTGGAAGCGTTGACCCAGGCCCAACAGCGGGTAGATTCCAGCATTGCCGAGGGTGACGCCGAGCGCGCTGAACTGCGCCAGCATATTGCTGAGTTGCAGGCCAAGCTTGACGCCATGCAACAGCAATTGAGTGGCAGCGATCAGCAGATGTCGGCATTGCAGACCCAGGTCCAGCAAATCACCACCGCTCCAGCTGTCGAGGCACCGCAAGTCCAGCCGTCCCCGGCTCCCGCAATGATCCCTTCCGCCCAGGCCGCCGAGCAAACCGCGCCGATGCCGGTGCAGGAAAACAGCTCCGGCATCAGCCCCTTCTGGTGGGCGATCATGGTGTCCGGCCTGGTTCTGTTGTTCCTGCTGGATTGGGTGCTGCTGCGTCGCTCCCGTCGCGAAGCCCAGGAGCAGGAGCTGGAAGAAGCCCAGACCACAGGCAAGGCCAAGGTGGCCTTCCAGCATCGTCATCAGGACGTGCAACCGGCCGCCCCTGCTCCGGTATTCGCCCAGGCTGCCGTTGCGCCGTTGCAGGTCGTCTCGGTGCCCAGTGCCAAGGCCCACTCCGATGCCCTGGAGGGCGCCAACATCTACATCGCCTATGGCCGCTGGCGGGAAGCCCTGGCCGTACTGCGCCCGGCTGTCGCCCAGGAGCCTCAACGCCTGGAGCTGCGTTATCGCCTGCTGGAAGTGCTTGGCGAACTGCGTGAGCCGGTGGCCTTCACCCTTGAAGAGGCGGCCCTGCGCGAGCTGCACGCGGATGAAGATCGACTGGCCACCATTCGTGCCCGCTACGCCGGCGTGGCGTCGGCGACTGCTTCGACAGATCCCGTATTCGTGCTGGAAGAAGCCACACCGACACTGGCAGCAGCGAGCAACGAGCCAATCGATGGCCTGCAAGCCGACTTCGACGGCTATCCGCTGGATGCCGACTGGGAAGAGGTCAGCCCCTTCAAGACCGCAGAACCCAAGCGCAAGGCGTCTGTGGTCCAGGCCTTCCCGACGGTGGACGACGACGTGGGCTTCCCCACCAATCTCCAGGAGCTGCCGGAAGTCTACGAGCTGACCCTGGATGCCGACACGCTCAGCCCGTTCGGTGAGCTGCCGGAGCTCGCCCAGGCGGAGAGCCTGGACGAACTCACCGCCGAGTTCGTCGACCCTATCGCCAGCCTGGACGATCTGGACAAGCTGGATGCTCGCCAGGAGAACCTCATCAAGCTCAATCTGGCGCTGGCTTATATCGAGCAAGGCAATATCGAAGCGGCCTGCAGCATCCTCAACGAGGTCATCAGCGAAGGCGACGATCAGCAGAAACAGGAAGCGCGCGACCTACTCGCGAAGATTGCCTGAAACGCCTCAGCCTGAATGAAGAAGCCCGGACTTGATCCGGGCTTCTTCATTCGGGGAGATTCCAACGATCGAATGCAGTCCATGCAGGGCTCCCGATGGGCAGCGCTCCGGCCAGCCTGGCGAATGAATTGGTGCGTGTTGCAAGAAGCTGCATTGCCCGTAGGAGCTGGCTTGCCAGCGAATGGCCGCGTTTCGCTGGCAAGCCAGCTCCTACAAGCTCTTGGCCCTATGGTGAATCTCTCGCAACAGCTAACGCCGACATCGCGAATGAATTCGCCCCTACGACGTCCGCGACGGTGCAGGCTGTGCCAGCCCGATCACCCGCTTGGTGGCCAATACCAACCAGCAGGCAAGGATGAAAGGGGCGGTCATGGCTGGCAGGCCGATGGCCTCGAAACCGGGTTGCAGCGTGACACCCAGCAGGATGCCGGCGAGGGCGCACCAGGGACGGCGCAAATCCTTGCCCAGGGCCAAAGCGATCAGCGCGCCATTCAGGCTGAACAGGCCACCCAGTACCGCCTGCATCGGCATGCCCTGGAGCAAGGCGAGAACCAGCGCGGTAATCGAGCCCAGCAGCGCCCAGAGCGCTACCCGCCAACCGGCAAGGAAGAGCGCGCCCAGCACCAGGGCTCCGGCGAGGGGTTGGTCGAGGAACATTACCTGGCCGATGCCCCGCACGAACGCCAGCGCCGTGTTGATCCAGCCGGGTTGCAGCGTTGCGGCGGCTTCAAGGGCTGGCGTCAGCTCCAGCGGGCCACTCAGGGTCAGCAACAGCCAGCCGAGGCCGACGAAAGGCGAGGTGTAGGCCGGCAGCCAATTATGTTGGCGCGTCGCCTTGAGCAGGGGGTTGAGCAGCAGGCTGGACAGGCCGCTGGCGCAGAGGATCAGCAGCGCGAGGTAGAGCGAAGGCTCGAAGCGGGCGCTGAGCAGTAGGCCGAGCAGGACACCGTTGTAGCCGTAGAGTCCGGCCTCGATGTCTTCAGGGGCAAAGCGACGGCGCACGGCCGTAAGCCAGGAAGCGGCACCGCCGAGCAGGGCACCGCCCAGCAGGTTGGGGGCGCCAACGGCAATGGCGAGCAGGATCAGCGCGCCGCAAGCAGGGTGGCGCTGGAGGAAAATCTGGCTAAAACCGTTCAACTGGGCAGTCGCCCAGCTACGGACTTCGGGTCGTAGAGGCAGTCGGTACATGGCAGCTTGAAAAAAGAGGCGCCCCGGTGAAAGGGCGCCGACTAACTGGCCGTGGCCAGATGGGATTTCTGTTAACGCCCGGCATCGGGGCCGGTGCGGGGAGCGCGGGTTCTCTTTGGACCCCGTCGCTCGGGGTGCTTTACATCAGTTCAGGGTTTCGATCCGCAGGCTGTTGGTGCTGCCCGGCTGACCGAACGGCACGCCAGCGGTGATCACCACGGTGTCGCCACGCTTGGCCATGCCCTGGGCCTGGGCGATCTCCAGCGCGGTGCTGGTGACTTCCTCGACCTTGTGCAGGCGTTCGTTGACGACCGAATAGATACCCCAGGCCACGGTCAGGCGACGCGCGGTGTGGAGATTCGGCGTCAGGCTGAGGATCGGCGCCTTGGGCCGCTCGCGGGAAGCGCGCAGGCTGGAGCTGCCGGACTCGGTGTAGTTCACCAGGGCAACCACCGGCAGGATGCTGCTGATGCGGCGGATGGCGCAGCTGATGGCGTCCGAGGAGGTGGCTTCGGCCTGCGGGCGGCTGACGTCGAGCTGGCTTTGGAAGTCCGGACCGTTCTCCACCTGGCGGATGATCTTGCTCATCATCTGCACGGTTTCCAGCGGGTAGTCGCCAGAAGCGGTCTCGGCGGAGAGCATCACGGCGTCGGTGCCTTCAGCCACGGCGTTGGCCACGTCGGTCACTTCGGCACGGGTCGGTGCCGGGGAGAAACGCATGGATTCCAGCATCTGGGTGGCCACCACCACCGGCCGGCCGAGCTGGCGGCAGGTGCGGATGATGTCTTTCTGGATGCGCGGCACATTCTCGGCCGGCACTTCAACGCCCAGGTCGCCGCGGGCAACCATGATGGCGTCGCAGAGGCGGGCGATCTCTTCCAGGTGCACCACGGCGGACGGCTTCTCGATCTTGGCCATGAGGAAGGCGCGCCCCTGGATCAGCTCGCGGGCTTCGATGATGTCTTCGGGGCGCTGCACGAAGGACAGGGCCACCCAATCCACGCCCAGCTCCAGGCCGAAGTCCAGATCACGACGGTCCTTGGCGGTCAGCGGCGAGAGTTGCAGTACGGCCTCCGGCACGTTGACGCCTTTGCGGTCGGACAGTTCGCCACCGGCGATCACGGCGGTTTCCACTGCATCGGCGTGCTTGGCGGTCACCTGCAGGCGCAGGCGGCCGTCGTCCAGCAGCAGGTTCATGCCGGGTTCCAGGGCTTCAATAATTTCCGGATGCGGCAGGTTGACCCGGCGTGCGTCACCCGGGGTGTTATCCAGGTCCAGGCGGAAGGCCTGGCCACGCTCGAGGTTGACCTTGCCGTCGGCGAAGCGGCCCACGCGCAGCTTCGGACCTTGCAGGTCCATCAGGATGCCGATGGGGTAGTTGAGCTGACGCTCTACCTCACGCACCCACTGATAGCGCTGGGCATGGTCGGCGTGCTCGCCGTGGCTGAAGTTCAGGCGAAACAGGTTGACGCCGGCTTCCACCAGTTGGCGGATGTCGTCGATTCCTTTGATAGCCGGACCGAGGGTGGCGAGGATTTTTACTTTCTTGTCAGGCGTCATTTTCAGGGCTCTCGAGAATCAGGATGGCGCGGAAGTCGTTGACGTTGGTGCGGGTCGGGTCAGTGACGATCAGGTCGCCGAGGGCGGCGAAATACCCGTAACCGTTGTTGTTGTCCAGTTCGTCGCTGGCGGAAAGGCCTTGCTTGGCCGCGCGGCCGAAGCTGCACGGGGTCATGATGGCGCCGGCGTTGTCTTCCGAACCGTCGATGCCGTCGGTGTCGCCGGCCAGTGCGTAGACGCCGGGCAGGCCCTTCAGGGTGTTGGTCAGGCTGAGCAGAAACTCGGCGTTGCGCCCGCCACGGCCGTTGCCGCGTACGGTCACGGTGGTCTCACCGCCAGAGAGGATCACGCACGGCGGCGTGATCGGCTGGCCGTGAAGCACCACTTGGCGGGCGATGCCAGCATGAACCTTGGCCACCTCGCGGGATTCGCCTTCCAGATCGCCGAGGATGAGCGGGGTGAGGCCGGCGGCGCGGACTTTCTCGGCGGCGGCATCCAGGGACTGCTGGGGGGTGGCGATCAACTGGAAGTGGCTGCGGGAAAGGCAAGGGTCGCCCGGCTTGACGGTTTCCGAGCGCGGGTCCTGCAGCCAGGCGCGCACGTGGGCCGGTACGTCAATCTCGTAGCGGGCGAGGATTGCCAGGGCTTCGGCTGACGTGGTCGGGTCAGCCACGGTCGGGCCAGAGGCGATCACCGTAGCCTCGTCACCCGGTACGTCGGAGATCGCGTAGGTGTAGACGGTGGCCGGCCAGCAGGCCTTGGCCAGGCGGCCGCCCTTGATTGCCGAGAGGTGCTTGCGCACGCAGTTCATCTCGGAGATCGCGGCGCCGGATTTCAGCAAGGCCTTGTTGATGGCCTGCTTGTCTTTCAGGGTCAGGCCTTCGGCGGGCAGGGCGAGCAGGGAAGAACCACCGCCCGAGAGCAGGAAGATCACCCGGTCGGACTCACTGAGATTGCTCACCAGCTCAAGTACGCGCTGGGCGGTTTCCAGGCCGGCGGCGTCGGGCACTGGGTGGGCGGCCTCGACCACTTCGATCTTCTTGCAGTTGGCGCCATGGCCGTAGCGGGTCACTACCAGGCCGGAGATTTCGCCTTGCCATTCACGTTCGATCACTTCGGCCATGGCGGCAGCGGCCTTGCCGGCGCCTATGACGATGACGCGGCCGGAGCGATCGGCGGGTAAGTGATCAGCCAGCACCTGGCGGGGGTGGGCGGCGGCGATGGCGGTGGCGAACAGGTCGCGCAGGAAGGCTTTGGGATCGAGGGGCATGGCAGGCTCCGGGGCGCTGGATTCTTGTTGGAACCCGCTCAAGATCGGCTGCGCGTCGGAATAACTGCGTTGAGAAATGGCTTCGGACTGCTCATTTACCGCTCGTAAACTCCGCGTCTTCAGCCATTCTCGCCTTGTTCTTCTCTAGCTCGCTCGCTCTTGAACGGGTCCTTTGTGTGCTGCGTGCCAGGCATCGGCAATGCCTGGCCTTCAGGCCGATTTCAGTCCCGAGCCGCCGCGTACAGCGGCTCGGGACTGGAATCGACCTTCCTGATCCTTGGCGCCGTGTCACCGCGGATCAGGAGGGTCGAAAGGGGTCGTAGGACGGGGAGGGCGGGCGCTGGCCATCGCGGGAGCTGCCGGCTCGATGGGCAGTGCTTCGTCCGCCCCGTCCTACGAAACATCACTCCTCGCGAATCGAGAAGTTGGCCATGTGCTCCAGGCCCTTGATCAGGCCGGAGTGGTCCCAGTTGCTGCCACCCAGCGCCGCGCAGGTGCTGAACACTTGCTGGGCGTTGGCGGTGTTCGGCAGGTTCAGGCCCAGCTCGCGGGCGCCGGACAGTGCCAGGTTCAGGTCTTTCTGGTGCAGGCTGATGCGGAAGCCCGGATCGAAGGTGCCCTTGATCATACGCTCGCCATGGACCTCAAGGATCTTGGAACCGGCGAAGCCGCCCATCAGGGCCTCGCGCACCTTGGCCGGGTCGGCGCCGTTACGGGCGGCGAACAGCAGGGCTTCAGCAACCGCCTGGATATTCAGGGCGACGATGATCTGGTTGGCCACCTTGGCGGTCTGGCCATCACCATTGGCACCCACGCGGGTGATGTTCTTGCCCATGGCCTGGAACAGCGGCAGGGCGCGTTCGAAGGCGTTCGGGCAGCCACCGACCATGATGCTCAGGGTCGCGGCCTTGGCGCCTACTTCGCCGCCGGAAACCGGGGCATCCAGGTAGGCGGCGCCGGTGGCCTTGATCTTCTCGGCGAAGGTCTTGGTTGCGGTGGGAGAGATGGAGCTCATGTCGATCACGACTTTGCCGGCACCTACGCCTTCAGCTACGCCGTCCTTGCGGAACAGTACGTCTTCGACCTGAGGGGTGTCCGGCACCATGATGATGATGAACTCGGCTTCCTGGGCAACCTCTTTCGGGTTGGCCAGGCCGATGCCGTTGTCACCCAGCAGGTCGGCCGGGGCCTTGTCGAAATGCTCCGAGAAGAACAGGGTGTGGCCGGCTTTCTGGAGGTTCTGAGCCATGGGCTTGCCCATGATGCCGGTGCCGATGAATCCGATCTTGGCCATGTGATGTACCTCTTTCTTAGATGGCGTTATGGGTTTTCAGCCAGCCCAGGCCGGCAACGGTAGTGGTAGCCGGCTTGTACTCACAGCCGACCCAGCCCTGGTAGCCGATGCGGTCCAGGTGCTGGAAGAGGAAGCGGTAGTTGATCTCGCCGGTGCCCGGCTCGTTGCGGCCCGGGTTGTCGGCGAGCTGCACATGGTTGATCGCAGCGAGGTTGGACTCGACGGTGCGCGCCAGGTCTCCTTCCATGATCTGCATGTGGTAGATGTCGTACTGCAGGAACAGGTTGGCGCTGCCCACTTTCTCGCGGATGGCCAGGGCCTGTTTGGTGTTGTTCAGGTAGAAGCCAGGGATGTCGCGCGTGTTGATGGCTTCCATCACCAGCTTGATGCCAGCGGCCTGGAGCTTCTCGGCGGCGAACTTGAGGTTCTCCACGAAGGTTTGCTCGATGGTGGCGCAGTCAAAGCCCTGCGGGCGGATGCCGGCCAGGCAGTTGATCTGCAAGTTGCCCAGCACCTTGGCGTAGGCGATGGCCTTGTCCACGCCAGCGCGGAATTCTTCCACGCGGTCGGGGTGGCAGGCGATGCCGCGCTCACCCTTTGCCCAGTCACCGGCGGGCAGGTTGAACAGCACCTGCTCCAGTTTGTTGGCGTCCAGGCGGGCACGGATTTCCTCTACCGGGAAGTCGTAGGGGAAGAGGTATTCGACACCGCTGAAGCCGGCTTCGGCAGCAGCGGCGAAACGGTCCAGGAAGTCCACTTCGGTGAACAGCATGGAGAGGTTGGCAGCAAAACGGGGCATGAATGTCTCCTCAAATCTAGCTCCCTCTCCCACCACGAATAGGCGAGGGATTGGGGTAGGGGGGGCACCGAGTCGCCTCGAACATCCCTTACCCCCGGCCCCTCTCCCAATGGGAGAGGGGAGTCAGAGCGATCAATCCAGCAGCGAGATGGCGGTCGGGGCGTCGACGCCGCGCTGGGCCAGTTCCTCGAACTCGTTGATGGCGTTGATCTCGGTACCCATGGAGATGTTGGTGACGCGCTCCAGGATGACCTCGACCACGACCGGCACGCGGAACTCTTCCATCAGTTGCTTGGCCTTGGCGAAAGCGGCCTGCAGGTCGTTGGCGTCGAACACGCGGATCGCCTTGCAGCCCAGGCCCTCGACCACTGCGACGTGGTCCACGCCGTAGCCGTTGAGTTCCGGTGCGTTGATGTTCTCGAAGGACAGCTGCACGCAGAAGTCGATCTCGAAGCCGCGCTGCGCCTGGCGGATCAGGCCCAGGTAGGAGTTGTTCACCAGGACGTGGATGTAGGGCAGGTTGAACTGCGCGCCCACGGCCAGCTCTTCGATCATGAACTGGAAGTCATAGTCGCCGGACAGTGCCACGACCGGACGAGTCGGGTCGGCCTTGACCACGCCCAGGGCTGCCGGAACGGTCCAGCCCAGCGGGCCGGCCTGGCCACAGTTGATCCAGTGGCGCGGCTTGTAGACGTGCAGGAACTGCGCGCCGGCGATCTGCGACAGGCCGATGGTGCTGACGTAGCAGGTGTCCTTGCCGAAGAACTCGTTCATTTCTTCGTACACGCGCTGCGGTTTGACCGGCACGTTGTCGAAGTGGGTCTTGCGCTGCAGGGTGCGCTTGCGCTCGCGGCAGGATTCGACCCAGGCGCTGCGATCTTTCAGCTTGCCGGCGGCTTTCCACTCGCGGGCGACTTCGAGGAAGGCGTCCAGGGCGGAACCGGCGTCGGAGACGATGCCCAGGTCCGGGGTGAACACGCGGCCGATCTGGGTCGGTTCGATGTCGACGTGGATGAAGCGGCGGCCCTGGGTGTAGACGTCGACGGAACCGGTGTGGCGGTTGGCCCAGCGGTTGCCGATGCCGAATACCAGGTCGGATTCCAGCACGGTGGCGTTGCCGTAACGGTGCGAGGTCTGCAGGCCGCACATGCCCGCCATCAGCGGGTGGTCATCGGGGATGGTGCCCCAGCCCATCAGGGTCGGGATGACCGGAACACCGGTCAGCTCGGCGAACTCGACCAGTTTGTCCGACGCGTCGGCATTGATGATGCCGCCACCGGCTACCAGCAGCGGACGCTCGGCATCGTTCAGCATGGCCAAGGCCTTCTCGGCCTGGATACGGCTGGCGGCCGGCTTGTTGACCGACAGCGGCTGATAGGCGTCGATGTCGAACTCGATTTCAGCCATCTGCACGTCGAACGGCAGGTCGATCAGCACCGGGCCTGGACGGCCGCTGCGCATCTCGAAGAAGGCTTTCTGGAAGGCGTAAGGCACCTGGCCCGGTTCCAGAACGGTGGTTGCCCATTTGGTGACCGGCTTGACGATGCTGGTGATGTCGACGGCCTGGAAGTCTTCCTTGTGCAGGCGAGCACGCGGAGCCTGGCCAGTGATGCAGAGGATCGGGATGGAGTCGGCGGACGCCGAGTACAGGCCGGTGACCATGTCGGTGCCGGCGGGGCCGGAAGTGCCGATGCAGACGCCGATGTTGCCCGCGTTGGTGCGGGTGTAACCCTCAGCCATGTGCGAGGCGCCTTCGACGTGACGGGCCAGTACATGGTCAATGCCGCCGATCTTGTTCAGGGCCGCGTACAGCGGGTTGATGGCGGCGCCGGGAATGCCGAACGCGGTGTCGATGCCTTCGCGGCGCATCACCAGGACGGCAGCCTCGATTGCTCTCATTTTGGCCATGTTTTGTGCCTCTTTCTTGTGAAAATTGTATACAAGCTACGTGACTGGATTCTATTCAGCACCTGACTGAAGGGTCAAGGCCATTTGTGAGGTTAAAGGTCGCAGGGTGGCGACTCTTTTAAAACGCCCGTTTCACGGGCCTCACCATGGAGACTCAAAGCGCTGACGAACACACTGTATACAAAAAAGAATCTGATTGTATCTATCTGTTGATTTTTTTGTGTTCGATGGGATAGTGGGCTACAGCTTTCGGATGCGTCGCAGGACGGGCTGGAAAATGCCCGCGTGGATCCAGGGGTGCGCCAGCCCTGGCCCGGACGACGCCGCACAAGGTTCAACCACTCACGAGGAACGCTTGAAAATGACCACTCTGACCCTGGAAACCGCTGTGAGCATTTCCAATCACGCCCTGGCCGTTGGTCGGGAGCTGCGCACGGCGCCGCTGACCATCGCTGTGCTGGATGCCGGCGGGCACCTGATCACCCTGCAGCGCGAGGATGGCGCCAGCATGCTTCGCCCGCAGATTGCCATCGGTAAAGCCTGGGGCGCCGTGGCGCTGGGTAAGGGGTCGCGCCTGATCGCCGCCGACGCCCAGCAGCGCCCGGCCTTCATTGGCGCGGTGAACAACCTCGCCGACGGCAATCTGGTACCGGCGCCAGGTGGCGTGCTGATCCGCGATGGTCAAGGTGCCGTGATCGGCGCCATCGGCATCAGCGGTGACACCTCGGATATCGACGAGCAGTGCGCGGTGAGTGCGGTGGAAGCGTTGGGCCTGCAGGCGGACGCCGGCGCGGCCTGATACGAGGCAGGGGCTGCTGCGCAGCCCTCGGCGAATGAATTCGCCCCCACAGGGTTGGTACCTTGTGGGGGCGATTTTTTTCAGGGGATTTTTGTCGGGGTATCAGGCGCTCTTGGCCTGAACCTTTTCCTCGACCTCACAACCCTTGATCACCAGACGGATGATGGTTTCCGCGGCGGCATCGTAGTCGGCATCGCTGAGGCTGGACTTGCCGGTAACGGTAGATATCTGCCAATCGAAGTCAGCGTAGGTCTGGGTTGCGGCCCAGATGCTGAACAGCAGGTGATGAGGGTCGATCTTGGCCATCAGGCCCTGGTCGATCCAGCGCTGGATGCATTCGATGTTGTGCTTGGCCTGCAGGTTGAGCTGCTCGGTCTGTTCGGGCGAGAGGTGTGGTGCACCGTGCATGATCTCGCTGGCGAACACCTTGGAGGCGTAAGGAAGGTCGCGGGAGATGCGGATCTTCGAGCGAATGTAGGCGGTTAGCACCTCGAAGGGATGACCGGTCTGGTTGAACGGCGCTGACGCCTGCAAAAGCGGCTCGACGATGCTCTCGAGCACCTCGCGGTAGAGGTTCTCTTTCGACTTGAAGTAGTAATAGACGTTGGGCTTGGGCAGGCCAGCCTTGGCCACGATGTCGCTCGTCTTGGTGGCGGCGAACCCTTTGTCGGCGAATTCCTCGCTGGCCGCGCGCAGGATCAGGTCTCTGTTGCGCTCGCGAATACTGCTCACATCGGCTCCTTTTTTGGCTCGCCCGGGCGCCAGGAAGGCCGGCCGGCGAGAGGTCGGGCATGTTATCACCCGCTTTGCGAGGCCCTCAAGCGAGACACTGGATGAATTTCCTGTATACAAAATTACGGTCTTCTGTTTCCATTCGGCATCCGTCCATGTCACCGGAGTCCTGTCCGGTGTGTGTTGCGGCAGACTTCACCCATGCAAGACAACCACTTGCTCGACCCCTTCGGGCGTCGAATTTCCTACCTGCGCCTCTCGGTCACTGACCGTTGCGACTTCCGTTGCACCTATTGCATGAGCGAGGACATGGTCTTCGCTCCCCGCGCGCAGATCCTCAGCCTCGAAGAGCTCTATGCCGTCGCCGATGCGTTCATTGGCCTCGGGGTTTCGCGCATCCGCATCACCGGTGGTGAGCCGTTGGTACGCAAGGGCCTCACCTCGTTGTTGGCGCGTCTGGGCGCCCGTGAGGAACTGGAAGACCTGGCCATCACCAGTAACGGTTCCCAGCTCGGGCACATGGCTGCTGACTTGCGCCGGGCTGGGGTCACTCGCCTGAATATCAGCCTCGACTCCCTGAAGCGCGAACGCTTCGCCGCCTTCACCCGCCGTGACCGCCTGGAGCAGGTACTGGCTGGAATCGACGCGGCTCGAGCGGCTGGCTTTCGTCGCATCAAGCTCAATACTGTCGTGCAGAAAGGCCGTAACGACGATGAAGTCCAGGAACTGGTGGCCTTCGCTGTGGAACGCGGCCTGGACATCAGTTTCATCGAGGAAATGCCGCTGGGCAGCGTTTCCAGTCACGAGCGCAAGGTCACGCTGTGTACGTCGGACGATGTGCGCGAGCGGGTGGAGCAGCGCTTCCAGTTGCTGCCCAGCAGCTATCGCACGGGCGGGCCGTCGCGCTACTACCAGGTGGTCGGCAGCGGCACCCAGGTCGGTTTCATTTCCCCCCATAGCCGCAACTTCTGCGGCGACTGCAACCGGGTGCGCGTCACCGCCGAAGGCAAGCTGGTGCTCTGCCTTGGCCACGAAGGCGCGCTGGACCTCAAGTCGCTGATCCGGCGGCATCCCGGTGACCGCGAGCGGCTGCGGGCGGCGCTGATCGAAGCGCTCAGGCTCAAGCCCGAGCGGCATTTCTTCGAAGCAGACCAGCAGGTGCAAGTGGTGCGCTTCATGAGCATGACCGGCGGCTGATCGAGTTCCCTGGATCAGCGCTGGCTGCGTGGCTTCAGCTCGCCGCAGGAAACCTGCTGTGTTCGATGAAGCGCCTTGCCATGGCGTCCCAGGGGCCTCGATTCCTTTCTGATCAGATCCTGATAACAAGAGCGCCCGCCAGGGCGAAGGAGAACACACATGGGCAAGACGCTACTGGTAAAGAACGCTGACCTTCTGGTGACCATGGACGGCCAGCGCCGGGAGATCCGGCAGGGCGGGATGTTCATCGAGGACAATCGCATCGTTCAGGTCGGGCCAAGCAGTGAGCTGCCTCAGACCGCTGACGAAGTGCTGGATATGAAGGGCAAGGTCGTCATTCCTGGCCTGGTCAACACCCACCACCACATGTACCAGAGCCTGACGCGCGTGGTGCCAGCCGCCCAGGACGGCGAGCTGTTCAACTGGCTGACCAACCTCTATCCAATCTGGGCGCGGTTGACCCCAGAGATGATTGGCGTCTCGACCCAGACCGCCATGGCCGAGTTGATTCTTTCCGGCTGCACCACCTCCAGCGACCACCTCTACATCTACCCCAACGGCTGCAAGCTGGATGACAGCATTCACGCCGCCGGCGAGATCGGTATGCGCTTCCATGCCGCACGCGGCAGCATGAGCGTTGGCCGCAGCCAGGGCGGCCTGCCGCCGGATTCGGTGGTGGAGAAGGAAGCGGACATCCTCAAGGAGTCCCAGCGCCTGATCGAGGACTACCACGATGCGTCCCATGGCTCGATGCTGCGGGTGGTGGTGGCGCCGTGCTCGCCCTTCTCGGTGAGCCGCGACCTGATGCGCGAAGCCGCTGTGCTGGCGCGTCAGTACGGCGTATCGCTGCACACCCACTTGGCCGAAAACGTCAACGACATCGCTTACAGCCGGGAAAAGTTCGGCATGACGCCGGCCGAATATGCCGAAGACCTGGGGTGGGTCGGCCACGACGTCTGGCACGCCCACTGCGTGCAACTCGACGAGCATGGCATCGAGCTTTTCGCCCGCACCGGCACGGGCGTTGCCCACTGCCCCTGCTCGAACATGCGCCTGGCCTCCGGCATCGCGCCGGTTCGCCGTATGCGCGATGCCGGTGTGCCGGTCGGCCTGGGCGTGGACGGTTCGGCATCCAACGACGGTGCCACCATGATCGGTGAAGTGCGCCAGGCACTGCTGCTGCAACGGGTTGGTTTCGGCCCCGACGCGATGACCGCCCGCGAGGCGCTGGAAATTGCCACCCTGGGTGGCGCCAAGGTGCTCAATCGCGACGACATCGGCGCGCTTGCGCCGGGCATGGCGGCCGACTTCGTCGCCTTCGACCTCAACCATATCGCTTACGCCGGCGCCCTCCATGATCCGCTCGCGGCGTTGGTGTTCTGCACGCCGACCCAGGTTTCCACCAGCGTGATCAACGGCAAGGTCGTGGTACGCGACGGCCAACTGGTCACCGTCGACCTGCCGCGTGTACTGGAACGCCACAACCAACTGGCGCGGCAACTGGTACTGGGCGAGTAAATCGTCCTGATGGGGCGTGGCCGGGTGCCGCGCCCCTTTTCTGTTCGTGCCCACATGAGAACAAGGAGAAGGTCATGAAACCTCAGGTTTTCGGCTGGCTGGCTGCCGGCCTGTTGTCCGCGAATGGCGCCTTGGCGCAGACCTACGTAATCGGTGTCGAAAAGCAGTCGTTCCAACCCCATTACTGGATCAGCGACCAGGGCGAGTACCAGGGCTTTGCCCGTGATGTGCTCGACTTGTTCGCGCGCGAAGCCGGGCTGGACATTCAGTACCAGGCCCTGCCGGTCAATCAGCTCACTCAGCACCTGCTCAATGGCAGCATCGACTTCAAGTACCCGGATAACGCCAAGTGGGCCGGTGACCTGAAGGGCAACAAGGACATCGCCTACAGCCTGCCGGTGGTGCAGTACGTCGACGGTGTGCTTGTGCCGCCCAAGCGGCAGGGCAAGGGAATCGATCAGTTGGCGAGGCTGGCGGTGGTGGATGGCTGGACGCCCTGGACCTACCAGGACCGTATCGATGGCGGTCAGACCCAGGTGGTGCGCAGCGCCGATCTGGGCCAGATGATCAAGCAGGCAATGAAGCAGCAGGCAGACGGTGCCTACTACAACGTCGTGGTCGCCACCTACTACCTGGACAACATCCGTGCGCGCCCCGGTGCCCTGGTGTTCGATCCGAACCTGCCCCACACCCGTGGAACCTTCAATCTCTCCAGCCTCAGGTATCCGGAGCTGATAGCGCGCTTCGATCGCTTCCTCGCTGAGCACCGGCAGGAAGTCGATGCGCTCAAGGCGCGCTACCAGGTGGAGTCCAACCTGGATTCAGAGTACCTCGGCATGGAGCAGTGGAAGATCGACTTCCTGAAACGCCAGAAAGAGAAGGATAACCCCTGACTGCGATTGGCCTGGAAGTGCCGCAGCAGAGCGCTCGGAAGGCTGTTTGGTTATTCTGTTTGGCGGTTTTGTACACAATTCTGAAAGAAAGTGTTGTTTGTGACGTTCGCCGCGTGTATATAATTCGGAAAATCCTGACCGCAAGATCAGCTTTTTCTGATGAAGTAACTACATGGGGTGTTCATCGGCACCCGTGTAAGCCAACGACCGACAAGAACAATAGGCAGGCTTTACCCATGAGTTCATCCGACATTTCCGGGGTTCGCTCCGACCTCAGTCACCACCTGGAGGATCGCCCAGGGACGAGGTACTCCCGCTTCACAGCTTTCGGCCGACTATCTGCATACTTCTCCGGCATTGCCGCGTCGACGCTGATTGTTGGCGGCCTGCTCGGACCGCCCGGCCTCGTCCTTAAAGACGCAAGCGCACACGTACTCGAACCCCTGGCCTCGATGAGCGAAGTCCAGCGGAACGCCTTGGACGCAGCCGAACAGCGCAACGCTGAAGACAGCCCGTCCAGCATCGCCCGCCACTCCAGCCTCGACCTGACCGGCTGACACTCGGCGCGCGCAACCCCCTTCAATCCCGAACCTGCCTGCAGCCTGCCTTCATGCCCAGGGCGGTCTTTGGGTGGGCGCGGGGCGGAAAAACCTGAAACCCACTAAAACAAGGAAAAAACCATGAAAGCCAAGTATCTGCCGCACTGCCTCGCCCTCACGACCGGATTGCTCGGTGGCGGCCAGGCGATCGCCGGTGACCTGCTGTTCTGGCAGAACAACAGCCTGAGCTACCTCTACGGCCAGAACTTCAAGATCAACCCGGAGATCCAGCAGACGGTGACCTTCGAGCACGCGGATGGCTGGAAGTACGGCGATAACTTCTTCTTCCTCGACAAGATCTTCTACAACGGTGACAAGGACGATCTCGTTGGTGACAACACCTATTACGGTGAATTCCAGCCGCGCCTGTCGCTGGGCAAGATCTTCGACCAGAAGATCCAGTTCGGTCCGGTTACCGACGTACTGCTGGCCATGACCTACGAGTTCGGTGAAGGCGACGTCGAGTCCTACCTGATCGGCCCGGGCTTCGACCTGGCCATTCCTGGCTTCGACTTTTTCCAGGTCAACTTCTACAACCGCACTACCGATGGCAGCCGCCCGGGCGACAACGTCTGGCAGATCACCCCGGTGTGGAGCTACACCATTCCGGTGGGCAATTCCGACATCCTGATCGATGGCTTCATGGACTGGGTGGTGGACAACGACGAAAACAGCCGCGGCACCTACCACGCCAACCTGCACTTCAACCCGCAGGTGAAGTACGACCTGGGCAAGGCTATGGGCTGGGGTGAAAAGCAGCTCTACGTCGGTTTCGAATACGACTACTGGAAGGACAAGTACGGTATCGACAACGACAGCTTCCTGGGTGACGTGATCCTCGATGGCACCGACCAGAACACCGCCAGCCTGCTGGTCAAGGCGCACTTCTGATCGCATTGCGTAACAAGACGAGGGGGACGGCGCGCGGCGCCGTCCGCCCGTTCAGGATGGGAGGGGAGCCATGGCTGTTTCTGTAGGGGCGAACTCATTCGCCAGGGGCCGCGCAGCGACCCCCAGCCTGGTATTGCACCGGAGGGCAGGCCGTTGGCCTGCTTGGCGAACAAATTCGTCCCTGCAACAGATGAGGTCACTCCACCACAAACCGAGCGATTTTGCGGCGGGCCTTAACTCAGAAGGTGAACTCCAGGTTCACCGTCGGCGTCGAGGTGCGGCTGCCACGGCCACCGTCGACACCGAACTTGTTGTGCCAGTACTCGTAGCCGACACCCAGCCACAGGTTCGGCTTGCGCTTTGCTCCGGGCATGGCAGCGACCATGAGCGAGGTGCGCATCAGGGTTTCCGGGGCGGTGTCCTTGTCGAAGTAATCCTCGCCCTTCTCACCGACGTAGTTGACGAACCCCTGGAACTTGGCGTCGTGCTCGCCGAGCTGGAAGGGCTTGAGCCACGTCAGGTTGACCATGTACGTGGCGTCGAAGGTGTGGTCCGGATGCTTGGCGTTGGGGATGCCCGAGTGGTTCTTCTCCCGGTAGTACATCAGGCTCAGGTCGAGCACGCCGGCACCGTTGAACTTGAGGGTAGGGCCGAACACCAGGGCGCGTTTCTTGGCCGAGGCCAGGTTGTTGTTGCGGTTGGCGTCGAAGCCGAAGGTGAAGGCGTAGTCCTTGATCAGGCCGGTCCCCAGCGGTTGGTCGAATACCCGTGAGGCAAACAGTTGATGGCGGTAGACCGCGTAGACCTCGCTGCCACCGTGGTCGGTGCCCTTGCGCGGGTCGCGACTGTCGGAGAGGAATACATCGAGGTTGAAGAAGTTGCTGCCGTACCGGTAGCCGTCGGCATGGGTAAAGCTGTAGGCCCGTTTCGCAAACTTGTTCGGGTTGTTCGGATTGGTGAACTGCTGGCCGTAGCGGAAGCCGACGCTGTTGTTCATCCACTCGAAGAACTTGCCGTCCTCCGCGGCGAAGCCGGTTGGGCCCGCGGCCATCAAGGCGGCGCCAAGCGCCAGACTGGTGTAACGACGCATTCGGGTACTCCTTCTTTTTGTTGTTGAGCTGAAAGCGGAAAAGCCTTCCCCTGAACGGCAGCGCGCGAGGGCGGCCGTCACCGGGTTCTGAGGTTAAAAGAGCCCGCCGGGTAGGCGGGCTGTTGAAGTCCGGCTGTACCTCATGGGAACGGCCGGATGGGAGCAACTTCAGGTCAGTGGGCGACGTACTGCCGGCTGCGACCCTTCTCCCCGAGAATGTTGAACAGCAGATTCAGGGTGAGGGCGCTGACGGTGGCCATGGCGATGCCGCTATGGGTGATGGGCTCCATCCAGTGGGGGAGCTGGGCGAAGAGTTCGGGGCGTACGACCGGCGCCATGCCCATGCCCATGCTCACGGCGACCAGCAACTGGTTGCGGCGATCGCCGATGTCGGCCTCGTGAAGGATCTTGATACCGGTGGCGGCCACCATGCCGAACATCGCCAGGCCCGCGCCACCCAGCACTGCTGGCGGGATCGAGGCCACCAGGAAGGCGGCCTTCGGGAGCAGGCTGAGGCCGATCAGGAAGGCGCCCGCAGCGACCGTCACGTAGCGGCTGCGCACGCCGGTCATCTGTACCAGGCCGATGTTCTGGGCGAAGGAGGAATGGGTGAAGGTGTTGAAGAAGCCGGCCAGGAAGGACGCGCCAGCGTCACACATCAGGCCGCGGCGCAGGGCGTTGGGGCAGACCTCGCGACCGGTGATCTTGCCCAGGGCCAGGAACATGCCGGTGGACTCGACGAAGATGATCACTACCACCAGGCACATCGACAACACGGAGGCCAGCTCGAACTTCGGCATGCCGAAGTGCATGGGTTCCACGATCTGGAACCAGGGCGTTTCGTCCAGGCCATCGAGGTTGACCATCCCGCAGGCGCCGGCCAGGGCGTAGCCCAGGGCCATGCCGACCAGCACCGAGACATTCACCCAGAAGCCCTTGAGGAAGCGGTTCACCAACAGGATGGTGCCCAGTACCAGGGCCGCGATAGACAGGTATTCCAGCCCGCCAAACTGCGTGGCCGTGTTACCGCCGCCGGCCCAGTTGACTGCAACCGGGAAGAGCGTGAGGCCGATGGAGGTGATCACGGTGCCGGTCACCAGCGGCGGGAAGAAGCGCACGATGCGTGACATGAAGGGGGCCAGCAGCAAGCCGAAGAAGCCGGCGGCAATGGTGGCGCCGAAAATACCCTGGATGCCGACGCCGGGCATGCCGGCCATCACGACCATGCTGCCGACGGCGGCGAAACTGGCCCCCATCATCACCGGCATGCGGATGCCCACCGGGCCGATGCCGATGGATTGCACAATGGTGGCGATGCCGGCAACCAGCAGGTCGGCGTTGATCAGGAAGGCGATTTCTTCACGGGAAAGACCGGCGGCCTGGCCGACGATCAGGGGTACGGCAACGGCGCCGCCGTACATAAGCAGGACATGCTGGAAGCCGACAAGCAGCAATTGCATCAGGGGCAGGCGCTGGTCAGCGGGCGAAAGGGCGATCTCTCGCTCTGTCGGAGTGGTCATGCAACACCTCGGGCGCTTTTGTTCTTGTAAGTCGCTTGGCAATGCCGCGCCTCGTGGGTGCGGCGTGCCGGGTATTCATGTTGCGGCCGGGTGGGTGACACCTGGCAGGGGTACTGCGGGTACTGCTGGAAGAAAAAAAGCCTGCCTGGGGCAGGCTTGAAGCGCGGGTGGTGCTTGGGGTCACCACCCGCCGTGGTCTTGCTTGCAGGGGGCGCTTAGTTGGTCTTCGCGCCTTGTGCGATCCAGCGGCCGATCAGGTCACGCTCTTCCTGGGTCATCTGGGTGATGTTGCCCAGCGGCATGATCTGGGTGGCGACTGCCTGAGCCTGGATCTTCGGTGCGAGCATCTGGATCTGCTGCGGGGTGTCGAGCATCACGCCGCCCGGCGCCGAGGTGAACATCGGACTGGTGGGCTTGGCGGAATGGCAGACGGTGCAGCGTTCCTGAATCACGGTGTGGACCTTGCCGAAGTCATTGCCGCTGGCGCTGGCCTGGGCCGGGGCGGCCTGAGCGGATTGCGCCGGGGCGGCAGCCTGCGGCTTGCTTTCGGCGCTGGCGGGGGCAGCGCTGGTGCTGGTTGCCGGAGCAGCATGCTCCTGGTGGGCAGGCTCTACGGCCAGGCTCGGTTCAGCGGCCTTGTAGTTCGGCGCGGTGACGAAGGCCAGGCAGATCATGCCAAGGGCGCCGGCGGGGAGAGTCCAGGCGAACTTGTTGCTCTCGTGGCGGGTGTTGAAGTAGTGGCGCACCAGCACTGCGATCACCGCGATTCCGGCCAGGATCAGCCAGTTGTACTGGCTGCCGTACGTGCTCGGGAAGTGGTTGCTGATCATGATGAACAGCACCGGCAGGGTGAAGTAGTTGTTGTGGCGCGAACGCAGCAGGCCCTTGGCCGGCAGGGTCGGGTCAGGGGTGCGGTTCTCTTCGATCGCCTTAACCAGGGCGCGCTGCGCCGGCATGATGATGCGGAACACGTTGCCCACCATGATGGTGCCGATCAGGGCGCCGACATGAATGTAGGCACCACGGCCGCTGAATACCTGGGTGAAGCCCCAGGCCGCGCCGATCACCAGCACGAAGAGGATCAGACCGAGCAGGGCGGGGGTCTTGCCCAGCGGCGAATCGCAGAGGAAGTCGTAGATGAACCAGCCTGCGACCAGCGAGCCGATGCCGATGGCGACGGCGGCAGCCGGGGCGATATCCACGCCGGGTGCGATCAGGTACAGGGTCGGATTCAGGTAAAACACCACGGTCAGCAGGGCGACGCCTGACAGCCAGGTGAAATAGGCTTCCCATTTGAACCAGTGAAGGTTGTCGGGCATTTTCGGCGGAGCGAGCTTGTATTTCTCCAGGTGGTAGATGCCGCCACCGTGGATGGCCCAGAGATCACCCGACAGACCGTCGCGCGGGTTGGCGCGGTTGAGGTTGTTCTCGAGCCAGACGAAATAGAAGGACGCGCCGATCCAGGCGATACCAGTGATCATGTGAACCCAGCGAATGCCCAGGTTCAGCCATTCGGTCAAATGTGCTTCCACAGTTGTTACCTCTTTCCCGCCGACCGGCACGCCGATCGTTGGGCTTCTCTTATTAGTGGTGGGGGTTGAGGAGGAGCTGTTCGTCCTCGGTGAAGTAATGCTCGTCGCAGTTGTTACCGGAACCACTGCGATCAACCACCAGGAAGTCATCCCGCTTTTCGATCGTCAGCACCGGGTGGTGCCAGACGCCGCGATGGTAATTAACGCCCTGCCTGCCATTGGAAATGAAGGCACGGACCAAACCCGGTACAGGCACATCGCCAAGCGGCGCGACCACGACCAGAAAGGGATTGCCGAGCAGCGGAATGAAAGCCTGGCTGCCCTGCGGGTGTCGTTCCAGCATGCGGATGCGCAAGGGCATCTCGAGGGATTCGGCGCTGAAGATGCTGATGATCGCCTTGTCGTCGGGCTGGGCGGTCTCGACCGTTGCCAGCTTGTGATAACGGCGGGTGGAGCCGTTGTTGATCATGAAGTACTCGCTGCCTTCGGTTTCGATCACATCTCCGAAGGGGGCGAAGGCTTCTTTGGTCAGGGGCTCGATCTTCAGGGTTCGCATGGCTGTTCTACTTGTTCGTTGCTGGTTCCCATCCCGCGAGCGGGGGAGGGGCCGGGAAAGAGGGTGGTCATTCCATCCTCTCTCCTGGCTCTCCGAATCGGTGGAGAGCCGATGGGCGGGCCTAAGGCCGCCCGGTCTTGATTGGGGCGGTGCGCCTGCGGCTTACATCTGCTGCAGACGGAACAGCGCGATCTTGTTGATCTCGGCCAGCGCCCTGGCGAATTCGGCTTCAGGAGTGTTGTGGATCCGCTCCTCGAAGGCCGCCAGGATCTGGTGCCGGTTGCTGCCTTTCACCGCCATGATGAAAGGAAACCCGAACTTGACCTTGTAGGCGTCGTTCAGTTCGGTGAAGCGCGCGAACTCTTCAGCCGTGCACTCGTGGATACCGGCACCGGCCTGTTCGCTGGTGCTGGCTTCGGTCAGCTCGCCGCGGACGGCAGCCTTGCCGGCCAGGTCCGGGTGAGCATTGATCAGTGCCAGCTGGGCTTCATGGCTGGCGCTGAGCAACAGGTCGGCCATGCGTTGGTGCAGGCCGTCGATGTCGTCGATGTGGGCGTCCTGGCCCAGGTCGAAGGCCTTCTCGGCGACCCAGGGCGAGTGTTCATAGATGTCGGCGAACGCCTTGACGAAGGCATCGCGGGACAGGGTGGACGGGGTCAGGGTCTGGAAGCGGCTCATTTCGCTTGCTCTTTGAAAGGGTGGGTGGCGTGCCAGTGACGGGCGATGTCGGCGCGGCGGGCGAACCAGACTTTCTCATGGCCCTTAACGTATTCGATGAAGCGTGCCAGGGAGGCGAGGCGTGCCGGGCGGCCCAGCAGGCGGCAGTGCATTCCGATGGAGAGCATCTTCGGCGCGCCAGCGGCGCCTTCGGCATAGAGCACGTCGAAGGCGTCCTTCAGATACTCGAAGAAGTCGTCGCCCTTGTTGAAACCCTGCACCTGGGTGAAGCGCATATCGTTGGTATCCAGGGTGTAGGGGATGACCAGGTGCGGTTTTTCCGTGGTACTGGCGGCGTCCCAATAGGGCAGATCGTCGTCGTAGGTATCCGAGTCATACAGGAAACCGCCTTCTTCCATCACCAGGCGGCGAGTGTTCGGACCGGTGCGGCCGGTGTACCAGCCCACCGGGCGTTCGCCGGTCAGTTCGGTGAGGATGCGGATGGCTTCGAGCATATGCTCGCGCTCCTGGGCCTCGTCCATGTACTGGTAGTCGATCCAGCGGTAGCCGTGGCTGCAGATCTCGTGGCCGGCCTCGACCATGGCGCGGATCGCGTCCGGATGGCGCTGTGCGGCCATGGCGACGGCGAAGACGGTCAACGGAATGTCGTGCTGCTTGAACAGGTTGAGCAGGCGCCAGACGCCGACGCGGCTACCGTATTCGTAGAGGGATTCCATGCTCATGTTGCGCACGCCCTGTAGCGGTTGGGCGGCCACCATCTCGGACAGGAAGGCTTCGGACTCCTTGTCACCATGGAGCACATTGCGTTCGCCGCCTTCCTCGTAGTTCAGGACAAAGGACAGGGCGATGCGGGATTCACCCGGCCAATGCGGGTGGGGAGGGTTGTTGCCGTAACCGATCAGGTCGCGTGGGTACTCAGCGCTCACTGCAGTCTTCCTTTCTTGTCTGTTGGACGATCAGCGACAGCCTGGGGAGTGGTGCGCGACCGTGGATGGGGTGATTGTATACAAACTGTCTTGTGTTTTGTAAATCAAAAAATCACCTGATTCGTTATCCAGACACCAAGCAAGAAACCTGCCCATATGGTCAGGTAGATTCGATGTAAGGCCCGCTGGGTGGACGGTACGCGTAAATTTCGAATGACTGTGGTGCGACGCAGGCTCGGCGGGATTTGTTGCTGTAATTGTGTACAATTTTTCTTGTTTATGTCTTACATTCTGTCAGGTGCATGTTATTCTGCGCACCGTACCGGGGCCTCAGCCCTGACCACGCACCGATATGAACAAGCAGAGGAGGTGTGGCGTTTCGATCGCGGCCAGCGCACCGGCCCGAAGAACGCCCAGCGAGCAATGGGACGTTTGACCACGCATGTACTGGATGCCGCCCACGGTTGCCCTGGCCGTGACATCAAGATCGAGCTCTATCGCGTAGAAAACGCGGGCCTGGAGCTGGTCGCCACCACCACCACCAATGACGATGGTCGCTGCGATGCGCCCCTGCTGCAGGGTGCCGACTACCAGAGCGGCGTCTACCAGATCCATTTCCACGCGGGTGACTACTACCGCGCGCGTGGCGTTCAGCTGGCCGAGCCGGCTTTCCTCGACGTGGTCGTGCTGCGCTTCGGCATCTCCTCCGAACAGGACCACTATCACGTGCCGCTGCTGATCTCCCCTTACAGCTACTCCACTTACCGCGGTAGCTAGTTCGTTACCCTCGACTCACTGGAGTCTTTCTAGCCCGTTCACACTGCGGGCTTTTTTTCGTCTGCAGGAAAGTGCAGACGGTGTTCATAAAAAAGCCCGGCGCAAGGCCGGGCTGAAACGCATCACGGGGAGATGCGCAAGGGATCAGGTCATGCCCAGCCAGTTCGGCAGGGCCAGGGAGATCCAGGGTACGTAGGTGACCAGGATGAGGAAGGCCAGCAGGATCATCAGCCAGGGCATCGCGGCCCGGATGGTGGAGGTCAGCGGCATGCCGGTCACGGCCGAGGTGACGAAGAGGTTCAGCCCCACGGGCGGTGTCACCAGGCCGATCTCCAGGTTCACCACCATGATGATGCCCAGGTGGATGGGGTCGATGCCCAGTTTCATCGCGATCGGGAAGAGGATCGGGGCCAGGATCAGGATGATTGCCGAGGGTTCCATGAAGGCGCCAGCAATCAGGAGCACGATGTTCACGACCAGCAGGAAGGTAACTGGCGTCAGGCCGGCATCGATCACCCATGCAGTGATCTGCTGGGGCAGTTGCTCTGTGGTCAGCACGTGTGCGAAGAGCATGGCGTTGGCGATGATGAACATCAGCATGATGGACAGCTTGCCGGACTCCAGCAGCACCTTCGGCGCCTCGCTGAGCTTCATGTCCTTGTAGACGAACAGGGCAATGAAGGCCGAGTAGACGGCTGCCACGGCCGCGGCTTCGGTTGGCGTGAACATGCCGCTGTAGATGCCGCCCAGGATGATCACCATCAACAGCAGGCCCCAGAGGGCCTTGCGCCCGGCGTTCAGCCATTCGCGGAATGTGGCGCGCGGTAGCGCCGGCAGGTTCTTTTTCACGGCGATGATGTAGATCGCCACCATCAGCACCAAGCCAAGCAAGACGCCGGGAATCACGCCGGCCATGAACAGCTTGCCCACCGAGGTTTCGGTGGCGGCGGCGTAGACCACCATCACGATTGAAGGCGGAATGAGAATGCCCAGGGTACCGGCGTTGCAGACGATGCCCGCGCCGAAGGCCTGCGGATAACCCGAGCGCACCATGCCGGCGATGGCGATGGAGCCCACTGCGGCCACCGTGGCCGGGCTGGAGCCGGACAGCGCGGCGAAGAGCATGCAGGCCAGCACCGCGGCAATCGCAAGGCCGCCGCGGATGTGGCCGACGCAGGCGTTGGCGAAGTCGATCAGGCGCCGCGCCACACCACCGGTGGTCATGAAGGCCCCAGCCAGCAGGAAGAAGGGGATTGCCAGCAGGGTGTAGTGCTCGGACGTCTCGAACAGCTTGATCGCCAGGGATCGCACCGAATCCGGGCTGAACAGCATGATGGTCATCGAACCGGCAAGGCCAAGCGAGATGGCAATGGGTACGCCAATGAACATCAACAGGAAGAGCAGGAAGAAGAGAAACAGGACAGTCATTGCTTGTCTTCCTTGTGCTGTGGCTCGTCGTGCTCGGTCAGCTTGAGCGCCTCGGCAGCCTCATCGGCGAGGCCTAGACCGGTCTGCCGGTTCTGCAGGATACGAACGAAAATTTCCGCGTAGCGGATGAAGACCAGGCCGAATCCCACGGGCACGATCAGGCCGATGTGCCATTGCTGGACGCCGTAGTGGCCGAGGTCTTCGGCGCCGATTCCCGCCGTGAAAAGGGTTTGCACCCACTCGAAGCTGGCAACAGCCAGCAGTCCCGCATAAAGCAGGCAGCACAGGCAGGCGATGATTCCCAGGGCTCGCTGCACCGGGCGGGTGGTCAACTTGACCAGGGCATCGACGCCAATGTGGCCGGCGGTACGCACGCCGTAGGAAAGGCCGAAGAAGATCAGCCAGGCGAACAGCGCCTTGGTCAGCGAGTTGCTCCAGGTCATGGCCTGGGCCATGGCAAGGATGCTGTCGCCGATGCCGAAGAGCGCTTCGCTGGCGGCCTCCCAGCGGTCGGCCAGGTCGTAGAAGACGGTGTAGAGGTTATTGAGGATGACGTAGACGAAGGTCACCAGCGTCATGGCCGCCAGAAGGAAGGCGATGAAACCTTCCTCGAAGTGGTCCCAGACGCGCCGCAGAGCGTTCATGGATGGCATCTCCCGATGGCAGAAGCGTCGTTTGCTCGGGGCTGGCGGAAAACCGCCAACCCCGGGCGGGGCGTCTTACTGGGCCTGATTGGCGGCTTCGGCAGCCTTGATCAGATCAGGACCGATTTCGGCTTCGAACTTCTTCCACACCGGCTTCATGGCCTCGCGCCATTCGTTGCGCTGCTCGGGAGTGAGCTCGATGATCTCGCTGGTCTTGGCATCGATGATGCGCTGCTTGTCGCCCTGGTTCAGCGCCTCGGCCTGCTTGTTCACCTCGTTGGTCACTTCCACGGTGATCTTCTCCAGTTCGGAGCGAACGTCCGCCGGCAGGCCGTTCCAGAACTTGGTGTTGGTGATCAGCATGTAGTCGAGCACGCCGTGGTTGGACTCGGTGATGTACTTCTGCACCTCGTGCATTTTCTGCGAGTAGATGTTCGACCAGGGGTTCTCGGCACCGTTGACCACGCCGGTCTGCAGCCCTTGGTACACCTCGGCAAAGCTCATCTTGCGCGGGTTGGCACGCACGGCCTTGAACTGCTCCTCCAGCACGGCCGAGGCCTGTACGCGGAACTTCAGGCCGCGGGCGTCCTTCGGTTCGCGCAGGGGTTTGTTGGCCGAGAGCTGCTTCATGCCGTTGTGCCAATAACCCAGCCCGGTGATGTTCTTGTTTTCCATCGACTTGAGCAGGTTCTGGCCTTCGGGGCTGTGCTGGAAGCGGTCCACGGCCTGGATGTCGTTGAACAGGAAGGGCAGGTCGAACAACTGCACCTGCTTGGTGTACTGCTCGAACTTGGCCAGGGACGGTGCGATCAGCTGCACGTCGCCCAGCAGCAGGGCTTCCATTTCCTTGCCGTCACCGAAGAGCGACGAGTTGGGGTAGACCTCCACCTTCACCTTTCCGGGCAGGCGTTCTTCCGCAAGCTTCTTGAAAAGCAATGCGCCTTGACCCTTGGGGGTGTGCTCGGCCACGACGTGGGAGAACTTGATCACGATGGGGTCGGCGGCCTGGGCCAGGCCGGCGGCACCCAGCGCGAGGGCGCAGGCGAGCGCTTTCAGAGCAGGTTTGAACATTGATGCATCCTCTTGTTGTTCTAGATCAGGTCCGGACAGCCGGGGGCGGTCCGAGCGAGGCAACAAGAAGGAGTCTAGGCGGCAACCGCGATTTGGTCGGTTGGATCGTGAAAACGCGGCTTGGCTTGTTCTTGTTGGCTCGCTTGCCGATCACATGGCAAGCACTGTGCCAGCAGTCTGCAAGCCACGATTATCAAGGGAGGGCGGGTGCTGAAGGGGCGTGAAGAGGAGGTTTGCGTGGCGGGTTCCCGCCGTATTGCGTGCGGTTGGTGGCGGAAATCCGCCAGACTTGGTCGGGCTTTTCATCAGGCGAAAATGAAAAGCCCTGTCGCATTGCGACAGGGCTCGGTTTCGCGGTGGCTGATCGGTTACAGGAAGATGAACTTCGCCACGAAGATGGCGCAGAGTGCATACAGGCTTACCGACACATCCTTGTACTTGCCGGTGAAGGCCTTCATTACGACGTAGGTCACGAAGCCCAACGCGATGCCGTCGGCGACCGAGAAGGTCAGCGGCATCATGATCACGGTGACGATGGCCGGAATGGTCTCGGTGTGTTCTTTCCAGTCGATGTGGGCCATGCCGCCCATCATCAGCATCGCAACGTAGATCAGTGCGCCGGCGGTGGCGTAGGCGGGGATCATGCCGGCCAGCGGGGCGAAGAACATGGCGGCGATGAACAGGATGCCCACGGTTACGGCAGTCAGACCTGTGCGACCGCCAGCGGCCACGCCGGCAGCACTCTCAACGTAGCTGGTGACCGGCGGTACGCCGAGCACGCCGCCGAACACGCTGGAGGCGCTGTCTGCCTTCATGGCTTTGGACAGGTTCTCGATGCGGCCGTCTTCCTGCACCAGGTTGGCACGCTGGGCCACGCCCATCAGGGTGCCGGCGGTGTCGAACATGTGCACGAAGAGGAAAGCGAGGATCACGCTGACCATGGTCACGTCGAACGCGCCGGTGATGTCCATGGCCATGAAGGTCGGCGCCAGGCTCGGGGGCATGGAGAACACGCCGCCGAATTTGACGATGCCCAGACCCACGCCGACCAGGGTGACGGTGAGGATGCTGATCAGGATGCCGCCGAAGATACGACGGTATTCCAGCACGGCGATCATCAGGAAGCAGATGGCGGCCAGCAGCGGACCGGGGGAGGTCAGATCACCGATGTGCACCAGGGTGGCCGGATGGGCAACTACGATACCGGCGGTCTTCAGGCCGATGAGCCCGAGGAACAGGCCGACGCCAGCGCCCATGGCGAACCGCAGACTGCTTGGGATGCTGTTGAGCAGCCATTCGCGGATGCGCGAGAAGGTGAGGATCATGAACAGCACGCCGGAGAGGAACACCGCGCCAAGCGCGATCTGCCAGCTGTAGCCCATGGTGTTGACCACGGTGTAGGTGAAGAAGGCGTTCAGGCCCATGCCCGGGGCGAGACCCACCGGCCAGTTGGCGTAAAGACCCATGAGGAGGCAGCCGAAGGCTGCGGCAAGGCAGGTAGCAACGAAGGCTGCGCCATGATCGATCCCGGCATCGGCCATGATGTTCGGGTTGACGAAAATGATGTAGGCCATGGTGATGAAGGTGGTCAGGCCTGCAGCCAGTTCGGTTCTCACGGTGGTGCCGTGAAGGCTGAGCTTGAAGAGACGTTCAAGCAGGCCATTGGAGGGCGGTGTTGCAGCGTACGTTCCTTGTTCTTGTTGTTTGATGCTTTCCACAGCGTGGTACTCCTCATCTCTTTTGTTTTGTTCACCCAGAGCCTGGAGTTGGCTCCGGACTGACTGAGGCGGATGGCGTGAGTGGTGCACTCCCCTTAATACTTGACCGCAGGGTCAGGAAGTCACGGCGCGATTATGCCTTTGTATACAAAAAAAACAAATAATGTTTTCAATGTTCGAAAAATCGCACCAATTCGTTAAAGCTGACCGTGAGGGCAGATTTTGCTGCGACAATTCGTTGGGCGATGAATTAATAAAGTCATTTAAAAACAATGGGTTGAGAGGAGTGGCTTGTGCGAGGGCAGGAAAGGGAAGGAAGCGCCAAAGCACTGAATGGCACTGGAGCAATTGCGCTTATGACAAAAAAATGTAGGGAAATCTGTCTTTCTGTCGCTTATGCCTTCGTCGACCGGAGCCATTCGAGAAGTACTGGAAAAACCTGTGCAACTGGTCAGGAATGGGGCTTGAGCTGCGGCGAAACTGTTCAAGGCTGGATGATTGTGTACAATATCACTCGCTTTTTCCCTGATTTCCCTCGCTGACACACCTGCTCAGCCCGGCGGAGAGGGGCAAAAAGGGCCCTGGAAGACCGCCGAATCCCTTTGACGCGAGCCCCCATGAACGAACAGTTGCAGCCACTCAAGAAGCAGCCGCGCACCGCCAAAAGCACCCGCAGCGGCACGCAGGACGATGTCGTCTATGCGCATATTTTCGATGCCATTCTCGAGCAGCGCCTCGCACCCGGTACCAAGCTGAGCGAGGAGGCCCTGGGCGAGATATTCGGCGTCAGCCGCACCATCATCCGCCGCTCGCTGTCGCGCCTTGCCCATGAAGGTGTGGTGCTGCTGCGACCGAATCGCGGCGCTGTGGTCGCGAGCCCCAGCGTCGAGGAAGCCCGCCAGATCTTCTACGCCCGCCGCCTGGTTGAGCGAGCCATTACCGAGTTGGCGGTGGAACACGCCACCGCCGAGCAGTTGCAGGAGCTTCGGCAGATGGTCAGCGAGGAGCAGGCCTGCTTCTCTCGTGGCGACCGTGGTGCTGGCATCCGTCTTTCCGGTGAGTTCCACCTGAAGCTGGCCGAGGCGGCGAAGAACGCTCCCTTGGTCAGTTTCCAGCGCAGTCTGGTGTCCCAGACGTCGCTCATCATTGCCCAATACGAGAGCGGTAGCCGCTCCCACTGTTCCTTCGATGAACACAATCGCCTGATCGATGCCATCGAGTCGCGCGACGCCGAGCGCGCGGTGATGCTGATGATGCATCACATGGATCACATCGATGACAAGTTGAATCTGGACGAAGGCGGCGCTTCGGATGACCTGCACGCGGTGTTTTCGCACCTGCTGCAGACCAAGAAGAAGCCAGGCCGCAACACGCCCCGCAGCGCCTGAGCCAGCCTGACGAATGAGCCCCGCGCATGCGGGGCTTTTTGCTTTCTGTAGGGGTGAATTCGTTCGCCAAGCAGGTCGAAGACCTGCCCCCGGACCAGCTTCCAGGGCCACTGCGCGATCCTTGGCGAATGAATTGGCTATGTCTGCGTTAGCCACCCGGTGAGCGTGAGCGCCTGTTGGAGCCTGTAGGACGCCGAGTTCTTGCGGGCGAAAATGTCCGCATTCGCTAGCAAGCTAGCTCCTACAAAGGATTCCTGGACCTTCAACACTTTACGCAGACAGAGCGAATGAGTTCGCCCCCACTGGGGCGCCAAAAGAAAACCCCGCCGAAGCGGGGTTCTTTTCATCATGCGAGCGTTAGCCACGCTGATGCACGCTGCGGCCGGCGGCGAAGGTTTCCTTCACGGTACGGTCGTCGCCGAGGATGGTCAGGGCGAACAGCTTTTCCTCGAGGCTGCGAGCTTGCTGCAGGCGGTAATCCATCAGCGGGGTGGCTTTGTAGTCAAGGACCACGAAGTCAGCGTCCTTGCCGCTCTGGAAGTTGCCGATCCGGTCATCCAGGTAGAGCGAGCGGGCGCCCCCGAGGGTGGCCAGGTACAGGGACTTGAACGGGTCGAGCTTCTTGCCCTGCAATTGCATGACCTTGTAGGCCTCGTTCAGCGACTGCAGCTGGGAGAAGCTGGTGCCGGCGCCGACATCGGTGCCCAGGCCCACGCGCACGCCGTACTCTTCCAGCTTCTGCAGGTCGAACAGGCCGCTGCCGAGGAACAGGTTGGAGGTGGGACAGAACGCTACCGCCGAACCGGTTTCCGCGAGGCGTTTGCACTCGTCATCGCACAGGTGCACACCGTGGGCGAATACCGAGCGCTCGCCGATCAGCTTGAAGTGGTCATAGACGTCCAGGTAGCCCTTGCGTTCCGGGAACAGCTCCTTCACCCACTCGATTTCCTTGCGGTTCTCGGACAGGTGGGTGTGCATGTACAGGCCCGGGTACTCGGCATACAGCTTGCCGGCCAGCTCCAGCTGTTCCGGGGTGCTGGTGGGGGCGAAACGCGGGGTGACCGCATAGTGCAGGCGACCCTTGCCGTGCCAGCGCTCGATCAATTCCTTGCTGTCGGCATAGCCGGATTCGGCGGTGTCGGTCAGGTAGTCCGGGGCATTGCGGTCCATCAGCACCTTGCCGGCGATCATCCGCAGGTTGAGCGCTTGCGCGGCTTCGAAGAAGGCGTCCACCGACTCTTTGTGCACCGTGCCGAACACCAGGGCCGTGGTGGTGCCGTTGCGCAGCAGCTCCTTGATGAAGATGCCAGCAACGTCAGCAGCATGGGCCTTGTCGGCAAACTGCTTTTCGGTGGGGAAGGTGTAGGTGTTCAGCCAGTCCAGCAGTTGCTCGCCGTAGGAGGCGATCATGCCGGTCTGCGGGAAGTGGATGTGGGTGTCGATGAAGCCGGGGGTGATCAGGGCGTCGCGGTACTCACGTACTTCGACGCTGGCATCCAGGCCTGGCAGCAGGGACTTGGCTTCGCCCACGGCCTTGACGCGACCGTCCTCGACCACCAGCAGGCCGTCGTCGAAATACTGGTAGGACTGCTCGACGCCCACCAGGGCTGGGTCGGCGATGCTGTGCAGGATGGCGGAGCGGTAGGCGGTTACGTGGCTGGTCATGTCAGTCTCGTTCGTTAGCATTACGATTCTTGCGTCCTCGCCCAAGGGGAGGGGCCGAAGTGGGGGGCGCCCTGTCACGCGGCTCCCCCCACCCGGCACTACGCGTCATCCACTTCCCAGGGAAGAGGAAAAAACTCAGGCCTGTTCGCGGCGGGAGGAAGGAATCAGCTTGGCGACCGTCTCGCCCTTTTTCACTTCCTGGCCGAAGTTGGCGTTGTAGGTGGCGACGACTTCACCGGCGATGGAGATGGCGATCTCGATCGGCAGCTTGCCTTTGACGTCCTGGATACCCATAGGGCAACGCATGCGCTGGACGGTTTCGGCGGCGAAGCCACGCTCGCGCAGACGATGTTCGAACTTGACGCGCTTGGTCTTCGAGCCGATCAGGCCGAAGTAGGCGAAGTCGTTGCGCTTGAGGATTTCGGATGTCAGTTCCAGGTCCAGCTGGTGATTGTGGGTCATGACGATGAAGTAGCTGCCCTTGGGCATCTCGGCGATCTCGTCGATCACGTCTTCGTTGACCACTTTCTCCACGCCGGCCGGAATGTGCTCCGGGAACTCATTCTCCCGCGAGTCGATCCAGCGCACCTTGCAGGGCAGGCTGGCGAGCAGCGGCACCAGGGCGCGGCCGACGTGGCCAGCGCCGAACACGGCGATATGCGCCTGGGGCTGGCCCATGGGTTCGAACAGCAGCACGGTGGCGCCGCCGCAGCACTGGCCGAGGCTGGCGCCCAGGCTGAAGCGCTCCAGGCGGGTGTCCTGGCTGCGATTTTCGAGCATCTCGCGGGCGATCTCCATCGCCTTGAATTCGAGATGACCGCCACCGATGGTCTCGAAGATTCGCTCGGCAGTGACAACCATCTTGGAGCCGGCATTGCGCGGGGTCGAGCCGCGCTCCTCGATGATGGTCACCAGCACGCAGGGTTCACTGCGTTGCTGCAGGTCGGCGAGGGCGCTGATCCAACTCATTTGCTCAGTCTCCAGCTACGCAGTGGCCTGGTGGTTCGCGACAGGCGCCAGTCGTCCTTGGGACGCACGGGTGCCGGCAGCGTTTCCAGCAGCACCGCTTCGGTGTCTTGCTGCATTGTCTTCGGTCGATCGGTGGATGTTGTCATTGTTCTTCACCGTGGGTTTCGTGTGGCGGCCGACCCTTGCGGGGCGGCCGCCACGGGTCATGCCGGTTCGGGCTGCGTCTGCGAGGCAGCCTTGGCGGGTTGTTGCAGTTTCTTCATCTGCTCGACGCCCCAGAGCACGCGTTCGGGGGTGGCCGGCGCGTCGATGTTCGGCTGGGCCTTGTAATCCCCGAGGCTCGCCACGGCGTCCTTGATGGCGCACCAGACGGCGATGCCCAGCATGAAGGGCGGCTCGCCCACTGCCTTGGAATGGAACACCGTCTGCTCGGGGTTCTTGCGGTTCTCCACCAGCTTCACGCGCAGATCGATGGGCATGTCGGCGATGGCCGGGATCTTGTAGCTGGCCGGACCGTTGGTCATCAGCTTGCCCTTGGCGTTCCAGACCAGCTCTTCCATGGTCAGCCAGCCCATACCCTGGACGAAGGCACCTTCCACCTGGCCGATGTCGATGGCCGGGTTCAGCGAAGCACCCACGTCATGCAGGATGTCGGTACGCAGCATCTTGTACTCGCCGGTCAGCGTGTCCACGAGGACTTCGGCGCAGGCTGCACCGTAGGCGAAGTAATAGAAGGGGCGGCCGGCGGCCTTGTCGCGGTCGTAGAAAATCTTCGGTGTGCGGTAGAAACCGGTGCTGGAGAGCGAGATCTGGTTGAAGTAGGCGAGCTGAATCATTTCCTCGAAGGAAAGGTAGCGGTCGCGCACGCGCACCTGCTCGTTCTTGAACTCCACATCCTCGGTCGTCACCTTGAAGTGATTGGCGAGGAACTCCACCAGCCGGCCCTTGATGGTTTCGGCCGCGTTCTGCGCCGCCTTGCCGTTCAGGTCCGTACCGCTGGACGCTGCGGTCGGCGAGGTGTTGGGCACCTTGTCGGTGTTGGTGGAGGTGATCTGGATGCGGCCGATATCCACCTGGAAGACTTCGGCCACGACCTGGGCGACCTTGGTGTTCAGGCCCTGGCCCATCTCGGTGCCGCCGTGGTTCAGGTGAATGCTGCCATCGGTGTAGACGTGCACCAGCGCGCCGGCCTGGTTGAGGAAGGTGGCGGTAAAGCTGATGCCGAACTTCACCGGGGTCATCGCCAGGCCTTTCTTCAGCACGGGGCTCTTGGCGTTGAACTCGCGGATTTCCTCGCGGCGCTTGGCGTACTCGCTGCTGGCTTCGAGCTCAGCAGTCATTTCGGCGAGCATGTTGTGCTCGACGGTCTGGTAGTAGTGGGTAACGTTGCGCTCGTCCTTGCCGTAGTAGTTCAGCTTGCGAACTTCCAGCGGGTCCTTGCCGAGGCTGCGGGCAATGGCGTCCATGATCTCTTCGATCGCGACCATGCCCTGTGGGCCACCGAAACCACGGTAGGCGGTGTTCGAGGCGGTGTTGGTCTTGCAGCGGTGACCATTGATGGTGGCGTTTTCGAGGAAGTAGGCGTTGTCCGAGTGGAACATCGCGCGGTCGACGATCGAGCCAGACAGGTCAGGCGAATAGCCGCAGTTGCCGGCCAGTTCCAGTTCGATGCCGGTGAGCAGGCCGTTATCGTCGAAGCCCACGTCGTACTCGACGTAAAAGGGGTGGCGCTTGCCGGTGATCGACATGTCTTCCATGCGCGGCAGGCGCATCTTGGTCGGGCGCCGGGTCAGGTGCGCGATCACGGCGCACAGGCAGGCCGGGCCGGCCGCCTGGGTTTCCTTGCCGCCGAAACCGCCGCCCATGCGGCGCATGTCGATGACGATCTTGTTCATCGGCACGCCCAGCACTTCGCCGACCAGCTTCTGGACTTCGGTGGCGTTCTGGGTCGAGGTGTAGACGATCATGCCGCCGTCTTCGGTGGGCATGACGGAGGAGATCTGGGTCTCCAGATAGAAGTGCTCCTGGCCGCCGATGTGCAAGGAACCTTGCAGCCGGTTCTTCGCATTGGCCAGTGCGGTGGTCGAGTCACCGCGCTTGTGCTGGTGGCTGTCCAGCACGAAATGCTTCTTGCGCAGGGCGTCGACAACGTCCAGCACGGGCTCCAGGTCCTCGAACTCGACGATGGCTGCCATCGCGGCCTTGCGCGCGGTCTCCAGGCTGTCGGCACCGACGGCCAGTATCACCTGGCCGACATACTCGACCTTGCCGTCTGCCAGCAGCGGGTCACCGGCGACCACCGGGCCGATGTCCAACTGGCCGGGCACGTCCTTGGCGGTGATGGCAATCGCCACCCCCGGGAACTGGTAGCAGGGCGTGGTATCGATGCGGGTGATGCGCGCGTGGGCGCGGTCGCTCATGCGGGCGTAGACGTGGAGCTGGTTGGGGAACTCCAGGCGGTCATCCACGTACACGGCTTCGCCAGTCACGTGTTTCGGCGCGCTCTCGTGCTTGACGCTGCGGCCGACGCCGGTGGTGATGTCGGCACGGAACAGTTCCGCCAGTTCTTCCTGGGTTTTGTGATGGTGATTGTTAGACATACGCGGTCACCCGGGTTTCGACTTCTGGGGATTGCAGTTCGAGGAAGAACTTGCGCAGCAGGTTCTGCGCGGTCAGCAGGCGGTATTCCTTGCTGGCGCGGAAGTCCGAGAGCGGGGTGAAGTCCTTGGCGAGGGCCTCGCAGGCGCGCTCGACAGTGCCCGGGTACCAAGAGGCGCCTATCAGGGCCTGTTCACAGGCGCTTGCGCGCTTGGGAATGCCGGCCATGCCGCCGAAGGCGACTCGGGCCTTGCGTACCACACCGTTCTCGATCACCAGGTTGAAGGCGGCGCAGACAGCGGAGATGTCGTCGTCCAGGCGCTTGGACACCTTGTAGGCGCGGAACGCCTGGTTCTTGCGGGCGCGGGGCACGCGCACCTTTTCGATGAACTCGGAATCCTGGCGGGCAGTGACCTTGTAGTCGAGGAAGTATTCGTCCAGCGGCAGGATGCGGGTCTGGTTGCCTTTGCGCAGAACGATCTCGGCGCCCAGGGCGATCAGCAGCGGCGGGGCGTCGCCGATGGGCGAGGCGTTTCCAATGTTGCCGCCCAGGGTGCCCTGGTTGCGAATCTGCAGGGAGGCGAAGCGGTGCAGCAGCTCGCCGAAGTCCGGGTACTCGCGGGACAGGGTTTCGTAGCAGTCGGACAGCGAAGTGGCTGCGCCGATCTCGATGAAGTCGCCGTTTTCCTCGATGCGCTTCATGGCGTCGATATGGCCGACGTAGATCATCACCGGCAGCTCACGGTGGAACTGGGTGACTTCCAGGGCCAGGTCGGTGCCACCGGCCAGCAGGCGGGCCTGCGGGTTGGAGACGTAGAAGTCGGCAAGGTCTGCCACGGTCAGCGGCACCAGGCAGCGCTTGTCGCCGCTGTTCAACTCGGCGGTTTCGCGCGGGGCAATGGCCTTCAGCTGGGCGACGGTCTGCGCTTCGGCATTGTCGAACTGGTCCGGCTGCTTCTGGCAGCAGGCCTGCTCGGCGGCGTCGATGATCGGGCGATAGCCGGTGCAGCGGCACAGGTTGCCGGCCAGGGCTTCCATGGTCTGCGCCTTGTCGAAGCCGTTGCTGTTTTTTTGCAACGCGAACAGCGACATGACGAATCCAGGGGTGCAGAAGCCGCACTGGGAGCCGTGGCAATCAACCATGGCCTGTTGCACGGAGTGCAGTTGGCCCTGGTGCTTGAGGTCTTCCACGGTGATCAGTTGCTTGCCGTGCAGCGAGGACACGAAGGTCAGGCAGGAGTTGAGGGTGCGATAGCGGACGCGGTCCCCGTCCAGCTCGCCGACAACGACGGTGCAAGCACCGCAATCGCCCGAGGCACAGCCTTCTTTGGTACCGGGTTTGCCGACATGCTCACGCAGGTAGTTGAGCACCGTGACATTGGGATCGAGGGCTTGCTCGGTGCGCAGCTCCCGATTGAGTAAAAACTGGATCAAGGACGACCTCCAGGCACTTTATTGTTTTTACGAGGGCTCGTATGGGGGCAAATTTAGAGGCGTCTGACTTTTGGGTCAATAAATATTTGACTCGAAAGTCAGGAAATCTTCATCTCTTTCGGTTATTAGCCCGCCGTACCGGCTCTGTCTCAAGGTTCAAGCGCAATTCGTGCCACCTGTCCTAAGTGTAGGTAAGGGAGGGCAGGGCGCTTTTTGTCGGGGTGAATTCATTGGCTCTGTCTGCGTTAGCTGTTGCGAGAGATTTACCATCGGGCCAAGAACCTTGTAGGAGCTGGCTTGCCGGCGAAACGCGGCCATTCGCTGGCAAGCCAGCTTCTACAGGCGATGCAAGTGCTTGCAACACGCAATGCAGGCGTAGCCAATGAGTTCGGCTCTACAGGAGCTCTTGCTGCCTTGTGATAGACTCCGCGCCCTGCCAGCGTCCTGTGGCAGAGTCGGACATTTCCCCCCTTTTGCTCTTGCGTCCACTGCCCGTACCCGTAGTACTGTCAGCGCCGGAGCTTTGGCGTGGGAAAGCTCCGGCACAGCGCACAATGTTCCCCAGTTCAAAGGAAAACCATGACGTTCAAGGCACCGGACAGCCTCTCCGAGCAGATTGCCCGCCATTTGGCCGAACGCATCATCCGCGGCGAGCTTAAAGAGCGTGAGCGTATCCAGGAACAGAAAGTCACCCAGGCCATGAATGTCAGCCGGGGTTCCGTGCGCGAGGCGCTGCTGATCCTCGAGCGTCGCCACCTGATCACCATCCTGCCGCGCCGTGGCGCCCAGGTGTCCGAGTTGACGCAGCAGCATGTACGCAGCCTCTATACCCTCGTGATGGAGCTCTACATCCTGCTGGGTTACGCCGTTGCCGAGCATTGGCGCGGGGAGGACGATCTCGCGCCATTTCGTTCGATTCAGCAGCGCCTGGCAGAAGCGCGCGAGCGTGAAGACATCCTGGCGTTCGTCGACTCCAGCTTCGCCATCATGCAGGCGGCCTATCCGTTCGCCGATAACCCTTACCTGCAGCAGACCCTGGACAACCTGCAGCCGGCCATCGCGCGTACTTACTACATCGCCCTGGAGCGCCGCCGAGGCCAGATGAGCCAGTTCGGTGCGGTTTTCGACGACCTGTTGATGGCCGTGATCGGCCGCGACCAGGCGAAGATTCGCGAAGTACTGCTGGGCTACGGCAAACAGAACTGCGAGCTGGTGCTCGCGGCCCTGGCCGAGCGTTGAGCGGAGCGCACCGATGCGGCTGAAGTGCATCAAGCTGGCCGGGTTCAAGTCCTTCGTGGACCCGACCACCGTCAGCTTCCCCAGCAACATGGCGGCCGTGGTCGGCCCCAATGGTTGCGGAAAGTCGAACATCATCGACGCCGTTCGCTGGGTCATGGGTGAGAGTTCGGCGAAGAACCTGCGCGGTGAGTCGATGACGGACGTCATCTTCAACGGCTCCAACACCCGCAAGCCGGTGGCTCAGGCCAGCATCGAGCTGATCTTCGACAACTCCGACAACAGCCTGGTAGGCGAATACGCCGCCTTCGCCGAGATTTCCATTCGCCGCCGCGTCAGCCGCGACGGCCAGAACACCTACTTCCTCAACGGCACCAAGTGCCGCCGTCGCGACATCACCGATATCTTCCTCGGCACCGGCCTGGGGCCGCGCAGCTACTCGATCATCGAGCAGGGGATGATCTCCAAACTGATCGAGGCCAAGCCTGAGGACCTGCGCAACTTCATCGAAGAAGCGGCCGGCATTTCCAAGTACAAGGAGCGCCGCCGCGAGACCGAGAGCCGCATCCGCCGCACCCAGGAGAACCTGGCGCGCCTGACTGACCTGCGTGAGGAATTGGAGCGCCAGCTGGAGCGTCTTCATCGCCAGGCCCAGTCCGCCGAGAAGTACCAGGAGTACAAGGCCGAGGAGCGTCAGCTCAAGGCCCAGCTCGCCGCCCTGAAATGGCGGGCGTTGAACGACCAGGTCGGCCAGCGCGAGGCGGTAATCGGCAACCAGGAAGTCAGCTTCGAGGCCCTGGTGGCCGAACAGCGCAATGCCGACGCGAGCATCGAGCGTCTGCGCGATGGGCATCATGAACTGTCCGAGCGCTTCAATCTGGTGCAGGGGCGCTTCTACTCCGTGGGTGGCGATATCGCCCGCGTGGAGCAGAGCATCCAACACGGCCAGCAGCGCCTGCGTCAGCTGCAGGACGACCTGCGCGACGCCGAGCGCGCGCGCCAGGAAACCGAATCCCACCTGGGCCACGACCGTACTTTGCTCGCCACGCTGAGCGAAGAGCTGGACATGCTTGGCCCTGAACAGGAAATGAGCGCCGCCGCTGCGGAAGAAGCCTCCGCCCAGTTGGAAGAAGCCGAAACCGGCATGCACGCCTGGCAGGAACAGTGGGATGGTTTCAACCAGCGAAGCGCCGAACCGCGTCGCCAGGCTGAGGTGCAGCAGTCGCGCATCCAGCAGCTGGAGCAGAGCCTGGAGCGTCTGCTGGAGCGCGAGCGCCGCCTGAACGATGAGCGCGCTCAATTGGCCGCTGATCCGGAAGATGCGGCGGTGCTGGAGCTGAGCGAGGAACTCGCGGTAGGCGAAATGCGCCTGGAAGAACTCCAGGTCGCCGAGCAAGGCCTGGCGGAACGCCTGGACGAGCTGCGTGAAGAATTGCAGCAGGCCAATCAGGCCCAGCAGCAGGCCCAGGGCGAGCTGCAGCGGCTGAATGGACGTATCGTTTCGCTGGAAGCCCTGCAACAGGCCGCACTGAACCCTGGCAAGGGCGCTGCCGAATGGCTTCGTGAACAGCAGCTGTCCGAACGTCCGCGTCTGGCCGAAGGCCTGCGGGTGGAGCAGGGCTGGGAGCTGGCGGTGGAAACCGTGCTCGGCGCCGATCTGCAAGCCGTATTACTGGAGGAATTCACCGGCCTCGATCTATCCGGCTTCAGCCAGGGTGAGCTGCGCCTGGCCAGCGCCGGCAGGGGCGGGGCGCGAGCCCCCGGCAGTCTGTTGGAGAAGGTAGAGGCGCCCATTGATCTGGCGCCCTGGCTGGCCAAGGTCCTGCCGGTGGAGAACCTGGATCAGGCCTTGGCCCAGCGCGGCATACTCGGCGAGGGCGAAAGCCTGATCAGCCGTGACGGTTACTGGGTCGGTCGCAACTTCCTGCGGGTTCGCCGCGCCAGCGAAGCGGAGAGCGGCCTGCTGGCCCGTGGTCAGGAGCTGGAACGTCTGCATGCCGAACGCGAGGAGCGCGAAGCCGCCCTGGAGAAGCTGGAAGAACGCCTGCACCAGCTGCGCGACAGCCAGCGTCAGCAGGAGGAGTCCCGCGAGCAGCAACGTCGTCTGTTGCAGGAAGAGTCGCGCAGCCTGGGCGAACTGAAGGCTCGCCTGTCCGCCCAGCAGGCGAAAGTGGAACAACTGACCTTGCGTCGTCGTCGCCTGGAAGACGAAGTCCGAGAGTTGGACGAGCAGCGTGCCCTCGAGCTCGAGCAGTTGGGCGAGGCGCGCCTGACCCTGCAGGACGCCCTGGACGCGATGGCCAGCGACACCGAGCAGCGCGAAAAACTGCTCGCCGAGCGCGACAGCTTGCGCGAGCGTCTCGACCGGATTCGCCAGGAGGCTCGCCAGCACAAGGACCATGCCCACCAACTGGCCGTGCGCGTCGGCTCGCTGCGAGCGCAGCATGATTCGACGCGTCAGGCTCTGGAACGCCTGTCGTTGCAGTTCGAGCGCCTCAACGAGCGGCGCGAACAGCTCAGCCTGAACCTGGAGGAGGGCGCTGCGCCGTTGGAGGAGCTGCGCCTGAAGCTGGAGGAGTTGCTGGATAAGCGCCTGGGTGTAGAGGAAGAGCTCAAGCTGGCAAGGCTGGCGCTTGAAGATGCCGACCGTGAACTGCGCGACGCCGAAAAACGCCGCACCCAGGCCGAGCAGCAGGCGCAATTGCTGCGTGGCCAACTGGAGCAACAGCGTCTGGAATGGCAGGCCCTCACGGTTCGTCGCAAGACGCTGCAGGATCAACTGCATGAAGACGGCTACGATCTGCACGGAGTGCTCGCCACGCTTCCAGCTGAAGCCAGCGAAAGTGCCTGGGAAGAGGAGCTCGAGCGACTGGCGGCGCGCATCCAGCGCCTCGGACCGATCAACCTCGCGGCCATCGACGAGTACCAGCAGCAGTCCGAGCGCAAGCGCTATCTGGACGCGCAGAATGACGACCTTGTGGAAGCCCTGGAGACGCTGGAAAACGTCATCCGCAAGATCGACAAGGAAACCCGCAATCGCTTCAAGGAAACCTTCGACCAGATCAACGCCGGTCTGCAGGCGCTGTTCCCGAAAGTGTTCGGTGGTGGCCATGCTTATCTTGAACTGACAGGCGAAGACCTGCTGGACACCGGTGTGGCCATCATGGCGCGGCCGCCGGGTAAGAAGAACAGCACGATTCACCTGCTGTCCGGTGGTGAGAAGGCGCTCACCGCGTTGGCCCTGGTCTTCGCGATCTTCCAGCTCAATCCGGCGCCGTTCTGCATGCTGGACGAGGTGGATGCGCCACTGGACGACGCCAACGTCGGCCGTTATGCGCGTCTGGTGAAGGAAATGTCCGAGAAGGTGCAGTTCATCTACATCACCCACAACAAGATCGCCATGGAAATGGCTGACCAGTTGATGGGCGTAACCATGCACGAGCCCGGATGCTCGCGCCTGGTAGCGGTGGATGTCGAGGAGGCGATGTCGATGGTTGAGGCCTAGTAGCCAGTCGAATGCGAACTCCAGGTGGGTCTGGAGATCAAATTCGCGTTGGCATCGGTGTAAGCCTCTATCAGAGGTTTCTCTGCTGGGCTGGTCGTGCTAGCTTTATGCCCAATTTTGTCGCACGTGGAAAACGCCATTCAGAACATGGAGTTGGGCGCCACGTTTCAGGGGACGGGATGTCCTTTCTTCACCATTGTTTGCATTTTCACTAGGGGACACAGGACTACATGGATATCGGTCTGCGCGAGTGGCTGATTGTCATTGGCATCATCGTAATCGCCGGCATTCTGTTCGATGGCTGGCGCCGCATGAGTGGCGGCAAGGGGAAACTCAAATTCAGACTGGATCGCAGTTTTTCCAATGCCCCGGGCGATGAAGACGATCCGAACCTGCTTGGCCCGGCGCGGGTCAAGGATCGTGCTCATCAGGAGCCGTCTCTGGACGAGGAAGACCTGCCTTCCCTGAGCGCCCGCGAAGCCGGCAAGCGTCGCGGCGAGCCGCAACAGGGCGATCTGAACCTCGATGAGCCGGTACCGACCCTGCTCAACCCGGTTGATGAAGGGAAAAAGAACGGCAAGCCCCATCCGCAGCTGCAGACCCCGGAAGTTCCGGTTGAGGAAGTCCTGGTGATCAACGTCGTTGCACGCGACGAAGCCGGCTTCAAGGGACCGGCTCTGCTGCAGAACATCCTGGAAAGCGGTCTGCGCTTCGGTGCCATGGACATCTTCCATCGCCACGAAAGCATGGCCGGTAATGGCGAAGTGCTGTTTTCCATGGCCAACGGTGTCAAGCCCGGCACCTTTGACCTGGACGACATCGACCACTTCAGCACGCGCGCTGTGAGTTTCTTCCTCGGTCTGCCGGGCCCACGCCATCCGAAGCAAGCCTTCGACGTGATGGTTGCCGCCGCCCGTAAGCTGTCCCAGGAGCTGAACGGCGAGCTGAAGGATGATCAGCGCAGCGTGATGACTGCCCAGACCATCGAGCACTACCGCCAGCGCATCGTCGAATTCGAGCGCAAGCACCTGACCCATAAGCGCTGATCCAGCGCGCAGTCAACGAAAGAGCAGCCCCGGCTGCTCTTTTTGTTTCAAGAGAACGAGCCTGAACCATGATCGATGCCCAAACTGCCGCCGAACGCATCTACGCGCTGCGCGCCGAGCTGGATGCGCACAACTACCGTTACTACGTGCTGGATGAGCCCAGCGTGCCGGACGCCGAGTACGACCGCCTGTTTCGTGAGCTGCAGGCCCTGGAGGCGGAGCACCCTGAACTGGTGACCCCGGAATCGCCGACCCAGCGGGTCAGCGGTGCGGCCCTGTCGGCCTTCGGCGAGGTGCGCCACGAAGTGCCCATGCTCAGCTTGGGGAACGCCTTCGAGGAGCAGGACCTGCTGGACTTCGATCGGCGGGTGCGCGAAGGGCTGGGTGAGTTGCTTCCAGGCGGCGACCTGTTCGGTAGTGGCCCGGAAGTGGAATACACCTGTGAGCCCAAGCTGGACGGCCTGGCCGTGAGCCTGCTGTACGAGAACGGCTTGCTGGTGCGCGGGGCGACTCGCGGCGACGGCACCACGGGCGAGGATATCAGCAGCAATGTGCGCACCATCCGCAATGTGCCGCTGAAGTTGCAGGGCGAGGGTTGGCCCGCCGTGCTGGAGGTGCGGGGTGAGGTCTTCATGTCCAAGGCCGGCTTCGAGGCGCTCAATGCCCGCAACCTGGAGCTCGGCGCCAAGACCTTCGCCAATCCGCGAAATGCCGCCGCAGGGAGTCTGCGTCAGCTGGACTCGAAGATCACCGCCAGTCGCCCGCTCGAGTTCTGTACCTATGGTTTCGGTCGGGTGGAGGGCGAGCTGCCAGATAACCAGTTCGCCATACTCCAGGCGCTCAAGGGCTGGGGCCTGCCCATCAGCCGTGAGCTGAAACTGGTCACGGGTGCCCAGGGCTGCCTGGCCTATTACCGCGATATCGGCGAGCGCCGCGACAATCTCGCCTACGAAATCGATGGCGTGGTCTACAAGCTCAACAACCTGGCCTGGCAGCGCGAGCTGGGCTTCCGCGCCCGAGAGCCGCGCTGGGCCCTGGCTCACAAATTCCCGGCCCGTGAAGAACTCACCGAACTGCTGGATGTGGAGTTCCAGGTCGGTCGTACAGGCGCCGTGACGCCGGTCGCTCGCCTCAAGCCGGTGCAGGTGGCCGGCGTCACCGTTTCCAACGCCACCCTGCACAACATGGACGAGGTCGCGCGCCTGGATCTGAGGATTGGCGATACCGTGATCATCCGCCGGGCTGGTGACGTGATTCCGCAGGTGATGCAGGTCGTTCTGGAACGTCGCCCTCCCAATGCGAGCCCCGTGCATGTTCCCGAGCAATGCCCGGTATGTGGTTCCGCAGTCGAACGTACCCAACTGGTCAAGCGCGCCAAGGGCAAGGAAACCACCAGTGAAGGCTCGATCTATCGCTGCGTCGGTCGTCTGGCCTGCGGTGCCCAGTTGAAGCAGGCGATCATCCACTTTGCCTCGCGCCGCGCCCTGGACATCGAAGGCCTGGGCGACAAAATCGTCGAGCAGTTGGTGGACGCCGGGCTGGTCGCCTCGCCGGCTGATCTGTACACCCTCAAGTACGAACAGGTGGTAGAGCTGGAAGGCTTCGCTGACCTCTCCACCCGCAACCTGCTGGGCGCGATTGCCGACAGCCGCAAGCCCGCCCTGGTGCGCTTCGTCTACGCCCTGGGTATCCCGGACGTGGGGGAGGAAACCGCCAAGCTGTTGGCTCGCGCCCTGGGTTCTCTGGAGCGCATTCAGCGGGCACTGCCTGACGTGCTCACCTACCTGCCTGACGTGGGGTTGGAAGTCGCCCACGAAATCCACGCGTTCTTCGCCGATGCTCATAACGAGAAGGTGATTGGCGACTTGATGGCGCGCGGTATCGAGTTGCAGGAGGAGGGGGATCTGAGTCCGGAGTTTGCCGCCTGCGCAACCTTCGCCGGCTTCATCGAAAAGCTCAACATTTCCGGTATCGCGGCCACAGGCGCGAAAAACCTGGCTGAAAAGACCGGCAACCTGGATGGCCTGATTGCCCTTAGTCGCGACTGGCTGGACCTGAGCGTGATGAAAGGCCTGAACGAAAAGGCCAAGCAGGCCCTGCGCGAATTCTTCGTGGCGGAGGAGAGCGTTCAGCGTGCCCGCGCAATCGAAGCCCAGTTGCGCGACTTCGGCATGCACTGGGAAAGCGAGAAGAAGGCCGTGGATGGGCTGCCGTTGGCGGGACAGACCTGGGTGTTGACCGGCACCCTGGAAGTCATGAGTCGGGAGGTGGCCAAGGAAAAGCTGGAGGCGCTGGGGGCCAAGGTGGCGGGTTCGGTGTCGGCACGTACCCATTGCGTGGTGGCCGGACCGGGTGCTGGCTCCAAGCTGGCCAAGGCCAACGAGTTGGGCGTACGCGTGCTGGACGAGGAGCAGTTCCTCGCCGAACTGGCGCGGCTGGGCTGAGACCTAGGCGCCGATGCCCAGCGCCGTCTGGTCTGCTTCGGAGACGGATGCGTCGATAGTCGTGGCCGTGCGAACGCTCTGGCGGTAGTCGCTGGGGCTGCAGCCGGCCAGCTGCTTGAAGGCGCGGGCGAAATAAGACGGGTCCTTGAATCCAGCCTCGTAGCCGATGCTGGTCACCGGCATCTGGCTGTTCTCCAGCAGGTGCTTGGCGAAGTCCATGCGCTTGCCAAGGATGTACTCCATGAAGCCGACGCCGTTGACCTCCTTGAACAGCCGACTGAAGCGGAAGGGCGTCATGCCGCATTGCTGGGCCAGCTTCTTCTGGTCCACGCTTTCGCGGAAGTGTTGCTCGATGTAGGGCATCACCTTGCTCAGGGCTTTGTGCTTTTGGTGGCTGGTGGTCAGGCGAATGCTGCCCGGTAGTGGCGGGTTGCGTTCCAGTACAGGCTTGCGGCCCAGGCTGGTGACGGCTCGGCGTACTTCGCAGAGTTGCTGCAGGCTTTCCAGATAGCGATTCTGCTCCTCCACTGCCAGGGGCAGTACCACGAACTCCCAGACTCGCGCCCGCATTGCCCAGATCGCCAGCTCCTCCGAGTGCTGCACGGTGAACATGGTGATAGGGATGGAGGGGTAGGTGCGCTTGGTTTCCAGCAGCAGGTTGAGCCCGTTTGCATCGGGGCGGTCGAAATGCACGCAGATCATGTCGATCTGGCGCAACTGTTCCTTTGCTACACCGGCGCGGCCCTCCGCCAGCCGGCATTCGCAGCGTCCCCCGAATTGCGACATGAGTGCGGGCGTCGACCTGTCACGAGTCAGGTCGAGCCAGAGCAGCACTGGTTCTACGGCGGAGTTTGACTGCATGTTCTAACCCTGCGCCCATTTATTGTGGCTTCCCGAGCTGCAGTATTGTCACTGTGCTATTACGCCAAAGAACCAATCCCTATAAGCAGACCCTGCTTCCTGCAATACCGTTCTACCCAAAAGTGGGTGCCCCATTTTTCGCGGCTTCCGCACCCGCGCGACCGTTCGTCACCCGACCAGTCACCTGGCTGTAAGCCGCGCCCTGTCTGGGTCAGAGCCACTCTGGCCTTGCGCCATGATTTCCCCCCATTCGCTGCAAGAAAGTCCTAGCGATCCGCAAAAAACTCCTAACTCCCCACTTTTGGGGCACCTAGGGTGGACTCAGGCGGGGCGAGAAGTGCCGCCGGACACTGCAGATACAACTGAGTGAGGTGGGCGAAATGACTTTTGAAGCGATCAAACAATCGGTGGTGAAGTTCGTTAAGGATGAAGCTGGTCTTACAACCGTGGAGTATGCCGTGGCCGGCTCTTTGGTCGCTGGGGCAGTAATTATTGCCTTCACAGGTTTGGGAACTGCCGTTACAACTGAAATCAACAGGCTTGCGACTTGTATTGCTGGCAACGGCACAACCGGCTGCTAGCAATTCTTTAGCTGTTGGGAGATGCATCAATGTCCACGGAGCAGATATTACTTGCAGTTGTACTGCTCGGGCTGCTGGGCGTAGCGGTGGCGTGCGATCTTCGCCGCCACCGCATTCCCAACCTCCTGGTGCTCTTGGGCATGGCTCTGGGGCTGGCTGGCCAGAGCTATGCGGACGGGCTGACCGGGCTAGGCAATGGAGCGCTGGGGCTGGCGATCGGTTTCGCCGTTTTTCTCCCGCTTTATGCGCTGGGCGGAATGGCCGCCGGCGACGTCAAGCTGATGGCCATGGTCGGTGCGTTCCTCACCCCCTATGCCTCGCTTTCAGCTGCGCTCAGTTGCCTGGTTGTCGGGGGAATCTGCGGGTTATTGATTGTCCTGGCCCGTGGCCAGCTGCTACAGACCCTTGCTCGCTATGGGTTGATGATTCGGGCACGGGCATACATCGCTCCCGCAGTGGACGAAGTAGCCAGCCAAACCTTCCCTTACTCGGTTGCGATCCTGCTCGGCACCTTGGCCAGTGGCCTGTGGTGGTTCGTCGTTCTTCTGTAGCCGAGGGAGTTCATCATGTATGCCATCACCGACAGCGATGCTTATCCCAGCGAGCGAGAGGCCGTACAGCGACTTGCGCCGCAGCCGCGCACGATCGGCGAGACAGGCCTGGCGGAGAACTTTCTGGGCGACCTGGTGTGCAAGCACCTCCACGACGCCGGCGTGCTGGACATGTCGCGCCTGGTGGAGCGCCTGGCGCTGACCGGCGCCGTGCTGGAGGAGATACTCGCGTTCCTGCGCAAGGATGGCCGTATCGAGGTGCTCGGCCAGGCAGGCGGGCAGGCCTTGCGCTATGGACTCACCGAACGTGGTCGTGGGTCGGCGCGCGATGCCCTCTCGCGCAGCGGCTACCTGGGTGCGGCGCCCTTTCCGGTCAGCGCCTATCGTTCCCTGCTGAAGGTGCAGACCATCCACCACGGGCGCATCACCGCCCGCGACATGCACGCCGCCTTCCATGGCGTGGTTCTGGCGGACAGCATGCTGGACCAGTTGGGCGTGGCCATGAATTCAGGGCGCGCCATCATGATTTACGGGCCTGCGGGTACCGGCAAGACCTATATCAGCAGCCGCCTGATCCGCCTCTTCGCCGAAGCCATCTGGGTTCCCTACGCGATTGCCGTGAACGAATCGGTGATCGAGATCTACGACCCACAGGTCCACCAGCGCCTGGACGAAGGCGAGCAGAACAAATTGCTGCTGGACCAGGGTATCGACCGCCGCCTGCTATGCTGCAAACGGCCCATAGTGATCACCGGTGGCGAGCTCAGCATGGAACAGCTGGATATCCGCTACGATCCCTTCTCCCGCCTCTACCAGGCCCCGTTGCAGCTCAAGGCCAGCAACGGCGTGTTCATCATTGACGATATGGGGCGCCAGCGCATGGCGCCGGCTGAGCTGCTGAACCGCTGGATCGTGCCCATGGAAGAGAAGCGCGACTTCCTCAACCTGGGCGGCGGGCGCCACTGCGAACTGCCCTTCGATCTGATCCTGGTGTTCTCCACCAACCTCAATCCGCTGGAACTGGCCGACGAGGCCTTTCTCCGGCGCATTGGCTACAAGCTGAATTTCACTTACCTGCATCCGGAAGAGTTCGAGCGCATCTGGCGCCAGGAGACCGAGCGTCTGGGCATCGTCTATGACCCGGTGCTTCTGCGTTATGTGCTGCAGGGACTTTACGAGGAGCAGGGGATGCCGCTGGTGCCCTGTCACCCCCGCGACCTGCTCGGCATGGCCCAGGACCGCCAGCGCTACCTGGGCGAATCGGGCCCCCTGTCGCCCCGCGACCTGGAGTGGGCCTGGCACAACTATTTCGTCCAGCTCGAAAGCCTTGGATAAGGAGACGCCGACATGAGTGCTCGTACTCTCACCCTGATTGCCCTGTCGCTGATTCTCGGCCTGGGCGCCGCCTGGATGGCCAACAACTGGCTGAGCGCCCGGCTCAATGCCAGCCCGGACGACAACCTGCAGTCTGTGGTGGTCGCCACGGTGGAGATTCCCTTCGGCCAGATGATCGAGGCCCAGCAGGTTACCCTGGTGCGCATGCCCAAGGGCACGGTTCCGGACGACGCCTTCGATGCCACCGAAAAGGTGGTGGGAAAGATCGCCACCTTTGCCATGCTGCGCGGCGACATCCTGCGTGAAGCGCGGGTAGCCGAGCACCTGGGTGGCAGCACCCTGGCTTCGTTGATTGAGTCGGACAAGCGCGCGGTATCGGTGCGGGTGGACGACGTGGTGGGCGTGGGCGGCTTCCTGCTACCGGGCAACCGGGTCGATGTGCTGGCCACCAAGAAAGTAGGCGGCAACGGTACCGACGCCGAATCCAAGACCATTCTCGAAGACCTGCGCGTGCTGGCCGTGGACCAGACCGCCAGCACCGACAAGACCCAGCCTGTGGTCGTGCGTGCCGTGACCCTGGAAATGAGCCCCAGGCAGGCCGAAATCCTGGTCAAGGCCATGACCGAAGGCCGCCTGCAACTGGCCCTGCGCAACCCGCTGGACGACCAGAAGAAACCCGAGCCCAAGCTGGCTGGTGCGCCGAAGGCGGCAGCTCCCGTACCCCTGGCACCGGTTAAACCCAGGCCGATAGTGCGTCGCAGCGATGATGGCTACGGCGTGATCATCATCCGTGGCACCGAAGTGAAGGTGGCGAAGGCTCAACTCTAGGCCATTCCTTTTGCCATCCGGCAAAGGGGTGGGGCAGTCAGTGACCAGCGAGACGAGGAGAGGGTTATGCATAGAATTCGGAAGCTTGGATTCCTGGCGCTGCTCCTGCTGGCCTGGACTCTGCAACCTGTACCCCTGGAGGCCGCGCAGCCAGCGGTGACGGCGCAGCCCATGCAGCTCGGCAACACAGGTCGCATCCAGGTGCCTATCTACAAGGCACGCATCCTCACCACCCGGGCGCCGGTGAAGCGCATCTCGGTGGGCAATCCCGAGGTGGCCGACCTGCTCATGACCAGCCCGACCCAGCTCTACCTGCTGGGGCGTTCCTTGGGCAGCACCAACGTGCTGCTTTGGGACAACAGCAACCGCCTGATCGACAGCCTCGACCTGGACGTGGTGCATGACCTCGGCGGCGTCAAGGAAAAGCTGCACCAACTGATGCCCAACGAGCGCATAGAGGTGTTCAGTTCCCAGGGCTCACTGGTGCTGCGTGGCCAGGTCAGCAGCGCTGCGGTCATGGACACGGCGGTGAAAGTGGCCAAGAGTTACGCCGCCCAGACTTCCAGCGTGGTCCAGGGGGAAGGCGAGGCGGCCAAGCTGGCCCCGGCCCAGTCGCTGGAGGTGATCAACCTGCTCAGTGTCGGCGGCAGCCAGCAGGTGATGCTGGAGGTCAAGGTGGCGGAAATTCAGCGCAACCTGCTCAAGACCCTCGACGTACGCTTCAACGCCTTGCATATGGGCGGCAACTGGGCCACGGGGGGCTTCAATAACGGCCAGGGCCTAGGCTTCGACGGGGACGGATTCGTCAACCCGACCGCGCTGTTGGGCAATGGCAAGGGCTTCTTCGGCCAGTTCCTCTCGGACGACTTCCTATTCAACGTGGTGCTTGAGGCGGCCAAGGACAATGGTTCGGCCAAGGTGCTGGCCGAACCCACTCTGACCACCCTCAGTGGCCAACAGGCAGAGTTCATTTCCGGCGGCGAGTTTCCGGTGCCCATCACCGAGGACGATGGCATTACCATCGAGTTCAAGGAGTTCGGGGTAGGCGTGAAGTTCCTTCCGGTGGTACTGGATGAAGGACGCATCAACCTGAATCTCAATGTCTCGGTGAGTGAACTATCCAACGCCAACGCCCTGTCGCTGGATACCGGGCTGGAGAGCATTCTGGGCGACGGCGTCACCCAGATCATTCCTTCGCTGACCAAGCGCAGCGCCGAGTCCACCGTCGAACTGGGCAATGGCCAGACCATCGCCATTGCCGGCCTGATCAGCGAGAACACCCGCGACTTCGTCAGCCGCTTCCCAGGCCTGGGCGACATTCCGGTACTGGGGCACCTGTTCCGTAGTCAGTCATTCCAAAATGGGGAAACCGAACTGGTGATCCTGGTCACGCCGCACCTGGCCAAACCGATCGACGCCAAGGCAGTGCGCCTGCCCACTGAAAAGTTCGTCGAGCCAAGCGACCTGGACTTCTACCTGCTGGGCAAGACCAAGGGCCGCGAGCCGGGAAGGCCTGTGCCGGTCAGCCTCGGCGTCAGCGAAGGCCGGTTTGGCCACGATCTCAAGTAACCGGAGGCATGACCATGAAACTGATCATTCCGTTCTGCCTGATGGCGCTGTCCTGCGGTTGCGTCATGAGCTACGAGGAAGGCCGGGTCGGGACCCTGGGCTACAGCGTCTACCAGACCACCTACCAGCAAATAGCCGACAAGGAGCGGGCGGCCAACCCCGGCACCGAGGTGTCATCCGTCGGCAGGGACGGCCCGGTAACGGAAAATGCCATGGACGGTTATCGGGGAGTGACAGGCGACGCGAAACAGATCGGCCAGCCGATTGAGATCAATATTGGCAACTGAGGACATCGCGATGACCCAGCCAATCTGGAGACCTTTCTCTTCGCCGCCGGGGCGCCAGCGGGGCGCAGTGCTGGTGTTGGTGGCGATAGCCCTGCTGGCCATGCTGTTCATGGCCGCGCTGGCGCTGGACGGCAGCCATATGCTGCTGAACAAGACCCGGTTGCAGAACGCGGTGGATGCGGCAGCCCTGAGCGGCGCCAAGACCCTACAACAGGTCATGGGGTCGGGCAATGCCTCCACCGAGGCACGGGATGCAGCATTGGCCACGCTGAATCTGAATGCGTCAGCACCTGGCAATGGTGAACTGGCCAAGGCCATGGCCGGCAATGCCGGATTCGCCGTGGTGGAATTGTCCAACAGCGTCGTTGGACCCTTCGCCTTTCCTGGGCCGTCGGATGCGCGCTACGTCAGGGTGTCGGTACCGAACTATCCGCTTGCCGGGTTTTTCTGGGGAATGCTCGGTGCCTTCGGTAATGGGAACAGCCCGACGAAGGCGGTGGCGGCTATTGCCACGGCCGGCCCCAGTCCCACTAGCCCTTGCGATATTGCGCCTCTCATGGTGTGTGGCAACCCAAACCAGTACGACCCGGAGGATGGCATTTTCTGGGGCTACCAGTTCGGTGACCTGGAGGTGCTCAAGAGCGCTGCCGGCAACGAGCCCGCCATTGGTCCCGGCAACTTCCAGCTGATTCGCCTGGGCGACAACACCGGTGCGGACGATATTCGCGAAGCCCTGGCCGGCGGTATCGATCAATGCAACGAGGTGGGCGAGGACGTGGAAACCGAACCGGGTAACTCGGTGGGCCCGGTCGCACAAGGGCTCAACACCCGTTTCGGAGAGTACACCGGGCCGATGGGCAATAGCTCCGGCTCTTATCCACCGGACCTGGTGACCAGCTTCAGCAATCCCAATATGACTTACAACGACAATGCTTCTCCCCCCCGGGTGGAATACGGGGGGCAGGTCGTAACCTCGAACGGCGGGGACCTTTCTACCAGCAGCGGCAGCCTGCTGGATTACAACGACTGGCGTCAGGCAATCGGCAACTGCCCCAGTGGGTGCAATTCCAACGGTGTTTTCGAGCGACGCATGATCAAGATCGTCGTGGGCAACTGCAATGGGGCGTCGGGTGGCCAGACGTCCGTGCCGGTGCTTGGGTTCGGTTGCTTCTTTCTGCTGCAGACGGTGGCCCAGCAGGGCAACCAGGCGCAGATATTCGGCCAGTTCGTCGAGGAGTGCGAGGGGGACAATGTGCCCGGCCCCACGCCTTCAGACGATGTCGGACCCAACATCATTCAGCTCTACAAAACCTACCTCACCACTACCACAGTGAGTAAGGACTCCTAGGGGGCGTCATGGGACGTCGGGAATGCAAGGCCGTGAAGGGGCAGCGCGGGGTGGCCATGGTGGAGTTCGCCATCACCCTGCCACTGCTGCTGCTGCTGCTGTTCGCCATCGGTGAGTTCGGCCGCATGCTGTTTCAGTACAACTCTTTGCTACAGGCCAACCGCGATGCCGTGCGTTACGTCTCTGGCAAGGCATGGAACTCGACCCTTGGAAAGGTCGAAGTGAGTACCGCTCTGGAGACCCAGACCAAGAACCTGGCCGTCTACGGCGTGCCTGCAACCTCCGCGGGCAGCAAGCCCGTGGTTGTGGGGCTGACGACCAATAACGTACAGGTCACGCCGGTGGGTACCGAGCACGTCCAGGTGAGCACCAGTTATACCTTTGTCCCGCTGCTGGGCAGTGGCATTCCTGGTTTTCTGGGCAAGGGCAAGGGCGTACCACTGGGCTTGACCCTCGTCGCCACCACCGTCATGAGGGCGCTGTGATGAACGCCAGGCGAATGCGCGGGGTGTATGTGGTGGAGTTCGCCATCATCGGCCTGATGCTGTTCATCCTGTTGTTCGGGGTGCTCGAGATGGGGCGACTCTACTACACCGTGAATACTCTCAATGAGGTCGTTCGTCGCGGCGCCCGCCTGGCGGCGGTATGCAACATCAGCGACAAACAGGTGATCCTCGAAAGAGCGATCTTCGACACGGTGGGTGGCGATGGGACCAGCGAACTGGTGGGGGGGTTGAAAAGCAGTCACGTGACGTTGACTTACCTGGACGAGAACGGCGCCCTGGTTGGAAATCCCGCCGATGAAGCAGGAGTCAATGGGTTTCGCGCCATACGTTACGTTCACTTGGAAGTGGCGAATTTCACCTTCTATCTACTGATTCCCACCTTGGGGAAAACGATCACCCTGCCGGTATTCAGGGCAACCCTGCCCAGGGAAAGCCTCGGGCGAAGTGTCGAGGGGAATACACAATGTTGACCTCAAGAGAGTCTTCCGCAGGCAATCATCCGAACAAGCAGGCGCTGCGGCTGCTGATCAGTAGCCGTGACGCCGAGGCGCTGCGACATTTGCAAGGTTGCTGCCAACGCGTATCGGGTCTGCTGGTCAATACGCGGCTGGTCACCAACGGCCATACGGATCCCTTGTATGGCCTAGAGCAGATGCCCGACTTTCTGCTCCTGCGCGTCAGCCACTTGTGGCGCGAGGAGTTGGCCGCATTGCTCCAGAGGCCGGCGCAGGAGCGTCCGCCGCTGCTGATCTGCGGCCCTCTGGAGGAACGCGAGGGCATTCGCCTGGCCATGCAGGCTGGCGCCCGAGACTTCCTGCCAGAACCCGTCGCGGAAGAAGAGTTGCGCGCGGCGCTCGGCCGCATGCTGGTGGACGCCCGCACGGGTAGCACCACGGGCGGGAAACTTATCGCCGTGATGAATGCCAAGGGCGGTTCTGGGGCAACCCTGCTGGCCTGTAACCTCGCCCAACAGCTCAGTGTGGCGTGCAAGGGCACCTTGCTGCTGGACCTGGACCTGCAGTTCGGCAGTGTGTCCCATTACCTGGATGTGCAGACCCCGCACAGCCACCTGGATGTGCTGCAGCAGGTCGACGAGCTGGACAGCGTCGCATTGCGCGGTTTCTGCAGCCACTTCAGCCCCAGCCTGCATGTGCTCGGTGGGCGTACAAGCGAGCTCTGCCTGTACCAGGATGTGCGCCTGGAGCAACTGGAGACCCTGCTGGCCCTGGCCCGTAACACCTACGACTGGGTGGTGGTGGACCTGCCGCGGCAGATCGACCATATCACCGGCGTCACCCTGGAGCAGGCCGACCGGGTATACATCGTGGTGCAGCAAAGCCTGAGCCATCTGAAAGATGCCAATCGCCTGGTACGTATCCTGCGTGACGATCTCGGGGTGCAGGGCAACCGCTTGCAGGTGGTGGTCAATCGCTACAACAAGACCGCGCCTGTGTCGCTCAAGGATATTGCCGAAACGCTGCGCTGTTCGGAGCTGCAGAAGTTGCCCAACGACTATGCCGTGGTCAGCGAGAGCCAGAACACCGGAGTGCCCCTGGTGCTCCATGCGCCGCGGGCGCCGGTGAGCCTCGCCATCCGCGAACTCAGCCAGGAACTGCTCGGCACCGAGGCGGCCAGGCAAGGCCTGCTGAAACGTACCTTCAGCCGACTGTTCGGGGGATAGACCATGCTCAGCGAATTTCGCAATCGCCTGCGCCAGCCGGCTGCCAAGAAAGCCGATAGTGCCCAGCAGGACGTAAATGAAGAGGGTCTGGAGGGCACCAGTGCGCTGATGGCTTGGGAAATCAGTGCGCCTGATGCAGTGTACGAGACCAAGACCCAGCTCAACCCGGTGGAAGCCGAGTGGAGGGAGAGGATCTACCAGCAGTTGCTCAAGGTCATGGACCTGTCCCTGCTGGACTCCCTTGAACCGGCAGAGGCGGCGCGGCAGATTCGCGAAATTTGCCTGCGTCTGCTGGATGAGCACTCGGCCCCGGTGAGTTCCAACTGCCGTCAACTGATCATCAAGCAGATCACCGATGAGGTGCTCGGTCTCGGGCCGCTGGAGCCCTTGCTGGCCGACCACAGCGTGTCCGACATCCTGGTCAATGGACATGCTTCGGTATATATCGAGCGCCATGGCAAGTTGCAGCGTACCGACGTGCGTTTCCGTGATGACCAGCATCTGTTGAACATCATCGACCGCATCGTCTCCAGCCTGGGGCGGCGTATCGATGAGTCATCGCCACTGGTGGATGCGCGCTTGAAGGATGGTTCCCGGGTCAATGCCATTATCCCGCCGCTGGCCATCGATGGGCCAAGCATGTCGATCCGCCGGTTCGCCGTGGACCTGCTCAACACCGAGAGCCTGATCCAGATGGGCACGCTGACCCCGGCCATTGCTCTGGTGCTCAAGGCCATAGTGCGCGGGCGCCTGAATGTACTGGTGTCCGGAGGCACCGGTACCGGCAAGACCACCATGCTCAACGTGTTGTCCAGCTTCATTCCGCACAACGAGCGGATTGTCACCATCGAAGACTCGGCGGAGTTGCAACTGCAACAACCCCATGTGGTGCGCCTGGAAACCCGCCCGTCGAACATCGAAGGGCGCGGCGAGGTGAGTCAACGCGAGTTGGTACGCAACAGCCTGCGCATGCGCCCGGACCGGATCGTCATCGGCGAGGTTCGTGGCGCCGAGGCCCTGGACATGCTCACTGCAATGAACACCGGGCACGACGGCTCGATCACCACCATTCACGCGAATACCGCTCGCGATGCACTGGGGCGGATCGAGAACATGGTGTCCATGACCGGTGCCACCTTCCCGATCAAGGCCATGCGCCAGCAGATAGCCTCGGCTATCGATGTCGTGATCCAGCTGGAACGACAGGAGGATGGTCGGCGACGTCTGGTCAGCGTGCAGGAAATCAACGGTATGGAAGGCGAGATCATCACCATGACCGAGATCTTCGGTTTCGATCGCCGCGGCATGGGCGAGCATGGCGAGGTGCTGGGGGACTTCCGGCCAACCGGCATGGTTCCTGCGTTCCGCGATGTGCTGGCCAAGCGCGGCATCGAGTTGCCGTTGAATCTGTTCCGCCCCGAATGGATGGAGGCCTAGCGATCATGAACCAGATTCCCTCCGAGTTCATCCTGGCCTTCCTGGGCATGGTGTTCGTTGCGGTGTTCCTCCTCAGCCAGGGGCTGGTAGTGCCCGTGTTTGGTGAGGCGAGCAAGGTGCGCAAGCGGATCCGCTCGAGGTTGGATCGGCTCGAGCATGCCAGCAACCAGCCGAACATGCAGAGCGTGCTTCGGCGGAAGTACCTGAAGCGGCTGTCGCCTATTGAGGCGGCGTTGGAGCAACTGCCGTTCATGGAGCGCCTGGCGCAGATGATCGAGCAGGCAGGCCATGAGTACCGTGCCTACCGAGTGCTGATGCTGGGCCTGCTCCTGGCTGTTGGCGCCGGTCTCTGCCTCTGGTTTCTGCTGAAGCTCTGGTGGGCAGCCCTGATACTGGCTTCAGTGGTGTTCTGGCTGCCCGTCCTGAAGGTCGCCAGCGACCGGAACAAGCGCTTCGCCGCTTTCGAGGAGGGCTTGCCGGATGCCCTGGATGCTATGTGCCGCGCCCTGCGCGCGGGGCATCCGTTCAACGAAACCCTGAATCTGGTTGCGGAGGAGCACAAGGGGCCGGTGGCCCATGAGTTCGGCCTCACTTTTGCCGATATCAACTATGGCAACGATGTGCGCCGGGCCATGCTAGGTCTGCTGGAACGGATGCCGAGCATGACGGTGATGATGTTGGTGACCTCGATACTGATTCACCGCGAAACCGGCGGAAACCTGACGGAGGTGCTGGAGCGGCTGAGTGGCCTGATTCGCGGGCGTTTCCGCTTTCAGCGCAAGGTAAAGACCCTTTCCGCTGAGGGGCGCATGTCGGCCTGGGTGCTGGTTTCGATTCCGTTCATTTTGACCATCATGATCATCCTGACGACTCCCGATTACATTCCCAGGCTGATCAAAGAGCACATAGGCCAGCAACTGGTGATGGCGGCATTCTTAGCCATGCTGCTGGGAATTTACTGGATCCGCAGAATCATTCGTATCCAGGTGTGAGTGTTACTCGCGAGCTGCACGGAGTGTGTCATGGACTACCTACTTGGTTTGATCAGGGGCTCAGTGGGCAGCGAGGAACTGGCTCGTCTGCTGTTCATCGGCGCGATTGGGCTGAGTGCAGTGCTTGCCTTGGTCACCGTGGGCATACTGGTGCTGGGCTTGCAGGACCCAGTACAGCGCCGCCTGGCGTTGATCAAGCGAGGCCATGGCGGACAGTCCACTGACCAGCGCCCCCCCAGCAACCTGCAACTGTTGCTGGAGCAGGTCGGGCAGCGCTTTGCATCCGTCGAGGACAGCAAGCTTTCCGCCACTCGTATCCTGTTGATGCATGCCGGTTACCGCTCGCATTCGGCAGCACAAATTTACTGGGCCATTCGCCTGCTGCTGCCGCTGTCGTTGCTGGCCGTGACGGTGTTGGCATTGCCCTTGTTGCCGAAAATCTCGTTGGTGCTGGGTCTGGCGTTGGCGGCAGGCGCCACAGGCATTGGCTGGCTGGCGCCAGCGGTATACGTGGACAAGCGCAAGGGGGCGCGGCTGAATCGTCTGCGTGCTGCTTTTCCCGATGCCCTGGACCTCATGGTGGTTTGTGTGGAGTCAGGGCTGTCGCTGCCCCAAGCCATCGAGCGGGTGGCCGAAGAAATGACGGTGAGCCAGGTGGAGCTGGCAGAGGAGCTGGCACTGGTGAATGCGGCAATTCGTGCGGGCATCCCAAGTGCCCAGGCGCTCAAGCTGCTGGCGGATCGAACCGGCTTGGAGGAAGTGCAGGGGCTGGTCAGTCTGCTGGCGCAGAGTATTCGTTTTGGCTCCAGTATCGCTAATACCCTGCGCATCTACGCCGAGGAGTTTCGCGACAGGAGGAGTCAGGCGGCTGAAGAAAAGGCAGCTAAAATCGGCACCAAACTGATATTCCCGCTAACTTTCTGTCTGTGGCCAAGTTTTTTCCTGGTGGCCGTTGGTCCCGCAATCATTGGGGTTCTGAGAGCTTTAGGGAAACTATGACATGAACAGAGTCAGTCTGCTGTTGGCCATGATGGCCGTGCTGTCCGGATGTCAGACGATGGGGCCGGATAAGCCGAACGGTTTCCGCTCGGTCTACAGCGGCGATAATTCCGTGCTCTATCAGGTGCAGAAGGAGATCAACTCGCCGGACCAGGCGATGCTGATGGCGGGGCGGGCGTACCAGGCCGGTGATCTGGACCTTGCTCTGTTCCAATACCTGCGCGCCATCGAACTGGATCCGAAGCGCTATCAGGCCTTGGTCTGGGTCGGCCGGATCCACAAAGAGCGTGGTAACAACCAGCTTGCCGAAATGGCCTTCAACGACGTATTGACCAGTGAGCCCGGCCATGTCGATGCACAGACGGAACTGGGGCTGCTGAACCTGTCCCAGCGGCGCCACGAACAGGCCCAGGAACTCTTGCTCAAGGCCGTTGGCGAAGACCAGCGCCGTCTCGGGGGCAAGCCGGAAATCGGCCTGGCCGATGTCGGGACGCTCAAGGTCGACAGCAAGTCGCCGCTTAAGGCCTACAATGGGCTCGGCGTGCTGGCCGACCTGCGCGAGGACTTTCCCCAGGCCGAGGCTTTCTACCGCCTTGCCATGCAGGTCGATCCGCGTTCTGCGCTGGTGCAGAACAGCCTCGGCTATTCCTATTACCTGGGCGGGCATTGGGAGCAGGCCGAGCGGGCCTACAAGCAGGGCATCAGCTACGAGCCGGCCTACCATCCGCTATGGCGCAACTACGGACTGCTACTGGCACGCATGGGGCGCTACGAGGAAGCAATCTCGGCCTTCGAGCAAGTCGAGAAGCGTGCCGAGGCGAGCAACGATGTCGGTTACATCTGCCTGGTGGAGGGCAAGCTGGAGGAAGCGGAGCAGTTCTTCCGCAGCGCCATCGATCAGTCGCCAGCGCACTATGAAACGGCCTGGGACAATCTCAATCGGGTCCAACAGATTCGCCGTTTGCGCGGGATGGGGGGCGCTACTTCGGTGGGTGAGCCGGTGGCGGTGATTCCAGGGGCGGAGGTGAGGCCGGTCGCCTTGCCGTAGGTTGGAAAAAGGAAGGGGCAGGCCTTGGGCCTGCCCCTTTTCTATTACTTGTTGACCGCGTCGGTCAGGGCCTTGGCCGGTACGAACTTGACCACCTTCTTGGCGGCGATCTCGATGGCCTTGCCGGTCTGCGGGTTGCGGCCGGTGCGAGCGGGGCGCTCGCCAACTTTCAGCTTGCCGATGCCCGGCAGGGTGATCTCATCACTGTTTTCCAGTGAGTCGCTGACGATCTCGCCCAGTTGCTCCAGCACGGCGCGTACGGCGGCCTTGGTGGTGTCGGTAGCTTCTGCGATGTCAGAGATCAACTGGTCTTTGGTGAGTGCCATGGTGTTGCTCCATTCAATGAGTGTCTGGCTTGTGGCCTGGCCGGTCGCGCCGGCCCTGATGAGACAAGCGGTGCGTCTGGAAGTGCGGCTGAGGTTGTAGGGGACAGGCCGCAACCGGTGAGCAAGCTAGCACAAAAGGTGCGGCGCTCCTGTGCGCGAACCCAGGGTTTGCGTCGATTTGACGCAACTTTTACTCGCTCATCGCAACCGACGACAGGTCGTCACCGTTGCTGCGAATCCGGCGTCTACAGATGCTGATGGCCGCAGTTCTGCATGCAGGAGGCGGTCAAGGCGATGCGCTCGGGCAGCCTCCGGGCGCGGGACAGCGCAGAGCGCGCGGCGGGAGTCGACCAGGCGTTGTCCAACATGGGCGGCTCGGTTCAGCGGATCAACGATATGGCGGCACAGATTGCCTCCGCCTGCGAAGAGCAGAGCAGTGTCACCGAAGAGATAGCCCGTAACATCAGCGATATCTGTAGTACCCAGGCCAGCCAGCACCTCTCCCAGCTTTCCAGCGGCCTGGCGCAGTTGGTGGGGCGTTTCCGGGTCTGATCCGCAAGTGCTTGTAAGGAAACCGGTTTTACCGGTTGTAAGTTGGCGAAGAGCCGGTACAATGGCGCGGCTCGCCGATCTGGCGAGCGGCGTGATGGTGGCCCTGCCGGTCCCCCCGCAACGATCAGCCGTGAACCCGGTCAGGCCCGGAAGGGAGCAGCCGCAGCGGTGAAATCGTGTGCCGGGGTGTGGCTGGTGGGGTCACCTCCAATTCCTCCCAGCTACCGAATCTCAGCGGTAGCGCGCCAGAACCCCTTCGATCTCCCCCGATTCCTTCATCTGCAACAGCGTGCGCAGAATGCGCTGCGTTGGCAGGGCCGGGTCATTGCGCACCAGGCAGCTCACAGGTTCCTCTCCAGGGTGGCGACGTTCTCAAGGCGGTCGCTGTCAGGCAGGTCACGGTTGAACCAGTTCAGGGCCAGTTCGTTGCTCACTGCAAACTGATAGCGCCCGGCCAGCAGCTTCTGTAGTACCAGTTCCTGGTTGCGGGCTTCGTCGCGATGCAGGGCGCCCCGGTCGATCAGGTGCTGAAGGCGCGGATAGGTGTAACCCAGTACGGTGCCGACGCTTAGCCCGGACAGCGCGTCCGGACTGGTCAGGCGCGGGCTGCCCCTGCGGGCCACGATCAGATCGCGCTGGTGGATGAACGGCACGCTCCAGAGGAAGTTCTCGCTGTGGGTGATCCACTTCGGGCGGATATAGCAGCGCACATCGATCTCGCCTTGCGACAGGGCCAGTTCCACGCGGTTGCGCGGCAGGACCTGGATTTGCGACGGCACATCGAGTCGTTGCACCAGGCGTTCGATCACATCATGAATGATGCCGCCGACCAGGCGGTTGTCCTCGAGCTCTGCGAGCGGCATGCCCCAGCTGTCCACTGCCGAAAAGCGCAGCGGCGCCGGTGCGGCGTTGCCAAAGGTGCTCCAGCAGAGGAGAAGGGCGAGGACTAATGAGCGCATCGGGCTCCCTCGTCTGGTTGGGCGGTGCTCCACAATGCCCTTTGCCACATTGATTGAACAGGGCGCCGTTCGCATCGGATGCAATTTACGCATCGCTCCGCTAGCATTAGCGCCTTCTGCTTTCCAGACGCGATGGTTTTCAATGAGTTATCAGGTTCTTGCACGTAAGTGGCGTCCGCGCTCGTTCCGCGAAATGGTCGGCCAGACTCATGTGCTGAAAGCCTTGATCAATGCCCTGGACAACCAGCGCCTGCATCACGCCTACCTGTTCACCGGTACCCGCGGCGTGGGCAAGACCACCATCGCGCGTATTCTCGCCAAGTGCCTGAACTGCGAGACCGGCATAAGCTCCACGCCGTGCGGCCAGTGCTCGGTGTGCCGTGAGATCGATGAGGGGCGATTCGTCGACCTGATCGAAGTGGACGCCGCCAGCCGTACCAAGGTGGAAGACACCCGCGAACTGCTCGACAACGTGCAGTACGCGCCCAGCCGCGGTCGCTACAAGGTCTACCTGATCGACGAAGTGCACATGCTTTCTACGCACTCGTTCAACGCATTGCTGAAGACCCTCGAAGAGCCGCCGCCTCACGTCAAGTTCCTGTTGGCCACCACCGACCCGCAGAAACTGCCTGTCACCATCCTCTCGCGCTGCCTGCAGTTCTCCCTGAAGAACATGCCGCCGGAGCGCGTGGTCGAGCACCTGACCCACGTACTCGGCGCCGAGAATGTGCCCTTCGAGGCCGACGCGCTCTGGCTGCTGGGTCGTGCCGCTGATGGCTCGATGCGTGACGCCATGAGCCTCACCGACCAGGCCATCGCCTTCGGTGAAGGCAAGGTGCTGGCTGCTGATGTGCGCGCCATGCTCGGAACCCTTGATCACGGTCAGGTTTACGGTGTGCTTCATGCATTACTGGAGGGCGATGCCCGCGCGTTGCTGGAGGCGGTGCGCCATCTGGCTGAGCAGGGGCCGGACTGGAATGGCGTGCTCTCCGAGATGCTGAATGTGCTGCACCGAGTGGCCATCGCCCAGGTGCTGCCGGATGCCATCGACAACGGCCAGGGTGACCGCGAGCGTGTGCTGGCGCTGGCCCAGGCGTTGCCCGGCGAGGATGTGCAGTTCTACTACCAGATGGGCCTGATCGGTCGGCGCGATCTGCCGTTGGCGCCAGACCCGCGCAGCGGCTTCGAGATGGTGCTGCTACGCATGCTGGCGTTCCGCCCAGCGGATGCCGAAGGCACACCCAAGGTCCAGCTAAAGGACCCGGGGATCAGCCAGGCCACGGTTGATCCCCGGACGAACCCAGTGGCCGGAGCCGCCTCGTCGGCTCCGGTGGCCGTTGCCGCGCCGCAACCCGCCCCCGTAGAACCGCCTGCTCCCGTCGTTGCGCCGGCACCAGTGGCCAGCCAGCCTATTCCGGCTCCGGCTCCGGCTCCGGCTCCGGCTCCGGCTCCGGTCGTCGAAACGCCTGCGCCCGCTCCGGCGGTCGAGGCTCCTGTCGTGACTGCCGTGGCGGAAGCCATTCCGCCTACACTCGTTGCCGAACCTATCGTTGAAGCTGTTGCCGAGCCGACTGCGGAACCCGCGGTAGACGCGCCCGCGCCTGCGGCTGAAGCCCCAGCCGAGGTGGTCGACCTGCCTTGGGAGGAGCCATCCACGCCAGCGGCAGTGGCGCCTTCTGTCGAGCCCCTGCCTGAATCCGAACCGGAGGTCGTGGCTGAGTCGATGCCAGTTGTGCCCGAGCCTGGCGCTCAGTCCGAGGTGGCTGCAACGGCTGATGAGACCGAAGACGAACCCCCGCTCGGTGACTACGAGGACTACTACGAGTCGGATGCCGACAGCATTGCCTACATGGACGACTTCGGCCCGTCGGAAGAACCCGCCGCGGTACCGGAGATCCTGCCTGCCGCGCAGCCGGCCACGGGACTGGCCGCCGAGTGGCTGGACCTGTTCCCGCGCCTTGGTCTGTCGGGCATGACCGGCAACATTGGCGCCAACTGCACCCTGGTGGCGGTGGACGGTGACGTCTGGCGCCTGCACCTGGACCCTGCGCAGAGCGCACTGTTCAATGCCAACCAGCAGCGTCGTCTGAACGATGCGCTTAACCAGTACCACGGGCGTAATCTGAAGCTGGAAGTTGAAGTGCGTCGCCCTGAGCAGGAAACCCCGGCCCAGGCCGCCGCTCGTAAACGTGCCGCTCGTCAGCGCCAGGCCGAAGCGGCCATTGCCAGTGATCCGCTGGTGTTGAAAATGATCGAACTGTTCGGCGCCCAGGTGCGCGCCGACACCATTGAACCACTTGACCGCTGAGGACAATCACCATGATGAAAGGTGGCATGGCAGGCCTGATGAAGCAGGCCCAGCAAATGCAGGAAAAAATGCAGAAGATGCAGGAAGAACTGGCCAATGCCGAAGTCACCGGCCAGTCCGGTGCTGGCCTGGTGAGCGTGGTGATGACGGGGCGTCACGACGTCAAGCGCGTCTCCCTGGACGACAGCCTGATGCAGGAAGACAAGGAAATCCTTGAAGACCTGATCGCTGCTGCGGTGAACGATGCGGTCCGCAAGATCGAGCAGAACAACCAGGAAAAAATGGCAGGCATGACTGCCGGCATGCAGCTGCCCCCCGGCTTCAAAATGCCCTTCTAAGTGACCATGTGGCGAGCCACTGCTCTGATGCAGTGGCTACGCCGGTCGCGCCCGGCTTCACGTAGGGTGGGCTTCAGCCCACCGCCGGGATTGGTGGGCTGAAGCCCACCCTACCTCTCACTTCCATCCATCCCGAGACGCCCATGAGCTTCAGCCCGCTGATCCGCCAACTGATCGACGCCTTGCGCATCCTGCCCGGTGTGGGCCAGAAGACGGCGCAACGCATGGCGCTGCAGATGTTGGAGCGCGACCGCAGTGGCGGGCTGCGCCTGGCACAGGCGCTGACGGCGGCCATGGAAGGGGTCGGCCATTGCAAGCAGTGCCGCACCCTGAGCGAGGATGAGCTCTGCCCGCAGTGCGCCGACCCGCGTCGCGATGATTCTCTGCTCTGCGTGGTTGAGGGGCCCTTGGATGTATTCGCGGTGGAGCAGACCGGCTATCGCGGTCGCTTCTTCGTGCTCAAGGGGCATCTGTCACCCCTGGATGGCCTTGGCCCGGAAGCGATTGGCATCCCGGAGCTGATTGCGCGCATCGAGGCGGGCCAGTTCGCTGAAGTGATCCTGGCGACCAACCCCACCGTGGAGGGGGAGGCCACCGCCCACTACATCGCCCAATTGTTGGCGCCCAGGTCCATCACCGTTTCCCGCATCGCCCATGGCGTGCCGCTGGGGGGCGAGTTGGAGCTGGTGGATGGTGGCACACTGGCCCATGCGTTGGCCGGGCGTCGTCCGATCGGGCTCTGATCCGCGAGACGTCGAGGCCGATACGGCCGGATCGATGGCGCAACTCTCATCTTGCTAACCAAGCAAGCGCTCGGTAAGTTCGATCGATCTTACCGGGGAGTCTTGCCATGTCTGCCTATCAGGAATATTTCGACGAGTCCCATCAACTGGTTCGGGACTCTGTGCGCCGCTTCGTCGAGCGGGAAATCCTGCCCCACATCGCCGAATGGGAAGAGGCCGAGGAGTTTCCCCGCGAGCTTTACCTCAAGGCCGGTGCGGCCGGAATCCTCGGCATCGGCTACCCGGAGCAGTTCGGTGGCAGCCACGAAGGTGACGTGTTCGCCAAAGTGGCAGCCAGCGAAGAGTTGATGCGCTGCGGTTCCGGAGGGCTGGTGGCTGGATTGGGCTCCCTGGATATCGGCCTGCCTCCGGTGATCAAGTGGGGGCGCACTGAGTTGCGTGAGCGCGTTGTGCCCCAGGTGTTGGCCGGCGAGAAGATCATGGCCCTGGCGGTGACGGAGCCATCGGGTGGATCGGATGTGGCCAGTCTCAAGACCCGTGCCGTGCGGGAAGGCGATTTCTATCGGGTCTCTGGCAGCAAGACCTTCATTACAAGCGGTGTGCGTGCCGACTACTACACGGTCGCAGTGCGCACCGGTGGCGAAGGCTTCGGCGGGGTCAGCCTGCTGCTGGTGGAGAAGGGCACGCCGGGATTCACCGTTGGCCGCAAGTTGAAGAAGATGGGCTGGTGGGCCTCGGACACTGCCGAACTGTTCTTTGACGATTGCTTGGTGCCAGTGGAGAACCTGATCGGCATGGAGAACATGGGCTTCGCCTGCATCATGGCCAACTTCCAGAGCGAGCGCCTGGCGCTGGCGATCATGGCCAACATGACGGCCCAGCTTGCACTGGAGGAATCCCTCAAATGGGGCTGCGAGCGTGAGGCGTTCGGCAAACCGATTGGCAAGTTCCAGGTGCTCAAGCATCGTCTGGCGGAAATGGCCACCCAGTTGGAGGTTTCCCGTGAGTTCACCTACCGCCAGGCCGCGAAGATGGCAGTGGGCAAGAGCGTGATCAAGGAAATCTCCATGGCGAAGAACTTTGCCACCGATATCGCTGACCGCCTCACCTATGACGCCGTGCAGATTCTCGGGGGCATGGGTTACATGCGCGAAAGCCTGGTGGAGCGGCTGTATCGCGACAATCGCATTCTCTCCATCGGCGGCGGTACGCGGGAGATCATGAACGAGATCATCGCCAAGCAGATGAATCTCTGAACCGGACCGGAACTTCCGAATGGGCGTTCCGGTTTTTTCTGGATCATATATATTACGATCGACATTCAATTTGAACGAGTGACCCAGGAGTAGTCCGATGCGTGATCTGACCCGCGAAGAAACACTGCAAGCCTGGCTGGCGGCCGAAGCTGAGATTCGTGCCCGCCTCAAGCCCGGCACCATGAGCATCGCGGACGTGGCGACGTTGAGTCCCCTGGAGTTCTTCGACGGTATTGGTCAGGGCGATTTGCCGGCGCCACCCATCGGTGAGCTGATGGGTTTTGTGCCCATCGAATGGTCAAAGGACTGCTTCATCTTCCAGGGCGTGCCGCAGATGCAGCATTACAACCCCATCGGCTCGGTGCACGGCGGCTACGCGGCGACGCTGCTGGATTCGGCGATGGGCTGTGCCATTCACGCCAATCTGGAGAGGGGGCAGGGCTACACGACCACCGACCTGCGCATCAGCTACATCCGTGCCCTGACCACCAAAACCGGGCCGGTACGCGCCGAGGGTCGGATCATCCACGTGGGGCGTTCCACCGCCCTGGCCGAGGGGCGTATCTACGATGTGGATGGCAAGCTCTATGCGACCGGCTCCACCACCTGCCTGATCCTCGGCGGGAAGTGATTAGCTAGTTGGCGGTCTGTGGGGACTGAGCCAGGAAGGGGGGCTGGCCCAGAAAAAGGTTCTTCGCAGAGTTTGGGGGATGAGCGGGTCGACAGTCAGGGAAGTGGGTAAATTGGTGGGAAGTGCTAAAAGCAGTGCTTAAAAGAGGGGGAGTTGATTGGAGGCCACATTCTGCGGGGTCTGTAGGGCTCAATCGCTCCAGTCCATCATCGGCGCCACGGAGAAGCGGCGGGACAGGGCAGGGCGGTCGGTGGGCTGGGGCTGGGCTTGCGGCTGATTCATCGGTAATGACGGCTGTGTTGCGGCGCCGGGCGGCGTGAAGGGCGCGTAGTTTATCAGTAAGCGGGATTTCCCGTCCCGACCACCTCTCGGCGGCGCCTCGCAGTCAAGTCATCCCGTTGGCGCTTCCAATGTTGTTTCCCCAGGTCGCAGACGTCGGCCGGACGCGCGGCTCTGGCGGTTGCTTCGTGGGAACTTCAGGGCACTGGTGCAGGTCGGAGAACGCCGTGATTTCCGTCTCTGGCTCACGCAGGTGACGCCGGGGCGGAGCGGATAACCGGCGCAGGCAAAGCCTGTAACCCGCCATACCCCGAGCCCTGGTGAGAGTGCCCTCGATGTACGCCACGTGTTTTATGTCGATCCTGACGTTCACCCTTTACGCGGTTTCTTCGCTGCCGGCGTACTCCGCTGATCAGTGGGCGGTCCAGGGCAATAACAGTGCGTCAGCTGCCCTATTGGAGGCGGCGTCGCTGCAACTGGAGTTTGGCGAGGTGGAACAGGCTGGCGACACGCTGGAGCGTGCTTTGCGCATCGAGCCGAACAATCCCGCGACCTTGCATTATCTGGGGCAGGTGCGGTTTCAGCAGGGGCAGTTTGAGCAGGCCATCGCCTTGGCCAAGAGATCCACTGCGCGCGCTCGCACCAATACCGAGTTGCGCAATCGCAATCTCCAGTTGATCCAGGCCGCCCGGCAGAGCATGGGGCCGGGCGTGGCGAGTGGTTCGGAAGCGGAGGTCGCGGTGGATGAACAGGCTCAAGTCCGAGTGGGCCTGTATCAGCAACGCGCAAGGCCAAGTGAGGCGGGTATTGCAGCCGGTGGTCTGGCCACAGCGGAGCAGGACGGCTTCGTAACCGAGTCGCAGGCGGGTGACTGGGAATCCCATGATGCCGGTGGCTTCCAGGCCGCTTCGTTCGATTCACAGCCGGCGTATGACGAGGTGCGTATCCCGCGTGGCCAGATGCCACCGCGTGGCAAGTGTCGGATCTGGTTCCCTGATCGCCCGGTGGGACAACAGCCCGCACCTGGTAAATGCAAGAAGCTGCAGAATCGGGTTCCGCAGGGTGCCTACCTGGTGCGTGGCTGAGGCCAGGGTTTGATGGCGCCCAGGTTCCTGCACATAGAGCTCCCGGCCTTCGACCAAGGTACCCGTGTTGCCGCTTGGGGCGGCAAGGCATAATCGCCGCTTTCTCCCTGCTGGAGCCTTTTCATGCAGCTCGACTTCACCCAACTGGCCCCGCTGGACGCCTACCGCTGGCTTGCCTCCACTGTTACGCCGCGCCCTATCGCCTGGGTTTCCACACTGTCGAAGGATGGGGTCAGCAACCTGGCGCCGTTCAGCTTTTTCCAGGTCATCAGCGACAACCCGCCGACCTTGATGGTGAACGTCAACACCCGTGACGATGGGCAACTGAAGGACACCCTGCGCAACGTGCAGGACACCGGCGAGCTGGTGATCCAGTTGGTGTCCTTCGAGCAGGCGGAAGCCATGAACGCCAGTGCGGCCTTGTTGCCCCATGGTGTGAGCGAGTTCGAGAAGTGTGGCATTGCCACCGAAGCGTCGCTGCGTGTGCAGGCGCCGCGGGTGCAGGGCGCGCCGGTGGCTTTCGAGTGCCGGGTGGCCGAGGTTCAGCCTTATCCACGTGCCAACCCCAACTGTCATCTGGTGTTCGCCGAAGTGCTGCTGGCGCATGTCGATGATGCGGTGTTGACCGAGGCTGGCCGGGTGGACCCGCATCGCCTGGATCTGGTGGGGCGTCTGGGCGGAAGTGCCTACACCCGCACCCGCGACACATTCAACATGGTGCGGCCGAGCTGAGCCCAGCGCCTCCCACCGGCGTCCGACGCGGGTAGGCGGCGCGCTTGTTCGGGCGCTAGCGGTGCTTACGCAGGATCGTGCGCCGAACGATCTTGTCGACCTCCACTACCGCGCAGGTGGCCACCGCCGTTACCAGGCACCAGCTCCAGCCCACCAGGCTCAGCCCGCTGGTGCCGAACAGCGTCTGCAGCGCCGGCAGGTAGGTGAAGCCCAGTTGCAGCAACACCATCAGGCCGACCATGCCCCAGACCATTGGGTTGTCCCTGAAGCTGAAACGCGCCGGGCCATTCAGTCGGCGGCTGCTGAACAGGTAGCCGATCTCGCCGAATACCAGGGCGTTGACCGCCAGGGTTCGGCTGGCCTCCATGCTCCAGCCGATCTGCTGGGTGTAGATGAACAGTCCGAGGCTGGCCACGGTCAGCAGTACCGATACCAACAGGATCAGCCAGAGCAGCTCGCTCGATAGCAGCGGTGCTTTCGGGTCTCGTGGCGGTCGCTCCATGAGATCGTCCTCGGCCGGCTCGAAGGCCAACGCCAAGGCCAGGGTGACGGCGGTGATCATGTTCACCCAGAGGATCTGCAGCGGCGTGATGGGCAGCGTCAGGCCCAGCAGGATGGCGGTGAGCAGGACAATGGCCTGGGCGCCGTTGGTGGGCAGGATGAAGAGGATCGACTTTTTCAGGTTGTCGTAGACCGTGCGACCTTCTTCCACCGCGTGGGCGATGGTTGCGAAATTGTCGTCGGCCAGGACCATCTGCGCCGCTTCCTTGGCCGCCTCGGTGCCCTTGATGCCCATGGCGATGCCGATGTCGGCGCGCTTGAGGGCAGGGGAGTCGTTGACCCCGTCGCCGGTCATGGCCACCCGTTCGCCAATGGCTTGCAGACGCTCCACCAGACGCAGCTTGTGGCTTGGGCTGGTGCGCGCGAAAACGCTGGTTTCCTTGAGTAGGGCATCCAGCTCGGAATCGCTCAGGTCATCCAGGTCAGCGCCGGTCAGCGGATTGCCGGCCGGCAGTCCCAGTCGCTCGGCAATGGCGGCGGCGGTGGCGGCGTGATCGCCAGTGATCATTTTCACGTGGATACCGGCGTTGTGGCATTCCTCGATGGCGAGGATGGCTTCCTCCCGGGGCGGGTCCATCATGCCCACCAGGCCCAGCAGCACGAAGCCACTGTCCAGGTCGGCATGGTTGAGCTCGTGCTGGCCGTTGCCGGCGCTGCGGCGGGCCAGGCCGATCATGCGCAAGCCGGCGGCTGCGCCTTCTCCCAGCACGTCGTCCCAGATGCGTGGGTCCAGCGGCTCGGCGCTGCCGTCACGCCATTGCTGGTCGCAGACTTCCAGCAGTCGCTCCGGGGCACCGATCAGGTAGATGACGCCACGGCCGTGCTCGTCGCGATGCAGGCTGGCCAGGTAGCGGCGCTCGGAGCTGAAGGGGAGGGCGTCGACTCGGGGGTGGCGGCTGGCTTCGTCGTCCGAGTCCAGTTGCAGCTTGCCGGCCAGGGTGAGCAGCGCCGCTTCGGTAGGGTCGCCCGTGATGCACCACTGGCTGTCCACCTCGCAAAGGCTGGCGCTGTTGGCCAGCAGCCCGGCGCGGGCCAGTTCGTGCAGGTCGTGGGCGAGGTCGATGGTGGGGCTGACGTCACCGTCGGGGGCGTACCCCACGCCAGAGATTTCGTAGCGTCGGGTTGCGGTGTAGACGCGCTGCACGGTCATCTCATTGCGGGTCAGGGTGCCGGTCTTGTCGGAGCAGATCACGGTCACCGCGCCGAGGCTCTCCACTGCCGGCAGCCGGCGGATGATCGATTGGCGGCGGGCCATGCGCTGGACGCCCAAGGCCAGGATGATGGTCAGCACAGCCGGCAGGCCTTCGGGAATGGCCGCCACCGCGAGGCCGACGGCGGCCATCAGCATGTCGCTGGCGCTGTAGCCGCGCAGCAGGATGCCGAAGGCGAAGGTGGCCACCGCCAGTACCAGGATGATCAGGGTAAGTTGGCGGGCGAAGCGCGCCATGTCCGCCAGCAGCGGTGTCTGCAGCTGCTCCACCGAGCCCAGCAGGTGACTGATGCGCCCCAGTTCGGTTTCGCCGGCGGTGGCGACCACCAGGCCGACGCCGCTGCCGGCACTGACCAGGGTGCCGGAGTAGGCCATGCTGTGGCGGTCGCCCAGGCTGGCATCGGGGGTGACTGGGCGGCTGGTCTTGTCGGTGGGGACGGATTCCCCGGTCAGTGCCGCTTCCTCGATACGCAGGTCGCGTGTTTCCAGCAGGCGCAGGTCCGCCGGAACGCGGTCGCCGGCTTCCAGCAGCACCAGGTCGCCCGGCACCAAGTTCTCCGCCGGCACCTGGCGTACCTCGCCGCTGCGTTTCACCCGGCTGTCCAGGGTCAGCAGCTTCTGGATGGCGCGCATCGCTGATTCGGCCTTGCCTTCCTGGATGAAGCCGACCACGGCGTTGATCAGCACCACCCCGAAGATCACCGCGCTATCCAGCCATTCGCCCAGGGCCAGGGTAACCAGGGTGGAGGCCAGCAGCACATAGATGAGCAGGTTGTGGAACTGCAGCAGAAAGCGCTTCAAGGGACCGGCGCTGGCGCGTTCGGGTAGGCGATTGGGGCCAACGCTGGCCAGGCGGCGCTCGGCTTCATCCGTGTCGAGCCCGGTTGGCCCGCTGTCCAGTTGTCGCAGGCTGTCATCGACAGACTGAGCATGCCAGTGGGTGGAAGTTGGAGCGGTCATGGCGTCCTCCTTGGCGAGTCGTGAGTCAAGCCTAGTTCCCCGGGCAATTTCCTTTATTGGCGTGGGTCAGTTCCTATGGCTTCGTGAGAAGCATAGAAAGCTATCCCAAAGCGACCTCCAGTTAGTCAAAAACAGCATGGCCTCCGAGCTGACAGGATTGTGGCTTGTCGCCAGTATTCTGCAGCTCCTATGTTCGGCCTTTCAGGGAAGCGGATAGCAGATCGCGTCCATGCAGTTGTCGCCTTGTGGGGAGGTTGGAGCATGTGGACTGTCTTGCAACGCAGGCTGGCGAGCCTGAGCACGGCCAACAAGCTGATACTGGGGTTCGGCATCGTACTGGCACTCACCCTGGTGGTAGCGGCCACCGGCTTCAGTGCTCTGCGCGCGGTGGACGGCCGGGCTCGTCTTCTTGAGGAGATGCGTGCCATCAGCGGTGATGTGCTGATGATCCGGCGCACGGAAAAGGACTATGCCCTTACCTCTGACGCCAAGCACGCCGAGGCGCTGCGTCAGCAGGCCGAAGCCATAGTCACCCGCAGCGAGGCACTGGCCGCGCAATTGTCTGGTCCGGGGCGCGAGGCCCTGGGCGAAGTCACCCAGGCCATGGCGGAGTACCGCGCGGCTTTTGACCGTTACGTAGAGCTCACCGACAACCAGCGCCTGGCGCTGGAGGCTGCCAACTGGCTGGTGGTCAGCGCGTCCAACAGCCTTGACGTGCTGCAAAGCGGTCTGAACGAGGATGGCGTAGACCTGCTGAAGAGTTCGCAGGGGGCCGAAGGCGCGGAGCTGGTGACCCAGGGCGGGCAGATCAGTCGCGTTTATCAACTGCTCCTGCAGGCGCTCAACCAGGCCCGCCTGCGCCTGGAGCAGAGCCGGGGCACGGAAGGGGCCGGTGCCCCGCAGATCCAGGAAGCCCTGGACGCTCAGAAGCTCGCCGCCGAGCTGCGCGACGCCATGCAGGACCCCGGCTACGCCGCCGTGCTCACTGAAGTGATCGGCAACGTCGACTCCTTCAATGAACGCTTGAAGGATTACACCGCGTCCCTGGAGCAGCAGCGCCAGGAGTACATGCACCTGGCGACCCAGGCTGACCGGGTGGTGCAGGCCGTAGAGCGCGCCTACGAACTGCAAAAGGCCGACATGCGCGCCCAGCAGGATGCCAGCTCACTGCTGATCCTGCTGGCAGCGGCCCTGGCCTTGGTGATCGGCCTGGCGGCTACTGCTCTGATCAGCCTGTTGATCGTTCGGCCGCTGCGCCGGGTCATCAGCCTGGCTCGGCAGATCGCCGAGGGTGATCTCAGTGCCCGCATCGAGGTGCAGCGCCGCGACGAGATCGGTCAGTTGATGGAAGCCATGCAGGGCATGTCCGGCAATCTGCGGGACATGGTCGGCCGCTTGCAGGGCGGCGTGGCGCAGATTTCCTCTTCGGCCCAGGCGTTGTCCAGCGTCACCGAGCAGACCCGCGTAGGCGTGAATGGCCAGAAGGAAGAAACCGACCAGGTCGCCACCGCCATGAGCCAGATGGCCGCCACCGTGCAGGAAGTGGCGCGCAATGCCGAGGCAGCCGCCAGTTCCACCGAGGCCGCCGACAACCGCGTCAGCACCGGCAGCCAGGTCGTGCGCCAGACCCTGGAGCGGGTCAATCAACTGGCCCGTGCGATGGAGGAAACCACTTCCAGCATCCAGCGCCTCAGCCAGGACACTCAAAGCATCGGTACCGTGCTCGACGTGATCAAGAGCGTTGCAGAACAGACCAACCTGCTGGCGCTCAATGCTGCCATCGAAGCGGCCCGTGCCGGTGAGCAGGGACGTGGATTCGCCGTGGTCGCGGACGAAGTGCGGGCGCTGGCGCGGCGGACCCAGCAGTCCACCGCCGAGATCGAACGGCTGATCGCTACCCTGCGCGATGGCGTGCGCAGTTCGGTGGAGCACATGCAGCAGAGCGAAAGCCTGGTCGGACTGACCGTGCAGGATGCCAACCTGACCGAGGAAGCACTGGCCGGCATTGCCGACGCCGTGACCCTGATCCACCAGATGAACCAGCAGATCGCTGCGGCGGCCGAGCAGCAGAGCGCGGTAGCCGAGGAGATCAATCGCAGCGTCACCAGCATCCGGGATATCGCCGACCAGTCCGCCATGGCCATGGACGAAACGGCAACCTCCAGCGTCCAGCTCGCGCGGCTGGGACAGGAGTTGCAGGGCATGGCGGGGCATTTCCGGCTCTGAGTCCGCAGCAAGTGTGGAGGATTCGGCATTCCGTCGTGCGGACCGGGGCCCTAGAATGGTGCCCCTGTCCAACCGGCCTGGAGTGTTGCAATGCTGAAGATCTGGGGGCGAATCAATTCCACCAACGTGCGCAAGGCGCTCTGGTGCGCTGAAGAAGCCGGAGTCGCCTACGAGCAGCGGGACGCCGGCGGTGCCTTTGGCCTGGTCAACGAGCCGACCTACCGCGCGCGTAATCCCAACGGCCTGGTGCCGATGATCGAGGACGGCGACCTGGTGCTCTGGGAGTCAAACGCCATTGTCCGATACCTGGCGGCACGCTATGCCGCGGGTAGCCTCTATCCCGAGTCGCCGGTGGCGCGTGCCGAGGGTGACAAGTGGATGGACTGGGCCACCTCCAGCTTTGCCACACCGTTTCGCGACCTGTTCTGGGGCACCCTGCGCACACCGCCGGCCGAGCGTAACCAGGCGCTGATCGATACCGCGCTGACCCGCTGCGGTGAGCTGCTGGCCATTCCCGATCGTGCCCTGGCCGAGCGCCCCTACTTGTCGGGTGAAGCCCTGGCGATGGGCGATATCCCGCTCGGCTGCTTCGCCTACGCTTGGTTCGAGATGCCGATCCTGCGCCCCGAGCTGCCCAACCTCGAAGCCTGGTACGCGCGCCTGAAGGCCCGGCCGGCCTACAAGAAGGCGGTGATGACGGCGCTGACCTGATCCGGCTCGCCGATAGAGCCATTGGAACCTAGGCTGAGTGGCAGCGATCCCCGGTTGTATTAGCTGGCACTCGGCCTTATCTAGCCCCTTTCCTTAGAAGCAGACGAATCCATCATGAGTTCCGCCCTGTCCATCCGGCAGTTGACCAAGACCTACGGCAATGGCTTCCAGGCCCTCAAAGGCATCGATCTGGAAGTGGCCGAAGGTGATTTCTTCGCCTTGCTCGGCCCCAACGGCGCAGGCAAGTCCACCACCATCGGCATCCTGTCCACCCTGGTGAACAAGACCAGCGGCACCGTCAGTGTTTTTGGCAATGACCTGGACAAGTCGCCCTACGCGCTCAAGCGCTGCCTGGGCGTGGTGCCGCAGGAGTTCAACTTCAACCAGTTCGAGAAGGTCTTCGACATCGTCGTGACCCAGGCGGGCTACTATGGCATTCCAGCGAAGATCGCCAAGGAGCGCGCCGAGCAGTACCTGAACCAGCTCGGCTTGTGGGAGAAGCGCAATTCGGCCTCCCGCGAACTCTCCGGCGGCATGAAGCGCCGCCTGATGATCGCCCGCGCGCTGATCCACCAGCCGCGCCTCTTGATCCTCGACGAACCCACTGCGGGCGTGGACATCGAGCTGCGCCGCTCCATGTGGAGCTTCCTCACGGAGCTGAACGAGCAGGGCATCACCATCATCCTGACGACGCACTACCTGGAAGAGGCCGAGCAGCTCTGCCGCAACATCGGCATCATCGACCACGGCCGCATCGTCGAGAACACCAGCATGAAGGAGCTCCTGAAGAAGCTGCACAAGGAAACCTTCCTGCTGGACCTCAAGGAGCCCCTGGAAGTGCTGCCCCAGCTCAATGGCTACCCCGCCGAGCTGGTGGATGACCACACCCTGGAAGTGCAGGTGGAGAAGACCCAGGGCCTGACCGAGCTGTTCCGTCAGTTGGCCGCCTTGAACATCGACGTGCTGAGCATGCGCAACAAGTCCAATCGCCTCGAGGAGCTGTTCGTGTCCCTGGTGGAGAAAAACCTGGCGAAGGTGGCCGTATGAGTTCGGAACTCTCCGCAAACCTGGTCGCCCTCAATACCATCGTCTATCGCGAAATCCGCCGTTTCATGCGGATCTGGCCGCAGACACTGCTACCCCCGGCCATCACCATGGCCCTGTACTTCGTCATCTTCGGCAACCTGATCGGCCGGCAGATTGGCGACATGGGTGGTTTCAGCTACATGGACTACATCGTCCCTGGCCTGATCATGATGTCGGTCATCACCAACTCCTACAGCAACGTGGTGTCGAGCTTCTTCGGCAGCAAGTTCCAGCGTTCGGTGGAGGAGTTGCTGGTATCGCCGGTGTCGGCGCACACCATCCTCCTCGGTTACACCATCGGTGGCGTGCTGCGTGGGCTGGCGGTGGGGGTGATCGTGACCTTCCTGTCGCTGTTCTTCACCAAGCTCCAGGTGCACCACATCGGGGTGACGGCGCTGGTGGTGCTGCTGACTGCCACCATCTTCTCCCTGGGTGGGTTCATCAACGCGGTCTATGCGCGCAACTTCGACGATATCTCGATCATTCCGACCTTCGTGCTGACCCCGCTGACCTACCTGGGCGGCGTGTTCTACTCGATCCACCAGCTGCCGCCGTTCTGGCAGACGGTGTCCCTGGGCAACCCGATCCTGCACATGGTCAACGCCTTTCGTTACGGCATCCTGGGTGTTTCCGACATCAACATCGGCGTCGCCATCGCCCTGATGCTGCTGACCATGGTCATTCTTTACGTTGCCTGCATCCGCCTGCTGGTCAGCGGTCGCGGCATGCGCCAATAAGGCGAAACAAAGCGACACAGAGTGGCATTATCTTCTGGATGCCGCTGATCGAGGTCTGCCGATACAGTCGGCAGACTTCTTTCCTTCCGAATCGTCCCAGGGGCTCCAAATGATGGTCCGCCGCAGTGTTTGGCTGTTGTTCGGGGCGCTTGCCTCGTTGTCCGCCGTGGCCCAGGAGGCGCCGCTGGTGGAAGTGGCCGAGCCTCAGCGGGCGCTGGTGCGCGACGAACTGGTGACCTTCGGTTCGCTGCGCTCGGACGAGTCGGTGATGATCCGCCCGGAAGTGGAGGGCAGGGTGGCCAGCCTGCATTTCCGCGAGGGTGAGACGGTCAAGGGCGGCGAGCTCCTGATCAGCCTGGACGACGCCATCGCCCGCGCCGAGCTGGCCCAGGCCCGCGCCAACCTCGACCTGGCGGAAAAGAGCTATGAACGGGCGAAGATGCTGTACTCCCGGGGCGCCAGCAATGCCCAGGCGCAGGACGAGTCAATGTCCCAGGAACAGGCGGCGCGTGCCAGCCTGGCGCTGGCCCAGGCACGCCTCGACAAGACCCAGATCCGCGCGCCCTACGACGGCACCCTGGGACTTCGCCAGGTCAGCGTCGGTGACTACCTCAGCGCTGGGCAGGACATGGTCAACCTGGAAGTGCTGGACCCGTTGAAGGTGGATTTCCGTATCCCGCAGAAGGCGGTCAGCCAGGTGAGTCTTGGCCAGCCGGTGGAGCTCAGCCTGGACACCTATCCGGGAGAGCGCTTCCGCGGCGAGATCATCGCCCTCAACCCGCGCCTGGACGAGATCGGCCGCAGCCAGGCCATCCGCGCGCAGATTCCCAACAAGGAACACCGACTCAAGCCCGGCCAGTTCGTGAAGGTATCGGTGATCCTCGCCGAGCGCCCGCAGGCCCTGCTGATTCCCGAAGAGGCCGTGATGCCTGTGGGGCAGCAGTTGTTCGTCAACGTCGTGGTGGACGGCAAGGTGGAGCGCCGGCAGATCAAGATCGGCCAGCGCCTGCGCGGCAAGGCCGAGGTTCGTGAGGGCCTGCAGGGCAACGAGCAGGTCATTACTGCGGGCTGGCAGAAGGTCAGTCCCGGGCTGGAGGTCCGCACCGTAGCGCGAGGTGGGGCATGACCCTCTCTGATGTGTGCATCCGCAGGCCGGTATTTGCCACCGTCCTGTCGCTGATCCTGGTGCTGCTCGGGCTGCTGGCTTATCAGCGCCTCGCGGTGCGGGAATACCCCAACATCGACGTGCCCATCGTCACCGTCAACGTCATCTATCCCGGCGCCAGCCCGGAGATCATGGAATCCCAGGTGGCCCAGCCCATCGAGGACGTGCTGTCGGGCATCGAGGGCCTGGACTTCGTGGCCTCCATCAGCCGCTCGGAGAACACCCAGATCACCGCACAGTTCCGCCTCGGCACCAACGCCGACGAGGCTGCCAACGATGTGCGCGACCGCCTGGGCCGGGTACGCGGCCTGCTGCCGGACGAGATCAACGAGCCCATCGTGCAAAAGGTCGAGGCCGACGCCCAGCCGGTGATCTGGATCGCCTTCTACAGCGAGCGGCATTCGGCGATGGAGATCACCGATGTGCTCGAACGGGTGATACGCGACCGCGTGCAGACCATTCCCGGCGTCTCCGAGGTGCAGATCCGTGGTGCCCGGCGCTTCGCCATGCGCATCTGGCTGGACCCGGAAAAGCTCGCCGCCCACGACCTCACGGTGCAGGACGTGGAAGATGCCCTGCGCCGGCAGAACGTTGAAATTCCGGCAGGGCGCATCGAGTCCGTGCAGCGCGAATTCAGCGTGCTGTCGGAAACCGACCTGCGCACCCCCGAGGAATTCAACGACCTGATCCTCAACGACCAGCGCGGCTACCTGCTGCGCCTGGCCGACGTCGGTCATGCCGAGATCGGCGCCGCAGACGAGCGCAGCATCGTGCGCTTCAATGGGCGCTCGGCCGTGTCCCTCGGGCTGGTCAAACAGGCTACGGCCAATCCGCTGGAAATCTCCGACGGTCTCAATGCCGCGCTGCCGGAACTGCAAGCCTTGCTGCCCGACGGCATGAAAATGACCATCGCCAACGACAGCTCGCTGTTCATCCGCGAGTCCATCGACAACGTCTACACCACCATCTGGGAAGCGGTGGTGCTGGTCATCCTGATCATCTTCCTGTTCCTGCGTTCCCTGCGCGCCACCCTGATTCCGCTGGTGACCATCCCGGTGTCGCTGATCGGCGCCTTCAGCCTCATGGTGCTACTGGGTTTCTCCATCAATACCCTGACGCTGCTGGCCATGGTGCTCGCCATCGGCCTTGTAGTGGACGATGCCATCGTCGTGCTGGAGAACATCCACCGGCACATCGAGGAGGGCATGTCGCCGCTCCAGGCTGCCTACAAGGGCAGTCGCGAGATTGCCTTCGCGGTTGTCGCCATGACCCTGACCCTGGCGGCCGTCTATGCCCCCATCGGTTTCATGCAGGGCACCTCCGGCAAGCTCTTCACCGAATTCTCCTGGACCCTGGCTGGTGCGGTGCTGGTATCCGGCTTCGTCGCCCTGACCCTGTCGCCGATGATGTGCGGCCACCTGCTCAAGCCCCACGGGGCGCAGCAGCATGGGCGCTTCTACAACCTGGTGGAGTCCTTTCTCCACGCACTGACCTACAGCTATCGCCACCTGCTGGAGCGGGTGCTGCACGCCTGGATGCTCATTGTCCTGCTGTTGGCGGCGATCCTGGTGTTGTGCCTGGTGCTGTTCAGCGGCTTGCGCAGCGAGCTGGCCCCCACCGAAGACACCGGCACCATCGTCGGCTCGTTCAACGGCCCCGACGGCGCCACCATCGAATACACCAGTCGCTACGCGAAAATGCTGGAAGAGGCCTACCAGACCATCCCCGAAGCCAACCGCTACATGGTGGTGGTGGGCTTCCCGACCGTGGCCCAGGGCCTGTCCTTCCTCAAGCTGGAGCCCTGGGATGACCGCGAGCGCAGCCAGTTCGAAATCCGTGACGAACTCCTGCCCAAACTGCGCGACATTCCCGGCGTGCGGGCCTTCCCCATCAACCGTCCGCCGCTGGGGCAGAGCGCACGCAACCAGCCGGTGAACTTCGTGATCCGCTCGTCGCTGGAGTACAGCGAGCTGCAGGGGTACGTCGATCAGTTGATGGAGCGCGTGCGCGACTTTCCCGGGCTGGAAAGCCTGGACAGCGACCTCAAGCTCAACGCGCCGCAGCTCAAGGTCACGGTCAACCGCGAGCAGGCGGTGGCGGTGGGCACGGACACCGCGGCCATCGGCCGTAGCCTGGAAAGCCTGTTCGGCAGCCGCCAGGTAACGCGCTTCAAGCAGAACGGCGAGCAGTACGACGTGCTGGTGCAACTGGCCAACGTCGACCGCAGCAACCCGGACGACCTCAACCGCGTGTACGTGCGCGGCCGCAACGACAGCATGGTGCAACTGGCCAACCTGATCGACGTTCGCGAAACCGTGGCGCCCCGCGAGCTCAATCACTTCAACCAGCTGCGCGCAGTCACCGTGACCGCCAACGTCGGTTCCGGCTACACCCTGGGTGAGGCCCTCGACCACCTGGAAGTGGCGGCGCGCGAGGTGTTCCCGCCAGACACCCAGTTCGACTACACCGGCACCTCGCGTGACTTCAAGGATTCCAGCAGTGGCGTGGCGCTGATCTTCGCCCTGGCCCTGGTGTTCATCTACCTGGTGCTGGCGGCGCAGTTCGAGAGCTTCATCGACCCGATGATCATCCTCTTCAGCGTGCCGCTCTCCATGGCCGGTGCGCTGCTGGCGCTGACCTTCTTCGGCGGCACCCTGAACATCTACTCCCAGGTGGGCATGGTCACGCTCATCGGCCTGATCACCAAGCACGGCATTCTCATCGTCGAATTCGCCAATCAGTTGCTGCGCCAGGGCGTGGACCTGCACGAAGCGGTGATGGAAGCCTCGGTGAAGCGCCTGCGGCCGATCCTGATGACCACCGGTGCCATGGTGCTGGGCTCGGTGCCACTGGCCATCGCCACGGGCGCCGGTGCGGAAAGCCGGCAGCAGATCGGCATGGTGATCGTCGGCGGTTTGCTGGTGGGGACCTTCTTCACCCTGTTCGTGGTGCCGACCCTCTATCAACTGCTGCGCCGCTGGAAGCCGATCCACAAGCTGGAGGCGGCGCCAGCGTGATCCTGCTCACCTGATGGTTGCGCTTGTGGGGGCGATTTCAATCGCCAAGGGCAGCGCAGCTGCCCCCCCTGAGGTCCTTGAGGCCGAACCTGCGGTCCGGTTGGCGAATGTATTGGCTCTGTCCGCATGACGTGTTGCATGCAGTCGCGTTACCCGTAGGAGCTGGCTTGCCAGCGAATGGCCCCGTTTCGCTGGCGAGCCAGCTCCTACAGGGCCCTTGGTCGGAGGGTGAATCTCTCGCAACAGCTAACGAAGACAGAGCGAATGAATTCACCCCTACAACAGGTTGCCCCTACCCGTTACAAGCGCTGAAAGAACTTCGGATAGCGGTTCACCAGCCCATCCTCGTCCAGGGTCAGCACTGCTTCGAAGCCGCTGCCGTCGAGGTTCTGGTAGAGGTAATGGCTCTGGTCGAGGCGGGTGTAGGCCTGGCGCATGCGCCGCACGCTCAGATGCGGCGCTTCGACGAACACTGCCTCGATCTCCCGGCGCTCTTCCGGGTTGAGGAACAGCCGCCAGATGCTCGGGCTGTTGGTGAAGGGGGTGGGCCAGAGGTCCAGGTCGAGGCTACCCGACAGCTCGGGCAGCTTCTGGCCGTTGCCATCGAACCAGTGCAGGCCGTCACGGCGCAGGGTCAGGGTGCGGCTGCCGCGCCCATCACGCACCGTGGCGCTGAAGGCCCTGGGTTCCCAACCCTTTTCGTATTCCAGGGTGTAGTTCAGCCGGTACGGCTTGCCATCGTCGTCAAAGGCCAGCATGCCGCTGTCCACCCGGCGCCCCTCCAGACGGAAGTCCTCCAGGCCATGGGTGGGGGCGCGGTTGTTCCAGAGGTGGGTCCAGAGGGCTGTGGTTCTCATCAGCTCATGCCTCGTGGCGCTGGGTCTTTCGCAGGACCAGATAGAGCAGTGGCCCGATGGAGGCGAACGCTGCGGTCAACAGGTAGAAGGGTAGCAAGTAGGCCAGGCTGTGGCCCTGGCGGCGATTGTCCTGGTACATCCGAACAGGAGCAGGGCGATCAGGGCAAACGAGCGAACGGGCATGGGACTTCCTTGTCGTTGGGGGAATCAGTCGAGCAGCAGCCCCACCTGGCGGATCTTCGGCAGGCGCGCGACCACCAGTTGGTGGGAGCGGGTGATCAGCTCGCGCAACTCGCCGTCGCCCATGGGGTAGGGGCGTTGCATGGCGATCCAGTGGGCCCGCGCCAGGTAAGGCGCGGGAATGATGCCGGGGCGGTCGACGTAACCGAGGAACAGGTCCTTATCGACCTTGAAGGTCAGGCCATCACCCAGGAAATTAATAATGGCGAACATCTTGTTGCCGGCTATCGAGAACACCCGGTTGCTGCCCCATTTGAGGTCTTCCCGGGCACCGGGAAGCTGCAGGCAGAAGGCGGCGACTTGATCAGGGGTCATGCGTGCTCCTGTTCCTTCAGGTTCGGGTTTCGCTGCGTAGCAGCCAGAGGCTCACTAGCATGCCGGTCAGGGCCATCAGCGCAGCGACCAGGAAGATCGTGGCGAAGCCCGCACCACTGGCAATTGCGCCCATGAGTGGCCCGGCGATACCCAGGGCCAGGTCGAAGAATACCGCGTAGGCGCCCAGGGCCGAACTGCGGCTGGCGGCTGGAATGCGCGTGACGGCCTCGACACCGAGGGCAGGATAGACCAGCGACAGGCCGAAACCGGTCAGCGCCGCGCCGGCCAGCGCCAGCCAAGGCGTCGGCGCCGCCCACAACAGGAACAAGCCGAGGCTTTCCACCACCAGACAGACGATGGCCACCCGGTAACCGCCCAGGTGCTTGATGCTGTTGACGAACAGCAGCCGGGCACCGATGAAGGCGCAGCCGAAGGCGGTGAGGCAGTAAGCGGCACCTTCCCAACCCACGCTGGCGTAGTAGAGGGTGATGAACGTGGCCAGGGTGCCAAAGCCGATGGAGCCCAGGGCCAGGGCCGTGCCGTTGGGGGCGATGCGCAGGAAGACATTGCTGAAGGGCAGCCGCTCGCCGTGGACGATGGGCGAGGGGGGCTTGGGCCAGGCCAGCAGCAGGGCAATGGCACAGAGCACTGCCATCAGCCCACCGATGCTCCATAGGCCGAGGCCATCGACCAGAACCACGCCCAGTGGCGCGCCGATGGCCACCGCGCCATAGGAGGCGATGCCGTTGAAGGAAATCACCCGCGCCATGTTTTCCGCACCCACCAGGCCCACGCCCCAACTGATGGAACCCGTGCCCACCAGGCCCTGGCCAATGCCCAGCATTACGCGCCCGCCGAGCAGAAGCGCCAGACTCAGCAGGGGGAACTGCGCCAGCGAGGTGGAGAGCAGCGTCAGTACCCCGGACAGGCCGCAGCCCGCCATGCCGTACATGACCGCGCGCTTGGCGCCCAGCCGGTCGGCCAGGCTTCCCGACATGGGGCGGGAGAGGAGGGTGGCGAGGTACTGCACGCTGATGACGATCCCCGCCATCACCGATCCGTAGCCCATGTCGTCATGCACGTAGCCGGGCAACACGGCAATCGGCAGCCCGACACAGAGGAAGCTGATGAAGGTGAAGAAGACGACGGTAATGATCTGCAGCGTGGAGGAGGACGCGGACGGCCGTGGCGTGCTCATGGCAGAACCTGGAATTGGGACGGACGGGGAATGTCGCCATCATCCCCGACTCGCGGCGGCAAAGGAAGCTAGCTAATGGTTGTCTTGCTGGCCAAGGTTCAGATGATGGGAATCTGGCTGTGGGAGAAGGCTTCCACGAGGTGCTCGATCCAGGCGCGGACCGCCGGCAGCATGCCGCGCCGGTGGGTGTAGACCGCTTGCAGATGGCCGCCCGGCAGGCTCCATTCCGGCAGCAGGCGCACCAGGCTACCGTCGCGCAACTCGGCTTCGCAGTTCATCTGCGGCAGCATGCTGAAACCCAGGCCCGCCAGCACCGCGTGCTTGCGGACATCGAAGTCCTCGATGCCCAGGCGGGCCTCCAGGACCACTTCGCGGCGATTGCCGCGGCCGTCATGCAGGTAGTGGTGGATGCGTCGGTCAGCCTCCAGGCCGCCGAGGGCTGGCAAGTGCTGGAGGTCGTCCGGGGTACGGATACTCCTGCCCTCCAGCAGGCTGGGCGCGGCCACCAGGAAGGCCTGCGCCGGTCGCAAGGGACGAGCGATCAGGGTCGGGTCTTCGTCCCCTTCCTCGCGCACCCGAAGGGCTACGTCCACGCCTTCCTCACGTAGATCCACCCGGCGGTTGGTGAGGATCATGTCCAGTTGCACCAGCGGATAGTGCTGGAGGAACTCGGCTATCACGTGCTTGAGCATCGAGTGCGCCAGCTCCACCGGGCAGGACACCCGCAGGCGACCCCGGGGTTCGACGGTAAGACTGGCCACCACTTCCTCGGCCTGCTCGGCCTCCAGCAGCATGGCCTGGCAATGGCGCAGGAAGCGCTCGCCAACATCGGTCAGCGCCAGCTTGCGTGTGGTGCGTTGCAGCAGACGCGCGCCGAGCCGGGTTTCCAGTTCGGCAATGCGCCGTGAAAGGCGCGACTTGGGTATGCCGAGCAGGCGGCCGGCAGACGAGAAGCCGCCGTGCTCTACCACCTTGGCGAAATAGAAGAGATCGTTGAGGTCTTGCATGGTTTTGTCCTGCGGGTGGGACGAGCTATCGCGTTGGGTGACTTTACCGCGCCATTGCCCGATCTGGCGGGACTTTCGCGCACATTGCCGGGCGGCCGGCCAAGCGCTATACCTGAGCCTCTCCCATCCACCCGAAAACGGAGCGATCACCATGTCCTTGTCTATGTACGAGGCGTCTATCCCGGTTCTGGCGCGCATGCTCGGCAACCTGTCCAACATCCTCAAGAAAGGCGAGGCCAACGCCCTGGCGCGTGGCATCGATCCCAAGGTGTTCATCGAGTCGCGCCTGGCGCCGGATATGTACGCCTTGGCCCGTCAGGTGCAAATCGCCAGCGATATGGCCAAGGGATGCGCGGCGCGCCTGGCCAACATCGAGGTACCGAGTTGGGTCGACAGCGAAACCACCTTCGAGGAACTGCAGGCGCGCATCGCCAAGACTCAGGCGTTCATCCAGGGCATAGACGCTGCCCAGCTGGAAGGCAGCGAAAGCCGCACTGTGGTGCTGAAGATGCGCAGTGGCGAGATCAGCTTCAGCGGTCGCGACTATCTGCTCGGCTTCGCCCTGCCGAACTTCTATTTCCACATCACCACCACCTACGCCATCCTCCGCCACAACGGCGTGGACGTGGGCAAGATGGATTACCTGGGCGGCGTCTGACGCGTTCGTCCGGTGCCAGTTGGACACCGCATTTCGTGTCTGCCGTTCGTGGTTCGGATTGCATCCGGGCTACTGACAATCCGACTTCATTCTGTAAATCAGGCAATTCGATCGTCACAAGCAGTGCCGATCACTCATGGCCACGCCCTAAGGGCGTGGTTTCCCACGTTCGAATGAAAGAAGCCCACCGGATGGGTGGGCTTCTTCGTTTGCGGTGGGCTTACCAGAGCGGCAGCACGTAGCTGAGGATCAGGCGGTTTTCGTCGATATCGCTACCGAAGTTGGTGGAGCGCACCGTTGCGTTGCGCCATTTGACGCCGAAGTTCTTCAGCGGGCCTTCCTGGAAGACGTAGGCGATGTCCATGTTGCGTTCCCACTCCTTGCCGTCTTCACGACCGGCACCCAGGTCGATGTTGTCGCCGGTCAGGTAGCGGGTCATGAAGGTCAGGCCGGGAATGCCGAGGCTGGCGAAGTTGTAGTCGTAACGGGCCTGCCAGGATTTCTCGTCCTTGTTGGCGAAGTCGCCGATCTGCACGTAGTTGACCAG
>NZ_AUIE01000028.1 GCF_000423545.1 Metapseudomonas resinovorans DSM 21078
CTCGTCCAACGACGGCGGAAACAGGCTGTCCTGACCGCGCGCCTCTCCCTGGATGTAGCCCATAAACGACAATGCCCGTATCGATCGATACGGGCATTGTCTTCAGCTTCGACTCAGACGGCTAGGTTTTCACACAGTCTGGACTGCGGGGCTTTTTATTGCTTCTCGACTTAGCCGTTGAACACGTCATCCACCGAAGTCAGCGGATAGTGCTTCGGATAGGGCAGGGTCGCTACGCCGGACTCGATGGCGGCCTTGGCCACAGCATCGGAGACAACGGTGATCAAGCGTTTGTCCATGGGCTTCGGAATGATGTACTCACGACCGAATTCCAGGGACGCCACGTTGTAGGCATCGCAGACGTCCTTCGGTACCGGCTCCTTGGCCAGGTCGCGCAGGGCATTAGCGGCAGCGATCTTCATTTCCTCGTTGATGCGGGTGGCGCGCACGTCCAGGGCACCGCGGAAGATGAAGGGGAAGCCCAGCACGTTGTTGACCTGGTTCGGATAGTCGGAGCGACCGGTGGCCATGATCACGTCGCTACGGGTCTCGTGAGCCAGCTCCGGCTTGATCTCCGGGTCCGGGTTGGAGCAGGCGAAGACGATCGGGTTGGCCGCCATGCGCTTGAGGTCTTCCGGGCTCAGCAGGTTGGCGCCGGACAGGCCGACGAACACGTCTGCACCGTCGAGCGCCTCGGACAGGGTGCGCTTGTCGGTCTCGTGCGCGAACACGGCCTTGTACTGGTTCAGGTCGTCGCGACCGGCGTGGATCACGCCTTTACGGTCGATCATGAAGATGTTCTCGACCTTGGCGCCCATGCTCACCAGCAGCTTCATGCAGGAAATGGCGGCAGCACCGGCGCCGAGGCAGACGATCTTGGCTTCGGCCAGAGATTTGCCGGCGATTTCCAGGGCATTGAGCATGCCGGCAGCGGTCACGATGGCGGTGCCATGCTGGTCATCGTGGAATACCGGAATGTCGCACTGCTCGATCAGGGTGCGCTCGATTTCGAAGCACTCGGGCGCCTTGATGTCTTCGAGGTTGATGCCACCGAAGGTAATGGAAATGCGCTTGACGGTATCGATGAACGCCTGCGGGCTTTCAGCGTCGACTTCGATGTCGAATACGTCGATGCCTGCGAAACGCTTGAACAGAACGCCTTTGCCTTCCATCACCGGTTTGGAGGCCAGCGGGCCAAGGTTGCCCAGACCGAGGATGGCAGTGCCGTCGGAAATTACCGCTACCAGATTGCCCTTGCCGGTGTACTTGAAGGCCAGTTCAGGATCACGCGCGATTTCGCGTACCGGCTCGGCAACGCCCGGGCTGTAAGCCAGCGACAGGTCGCGGGCGGTGGCGGTCGGCTTGGTCAGCTCGACACTGAGTTTCCCCGGGCGGGGTTGGGCATGGTATTCGAGAGCGGCCGTTTTCAGATCAGACATTTTGGCATTTCCGCTTTTGCTTGTGACAGACGTGACGGGCGAGCATACGCAAGATGCATGGGGCTAACAAGACCGTTCAGTCACCCGGCGTCAACCCCTCTAACGTACGACTTTTAGCCAATCTCCTGGCCTCGGCTCGCCGATTGGATACAAATTATTGAGCAATCGAATACGATTTTCCAGATCCACTTGCGTACCCGGCAGTTTGCTCTCTCTAGCCAGGCTGGCAATGGTCTGCCCCGACTTCACCTGGATCAGGTGCAGTCGTAATGGCTGGGCCAAGGCTTGCTCTTCCTTCTTCAGCGGGCGGAAGCTCCTGATCACAGACATGAAGTGATCGTCCTGGCTTTCCAGCGAGGCCTGATTGCGAATGGCACCGACGAACAGGTACGCCTTATCGTCCTTGTAGATCACCGCCACTCGCCGCGCCGGACTTCCCGGAAGCACCGCAGTAGCCCCCTGTAGCCCCGCTTGCTGCAACGGCTCCTCCATGGACAGGCGCTGACCGGCCTTTTTTCGCAGGTAGTCTGCGGGCATCAGGGTTGGCTTGCGGCCATCCAGGGTCATGGCGATGAATGCCTGCTGGTCGGCGCTGTGGGTGATCACCGCATCAGGGCGATTGACCAGCCCCCAGCCGTCCGGCAAATGCAGGGTGAAATCCAGTTCAGCGTGGTAGAAGTTCTGGTCACGACGCACGCCAGTTTCCGCCGAATCGCCGAAAGGTAGTCCCTCGAGGTGCTTGAGGAAGACCTCCCGGTTCACCACTTGATTACCGCCAGCCAGCGCGCTTGCCGGCCCCACCACCTGCTGCAGACGGGTATCGTTGTCAGGGTGCGTGTCGAACAGTCCGTGATAACCCGACGGCGGCGCGGATTGGCCCTTGCGCTGGGCCTGGTCGCGGGCGAACTCCTCCTGGTTTTTCAGCACCTTCACCACTTCGATCATGGCCTGAGGGTCATAACCACTGCGCGCCAGGTACTGCGCTCCGAGACCGTCAGCCTCCAGCTCCATATCGCGCCCATAGCCACGCACGAATGCGGTACCCAGCACATTGGTCAGGTCGCCGGCAGCACCGACACCGGTACCGATGGCCACCGCCTGCCCGAGGATGTTCCAGGCGGTGGACTGGCTCTGCTGCTGCACGCTGTGCCGCGCGGTGACATGCCCCACCTCGTGCCCCAGCACCGCGGCGAGTTCAGCCTCGGAGTTCAGGTAGGCCAGCAGTCCGCGGTTGATATAGATGTAGCCACCCGGCAGAGCGAAGGCGTTGATGTCGGGCGAGTCAACCACGGTGAACAGGTAGGAGATGTTGCTGCGGTGGCTGTGACGGGAGACACGCGTCCCCACTTCCTGCACATAGGCCTGCAGCTTTTCATCTGCGTATCGCGGATTCTGCTTGGCGATTTCCTGGTTGTAGCGGCGTCCGAGATCCAGCTCCTGCTGTTCGCTCATCATCACAAAGTTGGTCTTGCCGGTTGCAGGGTTGACTGCACAACCAACCAGCTGGGAAGAAGCGAGCAGTAGCGCCATGACGAGCGCAGCGGATCTCATCGAATCACCTCGAGCATTCCATTGTGGGTAAGGGGGAGCATCCAGCGGGAATCCCTCGTATTAACGCCGCCCCTGCGCGCGCGGTCAATTACCCAGCCCCGCGCCTCTACACGCCGCCCCACCAGGCGCTGCAGCGCGGCCGCATCGAACTGGCGCAGCTGCTTCAGCTCGATCCGCAATACCAGCGGCCCCTCCAGTTGAAGCCAGACGCCGCCGCGGTTGCGATCAACCTTCGTCACTCGCCCCTGCACCAGCGCAAAGCCACTCCGCCGCAGCTGCCAGGGCGACTGCTGGGGCGGGCGACGCCAAAGCCCACGACCAGCCCGACGCGCCGCGCGCTCGGCAATAGCGTGACAATCACTCAGGGCAGCGTTGGGGCCAATGGCGATGCGAAACGCCAAGCCCTCGGCAAGCAGGTGCTCCTCAAGGTTTCGTCCGCGACTGTCGTACAGGTGCGCCAGCGTGCGACCGTACTTGTCTTTCGATTCGCGCCCGAGCCGAAGCCCCACCCGTCCGCCACTGGACTTCACCAGCTCGTCCAAGCGCTGGCGTGCCGCTTTGGCGTAGGGTTCATCCGACCGCCCCTTGCGCGCCAACTCAGGCGCATTCAGACCGATCATACGAATGCTTCGCCCATCGATCAGACGCAGGGTGTCGCCATCAACGACTTTTCGGACTTTATAGGTAGGAAGCTTACCCGGAGCCGGGCAGGCGGCCTGCAGGGCGAAACTCAGTGCCCAGAAAAAGAAAAAGGCGCCTGCTAGAGGCGCCTTTTTTGTCAGCGGGGACATGGCCATTGGGCCTTCCCGGGCTGCTCGGACCCTTACTTGGTGCCGAACACGCCGAAACGCTGCTTGAAGCGATCGATACGGCCGCCGGTGTCCAGAACCTTCTGCTTACCGGTGTAGAACGGGTGGCACTCGGAGCATACGTCGAGGCTGATGTTCTTACCCAGGGTGGAGCGGGTTTTGATGACGTTACCGCAGCTGCAGGTAGCTTCGATCGCTACGTACTCGGGATGGATTTCCGGTTTCATTGCTTGATCCTCAGGTCTGGCGTGCCGCCACCCGACCCTATGTCGAGCACCGCACGGAAACAGGCGGCGGATGATACCAGAGTGAGGGGGCGTTGCAACCAGCCGGCCGCACCGGCTGTCGCGGCGGGCCATGCTAAGATCGCGCCTTTTCCGAAGGGACCGCCCGCTTGCCCGACGCCCTCATTCTGCGCCTTGCCCTGCCCTCTCCGCTGCGCCGCCTGTTCGACTATCGGGCGCCTGCCGGCGTGCCGCGTGCCGCCCTGCAGCCAGGTGTGCGCCTGCGCGTCCCCTTCGGCCGTCGCGAGATCATCGGCGTGCTGGTGGAGCTGGCGGAGACGAGCGAGGTGCCCGCGGACAAGCTCAAGCCCGCCCTCGAACTGCTGGACAGCCGACCGCCCCTGCCGCCGCCGCTGTTCAAGCTGTGCCTGTGGACCGCCCAGTACTACCAGCACAGCCTGGGCGACACCCTGAGCTGGGCATTGCCCGTGATGTTGCGCCAGGGTGAACCGGCCGAGGCACGGCAGGAGCGCTTCTGGCATGCAGCCCCCGGTGCCAGCGTCGACGATCCGCGCCTGGCCCGCGCACCACGCCAGCGCCAGGCCCTGGCTACCCTCGCCCAACACCCCCATGGCGTAGCCCACCAATTGCTCGCCCAGCTGCAGTTGAACAAGGACAGCCTCGATATCCTGCTGGAGAAGGGTCTGGCCCGCGTCGAAGTGCGCCGCCATGCCCCCAGCGAACGCCACGGCCCGCTGCTGGCCCAGCCGGAACTCCCGCTGAACTCGGAACAGCGCGCTGCCTTCGATGCCGTCCACGCCTCCTTTGGCAGCTTCAACGCCCTGCTCCTGGCGGGCGTCACCGGCAGCGGCAAGACCGAGGTCTACCTGCAACTGATCCGCCAGACCCTTGAAGCCGGTAAGCAAGCCCTGGTGCTGATCCCCGAGATCAACCTTGGCCCGCAGACCCTCGAGCGCTTTTCGCGACGCTTCAACGCACGGATTGCCCTGCTCCACTCGGCGGTCAACGACCGCGAACGTCTGGATGCCTGGCTAGCCGCCCGCGACGGTGAGGCCGATATCATCATCGGCACGCGCTCGGCACTTTTTACACCGCTGAAAAATCCTGGCCTGATCATCATCGACGAGGAGCACGACGCCTCATATAAACAGCAGGAAGGCCTGCGCTATCACGCCCGCGACCTCGCCCTGGTGCGCGCCCGCCAGGAGAACATCCCGATCCTGCTGGGCTCAGCCACACCCTCCCTGGAAAGCCTGCAGAATGCCCATGCCGGTCGTTACGGCCTGCTGCGCCTGACCCAGCGGGCCGGTGGCGCCAAGCAGCCACGCTTCCTGCGCCTGGATGTGAAGAGCCTGCCGCTGGACTCCGGCATCTCCATACCGTTGCAGCAGGCAATCGCACAGACCCTGGCCGCCGGCCAGCAAGTGCTGGTGTTCCTCAATCGCCGCGGCTTCGCACCCACCCTGCTGTGCCATGACTGTGGCTGGATCAGCCAATGCCCGCGCTGTGATGCGCGCATGACCCTGCATCAGCGCTTCAACGAACTGCGCTGCCACCATTGCGGCCACACCCAGCGCCAGCCGGCGTGCTGCCCCGATTGCGGAAAGGTTGACCTTCGCCCCGTCGGCGCCGGCACCGAGCGCGCCGAAGAGCGCCTGGCAATCCTCTTCCCGAAAACGCCGGTACTGCGCATCGACCGTGACAGCACCGCGCGTAAAGACGCCATGGACAAGTTGTTCACCACCATCCAGCGCGGTGAGCCCTGCATCCTTGTCGGCACCCAGATGCTCGCCAAGGGGCACCACTTCCCGAGGGTGACCCTGGTGGCCATCCTTGATGCCGACGGCGGTCTGTTCTCCGCCGACTTCCGCGCCAGCGAGCGCATGGCCCAGTTGATCGTCCAGGTCGCCGGACGCGCTGGCCGTGCGGAGGAGCCGGGCCGGGTGATCATCCAGACCCACCTGGCCGACCATCCGCTGCTGGTGCAACTCACCGAACAGGGCTATTTCGCGTTTGCCGAGCAGGCGCTCTCGGAGCGCCGAGCCGCCGGCCTGCCACCCTTCGCCCACCTTGCCCTGCTGCGTGCCGAAGCGCACAAGCCTGGCCAGGCGGAAGCTTTTCTCGACAGCGCCTGCATCGAAGCCGAGCAGCAATTGGCCGAGATGAGCCTCAATGGCGTCGAACTCCTGGGGCCGGTGCCCGCCCCCATGGAACGCCGTGCCGGCCGCTATCGAGCGCAATTGCTGCTGCAGGCCCATGCCCGCGCGCCCCTACACCGTCTGCTGACGCCCTGGAGCCAGGTATTGGAGCAGCTGCCTGGTGGTCGCACAGTGCGCTGGTCGCTGGATGTCGACCCTATTGACCTGTTCTAGCGCGGACCAACCGACCGACAGCACCCACTGGTCCTTGCAGCTCGCAGCTTAAAACTTGAAGCTGCTGCCGCAGCCCACCGATAATGCACAGTTTTCAACCAGTGCCAGCCCTCTCCGGGGCGGCCGGAAGAGCAGAAGATGAAAGACACCATTCGCCAGCTGATCCAGCAAGCCCTGACCCGACTCGCCACCGAGGGCGTGTTGCCCGAGGGCCTCAGCCCGGCCATCCAGGTGGAAAACACCAAGGACAAGAGCCACGGCGACTTCGCCAGCAACATCGCCATGATGCTGGCCAAACCCGCCGGCATGAAGCCGCGCGACCTGGCCGAGAAGCTCATCGCAGCCCTTCCCCAGGACGAGCAAGTGGCCAAGGTGGAAATCGCCGGCCCAGGCTTCCTCAACTTCTTCCAGAACACCCAGGCCCTGGCCCAACGCCTGGAGGCCGCCCTGGCCGACGACCACCTCGGTGTGCGCAAGAACGGCCCGCAGCAACGCGTCGTCGTCGACCTGTCGGCACCGAACCTGGCCAAGGAAATGCACGTCGGCCACCTGCGCTCCACCATCATCGGTGACGGCGTGGCTCGCGTCCTCGAGTTCCTCGGTGACACCGTCATCCGCCAGAATCACGTAGGCGACTGGGGCACCCAGTTCGGCATGCTGCTGGCGTACATGCAGGAGCAGCCGGTGGGCAGCGATGCCGAGCTGAGCGACCTGGAGTCTTTCTACCGCGCCGCCAAGAAGCGCTTCGACGAGTCCGAGGAGTTCGCCAACCGCGCCCGCGAGCTGGTGGTCAAGCTGCAGGCCGGCGACCCCGATTGCCTGCGCCTCTGGAACCGTTTCAACGACATTTCCCTGAGCCACTGCCAGGCCGTCTACGACCGCTTGGGCGTCAAGCTCACCATGGCTGACGTGAAAGGCGAGAGCGCCTACAACGACGACCTGCCCAACGTCGTTGCCGACCTGCGCGCCAAGGGCCTGCTCACCGAGAGCGACGGCGCCCTGTGCGTGTTCATGGACGAGTTCAAGAACGCCGAAGGCAACCCCCTGCCGCTGATCGTACAAAAAGCTGGCGGCGGTTACCTCTACGCCACCACCGACCTGGCCGCCACCCGCTACCGCGCCAATGTGCTCAAGGCCGACCGCGCGCTGTACTTCGTCGACCAGCGCCAGGCCCTGCACTTCCAGATGGTCTTCGCAGCTGCGCGCCTCGCTGGATTCGTGCCCGCGTCGTTCGAGATGGAGCACATGGGCTTCGGCACCATGAACGGTGCTGACGGCCGCCCGTTCAAGACCCGCGATGGCGGCACTGTGAAGCTGATCGATCTGCTGGATGAAGCCGAACAGCGCGCCTACGACCTGGTCAAAGGCAAGAACCCTGAGCTGGACGAGGCCGAGCTGCGCTTGATTGCCCGCGCCGTAGGTATCGGCGCCGTGAAGTACGCCGACCTGTCCAAGCACCGCACCAGCGACTACAGCTTCAACTTCGAGCTGATGCTGAGCTTCGAGGGCAACACGGCCCCCTACCTGCTCTACGCCTACACCCGCGTAGCCAGTGTGTTCCGCAAGCTCGGCAAGGACTTCTCCGAAGTCGACGGCCAGATCATCCTTGCCGCCGACCAGGAACAGGCACTGGCTGCCAAGCTGGCGCAGTTCGCCGATACCCTGGGCAACGTCGCCGAGAAGGGCGTCCCGCACCTCCTCTGCGCCTACCTCTACGACCTGGCCGGTCTGTTCTCCAGCTTCTACGAGAACTGCCCGATCCTCACCGCCGACGACCAGGCTACCCAGCAGAGTCGCCTGCGCCTCGCCGCGCTGACCGGCCGCACCCTGAAACAGGGTCTTGAGCTGCTCGGCCTGCAAACCCTGGAACGTATGTAACGGACTATGGCGAAGAAAAAAGCTGCACCCAAGCGCGGGGCCAGCCGCTACCAGGCGCCGGCCAAGAAGCCAGTGCCCGGCTGGGTCTGGCTCGCCATCGGACTGGTCATCGGTGGCTTCGTCGTTTTCCTGAACCAGCTCGAGCCGGGCCGCGACGAAGTACGCCGGACCAAGCCAGAGCAAGCCGCGACCGGTGCCGCCAGCGGCAAGGCCGGCAGTGATGCCGGCAAGCCACAGGCCAAGCCCGCACCGCAGCCCCAGGAGCCAGTGAAGCCGAAGTACGACTTCTACACCCTGCTGCCGGAGTCCGAGGTCATCGTGCCGCCGGAAGCGGTGCCCAAGGAGACGCCGCCCACACCGCCCGAGCAGAAGCCGGTCACGCCGGAGGAAGCCGCCAAGATCGACGCGGCGCGCGCCCAGGCCGCCCTCAACGGCGAGACCCCGCCCCCGCCGCCGGTGGTGGCCAAGGCGCCGGTCACCAACCAGTTCTTCCTCCAGGCCGGCTCGTTCCGCAAGCGCGACGACGCCGACCAGGTGCGTGCACAGATCATCCTGCTCGGACAAAACGTCCAGGTGGAGTCCGGCACCGTTCGCGAAGAAACCTGGTACCGCGTGCTGGTTGGCCCCTTCGCCAATCGCGAGCAGCTCGCCTCGGCACAAAAGCAGCTCGCCGGCAGCGGATTCAGCAATTTGCTGTTACAGCAGCGCCAGAGCCGTTGAGTCCATTGATAACCTTGCCCGGTTGAAAACCCGGGCAGGACCCCCCATCTGAGTTTCCATTCGGGCATTTCGCCCCGCTGCGTGGAGACTCTCCCCTTGACCACCATCGTTTCAGTCCGCCGCAACGGCAAAGTCGTCATGGGCGGCGACGGCCAGGTTTCCCTCGGCAACACCGTCATGAAGAGCAACGCCCGCAAGGTCCGTCGCCTCTACCACGGCCAGGTCCTGGCCGGCTTCGCCGGCGCCACGGCCGACGCCTTCACGCTGTTCGAACGCTTCGAGGGCCAACTGGAAAAGCACCAGGGCCACCTGGTCCGGGCCGCCGTCGAGCTGGCCAAGGACTGGCGCACCGACCGCTCCCTGAGCCGCCTGGAAGCCATGCTCGCCGTCGCCAACAAGGATGCCTCGCTGATCATCACCGGCAATGGTGATGTGGTCGAACCCGAGCACGGCCTGATCGCCATGGGCTCCGGCGGCGGCTTCGCCCAGGCCGCTGCCCTGGCGCTGCTGCAACACACAGAACTGTCCGCTCGCGAAGTGACCGAGACCGCCCTGAACATCGCCGGCACCATTTGCGTGTTCACCAACCAGAACCTGACCATCGAGGAGCTGGACAGCGCCGAGTAAGGCCGCTGTCCCGCAATGGAGCAATTTTCATGTCCATGACGCCCCGCGAAATCGTCCACGAACTCAATCGCCACATCGTTGGCCAGGACGACGCCAAGCGCGCCGTCGCCATCGCCCTGCGCAATCGCTGGCGCCGCATGCAGCTGCCGGCCGAACTGCGCGCCGAGGTGACGCCGAAGAACATCCTGATGATCGGCCCGACCGGTGTCGGCAAGACCGAAATCGCCCGTCGCCTGGCCAAGCTGGCCAATGCGCCGTTCATCAAGGTGGAAGCCACCAAGTTCACCGAAGTCGGCTACGTTGGCCGTGACGTCGAGTCGATCATCCGCGACCTGGCCGATGCCGCCGTGAAGATGATGCGCGAGCAGGAAATGCACCGCGTGCGCTACCGCGCCGAAGACGCCGCCGAAGACCGCATCCTCGACGCCCTGCTGCCCCCGGCCCGCACCGGCTTTGGCGATGAGCAGCCACGCGAGGACTCCAACACCCGCCAGCTGTTCCGCAAGCGCCTGCGCGAAGGCCAACTGGATGACAAGGAAATCGACATCGAAGTGGCCGAGTCCCCGGCTGGCGTGGAAATCATGGCCCCGCCCGGCATGGAGGAAATGACCAACCAGTTGCAGAACCTCTTCTCCAACCTCGGCAAAGGCAAGCGCAAGACCCGCAAGCTGAAGGTCAAGGAAGCCATGAAGCTGGTGCGCGATGAAGAAGCTGCACGCCTGGTCAACGAGGAAGAGCTGAAAGCCGCCGCCCTGGAAGCGGTTGAGCAGAACGGCATCGTCTTCATCGACGAGATCGACAAGGTGGCCAAGCGCGGTAACGTTGGCGGCGCCGATGTATCCCGTGAAGGTGTGCAGCGCGACCTGCTGCCGCTGATCGAAGGCTGCACCGTGAACACCAAACTGGGCATGGTGAAGACCGACCACATCCTGTTCATCGCCTCCGGCGCCTTCCACCTGTCCAAGCCCAGCGACCTGGTGCCGGAACTGCAGGGCCGCCTGCCGATCCGCGTCGAGCTGAAGGCACTCTCTCCGCAAGACTTCGAGCGCATCCTCACCGAGCCCCACGCCTCGTTGACCGAGCAATACAGCGCACTGCTCAAGACCGAGGGCCTGAACATCGAGTTCGCTCCGGACGGCATCAAGCGCTTGGCGGAGATTGCCTGGCAGGTCAACGAGAAGACCGAGAACATCGGAGCCCGACGCCTGCACACCCTGCTCGAACGCCTGCTGGAAGAGGTGTCTTTCAGCGCCGGCGACCTCGCCGCGCAGCATGACGAGACGCCGATCCTCATCGACGCCGCCTACGTCAACGGCCACCTCGGCGAACTGGCACAGGACGAGGACCTTTCGCGCTACATTCTCTGACAGGCGCGTATCACGGACAGCCGGCACTCGCCGGCTTTCTGTTTTTGGAGACTTCGAAATGCGAATTCCCAGCGGTATCGAACTGCACAAGACCTCCAGGACCTTGACCCTGAAGTACGGGCCGGAGGAAAGCTACACCCTGAGCGCCGAGTTCCTGCGTGTGCACTCTCCCTCGGCAGAGGTCCAGGGCCACGGCAAGCCCATTCTCCAGTACGGCAAGCTGAATGTCGGCCTGAGCAAGCTGGAACCGGCCGGCAACTATGCCCTGAAATTGACCTTCGACGACGGCCACGACAGCGGCCTCTTCACCTGGGACTACCTCTATCAGCTCGCCACCCGTCAGGAAGCGCTGTGGAACGACTATCTGCAGGAGCTTGCAGCCGCGGGCCGTTCGCGCGACCCCGACGAATCGGTGGTCAAACTCATGCTCTGAAGCGGTGCAGTCCGCGCCCCATACCGGCCCTTGCCGCCCAAGGTTAGGGCGCATTTTCTAAACGCTCGCGACATACTCCCGCTGCAGCGAACTCTCTGCGGTCAGCTTGCGCAAACTGACAAACTCGGGTAACCAAGTTCTGGCAGGTTCCATGCATTTGGCATCGCCAGATACAGAGAAATACGCGAAGTTCGCTTCGCCTTCCCGGTAACCCGAGCGTGTCAGCGCGCTAGTCCGCCAGGGCGCTGTTCGACTCAGGACAATGGAGCGTCGTAGATGAGCAACAAGAACAATGAAGACCTGCAGCGCCAGGCCTCGGACAACACCCTGAACCTCAATCCGGTGATAGGTATCCGCGGCAAGGATCTGCTGTCTTCAGCACGGATGGTGCTGTTGCAAGCCATCAAGCAACCTTTCCACAGTGCAAAACACGTCGCCCATTTCGGCCTGGAATTGAAAAACGTGTTGCTTGGCCAGTCCGGTCTGCAACCGGAAGCCGATGACCGTCGCTTCAATGATCCGGCCTGGAGCCAGAACCCGCTGTACAAGCGCTATCTGCAGACCTACCTCGCCTGGCGCAAGGAGCTGCACAGCTGGATCGACGAGAGCAACCTCTCGTCACAGGATGCCAGTCGCGGCCACTTCGTCATCAACCTGATGACCGAGGCGATGGCGCCCACCAACAGCATGGCCAACCCGGCCGCAGTCAAACGGTTCTTCGAGACCGGCGGCAAGAGCCTGCTGGATGGCCTCTCCCACCTGGCCAAGGACATGGTGAACAACGGCGGCATGCCGAGCCAGGTCAACATGGATGCCTTCGAGGTCGGCCAGAACCTCGCCACGACCGAAGGTGCGGTGGTTTTCCGCAATGACGTGCTGGAACTGATCCAGTACAAGCCCATCACCGAGAGCGTGTACGAACGCCCGCTACTCGTGGTGCCGCCCCAGATCAACAAGTTCTACGTCTTCGACCTGTCACCGGAGAAGAGCCTCGCGCGCTTCTGCCTGCGCAGCAACCTGCAGACCTTCATCGTCAGCTGGCGCAACCCGACCAAGGCGCAGCGCGAGTGGGGCCTGTCCACGTACATCGAGGCCCTCAAGGAGGCCATTGACGTCATCCTGAAGATCACCGGCGCCAAGGACCTCAACATCCTCGGCGCGTGCTCCGGCGGCATCACCACGGTCGCCCTGCTCGGCCACTACCAGGCCATTGGTGAAACCAAGGTCAATGCCTTCACCCAGATGGTCAGCGTGCTCGACTTCAACCTCGATAGCCAGGTCGCGCTGTTCGCCGACGAGCAGACCCTCGAAGCCGCCAAGCGCCGCTCGTACCAGGCCGGCGTACTGGAAGGCAAAGACATGGCCAAGGTCTTCGCCTGGATGCGCCCCAACGACCTGATCTGGAACTACTGGGTCAACAACTACCTGCTGGGCAACGAACCGCCGGCCTTCGACATCCTCTATTGGAACAACGACACCACGCGTCTGCCTGCAGCGTTCCATGGCGAACTGGTGGAAATGTTCAAGACCAATGCCCTGACCCGTCCAAATGCCCTGGAGGTCTGTGGCACGCCCATCGACCTGAAGCAAGTCACCAGCGACTTCTTCTGCCTTGCCGGCACCACCGACCACATTACCCCCTGGGAAGCCTGCTACCGCTCGGCGCTGCTGCTGGGCGGCAAATGCGAGTTCGTGCTGTCCAACAGCGGCCACATCCAGAGCATTCTCAACCCACCGGGCAACCCCAAGGCACGCTTCTCCACCGGCAGCGAGATGCCGAAAGATCCGAAGGCCTGGCTGGAAAATGCGACCAAGCACGCCGACTCCTGGTGGCTGCATTGGCAGCAGTGGATCGGCGAACGCTCCGGCAAGACCAAGAAAGCCAGCTTTACCCTGGGCAACAAGGCCTTCCCGGCCGGTGAAGCCTCGCCCGGCACCTATGTGCACGAGCGATGAGAGATTGCGCCCTGCGCACCACTGCCCATGGCACCAGGATGTGCCTTGCGCGCCGCTGGCAGCTGCCAGCGGCGTTGGTCAGGCACCGCCTGGCAAATTCGGGAGGAGCCACGGTTGGTTCCTCCCGACTTTCTAATCAATAGGGCTCCGCGCATGCCGCTACCTTTCGTTTTCCGAACCATCGAGCTGGACGGCCAGACCATCCGCACCGCCGTCCGCCCGGGTCAGTCGCACATGACGCCACTGCTGATCTTCAACGGCATCGGCGCCAACCTCGAACTGGTGTTCCCCTTCGTCCAGGCACTCGACCCGGACCTGGAGGTGATCGCCTTCGACGTGCCCGGTGTCGGCGGATCGTCCACCCCGAGCAGGCCCTACCGCTTCTCCAGTCTGGCCAAGCTCGCCGCGCGCATGCTGGATTACCTGGACTACGGCCAGGTCAGCGTCATTGGGGTGTCCTGGGGCGGCGCCCTGGCCCAGCAGTTCGCCCACGATTATCCGGAGCGCTGCAAGAAGCTGATCCTCGCGGCCACCTCGGCCGGTGCCGTGATGGTGCCGGGCAAGCCCAAGGTGCTCTGGCGCATGGCCAGCCCGCGACGCTACATCCAGCCGTCCTACGGCGTGCATATCGCCCCGGACATCTACGGCGGCGCCTTCCGTCGCGATCCCGGCCTGGCCATGGCCCACGCCAGCAAAGTGCGCTCCTCCGGCAAGATGGGCTATTACTGGCAGCTGTTCGCCGGGCTCGGCTGGACCAGCATCCACTGGCTGCACCGTATCCGCCAACCGACCCTGGTGCTGGCCGGCGACGACGACCCGATCATCCCGCTGGTGAACATGCGCTTGCTGGCCTGGCGCATCCCCAATGCGGAACTCCACGTGATCGACGACGGCCACCTGTTCCTGGTGACCCGCGCTGAAACGGTGGCGCCGATCATCATGAAGTTCCTCGCCGAGGAACGTCAGCGGGCGGTGATCCACCCCCAGGCCGTGCCGCTACGGAGCGGTTAACACCGCAACCGCTCCCTTGTGGGGCGGTGCATCGACGCCCGAACCAGAGCGGTGCGCATTGTCATCAACTTGAATTCTGCCCGCGATAGTCTGGAATGCACTTCGGGCTGCTGATGGTACAACCCTTGCTGTAGACCTCCAGAACCACGGACCGAATACGGAGCGATGCCCCATGCGAGAAAAACAAATCCCGGGCACCTTGCCGGTACCTGCCGCTTTCATGAATGCACAGAACGCGATTGTCGGCTTGCGCGGCAAGGATCTGTTTTCCACCGTACGCAACCTGGCACTGCAAGGACTGCGGCATCCGGTCCACAGTGCACGGCATGTGCTTGCCTTTGGCGGCCAGGTCGGTCGCGTGCTGCTCGGCGATACCCTGCACCAGCCAAATCCGCAGGACAGCCGCTTCGTCGACCCCTCCTGGCAGCACAACCCCTTCTACCGCCGCGGCCTGCAGGTCTACCTGGCCTGGCAGAAGCAGCTCGGCGCCTGGATTGACGAGAGCGACCTCAGCGACGACGACCGCGCCCGTGCCCGTTTCGTCCTCGCCCAATTGAGCGACGCCCTCTCGCCCACCAACAGCCTGCTCAACCCGCAGGCCGTGAAGGAGCTCTTCAACACCGGTGGTTTCAGCCTGATCAAGGGGCTCGGCCACCTGGTCGACGACCTGCTGCACAACGACGGCATGCCCAGTCAGGTCAGCAAGCATGCCTTTGAGGTTGGCCGTAACCTCGCCACGACCTCCGGTGCAGTGGTCTTCCGCAACGAGCTGCTGGAATTGATCCAGTACAAGCCCATGAGCGAAAAGCAGTACCTGCGCCCGTTGCTGGTGGTGCCGCCACAGATCAACAAGTACTACATCTTCGACCTCGCCCCGGACAAGAGCTTCGTCCAGTACGCCCTGAAGAACGGCCTGCAAGTGTTCATGGTGAGCTGGCGCAACCCCGATGCACGCCATCGCGAATGGGGCCTGTCCACCTACGTGCAGGCGCTGGAGGAAGCCTTCGAAGCCTGTCGCGCGATCACCGGCAGCAAGGAAGTCAACCTGATAGGCGCCTGCGCTGGCGGCCTGACCATCGCCGCACTTCAGGGCCACCTGCAAGCCCGCCGCCAGCTGCGCAAAGTCACCAGCGCCACCTACCTGGTCAGCCTGCTGGACAGTCAACTGGACAGCCCCGCAGCGCTTTTTGCCGACGAGCAGACCCTGGAAGCTGCCAAGCGCCGCTCGTACCAGGCAGGCGTGCTGGACGGCAAGGACATGGCCAAGGTCTTCGCCTGGATGCGTCCCAACGACCTGGTGTGGAACTACTTCGTCAACAACTACCTGCTGGGTCGTGAACCCCCGGCCTTCGACATCCTCTACTGGAACAACGACAACACCCGCCTGCCTGCGGCGCTGCACGGCGACATGCTGGATTTCTTCAAGCACAACCCGTTGACCCGCAGCGGTGGCCTGGAAATCTGCGGCACCCCGATCGATCTGCAGAAAGTCACGGTGGACAGTTTCAGCGTCGCAGGCATCAACGACCACATCACTCCCTGGGACGCGGTCTACCGCTCGACCCTGCTGCTGGGTGGTGACAGCCGCTTCGTGCTGTCCAACAGCGGCCACATCCAGAGCATCCTCAACCCGCCGGGTAACCCCAAGGCCAACTTCTACGAGAATGGCAAGCTGAGCTCCGACCCACGCGCCTGGTACTACGACGCCAAACACGTGCAAGGCAGTTGGTGGCAGCAGTGGCTGGGCTGGATCCAGGAGCGCTCCGGCGAGCAGCGGGAAACCATCATGGCCCTGGGCAACCAGGACTACCCGCCCATGGAAGCCGCGCCCGGCACCTATGTACACGTGCGCTGACACCCTTGGAGGCCGGCCGGGCAATGCACCGGCCGTCCCTTCCCCCTTCTACGGAACGTTTGGCAAGAACCCTGGATGAAAACCCGCGACCGCATCCTCGAATGCGCCCTCGACCTGTTCAACCGCAACGGCGAACCCAACGTCACCACCCTGGAAATCGCCACCGAGCTGGGCATCAGCCCTGGCAACCTCTACTACCACTTCCATGGCAAGGAACCACTGGTGATGGAGTTGTTCGCGCGATTCCAGGACGAACTCGCGCCGTTGCTCGACCCACCCGCCGACGCACAACTCGACGCCGAAGACTACTGGCTGTTCCTGCACCTGATCGTCGAGCGCCTGTCCCAGTACCGTTTCCTGTTCCAGGACCTGTCCAACCTGGCCGGACGCCTGCCAAAGCTGGCCCGCGGCATGCGCAATTGGCTGAACGCCCTCAAGCGGACCCTGGCCTCGCTTCTGGCCCGGCTCAAGGCGGAGCATCAGCTGACCAGTGATACCGAGTCCCTTGGCCAACTGGTGGAGCAGATCACCCTCACGCTGTTGTTCTCCCTCGACTACCAACGCGTGCTGGGCAGCGGCGGCGAGATTCGTCTGGTGGTCTATCAGGTGATGATGCTGGTGGCTCCGCATCTGCGGCCCGGCGCGCGACACGCCGCAGAGAGCCTGGCCAGGCGCTATCTGGAAGCCTGAAACGCAAACGCCCGGACAAGCCGGGCGTTTGCGTCATACCGATAAAGCTCAGGACTGGCTGGTCGGCGGTGTTGCCGATGCTGCCGGAGCCGGTGCCGCCGGTGCCATGCTGGGAGCCGGAGCAGCTGCGGCGGCCGGAGCAGACGGAGCCGGGCTCGCGGCAGGTGCAGCAGGCTTGGCAGCCTTTGGCGCAGCGGGCTTCTTCACTGCCGGTTTCTTCGCGGCGGCAGGCTTGGCAACCGCCGGCTTGGCAGCGGGCTTCGCTGCGGCCGGTTTGGCAGCGGCAGCTGGCTTCGCGGCAGCTGGTTTGGCAGCGGCTTTCACTGCCGGTTTGGCCGCTGCAGCCGGCTTGGTAGCCGGTTTCGCCGCGGCTTTGACAGCAGGCTTGGCCGCAGGCTTCGCAACGGCGGGTTTGGCGGCCGCGGCCTTGGCTGCAGGTTTCGCAGCGGCGACCTTGGCAGCCGGCTTGGCAGCGGGTTTAGCCGCAGGTTTGGCAGCCGCCTTGACTGCAGGCTTGACCGATTTGGCCGACACGCCCGTGAGTTTCTCGAGCTGCTTGGTCAGGGCATCCACCTTGCCTTGCAGATCCTTCACTTCGGTGCGGCTGGGCACGCCAAGACGGGAAATGGCACTGTTCAGACGCTTGTCGAAAGCCTCTTCCAGCTCGCCCCATTTGCCGATCGCCTTGCCCTTGACCTCTTCGACCTTGGACTTGGCCGTACCCACGCGGGAGCCGACCTTCGACTTGACCGCGTCTACTTGCTTGTCCACCTCGGTCTTGGCCTGCTTTTCAGCCTTCTCACCGTCCTTGACCAGCGTATCGAACAGCTTGTTGCCGTCGTTGCTGATCTTCGAGTAGGCCCCCAAGCCAGCCAGCCAGATCTGGCGCGAGTATTTCTCGATCTCGCCGATCCAGGAGTTGGTGTCTTTATCGGTTTTCTTTTTGCCAGCCATCCTGCTCTCCTTATTTGGTTCGCGCGACGTGCTCGAGCAACGCGCTCAGCTCATCAAGCTTAGCAGAGAGTGCCTCAACGTCCTGCCGGGAGGGAATACCAATGCGGTTGAGTGCACTGGCCACTCGGTTGTCGAAAGCCTTCTCGATCTTGTCGAGTTGAACCTCGACCTTTTCCTTCACACCGGTGACGCTGCTCTTGACACTGTCGAACTGAGTGTTGGCGGCTTCGACCTGCTCGTCCACCAGCTTCTTGCCCTGCTTCTCGACGCCTTCGCCGGCCTTCACCAGCTCCTTGAAGTAGTCGACACCCTCGGCGCCAGCCTTGGCGTAGGCACCCAGGCCAGCCAGCCAGATTTTGCGGGCATAGAGCTTCACGTCGGCAACGACGGTGGACTTGCTTTCGGCTTTCTCGACTTTCTTCTTGACGGCTACTTTGGCCATGGTGCACCTCACGCGGAATGGTAGATGACTCGCCCTTTTTCAGGACTTGAGCGCAAGGTAGCGAGGAAAATTAGAAACCGCATACTAGCCGCGAGATGGGGCATTTCGGGCGAGGCACGGCGGGAGCGAATCCATTGACGAAGGGCCGCGAAGCGGCCCCGGAAAAGCTCCTGGCTCAGACCAGATACTCATCCAGCGCCTTCTCGATTTCCCGCTTGATGCTCCCGCTCATGGCCGACAGCAGCAGGCCCAGCTTGACCTCCACCCGCACCTTGGCATCACTCACCTCGATCGCCCCTTCGGCGCCGCTGCGCTTGAACTCCAGGGTGTCGCCGCGCCACTGGTAACGCACGTCGTACTCGCGCGCCAGGCGCTCAGCCAGTTTTTCGGCTTTCTCCCGGACGGCCTCGTGGCCTAGGGCATGGGAACGTTCGACGTGGATGCGGGACATTGGCAACTCCTGACTGCGACTTTCGGTCGCGCGACTATAGCGCGCCCACCCTGGCCGCCGCACGCCGTTGCCAAGACAAAGCCGGACGCGGGCATTAGAATGGCCGCCATTCAATTCCGGTGGCAGCGACATGAACGATCCTCGCAAAGGCAACGACGCCGAACCCACGACCCACTTCGGTTATCAACAGGTCCCCGAGAGCCAGAAGGCCGACAAGGTCGCCGAGGTGTTCCACTCGGTGGCAGCCAAGTACGACCTGATGAACGACCTGATGTCCGGCGGCGTCCACCGCCTGTGGAAGCGCTTCACCATCGAGCTGTCCGGCGTCCGCCCGGGCAACCGCGTGCTGGACATCGCCGGCGGCACCGGCGACCTCACCCGCCAGTTCTCGCGCCTGGTGGGCGTGACCGGTGAAGTGGTGCTGGCCGACATCAACGCCTCCATGCTCAAGGTGGGTCGCGACAAGCTGCTGGACAGCGGCGTCGCCGGCAACGTCAGCTTCGTCCAGGCCGATGCCGAGAAGCTGCCCTTCCCCAACAACCACTTCGACGTGGTCACCATCGCCTTCGGCCTGCGCAACGTCACCCACAAGGACGAAGCCATTCGTTCCATGCTGCGCGTGCTCAAACCGGGCGGCCGCCTGCTGGTCCTGGAGTTCTCCAAACCCACCAGCGGCCTGCTGTCCAAGGCCTATGACGCCTACTCCTTCAGCCTCCTGCCGCTGATGGGCAAGCTGATCACCAACGACGCCGAAAGCTACCGCTATCTGGCCGAGTCGATCCGCATGCACCCGGACCAGGAAACCCTGAAAGCGATGATGGTCGAGGCCGGTTTCGAACGGGTCACCTACCACAACATGACGGGCGGCATCGTCGCCCTGCACCGCGGCATCAAGCCCTGATGCTGACCCAGGCGCTGCTGGCCGGTATCGAGCTCGGCCTCAACCGGGTGCTGACCCTGGACAGCACCGCGTTGCCGCGCATGGCCGCGCTGGAAGGCAGCGTCATCGAAGTCGACTGCCAAAACCCCGCGCTGACCTTGTTCCTGCTTCCCGGAGGCGATGGCCTGAAGCTTTCCGCCCACTGGTCCGCTCCCGCCGATTGCCGCCTGCGCGCACCGGCCAGCAGCCTGTTGAAGCTGGCCACCACGCGGGAGAAGACCGCCGTCCTGCACAGTCCGGAAGTGACCCTGGAAGGCGACAGCGCTGCGCTGCTGGAACTGGCTGCCATCCTCCAGGACCTAGAGCTGGACTGGGAGTATGAGCTGTCACGCTGGCTCGGCCCGGTAGGCACCCAACTGCTCGCCGGCCACTTGCGCAGCCGGGCCAACTGGGCCGGACAGGGCCTGGACAGCCTGCGGCAGAACCTCGCCGACTACCTGGCCGAGGAGTCGCGTACCCTGGTGGGCCGCCGTGAAGCCGACGCGCGCTTTGCTGAACTGGATCGCCTCAAGCTCGCCCTCGACCGCCTCGACGCCCGCGTCGAGCGTCTGAACCAGAGACTCAAGCCCAACGCATGAAGCTGCTCGCCGCCCGCCGCCTGTTGCGCATCCAGCAGGTCGTCATCCGCTACCGCCTCGATGACCTGCTGCTCGAACTGCCGCTGCCCTGGTGGCTGCGCACGCTGAGCTACGCCCTGCCCTGGCGCTGGCTACCGCGCAAGGAACTGACCCTTTCCCGTGGCGAGCGCCTGCGTCTGGCCCTGGAAGACCTCGGCCCGATCTTCATCAAGTTCGGCCAGTTGCTCTCCACCCGTCGCGACCTGATGCCGCCGGATATGGCCGATGAACTGGCGCGCCTGCAGGACCAGGTACCGCCCTTCGCACCGGCGAAGGCCGTCGCGCGCATCGAGGAACAACTCGGCGCCAAGGTCAGCGAAGTGTTCGCCCGCTTCGACGTCGAGCCGCTGGCCTCGGCTTCGGTGGCCCAGGTCCACGCTGCCCAACTCAAGAGCGGCGAGGAAGTGGTCGTCAAGGTGATCCGCCCCAACCTGCGGCCGATCATCCGTCAGGACCTCGCCTGGTTGTTCACCCTCGCCGGCCTGGCCGAGCGCGTGTCCGCCGATGCCCGCCGCCTGCGCCCGGTGGAAGTGGTGAGCGACTACGAGAAGACCATCTACGACGAGCTCGACCTGCTCCGCGAAGCGGCCAACGCCAGCCAGCTGAGGCGCAACTTCGACGGCTCGCCGCTGCTCTACGTCCCGCAGGTCTACTGGGACTGGTGCCGCCCCAAGGTGCTGGTGATGGAACGCATCTACGGCATCCCGGTGACCGATCTGGCCACCCTCGCCGACCAGCGCACCGACATGAAACTGCTGGCCGAGCGCGGCGTGGAGATCTTCTTCACCCAGGTGTTCCGCGACAGCTTCTTCCACGCCGACATGCACCCCGGCAACATCTTCGTTGCCACCCGCCAGCCCTGGAACCCGCAGTACATCGCCATTGACTGCGGCATCATCGGCAGCCTCACCCCCGAGGACCAGGACTACCTCGCGCGCAACCTGATCGCCTTCTTCAAGCGCGACTACCGCCGCGTGGCGCAGTTGCACATCGATTCCGGCTGGGTGCCGCCGGAAACCAAGGTCAACGATTTCGAGGCGGCCATCCGCACCGTCTGCGAACCGATCTTCGAAAAGCCGCTCAAGGACATCTCCTTCGGTCAGTTGCTGCTACGCCTGTTCCAGACCGCGCGCCGCTTCAACATGGAAGTCCAGCCGCAATTGGTGCTGCTGCAGAAAACCCTGTTGAACATCGAAGGCCTGGGCCGCCAGCTCTACCCCGACCTGGACCTGTGGAGCACTGCGCAACCGTTCCTCGAGCGCTGGATGCGCGAACGGGTCAGCCCTTTGCACCTGCTGCGCAACCTACAGCAACAGGCCGAGCAGGTACCGCACCTGTCGCAGATCGCTCGCGACACCCTGGAGCGCCTGGCCCAGCCCATCAGCGCCCCGCAGAAGGCCGAACAACCGATTGGCGCCCAGTGGCCGGCACGTCTGCTCGGCGCCCTGCTGATCGCCGGCGCAGCCACGCAAGGCCTGGCCCCCACGGCCGAAACCTGGCCCAGCTGGCTGATGCTGGCCGGCGGTCTATATCTGGTGCTGCGCCGATAGCCAGCCCCGAGTGGCACTGGCACACTATTTCGATCCGAGTGCCGGCCCCGTGAGGCCGGCCCAGTTGTGGAAGACACGATGAAAGACTGGCTGGAAGAGATTCACTGGAATGCCGAAGGCCTGGTCCCGGCGATTGCCCAGGACCACAAGACGGGTCGCGTGCTGATGATGGCCTGGATGAACCGCGAAGCCCTCGCCCTCACCGTTGCCGAGAATCGCGCCATCTACTGGTCACGCTCCCGTGGCAAGCTGTGGCGCAAGGGCGAGGAGTCCGGCCATGTGCAGCACCTCCACGAGCTGCGCCTGGACTGCGACGCCGACGTCGTCATCCTGCGGGTCGAGCAACTGGGCGGCATCGCCTGCCATACTGGACGCGAAAGCTGCTTCTACCGCGTCTTCGAGGACGGCGGCTGGAAGACCGTCGACCCCGTGCTCAAGGACCCGCATGCCATCTACGCCGCAGGACACAGCCATGAGTGATACCCTCGCCCGCCTGGCCGAGGTGCTGGAAGAGCGCAAGAATGCCGCGCCTGACAGCTCCTATGTCGCCAGCCTGTACCACAAGGGCCTGAACAAGATCCTGGAAAAGGTCGGCGAAGAAGCGGTGGAAACCATCCTCGCCGCCAAGGACGCCGCCGTCAGCGGCGACCACAGCGACCTGATCTACGAAACCGCCGACCTCTGGTTCCACAGCCTGGTCATGCTCGCCGCCCTCGGCCAGCACCCCCAGGCCGTGCTCGATGAACTGGACCGTCGCTTTGGCCTGTCCGGGCACGCCGAAAAGGCTGCCCGCGAGCCTTCCGCCTGACAAAGACAATCAAGAGGAACACTCCATGGGTATTTTCGACTGGAAACACTGGCTGGTCATTCTCATCGTCGTCGTCCTGGTATTCGGCACCAAGCGCCTGAAGACCCTTGGTTCCGACGTCGGCGACGCCATCAAGGGCTTCCGCAAGGCGATGAACACCGAAGAAGAAGGTGCCAAGCCCGAGCAACCCGCCGCGCAGCAATCCAACACCCCGCTGAACCAGCCGCACACCATCGACGGCCAGGCGCAGAAGGTGCAGGACCCGGTGACCCGCAAGGACTGATGCCCCATGTTCGGTATCAGCTTTGGTGAACTGCTGCTGATTGGCCTGATCGCCCTCCTGGTGCTCGGGCCTGAACGGCTGCCCGGCGCGGCACGCACCGCCGGCCTGTGGATCGGACGCCTGAAACGCAGCTTCAATGCGATCAAGACCGAGGTCGAACGCGAAATCGGCGCCGACGAGATCCGTCGCCAGCTGCATAACGAACACATCATGGCGCTGGAGAAGCAGATCAAGGAGAGCATTGTGCCTCCGACCGCCGAATCCCTGCTTTCCGAAGCCGAGCCTGAAAGCGACGCTGCGCCCCCCGCTCCCGCGAACCCCGCAGCACCGGCAGCGCAAGCAGTACCGGCAACAGCGGCGCCAGCTCCAGCTCCAGCGACGACTGCAGCAGCGGCAGCGGCGGCTCCGGCTCCGGCTCCGGCCACACCGAACCAGCCCGGCGCGGGCACGCCCGCCCAGGCGCCCAACGCCACGTCGGCTCCCCAGCCACAGGCCCCCATCGAACCGCAGCAGCCGTCCCGCATCCCATGAGCGACCAGAAGCCGGAACAAGACCAGGAAATGCCCCTGGTCTCGCACCTCACCGAACTGCGTACGCGCCTGTTGCGCTGCGTGGCGGCGATCTTCCTGATCTTCGCCGGCCTGTTCTACTTCGCCCAGAAGATCTACACCCTGGTATCCGCGCCCCTGCGCCAGTACCTGCCGGAAGGCGCGACCATGATCGCCACCGACGTGGCTTCGCCCTTCCTCACGCCATTCAAACTGACCATGATGGTGGCGCTTTTCCTCGCCATGCCGGTCATCCTGCACCAGGTCTGGGGCTTCATCGCACCCGGCCTGTACAAGCACGAGAAGCGCATTGCCCTGCCGCTGCTGGTGTCGAGCATCGTCCTCTTCTACGCCGGCATGGCTTTCGCCTACTTCCTGGTGTTCCCGCTGATCTTCCACTTCTTCGCCAGCGTGACCCCGGAAGGCGTGTCGATGATGACCGACATCAGCAGCTACCTCGACTTCGTGATGACGCTGTTCTTCGCCTTCGGCGTGGCCTTCGAGATTCCCGTGGCGGTGATCCTGCTGATCTGGGTCGGCATCGTCGACGTTGCCTACCTCAAGCGTATCCGCCCCTATGTGATCATTGGCTGCTTCGTCGTGGGCATGATCCTGACCCCGCCAGACATCTTCTCGCAGACCCTGCTGGCCGTGCCCATGTGGCTGCTGTTCGAAGTCGGCGTGTTCTTTGGCGGCATGATCCGCAAGCGCGGCGACCATCCGGATGACGGCGCCGAAGAACCCGAAGACGGCGACCAACCGCCTGCTACCCACCCGTGAATCTGCTTCTACTCGAAGACGCCGACTTCATCGCGGCGGACCGTGCGCACCTGGAAGGCCGGCGCCTGAAGCACCTCCATGAGGTGCACCGCGCCGAGGCTGGCGACAGCCTGCGAGTTGGCCGCCTTGGCGGACAAATGGGCCAGGGCCACCTGCTGCGCCTGGAAGCCGACTGTGCGGAGTTGGAAGTCAGCTTCGACCAGCCGCCTCCTGCGAAGCTGCCCATCACCCTGCTGCTGGCGCTGCCACGGCCAAAGATGCTCCGCCGCGTGTTCCAGACCGTCGCCGCCATGGGCGTGCCGCGCCTGGTGCTATTGAACAGCTACCGCGTGGAGAAGAGTTTCTGGCAAACCCCCTTCCTCGAACCGGCCGCCATCCGTGAGCAGTTGATCCTGGGGCTGGAACAGGCGCGGGATACCGTCCTGCCCGAGGTAATCATCGAGAAGCGCTTCAAGCCCTTCGTCGAGGACCGCCTGCCGCAACTCGCCGCCAACACCCTGGGTCTTGTGGGCCATCCTGGCGACTACCCACCCTGCCCGCGCGCGGTTAGCCAGCCCATCACCCTGGCCATTGGCCCGGAAGGCGGCTGGATTCCCTATGAAGTGGAGAAACTGCGCGAGGCCGGCCTGCAGCCGGTGCAACTCGGCGAGCGCATCCTGCGCGTCGAGACAGCGGTCACCGCATTGCTCGCCCGGCTTTTCTGAGGCAGGCTGACGGCATCCTTTCGACATCGAGATTGAGCCATGCGCCCGCTGACCATCGACCTCGACCAACTCGCCTTCGCCCTCAACACCGCCGGCCTCGACCATTACCTGGACCTGCTAAGCGGCAAGGTGCTGCTGATCCCCGAAGAAGACGCCGACCCCGAACTCGAAGCCTTGCTGCGCGACGAACCGGAGCGTTTCCTGCTGGTGGAGCCGCTCGGCCATGGCGATGAGCTGGCGTTGATGCAGGAATTCCTCAGCGAAGTGGTCCATCCCCATGCCTTCGCCGCCCTGCAGCAGGCCCTCGCGGGCCGCAAGCCGGTACGCACCTTTCGCCACGTGCTGATGGAGTACCCGGTACTGCTGGAAGCCTGGCACCAGTTCGAAGCCGCCCGCCTGCGCGAGCTGGCCCAGGACTGGCTGGAAGAGAACGAGCTGAGCCCGGCCACGCCGCTGCATTGAGGGTGCCCCTCCCATTATGGGAGCGAACTCATTCGCGAAAGGCTACGCCTACCCTCACCCCGGCCCTCTCCCGGAGGGAGAGGGGGCTGTCTGTGCCGGTGCCTGGCACAGCGCACTTTCTGTAGGGGCGAGTTCATTCGCCAAGGGCCGCACAGCGGCCCAAAGCAATCCGATCAGAGCACCTGCCGCAGGAAGCTCTGTGCGCGCGGGTCCTGGGGCTTCTCGAAGAACTGCGCGGGGGGCGCATCTTCCAGCAGCTTGCCGTGATCGAAGAACAGCACCCGGTCGGCAACCTCGCGGGCGAAGCCCATTTCGTGGGTCACGCAGACCATGGTCATGCCTTCCTGGGCGAGCTGCTTCATCACGTCCAGCACTTCGCCGACCATTTCCGGGTCCAGTGCCGAAGTGGGCTCGTCGAACAGCATCACCTTGGGCTCCATGCACAGGGCGCGGGCGATGGCCACGCGTTGCTGCTGGCCGCCGGAGAGGCGCGACGGGTACTCGTTGGCCTTCTGCCCGATGCCCACCTTTGCCAGCAGCGCCTGAGCCTTGGCCTCGCGCTCGGCCTTGCCACGCTTGCGCACGACTTTCTGCGCCAGACAGAGGTTTTCCAGCACGGTCATGTGCGGGAACAGGTTGAAGTGCTGGAACACCATGCCCACCTCGCGGCGGTAGGCGTTCACGTCGGTTTTCGGGTTGGCGAGGTCGACGCCGTCGATGCTCACCGAACCGGAATCCAGCTCTTCCAGGCCGTTCAGGCAGCGCAGGAAGGTGGATTTACCCGAGCCCGAGGGGCCGATCACCACCACGACCTCACCACGCTTCACCTGCGTGGTGACGTTATCCACAGCCCGCACTTCATGGCCGCGGGCATCGAAGACTTTCACCAGATTGCGGACTTCAATCACTTTTCCCGAGCCTCCGCTCCAGGCGGCTGGCGATTTGCGACAGCGGCAGGTTGATGACGAGGTAGAGGGCTGCGACGCAGAACCAGATCTCGAAGGTGGAGAAGGACGTGGTGATCGCTTCGCGGCCACTCTTGGTGAGTTCGGTGATGGCGATCACCGAAACCAGCGAGGTGTCCTTCACCAGGCTGATGAACTGCCCGGCCAGCGGTGGCAACACGCGCTTGAAGGCCTGCGGCAGGATCACATGACGCATGGACTGGCCTGCGGTCAGGCCAAGGGAGCGCGCCGCCTCGTTCTGGCCACGGGCGATGGACTGCACCCCGGCGCGGACGATCTCGCCCACATAGGCGCCAGTGAACAGCGCCAGCGCGGCCACCCCGGCGAACTCGCGGGAGAGGTTCAACACGGTGCCGATGAAGAAGTAGAAGATGAAGATCTGCACCAGCAGCGGCGTACCACGCACCAGCTCGACATAGACGGTGGACAGGTCGCGCAGCGTGGGGTTGTTCGACAAGCGGCAGAGGCCGGTGAACAGGCCGATGGCCAGGCCGAACACACCAGAGGCCACGGAAATCCACAGGGTGGTCCAGAGCCCCCAGAGCAGCGGTCCGGCAGCCCAGTGGCGTGTCACGCCAATCAGGTCGCCTTCGGAAACATCGTCGCCCTGACTCACCTGCAGGCTGTCGCGGGCCACTTCCAGTACCTGTTCCTCACCGCCCTCGGCGGTCAGGGTCACACGGGCGTTGTCGCCGGCATCGGCAATAGCGCTGACGGTGCCGTAGTCGGCTGCGCGCTGACCTTCCTCTGCCTGGTAGGCGAAGTACTGGGGCACGCGATTCCAGCGCCATTCGTAGGAAATCAGTGAGGTGGAGTACCAGAGGCCCCAGCCCGTCACGACCAGGATCAGACCGGTCAGGACGTGCCAGGGCCAGGTGCGGCGATGTTTGCTAGTCACGGGAAATCTCGCTCATGGCGGGGTACAAAAGGCAGGCCCGGCCTTGTGGGCCGGGCCTGTCGAAGCCAGCGTCAGCCGACTTATTCCATCTCTTTCAGCCAGTCGGTCTTCTTGAACCACTTGGCATGGATGCGATCGTAGGTGCCGTCATGGCGGATCTGGTGCATCCAGTTGTTGATCCAGTTGATGCTGTCGTAGTCACCCTTCTTCAGGCCGAAGGCCAGGGGCTCGAAGGTGAAGGGCTCTTCCAGGAACACCAGCTTGCCGGCGCCGGCCTTGTTCACCGCCACCACGTTGTACGGGGCGTCGTAGATGAAGGCGTCCGCCTTGCCGTTGACCACGTCCATCACCGCTTCCTGCTCGTTGTCGAAGCCGTGGTACTGGGCCTTGGCAATCAACTTCTTGGCGACCATTTCGCCGGTGGTGCCGATCTTGGACGTGATGCGGTACTTGGCATCGTTCAGGTCCTTGTAGGACTTGATGTCGCCTTGCAGCTCCTTGCGGATCAGCAGGGTCTGGCCGACCACGATGAAGGGCTCGGAGAAGTTGATGCGCAGGTTGCGCTCCTGGGTCAGGGTCATGCCGGAACCGATCATGTCGAACTTGTCGGTCAGCAGGGCCGGGATGATGCCGTCGTAGCTGGTGGATACCAGCTCCAGCTTGACGCCCATGGCCTTGGACATGGCTTTGAGCAGGTCGACTTCGAAGCCGATGATCTCACCACGCTTGTTGGTCATTTCGAAGGGCATGTAGGTCGGGTCCATGCCGACGCGCAGGGTGCCGCGCTTGACTGCATCATCGACCATGCCAGCGTGGGCCAGACCAGTCAGGGCGCTGGCGGCGAACAGCAGTGACGCGAGAAACTTTTTCATTCTTTCTCCTAATGGGGCAGCTCGTTGTTGTTGTGCAGCCCACGAACGACGGGGCATGGCGCGCATGCTAAACGGCATCTACGTGGATGGCGAGTCACGGGAAGCAGATATCGGGCCAGCTCAGCTTTCGAGCAGGAAAGTCACCGGCCCGTCGTTGACCAGATGGACCTGCATGTTGGCGCCGAAGCGGCCGGTGGCCACCTGCGGATGCTTGAGCCGCGCCTGCTGCACCAGATAGTCGAACAGTTCCTCGCCGCGTGCCGGTGCGGCAGCGGTGGAGAAACTCGGGCGCAGCCCGCTCCTGGTATCGGCGGCCAGGGTGAACTGGGAGACCAGCAGCAGGCCGCCGCCAACCGCGCCGAGAGACAGATTCATCTTGCCCTCGGCATCGGCAAACACGCGGTAGTTGACCAGCTTGTGCAGCAGCTTGTCGGCGCTGGCTTCGGTGTCCTGGGGCTCGACGCCCACCAGCACCAGCAGCCCTTGGTCGATGGCGCCGACCACGTCCCCTTCGACCTCTACACGGGCGGCACTGACCCGTTGCAGCAGCGCCTTCATCAGGCGTCTTCGTCCTGCGGCATGTCCAGCAGGCGGCGAGCCATCTGGTTCGACGCACGCACCAAGGCGTCGGTGATGCCAGCCTCGGACGCGGCATGACCCGCGTCACGGACAATCTGCAATTCGCTGTTGGGCCAGGCTTTGTGCAGCGCCCAGGCATTGTCCAGCGGGCAGATGGCGTCATAGCGGCCATGCACGATCACGCCCGGCAGATGGGCGATGCGCGGCATGTCGCGGAGCAATTGATTGGGCTCGAGGAAGGCGTTGTTGACGAAGTAATGGCACTCGATGCGGGCGATGGACAGGGCGCGCATCGGCTCGCTGAAGCGTTCCACCACCGGTGCACTCGGGCGCAGGGTGGCCGTGCGGCCTTCCCAGGTCGACCAGGCCTTGGCGGCGTGCATCTGGGCGATCTGGTCCGGGCCGGTCAGGCGTTTGTGGAAGGCCTGCATCAGGTTGCCGTGCTCCTCGGCCGGAATCGGCGCCAGGTAGTCCTCCCAATAGTCCGGGAACAGGCGGCTACAGCCTTCCTGGTAGAACCAGTGGAAGTCCTCCGGGCGGCACAGGAAGATGCCCCGCAGGATCAGGCCGAGCACGCGCTCCGGGTGCGCCTGGGCGTAGGCCAGGGACAGGGTGGAACCCCAGGAGCCACCGAACAGTACCCACTTGTCGATGCCCAGATGCTGGCGGATGCGCTCGAGGTCGGCCACCAGGTCCCAGGTGGTGTTCTTCTCCAGGTTCGCGTGGGGCGTGGAGCGGCCACAGCCACGCTGGTCGAAGGTGACGATGCGGTACAGGTTCGGATCGAAGAAGCGCCGGCTCAGCGCATCGCAACCGGCCCCCGGCCCACCGTGGATGAACACTACCGGCAGGCCCTCCGGCGTGCCGCTCTCGTCCACATAGAGCACGTGTGGCGCATCCACCGCCAGATCGTGCCGGGCGTAGGGTTTTATCTCCGGATACAAAGTCTGCATGCTGGGCTCCCGAAACTGTGCGTAAGGTCGACCCCTGGGCGAGTCCGGCCTTCTAATCTGCCGGGCATCATAACGAGGAAAAAGGAGTTCAGCATGCTACTCAGGAAGTTCGCGCTGCCGACGCTCTGCGTTCTGGCAATCCTAGCCGGTTGTGGCCGAAACGACCCGGCCGCGGAGCTGGATGCGGCGGTGCAACAACTACAGGACAACCTCGAAGCGAAGAAAACCAGCGCGGTACTGGAGCAGTTGCACCCGCAGTTCATCGCCCAGCAGCAGAACGACCGCGACTGGGCCAAGCGCACCATGACCCTGCTGTTCATGCGCCACAAGAACGTCAGCGTGCTCGCCCTCAGCAAGGCCAGCCGGCTCGACCCGACCTACCACGAGAAAGGCTACACCGAGGCCCAGGTGGCCCTCACCGGCGCCGAAGGGCTGATTCCCGACAGTGCCCGCCACTACGGGGTGAAGCTGGAGTGGTGGCTGGACGATGGCCAGTGGAAGCTCGCCCGGCTGGACTGGCAATGAGCGCGCCGCTCACCCATCGCATCCGCGCCGCCGGCCTGCTGGTAGAGGACGGTCGCATCCTGCTGGTCAAGCACGTGGTGGGCGACGACACCTACTGGATCCCGCCGGGCGGCGGCTTCGAGTCCCAGAGCGACGAATCCACCCGCGACACCGTAAGTCGAGAGTTCAGGGAGGAAACCGGACTGGACGTGGCGGTCGGACCGCTGGTCTACGTCCGCGAATTCGCCGAACCGGCCCTGGGCCGCTTCCACATGGAACTGTTCTACCGGATCGACGCCTGGCGCGGCGAACTCAGCCTGGCCAACCTCAATGGCCTGGGCGGCGACGAGTTCGAGATTCGCGAACTGGGCTGGGTCAGCCGCGAGGAACTCGCCGCCCTGCCCTTCTACCCGGCGGAGCTGCTGGATGATGTGTGGGAGCGGGTGGCCGCCGAGGAAGTGGTGATCCGCCACCTCGGCCTGCAGCGCTAGCGCGAGACCAGCGTCGGGCGGAGTGAAGTGCCGCCCGACTACCGGCGAAGGCGCCAAGCAACAAGGGTCATAGAGCCGTTAGCTATGACAGCAATCAGCTCTTGGTCTGGTTTGCCGGCGCCATGGCACTAAGTTTGGGAGTTTGGGGGCATTCATCTTCACGAGGACAGCCACCATGGACCCAAACCTGCTGGAGGTCGACTACCTGGTGATCGGCGCCGGCGCTGCGGCAATGGCATTCGTCGACACCCTGCTCAGCGAATCTGACGCCACCGTGCTGATGGTGGACCGGCACGCCCAGCCCGGCGGCCACTGGAACGATGCCTATCCATTCGTGCGCCTGCACCAGCCCTCGGCCTGCTACGGGGTCAACTCCCGCGAACTCGGCAGTGGCAGGAAGGACGCCTCCGCACTGGGCAATGGCCTGTACGAACTGGCTTCCGGCACGGAGATTCTCAGCTACTACGAGCAGGTGATGAATCAGCAGTTCCTGCTGTCGGGGCGCGTGCGCTACTACCCCATGTGCGACTACATCGGTGACCGCGCGTCCGACCATCGCTTCATCTCCCTGCTCAGTGGCCGGGAGTACCGGGTACAGGTGCGGCGCAAACTGGTGGATGCCACTCACGCCCGGACCCAGGTGCCCTCCACCCACCCCCCGAAATACCGGGTCGCCAGTGGGGTGGCTTGCGTGCCCCCGAATGACCTGCCGCGAATCGGCCAGCCGTGCCCGGCCTATGTGGTGGTTGGCTCGGGCAAGACCGGCATCGATACCTGCGTGTGGCTGCTGCAGAACGGCGTGGCGCCGGAATCGATCTACTGGATCATGCCCAAGGACGCCTGGCTGGTGGACCGCGCAAACATTCAGCCCGGCCTGGAGTATTTCGAACAAGTGGTCCAGGGCGTCGCGGCACAGTACGACGCCATCGCCGACGCCACGTCCCTGCCCGACCTGTTCGGCCGGCTGGAGCAGTCTGGCCAGCTCCTGCGCATCGACCCTGCCGTCACGCCGACGGCCTATCGCGGGGCGACCGTATCGCAAGCAGAACTGGGCGCCCTGCGCGGCATTCGGCACAAGGTGCGCCTGGGTCATGTGCAAGCGATAGAGCCGGGACGAATCGAGCTCGAGCGGGGCACCCTCGACGTGCCCCCCGGCGCCTTGCATGTGGACTGCAGTGCAAAGGGCCTCGACGGCTGGGACCCGGTGCGGGTATTCGACGCCGAGCGGATCAACCTGACCCTGGTCAGCAACAACCAGCCGGTCTTCTCCGCAGCGCTGATCGCTTATGTCGAATGCCACTTGGCGGACGACCACGAGAAGAACGCCTGTTGCGGACCGGTTCCCGCCCCCCGATTACCCGAAGACTGGATCAGGATCTGGGCGAGTTATATGAACAACTTCGTGCGCTGGCGTGCTGATCCGGGATTGACCCAGTGGCTGGGGAAGTCACGCCTGTTTCTGATGACCACCGTCATGCGCGATCTGCGTCCGGAAGACACGGAACGACATGCCCTGCTCCATAAGCTGGCGAATGCCCGGCAGCGCGGAGTGGAAAACCTGCCGCGGCTGATGGCGATGCTCACCTGAGCACGGGACGCGAACATGACCACTCCGCAGCTGGAAACCCTCAGCGTCAATGGCATCCGCATGCAGGTCGCCATGCAGGGTGCCGGGCCACTCGTGCTGCTGTGCCATGGGTTTCCGGAGCTCTGGTACTCCTGGCGGCACCAGCTCGACGCGCTCTCGACCGCCGGATTCCGGGTCGTCGCCCCGGACATGCGCGGCTACGGCGGGACCGACGCGCCGCTGCAGGTGGAGGCTTACACCCGGCTGCATCTGATCGGGGACATGGTGGACCTGGTCCGGGTGCTGGGGGAAAGACAGGCGGTGATTGCCGGCCACGACTGGGGGGCAATGGTGGCCTGGGGCGCTGCGCTGACCAGACCGGACCTGTTTCGCGCCGTCATCGGCATGAGCGTGCCCTTCGCGCCACCTGACCCCACGGATGTCCTGAAAGCGCTGGAGGACCTAGGTATCCATGACTATTACCTGCAGTACTTCCAGGTGCCTGGTGTGGCGGAAGCCGAGCTGGAGCGGGATACCGAAGCGACCATCAGGCGGCTGCTCCATTGCGGCTCCGGGGATTGGCGCGGTGTGCCAGCCTTTGGCCGCCTCCCCGGGCAGGGCTTCCTCGACCACATGGAAGCCCCCAGGCGGCTGCCGACCTGGCTAACCGAAGACGACATCGCACACTACACGGGGGAATTCCGCCGCACCGGCTTTCGCGGCGGGCTCAACTGGTACCGGACCATGCGGCTCTCCGCTGAACTGATGGCGCCCTGGCGCGGTTGCATCGTCCGGCAGCCGTCGCTGTTCATCGCCGGGGCCCGGGACTCCGTACTCGGATTCCCGATGATCCCCCAGCTGATCGCTGCCTTCCCGAAAACACTGCCCGGGCTGCGCGGGTGCCACATGCTCGAGGGAGCCGGGCACTGGATACAGCAGGAGCGAGCCACGGAAGTCAGCAGGCTGATGCTGGAGTTCCTCCGCACCCTTTAAACCGGCATGGGTGACGGGATCACTTCCCGCGTGCACATCGGCTCGGCCAGGTCACCTGCCGTAGCGCTGATGCCCCCACGCCAACATCGCCTGCAACAGCTTGCGCAGCACGGCCTGGGTCGGCACAGCCAGGTCTTCGCGGTAGTCGAAGGGCACCTGCTCGTCCATGTAGGTGCATTGGGCCAGTTCCAGCTGCACCGCGTGGATGTGCTGGTCGGGCTGGCCGTAGTGGCGGGTGATGTGGCCGCCCTTGAAGCGCCCATTCAGCACATGGCTGTAGTCCTGCGCATCGGCGCAAACCGCCACCAGCGCCTCGGCCAGGGTCGAATCGCAACTGGCACCGGCGTTGGTGCCGAGGTTGAAGTCGGGCAGCCGACCATCGAACAGGCGCGGGACGAAAGAGCGGATGGAGTGGGCGTCGAATAGCAGCGCGTAACCGAACTCGGCTTTCATGCGCGCCAGCTCATCACGGAGGGTCTGGTGGTAGGGCATCCAGATTTCCGCCAGATAACGCGCACGCTCCGCCGCGGTGGGCTCTTCGCCCTCGCGGTAGAGCGGCTCGCCATCGAACAGGGTGGCCGGATAGAGGCCGGTGGTGGCCGTGGCATAGAGCGGCGTGTCATCGGCCGGGCGATTGAGGTCGATGACATAGCGCGAATACTGCGCCGCCAGCGTGCTCGCGCCCAGCTCGGCAGCGAAGTCATACAGGCGCGGAATGTGCCAGTCGGTATCGGTAAGGTCCCAGCCGGCCTCCACCATGCCGGCCTCCACCGCCGGGGTCAGGTGGATGCCGGGGTGCGGCATGCTGATCAGCAACGGCGCGCTGCCGCGGCTGAAGCTCAGAACGTTATCCACAGTCGATCTCCTGTCCGTGTCGAATCACCCGCTTGGGCAGGTCGCCGCCCAGCCAATAGGCGAGTTCCGCTGGGCGCTCGATGTCCCAGGCGATGAAGTCGGCCACCTTGCCCACTTCCAGGCTGCCGTGACTGTCGGCCAGCCCCAGGGCCTTGGCCGCGTGCAGGGTGGCGCCGGCAAGCGCCTCTTCCGGGGTCAGGCGGAACGAGGTGCAGGCCATGTTCAGCATCATCCGCAGCGACAGCGCCGGGGAGGTGCCAGGGTTGAGGTCGGTGGACACCGCCATGGCGACGCCGTGCTTGCGCAGTGCGTCGATGGGCGGCAGCTGGGTTTCCCGCAGCAGGTAGAAGGCGCCTGGCAGCAGCACGGCGACCGTTCCGGCCGCCGCCATCGCAATGGCGTCGTCCTCGGTCATGTACTCCAGGTGGTCCGCCGATAGCGCCTGGTAGCGCGCGGCCAGGGCGGAGCCATGCAGGGACGAGAGCTGCTCGGCATGCAGCTTCACCGGCAGGCCCAGCTCACGGGCCACCTTGAATACCCGCTCCACCTGGGCCGGGGAAAAGGCCAGGTGTTCGCAGAAGGCATCCACCGCATCCACCAGCCCTTCACCGGCCAGGGTCGGCAGCATCTCGTTGCAGATGTGGCCGATGTAATCGTCGGCACGACCGGCATACTCCGGCGGCAAGGCGTGGGCCGCCAGGCAGGTGGCGCGCACGGTCATCGGCAGGGTCTCGCCCAGGCGCCGGGCGACCCGCAGCATCTTGCGCTCGCTGGCCAGGTCCAGGCCGTAGCCGGACTTCACTTCCAGGGTGGTAACGCCGTCGCGCAGCAGCTTTCGGGCGCGACGGGTAGCGCTTTCCAGCAGCTCGTCCTCACTGGCCTCGCGGGTGGCGCGCACGGTGCTGGCGATGCCGCCGCCCTGGGCGGCAATCTCGGCGTAGCTGACGCCTTCCAGGCGCTGCTCGAACTCGCGGCTGCGATCCCCACCGAAGACCAGGTGGGTGTGGCAATCGATCAGCCCCGGGGTGACCCAGGCGCCGTTGAGATCGACTTCCACGTCATAGGGAATCGCCGGCAGTGCCTCGCGCGGGCCGATCCACTCGATGCGCCCGGCATAGGTGACCAGCACCGCGTCTTCGATGATCGCGTACTTGCCGTCCTTCATGGTCGCGGCATGGCAGTTCTGCCAGAGGTGTTTCATTGCAGTCCTCCGGTGCGAGCGGCGATCCCTTCCAGCGCGGCACCGTCGCGCAACAGGTCGGCGGCACGGGCGATGTCCGGCGCCAGCCAACGGTCCTGGTCATAGGCGGGCACACGCTCGCGCAGGGTTTCCCAGGCGGCAGCGGTGCCGGCACCAAAGCTCCTGGGCTTGTGGAACTCAAAGGCCTGGGCGGCCAACAAGTATTCGATCGCGAGAATACGGCCGCAGTTCTCCAGCGCCCGGCCCAATTTGAGGGCTGCACTGGTACCCAGGCTCAGGTGGTCTTCCTGCAGCCCGGAGGTGACGAAGTTATCCACAACCGCGGGTTGCGCCAGCTGGCGGTTCTCGCCCACCAGGGCGGCAGCCACGTATTGGGCGATCATCATTCCCGAGTTGACCCCGGGCTGGCTCACCAAGAAGGCCGGCAGGCCACTGACCAGCGGGTTGACCAGCCGATCCAGGCGCCGTTCGGCGATACCGCCCAGCTCGGCCACGGCGATGGCCAGCAGGTCCGCCGCCATGGCGACCGATTCGCCGTGGGGGTTGGCCTGGGACACCACCTTGTAGGCGTCCGGCGTGCCCAGCAGCAGCGGGTTGTCGTTGGCCGCGGACAGTTCGGTGTCGACCTGGCGCGCAGCGTGGGCCAGTTGGTCACGGCAGGCGCCATGCACCTGCGGGATGGAACGGATGCTCAGGGCGTCCTGGGTGCGGACGCCGCGGCTTTCGGCGACCACCTCGCTGCCCGCGAGCAGGGCCAGCAGGTTGGCGCCCACCGTCTGCATGCCCGGGTGTGGCTTGAGGGCGATGATGTCCGGGTCGAAGGCGGCGATCTGCCCGCGCAGGGCTTCGAAACTCATGGCGCCGATCACGTCGGCCCAGCGCATCAGGCGTTCGGCGTCGTCCAGGGCGAGGCAGGTCAGGCCGGTCATGCAGGGCAGGCCATTGACCAGGCAGAGCCCATCCTTGGCGCCTAGGCGCACGGGCTCCAGGCCTTCAGCGGCCAGGGCCTCGACGGCAGGCACCACCTGGCCGCGATAGCTCACCTCGCCAACGCCGAGCAGGGCGATGCCGACATGGGCCATGTGGGTCAGGTAGCCCACGGAACCCTGGGACGGCACCCGCGGGGTGATGCCACGATTCAGCAGGGCCAGCAGCGCCTCCACCACCTGCCGCTGCAGGCCGGAGTGGCCGTGGCTGTAGTTGGCGATGGCGCAGCAGATGATGGCGCGCGTCTGCTCGTCTGCCAGGACCGGACCAACGCCGCAGGCGTGGCTGAGCAGCGTGTTACGTGACAGCGCGGCGAATTGTTCGGCGTTCAGCACAATGTCGCTCAGGGCGCCGAGGCCGGTGCTGATCCCGTAGGCGCGTTCGCCCCGTTCGACGATACGTTCGACGATGCCACGGGCATTCTCGATGCGCGCCCAGGCTGCCGGGGTCAGCTCCAGGCGGGCGCCGTGACGGGCCACCGCCACCACCTGGCGCCAGTTCAGCGGTGAATCGCCCAGCAGGACTTTCTCGGGTAACGACATTCGGATGTTCCTTACAGATTGGCCACGCGGCGCTGGACGAAGCGGTCGACGTAATCGTCCGCGGGCTGGTGGAGGATTTCACGCGGCGTACCGACCTGGATCAGTTGGCCGTCCTTGAGGATGGCGATGCGATTGCCGATGCGCACAGCTTCGTCCAGGTCATGGGTGATGAAGACGATGGTCTTCTGCAGGGTCTTCTGCAGCTCCAGCAACTGCTCCTGCATGTCGGCGCGGATCAGCGGGTCGAGGGCGCTGAAGGCTTCGTCCATGAGGATGATGTCGGTGTCGGAGGCCAATGCACGAGCCAGGCCGACGCGTTGGCGCATGCCACCGGAAAGCTGGTGCGGGTAGGACTTCTCGTAGCCTTTCAGGCCCACGGTGGTGATCCAGTGCTGGGCACGCTCCAGGCAGTATTCCTTGGTCTCGCCGCGCACCTTGAGGCCGTAGGCGACGTTGTCGATCACCGACTTGTGCGGCAGCAGGCCGAAGCTCTGGAACACCATGCTGATCTTCTTGCGGCGGAATTCGCGCAACTGCTCCATGTCGTAGCGCAGGATGTCCTCGCCATCGACCAGGATCTGCCCGCTGGTGGGGTCGATCAGGCGGTTGAAGTGGCGCACCAGGGTGGACTTGCCGGAGCCGGACAGGCCCATGATCACGAAGATCTCGCCCGCGCCGATGGACAGCGACAAGTCGTTGACCCCGACCACGCAACCCGTGTTTTCCAGCACATCGGCCTTGCTCTTGCCTTGCTGGATCAGTGCCAGGGCCTCCTCGGCGCGCTGGCCGAAGATCTTGAATACGTTCTTGACGACGATCTTGCTCATGTTCTCGCCACTCATTTGCTGACTGCGTGCCGCGAACGGCCGTAAGCCTGGGTGATGCGGTCGAAGACCACAGCCAGGATGACGATGGCCAGGCCTGCTTCGAGGCCCTTGCCGACGTTGAGCGTCTGGATGCCCACCAGGACGTCTTCACCGAGGCCACGGGCGCCGATCATCGAGGCGATCACCACCATCGACAGGGCCATCATGGTGGTCTGGTTGATACCGGCCATGATGCTCGGCATGGCCAGCGGCAGCTGCACGCCGAACAGTTGCTGCCAGCGGTTGGCGCCAAAGGCGTTGATGGCTTCCATCACTTCTCCGTCAACCTGGCGGATGCCGAGATCGGTCAGACGGATAAGCGGCGGCGCGGCGTAGATCACGGTGGCGAAAATGGCTGGCACCTTGCCCAGGCCGAAGAGCATCAGCACCGGGATCAGGTACACGAAGCTGGGCATGGTCTGCATGATGTCCAGCAGCGGCATCAGCACGGCGCGCAGGCGGTCGCTACGGGCCGCAAGGATGCCCAGGGGGATGCCGATCAATACCGAGATGAAGGTGGCCACCAGCATCAGCGCCACGGTCTGCATCAGTTTGTCCCAGAGCCCCACCGCACCGACCAGGAACAGCAGGCCGGTGATCACCACCGTCGGCAGGATGCGCCGGGTGGCATGCCAGGTGATGCCGGCGACTATCGCCAGTACCAGCCACCAGGGCGTGGCGCGCAGGGTGCCTTCCAGATAGACGATGGCCCAGAGCAGGGTGTCGGAGATGTGGCGGAACACATCGCCGTAGTTGGTCACCAGGCTGTCTACCCAGCCATTGACCCAATCAGCGATGGAGAAGGTGAAGCGTTCGGGGAACATAGCTCGCTCCGGTCATGTGGGGGGCCTTCTCCACCCTGGGAGAAGGCCGGGATCAGTAGTGCCCAGCGGCCTCAGAGAGCGGCTTCGATTTTCTTCGCCGCATCCTCGCTGACCCAGGCGTGCCACACCTCCGGGTGCTCCTTGAGGAAGAGCTTGGCCAGGTCCGCCGAGTCCATTTTCTCCTTCGCCATCTTGGCCAGGTTCTGGTTCAGCAGGTCGATCGGCAGGTTGACCTTGGTCAGCACCGCCACCAGCTCCGGGGCCTCGTCGTGGAAGGTCTTGGACAGGCCGACCTGGATGGTCACGCTCTTGTCCACGCCGGCCTTCTCTTCCAGCTTGACCAGGTCGGCCTGGCCCATCAGCGGCGTCGGCGACCAGTAATAGAAAAGAATAGGCTCGCCACGGCGATAGCTCGACAACACGGCGGCATCCAGGGCCGGGCCGGTGCCGGGACGGAAGTTGGTGAACTTCTCTTCCAGGCCGTAGCTCTTGAGCATTTCGCTGTTGTCCAGCTCACAGGTCCAGCCGGCCGGGCAGTTGTAGAAACGGCCCTTGCCCGGCTCTTCCGGGTCACGGAACAGCTCGGCGTACTGGCCGAGGTCGGCGATGGCTTTCAGCTGCGGTGCCTTGGGTTCGAGGCCACGCTTGGCGTCACCCTCGATCACGTAGCGCGGCACGTACCAGCCTTCGGTGGCGCCGACGATCGGTGCGCCCACGCCCACCACCTTGCCGGCGGCAGCGGCCTTGTTCCAGGCATCGCTACGGCCGACCCATTCCTCGGCGAACACCTGGATATCGTTGTTGCCCAGGGCCTGCTCCATGGTGATGGAGTTGCCCGGCAGGCTGTCGGTCTCGCAGCCGTAGCCGTTCTTCAGCACGAACTGCAGGAGGTCGGTGAGCAGCATGCCGCTCTCCCAGTTGAGCCCGGCGAACTTCACGGCCTTGCCGGATTCGCACCAGCCCTCCGCCTGGGCGGAAGCTGCCCCGGCCAGCAGGCCAGCGGCACACATCAGACTCAACACTCGCTTCTTGAATTGCATGTTCCGACGCTCCTGAAACTTGGAATGGAATGAGGCAGTTCGTTCATCGACAGGAGCCGGTCGTGCCGGCTCCCGGTGCCAGTAACTGGCAATTGTTGTTTTAAGAACCGGCCACGACTCGTGATCGCCCCGGATAACTCGCGCAGCGGCGAGGTGCCTGAGCCAGGCTGGAACGCATGCGTCCCAACCTCCGGCTCCTTGCTTCAGGTTCACAAGCTCGGCAGCAGCTTCGCCGGCATCAGGCTGTTCAGGCAGCCGCTGGCCAGCAGGTTGCTGGCGGTTTCGATGTCCGGGGCGAAGAAGCGGTCTTCCTGGTAGTAGGCCACCTGGGCGCGCAGCAGGCCTCGGGCTTCTTCCAGCTTCGGCGAGCTCTTCAGGCCGGTGCGGAAATCCAGGCCCTGGCAGGCGCCCAGCCATTCGATGGCGAGGATGCCGCGCACGTTCTCGGCCATGGCCCAGAGGCGTTTGCCGGCGTTCGGCGCCATCGACACGTGGTCTTCCTGGTTGGCGGAAGTGGGCAGGCTGTCGACGCTGGCCGGGTGAGCCAGGGCCTTGTTGTCGCTGGCCAGGGCGGCTGCGGTGACCTGGGCGATCATGAAGCCGGAGTTGACCCCGCCGTTTTCCACCAGGAAGGGCGGCAACTGCGACATGTGCATATCCATCATCAGCGAGATGCGACGCTCGGACAGCGAGCCAATTTCGGCGATGGCCAGCGCCAGGTTGTCAGCGGCCATGGCCACCGGCTCGGCGTGGAAGTTGCCCCCGGAGATCACGTCACCCTCTTCGGCGAACACCAGCGGGTTGTCGGAGACTGCGTTGGATTCGATCTCCAGCACCTCGGCGGCCTGGCGCAGTTGCGTCAGGCAGGCGCCCATGACCTGCGGCTGGCAGCGCAGGGAGTACGGGTCCTGCACCTTGTCGCACTTCTCGTGGGAGCGGGCGATTTCGCTGCTGGCGGTGAGCAGGTCACGGTAGGCGGCTGCTACATCGATCTGGCCACGCTGGCCACGGGCGGCATGGATGCGCGGATCGAAGGGGGCGCGGGAGCCAAGCATGGCCTCGACGCTGAGGCCGCCGCAGACGGTGGCGCCCGCGAACAGGTCCTCGGCCTCGAACAGGCCACGCAGGGCATAGGCGGTGGACACCTGGGTGCCGTTGAGCAGGGCCAGGCCCTCCTTGGCGGCCAGGGTCAGCGGCTCCAGGCCGGCAACCGCCAGGGCTTCGGTGGCCGGCAGCCATTGGCCTTTGTAGCGCGCCTTGCTCTCGCCGAGCAGGATCAGGGACATGTGCGCCAGGGGCGCCAGGTCGCCGGACGCGCCCACCGAGCCTTTCAGCGGAATGTGCGGGTAGACCTCGGCATTGATCAGTGCGACCAGGGCGTCGATCACCTTGCGGCGGATACCGGAGAAACCACGTGCCAGGCTGTTCACCTTGAGCAGCATGATCAGACGCACCATGGCATCGTCCAGCGGCTCGCCAACACCGGCGGCGTGGGACAGCACCAGCGAGCGCTGCAGCTTTTCCAGGTCGGCCGGGGCGATGCGGGTCGAGGCCAGCAGGCCAAATCCGGTGTTGATGCCGTAGGCGGTGCGGCCTTCAGCGACGATGCTCTCGACGCAGGCGACACTGGCGTCGATGGCCTTTCCGGCGCTGGCGTCCAGGGTCACATGCACGGGCGCGTGGAAGACCTGGCGCAGCTGCGCCAGGGTCAGGGTTCCGGGTTTCAGGTTCAGCGCGTTCACGCTCATTCTCCTTTGCCGATCATGGGCAGGTTCAGGCCCTGCTCACGTGCGCAATCAATGGCGATCTGGTAGCCCGCATCGGCATGGCGCATCACGCCGGTGCCTGGGTCGTTGGTCAGTACGCGAGCGATGCGTGCAGCGGCTTCGTCGGTACCGTCGCAGACAATCACCATGCCCGAATGCTGGGAGAAGCCCATGCCCACGCCGCCGCCATGGTGCAGGGACACCCAGGTCGCGCCGCTGGCGGTGTTCAGCAGGGCGTTGAGCAGCGGCCAGTCGGAGACGGCGTCGGAACCGTCCTGCATGGCTTCGGTTTCGCGGTTCGGGCTGGAGACCGAGCCGGAGTCCAGGTGGTCGCGGCCGATGACGATGGGCGCCGACAGCTCGCCGCTGCGCACCATTTCGTTGAAGGCCAGGCCGAGCTTGGCGCGCAGGCCCAGGCCAACCCAGCAGATTCGTGCCGGCAGGCCCTGGAAGCTGATGCGCTCGCGGGCCATGTCCAGCCAGCGGTGCAGGTGAGCGTCGTCTGGAATCAGTTCCTTGACCTTGGCGTCGGTCTTGTAGATGTCCTGCGGATCACCGGACAGCGCGGCCCAGCGGAACGGACCGATACCGCGGCAGAACAGCGGACGGATGTAGGCCGGAACGAAGCCGGGGAAGTCGAAGGCGTTGGCCACGCCCTCTTCCTTGGCCATCTGGCGGATGTTGTTGCCGTAGTCGAAGGTGGGCACGCCCATCTTCTGGAAGTCCAGCATGGCTTGTACGTGGACGGCCATGGACTGTTTGGCAGCCTTGACCACCGCAGCCGGGTCGCTCTTCGCGCGGTCGCGGTACTGCTCCCAGCTCCAGCCGATCGGCAGGTAACCATTGAGCGGGTCGTGGGCGCTGGTCTGGTCGGTGACCATGTCCGGGCGTACGCCGCGGCGGACCAGTTCCGGCAGGATCTCGGCGGCGTTACCCAGCAGGGCGATGGAGATCGCCTTGCCTTCGGCGGTGTACTTGGCGATGCGTGCCAGGGCGTCGTCCAGGTCCTTGGCCTGCTCGTCGACGTAGCGGCTGCGCAGGCGGAAGTCGATGCTGGTCTGCTGGCATTCGATGTTCAGCGAGCAGGCGCCGGCCAGGGTCGCGGCCAGGGGCTGGGCGCCACCCATGCCGCCGAGGCCAGCGGTGAGCACCCAGCGCCCGGTGAGGTTGCCGTCGTAGTGCTGACGACCCGCCTCGACGAAGGTTTCATAGGTGCCCTGGACGATGCCCTGGCTACCGATATAGATCCAGCTGCCGGCGGTCATCTGGCCGTACATGGCCAGGCCCTTGGCATCCAGTTCATTGAAGTGTTCCCAGGTGGCCCAGTGGGGTACCAGGTTGGAGTTGGCAATCAGCACGCGCGGGGCATTGGCGTGGGTCTTGAACACGCCGACCGGCTTGCCGGATTGCACCAGCAGGGTCTCGTCTTCATTCAGCGCTTTCAGGGTCTCGACGATCTTGTCGTAGCACTCCCAGTTGCGCGCAGCCCGACCGATGCCGCCGTAGACCACCAGTTCCTTCGGATTCTCCGCCACCTCGGGGTCGAGGTTGTTCATCAGCATGCGCAGCGGCGCTTCGGTCAGCCAGCTCTTGGCGTTCAGCTTGGTGCCACGTGGGGCGCGGATTTCGGTGTCACGGAATTTGGTCATGGCAGACTCCTCATTAAAGGGTAGTAGCGGGGGCGGCGATCAGAGCCAGCCCATGAATTGGGCCAGGTAAGCCAGCGGGATGCTGAACACCAGGCTGAGAATGGTGCGCTGCAGCCAGACCACCAGCAGGTCGCGCAGGCTCAGCGGAATCCGCGTGGCGAGCACGCAGGGAATCGAAGCAGAGAGGAACAGCACGCTGCTGACCGAAACGATGGCGGCAACAAACTTGACCACGACGTCGGCATCTTTCAGCAGCATGGCGGGCAGGAACATTTCGGCCAGGCCGGCGGAGATCGCGCGGGCCACTTCCATAGGCTCGTTCAGGCCGAACAGCCAGGTGACCGGGTAGAGCAGGACACCGACGGCGTCGAACAGCGGGGTGTATTTGGCCGCCAGCAGGCCCAGCAGGCCGACAGCAAGGATGCTCGGCAGGATCGCGGCGGTCATGCGCAAGCCATCGACGAAGGTTTCCCGCAGCGAGACCGCAAGGGGCGGCGCGACGCTCGCCTGCTCCATGCCGGCCTGCCAGGCGCTGCGCAGGCGGCCCACACCAGGCTGCAGCTGCGGTTCGGGAATGGGCTCGGACGGCAAGCGGGAAAGCGGATAGATGCGCGCGCTGACGGCAGTCACGGCGAAGGTCACGGCCATGGCACCCCAGAAATACAGGTTCCACTGGTCCATCAGACCCAGGGTCTTGGCGATGATCACCATGAAGGGGGCGGAAACCGTGGAGAAGCCGGTGGCGATGATGGCCGCTTCACGCACGTTGTAGTGGCCCTGCTGGTACATGCGGTCAGTGATCAGCAGGCCGACGGAGTAGCTGCCAACGAAGGAGGCGACGGCATCGATCGCCGATTTGCCCGGCGTGCGCCAGATCGGCCGCATCACCGGCTGCATCAGCACACCGATCAATTCCAGCAGGCCGAAACCGATCAGGAACACCAGCGACAGCGCGCCCAACGGCACGATCAGGGCCAGGCTGAGCACCAGCTTGTCGAACAGGAAGGGCAGCATCCCAGGCTGATAGATGGCTGCCGGGCCGAACTGGAACAGGTAGGCCACGCCGATCAGCAGGCCAATCACCTTCAGCACGCTGAACACGAGCCGCGTCGTGCCGTTGCGCCAACTGCCGCTGTACCAGGGCTCGATCGCGCCAAACAGCATGAACAGCAGCGCAAGACCGATCACCACGGGCCGCGCATGCGTCTGCAGCGCCGTGGCGGCGTGGTCCAGCAGGATGGTCGAACGGCCGGCGATCTCGAACGGCACGAAGAACAGGACCAACCCGATCAGGCTATAGCCCAGCAACCGGGCCAAGGCATATCCGCGGGAGGAGGCGAGGGTTGGCGATAGCTCTTCGGGCATCTTTATTCTCCGTTGGCGATAGAGGGCGGGGTGAATGTCTGAACACATCTCTACTTGTACATACAAGCATAAGCAAGCAAAGGGCCAACTCCTTTGCCATGGAGGTGAATCCACGGAAAAGCCTTGTGTGACGGGGGACGGAGGGAAGCGGTAGGTGGTGCGACGCGAACTGACCAGGCATCTCAATCTGTTACCAAACGGCAAAATGCCCGATTTCGAAGCACTCAGGCCCCAGATTGGGGCCTTAGGTAACAATCACTTCAGGGAAGCATCGACGCGTTGGGCGACTTCCGCCGGCACCCAGCTCGACCAGATGTCCCTGTGCTGGCGAAAGAAGGCGTCAGCCATTGGACCCGCCTCGGCGCGCTCCTCGGCCATGCGTGCCAGGATGCCGTTGAACAGCGGCAGCGGGATCTCCACCTGTTCGAACACCTGCACCAGCGCCGGCGCCTTTTCATGCAGCTCGCGGGAGACGCCGATAGAGAGCTTCGCCGGTAACGAACGCGTACCGATGGGCTTGGGGTGCTTCGGGTCGATCAGCGTTTCCCAGGCCTTCTGATCGAACGGCGGCTCGTCCAGCTGCACCAGCTTGTAACGCCCCATCAGCGGCGTCGGCGACCAGTAGTAGAAGAGGATCGGCTGGCGTTGGCGGATGGCCGAAGTAATGGCCGCATCCAGCGCCGGGCCGGTGCCCGTGCGGAAGTTCACGTAGCTGCCTTCCAGTCCGTAGGCCTTGAGTTTCTGGCTGTTGACGCCTTCGCAGGTCCAGCCGGTGGGGCAGTTGTAGAAGCGCCCCTTGCTGCGATCCTCCGGGTCCTTGAACAGCGCCTTGAAGCGCGGCAGGTCGCTCACCGAACGCAGGTCCGCGGCGGGCGCACCCTCGCCCTTCACCAGGTAATCCGGCACCCACCAGCCTTCGGTGGCACCCTTCACCGGCTCGCCGACGGCGAAGACTTCACCGGCCGCTTCGGCCTTGCGCCACAACTCGCTGCGGCCAGCCCACTGCTCGGCAATCACCTGGATATCGTTCTGCCGCAGGGCGTTTTCCATGGTCAGGGTGTTACCGGGCAGAACATCGGTCTTGCAGCCGTAGCCCTTCTCCAGCAGCACCCGCAACACTTCGGTGGTGAACATGCCGCTTTCCCAGTTCAGGCCAGCCAGCATCACCGGCTTGGGATAGGGACACTCGGCGGCTTCGGCCTCCAGAGAGGCCGGCAGGACCAGGGACAGGACAATGGCAACGAGAACGCTGTGGCGGGGCATGGGCGGCTCCGGTAGGCGTGGCGGGCGACAGGGTTAGGTGTAGACCCTATGGCGCGGTCGTGCCCGACGGAAACTCGGTGGAAGACTTTTCCTGTGGGGGCGAACTCATTCGCCAAGCAGGCCGAAGGCCTGCCGTTGGAGGCTCTCGGGGGCAGCTGCGCTGCCCTTGGCGAATGAATTCGCCCCTACGCAGTTGGAGCCGGCTTGGGAATCAGCTCGATCAGGCAGACCGTGCCGGTGCCGCTCAGCTTCACCCCGGCCAGGGCGCCGGCGCTTTCCAGGTGCAAGCAGTCGTGCCGACCCAGGACCGCTGACACCTGGCCTTCGTGCGCAAGGCTCACTCCGCCTTCGGCAGCGAACAACAACAGGGGGCTGGCGGACGAGAAGAATTCGGCCTCACCCGCGACCTGCAGCCATTGCAGACGTGCGGCGTAACGCGTGGGCGAGTAGATGAGGTTGAAATCGCGGATCGGCCCGTCGATCAGCTCGCACCGCACTGCGCTACCGCCATCGAAAGCGAACGCATCCAGGGCGGTGAGTGTGCGGGACCATTGCCCATCCACTTCCAGGCGCATGCCGGCACCTTCCAGCACGGTGATCACCCGCTGGTAGCCGGTAAAGGCGGAGAAGCCGCCGGACTCGCCGACATCGGCGATGGACAGGCGCCAGCCGAAGCCGTCGAGACCGTCGCCTGCGTCGCGGGCGATTTCCAGGGTGGAACCGGCGCCGTTCTTCCACGGCATACGGGGGTAATCGGCGGCGCGCAGCAGGCGGGATTGGGTCATGAACCGAAACGTCCTTCGAGGCGGTAGCGGGAACCGGGGTAGAGCAGGCGTGCGCTGGTCACGGTATTGCGCCCGGACCAGGTGCGCCGGCGAATCAGCAGGCAGGGCTCGCCCCGCTCGATCTGCAGCAGCTTGCATTCATCGGCGTCGGCCAGGATGGCTTCGACCACATGCTCGCCTTCGGTCAGCGGTGCCACCTGGGACAGATAGGCGTAGGGCGTCAGGCGGGTGAAGTCCTGCTTCAGGTAATCAGGGGCGACGGCGGGGTTCACGAAGCGGTCTTCGATCTGCACCGGCACGTCGTTCTCGAAATGCACGATGCGCGAGTGGAACACCCGTTGGCCTTCGCGCAGGTCCAGCGCCATCGCACGCTCGGGCCCGGCCACTTCATCCACCAGGCTGACCACCACGCAGTGGTGGCGATGGCCGCGTGCGGCGATCTCTTCGGCGATGTTGTGCACTTCGAACAGGGCCGACTGGCCCTTGGGCTCGGCGACGAAAGTGCCCACGCCCTGCATGCGCACCAGCAACCCTTCGGCGGTCAGCTCGCGCAGCGCGCGGTTGATGGTCATGCGGCTGAAGCCCAGCTCATTGACCAGTTCGCTCTCGGACGGCACGCGGTAGTGCGGTGGCCAGGCTCCGCTCTGGATCTGCTGGCTGATCATCTGTTTGACGCGGGCATAGAGGGGTGCAGGAGCTTCCCCGATCTGGGCGGCCAGCGAGGACGGTGCGACGACGGGTGAACTGGGCACGGGAATCTCCTTGTCGGCGAAGAGGCAGGACCCTGGAAGGAAAACAGGCTGAGCCCGGAACTGGGTGCCCGCTCCCGGCATGTACCGGAATCGACAACTCCAGACAAGTGCGCGACTGACGTGAGTTTACGTTACCCGCAAACGTCTGTATATGTATATACAAATAAAACCACCCATGCCAGGGCCCCTCACCATGTCCGCATTCTTCGCCGAACGCGCCCTCTTGCCGCAAGGCTGGGCTCGCAACGTCCGCCTCGAAGTATCCATCAACGGCCTGATCGAGCAGGTCCTGACCGATGCCAGCTCAGAAGGCGCCGAGCGCCTCCAGGGCCCCGTGCTGGCGGGCATGCCGAACCTGCACTCCCACGCCTTCCAACGCGCCATGGCCGGGCTTGCCGAAGTCGCGGGCAACCCCAACGACAGCTTCTGGACCTGGCGCGACCTGATGTACCGGCTGGTGGGCCGACTCAACCCGGAGCAGGTGGAGGTCATCGCCCGCCAGCTCTATATCGAAATGCTCAAGGCCGGCTACACCGGCGTCGCCGAGTTCCACTACGTGCACCATGACGCTGACGGCCGCCGCTATGCCGACCCCGCCGAGCTGTCCCTGCGGGTCAGTCAGGCCGCTCGCGACGCCGGCATCGGCCTGACCCTGCTACCGGTGCTCTACAGCCACGCAGGCTTCGGTGGCCAGGCGCCCAACGACGGGCAACGACGCTTTATCCACAGCACCGACAGCTACCTGGCCCTGCAAGAGCGCCTGCGCGGCGAAATCGCCCGACAACCCAATCAACAACTGGGGCTGTGCTTCCACTCCCTGCGCGCGGTCACGCCCGAGCAACTGAGCGCAGTGCTGGCGGCGGAACAGGGCGCTCGCCCCATTCATATCCACATCGCCGAGCAGCAGAAGGAAGTGGATGACTGCCTGGCCTGGAGTGGCCGACGCCCACTGCAATGGCTGTACGAGCATGCGCCGGTGGACGAACGCTGGTGCCTGGTGCACGCCACCCATGCCGAAGCCGGAGAAGTAGCGGCCATGGCCACAAGCGGCGCGGTAGCCGGCCTCTGCCTGACCACCGAAGCCAACCTGGGCGATGGCATCTTCCCGGCGGTGGACTTCCTCGCCCAGGGCGGCCGCCTGGGCATCGGCTCCGATAGCCATGTGTCGGTCAGCGTGGTGGAGGAACTGCGCTGGCTGGAGTACGGCCAGCGCCTGCGTGACCAGCGCCGCAACCGCTTGTACCGCGCCGACCAGCCCCAGGTCGGCCGCACCCTGTTCGATGCCGCCCTTGCCGGTGGCGCCCAGGCCCTTGGTCAGCCTGTGGGCGCACTGGAAGTCGGCAAGCGTGCCGACTGGATCGTGCTTGACGGCGATGACCCCTATCTCGCCACCGCCGACGGTGACGCCCTGCTCAACCGCTGGCTGTTCGCTGGCGGCGACCGCCAGGTGCGTGATGTGATGGTGGCGGGGAACTGGGTAGTGCGCGAGGGCCGACATGCGGCGGAAGCGGAAACGGCCAAGGCCTTTGCCGGGGTACTGCGGGAAGTCCTGCGCTAGCCCGAGCCGTCCTCACCCCTCTCCTCTTCAGGGAGAGGGGCTGGGAGAGAGGGCACTGTCCGGCGTGCGCCAGATCAGCAGGTCGGTGTCATAGCCCTGCTCTTCCACCCGTTCCAGCAACTGCTCGCGAGTCTTCTCCGAAACCACCGGCGTTCGCGACAGCAGCCAGAGGTACCGGCGATCAGGATTGCCCACCACGGCGGTGCGGTAGTCGTCATCCAGGTACAGCACCCAGTAGTCGCCCTTGGCAACGTCCGGAAAGAGCCGCGAGAACCAGTTATCGAAGCGCACCCACAGCTTGTCGGTACGTCCTTCCACCTGGGGCACGGCGTTGCCACGGGCTTCCTTCCAGTCACCGTCCAGGGTGCGGCAGCGGTTCAGCACGCCCAGGCGGCCGTCGTCCTGCAGCCGGTAGTGCGCCTCGGACTGGGCGCAGCCGCGCTGGAAGAACATTGGCAACCGCGCCAGCTCGTACCAGGTGCCCTGGTAGCGTTCCAGGTCCACCGCCGCCACCGTGCGCGGTGCTGGCGGCGCCTCGTGATGACTGGCGCAGCCGGCCATCAGCAGGGCTGCCAGCAGTACGCCGGTTCGCGTCACTTGAGCCCCTTGCCGGAGAACATCAGCACCTTGTCACCGGCGTACTGCACGCTGACGAAGGCCTTCTCGTCACCCCAGGTGCAGCTGGTCAGGCCCACGGCACCGGAGCACTCGGTCGGGCTGCCGAGCAGCATCTCGACCTCGGCCTTGGTCATGCCGGACTTGAGCTTGGAATAGTTTTCCTGGTTGAGCTTGTTGCAGGCGGCCAGCACCAGGCAGCAGGACAAAAGAGCGAGGGTACGCAGAGACATGAAGCACTCCTTGGCGGATGGGACGCGACAAGCTTGGCACAGCGGTCGCGAGACTGCCCCATTTGAGCCTAGAAGCGTGAGCCGGGTTCCAGCAGGAAAGCGGATTCTTCAGCGCTGGATGATCGTCCGAGGACGGCGTTGCGATGGGGGAAGCGACCGAAGCGGGCGATGACCACCCGGTGGCGCTCGGAGAAATCGAGGAAGCCTTCGAACAGTGATCTGTCCGCTAGGTCGACGCCGTCGAGCAAAAGGCGATAGCGATAGAGGGCGCGCTCCTGGCTGGCCAGGTCTTCGGCGTGCTCCAGCACCAGGTAGATGAACACCTGACGGATCGGCACGAGGTACCGCTCCAGGCCACGGGCCAGGCCGTCGGCCACCAGTGCCTGGGCGCGCGCGTCGCCGGCGAAACCGCGCGGGCTATTGCGAAAGATCATGCGCGGCAACTGGTCCAGCAGGAGCACCAGCGCCAGCCAGCCATCCGGCTGCTCGGCCCAGTCGGCAAGTTCGCCGGCCAGGGCCTGTTCGACCAGGTCGCCGAAGCGCTCGCGGGCTTCGGCATCCTGATGGTCTTTCTTGCCGAACCAGAGCCCCTGGCGCGCCGCGGCGGTCTGGCTGGCGGAGGCCTCGGGGCCGAACCACCAGTCGAGCAACGGCTGCCAGGGCTGCACGGGTTACTCCTGGTGGTAACCGGTGACGCGGGCGACTTCTTCCTTGGAACCGAGGAAGACCGGCACGCGCTGGTGCAGGGAGGTCGGCTGGATCTCGAGGATGCGCTGGCGGCCATCGGTGGAGGCGCCGCCGGCCTGCTCGATGATGAAGGACATCGGGTTGGCCTCGTACATCAGGCGCAGCTTGCCGGGCTTCTCCGGCTCACGGGCGTCCCAGGGGTACATGAAGATGCCGCCGCGCGTGAGGATGCGGTGCACGTCGGCCACCATGGAGGCGATCCAGCGCATGTTGTAGTTCTTGCTCAGCGGGCCTTCCTTGCCGGCCAGCATCTCGCCGACGTAGCGCTTCACCGGCTCTTCCCAGTGACGCTCATTGGACATGTTGATGGCGAACTCGGCGGTGGTTTCCGGTACACGGATGTTGTCGTGGGTGAGCACGAAGGAACCCAGTTCGCGGTCCAGGGTGAAGCCCTTCACGCCATCGCCCAGGGTCAGCATCAGCATGGTCTGCGGGCCGTAGATGGCGTAACCGGCGGCGACCTGCTGGGAACCCGGCTGGAGGAAAGCCTGCTCGTTGAGGCTGTCGTTCTGCGAGAGGTGCTGGTCGGGGCAACGCAGTACCGAGAAGATGGTGCCCACCGACACGTTGACGTCGATGTTGGAGGAGCCGTCCAGCGGGTCGAACACCAGCAGGTAGGCACCCTTCGGGTATTTGCCGGGGATCTGGTAGGCGTTGTCCATTTCCTCGGAGGCCATGCCGGCCAGGTGGCCGCCCCACTCGTTGGCTTCCAGCAGAATCTCGTTGGACATCACGTCCAGCTTCTTCTGCACCTCGCCCTGCACGTTCTCGGTGCCCATGCTGCCGAGCACGCCGCCCAGCGCGCCCTTGGACACCGCATGGCTGATTTCCTTACAGGCGCGCGCGACAACCTCGATGAGGAAGCGCAGATCGGCAGGGGTGTTGTGGCTTCTGGTCTGCTCGATCAGGTAGCGACTCAGGGTAACGCGGGACATGGAATGGCTCCGGAGGGTGGAAAAATGCGCGCAGTTTAGCGCGACTCGATTCGCAATGCCTCTCAGCGGGATGGAAGGTGCTGAAACGGCCTGCGGCGGCAGCCCGCAAGGGCTATGGATTCATCTGACGACAAGGATTTCGACGGGTTCCGCGGTCAGCCTGCAGCAGGCGCCGCCATCCTCCACACCTGGTTACGGCCGTTGCGCTTGGCCTCGTAGAGGCCGGCATCGGCCACCTGCATCAGCTCTTCCAGCGTCTGCCCCTGGACTGGCCAGACCGCCAGCCCGGCGGACAGGGTCACCGACAGCGGCCCCTCGCGGGTAGGCAGCGGCTGGCCGGCCAGCGCCTGGCAGAGCACCTGCAGCCGGGCGAAAGCCTCCTCGCCCGTGGCACCGGGCAGCAACAACAGGAACTCCTCGCCACCAATGCGGAACACCGCATCACTGCCACGCAGGTTGCCGGTCAGGTGGATGGCCACCGCACGCAGCACGTCGTCGCCGACCAGGTGGCCATGACGGTCGTTGAGCTGCTTGAAATGGTCGAGGTCAATCAGCGCCAGGGCGATGGGCGTACGTTCGCGCTGGCTGCGGGCAAGCTCGCGGGCGAACAGCTCACCCAGATGGCGGCGGTTGTACAGGCCGGTCAACGGGTCGCGCAGGGCCTGCTCCTGCAATTGTTCGTGCAGGCGCGTGATGGTACGCAGGCGCTCCTCGCTGGTGGCGAGCGCCTCGGCCAGCTTGAGTTCGCTGCAATGGCGCTCGGTGATGTCGCGCAGGTAGAGCATCTGCCCGAGGATGAAGGTGCCACCCCGGGTAACCCGCTCGATATCACGGGAACGCACTTCGAAATAGCGCGAGGAACTGGCCGGAACCAGCAACATCTCCCTCTCCCCGGCCGTCAGCATTGCCTCCAGCTCCACGCCGTACACCGGCCATTTGGCCAGCACCATGCCCTGCCAGGCCGCTGGCTGCCCGGCCAGCGCCAGGGCGGCGGGATTGGCGTCGATCACCCGACGCCTGGGGTCGACCACCAGCACCGGGTCGGGCAACTCCTCGAGCAGCAGGTGACGCGCCACCGGCAACATATCGAACAGGCGCACGCCGAGAATCAGGCAGGCAAACGCCACCAGGGTGAAGGCGAAGCTGAAGGGCGTGGGGTCGAAGCCGAACAGCGTCCAGCCGTAGACCACATAGCTCAGGTTGGCGCCCCAGGGCACGCAGGTAACCAGCACGAAGGCCAGATAATGCCGCCGATGGAGGCCATGGCTGGCCAGGGCCGCACGGGTCACCACGGCCAGGCAGAAAACCATGAAGACATAGACGTAGATGGCCACGGCATTGAACAGCGGGCCATGGTCATAGCGGATCGCCGCGCCGGGTAAGTCGTCCACCGGCAGGGTGCCGGGTCCGTAGTACAGCTGATGCCAGGGATTGCTCAACGCCATGCCGGAAGCCACCAGCGGGCCGATGCCCAGCAGCAGGAAGCCGCGCAGGCTCAAAGGTTCACGGATGCTGTTGACGTACTGCCAGAGGAAGACGGCCCAGAACGTTGGCACGCCGATGATGCCGGGCCACGCCATGCTGGCCCAGAACACCTTGCACTGCGGGCCCTGCGCGGCCAGTTCCAGACCTGCGGCGGCCAGCCACCAGCAAATCCCGAAGTGCAGGACGATAAAGCTTTCGCGGCCGGGGAAATGGCGCTGGCGGCTGACCCAGCGCGCCATGAGCATGACCCCCAGCCCAACGGCGATGGTCAGCGCCACCGGACCGTTGAGGCTCCAGCCACTGGCCAGGCAGGCGTTCATCGCCAGGCTCCGAGGAGCGCGGCAAGCGGCGAGGCGGAATCTGGAGAGAACTGCTGAAAGCTGAGCACTGGCCGTCCTGACCTGGCATTGGGACGGCAGGTTGCCGCCCCAGAAAACACAGAACAAAGATACATCAAAAAGCCACTACTACCGTAGGGTCTTCCGTCGATACTCAGGATCGCGCCGTTGGCCGTCGCAACAGGCTGAAGGCCATGGCGCCCAACAGACCAACGCCCAGCAGCAACACCGCCCAGAGCCCGACACGCTTCCAGACGATCTGCCCTGCGGTCTGCCGCTCCGCCGGATGCACGCCAGTTTGCGGCGGTAGTGCCACCGCGTCGGCCTGCCCCATCTTCGCCAGGCTGGAACGGTCGAAACCCGGCACCAGCGTAGCCAGGGGCAGTTCCGTGCGGCTCGCTTCGAGATTGCCCAGGGCCAGCATGAACGGCGGGTTGCCTCGGGCGAGGAACACCACCTGGGTCGCGTGCATGCCCACCTCCAGGCGCGGCACCTGCTGGCCGAAGCCACCGGCACGCGGGTCCACCGTCAGGCGCAGTTGCTTGACCGCCATCCAGCCCGGCAGATCCAGCTCCTCCCGGGCCACCTCCTTGCCGTCCTGGGGCAGTCGGTAGAGCACGCCGGACGTCAACGGCTGCCATTGCGGGGCACCGTCGCGACGGGCCTCCACCTGCACCGGCAACAGGCTGCCAGGCCGTTCTACGGCAATACGCAGACGCTCGATGGGCAGCCCCAGCGGCAAGTCCCAGACATATTGGCCATCTTTGCTGCTGATCGGCTCCAACGGAGCAGACCAGGCCATGGTTGCCGGCAGGCTCTGCCGGCTGGCGCTCACCACGGTCGCGGCCGTCAGCTCTGGTGCCTGCTGCGGGCTCTGCCAGATCAGCCGCAGATAGCGCGCCGAACGTCCGGGCAGAGAGACTTCTCGCTGGTCGATGCGCTGGTCTGCGAAGGACAGCCGGGCCACCTGGCCATCCCCCCAGGACTCCCAATGCTGTAAGTCATCGCTGGCCTCGATGCTGAAACGCTGGAAGCCCTCGCCGTCGGCGTTCCAGTCCAGGTTCAGCTTTTCCAGGGGCGCCTGCACGCCGCTGGCGTCCAGCAGCCAGCCACGCAGCTGCTCACCCGCCGAAGCCGGGCCGTCCGCTACCACCTGCACCACGGTGCCGGTGGTGCTGCGCTCGACCCGCACACTGGGCAGACCTGCCCCTTCGGCCGGACCGCGCAGAGGGAACCTGCGCAACGCATGTTCATGGCGGGCGCGTTGCTCGCTGGCGCTGCTGCGGGTCAGGGCGTAGGCCAGAGCCTCGCCTTCGGCGTTGAACACCCGCAGATCGCGCAGGTCCGCATGGCGAGCGGCGAAGTGCAGCGGCATGGGCAGGTCCATGCGATACCAGGGGCCTTCGCCATCAAGTCGCAACTCAACGCGGGTGGTGAAGTCGTCTGGCTGCACAGCGGCAAGCAGTGGCTGGCAGAGCAATCCCAGGCCGGCCAGCAGGGCCAGGCCTGGGCGGCGCAGACTAGAGAGCCCGATCATGCGTTGACCCGCTCCTGTTCAGGTTCCGCGCGCCTGGGCGGCAGGGGCGCGAAGTAGCCGACGACCAGCAGCAGGACGCCGACGCCAATGAAGGACACGATGCGCTCCAGGCCACCGCGATTGCCCAGTTCGACGAAGAACAGCTTGGCCACCACCAGCGCGATCAGCGCCGCGCCTACCAGCCAGAGTTCACGGCGGGCACGCAGGTGTCCGCCGACCATCAGGCCAAGGGCAATGCTGGTCCAGACGATGGAGAGTCCGGCCTGCACCAGCATCGAGTCGAGCTGCGCCTCCAACTGGTACGGCACACCGCCCCAATGGTGGGCGCAGCGGAACACCGCCGCGGTGGCCAGGGCAAACAGCGACACGCCGGCCACCCCTTGCGCAAGCCAGGCCGGCAGCGTGATCAGGCCGAACTGCGGCAGGCAATCACGCAGCCAGAGGCAAACGCCGAGCAGCGCGAACAGCAGCCCCAGTTCCAGCGGGTTGAGCAGCGGCAGGTAGGGCAGCGGTTCGGCAGCGCCATCGCTCCAGGCGTTGGCGATCCAGAACCAGGCGAGCATCAGCAGCGCCAGCGGTAGCGATGCCCAAAGGCGGTACTCCTGTGGGTAGGCGGCGACCGGCCACGGCAGGCGCGGTCGCAGCGCTACCAGCAGCAGCCAGGCGCTCGGCAACAGCGCCCAGCCCAGCCATCGCCAGGCGTTGTACTGCTCGGACATCAGCATCAGCAGGTAACGCAGCTCCAGCGCCAGCACGCCGAGCAGCAACCAGCAACCCAACACATGGGCGGCACCGCGCGCACCGGCCGGCAACAGACCGTCGAGCCGCCGCAGCGTCAGCAGGTGAACCACGAACAGCGCACTCCAGCCGGCCCAGCCAAGCTGCGCCGCCGGGTGATACTGCGGCGCCCAGGCAACCGCCAGCGCCACCAACCCCGCTGGAGCCAGTACCAGGCAAAGCAAGGCCAGCGCGCGCCACTGCTCACGCCCTGCCAGCCAGGTGGTGAAGGCCACGCTGGCGGCGGCCAGTAGCAATGCCAGCGGCACCTGCATCCCGGGCTCCACGAAGCGGCCGATTTCCGCCAGCCAAGCCAGCGCCCACCAGCCGGCGCTCCAGGCCAGCAGCAACTGCGCCAGGTGCGCCAGGCTGAGCCCCGCCATGGCCGCGTCGACACGCGCCACGCGCTGCAGGCGCCAAGCCCCGATAAAGGCCGCCATGGCCAGCACCGCTGGCGTCCAGAAGCCGGCATGGGCCAGCGGCCGCAAGCCTTCGCCACTCAGCTCGCCCAACAGCAGCGGGCTGACCGCGAGGAAGCTCATGCCCGCCAGCAACTGCAAGAACAGGCCGAACCAGAATGCCGCGCGTTGCTGCAGATAGAGGCTGAGCCAGAGGATCAACAGCCCACTGCCCGCCCAGACCGCACCTGCCGTGCGCCAGGGCAGGACGAACAGCACCGCCAGGTTGACGAAGGCCAATCCTGCCAATAGCACCAGCGACAGACCGCGGAGCAGCCGCGCATCACTGCGCGCCAGCGGGTGGCGTGCCGTCAGCAGCATCCCGGCGATCAGCGCCAGGCCGATCAGCGACGCCACCATCAGCCCACGCCAGCCCTGCACATTGCCGCTGCCCAGGCCCGTGCCATCCAGATCGAAGAGGAAGATCGCCCCGCCGAGCAACTGCACCGCGAACGCACTGAACAGGAAGGTGCGCGACCCCAGCCGCAGCCCAACAAAGAGCGTCGCCAGACCGGCCAGGGCCCAGGCGATGGCCGTGCCTTGGGCGGCAAGCGCAAGCGGCGCCATCAGGTAAAGGAATGCCAGGCCGGCGCAGGCCAGCGCTGGCAGGCAGCGGCGTTCCAGCTCGGTGGCGGCCTCAACGGGTGCCCGGCGCAGCTGCCAGAACACGAACAGCAGCGCCGCACCCAGCATCAAGGCCCCCAGGGGCGAGCCGTCCAGCATGGCATCGCCCCCGTCACGCAACCCGCCCAGGAAGGCCAGGGCCGCGCCAACCTGCAGCAGCAAGGCGAACGCCCGCGCCAAGGGCCGGCCCTGGCGCAGGCCAAGCCAGTAGATCCCGGCGCCCTCCACCGCCCAGGCGGCAGACGTCCAGCGGGCATCCAGCCCCAGCGGAATCGCCAGGCTGCCGAACACCACGCCCAGCGCCAGGCAGGTTTCCACCAGCAGCAGCGCGCGGCCAGCCGTGCGGCCGGCAAGGACTCGTGCCAGGACGATGTAGAACAGCCCCAGGGCGAGGGCACTGAAGGCGGCGCCGAACTCGATATGGCGGATCAACGCCACCTGCAGGCCGAAACCGATGATAGGCGGACCAAACAGCACGGTGCCGTCCACCGTATCGCCCTGACGTGCCGACCAGCGCAGTAGTTCGCCACGCTCTTCGGGCGCGTCCGCCGCATCCGCCAGCTTGCGCCGGGCGAACAGCAGGCCGATGCCCACGTACATCAGGAAGAACAACACCAGGAAGGGCTCGGTGCTGGCGAAGAGCTCCGGACGGTACGAGCGCAGGCCCCAGGCAAAGCCGATGCCGAAGGTCCCGACGAAACCGATCAGATTGAGCAGCCGCCAGGCCTTGAACCAGGCAATCGCGAAGATGCCCGCGTTGAGCAGTGCGAAGTAGCTGAAGAGCGCCACATGGTTGCCGCTGCCACTGGAGGTGAGGATCGGCGCGGCGAAACCGCCCAGGGCTGCAGCGGCGGCCAGGCCGAGTGCATCCTGGGCCACGGCGAGGATGGCGGAGAACAGGGTGACCGCCACCAGCAGGCCGAAGGCCATCGTCGGGTCCAGCAGCGGATGCAGGCGCATGGCGGCGAACACCGTCAGGTAGAGCACGGCAATACCGGCGCCCTGGAGCATCAGCCCGTAGTTCGGATTGCGTCGGCGTAGCCACCAGCCAAGGCCGAGCAAGGCAATAGCCGCCAGGGCCACCCCGGCATAGCGCAGTTCGATGGGAACAACCATGCCTTCAGTGGCATAGCGCAGCAGGAAGGCCAGGCCCAGGAAGAGCAGCACCACCCCGACGCGCAACACGGTATTGCCGCCGAACAGCCAATTGCGCGCCGCGGCAAAACCCCGCTCGAGCAGCGAGGGTTCGCGGGGTTTGGGCGGACTCGGAGGGGCCTGGCGGGGAGCGCTGGGGCGCGCTTCACGGCCCCAGGCATCGGCGGGCGGGGCAGCCGCTGGCGCGGGCTTCGGCTCCGCAGCGGCAACCGGTTCCGCCAGCACCTCGGCAGGCAACTCCCAGATCAGCTCGGAATCGTCGTCGGGCACCGCCTCGGGCGCGCGCTCAGCCGGAGCCACCTCAGGCTGGGTAACAGGAGGTGGCGCCTCTGCAGCCGGCTGCGCTTTGCCCTGCTCCACCTTGAGCAGGCGCTCATGGATGGCTTGGGTGCCTTTGTCGAAACGGGCGGCGAAGCTGGCCTGCGCCTTGCGCAACTCGGCGTTCTCCCGCGCCAACCCCTGGAGGCGAATGGCCTGGCCCAACCCCAGGCCTATCAGGCCGCCGAGCAGGGCACCCGTAACGCTTTCATCAATCCCGGCGCCGAAGGCCAGACCAACCAGCATGAAGATCCATTGCATGCAGCGTTTTCTCGGATGATTGTGCACATTGGGGCCGCATCCATCGCAGCCGCGACCGGCCCGACGCTACAGGAGAACGGGTGTCGACCCAATAGAGACGCCTGAGTCCTGGCTCACGGACACAGAAGATTCCTACAGCCCCGCGCGATATCGACACAAATCTGGTGAGACAAAGGGAAATTTCGCGTTCCCCGACGGGAAACTGTTCACTTTTTCACCGACATCGCTATGATGCCCGCCCTTCTCCCCTAGCCTGTTCGCCGACCATGAAGACCATGATGATCGTCGGTGCCGACCTTGACCGGACGGACACCTGGATCAAATACGAAAAGACCATGTGCCACGCCTGCGCCTCCAGCTGCTGCACCATGCCGGTCGAAACGCGTCTGAGCGACCTGATCCGCCTGGAGCTGGTCGCCGAGTTCGAGCGAGGCGAACCGCCGAAGAACATTGCGAAACGGCTGATGAAGGACGGCGTGGTGGAGCGCTTCAACCAGAAGTCCGGCATCTTCACCCTCACTCGCATGGGCAACAACGACTGCTACTTCCTCGACCGCAAGAGCCGTCTGTGCACCGTCTACGACAAGCGCCCGGAAACCTGCCGCAACCACCCGCGCATCGGTCCGCGCCCGGGCTACTGCGCCTTCAAGCCGAAGGACTGAACCCCGGACTCTGGCGCTAGCGGGTCATCTTCTTCACGAAGACCACCACGAACAGCGCCATGGTGAAGCTGCCGACAAACGCCTCGAAAGCCGCCAATGGCCGCGACAGGCCCAGCGGCGCGATGTCGCCATAACCGAGGGTGGTGAAGGTCACCACGCTGAAGTACATGCAGGCCGCCAGCTCCATCAGGTTGGTCAGTACGTCCTGGTCCGGGGAGAAGGCCAGCCGCACGTCGCCGTGGTAGACGCCCACCAGAAAATAGAGCAGGGCGAAAATCAGCATGAAGCCCACCGAAAACAGCACCACCCGCAACGGCTGCTCGCCGTAACCGCAAAACAGATCGACCATCCACGAGAAAAAGCGATGCCCGGACCAGCGCGGCATCTGCAGCCGGCGCATGACCATCTCGCGATAAAAGAAGCGCCCCGCCTGCTCGAACAACCCGGCCTGCTCCAGATGGAGGCGCAGGTTGCGATAGACCTCTTCGGCCTGCTGCAACAGATCGAACATCAGCTCCCGCTGCCCGGCCTTGCGTGCCGCACGCGCCTGACGTTCCTGCTGCACCTGCTCGCCCCACACCACGTTGTCCAGGCGTGCGCCGTCGAGCTTCACCCCCAGTAGATTGGCATCGCGCAGGTCCGCGCAATGCAGGTTGGCATCACGCAGGTCGGCCTTCATCAGAGAAGCGCCGCGCAAGTTGATCGCAAACAGGTGCGCACCGCGCAGGTCGGCTCGGTAGAGATCGCTGCCGGACAAGTCATAGCCGACAGCGCTGCCACGGTGCACCAGATCGAGGCCAGCCAGCTGGCACTTCTTCAGGCAAAAACCCCGCATCGGCGCGCCACTGCGTGCCCGCGCCTCGAGTGCCGGAGTGAGTTCGGGCGCGTCCGATTTGTCCTGCTTGGCATCCCGCCAGAAGTCGTCCTCAGGGGGGATGTCGAGCATATTGGCAAACCCGGGGTACGGATTTTCAGCCTAGCCCAAAGCCCCCGAAATCGCGCCGCATCAGCGGCGACACACTGTGGGGCCGATTTCAATGGCTATGTCTGCATTGCCCGTAGGAGCTGGCTTGCCAGCGAATGGACCCGTTTCGCTGGCAAGCCAGCTCCTACAAGGCTCTTGGCCGGATGGTCAATTTCTCGCAACAGCTAACGCAGACATAGCCAATTCAATCGCCAAGGGCGGCGCAGTTGCCCCAAGGCCCCATACATACAGTCAGCAGTTCAACGCTTCACGGCCGACAGCAGCTTTTTCACCAGGCTCACCCCGGCCAGCACCAGGGCGCCTGAGGCGATGCCCGCCAGACCATCGACCAGTATCTGCACCAGCCAGGCGAAGCCGCCAAACGCCGCCAGCACCGGCTCCAGCAGGTGATGGGCGGCGGGAATGCCGTGGAGGATGATGCTGCCACCCACCAGGAACATGGCGGCAGTGCCCAGCACCGACAGCCCTTTCATCATCCAGGGGGCGGCAACGAGGATGGCTCGTCCAATGGCCTGGGCCGCGGAGCTGGCCTGACGAACCAGATAGAAGCCCAGGTCGTCCAGTTTCACGATGCCCGCCACCAGGCCATACACACCCACCGTCATGATCAATGCAATGCCTGCAAGCACTGCCACTTGGGTACCGAAGGGAGCAGCAGACACCGTGCCCAGGGTAATGACGATGATCTCGGCGGACAGGATGAAGTCGGTACGGATGGCCCCCTTGATCTTGTCCTTCTCCATGGCCACCAGGTCGACTTCGGGATTGGCCACGGCTTCGGTCAAGGCCGCATGGGCCTGCTCGTCCTCTTCGTGGCTGTGCAACCACTTGTGCGCCAGCTTCTCGAAACCTTCGAAGCAGAGAAACGCACCCCCGAGCATCAGCAGCGGAATCACCGCCCAGGGTGCGAAAGCGCTGATCAGCAGGGCCGCCGGTACCAGGATGGCCTTGTTCACCATCGACCCCTTGGCCACCGCCCAGACCACCGGCAGCTCGCGATCGGCGCGCACGCCGCTGACCTGCTGGGCGTTCAGCGCCAGGTCATCGCCCAGGACCCCGGCGGTCTTCTTCGCGGCGACTTTAGTCATTACCGAGACGTCATCGAGCAGGGTCGCGATGTCGTCGATCAGGGTCAGCAGGCTGGCTCCGGCCATGGTGTGTCCTTGCAGAGGGGAAACGGGGCGCCTTGGTTCGGCGAAGGCGCACTACAGACAAAAACGCCCCGCCGGTCAACCCGGCGGCGCTTTTCTGCCAGTCGGTTCACGCCTGACGCTGACGATGCCGAGCCGTACTGGCCACAACTGGTGTCCTGATAGACATTGCCGTCGTTCATCACCACCGACACGTAAGCGACGCGACTGAACAACACTCAGAAATTTCCCAAACGCTCTCCGGCGACTTGTTCGCTCCCCTCCCCCTCCCTAACGTGCCCGGGTCGCGGCCGAGCCCGCGACCGGGTTTAGCGACCTGAAGCAAACGGCGCGATAGCGCCTACGGCGCATACGAGAAACGGCGGACGTTTCTGGTAGGCACCGGCTCGCATGCAGTTATCCAGGCTGCATCACACAATGGCGGATCGCGTGGGGAGACCCCTGCGGTCTGCCGGCCCCGTTTGCCCGGTTCGCTAACCCCGCGCGATTCGCCACCCTTCGCTTAGCGACGGAGGGCGGCGGACTTAACCCGCAAACGGAGCAACGCCATGCATGACGCATCCATCCCCACCTTCTTCACCCGTCACAACCGCCCCCTGCGCGGCGTGATGATCGACAATCAACCCTGGTTCTCCGCCTACGACTTCGCCCGCCTGCTTGGCCTGCATCACCCGCAATCCCTGCATCGCCGCTTGCGGCCCTTCGAGGCACGCCGGGTCCCCATCCGCTACGCCAACGGCCATGAAGAAGAAATCCACGTCATCAACGAAGCCGGCCTCTACAAGGCCCTGATCCGCTTCGGCCACCCCGAATGCCAGCAACTGGATGAATGGCTCACCCGCGAAGTCATCCCCACCCTGCGCGACCAGCACGCCGAAGGCTACTTCCACCCCCGGCGGGTGCTGATGACCTGGCAAGCCCGGCGGCTGATGCTGCTGGAGTGGCAGGGCGAACTCTGGATGCCATGGGAGCAGGCACCGCGCTACGAAATGCCCTGACGCCCCGCGTGTGGGTGCGGTTCGGCAGGTGACCAACCGGTCGGCGGTTTGTGGCCTGAGCGTGTTTGACCAGCCCGCCCGGCATGACTAGTACTGGCACCCGAGTCCCAATACGCAGTTGGACTCGGGTGGACACGCGGCGGGGGCAAACCCACGGAACGCACCCCGCCATTCCTGTGGCTCGAATCGAGATAACAACAATGAATTCGATCGCAAAGCTGCGTTTCCCGGGCCGTCTGCTAGGCGGTTCCCTGCTCCTGCTTTCCTTCCTGGCCCCCGTCAGCCAGGCCGCCGACAACCAGTCCCTCACACGCTCGATCACCTCCCTGGGCGGCGCTCAGGTGCAGGGCGTGGCCGATGTCAATAACACTCAATCCTGGCGCGCCATTCCTTATGCGGCGCCGCCTGTGGGCGAGTTGCGCTGGAAGGCGCCGCGGGATCCCGCGACCTGGAACGGTGTGCGTCCTTCGGGCCAGTTCGCCAGCATTTGCCCGCAGCTGGGCAGCTTCTTCGGCGCACCCGACCCGGCCACCTTCGGCCAGCCAATAGGCTCGGAAGATTGCCTCTACCTCAACGTCTGGCGCCCGAAGAGCACGGAAAGCAACCTGCCCGTGCTGTTCTGGATTCACGGCGGCTCCAACCTCAAGGGCGCCAGCTCGGAACTGCTCTACAACGGCGCCAACTTCGCCCGCAATGCCAACGCCGTGGTGGTGACGGTGAACTACCGCCTCGGCAGCCTGGGCTGGCTGTACAACGCTGCCCTGCACGAAGGCAACGCCAAGGACGACTCCGGCAACTACGTCACCCTGGACCTGATCAAAGGCCTGGAGTGGGTGCGCGACAACATCGCCCAGTTCGGCGGCAACCCCAACAGCGTCACCATCGCCGGACAGTCCGCCGGCTGCATCAACGCCTGGGGGCTGCTGCAATCGCCACTGGCAGATTCGCTGGTGGACCGCATGATCTGCATGTCGGGCCTGCCCAACGCCTATCCCAAGGCCCTGGGCGAGGTGCAATCCAACGGCATGATCGACGACCTGCTGATCGAGAAGGGCTATGCCAGCGACAAGCTGCAAGCCGCGGCCTTCCGGACAAGCCAGGGCCCGGCCTGGGTGCGCAGCTTCCTACGAGGGCTGCCGGCGGCCGACATCGTGCGCCACACGCCAACGCCCGTGGTGATGGGGCACTTCACCGACGGCCACGTGATCCCCTGGGCTGGCTACGTTGACCTCATCGCTGGCGGTTACCACAAGGTGCCAATGATCCTCGGCACCACCAAGGACGAAGGCACCTACTTCGCCGGCGAACTGCTCAGCTACTACAAGCCCGACCACGCGCAGATGTGGGACATGGTCAACAACCAGAACCCCGCCAGCCTCGCCATCACCGACATCGTCAAGCCGGAGCTCTACTCCACCTACCGCCCGGTGCACCGCGCCCTGAGCCTGGGCGTGGACCTGACGGTGGACAACATCTGCCGCTACCTGCGGCTACTGCAAGGCAGCATCTACCGCTACAACTTCGACTGGGACGACTCGCCAGCACCCTGGCAAGAAGCCTTCGGCGCCGTGCACGGCATGGACCTACCCTTCCTCTTCGGCAACTTCCCCGTGGCACCGCAACAGGACCTGCTGCGCTTCATCAGCACCAGCAGCAACCAGAGCCAACGCACCGCCCTATCCAACAAGTTCACCCAGTACGCGTCCCAGTTCATGCGCACCGGCAACCCGAACAAGGCCTTCGACGGCCTGCCCGAGTGGTACGACTGGTCGAACTTCTGGGTCTTCCAGAAGCGCCTGATCCTCGATAACACGGTGAAAACCAGCTCACACGACGTCTGGCTATCGGACGTGAACAGCGCGCTCGATCAACTCGGCACGGACGACCGACAGAAGGTGCTGGATGTGATGACGGGACAGCAGGTGCAGCTGGAGGATGCGGGGGTGGCCTACCAGTAATCCATAAAAAAGACGCCCAACAAAAAGCCCCCGCTGGATCGGTCCGGCGGGGGCTTTTTAGCCCTAAGTAAGCGCCATACAAATCTGTCCTCTTATCCCAGCCCGCCTTTTCCCATGTCGTCGCGCTCCTTGCCGGTTCTTACAAGGCTGCGCTGGACGGTTCGGCCTTTACCCTGGCGTTCAGGGCTCCGTCCTTCTCCAGATCATGGAGGAAGTTGTCGACGATCGACTTGATGGCGTTGTGCTTGGCGCTCTGCACCTGGATGAACAGGAAAGCTAACTCGTTCGAGTCACGGCGATAGGTATATTCCTTGACCAGATCGTTCCCATCCATCAGAGAAAACTTCGCCTGGTAACGGTAGTCGTAAGGCATGGGCAACAGGAACAGCGTTGCGGCCCCTAGCATCAACTTCCCGAAGTCCACGCCCGCATTGCCCAGGCTCTCCCGCTCGAAGCTGACAACCAGCTTGTGCTGCGCCAGTCCATTGTTGATATCCACCCGTTCAAACTTCCCCGACTCGCGCAGTCTGTTCAGCACATACAGGTGCGACTCGTCGGTGTAGGTACTGCAGCCGTACTGGCCACAACTGGTGTCCTGATAGACATAGCCGTCGTTCACTACAACCGACACGTAGGGGTATTCCTGCCCGTCCTTGTAGTCGTACGACTGGAACTTGTTAGGGGCAGCACATCCGGCCAGAAGGGCCAGTGCAAGCACGAGCAGGTAGTTTCGTTTCATTTGTCGATTTTGCTCCATGGATTGATGGCTGTAGCTGTAACTGAAGACCCACCAACCATGGGGCAGGCTATAGAACACGCTTTTTTCAGGTCGATGCGGCGTATTTCGAAGCAGCGGCCCTCTTCGACTGGGGCGGGCGGCGCGGCTTCCACAGCTTTGCCTGGAAGCTGTTGCAGTTCCTCCAGCCGCTTCTGCTGCTCCTGCAGCAGGCGCTCCTGGCGGTCGCGGATCAGGTCGCGATCGCCGGGGGACACATCGGCGCTGGCCAGGCAGTGGGCGCCGACCATGAACAGACTGAGTACTACGACATCCAATTTCAGGGGACGCACGCTGGGCAGTTCCTTGGCAATGGGCCGGGAATGGAAAGGGCGCCATTGAAAACAACTGAGCCGGTGCGGTATGCCAGCGAACCCTGATCAGGTCGCTGGAAATTTCCTGATTGACTGTATGAAGCCCTGAACAGGGCCTCGGCATGTCTGACCCGCACCCCTGACGGGTGCGCACGACGCGAGACGGCACGAAGCGAGTGCATGAAGACTGAAACGAGCAGAGGGCCGCCCTAGCCCCAAACGAAAACGCCCCCGCAGGCAGGGCCGGCGGGGGCGTTTTCAGCAGCGGGTCGAGTTAGACCTTGGTGCGCTCGTAGCGCTTGCGGTCGTTCTCGTTCAGCATTTTCTTGCGCAGGCGGATGGACTTCGGCGTCACTTCCACCAACTCGTCGTCGGCGATGAATTCCAGCGCCTGTTCCAGGGTGAACTTGATCGGCGGAACCAGGGCAATGACCTCGTCCTTGCCGGAAGCGCGCATGTTGTCGAGCTTCTTGCCCTTGGTGGGGTTGATCACCAGGTCGTTGTCACGGCTGTTGATGCCGCACAGTTGGCCTTCGTAGATCTCGTCGCCCGGGGCGAGGAACAGCTTGCCGCGGCTCTGCAGGGTTTCCAGCGAGTAGGTCAGTGCGGTGCCGGTGGCCATGGAGACCAGTACGCCGTTCTGACGGTTGCTGACTTCGCCGGCCTTGATCGGGCCGTAGTGGCTGAAGGTCGAGGTCAGGATGCCGGTACCCGAGGTCAGGGTCAGGAAGTTGTTACGGAAGCCGATCAGGCCACGCGCCGGGATGGTGTATTCCAGGCGAACGCGGCCCTTGCCGTCGGGGATCATGTTGGTCAGATCGCCTTTGCGAAGGCCCATCTGCTCCATCACGGAGCCCTGGTGCTGCTCTTCGATGTCGATGGTGACGTTCTCGTAGGGCTCCTGCTTCTCGCCGTCCTTCTCGATGATCACCACTTCCGGACGGCCGACGGCCATCTCGAAGCCTTCGCGGCGCATGGTTTCGATCAGTACGGAGAGGTGCAGCTCGCCACGGCCGGAGACCTTGAACTTCTCGGCGGATTCGCCGGCTTCAACGCGCAGGGCCACGTTGTGCAGCAGTTCCTTGTCCAGACGGTCCTTGATGTTGCGGCTGGTGACGAACTTGCCTTCCTTGCCGGCGAACGGCGAGTCGTTGACCTGGAAGGTCATGCTCACGGTCGGCTGGTCAACGGTCAGCGGCGGACGCGCTTCGACGTTCTGCGGGTCGCACAGGGTGTCGGAGATGAACAGCTCTTCCATGCCGCTGACGCAAACGATGTCACCGGCTTCGGCTTCAGCCACTTCTACGCGCTGCAGGCCGGAGTGGCCCATGATCTTCAGGATACGGCCGTTGCGCTTGGTGCCGTCGTCGCTGATGGCGACTACCTGGGTGTTGGACTTGATGCGGCCACGGGCGATGCGGCCGATGCCGATCACGCCGAGGAAGCTGTTGTAGTCCAGCTGGGAAATCTGCATCTGGAACGGGCCGTCGACGTCTACGTCCGGTACCGGCACGTGGTCGATGATGGCCTGGAACAGGGCGTCCATGTTGTCGTCCATCTTCTCGTGGTCCATGCCGGCGATGCCGTTCAGGGCACTGGCGTAGACGATCGGGAAGTCCAGCTGCTCGTCGGTGGCGCCGAGGTTATCGAACAGGTCGAAGATCTGGTCAATGACCCAGTCAGGACGCGCGCCCGGACGGTCGATCTTGTTCACCACCACGATCGGACGCAGGCCGGCCTTGAACGCCTTCTGGGTCACGAAGCGGGTCTGCGGCATGGGGCCGTCCTGGGCGTCGACCACCAGCAGTACGGAGTCGACCATGGACATCACGCGCTCAACCTCACCGCCGAAGTCGGCGTGGCCGGGGGTGTCAACGATGTTGATGTTGTAGCCGTTCCACTTGATGGCGGTGTTCTTCGCCAGGATGGTAATGCCGCGCTCTTTTTCCTGGTCGTTGGAGTCCATCACGCGCTCGCTTTCCGCTTCTTTGCGGTCGAGGGTGCCGGACAGCTTCAGGAGCTTGTCCACCAGGGTGGTCTTGCCATGGTCGACGTGGGCGATGATGGCGATGTTGCGGAGTTTTTCGATCACGTTTGTATCTCGATCAGTGGATTCGGTGTGCCGCGAAGTCTAAGCGGCTGATATGAACTAACGGCGTATCAGGCGGCCCGATGGTCGGGAGGGCGATGGCGGATGCTGCCGCCAAACAGCCCGGGCTGTTTAGGCCGGGCGATAAACGCGCACATTGGCGTGTCCCTCGCTGAGCAGGTGATGGGCATGCAGACGACTCATCACACCCTTGTCGCAATACAGGAGGTACTGGCGGTTGGCGTCCAGTTCCTTGAAGCGGTTGTTGATCGCATAGAACGGCAGGGGCTGCACTTCGATGCCAGGCAGCTCCAGCGGATCGTCTTCCTGGGCATCGGGGTGGCGGATGTCGAGGACGATCTGCCCTGGCAGCACTTCACGCACTTCTTCCACGGCCACGTCCTGGCCAAGCTCGTCGATCACCCGGTCGATGGGCACCAGGCGCGCACGTTCCAGGGCGCGCTCGAGGATGGCCATGTCGAACTGCGCTTCTTCGTATTCGATACGGCTGGCCTTGGCCTTGGTCGTCGGGTTCACCGAGATCACGCCGCAGTATTCGGGCATGTGCTTGGCGAACTCGGCGGTGCCGATGCGGTTGGCGGTGTCGATGATGTCCTGTTTGTGGCTGGCGATCAGCGGGCGCAGCACCAGCATGTCGGTGGCCGAGTCGATCACCGAGAGGTTCGGCAGGGTCTGGCTGGATACCTGGGAAATGGCTTCACCGGTGACCAGCGCGTCCAGGGTCAGCTTGCGCGCCATGTGGGTGGACGCGCGCAGCATCATGCGCTTGAGCACGACGCCCATCTGGCTGTTGTCGACCTTGCTGAGGATTTCGCCGACCACTTCCTCGAAGGGCACGCTGATGAACAGCACGCGCTGGGAACGGCCGAATTTTTCCCACAGGTAGTGGGCCACTTCCATCACGCCCAGTTCGTGGGCACGGCCGCCGAGGTTGAAGAAGCAGAAGTGGGTCATCAGGCCGCGGCGCATCATCTGGTACGCGGCGACGGTGGAGTCGAAACCGCCGGACATCAGCACCAGGGTCTGCTCCAGCGAGCCCAGCGGGTAGCCGCCGATGCCGTCGTGCTGGTGGTGGATGACGAACAGGCGCTGGTCGCGCACTTCCATCCGCACTTCCACTTCCGGGTTCTTCAGGGAGATGCCGGCCGCGTTGCACTCCTGGCGCAGGCGGCTGCCGACGTGGCGCTCCAGCTCCATGGAAGTGAACTCATGCTTGCCCGCACGTTTGCAGCGCACGGCGAAGATCTTGCCGGGAATCAGGTCGGCGTAGTGCAGCTTGCACTTCTCCAGCACATCGTCGAAGTCGCCCAGCGGGTACTCGTGCACTTCAAGGAAGTGGGTGATGCCGGGGACGCACGTCAGCCGCTCGATCATTTCGCGCAGGAGCTTCGGCTCGGTCTGGCGAGTCTGGACTTCAAGGTTGTCCCAAACGCCGGTCACCTCGAGCTCCGGGTCCAGGTCTTTCAGGACCGCGCGGATGTTCTTCGAGAGCTGGCGGATGAAATGCTTGCGCACCGGCCGGCTCTTGATGGTGATTTCCGGGAAGACTTTGACGATGAGTTTCATGAAAAACAGCGCGAGGGCAGCGGCCGAAAAAGAGGGGCGCGGATTATAGCGGAAATTGTTCAAGCTTTGACCAAAATCATTCAGCAAAGCTCGCAACGCACCAAAATGGAACACGCGCACCATGGCAGGCACAAAAACAGTGCGCAAAACTGTGCACAATCGGAGCGAAGCCCCCGCCAGCCGTGAGTTTTGGGGCCCTTGCCCATTCCAGGGCACTGGCACGCAATTTGCTCCCTTGTGAGGCAGGTCGCCCTGGCGGACTATCCCGCTCCGGCTTCACCCCGAATTTCTTGGGAGGCAAGGTTTCTGCCCCCGACCACCTGGAGGACAACATGTCGAAGTCGCTTCAACTGATTAAAGAACACGACGTGAAGTGGATTGATCTGCGCTTCACCGATACCAAAGGCAAGCAGCAGCACGTGACCATGCCGGCCCGTGACGCCGATGACGAATTCTTCGAGCACGGCAAGATGTTCGACGGTTCCTCCATCGAAGGTTGGAAAGGCATCGAAGCTTCCGACATGATCCTGCTGCCGGACGACGCCACCGCCGTCCTGGACCCCTTCACCGAAGAGCCGACCCTGATTCTGGTCTGCGACATCATCGAGCCGAGCACCATGCAAGGCTACGACCGCGACCCGCGCGCCATCGCCCGCCGCGCCGAGGAGTTCCTCAAGACCACCGGTATCGGTGACACCGTATTCGTAGGCCCGGAGCCGGAGTTCTTCATCTTCGACGAAGTGAAGTTCAAGTCCGACATCTCCGGTTCCATGTTCAAGATCTTCTCCGAGCAGGCTTCCTGGAACACCGATGCTGACATCGAGGGCGGCAACAAAGGCCACCGTCCGGGCGTCAAAGGCGGCTACTTCCCGGTACCGCCGGTCGACCACGACCACGAAATCCGCACCGCCATGTGCAACGCCCTGGAAGAAATGGGCCTGGTGGTAGAAGTTCACCACCACGAAGTGGCGACTGCCGGCCAGAACGAAATCGGTGTGAAGTTCAACACCCTGGTTGCCAAGGCTGACGAAGTTCAGACCCTGAAGTACTGCGTGCACAACGTGGCTGACGCTTACGGCAAGACCGTGACCTTCATGCCGAAGCCGCTGTACGGCGACAACGGTTCGGGCATGCACGTTCACATGTCCATCTCCAAAGATGGCAAGAACACCTTCGCTGGCGAAGGCTATGCCGGCCTGTCCGATACCGCCCTGTACTTCATCGGCGGCATCATCAAGCACGGTAAGGCCCTGAACGGCTTCACCAACCCGTCGACCAACTCCTACAAGCGTCTGGTCCCGGGCTTCGAAGCCCCGGTCATGCTGGCCTACTCCGCCCGCAACCGTTCCGCCTCGATCCGCATCCCGTACGTGAACAGCCCGAAAGCCCGCCGTATCGAAGCGCGCTTCCCGGACCCGGCTGCCAACCCCTACCTGTGCTTCGCAGCTCTGCTGATGGCCGGTCTGGACGGCATCCAGAACAAGATTCACCCCGGCGATGCCGCTGACAAGAACCTGTATGACCTGCCGCCGGAAGAGGCCAAGGAAATCCCGCAGGTTTGCGGCAGCCTGAAAGAGGCGCTGGAAGAACTGGACAAGGGCCGTGCGTTCCTGACCAAGGGCGGCGTGTTCAGCGACGACTTCATCGATGCCTACATCGAGCTGAAGAGCGAAGAAGAAATCAAGGTGCGCACCTTCGTGCACCCGCTGGAATACGACCTGTACTACAGCGTCTGATCCAGTTGTGACCGCGCAAGCGGCATGATTGAGAGGCCTCCTTCGGGAGGCCTTTTTTATTTGCGGTAGGTTGGCGTAGAGCGCAGCGAAACCCAACGATTGGCGGCGCGGCCCGGCATACACGCGACCCGAAAGTCCGCTTTGTTGGGTTTCGTACCTCTACCCAACCTACGCGCTGAACCAAGAGTGTGACCGTGCGGTAGGTTGGCGTAGAGCGCAGCGAAACCCAACGATTGGCGGCGCGGCCCGGCATACACCCGACCTGAAAGTCCGCTTTGTTGGGTTTCGTACCTCTACCCAACCTAAGCGCGCTCCGCTCAAACCCCTCTTTCCGCCAGGTCGCCCTGCTCTTCCGGCGGTTCGGCGCGCGACTGGCGCATCCGACTGAGCTGCACGTTCAGGCGCGGCATCGCCAGCTCCAGGCCCGCCTGGTCGAGGCGCCTGCGCAAGCGCAGGTTGAACGCCCGCTGCACTTCCCACTGCTTGATCGGGGCAGTCTTGAAACGGAAGCGCAGAATCGCCTGACCGTTATCGAAACTCTCCACCCCTTGAAGCTCCAGCGGCGACCAAAGACTGCGGTAGATCGCCGTATCGCTGCGCAACTCTTTCGCCACGTCCTGGACCAGCGCCACCGCATCGTCGATAGGCATGCTCGCCGGCACCGGCCAGCGGAACATGGCGTAGCCGAATTGCCGCGAGTAGTTCTTGATGCTCTTGATCTCACTGAACGGGATGGTATGCACCACCCCATCCAGGTCACGCAGGCGCACGGTGCGGATGGTCAGCCCCTCCACCGTGCCCAGGTGGCCGCCAACATCCACGTAGTCATCGATGAACAGCGAGTCCTCGATGATGATGAACAGGCCGGTGATCAGGTCCGCCACCAGGGACTGCGCACCAAAACCGATCGCCAGACCAATCACACCGGCGCCAGCCAGCAGTGGCGTCACATTCATGCCCATGTTGGCCAGGGCAACGATCAAGGCAATGACCGCGATGGTGACAAACAGCACGTTGCGGATTAACGGCAGCATGGTCAGGGCACGGGTATTCGGCCGGTTCCTGCCACCCACACCGAGGCTGTGCTGCACGGCGGTGTCAGTGAGGATCCAGACAAGCCAGGCCACCAGCAACGTGGTGCCGAAGCTGACTATCTTCATGCTGATTTCCGCGCCATCTCCTTCGGCGTAGCGGATCAGCGACATGCCCCATACCCGCAGCCCCACCTCGATGAAGAACAGCACCACGAACAGGTGCACCAGGGTGAGGCCGAACTTCTGCAACTGCTCGACGTAGGGAGCGCTGCGCCGGGGCCCGTCACCACTGCGCCCGGTGCGGCGGCTGAGCAGTCCTATCACCGTCATCGCCACCACAGCCAGCACGGCACAGACCAAGGCGCGGCGCAGGGCCACGCTGCTATCGGCGGCGGACACGAAGGTTGCGAACAGCGATGTGCCCACCAGCAACAGTACCGGCACGAACCACAGGGAACCCACCAACTCCACCAGCTCGTGCAACCCCCGGCGCTTGAGACGACGCTCCAGCGGCTGGTTGCGGATCAGATGGGCGATGGGGCGACGGAAGCGCAGCACGAACAGCGCGGTGAAAACCGCCGCCGTGGCATTTGCCAGAGTGCTCAGGCAGAGCGCCGTGTGCTCACCGAGGCCGTCGATCAGCCGGGGGTCATGGGCCGCCTCGCCAAGGGCGGCCAGGCTGCCGATCAGCCACAGCGGGCGGAACGCCTGGCGCCGCAGGATATCCAGGGCACGGATGCGGTGCGGCCCACTGAGCAACGATAGGCAGATGACGCAGAGCGCGGAGAACAGCGTGCCGCAGACCAGCACGTAGGCCATCACCATCGCCAGCATCTTGCTCAATGAACTGGGCAGCACGAACGACAGGTAAAGCGTGATGAAGAAGGCGATCAGCCAAGGCCCCAGCTTGCGCAGGGCGAACAGCACCAGGTCGCGGGTCTTGGGATGCTGTGGCAGCTCCGCCGACAGGCCGAAGCGCTCGCGCATGCGCCGCCCCAGCCAGAGCAGGGCGCTGGCCAGGCAGGCCCAGAGCAGGATGACCACCGCAAAGTTGAACACGATCCCCGGCCAGTCACGCCATCCGGGCAGGCGCTCCTCCACTTCGGTCCGAGCCAGGCGGAACTGGTTGCTCCAGATCACCAGCGGACTGTTGTCGCCCTGAAACTGCTTTTCCAGGCTGCTCAAGGTATCGCCGATCAGGCCGAGCACCCCGCTCTCGCTCTCCTTCTCTTTGCCGGTAACGTCACGCAACTGCTTCAACTTCTTCAGCAAGTCGGCACGCTGCTTGTCGTTCTCCAGGGTCTGGATCACCTGGTTGAGCGACTGTTCGAGCTGGGCATTGCTGATCTGCTCGCTGCCCGACGAACTCCCCGCCAGGGGATTGGGCAGAGCGGCCTGGCCCTGCGTCGGGCAGAGCAGGCCGACGACCAGGCAGAGCAGCAGCGGGAACAGGAAACGGACAGCAGGCAAGAACGGTATAGGCACGAGAGAGATGTCCCCCAGAACAATGAAAGCGAGTCGCATCATACAAAAGCGGGCACTCGCCCCAATCAGACAATAGCCGCGGCTTTTGTAGTCAGCGGCTAGAGTGACAGCACGCGGCGACCTCCGTTCGCCCCGGCCATACAGAGCGGAGCAGGTGGCGGCACTTTTCAGAAATGTCCTAACGTGTTGCAGCGCACACCGGTCGTCACGGCGCTGTCGCACAATGCCCGACTTGCCAGCCCGCCGTCTGGGTGCAAGGCTTGGCATGAGCTTCCGGAGACCGCCCCCCATGCGCCTCATCATCAGTTGTCTGCTGCTGGCCGCCACGCTGCCTGCCGCTGCGCAGATCTACAAGTACACCGACGCAAACGGCAACACGGTGTTTACCAACCAGCCGCCAGATGGTGCCGCCAGTGAGAAGGTGGAGCTGCCACCGACCAACGCGGTCCAGATACAACCGCCGAGCCAGCCGGCCGACTCAGCGACAAGTGCCGACCAGCAGGCCATCTACCAGGTGGTGGAGCTGACCGATCTCCCTGACGAAGAGGCCCTGCGCGCCAACAATGGCACCTTCAGTGTCGGCGTGCGTCTGGAGCCCAGGCTGCAACCCGGCCACAGGCTGCGCCTGCGCCTGGACGGCCAGCCCTATGGCCAGCCGACCAACGTACCGCGCCTGCAACTGATGAACGTCGACCGTGGCGATCACAGCCTCGCGGTGGATGTCCTCTCAGGCACCAATGTGGTGCAGAGCAGCGCTCCCGTCACCTTTACCGTCCAGCGGGTTAACACCAGCAGCCCGGCGCTGCGCCCGCCCGCCCCTACGCCACGGCCCAACAACTGACCGATGACCCGATTCCTGCTACTCGCCCTCCTGCTCCTTGGCCAGCCCGCGCTAGCCGAGGTCTACACCTACATCGATGACGAGGGTAATCGCGTCTTTACCGACCAACCCAAGCCGGGCAACGCCAAACGCCTGGAGATGGCGCCCTCCAACGAGATGAACGCGCCACGGGATATCCAGCCACCGCCCCTCTACCCCAAGCCCATTCCGCGCGAACAGGGCTATCAGGTGCTACGCATTCTGGTACCCGAACCCGATGCCACCATCCGCGATGGCGAAGGCAACCTGATCGTCAGCGCCATGAGCGAGCCGGGCCTGCGCGCCAACCACAGCTATCGGCTGCTGCTGGATGGTAACCCCGTAGGCGAGCCCGGGCGCAGCCCGGTGTTTCCGCTGGAAAACCTCGACCGCGGCACCCACCAGTTGGCGGTGGAAATCATCGACGCGCAGGGGCGCATGGTGGAGCGCACGCCCAGCCAACCGGTGCATATCGTGCGCATGTCGCTGTCGCAGAAGCGCCAGGCGCGCCCGTGCGAAAAGGACGACTACGGCGTGCGTCCGGAATGCCCGCTGAAGGACAAACCTGAAGAAGAAGACGACGACATCGCCATCCTGCCCTTCATCTGAAGGGCAACTGCCCAGCGATACCCGACAACACTCCCATGGGTATCGCTTCGTTTCTCCCACGCAACGACGTCAATTCGCACCATTTCGGTGCGTCGCCTTGCACCGCTTTCTATACTCTCCCCATTTTGGTTCGCATCGAACCGAACGATCTGCTCTGAAAAGCGGCTGCGACCAGCAGAAAGCCTGTTTTCCCGCGCTTTTTCAGGGCTTTGGTTTGCTTCTTGCATTTTCCTGTCATCGCCACGAGCGCCGAAGCCATGACCATCAACGACGCCCTGCACCGACTGCTGCTCGACAACCTGACCACCGCGGTGATCCTGCTCAACGCCGACCTGCGCCTCGAGTACATGAACCCGGCGGCGGAAATGCTCCTGGCCGTCAGTGGCCAGCGCAGCCATGGCCAGTTCATCAGCGAGTTGTTCACCGAGTCGCCCGAAGCCCTGACCTCCCTGCGCCAGGCGGTGGAACAGGCGCACCCTTTCACCAAGCGTGAAGCCATGCTGACCTCGCTCTCCGGCCAGACCCTGACCGTGGACTACGCGGTGACGCCGATCCTCAATCGCGGCGAAACCCTCCTGCTGCTGGAGGTCCACCCGCGTGATCGCCTGCTGCGGATCACCAAGGAAGAGGCGCAGCTGTCCAAGCAGGAAACCACCAAGCTGCTGGTACGCGGCCTGGCCCATGAGATCAAGAATCCCCTGGGCGGCATCCGTGGTGCCGCTCAACTGCTCTCCCGCGAACTGCCGGAAGAGCACCTGAAGGACTACACCAACGTCATCATCGAAGAAGCCGACCGCCTGCGGAACCTGGTGGACCGCATGCTCGGCTCGAACAAGCTGCCGTCGCTGGCCATGACCAACGTCCACGAAGTGCTGGAGCGCGTATGCAGCCTGGTGGAAGCGGAAAGCCAGGGCGGCATCAATCTGGTGCGCGACTACGACCCGAGCATTCCCGATGTCTTCATCGACAAGGAGCAGATGATCCAGGCCGTGCTCAACATCGTGCGCAACGCCATGCAGGCCCTCTCCGCGCAGAGCGACCTGCGCCTTGGCCGCATCACCCTGCGCACGCGCACCCTGCGCCAGTTCACCATCGGCCACACCCGCCATCGCCTGGTGACCAAGGTGGAAATCATCGACAACGGCCCGGGTATCCCGGCCGAGCTCCAGGAAACCATCTTCTATCCCATGGTCAGCGGCCGCCCGGACGGTACCGGGCTGGGCCTGGCCATTGCCCAGAACATCATCAGTCAGCACCAGGGCCTGATCGAGTGTGAAAGCCATCCCGGCCACACCGTCTTCTCGATCTTCCTGCCGCTGGAACAAGGAGCTTCCTCGTCATGAGCCGTAGTGAAACCGTCTGGATCGTCGACGACGACCGTTCCATCCGCTGGGTCCTGGAGAAGGCCCTGCAGCAGGATGGCATGAATACCCAGAGCTTCGAGAGCGCCGACAGCCTGCTTGGGCGGCTCTCCCGGCAACAGCCGGATGTGATCATCTCCGACATCCGCATGCCCGGCGCCAGTGGCCTGGACCTGCTGGCACGCATTCGCGAACTCTACCCGCGCCTGCCGGTGATCATCATGACCGCTCATTCCGACCTGGACAGCGCGGTAGCCTCCTATCAGGGCGGCGCGTTCGAGTATCTGCCCAAGCCCTTCGATGTGGACGAGGCGGTGTCCCTGGTCAAGCGCGCCTTCCAGCACGCCCAGGAGCAGCAGGGCCTGGAAGCTCCGGCGCCCCAGGCCCGCACCCCGGAAATCATCGGCGAAGCGCCGGCCATGCAGGAAGTTTTCCGCGCCATCGGCCGCCTCAGCCACTCCAACATCACGGTGCTGATCAACGGCGAGTCCGGTACCGGCAAGGAACTGGTGGCCCACGCACTGCACCGACACAGCCCGCGCGCCGCCTCGCCCTTCATTGCCCTGAACATGGCGGCAATCCCCAAGGACCTGATGGAATCCGAGCTGTTCGGCCATGAAAAAGGTGCCTTTACCGGCGCGGCCAACCAGCGTCGCGGACGCTTCGAGCAGGCTGACGGTGGCACCCTGTTCCTCGACGAAATCGGCGACATGCCGGCCGACACCCAGACCCGCCTGCTGCGAGTACTGGCCGACGGCGAGTTCTACCGTGTGGGCGGGCACACCCCGGTGAAGGTGGACGTGCGCATCATCGCCGCGACCCACCAGAACCTGGAAAACCTGGTGCAGGCCGGCAAGTTCCGCGAGGACCTGTTCCACCGCCTCAACGTCATTCGCATCCACATCCCGCGCCTGTCCGACCGCCGCGAGGACATTCCGGCCCTGGCCCGGCACTTCCTCGCCCGCGCAGCCCAGGAACTGGCGGTAGAGCCCAAGCTGCTGAAGAACGAGACCGAGGACTACCTCAAGCACCTGCCCTGGCCGGGCAACGTGCGCCAGCTGGAGAACACCTGCCGCTGGATCACCGTGATGGCCTCCGGTCGCGAAGTCCACGTCGACGACCTGCCGCCGGAACTGCTCACCCAGCCCCAGGACGCCGCACCGGTAACCAACTGGGAACAGGCCCTGCGCCAGTGGGCCGACCAGGCCCTGGCCCGCGGCCAGTCCGGCCTGCTCGACTCGGCCGTGCCGGCCTTCGAGCGGATCATGATCGAAACCGCCCTCAAGCACACCGCTGGCCGCCGTCGCGACGCCGCCGTGCTGCTGGGCTGGGGCCGCAACACCCTGACGCGGAAGATCAAGGAACTGGGCATGAAGGTGGACGGCGGAGACGACGACGACGGCGACGACGCCTGACCCCCCTTCGGCGGGGTGCCCTGCGCCCCGCCTCCTGCCCTCGCGCCTGCGGCACAGCACGCAATCTCCCTATCACACCAGCCGCCTGCCGCCATCACGCCCGCGCTCCAATGCCACCCACTCCGTATGAAATGTCTGGTTTTCCTAGAGGTCGTGGACTGCAGTGAATCAGGGCGGGATGCTGCCCGGACCTGAACCAGAGACAGGGTGAAAACCATGCAGTTACATATGGGTGTTCGAAAGGAAGGAGACGTGCTCAGGCTCAAGGCCTTGGAAGGCTGCAGCGACGCCGAGCTGGGGCAAATGCTGCGAACCAAAGGCATCGAAATCGTGGTGGGGCCAATGGAAGATGGCCGCTCTCGCATCGGCGTCCGGTTACCAAAGGGCCTTTCGCTCAAAGTGGAGCGACTGCGGGACTGCAAGTCCACCGCAGCCTACCTGGCCCCGGATAACCACTGACCCGGCCCCGGACCTCGCTTCGGCGGGGTCCCTCCCGTCAGACGCTCACCGTGCATTCGGCCAGGGAAAAGGATCATCCCTGGTGCCTGAATCACCTCCCCGCCTCAAAAAAGTGCCTCACGCCCAGGCACTTCCGGCGCCGAAGACCGCCGCCACCGTCCCTCCACGTCGAATTTCACTTCGCTCAAAGCCACTAATGGCGCTGCCTCCAGACGAACCAACGAAATTCTCACGAAGGTTATCAAGAAACTGGCACGCCCCCTGCAATACCCAAGACAACAGCGGTTTTGGGGCCCCTGGTACAGGCAGGCCAGGGAATCCCCACTCTTATGACAGGCAGGCTGACCTCCAGCCGCCACGGCTCCAGAAGAGCCGAAAGCGTTTCAGCGTCGCCATCGGGCGACCAGGTTTCAGGGGGCCTTGGTACAGGCAGGCCGGGGAATCCCCTCTTTTATTCGACAGGTGTGCTGCTCAGTCAGCCGCCCGGGCCCTACGGGGCCCAGTGCAGGACCGCGTCGCACGCCACGGCGGGCGACCACCCTTCAGGGGGCCTTGGTACAGGCAGGCCGGGGAATCCCCTCTTTTATGCAAAGGCGCGCTGGTCTCCCAGCCGCCAAGGGCCCCGCAAGGGCCCGGTACAGGACCGCGTCGCTCGCTACGGCAGGCGACCACCCTTCAGGGGGCCTTGGTACAGGCAGGCCGAGGATTCCCCCTTTCTTATTCGGCGCGCAGGCTGACTTCCAACCGCCAGCGCCCATCCTCCGCGGCACCATGCCAATCACCGTGCAAGGGCCGCGCCGCGACGAATCGCACCATCACTCCATGGGTCGATCGCAGCACCTTCCAGCTCACCGGTGCGGTACCGAGGGTCAGTTGACCCTTGGCGTTCTGCCCATCCGCCCCCAGCATCAGCGCATAGGCGCCCTCCAACGCTTCGGCCCGGACCTCGGGCTCATGGTCGAACCAGAGCGTCAAACCACCCTCGCGCACCTCGATGCGCTGCAGGTGCACGGGGTCCGGCGCTGTCAGGCGGCCAAGCATCATTCCCACCAGCACGCCGATCAGGGCAAGGGCGAACAAAAAGCGCGGCCACAGGCTCGGTCGCGGATCATCATCGGGAGTAGAATGCCGCCCGTCTTCGGGCTCGGGGCCACCCATGTTTCACGTCATCCTGTTTCAACCGGAAATTCCACCGAATACCGGCAACATTATCAGGCTGTGCGCCAATTCTGGCTGCCACCTTCACCTGATCGAACCGCTCGGCTTCGAACTGGACGACAAGCGTCTGCGCCGTGCCGGCCTTGATTACCACGAGTACGCCACCCTCCAGCGCTACAGCGACCTGGAAAGTTGCCTGGAAGCCCTCGGCCACCCACGGGTATTCGCCTTCACCACCAAGGGCACCAAGCTGTTCCATGAGGTGGCCTTCGAGAAGGGCGACGCTTTCCTCTTCGGCCCGGAAAGCCGTGGGCTGCCCCAGGACGTCCGGGAAAGCCTGCCCCCGGAACAGCGGCTGCGCCTGCCGATGCGCCCCAACTGCCGCAGCCTGAACCTGTCGAACACCGTGGCCGTTGCAGTTTACGAGGCCTGGCGGCAGCACGATTTCAGTCTGGAGTGAATGCTGTCCGGCTCTATTATGTGGGGTGGGTTTTAGCCCACGCTGACCTCCGCTGGTGGGCTGAAGCCCACCCTACGGGCCAATTTCACCGGCCAAAGAAAAAGCGCCCCGAAGGGCGCTTTTTCCTGAAGCTTGGCAATCAGGCCTGGGCTTCGCCGGCGGCCTGCAGACGCGCCAGTTCCTGGGCGTACAGGGCGTCGAAGTTCACCGGGGAGAGCATCAGCGCCGGGAAGGAGCCGCGGACAACCAGGCTGTCCAGGGTTTCACGGGCGTAGGGGAACAGGATGTTCGGGCAGAAGGCGCCGAGGGTGTGGCTCATGGAGGCCGCGTCCAGACCCTTGATCAGGAAGATACCGGCCTGCTGCACTTCGGCGATGAAGGCGGTTTCTTCACCGTTCTTCACGGTCACGGACAGGGTCAGCACCACTTCATGGAAGTCGCCATCCAGCTGCTTCTGACGGGTGTTCAGGTCCAGGGAAACGTTCGGCGCCCACTCCTGGCGGAAGATCTCGGGGCTCTTCGGCGCTTCGAAAGACAGATCGCGTACGTAGATGCGCTGCAGGGAGAACTGGGGGTTCTGGTTTTCGGCGTTGCTTGCTTGTTCGGTCATGATTCTGCCTTGTTCTAGTGCGTTTCCGTTTGCGGGCGGGCTTGGAGCAGCGCATCGAGCTTGCCAGCGCGCTCCAGGGCATACAGGTCGTCACAGCCGCCAACATGGGTCTGGCCGATCCAGATCTGCGGCACCGAGGTGCGCCCGGCCTTGCGGGTCATCTCGGCGCGAATTGCGGGGTTGCCGTCGACGCTGATCTCTTCATAGCGCACGCCCTTGCTGTCCAGCAGGTGCTTGGCGCGGACGCAGAAGGGGCACCAGGCGCTCGAATAGACGACGATTTCGGCCATCTCACTTCACCAGCGGCAGGTTGTCGCCACGCCAGGTGCCGATGCCGCCGGACAGCTTGATGGCGTTGAAACCGGCCTTCTTCAGGTCACGGCAGACGGTGCCGGCATGCTGGCCCATGGCGTCGACCACGATGATGGCCTTGTCCTTGTACTTCTCCAGTTCGGCGATGCGGCTGGCGAGCTTCTCGTAGGGGATGTTCAGGGCGTCAACGATGTGGCCACCGGCGAAATCCTTGGTGGCGCGCACGTCCAGGACCACGCCCTGGCCGCCGTTGACCATCGAGGTCAGCTCGCGAGAGGAAATGGCGCGGCCACTGCGGCGCAATTCATGTGCCAGCAGCAGGGCCAGCAGCACCACGAACGATCCACTCAGTACATAGTGGTTAGTGGCAAATTCAATCAGCTTAGCGAGCATCGTCGGCTTCCGGGACGGTAAAATGCCGGCCAGTATACACAGGCCCACAGGTCGGCCAAAACCCGTCTGGCGGTGACGCCGACGGAACCAGACCGTAGAATGCCGCCTCTTTTTTCCGGGGCCTTGCCCGCAACTTTCCACCCATTGCCGCAGACGAGTCCGACACTATGACAGCCATGCCCAAACCCCTGGTCCTGATCATCCTGGACGGTTTCGGTCACAGTGACAGCCCCGAATACAACGCCATCTATGCCGCCAAGACACCGGTCTACGACCGTCTGCGCGCCACCCAGCCCCATGGCCTGATCTCGGGCAGCGGCATGGACGTCGGCCTGCCGGACGGCCAGATGGGCAACTCCGAGGTCGGCCACATGAACCTGGGCGCCGGCCGCGTGGTGTACCAGGACTTCACCCGTGTGACCAAGGCGATCCGCGACGGCGACTTCTTCAGCAATCCGGAAATCACCACAGCGGTGGACAAGGCCGTGGCCGCCGGCAAGGCTGTGCACTTCATGGGCCTGCTCTCCGACGGCGGCGTGCACAGCCACCAGGACCACCTGGTCGCCATGGCCGAACTGGCCGCCCAGCGCGGTGCCGAGAAAATCTACCTGCACGCCTTCCTCGACGGCCGTGACACCCCGCCCAAGAGCGCCGAGCCCTCCATCAAGCTGCTGGACGACGCCTTCGCCCGCCTCGGCAAGGGCCGCATCGCCAGCCTGATCGGCCGCTACTTCGCCATGGACCGCGACAACCGCTGGGACCGCGTCGAAGCCGCCTACAACCTGATCACCGAGGGCCAGGCTGAATTCTCCGCCGCCAGCGCCGTCGAGGGCCTGGCTGCCGCCTACGAGCGCGGCGAGAGCGACGAGTTCGTCAAAGCCACCTGCATCGGCGAGCCGGTGAAGGTGGAAGACGGCGATGCCGTAATCTTCATGAACTTCCGTGCCGACCGCGCCCGTGAACTGTCCCGCGCCTTCGTCGAGCCGGGCTTCAAGGAGTTCCCCCGCCAGCGTGAACTGAACCTGGCCGGCTACGTGATGCTGACCCAGTACGCGGCCAGCATCCCCGCCCCCAGCGCCTTCAAGCCGGAATCCCTGGACAACGTACTGGGCGAGTACCTGGCGAAGAACGGCAAGACCCAACTGCGCATCGCCGAGACCGAGAAGTACGCCCACGTGACCTTCTTCTTCTCCGGCGGCCGCGAAGAGCCCTTCGAAGGCGAAGAGCGCATTCTGATTCCGTCGCCCAAGGTCGCCACCTATGACCTGCAGCCGGAAATGAGCGCCCCCGAGGTCACCGACAAGATCGTCGACGCCATCGAAAACCAGCGCTACGACGTGATCGTGGTGAACTACGCCAACGGCGACATGGTTGGCCACACCGGCGTGTTCGAAGCCGCGGTCAAGGCCGTGGAGTGCCTGGACAGCTGCGTCGGCCGTATCGTTGAAGCCCTGGACAAGGTCGGCGGCGAAGCGCTGATCACCGCCGATCACGGCAACGTCGAGCAGATGGAAGACGAAATGACCGGCCAGGCGCACACCGCGCACACCTGCGAGCCGGTGCCCTTCATCTATGTCGGCAAGCGTCCGGCGACGATCCGCGAAGGCGGCGTGCTGGCCGATGTGGCCCCGACACTGCTGACCCTGATGGGCCTGCCGGTGCCGGCCGAGATGACCGGCAAGACCATCGTCGAGCTGCAATGATCGACGCGGGCCGTAGCCCCGGCGCGGCCCAGGCGTGAATATCTGCGCGCCTTATCAGGAAACGCCCCGAACCACCGGTTCCGGGCGTTTTTTTTGCCCCGCGCCACGGGCATACTAGGCCGGTCCTTTCCCCTGGTGCCCCACCCCCATGTTTCGCGCCCTCGCCCTCGCAATCCTTGCCAGCCTGATCACCCCGGTCATGGCCGACCAGCGCGCCGAAACCCAGCAACAGCTGGACCGGGCCGCAAAGGATGTCACCGAACTGAAGAAACTCCTGCAGCAACTGCAGCAGGAGAAATCCGGCGTCCAGGCCGACCTGAAGAAAACCGAAACCGAAATGGGCGGCCTGGAGCAGCAGGTGAAAGAGCTGCAACAGGAACTCGAGAAGAGCGAAGGCGAGATCCAGCGCCTGGACGAAGAGAAAAAAAAACTCCAGGGCGCGCGCACTGAACAACAGCGCCTGATCGGCATCCAGGCCCGCGCCGCCTACCAGAGCGGTCAGCAGGAATACCTCAAGCTGCTGCTGAACCAGCAGCACCCCGAGAAGTTCGCCCGTACCCTCACCTACTACGACTATCTGAGCAAGGCCCGCCTGGAACAGCTTGCCGCGTTCAACGAGACCCTGCGCCAGCTGGCGAACGTCGAGCAGGAAATCACCACCCAGCAGAACCAGCTCAACGAGCAGAAGGCCGCCCTCGATGGCCGTCGCGAGCAACTTGCCGCGACGCGCAAGGAGCGCCAGCAGGCTCTGGCCAAGCTCAACCGGGACGTCAGCGACCGGGACAAGAAGCTCAAGGCCCGCCAGCAGGATCAGGCCGAACTGGGTAAGGTACTCAAGACCATCGAAGAAACCCTGGCCCGCCAGGAGCGTGAGGCCCGCGAGGCCGAAGAAGCCCGCAAGCGTGCGCTCGCCGAACAGCAGCGAGTGCTACGCGAACACCCGGCCGGCAGCCCGGCCAAGGCCAGCAACGGTCCGATGGTTTCCAGCACCGGCGGCAACTTCGGCGGCCCCTTCGTCAAAGCCCGTGGCCAACTGCCCTGGCCGGTGGACGGCCGCCTGGTCGCCCGCTTCGGTTCGGCCCGTGGCGGCGACTCCCGCGCCAAGTGGGACGGCGTGCTGATCGGCGCCCCTGAAGGCAGCTCCGTACGCGCGGTGCATGGCGGCCGTGTGGTTTTCGCAGATTGGTTGCGCGGCGCCGGGCTTCTGGTCATTCTCGATCATGGCAACGGTTATCTGAGCCTCTACGGCCACAATCAGCGCCTGTTGAAAAATGCCGGCGATATCGTCAAAGCAGGCGAATCCATCGCCACCGTCGGCACCAGTGGCGGGCAGGACACGCCCGCACTGTACTTCGCCATACGCCAGCAAGGCCGACCGACCGACCCGGCACAGTGGTGCCGCGCCCAAGGATAGGTCTCATCTAGCAGGAGTTAGTTCGCATGCCGCATCTGTCCCGCCTCACCTCCCTGGCCATGGCACTGGCGCTGCTTGGCGGCGCCCCGCAGCTGCTGGCCGCCGAGGAGCCGGCAAATCTCCCCGCGACGGCGGTGAACGGCAAGGCACCGCTGCCGCTGGACGAGCTGCGCACCTTCGCCGAGGTGCTGGATCGCATCAAGTCCGCCTATGTCGAGCCGGTGGACGACAAGACCCTGCTGGAGAACGCCATCAAGGGCATGCTCAGCAACCTCGACCCGCACTCGGCCTACCTGGAACCGGAAGACTTCCAGGAGCTGCAGGAAAGCACCAGTGGCGAGTTCGGCGGCCTCGGCATCGAAGTCGGCGCCGAGGATGGCTTCGTCAAGGTGGTCTCCCCCATCGACGACACCCCGGCCTCCAAGGCCGGCATCCAGCCGGGCGACCTGATCGTCAAGATCGACGGCCAGCCGACCAAGGGCATCTCGCTGATGGAAGCGGTGGACAAGATGCGCGGCAAGGCCGGCAGCAAGATCACCCTTACCCTGGTACGCGATGGCGGCCAGCCCTTCGACGTGGAACTGGTGCGCGCGGCCATCAAGGTCAAGAGCGTGAAGAGCCAACTGCTGGACAAGAGCTACGGCTATTTGCGCATCACCCAGTTCCAGGTCAACACCGGCGAAGAAGTGGGCAAAGCCCTGGCCAAGATGCGCAAGGACAATGGCGGCCGTCTGAGCGGACTGGTCCTGGACCTGCGCAACAACCCCGGCGGCGTGCTGCAGGCGGCGGTGGAAGTTTCCGACCACTTCCTGAAGAGAGGCCTGATCGTCTACACCAAAGGCCGCATCGCCAACTCCGAACTGCGCTTCTCCGCCGACCCGGCCGACGCCAGCGAAGGCGTACCCCTGGTGGTGCTGATCAACGGCGGCAGTGCCTCGGCGGCCGAGATCGTCGCCGGTGCCCTGCAGGACCACAAACGTGGCGTGCTGATGGGCACCGACAGCTTCGGCAAGGGCTCGGTGCAGACTGTGCTGCCGCTGAACAACGATCGCGCCCTGAAGCTCACCACCGCGCTCTACTACACCCCAAACGGCCGCTCGATCCAGGCCCAGGGCATCGTTCCGGACATCGAAGTCGCGCGAGCCAAGGTCACCCGCGAGCAGGACGGCGAATCCTTCAAGGAAGCCGATCTCGCCGGCCACCTCGGCAACGGCAATGGCGGTGCCGACCGCCCAAGTTCGAACAAGAAATCGGCGGAGCCACGCCCGCAGGATGACGACTTCCAACTGAGCCAGGCCCTCAATCTGCTGAAAGGCCTGAACGTCACTCGCGGAAAGTGACATGAGGTGGGGCGCCTGGTTGCTTGCGTTGTGGTTGGGCGCAACGGCAACCGGTGCCTGGGCCGCGCCAACGGCGCGCCTGGCCCTGGTGATCGACGACCTGGGCCAAACCCCCGCCCGCGACCGCCGTGTTCTCGCCCTCCCCGGCCCGGTGGCGCTTTCCATCCTTCCGGATGCCCCTCACTCCCGTGAACTCGCCGAAGCCGCCCATGCCGCCGGCAAGACAGTGATGCTGCACCTGCCCATGGACCCGGCCACCGGCCCCTATGCCTGGCGGCCAGAGTTATCCACAGCCGAGCTGGAGAAACGCCTGGACGCGGCCCTGCGCCAGGTGCCTTTCGCCCGCGGCTTGAACAACCACATGGGCAGCCGCATGACCGCCCAGCGTCCCGCCATGACCTGGCTGATGCATCGCTTGCAACAGGAACACCGCTTCTTTATCGATAGCCGCACCAGCGCTGCCACGGTGGCCGCCGCCGAGGCGCAGAAGGCCGGGCTGGCCAGCCTCTCGCGGGATGTCTTTCTTGATGACGACCAGAGTCCGGCCGCGGTGGCCAAGCAATTCGACGCGGCACTGGACCTGGCGCGCAAGCAGGGCTCAGCCCTGATGATTGGCCACCCTCACCCGGCAACCCTGGAACTGCTCGAGCGCGAGCTGCCGCGCCTGAAGGAACGGGGCTTCGAGCTGATCGATGTGGAAATGCTGATCGCCCTGCGCGGCAACCGCGCCATGGCGGCTCACGGCAAGGCGGGGTTTTACCGGTAGATGCTCAAGCGGCGCCAGGGACGCCTCGTTGGGGCGAATTCAATCGCCAAGGGCAGCGCAGCTGCCCTATGAAGGCATGCAGGGCAGACCTGCGGTCTGCTTGGCGAATGAACTGGCTATGTCTGCATTACGTGTTGTAGGCAGCTGCATTACCCGTAGGCTCCTGGCCCGATGGTCAATCTCTCGCAACAGCTAACGCAGACATAGCCAATGAATTCGCCCCTAAAGAAGGGCATTCAGAAGCAGGCCGCGCCGGGCCTGCCAATCATTACAGGTAGTTCTGGGTGATCTCGTCGACGTAACCGTCAGTGCGCATCTGGTCCAGGGCCTTCTGCAGACGCTCGATGACCTCGTCTGGGGTGTCCTTGTTGAAGGCCAGGTAGAGCTCGGCGCTGTTGAAGCGCAGCACGGTCTGCAGGCCGGTCACGCCTTCCTGCTTGGCCAGGTAGCGGCCAACGGGATCAGTCGTGGCCCAGAGATCGATCTGGCCCTTGAGCAGTTTCTTCACGTTCTCCTGGTCACGCAGGGCGTTCTGCGGCGCCATGCCCTGGCTTTCCAGGTGCTGGCTCACGGCATCGTTCTTGTACGCGCCAATGCGGTACTGGGACGCACTCTTCAGGTCCTTGACGCTCAGGTTGTTACCCGGCGCGGCGAGCAGCACCCACTCGGTCTTGGCAATCGGACCGACCCATTTGAACAGCGGCTGGCGTTCAGCGGTGAAGGTGGTGGAGAACAGGCCATAGCTGGGCTTGTCCAGGGTCAGGCGATACAGGCGATCCCAGGGGAAGCGCAAGGTCAGGCTGTAGTTGATGTCGGCGCGCTTGAACATCTCGCGGACGATATCGGTGCTGATGCCATCGATGCCGTCGTCGCGGGCGAAGTTCTTGTCATCCACCGCCATGTTGAAGGGCGGGAAGTTCTCGGTGAGCAACACCACCTTGTAGTCCGCCGGCAAATCGGCGCGCGCCGTGAAGGCGAAGAACATCAGGCCCAGGGTCAGGGCACGTTGAATCAGCTTCTGCATTGTCATACCGCTCGCTTGAGTTGTGGTTGTGGCTAAGCGGCTTCCTTGCGTGGGCTCCCCACCCACGGACGTACGGCACGACCCGTCCTGCCTTCCATGGCAAGCGACCGGCTTGTGGCCAGTCACTGAGGTCTCGTTGCTAGGGTTGAAGCACTACCTGTTAGAGGTAGCTGTTCAGTATCTCGTCGACATAGCCTTCAGCCCGCAGCTGGTCCAGCGCGGCCTGCAGCTTGTTCACCACCTCGTCGGGCACTTCTTTGTTCAGCGCCAGGAACAGCTCGGCCTGGTTGAAGCGCAGCACGGTTTTCAGGCCGCCCACGCCTTCCTGCTTGGCCAGATAGCGGCCAGCGGGGTCGCCGGTGGCCCAGAGGTCGATCTGGCCCTTCTCCAGCTTTTTGGCGTTTTCCTGGTCGCGCAAGGCGGTGATCGGTTCGAGCTTCTGTTGGGTCAGGTACTCGGCGATGGCATCGCCCTTGTAGGCGCCCACCTTGTACTTGCGCGCGTCTTCCAGGCTGCCCAGGGCGATCGAGCTGTCGGTGCGAGCCAGCATGATCCAGTCGTCGGGACCGATCGGGCCGACCCATTTGAACGACTGCTCGCGCTCTGGCAGGCGCGCAGTGACGAAGACGCCATAGCCTGGCTTCTCCAGCGCCAGCTTGTAGATGCGATCCCAGGGGAAGCGCAGGGTCAGGCTGTACTTGACCCCGGCACGCTTGAACATTTCACGGACGATGTCGACGGCGATGCCATCGATATTGTCTTCCTGGGCGAAGTTCTTCCCGTTGATCGACATGTTGTAGGGCGGGAAGTTTTCGGTCAGGAGAACGACGCTGTAGTTCTCATCCACTTCGGCACGAGCTGCACCGGCAAACACCATGAGGGTACCGGCCAGCGCCAGCAGCAGGCGTTTCGACATTAGCGATTACCTTCCAGGAGAGATGGGAAATGCGCTGAGCTTAACCCCGTGGGAACGGGGCTCGGGCATCAGCAGCCCAGGCTGCGAAGTCCGTCACGCGAGCAGCCTGGGCGAATGCTAGGCAAGAATCGTGCTCAGCGCACCAGGATTCCGCGGCTGGCGAGATAGGCCTTGGCCTCGGGCACGGTGTATTCACCGAAGTGGAAGATGCTCGCCGCCAGAACGGCGTCGGCCTTGCCCTCGAGGATGCCAGCAGCCAGGTGCTCAAGATTGCCGACACCGCCGGAGGCAATCACCGGAATGCCGACGGTTTCGCTGATGGCGCGAGTGACGCCCAGGTCGTAACCGCTCTTCACACCGTCCTGGTCCATGCTGGTGAGGAGGATTTCACCGGCACCCAGGTCTTCCATTTTCTTCGCCCAGGCCACAGCGTCGAGGCCGGTGGGTTTGCGTCCGCCATGGGTGAAAATTTCCCAGCGTGGTGTTTCCCCGGGGCCGGAGACTTTCTTGGCATCGATGGCAACCACGATGCACTGGGAGCCGAAACGGGAGGCGGCCTCGCCGACGAACTCCGGCGTGAAGACAGCAGCGGTGTTGATCGACACCTTGTCGGCACCGGCATTGAGCAGGTTGCGGATGTCCTGCACGGTGCGCACGCCGCCGCCCACGGTCAGCGGGATGAACACCTGGCTAGCCATGCGCTCCACCGTGTGCAAGGTGGTGTCGCGGCCGTCGACGCTGGCAGTGATGTCGAGGAAGGTGATCTCGTCGGCGCCCTGTTCATCGTAGCGACGGGCGATTTCGACCGGGTCGCCGGCGTCGCGGATGTTCTCGAACTTGACGCCCTTGACCACGCGACCGTTGTCCACGTCGAGGCAGGGGATGATGCGTTTTGCCAGTGCCATAACATTGCTCTCGTAGGATGGGTCGGGCGGCGTTCCGCGGAGCGCCGCGATACCCATCGATCTGTCAGTAGTTGATGGGTTGCGCCGCTGCGCGACTAACCCATCCTACGGCTCTCGGCCAGCGAGGGCTTCAGCGTAATGATCAGCCCTTGTAGCTGTCGCAGAAGGCCTGGGCCTCGGCGACGTCCAGGGTGCCTTCGTAGATGGCACGGCCAGTGATGGCGCCGATGATGCCGGGGGCCTTGGCGGCCAGCAGCTTTTCGATGTCGCCGAGGTTGTGGATACCGCCCGACGCGATCACCGGGATTCGGCTGGCGGCGGCCAGGGCCGCAGTGGCCTCGACGTTGCAGCCCTGCATCATCCCGTCCTTGGCGATGTCGGTGTAGACGATGGCGGAGACGCCATCGGCCTCGAAGCGCCTGGCCAGGTCCACGGCCTGCACGCTGCTGACCTCGGCCCAACCGTCGGTGGCGACGAATCCGTCCTTGGCGTCCAGGCCCACGATGACCTTGCCGGGGAAGGCCTTGCAGGCCTCGGTGACGAACTCGGGCTCTTTCACTGCCTTGGTGCCGATGATCACGTAGCTGACGCCGGCCTTGACGTAGTGCTCGATGGTTTCCAGGGAGCGAATGCCGCCGCCGATCTGGATCGGCAGGTTCGGGTAGCGCTTGGCGATGGCGGTGACCACTTCACCGTTCACCGGCTTGCCTTCGAAGGCGCCGTTCAGGTCCACCAGGTGCAGGCGACGGCAGCCGCCCTCTACCCACTTGGCGGCCATGCTCACCGGGTCGTCGGAGAACACGGTGGAGTCTTCCATGCGGCCCTGGCGCAGGCGCACGCAGGCGCCGTCCTTCAGATCGATAGCGGGGATAATCAGCATCGGTTCAACCTGTTCGAAGTCAGTGGAATCGGCTTGGCGCTCAGCTTTTCTCAAGCGCCCACAAGTCACTCTCGATGCTTTCGAACCTGTCTTTCAGGTGCGCTTGCACATCGGAGATCGCCTTGTTGTAGAAATGTGGCGCGAACTCCTGGGCGAAGAAGTCGAGCACTTCCTCGGCCTCGAAGGAACCCAGCTCCAGCTCGAAGCGATCGGCCATGAAACGCTTGATCGCCAGCACCGCGTCCTGGGTCTGGGCGGCGTCGAGTTGCAGGCTCGGGGTCTTCTTCGCGCGGCTCATCGGTTTACCAGCGGCCGTCCCAGGCGGCGAAGTTCTGCAGCAGCTGCAGGCCGTGGGTGTGGCTCTTTTCCGGGTGGAACTGCACGGCGAAGCGCGAGCCTTCGGCCAGCGCGGCGGCGAAGTCCTTGCCGTAGTGACCGTGACCGACTACCTGGGCAGGGTTGCCGGCCTCGACGTAGTAGCTGTGCACGAAGTAGAACCGCGCCCGATCAGGAATGTTGTGCCAGAGCGGGTGGGCGACACTCTGCTCCACCTCGTTCCAGCCCATGTGCGGCACTTTCAGGTGCTCGCCATCTTCCACCAGGCCCTTGCCGAAGAAGCGCACCTGGCCGGGGAACAGGCCGATGCAGTCGACCCCGTCGTTCTCCTCGCTGCGCTCCAGCAGCGCCTGCATGCCAACGCAGATGCCGAGGAACGGACGATCGCGACTGACCTCGCGCACCAGCTCGTCGAAGCCCAGGCGACGGATCTCCGCCATGCAATCGCGGATGGCACCGACGCCAGGAAACACCACCCGGTCGGCTTCGCGGATCACGCTGGCATCACTGCTGACCAGCACACGGCCGGCGCCGACGTGTTCCAGGGCCTTGGCAACCGAGTGCAGGTTGCCCATGCCGTAGTCGATGACTGCAACCGTCTGCATCAGAGCACGCCCTTGGTGGAGGGCATCTGGCCAGCCATGCGCGGGTCCCGCTCGACGGCCATGCGCAGGGCGCGGCCGAAGGCCTTGAACACGGTTTCGATCTGGTGGTGGGTGTTATGGCCCCGCAGGTTGTCGATGTGCAGGCTCACCAGGGCGTGGTTGACGAAGCCCTGGAAGAACTCCTGGAACAGGTCGACATCGAAGCCACCGACCACGGCGCGGGTGAAAGGAACGTGCATCTGCAGGCCGGGACGACCGGAGAAGTCGATGACCACGCGGGACAGGGCTTCATCCAGCGGCACATAGGAATGGCCGTAGCGGACGATGCCCTTCTTGTCGCCAATGGCCTGGGTGAAGGCCTGGCCGAGGGTGATACCGACGTCTTCCACGGTGTGGTGATCGTCGATATGCAGATCGCCCTTGCACTCGATGTCCAGGTCGATCAGGCCGTGACGGGCAATCTGGTCGAGCATGTGCTCAAGGAAAGGTACGCCGATATCGAAGCGCGCCTTGCCAGTACCATCCAGGTTGATCGAGACCTTGATCTGGGTTTCCAGGGTATTGCGTTCGACGGATGCCGTACGTTCGGCCATCACCAGCTCCACAAAAGGCTCACAAAAAAGAGCGCCATTATAGGCCGCCGGCCGCTGGCGCGGCTACCGACGACGGTCGGCGGGGTTTACACTGCCGAGCCGCGTCCGCAATGCCCTCCAGGAACCCCAATGCCCGTGATCGTAGAGACCCTGAATTGCCCGTCCGAGCAGGATCGCGGCGACCTGGCGAAAATTTACGCCGATGCTCCGGACTGGCTGCTGGCGCCCTACGCCAATGCGGCGGAACTGGTGGAACGCGGCCTGGCCGACGGCCTGCTGGTGGCCGGGCGTTTCAACGATCGCCTGCTCGGCGCAGCGCTGATCGAGCGCGGCGAGGAGCACTGGCGGTTGTCCCACCTCTGCGTGCGCAAGGTCACCCGCCATCGCGGCGTCGCCCGTCGCCTGGTTGAGGAAAGCGCTCGCCTGGCGCGGGAAGCAGGCAGATCGCTGGCCCTGGCCGCTCCAGAGGGCCATCTGGAAAGCCAGGCCCTCGCGGCTCGCTTGCACCTGCCGCTGGAAAGCCTCTAAGCCCCCTGCGCTGAACCGACGGCCAGAATCACCATCAAAAGTCCCTGACCAGGGCGCCGAAGCCCCACGCCACTGCACGCCATGACTGATGGCCCGGCGCTATACTCGGCACCTTCAATTCACGCGATCCATCACAAGGACTGGCCAATGAAAGCCTTCGGAAAAATCCTGGGCCTCATCTTCCTCGGGCTGTTGCTGATCATAGTGGCCCTGGGCTTCGCCCTGACCCACCTGTTCGACCCGAACGATTACAAGGACGAGATTCAACAACTGGCCCGCGACAAGGCCAACCTCGAACTGACCCTCAACGGCGACATCGGCTGGAGCCTGTTCCCCTGGCTCGGCCTCGAACTGCACCAGGCGACCCTGGCCAGTGCCGCCAGCCCGGAAAAGCCCTTCGCCAACCTCGACATGATCGGCCTGTCGGTGCGCGTACTGCCGCTGCTGCGTCGCGAGGTGCAGATGAGCGACATCCGCGTCGAAGGCCTCAACCTCGATCTGCAGCGCGACGACAAGGGCCACGGCAATTGGGAGGATATCGGCCGCCCGGCGAAGGCTCCGGAAACTGCCCAGGCCGGCACGCCGACCAGCCCCGCTCCGACCGACGGTGCCCAGCAGGCGCCCGCTGCCGAAGAACCAGCGCGCCCGGTCAAGCTGGATATCGACAGCCTTACCGTGCGCAATGCGCGCATCAACTACACCGATGCCAAGAGCGGTCAGCAATTCAACGCCGAAGGCATCGAACTGGTCACCGGTGCCATCCGCGAGGGAGCCAGCATCCCGGTCAAACTCAGTGCCTTCTTTGGCACCAACCAGCCGGTGCTGCGCGCCAAGACCGAACTCACTACCAACTTGCGCTTCGAGCGCGCGCTCAAACGCTACCAGCTCGAGGACCTGAAGCTGAACGGCGAAGCGTCCGGCGAACCCTTCAAGGGCAAGACCCTGACCTTCAACGCCCAGGGCCAGCTGCTGGCCGATCTCGCCGCCAACGTCGCCGAGTGGAACAGCCTCAAGCTTTCCGCCAACCAACTGCGCGCACTCGGTGAACTCAAGGTGCATGACCTGAACAAGGGCGCACGGCTGGAGGGCGGGTTGTCCATCGCCCCGCTCAACCTGCGGGAGTTCCTGACCGGCATCGGCGTCGAACTGCCGCCAATGAGCGACGCCACCACGCTGCAGAAATTCGAGCTGGTCACCAAACTGGGCGGCAGCCCCAACAGCCTCGCCCTCGAAGGCCTCAACCTGAAACTGGACGACAGCAGCTTCAGCGGCCGCCTGGCCGTGGCCGACTTCGCCCAAAAGGCCGTGCGCATCCAGCTCAAGGGCGACAAGCTCGACCTCGACCGCTACCTGCCGCCCAAAACCAAGGCCAAGCAGGAAGCCCAAACCGCCCGCCAGGCCGAAGTAAAGCCCGCTGTAGCCGCCGCGAGCCAGGGCACCACGCCGCTACCGAACGCGCCAACCCAGGCTGCCTGGAGCGAAGCACCGATACTGCCAATGGACCAGCTGCGCAAGGTCGATCTGCAAGCCACGCTGAACCTCGGCCAATTCACCGTCGACAAACTGCCTCTGAATGACGTCAGCCTCAAGGCCAACGGCAAGGGAGGCCTGCTGACCCTTGAAGACCTGCGTGGGGGTCTGCTCGGTGGCAGCTTCCAGGCCAGCGCGCAAATCGACGCGCGTCCGGCAGTACCGCTGCTCAAGGCCCAAAAACGCATCAGCAACGTGCCGGTGGAGAAACTCCTCCAGGCCCAGGAGCAGAAGCCACCGGTGCGCGGCCTGCTGGACATGACCGCTGACATCACCAGCAGCGGCAATAGCCAGAAGGCCTGGATTGACGGTCTCAATGGCACCGCCAGTTTCGCCCTGAACGACGGCGCGCTGCTCGACGCCAACCTCGAACAGCAACTCTGCCAGGGCATCGCCACCCTCAACCGCAAAACGCTGAGCAGCACGCGCAGCGGCAGCGAGACCCCCTTCCGCGAGCTCAAGGGCTCGCTCATCTTCAACAATGGCGTGGCCAACAACCCCGACCTGCGCGCCAGCATCCCCGGCCTCAACGTCAAGGGTGATGGCGCAGTCGACCTGCGCGTGCTCGGTCTGGATTACCGGATCGGCGTAGTGATCGAAGGCGACAAGAGCGCGATGCCGGACCCGGCCTGTCAGGTCAACGAGCGCTACGTCGGCATCGAGTGGCCACTGCGCTGCCGCGGCCCGCTGGAGCTGGGCGCCAAAGCCTGCCGCCTGGACAAGGACGGTATGGGCAAGGTGGCTGCCAAGCTGGCCGGCGACAAACTCAACGAGAAACTCGAAGAGAAGCTGGGCGACAAGGTCAGCCCGGAGCTGAAAGACGCGCTCAAGGGGTTGTTCAAGCAATGACCCCCGAGCAGTTCTCCGGCGCCGTGCTCGACTGGTACGACAGTCATGGCCGCAAGGACCTGCCCTGGCAGCAGGGCATCACCCCCTACCGCGTCTGGGTGTCCGAAATCATGCTGCAGCAGACCCAGGTGAGCACCGTCCTGGGCTACTTCGATCGCTTCATGGAGGCCCTGCCTACCGTGCAGGCGCTGGCAGCCGCGCCGGAAGACGAAGTACTGCACCTCTGGACCGGCCTCGGCTACTACACTCGCGCCCGCAACCTGCAGAAGACCGCGAAACAGGTGGTGGCCGATTACGACGGCCACTTCCCCTGCGACGTCGATCAACTGGCGGAGTTGCCTGGCATTGGTCGCTCCACCGCCGGCGCCATCGCCAGCCTGTCCATGGGCCTGCGTGCACCGATCCTCGACGGCAACGTCAAGCGCGTCCTGGCCCGCTATGTCGCGCAGGACGGCTATCCGGGTGAACCGAAGGTCGCCAGGCAACTCTGGGAAGTGGCCGAGCGCTTCACCCCGTACCAGCGAGTGAACAACTACACCCAGGCAATGATGGACCTCGGCGCCACCCTCTGTACCCGCAGCAAACCCAGCTGCCTGCTATGCCCATTGCAGAGCGGTTGTCGTGCACACCAGCTAGGCAGGGAAACGGCTTACCCCGCCCCGAAACCGCGCAAGGCGCTGCCCCAGAAGCGCACCCTGATGCCCCTGCTGGCCAATGGTGACGGCGCCATCCTGCTCTACCGTCGGCCGTCGAGCGGGCTCTGGGGCGGGCTCTGGAGCCTTCCGGAACTGGACGATCTCGACGCGCTCGCCCCGCTGGCCAACCAGCATTCGTTGCAGCTCGGCGAGCGCCGCGAACTGCCCGGCCTGACCCACACCTTCAGTCATTTCCAACTGGCCATCGAACCCTGGCTGGTGGCCGTGGAGGGCAGCGTCCCCATCGTGGCCGAGGGCGACTGGCTCTGGTATAACCTCGCCACCCCGCCGCGCCTGGGGCTCGCCGCCCCGGTGAAAAAGCTGCTCAAGCGCGCGGCCGATGTATTGAATGCAGGAGAACCGCGATGACCCGCACCATCATGTGCCGCAAGTACAAAGAGGAACTGCCGGGCCTGGAGCGTCCGCCATATCCGGGCGCCAAGGGCGAGGACATCTTCAACAACATCTCGAAGAAGGCCTGGGATGAGTGGCAGGCGCATCAGACCATGCTGATCAACGAGCGCCGCCTGAACATGATGAACGCCGAGGACCGCAAGTTCCTCCAGGCTGAAATGGACAAGTTTTTCTCGGGCGAGGACTACGCCCAAGCCGAAGGTTATGTCCCCCCGAGCGCGTAAGCGCCCGTAATAACTAAAAATTTTTTCAGAAGGGTGTTGACGAGGGGCCGCTTAATCCGTTTAATAGCGCCCCGTTGCCCAGGTAGCTCAGTCGGTAGAGCAGGGGATTGAAAATCCCCGTGTCGGCGGTTCGATTCCGTCCCTGGGCACCACTAATACCGTCAAAAAGCCCCAGCCATGTGCTGGGGCTTTTTGTTTTCAGCCCCCCCTCACACCGCTGCCGCGCACGATGCGAACGGCGCTGCTAACCTCACTGCGAAGCCCGCCGCAGCATGGCCCGCTGGCATCAGGCGTGCCCAAGCCCGACCCCACTGACGGTAAGCATCAACCTCTCTGCCGGCAGTTCGCCCAGCACGACCTGGTCGTCCAGGTGGGCGCCATCATCGCCGAGAGCGTATCCATGGCCGATTCCGTGCGGACCATCACCGTGCTACAGCAGCTTCATGATCTGGGGGTACGCATCAGCATCGATGACTTCGGTACCGGTTACTCCTCCCTCAGCTACCTGCAACGTTTCCGCCTGAATGCCCTGAGGGTCGACCGCTCCTTCCTGGCCCAGTTCGACCAGTGCGAGGAGAGCTTGGAGATAGACCGCAGCCGGATGGACAAACCGCGACCGATCCTGGCGCTTTCGTCGCGCCAACCGAGTAACCATTTGATCACAAAGGAAAAAGACAAAGGATCGGCGCAAAGGCGCGAAATCCGGGCATTTCGGCACGAGCTCCGCGAGTTTTTGCTACCGCGACAAGCAACTGCAGCGATGCGACAAACTCACCTACAGAACCCTCCAGGGGCTCTCCGTCGGCTTTCGCCTGGCAAAGCGCTATGCTAGCTTCCCCTCGCCAGGAAGGCCGCCCCACCGCCAGAGTGCCCCCGAACAATAAGAGGACCCCCCATGGCCCAAGCCACGCCAGCGCTTGAAATCCGTAACTTGCACAAACGCTACGGCGATCTCGAAGTGCTCAAGGGCATATCCCTCACCGCCAACGACGGTGACGTGATCTCCATCCTCGGCTCCTCTGGCTCCGGCAAGTCCACCTTCCTGCGCTGCATCAACCTGCTTGAGAACCCGCACCAGGGCCAGATCCTGGTGGCTGGAGAAGAACTCAAGCTCAAGCAGAGCCGCTCCGGCGAACTGGTCGCCGCCGACAACAAGCAGATCAATCGCATGCGCAGCGAAATCGGCTTCGTCTTCCAGAACTTCAACCTCTGGCCGCACATGACGGTGCTCGACAACATCATCGAAGCGCCGCGTCGCGTACTCGGCCAGAGCAAGGCCGAGGCCACCGAAATCGCCGAGGCCCTGCTGGCGAAGGTCGGCATCGCTGACAAGCGCCATGTCTATCCGACCCAGCTCTCCGGCGGCCAGCAGCAACGCGCAGCCATCGCCCGCACCCTGGCCATGCAACCGAAGGTGATCCTGTTCGATGAACCCACCTCGGCGCTTGACCCGGAAATGGTACAAGAAGTGCTTAACGTGATCCGCGCGCTGGCCGAGGAAGGCCGCACCATGCTGCTGGTCACCCATGAAATGAACTTCGCCCGGAATGTCTCCAGCGAAGTGGTTTTCCTGCATCAGGGGCTGGTAGAAGAGCAGGGACCGCCACAGCAGGTATTTGACAACCCGCTGTCGGCGCGCTGTAAACAATTCATGTCCAGCAATCGCTAAAACACGGAGCAAGAGCGCAATGAAGAACTACAAGAAGATTCTGCTGGCTGCGGCCGCCACCCTCGCCTTCGGCACCAGCGCCGTCGCCGCCGACAAGCTGAAGATCGGTACCGAAGGTGCCTACCCGCCCTTCAACCTGATCGATGCCAGCGGCCAGGCCGGCGGTTTCGACGTCGAGATCGCCCAAGCCCTCTGCGCCAAGATGAAGGCCGAGTGCGAAGTGGTGACCTCCGACTGGGACGGCATCATTCCCGCCCTGAACGCCAAGAAGTTCGACTTCCTCGCCGCCTCCATGTCCATCACCGAAGAGCGCAAGCAGGCCGTCGACTTCACCGACCCCTACTACACCAACAAACTGCAGTTCATTGCCCCGAAAAGCTCTGACTTCAAGACCGACAAGGCCAGCCTGAAAGGCAAGGTAATTGGCGCACAGCGTGCCACCATTGCCGGCACCTGGCTGGAAGACAACATGGCTGACGTGGTCGACATCAAACTCTACGACACCCAGGAAAACGCCTACCTCGACCTGTCTTCCGGCCGCCTCGATGGCGTACTGGCCGACAAGTTCGTCAACTGGGAATGGCTGAAGAGCGATTCCGGCAAGGACTTCGAGTTCAAGGGTGACCCGGTGTTCGACAACGACAAGATCGCCATCGCCGTACGCAAGGGCGACCCGCTGCGCGAGAAGCTGAACGCCGCGCTGAAGGAAATCGTTGCTGACGGCACCTACAAGAAGATCAACGACAAGTACTTCCCCTTCAGCATCTACTGACCTGCACGTCCGGTGCCGCCCAGCGCGGCACCGGCGCCTGAGCTCCCATGACCCTAGACCTCTACGGATTCGGCCCGGCCCTGGCCGCGGGCACCCTCATGACCATCAAGTTGGCGCTGTCTGCGCTTGCGGTGGGCCTGGTGCTCGGCCTGCTCGGCGCGCTGGCAAGGACTTCCCCCCTCAAGCCACTGCAGTGGCTGGGCGGCACCTACTCCACACTTGTGCGCGGCGTCCCTGAGTTGCTCTGGGTGCTGCTGATCTATTTCGGCACGGTCAACCTGATGCGCGCCCTGGGTGAATGGATCGGCTACCCCGAACTGGAACTGAACGCCTTCGCCGCGGGCACCATCGCCCTGGGCCTGTGCTTCGGCTCCTACGCCACCGAAGTCTTCCGCGGCGCCATCCTGGCCATCCCCAAGGGACACCGCGAAGCCGGCATGGCGCTGGGCCTGTCCAAGAACCGCATTCTCTGGCGCGTGGTCCTGCCGCAAATGTGGCGAATCGCCCTGCCGGGCCTGGGTAACCTGTTCATGATCCTGATGAAGGACACCGCACTGGTTTCCGTGATCGGCCTTGAGGAAATCATGCGTCGCTCGCAAATCGCCGTGACCTCAAGCAAGGAGCCTTTCACCTTCTTCCTGGTGGCCGCCTTCATCTACCTGGGCCTGACCATCCTCGCGATGATCGGCATGCATTGGCTGGAGAAGCGCGCAGGCCGTGGCTTCAAGCGGAGCGCAGCATGAACTGGGAAGTCATCCTCAAATACCTGCCACAGCTGGCCCAAGGCGCCATCCTCACCCTGGAGCTGGTGGCCATCGCAGTGATCGCCGGCCTGATCCTGGCGCTGCCCATGGGCATTGCCCGCGCGTCCCGCCATTGGTACGTGCGCGCCCTGCCCTACGGCTACATCTTCTTCTTCCGCGGCACGCCCTTGCTGGTGCAGCTGTTTCTCGTCTACTACGGCCTGGCGCAGTTCGATGCAGTGCGCAAGGGCCCGCTCTGGCCGTACCTGCGCGACCCCTTCTGGTGCGCTGTAATCACCATGACGCTGCATACCGCGGCCTACATCGCCGAGATTCTGCGTGGCGCCATCCAGGCCGTACCGCCGGGCGAAATCGAGGCGGCACGGGCACTGGGCATGTCACGCTTCCAGGCATTGGTGTACATCATCCTGCCGCGTGCGGCGCGCATCGGCCTGCCGGCCTACAGCAACGAAGTGATCCTGATGGTCAAGGCGAGCGCCCTGGCCAGCACCGTCACCCTGCTGGAACTCACCGGCATGGCGCGCACCATCATCGCCCGCACCTACCTGCCGGTAGAGATCTTCTTCGCCGCCGGCCTCTTCTACCTGCTGATCGCCTACGTGCTGGTGCGAGCCTTCCGCCTGCTCGAACGCAAATTGCGGGTGGATGCCCTGCAGGGCCGCTGAACCCGCGACCGCTCCTCGCCCCCGGGAGAGGAGCGGTGCCGGCGACGCTATAATCGCCACCCCTGATTCCCCATCGCCTAGCCCGCATGACCAACCCTGCGCCCCTCCAAGGCCCGCACCTGCGGGAACGCTTCGCCGCCCTGGACGACTTCCTCCTCGCGCACCAGGACATCTGGCGTCCCGTGCCCTTCACCGAACTGGAACTGCCCTGGGAACGCCAGCACCCCGAACTGGCCGCATGGCTACGCGGCCGCACCCTGGCAGAAGCAGAAGCCATCCATAACAACCCGGAACAGTTGCAGGCGCCGGCGCCTTATCCACAGCTTGCAGCGCGGTGCGCCGACCTCAGCTGCATCGGCGAGCTGCCCGCAGCGCAGATAGCCGCAGTGCCCAACAGCTTCACGGTGGACGTTCCCGGGCGCAAATGGCAGCAGATCGACGCCTTCGCCAGCCGCCTGCGGTTTGACCAGGCACCAGGCCACTGGCTGGACTGGTGCTCCGGCAAGGGGCACCTGGGACGCCGTCTGGCCCATGACGGCGCATCGCTGACTTGCATCGAGCTCGACCCGCAACTGGTTGCCAGCGGCCAGCAACTCAGCCAGCGCCTGGGGCTCGCCGCCAATCATCACCAGCAGGACGCCTTGGCCGATGACGCCGCACAGCACCTCGCGCCCGAGCACACAGTGGTCGCCCTGCATGCCTGCGGCGACCTGCACGTACGCCTGTTGCAACTGGCCAACGCGGCCGGCTGCCGGCAACTGGCCGTAGCACCCTGCTGCTACAACCGCATCCGCACACCCGACTATCAGCCACTGTCCGAGACTGCATCAGCCTCCGCACTGCGCCTCAGCCACGCCGACCTGCGCCTGCCCATGAGCGAGACCGTCACCGCTGGCGCCCGCGTGCGGCGCCAACGCGACCAATCCATGGCCCGCCGCCTGGCCTTCGACCTGCTGCAACGAGAACTGCGCGGCGAAGACCAGTACCTGCCGACACCCTCCCTCGCCACGAGCTGGCTGAACAAGCCGTTCGCCGACTATTGCCGGGACCTCTGCGCGCTCAAAAGCCTCCCGCAGCCGCAGCCACGCGACTGGGAAGCGCTGGAAATGGCAGGTTGGCAACGCCTTGCCGTGGTACGCAACCTGGAACTCCCCCGCAGCTTGTTCCGCCGCCCCATGGAACTCTGGCTGCTGCTGGACCGCGCCCTGTTTCTTGAAGAACAGGGCTATCAGGTCAAGCTCGGCAGCTTCTGCTCGCCCCAACTCACACCACGTAACGTCCTGCTACTGGCCGAACGCTGAGCTTACCCACAGAACCTGTGGATAACTTTGTTGATGAAATCTGGGCAACTCATTGTAAGGCCCCGCCTTGCGCAACCAGCAGGCGTTGAGCATTTTCTGGACAACAGATAAAGCGCCAATAAAAACAAACACTTGACGAAATCCGAGATGTAGCGCACAGATTTCAAGCACGATCGTGCAAAAAAGATCACCTTTGTGCATAAGCCACGCCATGCTGATGCTCAAAGCTGCTTGAAGCTCGCTTACAGAGGTTTACTCGCGGCGCCCAATCGCTATAATGGCCGCCCCTCCTAGCCGGTATAGCTCAGCTGGTAGAGCAACTGACTTGTAATCAGTAGGTCCCGGGTTCGATTCCTGGTGCCGGCACCAATAAACAGATTCATGCAGTGCCAAGCAGTGTCATGAATCCCCCACAAAGCCCGCCTCGCGCGGGCTTTGTGTTTCATGCAGTGCCATCCAGCTTCATCCAAGCCCTCGCCCGTTCTGGACTCCGCTCCGTTCCCTTCGACATGTCCTTATGATGCCAACAGGGGTCACAAGGGGTCTACAGGGTGCGAAAAACGGCACTTTCACACCTGAGACATTCCCCCAACCCCCTCCTTTCCCCATCGATTGGTACAGAAAGTGGTACGAGCCAATCGTCCATCCACACCCGGCCTCGCCCCCTCCACTCCCCTCATCTATGTGAGCTCAACGGCCCGACTTCCGCCGGCGGACCGAATGCTTGCGCCAAAAAAATTGCTGTAGAATCGCCCCTTTCAACTCAAGGCACAGGACATGCGAGTAAGCAACGGACACGTCGGGCACCAGACAATACAATCAATCGACTTCCTGCGAGCCATAGCGTGCCTTATGGTTGTCTACTGCCATGTTATTGGGCGACCACTTATTATTTTCAACGAGACTTGGCTTCCTGCAACTCTCGTAAATGACTTCATACTTCTGCCGCTGAACGTAATTCAACGATTTGGATTTCTTGGGGTGGCTGTATTCTTCTTGATCAGCGGATTCATCGTTACCCATACAGGGATTAACGAAAGCAGATTCAGTTTTGCCATAAAGAGAATCTTCAGAATTTACCCCGCACTGATCGCTTCTGTTGCCCTGGTTCTCGTTCTTATACCAATCACTGAACAATACGGGATCATTAACGAAGGAATCGGCCACGGATACTCAAATGCATTTCTTGCAATGCTTGGCATGGATGCAGGCTTCACCAAGCGGCCTCTGATGTCTGTTAGCTGGACGTTGTCGCTGGAGCTGTTCTTTTACGCAATGGTCCTGATCATACTCCCATTACTGAAGAGCAGGCCGGTCGTGGCTATGCTGTCGATATTACTTTTCTCGGCGGCCATGACCAGCACCATGGGATTGCCCTATCATCCCGGGCGGATGGCAGCGCACTTCGCAGCATTCATGCCGCTATTTGTGATCGGCATGGCGGTTTATTTTTGCTGGTCTGGAAAAGTCAGACTACTCTACACGGCAATGATTCTAGCCGCGATATGGATTGTGATGATAATTGGCTTCACTAGCGCTAAACCTGCTTATATGGAGCCGCTCAACTCTTACCCAACGCAAGTCTTCTACGCGACTGTGATATTCCTTGGCGCACTCTGGATTTACAGCAGAAAAGAATTTGCAAAGAACGCAATAATCACATTCCTTTCAAACATAAGCTATTCACTTTATCTACTGCACCTACCAATCAGTTCAGCAATCACGCTTTCGCTGCATGACAAGATTGGATATGTCGCCTCCATAACGATAAGCCTTATTGCTTCATTCTCTGTTTCTTATGCCATATACCGACTTGTCGAGCGGCCCGGGCAAGTGATTGGCCGACGGATAATCGCCAAGACAACCTCTGTAATGCCCGCCTTCGTTCAGCGTCGAACAGTCGAATAGGGGCATGTTGAATGCCTCCTGTGCCACAAGCAGTTCTCGCTCGTACCCCTTCCGCTGGCGGCGCTCGGTCAGAAGCGCCCTCACCTTTACCTCCAAGCTGTCGGTTTTCTTCAGGCCGGCGGCGGCCCACGGCGGCACTGCCACTGGACCGATCTTGCACAGTACCGGAACAGCCACCTCTGCGCGCACAATGCGTGGTTCCGGCTTAACGGCCGAATGTCCAGAGCATCCCGCCAGCGCAGCCAGGAATATTCTGCTGTTCCTTTTGTAATTCACAACCCCAACTCCTTATCGATCACGGTTTCTGCCGCGGCACAGGCATCGCCACCGATACACTCCTGCTGCAGCCGGTTCGCGGCCTGGTAGTCTTTTTCCGCCTGTTGGCGGGCGGCCGCCTGCTCCTTCTTGGCAACGGCCTTGCGATGTAAGCGCTCCACAAACCCCACCTTCATTTGAACTGTCCGCTTGCGGATGCTGGGCTCCCGTTTTCCCAGTGGAGCCCCGTCATGATGCGTCCGGACGCCAAGGTCAAAGCCGTCTACCTCTATCCGAAGCCCGTCGACTTCCGGAAATCCATTGATGGTCTGGCGGCCCTGGTGGAGCTGGATATCAAGGTGGCCGTGTTCGACCCCGTGTTGTTTGTCTTCCTCAACAAGACCCGCAACCGGGTGAAGATCCTCTATTGGGAACGCAATGGCTTCTGCCTGTGGTTCAAGCGCCTGCAGGCTGAGCGCTTCAAGACCAAGCCCAATGCTGATGAG
>NZ_KE384034.1:0-6460 GCF_000423545.1 Metapseudomonas resinovorans DSM 21078
CTCGTCCAACGACGGCGGAAACAGGCTGTCCTGACCGCGCGCCTCTCCCTGGATGTAGCCCATAAACGACAATGCCCGTATCGATCGATACGGGCATTGTCTTCAGCTTCGACTCAGACGGCTAGGTTTTCACACAGTCTGGATAGGCGCCCATTTCGTTTGTCTTCAGCGGCGGCCGAAAATGATCAGCACAACGCCAGCGAGGGTGGCCAGGCACGCGAGCAGCGATGTGGCGTCAAGTCGCTCGCCGAGGATCAACAGGCCCAGCAGCAGGGCCACCACCGGGTTCACGAAGGCAAAGGTCGATACCAGGCTTGGCTTTACTTCGCGCAGCAGCCAGAAGTAGGCCGGGTAGACCCCCAGACTGACCGGGATCACCAGATACGCCATCCAGAGCCAGGCGTTCAGGCTGACGTTGGTCAACTCCACCCCATGCCAGTCGCCGCGCCAGAGGCCGAATACCGCCAGTATCAGCGTGCCTGTCAGCATCTGTAGGCTGAGGCCCATCCAGCTGGAGCGGAAGGGCGGGCGCAGCCGCAGCAGCCAGGCGCCGATGGCCCAGAGCAAGGTGGCCATGACCACCAGTCCGCCGGCGAACCATTGGTCGAACCCCGCCGCATCTCCCAGTCCGTTGCCCATCAGCATCACGATTCCGCCGCTGGCCAGGGCCAGTCCGCAGAGGACCCAGAGTGGCGGGCGGCGGTCCAGCAACCATTCCAGTGCGACGCTCCAGAGGGGCAGGGTGGTGTAAAGCATGGCCAGCATGCCGGTGGGAAGAAACTGGTTGGCGTAGATCAGTGCGCCCTGGCCGACTGCGATCAGCAGCACGCCGCCGATCAGCGCGCCACCCAGGTCGCTGCGTTGTACCTGGGTCTTGCCGCTGGCCAGCACCCAGCCCAGGGCGAGAACGCCAGCGAAGAGGAAGCGCAGGGTCGCGATAACGAAAGGCGGAAGCTCACGGAGGAGGAAGTGGTTGGCCAGGTAGGTGGTGCCCCAGCCGATGTAAATCATGGCGAAGGCACCGATCAGGAGAAGGGTGCGACGGGTTGCAGCGTGGGAAGACATGTACAGCCTGAAACGCGACGCGCCGGTTGCCCGGCGCGGGATTAGTGGGCGGCGGCGCTGGCGCCCCCGGTGGAGCCGGCGGGCAGGGCGCGGGTGAGCAGCACAGCGAGCATGCTGACGCCAAGGGCGATGCCGATGAAATGGAAGGCGTCATTGTAGGCCATGATGCTGGCCTGCTGGTGTGCGATCTCGCTGAGTTTGCCGAGGGCCGCTTGCTCGCTGCCGAGCTTTTCCGTCAACAGGGCCAAGCGCTCAGCGACTTGCGGGTTGCTCGGCACCAGGGATTCGCGCAGGTAATCGAAGTAAACCTTGGCGCGGGCGTCGAGCAGGGTGGCGAGCAAAGCGATGCCGATGGCACCGCCCAGGTTGCGCAATATGTTGAACAGGCTGGAGGCTGAGCCGGCGTCCTGAGGCTGGATGTAGGCCGTGGCGATCAGGGATACGGTCACCATCACCAACGGCTGTCCGAGTGCGCGGATGATCTGGATCTGGTTGAACTGCGGCCCGGCGAAGTCGGGATTGAGTACCCCGGACGCAAAACTGGCGTAGCCAAACAGACCGAATCCCAGGGCGCAGAGCAACTTGGGAGAGATCACCTTCATCAGCTTGGGTACCAGCGGGATGAGGAACAACTGCGGAACACCCATCCACATGATCACCTCGCCGATCTGCAGCGCGTTGTAGCCCTGGATTTGCGCCAGATACAGCGGCAGCACATAGATGGAGCCGTAGAGGCCCATGCCCAGGCCGACGCTGGAAATGCTCGACAGGCCAAAGTTGCGGTTCTTCAGGATGCCCAGGTTGATCAGCGGGTGGGGGCGCGAGACCTGGAGGATCACGAAAAGAATCAGGCTGATCAGCGCTGTACCGCCCAGGCCGACGATCAGGTCGGACTCCAGCCAGTCCTTGCGGTGACCTTCCTCAAGGAATACCTGCAGGCAGCCGAGCCCTAGCCCCAAGGTGACGATGCCGGCGTAGTCGGTGCGTTTCAGTAGTTCCCAGTGCGGCGCTTTCTTTTCCAGACCGTAGAGCAAGCCAGCGATCATCAGCAGGCCTGGCGGGACGTTGATGTAGAAGATGTACTCCCAGCCGAAGTTTTCCGTCAGCCAGCCGCCCAGAGTAGGGCCGATGGAGGGAGCGAAGGTGGCGGTAATAGCAAACAGCGCCATGCCCTTGGCGCGGTGGTGCTCCGGCAGCTTGATCAGTGTCAGGGTGAAGGCCAGCGGAATCAGCGCGCCGCCGGTGAAACCCTGCATTGCGCGGAACACGATCATGCTTTCCAGGCTCCAGGCCAGGGAGCAGAGGAGCGACGAGATGAGGAAGCCGATGGATACCCAGACTGCCAGTCGTCGCGCCGAAAGCAACTGCACCAGCCAGGCGGTGAGGGGAATCATGATGATTTCCGCCACCAGATAGGACGTGGAAATCCACGAACCTTCTTCCAGGGTCGCGGAGAGTGCGCCCTGGATGTCCTTGAGCGAAGAGTTGGTGATCTGAATGTCCAACACCGCCATGAAGGCGCCGAGCATCGCGCTCATCACCGCAATCCAGTCACGGCGGGACGGTTCGCCCGTGGGGCGAACCAGGGCGTCACCCGCCATGGTTTTCGGCCTTCAGGTGCACTTTGACGAGGACGGACATGCCCGGGCGGATTCGGCCCTTGAGCGGATTGTCTGCGGCGAAGATCAGCTTCACCGGCATGCGCTGTACCACCTTGGTGAAGTTGCCGGTGGCGTTGTCCGGCGGCAGCAGGCTGAACTGCGCGCCGGACGCGGCGAATAAGCTGTCGACTCGGCCTTCGATCGGCGTATCGGGGAAGCTGTCGAAGATCAGCACGGCGGTTTGTCCGGGCTGCATGCGCTCGATCTGGGTCTCCTTGAAGTTGGCCTGGATCCAGATATCAGCATCCGGCACTAACGAAAGAAGGTGTGCGCCGACCTGTACGTACTGGCCGTTGCGTGCAGCGCGCTGGCCGACACGCCCGTCCATGGGGGAGCGGATTTCGGTGCGGCCGAGATTCAGCTCGGCCTGGGCCACTTCGGCGCGGGCATTGGCAATTTGTGCATCGAGGCGCTTGATCTCTGCGTTGAGTGCATCCACTTGCTGGCGCTGGGCTTTGAGGTCGGCCTCGGCCTTGGCCACTTGCGAGCGGGCAACTCGCGAGTCGGCGGAAAGCGTAGTGACCCGCTCTTCGGAGATGTACCCCGGCTTGCGCAGCGTCTGGGCGCGGGACAGGTCGATCTGGGTGCGTCCGAGGGTGGCCTGGCTAGCCGCAACGTCCGCCTCGCTAGCGGCGATCGTGCTGGATTGCTGGGCCAGCTTGCTTTGTGCCTGGACCAGCTCCGCCTCGCGGGTGGCGAGCAGGGCGCGAGCGCGTTCCAGGGCAAGCTTGAAGTCGTCGGCTTCCAGGCGGACCAGCAGGTCGCCTTTCTTCACCTGCTGGTTATCGCTGACCAGCACTTCTTCGATACGGGCACCAAGTTGGCTGGACACGCGGGTGATTTCGCCCTGGACGTAGGCGTTGTCGGTGCTTTCGACGAAGCGGCCGATCAGCAGCCAGTGGACGAAGAACCCGGAAATGACCAGTGCCACCAGGGCGATGAAGACGAACAGGCGGCGTTGCAGTTTGGCAGGCATGGAAAACGTTGCTCGAAGTCTTTTCAGAATGTTGCGAATCTAGCAGTGTTCCGCCCTGGCAAATAGCCAGTACAATTCAGAAACTTTGTTGCTTATAGGGAACAATAATGGGGCTGGATGATGCGCTGATCTTCACTCGCGTAGTCGAGTGCCACAGCTTTACTCAGGCAGCTCAGAGCCTGGGCATGCAGAAGTCGACTGTCAGTAGGCGCATAGCGCTGCTGGAAGAGCGCCTCGGCGTACGTCTGCTCAACCGCACCACGCGCAAGCTTCGCTTGACTGAAGTTGGCCTGGCCTACTACGAGCGCTGCCGGCAGATCATGCTGGACTTCGCCGAAGCCGAGCAGGCCGTGATGCAGTTGCAGCAGGAGCCGTCCGGTCTGCTGCGTGTGACCGCGCCCATCGAGTTTGGCCAATTGTTCCTTGGCAAGGTGTTGGGCAGCTTCATGCGCCAGTATCCGCAGATCACGGCAGAAGTGGAGATCACCTCGCGCAACGTCGATCCGCTGGAGGAGGGCGTGGACATCGCCATCATGATCGGGCAGCCCCAGGATTCCACCCTGATCGCCCGCAAGCTGTTCGAGAGTGGTCGCCGGCTCTGCGCGAGCCCAGCCTACCTGGCGGCCCACGGCACCCCGCGCACAGTGGAGGCGCTGGCTGGCCACCGCGCGGTACTGTTGCCGCAGGACTCTCAACGCTACTGGATGCTGCTGGGTGAACACGTACCCTGTCAGCGCGTCCTCTATTGCAACAACATTACCTTCGCCCGCGAAGCGGTTCTGGCGGGGGCCGGGATTGCGGCGTTGCCGCTGATGTTCACCGAATCCGCCGTGCAGCGCGGTGAGCTGATCGAGCTGCTGCCCGAGGCGCGGCTGCCCAGCGGCGAAATTTATGCGGTCTATCCGTCTCGGCGGTTCCAGGCAATGAAGGTCAAGGCCTTCCTCGACTTCCTGATGCGCAGCCTGCCGGTGCAGGAAGGACACTTGCTGGAGCCCGTGGCGGCCAGCCTGATAAGATCGCGCCTTTGATCGTCCCCCTGTTTCGAGAGCAATCCATGACCACCGTCCGTACCCGTATCGCGCCGTCGCCCACCGGCGACCCGCACGTGGGCACCGCCTACATCGCCCTGTTCAACCTGTGTTTTGCGCGCCAGCACGGCGGTCAGTTCATCCTGCGCATCGAAGATACCGACCAACTGCGCTCTACCCGTGAGTCCGAGCAGCAGATCTATGATGCGCTGCGCTGGCTGGGCATCGAGTGGGATGAAGGTCCTGATGTCGGTGGCCCGCACGGTCCCTATCGCCAGAGCGAACGTGGCGATATCTACAAGAAGTACTCTCAGGAGCTGGTGGACAAGGGTCATGCCTTCCCCTGCTTCTGCACCTCAGAGCGTCTGGACAAGCTGCGCGCCGAGCAAACCGAGCGCAAGGAAACCCCGCGCTACGACGGCCACTGTATGCACCTGCCCAAGGACGATGCCGATAAGCGTATTGCCGCCGGCGAACCCCATGTCGTACGGATGAAGGTGCCAACCGAAGGCGTCTGCGTGGTGCCGGACCTGCTCCGTGGTGATGTGGAAATCCCGTGGGATCGCATGGACATGCAGGTCCTGATGAAGACTGACGGTTTGCCGACCTATTTCCTCGCCAACGTGGTGGATGACCACCTGATGGGCATCACCCATGTGCTGCGTGGAGAAGAGTGGCTGCCCTCGGCGCCCAAGCTGATCAAACTCTACGAGTACTTTGGCTGGGAACAACCCAAACTCTGCTACATGCCGCTGCTGCGCAATCCGGACAAGAGCAAGCTGTCCAAGCGCAAGAACCCCACATCCATCACCTTCTATGAGCGCATGGGCTTCCTGCCAGAAGCGATGCTCAACTACCTTGGCCGCATGGGTTGGTCCATGCCGGACGAGCGCGAGAAGTTCTCCCTGGCCGAAATGGTCGAGCACTTCGATCTGTCGCGCATTTCCCTGGGTGGTCCGATCTTCGACCTGGAGAAGCTGTCCTGGCTGAACGGTCAGTGGATCCGGGAGCTGCCGGTAGAACGCTTCGCTGCCGAGGTGCAGAAGTGGGCGCTCAATCCCGAGTACCTGATGCGCATCGCGCCGCACGTGCAGGGTAGGGTGGAAACCTTCAGCCAGATCGCGCCGCTGGCCGGTTTCTTCTTCTCCGGTGGCGTGCCGCTGGATGCAAAACTGTTCGAGCACAAGAAGCTCGGCCCGGACCAGGTGCGTCAGGTCATGCAGTTGGTGCTGTGGAAGCTGGAATCCCTGCGTCAGTGGGAAAAGGACCGCATCACCGGTTGCATCCAGGCCGTGGCCGAAAGCCTGGAGCTCAAGCTGCGTGATGTCATGCCGCTGATGTTCCCGGCCATCACTGGCCAGGCCAGCTCGGTATCGGTACTCGACGCCATGGAAATCCTCGGGGCTGATCTCAGCCGCTTCCGTCTGCGCCAGGCCATCGAGCTGCTCGGTGGCGTGTCGAAGAAGGAAACCAAGGAGTGGGAGAAGCTGCTCGCGGCCATCGCGTGATGGCCCGCCGGCTGGTGCGGGGAGGTCCCTGCATCGGCCGAGGTTGGGTAAGTGGTTGTTCTTCCAGATAAAAAAGTTCGTGTTGTTGAAAAAATAGTGTTGACAGCAGGAGGGGGCGCCCCTAATATGCGCCCCGTCCTCGCGACGGGGCTATAGCTCAGCTGGGAGAGCGCTTGCATGGCATGCAAGAGGTCGACGGTTCGATCCCGTCTAGCTCCACCA
>NZ_KE384034.1:6990-96212 GCF_000423545.1 Metapseudomonas resinovorans DSM 21078
GTCCCCTTCGTCTAGTGGCCTAGGACACCGCCCTTTCACGGCGGTAACAGGGGTTCGAGTCCCCTAGGGGACGCCACTTTCAAGTTTCCCGCTCTGCGGGCTTTTCGAGGGTCATTCCAGTTTGGGATGGCCCTTTTGTTTTTCCGGCTTTCAAAAAAGCTCCCACGATTCCTTCAGGCCGACGAACGGTGAGGCAAGTGTCTTGCCAATTTGAATTACGCACATAATATTATGCGTGTAATTCAAGTGGAGGCTGACATGAGCGAGAAGAAAGCCCAGACCCGAGAACGCATCCTGCAGGCAGCCGCTTCGGCCATGTTGCAGCGCGGCCCGCAGGAGCCCGGTGTGGCTGATGTGATGAGTGCCGCCGGGCTCACGGTGGGGGGCTTCTACGCCCACTTCGCCAGCAAAGATGCGCTGATGCTGGAAGTCTTCGAGCAACTGCTGCGCAGGCGGCGGGATTTGATGGCTTTGCTCGACTCATCGTTGCCAGGGGAGGAGCGCCGCGCGTTGGCTGCCAGTTTCTACCTGTCCCGCAAGCACCGTGATGCCACTCACTCCGGCTGTCCGTTGCCCAGTTCACTGGGTGCGCTGCCGCAATTGCCAGAGGCCTACCGGACGTTGCTAGCGGAGCATCTGGAGGTGCTGAGTGCCGAAATGTGCGACCGCCCCGAAGAAGCCGACAAAGCCCTTGCGGACCTTGCCTTGATGGTGGGTGGCCTGGCCCTGGCGCGCGCGTTGGGGGCTGGCGATCTGTCTGACCGAATACTGCGTGCCGCCAAGTCGGCAGTTATCTGAGGAGCCGAATCATGAACAATCTGAGCCTGATCAGGGGAGTCCACGCCACGCTGGGTCGTGTGGCGCCACAAATGGTCGCCCGCCGTATGCGTCGCCAGTTCATGACGCCGCGCAACCTGCCGCCGCGGGAGTGGGAGATGCCGTTGCTCGGAAGCTCCGAGCGAATCACCCTGCGCTTTGGTCTGTCCGCCCTGCGTTGGGGGAGCGGTCCGACCGTACTGCTGATGCACGGCTGGGAAGGGCGCCCTACCCAGTTCGCCAGCCTGATTGAGGCCCTGGTCGCTGAAGGCTACGGTGTGGTGGCGCTGGATGGTCCGGCCCATGGCCACTCCCCGGGGCACGAAGCCAATGTGGTGCTCTTCGCGCGCGCTTTGCTGGAGGCTGCTGGCGAGCTGCCTCCGCTGCACGCGGTGATCGGTCATTCCATGGGCGGTGCAAGCGCCTTGCTGGCCAGCCAGATGGGGTTGCGCGCCAGGGCCTTGGTAAGCATTTCCGCCCCCAGCCGCATTCTTGGACCGCTACGCAGTTTCGCCCGATTCATGGGGCTGCCGCCGAAGGCCCGGGCGCATTTCGTCAGTCAGGTGGAAAACCATGCGGGGATTCCCGCGGCGCACCTGGATGTACAGCGCTACCAGCTGGATATCCCGGGCCTGGTTGTGCATGCCGAGGATGACCCGCTGGTGCCGGCCAGTGACGCCCAGGTCATCCACGACGCCTGGTTCGACAGCCAGTTGCTGCGGCTGGAGCAAGGTGGTCACCAGCGCCTGCTGGCAGATGCTCGCCTGGTCAGCGCTGTCCTTGGGCTGCTGGCGCAGGTTCGTGAGCCTCGGACTGCGGCAGAGGCTGTGCGCTGAGTCAAGACAGGGCTGGCAGGTGACCTGTCGTCAGTGCTCTACTTCCAACGTTCACCGGCCCGGCGTGATCGCCTTTGGCACCGGCCTGGGAACTTTGCGATGTGGAGAGCTGACATGAGCCTGACGATGGATGTGGTATTGCAGCGGGCGCGCCCGGTTCTGCCTGTGCTGGTGATCGAGGATACCGGGCTGGCCCTGGATCTCGCGGGGGCGCTGAGTGCGGGTGGCGTCGAGGTGCTGGAGGTAACCTTGCGCACGCCGCGTGCGCTGGATGCACTGGCGGCGATCCGCAAGGAATTCCCGGACCTGCTCGTGGGCGCCGGCACCCTGATCCATACCGAACAATTCATCGAGGCGCGTGATGCCGGGGCGCATTTTGCCGTCAGCCCCGGCTGTACCGAACGCCTCGCAGCAGCCGCCGAGGACTCCGGTCTGCCGTACCTGCCCGGCGTGATGACACCCTCAGAAGTGCTGTTGGCGCTGGAGTATGGCTACCGCTCGCTGAAGCTCTTCCCAGCCGATGGCAGCGGCAGCGTGAAAATGCTGAAAAGCCTCAAAGGCCCTTTCACTGGCATCCGTTTCTGCCCCACCGGCGGGGTGACTCCGGACAACCTGCTCAGCTTTCTGCGCCTGCCAAACGTGGCCTGCGTCGGCGGCACCTGGATCGCGCCGTCCAGCCTGATCCGCGCCCGCGCATGGGATCAGATCACTCAACTGGCCAGCGAAGCCCGTGAACTGGCCAGCAGCGTGGAGCTCAACTCATGAGCTGGGACATGCCCAACCCCTTCGTCATTGATATCAAGGTCGGTGCCGATGACATCGACGGCCTCGGTCATGCCAATAACGCCGTCTACGTCAGCTGGCTGGAGCGCTGCGCCTGGCGTCACTCGCAGAGCCTGGGTCTGGACCTCGCCGAGTATCGTCGGCTGGACCGGGCCATGGCGGTGTTGCGTCACGAAATCGACTACCTGGCCGCGGCTTACGAGGATCAGGAACTGCAGATGGCCACCTGGATCGTAGAGTCGGACCAGCGCCTGAAGATGGATCGCCTCTTCCAACTGGTACGGCCGGATGATGGCACCACCTTGTTGAGGGCCAAGACCACCTTCGTCTGTATCGAGCTCTCCAGCGGCAGGCCCAAGCGCATGCCGACGGAATTCGTCGAAGGTTATGGGCGGGCGCTGCAGCCGCCATTCCCGCTTGAGCTCTGAGCCTCAGTCGGCCGCTGGTGCCAGAAACACCTCGTGCTGGCTCTGCACGATGCGCAAATGGCGGATTTCGCCGGGCAGGATGATGGTCGACTGCGCGCTGCCTGCGTACTGCCCGGCGCAGTAACCTGAACCTTTCTGCGCCACCCGCAGGGTGATTTCGCCGGCCGGCACCGGAATGCTCACTGACTGGCCGGGCGCTATCTGCGCCACCAGCTCGTTCTGCACGTAAAGGTCGATGTCGCAGGCATTCGGGGCGTCCTCGTCACGGCTGATCAGCAGCTCGCCGATGGCGTCCGGCGTCGGCTGCCGAGCGGGCGACATGATCGCCTCGCTCGCGGCGAATACCGCAGTGGCGGCCAACGTAAGTGCGGCAAGGACGGGGACGAGCGAGTTCATCCGGGCAGTTCTCCTGCGCTGAATAGGTGGAGTTTCGACCACCAGTCCAGTCGGATGCTCCGTGGGATATTCGCCGTCCGTCCTGCTGCGTAAACTACGCGCCTTTTATCCTGTGAGCCTGCCATCCATGCAAATCGCCCTGGCCCCCATGGAGGGGCTGGTCGACGAAATCCTTCGCGATGTGCTGACCCGTGTCGGTGGCATCGACTGGTGCGTGACCGAATTCATCCGGGTGTGCGATCGCCTGCTGGCGCCCAGCACCTTCGAGAAGTTGGCCCCCGAGCTGGCCCAAGGCGCGCGTACCCGCGCCGGCACGCCCATGCGTGTGCAGTTGCTGGGCTCCGATCCGGTTTGCCTGGGCGATAACGCCGCGTTCGCCTGTGCACTGGGGGCGCCGGTCATCGACCTCAACTTTGGTTGCCCGGCCAAGACGGTTAACAAGTCGCGTGGCGGCGCCGTGCTGCTCAAGGAGCCGGAACTGCTTCATGCGATCGTCCGCGAGGTACGCCGCTCCGTACCGACGGAGATTCCGGTGACGGCGAAGATGCGCCTCGGCTTCGACAGCCCGGACGGCGCGCTGGATTGTGCCCGCGCTCTTGCCGAGGGCGGGGCTGAGCAGATCGTGGTGCATGCCCGTACCAAGGCCGAAGGCTACAAGCCGCCAGCACACTGGGAGTGGGTGGCCAGGGTGCAGGAAGCGGTCAGGGTTCCGGTGTTCGCCAATGGCGAGGTCTGGACCCTGGATGACTGGCGCCGCTGCCGCGAGGTGAGTGGGGTGGAGGACATCATGTTGGGTCGCGGCCTGGTGTCGCGTCCCGACCTGGCTCGGCAGATCGCCGCCGCGCGGGCGGGCGAGGCGGTGCGGGAAATGACCTGGGAAGAACTCCAGCCCATGCTGCAGGAATTCTGGCGTCAGGCTCGCCGCAAGCTGGCACCGCGCTATGCGCCGGGACGCCTGAAGCAATGGCTGGGCATGCTCACCCGCAGTTACCCCGAGGCGGTGGCGCTGTTCGCTGAGGTGCGCCGCGAGAACGATTGCGAGCGGATCGACGCATGGCTCGGGGTGCCCGATCTCCGCCGGGAGTGGGCCGAGGCAGGCTGACGCTTAGCGCCCGCCGGCTACGTCCAGCAGGGCGCCACTGGTATAGGAAGCCTCGTCGCTGGCCAGCCAGAGAATCGCGCTGGCCACTTCTTCCGCTTCGCCGCCGCGCCCCATGGGGACTGCCTGGCGAACGCGCTCGACCCGATCAGGTTCGCCGCCGCTGGCGTGGATTTCCGTGCGGATCACGCCGGGGCGGACTGCGTTGACGCGAATCCCTTCGGCTGCCAGCTCCTTGGCCAGGCCCAGGGTCATGCTGTCGATGGCGCCTTTGGCCGCCGCATAGTCGATGTACTCATTGGGTGCGCCGATACGCCCGGCGATGGAGGACAGGTTGACGATGGCGCCGCCCTGGCCGCCATGGCGAGTGGACATGCGCTTGATGGCCTCCCGCGCGCAGAGAAAGCTGCCGATCACGTTGGCCCGTAGCACTCGTTCGAAACGTGCCGCGTCCATGTCTTCCAGGCGCATCTGGCGCTCCAGCATCCCGGCGTTGTTCACCAGCACATCCAGCCGCCCGAACTCTCGGTCCATGAGTTCAAACATCGCCAGTACCTGTGCCTCATCGCCTACATCCGCGCACAGGGCAAGGGCGCGGCCGCCAGCGGCCTCGATTTCATGCACCAGCGCTTCAGCGGCTTCCCGCTGCTGCCGATAATTGATTCCCAGGGCGTAGCCGCGTTGGGTAGCGAGCCGGGCAGTGGCGGCGCCGATGCCGCGGCTGGCACCGGTGATGAGCATGACTTTCTGCATGGCGTTTCCTCTGGGGCTTGAAATGCTTTTGGGCGTCCCTATCTAGGGTACTGCGGGATGCCGAAGTCGGGTCTCGCAGTCGAAACACTTGCTGATTACTCAGGAGATCAACATGAGCACTGCTTTTTCCCTGGCCCCGCTGTTCCGTCATTCCGTGGGCTTCGACCGTTTCAACGACCTGTTCGAATCTGCCCTGCGCAATGAGAGTGGCAGCACCTATCCGCCCTACAACGTCGAGAAGCATGGCGATGACCAGTACCGCATCGTCATCGCGGTAGCCGGCTTCCAGGAAGAAGACCTGGAGCTCCAGGTGGAGCGCGGTGTGCTGACCGTCAGTGGCGGCAAACGCGAGAAGAGCGACGAATCGGTGACCTATCTGCACCACGGCATCGCCCAGCGTGCCTTCAAGCTGTCCTTCCGCCTGGCCGACCACATCGAGGTCAAGGCTGCCGCCTTACAGAGCGGCCTGCTGAACATCGACCTGGTGCGTGTGGTGCCCGAAGAAGCCAAGGCCAAGCGTATCCCGATCAACGGCCATCGCGCAGTGCTGGAAAACTGATCTCCCGACTACACGGGAAAAGAAGAGGGCGCCCGCGGGCGCCCTTTTTCTTGCTTCAGAGCGGCGCCGGCCGCTGTGCGCTGTGGGCCAGCAGTGCGCGGAACTCCGAAAGCGGTACGGGCTTGCTATACAGGTAGCCTTGGTAAAGGTGGCAGCCCTGCTGCTCGAGGAAGGCCAGTTGTTCGCTGCGCTCCACGCCCTCGGCAATTATCTCCAGGCCCAGGCTGCGGGCCATGGCGACGATGGCGCGAATGATCTCCGCGTCGTTCGGGTCCTGGGTGGCATCGCGGACGAAGGATTGGTCGATCTTCAGCGCATCCACCGGCAAGCGCTTGAGATAGGTCAGGGACGAATAGCCTGTACCGAAGTCATCCATGGCGAAACTCGTGCCCAGCTTCTTCAGGCGGCGCATCTTGCCGATGGTGTCCTCGATGTTCTGGATGACGATGCCCTCGGTGACCTCCAGTTTCAGCAACTGGGCGGGTAGCTGGCTGCGTTGCAGGCTGCGCTCGACCCGCTCGACGAAATCGCTTTGGCGAAACTGCCGGGGGCTGATGTTCACGCACAGGCTGAAGTCGCGGGGATCGACCAGCCGTTCGGCCACCAGCTGTTCGCAGGCGTTGCAGGCTTCGTCCAGCACCCAGGCGCCCACTTCCAGGATCAGGCCGCTTTCCTCCAGTACCTGGATGAACTGGCCGGGGGATTGTGGGCCCAGGGTCGGGTGTTGCCAGCGGAGCAGGGCTTCGGCCCCCACCACCCGATTGTTGCGCGCATCCACCTGGGGCTGGAAATGCAGTTCGAACTCGCCGCGGGCCAATGCCAGGCGCAGGTCGTTCTCCAGGCGCAGGCGCTCACTGGCCGCTGCCTGCATGGTGCTGCGGAAGATCTGGATGGCGTTGCGCCCGGAATCCTTGGCGCGATAGAGGGCGATGTCGGCGCGCTTCAGCAGGTCCGCGGGGCTGGCGCCGTGATCCGGAATCAGGGCGATGCCGATGCTGGGGGTAACCTGCAGGCGGTGCCCGTCGAGCAGCATGGGTTCAGCCAGCAGTTTGCGGAGCTTGTCGGCGATCTCCCGTACCTGGCGTGTCACTTCAGAACGCTTGCCTTCGAGACCGGTCAGCAGCACCACGAATTCGTCACCGCCAAGGCGCGCCACGGTGTCTTCCAGTCTCACGCTGGCTTCCAGGCGGGCGGTTACCATCTTCAAAACCGCATCGCCGAGGGGGTGACCGAGCGAGTCGTTGATGTGTTTGAAGTGGTCGAGGTCGAGGAAGAGCAGGGCGCCGCGCATGTTGTGGCGCTGCAGAAGGGCGATCTGCTGGGTCAGGCGATCGGTCAGCAATGCGCGGTTGGGCAGGTTTGTCAGCGGGTCGTGATAAGCCAGGTGCTGGATTTGCGCTTGGGCGTCCTTGAGCGCGCTGATGTCCCGCGCGGTAAGGAGCAGGCAGGGCGTGCCGTCAAGCTCGATCTGCTCCACCGAGACTTCCACTACCTTCTGGCTGCCGTCGCGGTGTTGGCCGAGCATCTCCAGATGGTGCACGCGGCCATTGCGCTTGAGCAGGTCGAGCATATGATCGCGTTCGGTGGGTCGCGCCCAGATGTTCATCTCGCCGGCCGTGCGCCCCAGCACTTCGTCGGCGCGGTAGCCGGTCAGCCGACTGAAGCCTTCATTGACCTCGATGTAACGGCCGGTGTCGCGTTCGGTGATGGTGATCGCGTCGGGGCTGGAGTGGAACGCCTTGGCGAACTTTTCCTGACTGGCCTTGAGCGCCGCCTCGGCTTGCTGGCGCGCGGTGATGTCGCGGAAGGTGGTGGTGATGCAGAGCTGGCGTTCGACGCGAATGAAGCGGCTCGACACCACGCAGGTCAGCAGGCGGCCGTCGCGGGTCAGAAAGCGGGCTTCGACGTTGTCCAGGCCCTGGTCGCGCAGCAGTTCACTGAACCGTCTCGAGCGCTGTTCGGGATCGGCCCAGAACTGGATCGCTGGAGCACTGAGGCCGACGATCTGCTCGGGTTGCCAGCCGAACACATCGCTGAAGCTCGGGTTGATCTCGATGAACACGCCGTCGCGGATGCGCGAGACGCAGATAGGGTCGGGGCTGGCCTGGAACAGGGTGACGAACTTCTCCTCCGACGCCGCCAGACGCTGTTCGCGGCGAACCCGCTCGCTGATATCCATGAGGATGCCGGTCATGCGCAGGGGGCGGCCCAGGTCGTCGCGATAAAGCTTGGCGGTGCTTTCCAGGTAGTGCACTTCACCGTTGCTGAAGCGTGTGCGGTAGGTCACCTGGTACTCGTTGCTGCGACCCTCCAGCAGCTCCTGGTAAGCGCGCCGCATGCTTTGCTGGTCTTCATCCGGTACGCAGATGAAGAAGTCGCGAAACTCGCCTTCGAAGGGTTCCTTGGCCAGACCGTGCAAGGCCGAGGCGCGGGCAGATCCGTAGAGCGTGCCATGGGCGATGTGCCAGTCCCAGGTGCCGAGGTCGGCCGATTCCAGGGCCAGGTTTAAGCGCTCCTGGCTGTCCTTCAGGGCCTGTTCCTGGGCGCGTTGGCGGGTGACGTCGCGAACCGTCAGCACCAGGCAGGTGCGGCCGTCCAGCTCGATCTCCTCGCCGTAGAGCAGGCAGATGGCGCGGCTGCCATCGCGGCGCTTCAGGTTTACCTCGAGTTCGTCGAGGCGACCGTGGCGTTGCAGGGTGTCGAGCATCTCCTGGCGTTGCGCCGGGTCTTCCCAGATGCCCAGTTCCAGAGAGCTGTGACCGATGGTTTCGCCCTGGCTCCAACCGAATTGGCGTTCGAAGCCGGTATTGATCTCCAGGAAGCGGCCGCTGGTGCGATCGGTGATCACCACGGCTTCGGGCGTACTGCGGAAGGCCTTGGCGAACTTTTCCTCGCTGATGCGCAGGGCGTTTTCGGCACGTTTGCGCTCGGTGGTGTCGAGGAAGGTGCTGATCAGGTAGGGCTGGCCCTCCAGTTCGATGTACTGGCTGGAGAGCACACCGTCGAGGATGCCGCCGTGGCGGGCGCGCAGCCTGACTTCCTGGGAAATCGGCGCGTTGCTGGCGCGGGCATTGCGGTGCAGCCACTCGCGTTGGCTCAAGTCCTCCCAGAAACCCAGTTCCAGGGTGGTGCGACCGATGGTTTCGGCGGCCGGCCAGCCCAGCACAGCCTCGAAATGCTGGTTGGCCTCGACGATCAGGCTGTCGGTCAGTCGGACCAGTAGCACGACGTCCGGACTCAGGTGAAACAGGCTGGAGTAGCGCTGCTTGGAGTTGATCAGGTCCTGGGCGCGTTTCTGCTGCTGGGTGACGTCGCGGATCACGCCGATCATCCGCCGCTTGCCGTCAGTCAGGGGTTGCAGGCTGCCGCTGATCTCGAGCCAGTGCAGGCTGCCATCGGGCCAGCGGATACGGTGGCGCATGGCGCGTTCGGCCTGTCGGCCTTCGAGCACTTCCTGGAACAGGCGCAGCACCTCGCCGCGATCGTCTTCGGGGATCAACTGGACGTAATCCACCGGTTCGCTGAGCGGCCGATGCGGATCGAGGCCGAACAAGGCCTGGGCACCACGGGACCAACTGACCCGGCCGGAATCGATATCCCAGGACCAGGCGCCCAGTCGGGCGCCGTTCAGCGCGGCCAACAGGCTGGAGGCGTCTTGCCAGGATTGCTCGAAGGCCGCGGGGTCGAGGGCAGGGATATGGGGGAACGGGGGACTCGGGTCACTGGCTTTGCGCATGCGCGCCCCTTACCGACGATAGGGCAGATGTTCGGGTCGGTGAACGGCGAGTGGTTCCTCGTGCCTTCCCGACCCTGTTCTTATGGTGTGCGGCTCAACTTAGCCTTTGCCCTTACAGGTACGCAAGGTTGTCGCGCTGTGCGTCGAGCAGCGCCATGAAGGCTTTGGCGGCGTTGGAGAGGGTGCGCTCGGTGTGCAGGATGTAGCCCAGCTGGCGTGACAGCTGGATGTCCTGCAGGGGCAGACGCACCACGGAGTCGTCAAGCATGGTACGCGGCAGCACGCTCCAGGCAATGCCGATGGAGACCATCATCTTGATGGTCTCCATGTAGTTGGTGCTCATCGCGATGTTCGGCATCAGGCCCTCCGCTTCGAACATGCGGCGGACGATGTGGTGGGTGAAGGTGTTGCCGCCGGGGAACACCGCCGGGTGCCGCGCCACATCGGGAAGGAAGATGGTCTTGTCACGGGCCAGGGGGTGTTCCGGCGCGGCAACGAAGTCCAGCGGGTCGTTCCACACCGGCACCGCCTGGACCGGCAGCGCGGTTTCCGGTGCCAGGGTGATCACCGCCAGCTCCACGCGACCGTGGAGGATTTCCTCATAGGCCACTTCCGAGTCGAGGAACTGGATGTCCAGGGCGACCTGCGGATAAGCGCGGGTAAAGGCGCGCAGCAGCGGTGGCAGGCGATGCAGGCCGATGTGATGGCTGGTGGCCAGAGTCAGGCGGCCGCTGATGTCGCCGGAGAGGTTGCTCAGGGCGCGGCGGGTATCGTCCAGCACGTTGAGGATCTGGTAAGCGCGGGGGAGCAGGGCACGGCCGGCTTCGGTCAGGCTGACTTCGCGGCCGAGGCGGTCGAACAGGCGCACGCTGAGTTGCTGCTCCAGCGAGGCAATGCGCTTGCTGACCGCGGGTTGCGTCAGGTGCAGCCGCTCTCCTGCTTCGGAGAAGCTGCCGGTTTCGGCGATGGCGATGAAAGCATTGAGGCTGGCCAAATCCATATCTGGACTCCGTGGGTTGCTGGCGCCGGTAGTATCCGCATTCCTCGATGGAATGCTTTAAATAAAAAATATGAATTTGAGTTATTCGATGCAAGCCCCTACGATCGTCCCCACAAGCAAAAGGGGCTTACGACCCCTGCGCACAGAAGCAAGCTGATGAGGACCTGACGATGGCCGGCAAGACGCTCTACGACAAGCTCTGGGATGCTCACGAGGTGAAGCGCCGCGACGATGGTTCGTCGCTGATCTACATCGACCGTCACATCCTTCACGAAGTGACCTCGCCGCAGGCCTTCGAAGGGCTGCGTCTGGCGGGTCGCAAGCCGTGGCGCATCGATGCCAACATCGCCACCCCGGACCATAACGTGCCGACTACTCGCGCCGAGCGCCAGGGCGGCCTCGAAGCCATCGCCGACGAGGTTTCGCGCATCCAGGTCAAGACCCTGGACGAGAACTGTGATGACTTCGGCATCCTCGAGTTCAAGATGAACGATATACGCCAGGGTATCGTCCATGTGGTCGGTCCGGAGCAGGGCGCCACCCTCCCGGGCATGACCGTGGTCTGCGGCGACTCCCATACCTCCACCCACGGCGCTTTCGGCGCACTGGCCCACGGCATCGGCACCTCCGAGGTCGAGCATGTGCTGGCGACCCAGTGCCTGGTGGCGAAGAAGATGAAGAACATGCAAGTGCGCGTGGAGGGCAAACTGCCTTCTGGCGTCACCGCCAAGGACATCGTGCTCGCCGTGATCGGCAAGATCGGCACTGCCGGCGGCAACGGTCATGCCCTGGAGTTCGCCGGCAGCGCCATTCGCGATCTCTCCGTCGAAGGCCGCATGACCATTTGCAACATGTCCATCGAAGCGGGTGCCCGCGTCGGTCTGGTGGCTGTGGACGAAAAGACTATCGCCTACGTCGAAGGCCGCCCCTTCGCTCCCAAGGGCGCCGACTGGGACAAGGCCGTAGTCGCCTGGCGTGATCTGGTGTCCGATGCCGACGCGCATTTCGACACCGTTGTCGAACTGCGCGCCGAAGACATCAAGCCGCAGGTGAGCTGGGGCACGTCGCCCGAGATGGTGTTGCCGGTCGATCAGCGTGTGCCGGACCCGGCCGCAGAAGCTGATCCGGTCAAGCGTGGCTCCATCGAGCGCGCCCTGAAGTACATGGGGCTTGCCGCCAACCAGGCCATTACCGATATCCAGCTGGATCGCGTGTTCATTGGTTCCTGCACCAATTCGCGCATCGAAGACCTGCGTGCCGCCGCCGAAGTGGCCAAGGGTCGCAAGGTCGCTGCCACCGTCAAGCAGGCGCTGGTCGTGCCGGGCTCGGGCCTGGTCAAGCAGCAGGCTGAACAGGAAGGCCTGGACAAGATCTTCATTGAAGCGGGCTTCGAATGGCGTGAGCCGGGCTGCTCCATGTGCCTGGCCATGAACCCGGATCGCCTGGAGAGCGGCGAGCACTGCGCGTCCACCTCCAACCGCAACTTCGAAGGCCGTCAGGGCGCTGGTGGTCGTACCCACCTGGTCAGCCCGGCCATGGCCGCCGCCGCTGCGGTGACCGGTCGTTTCGTCGATGTTCGCGAGCTGCTCAAGTAAGGAAGGAGAGTCGAGATGAAAGCCTTTACCCAACACACCGGTCTCGTCGCTCCGCTGGATCGCGCCAACGTCGACACCGACCAGATCATTCCCAAGCAATTCCTCAAGTCGATCAAGCGTTCGGGCTTTGGCCCCAATCTGTTCGACGAGTGGCGCTACCTGGATGTCGGCCAGCCGAACCAGGACAACTCCACACGTCCGGTGAACAAGGATTTCGTGCTGAACTTCCCACGCTACCAGGGCGCCAGCGTGCTCCTGGCCCGCGAGAACTTCGGCTGTGGCTCCTCCCGTGAGCACGCGCCCTGGGCGCTGGACGAGTACGGCTTCCGCGCCATCATCGCGCCGAGCTACGCCGACATCTTCTTCAACAACAGCTTCAAGAACGGCCTTCTGCCGATCATCCTGAAAGATGAGGAAGTCGACGAACTCTTCCAGCAGTGCGAGTCCACCGAGGGCTATCAGCTGACGGTCGACCTGGCCGCGCAGACCGTGACCCGTCCGGACGGCAAGCAGTACAGCTTCGAAGTGGACGCGTTCCGCAAGCATTGCCTGCTCAATGGCCTGGACGATATCGGCCTGACCCTGCAGGACGCTGAAGCGATCAAGGTCTTCGAAGGCAAGCACCGCCAGGGCAATCCGTGGTTGTTCCGCGACGCCTGAACCGTACACTGGAGGATGACGTGAGCGACAAAGCCCATGAGCAGGTGGTCCAGCGCCAGTTCGGCGAACAGGCCAGCGCCTATCTGAGCAGTGCCGTGCATGCCCAGGGCACGGAATTTGCCCAACTGCAGGCCGAGGTAGCGGGGCGCGGCGATGCCCGCGTCCTCGATCTCGGTTGTGGCGCCGGACACGTGGCCTTCCAGGTTGCGCCGCTGGTGGGTGAAGTGGTGGCTTACGACCTGTCCGAGCAGATGCTCGATGTTGTTGCGAGCGCCGCCGCCCAGCGTGGGCACGGCAATGTAGTGACTCAACAGGGCGCGGCCGAGTCGCTGCCCTTTGCCGATGGCAGCTTCGACTTCGTCTTCAGTCGCTATTCGGCGCACCACTGGAGTGACCTTGGCCTGGCCCTGCGCGAAGTGCGTCGAGTCCTGAAGCCGGGTGGCGTGGCGGCCTTCATCGATGTCGCGTCACCAGGGAAAGCGCTGCTGGATACCCACCTGCAAGCGGTGGAAGTGCTGCGTGATACCAGCCATGTGCGCAATTACTCGCCTGCCGAGTGGCTGTGCCAGGTGGCCGAGGCGGGGTTGCGGCCCCGCAGTCATGCGCGCCAGCGGTTGCATCTGGAGTTCGCCTCGTGGATCGAGCGTATGCGGACGCCGGTGGTGTTCCGCGACGCGATCCTGGCGCTGCAGCAGGCCGTCGGAAACGAGGTTCGCGATTATTTCGAGATTGCCGCTGACGGCTCCTTCAGTACGGATGTCCTGGTGCTCTGGGCCGAACGCTAGAACGAATTGCATGGCGCGGAGAGCGCCCAACGAGAGGAAAGCATGAGCAAGCAGATTCTGATTCTCCCCGGTGACGGCATTGGCCCGGAGATCATGGCCGAGGCCGTCAAGGTGCTGGAGCTGGCCAATGACAAGTTCCAGCTCGGTTTCGAACTGACTGAGGACGTCATCGGTGGTGCCGCCATCGACAAGCACGGGGTGCCACTGGCCGACGAGACCCTGGAGCGTGCGCGCAAGGCCGATGCCGTGCTGCTGGGCGCCGTGGGCGGCCCGAAGTGGGACAAGATCGAGCGTGACATCCGTCCGGAGCGTGGTCTGCTGAAGATCCGTTCGCAGCTGGGGCTGTTCGCCAACTTGCGTCCGGCCATCCTCTATCCGCAACTGGCCGAAGCCTCCAGCCTCAAGCCGGAAGTGGTCGCGGGTCTGGATATCCTCATTGTTCGTGAGCTGACCGGCGGCATCTATTTCGGCCAGCCACGCGAGCAGCGCGTGCTGGAAAATGGCGAGCGTCAGGCCTACGACACCCTGCCGTACAGCGAAAGCGAGATTCGCCGCATCGCCCGTGTCGGCTTTGATATGGCGCGCGTGCGCAACAAGAAGCTGTGCTCGGTGGACAAGGCCAACGTCCTGGCGTCCAGCCAGCTGTGGCGCGAAGTCGTGGAAGAAGTGGCCAAGGATTATCCGGACGTCGAACTCAGTCACATGTACGTCGACAATGCCGCCATGCAGCTGGTACGGGCCCCCAAGCAATTCGACGTGATGGTTACCGACAACATGTTCGGCGACATCCTGTCGGATGAGGCTTCCATGCTCACCGGTTCCATCGGCATGCTGCCTTCTGCCTCGTTGGATTCGAACAACAAAGGCATGTACGAACCCTGCCATGGCTCGGCGCCGGACATCGCCGGCCAGGGCATCGCCAACCCGCTGGCGACCATACTCTCCGTATCGATGATGCTCCGCTACAGCTTCAACCAGACAGCTGCCGCCGACGCCATCGAGAAGGCCGTCAGCCTGGTGCTGGATCAGGGGCTGCGGACCGGCGATATCTTCTCCGCCGGTGCGACCAAGGTCGGTACTCGTGAGATGGGCGATGCAGTGGTAGCAGCACTGCGGAATCTGTAATCTGTCCGGCCCGCTGGCAGTCCAGCGGACCACTTTTTCAAGAAAGGTGTAGTTGTCATGAAGCGTGTAGGTCTGATCGGTTGGCGCGGCATGGTGGGTTCCGTGCTCATGCAGCGAATGCTGGAAGAGCGGGATTTCGACCTGATCGAGCCGGTGTTCTTCACCACTTCCAACGTCGGTGGCCAGGGTCCCGCGGTCGGCAAGGATATTGCCCCGCTGAAGGACGCCTATAGCATCGACGAGCTGAAGAGCCTCGATGTGATCCTGACCTGCCAAGGTGGCGACTACACCAATGAGGTGTTCCCCAAGCTGCGCGAAGCCGGTTGGCAAGGCTACTGGATCGATGCCGCGTCCAGCCTGCGCATGCAGGATGACGCGGTGATCGTTCTCGATCCGGTGAATCGCAAGGTTATCGACCAGCAGCTGGATGCCGGCACCAAGAACTACATCGGTGGCAACTGCACCGTCAGCCTGATGCTGATGGCGCTTGGCGGCCTGTTCGAAGCCGGTCTGGTCGAGTGGATGAGTGCCATGACCTACCAGGCGGCCTCCGGTGCCGGCGCGCAGAACATGCGCGAACTAATCAAGCAGATGGGCGCGATCAACGGTGCCGTTGCCGATGACCTGGCCAATCCGTCCAGCGCCATCCTCGATATCGACCGCAAGGTGGCTGAGGCCATGCGCGGCGAAGATTTCCCCGCCGAGAACTTCGGTGTACCCCTGGCTGGTAGCCTGATCCCCTGGATCGACAAGGAACTGCCTAATGGCCAGAGCCGCGAAGAATGGAAAGGCCAGGCCGAGACCAACAAGATTCTCGGTCGCTTCAAGAGCCCGATCCCGGTCGATGGCATCTGCGTGCGCATCGGCGCCATGCGTTGCCACAGCCAGGCGCTGACCATCAAGCTGAACAAAGATGTGCCGATCGCGGACATCGAAGGCATGATCAGCCAGCACAACCCTTGGGTGAAGCTGGTGCCGAACCAGCGTGAAGTCAGCATGCGCGAGCTGACCCCGACTGCCGTGACCGGCACCCTCAGCGTTCCGGTCGGCCGTCTGCGCAAGCTCAATATGGGTTCGCAGTACCTCGGTGCCTTCACCGTCGGTGACCAGCTGCTCTGGGGTGCCGCCGAGCCGCTGCGCCGGATGCTGCGTATCCTGCTGGAGCGTTGATGGTCTCTTGGGGTGCCGATGAGGCTCGTCGGTAACCCCAGCCCCTCGATTGCTTGCATGCGGGGTGGCAGTTACAGTGCCGCTCCCCGCATCGCCATAAGTAGTTCCCCATGAGCCAGTCCCTCGACATCGCCATCATCGGCGCCACCGGCACCGTTGGTGAAACCCTCGTCCAGCTCCTTGAGGAGCGGGAATTCCCAGTCGGCAACCTTCATCTGCTTGCCAGTGGCGAATCCGCCGGTGCTTCTGTGCCATTCAAGGGACGCAATCTGCGAGTGCGCGACGTCGCCGATTTTGATTTTTCCCAGGTCCGTCTGGCGTTCTTTGCTGCTGGCGAGGTGGTGACCCGCAGTTTTGTTCCACGTGCGCGCGCCGTTGGCTGCTCGCTGATCGATCTGTCCGGCGCCCTTGACCCCCTGGAAGCCCCAAGCTTGGTACCGGAAGCCAATCCGGAACTGCTCGCCGGGCTGTCTGCGCCTTACCAGCTGACCAGTCCCAGCGCCTCAGCGGTTGCCCTTGCGTGCGTGCTGGCGCCGCTCAAGGACTTGCTAAAGCCGCAGCGTCTCAGCGTGATGGCAAGTCTTGCCGTTTCCAGTCGCGGTCGCGAAGGTGTCACCGAACTGGCTCGCCAGACTGCGGAGTTGCTGAATGCGCGTCCGCTGGAGCCGCGCTTCTTCGATCGCCAGATCGCCTTCAATATCCTGGCCCAAGCCGGTGCGCCGGATGCCCAGGGGCACATCGCCCTGGAGCGGCGCCTGGTGAGTGAGATCAAGCAGTTGCTCGGCGAGCCTGGCCTGCGTGTCGCCGCTACATGCGCATTGGCCCCGGTCTTCTTCGGTGACAGCCTGGCTGTCTCAGTGGTGGCCGAACAGCAACTGGATCTGACTGCTGTGCGTGAACGTCTGGGTCAGGCGCCGGGTGTCGAATTGGTGGAAGAAGAGGGCGACTATCCGACCGCTGTCGGCGACGCAGTAGGGCAGGATTCGGTATACGTAGGACGGGTTCGCGGCGGGGTGGATGACCCTTGCGAACTCAATTTGTGGATTGCTTCTGATAATGCAAGAAAAGGCGCTGCGCTCAATGCTGTGCAGTCGGCCGAGTTGTTGATAAAACACTATCTGTCAAAGATACTTACCTGAAAATTTGTAGAAATATTCTAGCTTGACAATACTGGCTTGGCCTTATCGTTGATGGGGAGCCGCCGTTCCGGCGTGCGCAGGCAGCGACTTAAGACCCTCCTCTCGCTCGGCGGGAAAAAAGATAAAACAAGGGAATCACTCTATGGTTCGGGTTCGCAAACTTGTGCTGGCAATCGCGGCTGCATCCGCGCTGACTTCGGGCGTCGCCAACGCTCTCGGGCTCGGGGAAGTCACCCTGCGTTCTTCCTTGAACCAGCCCCTGGATGCGGAGATCGAGCTGCTTGAGGTGCGTGACCTGGCCTCGGCCGAAGTCAAGCCGAATTTGGCGGCAGCCGAGGAGTTCTCCAAGGCAGGCGTCGATCGCCAGTATTTCCTGCAGGACCTCAAGTTCACACCGGTGATCAAGCCTAACGGCCGCAGCGTTATCCGGGTGACTTCCAGCAAGCCGGTCCGCGAACCCTATCTGAATTTCCTGGTCGAGGTGCTCTGGCCCAATGGCCGTCTGCTGCGTGAATACACGCTGCTCCTCGATCCGCCGCTTTATTCGCCCCAGGCCGCCGCCGCTGCTGCGCCGAAGATTCCCGTAGCCGCGCCGGCTCCGGCGCCGCGCCCTGTGGTCGCCCCGACACCTGCGCCGGTCCGTACCGCTCCGGCGGCTGCCGCTGCGCCGCGCCCAAGTGCACCGACCCCGACTCCGGCCCCGGCGCCCAAGGCACCAACTGACCAGTACCGCACCACGTCTAGTGACACGCTCTGGGAAATTGCCGAGCGCAGCCGCGCCAGTGGCTCGGTGCATCAGGCCATGCTGGCCATCCAGGACCTGAACCCGGATGCCTTCGTCGATGGCAACATCAATCGGCTGAAGAGTGGCCAGGTGCTGCGTTTGCCCGATGAGCAGCAGATCGCCAGTCGCACCCAGGCCGAGGCCATCGCCCAGGTCCAGGCGCAGAACACCGCCTGGCGTGAGGGCCGTAGCCTGGCAGGGGAGGGCAAGCGCCAGCTTGACGCCACCAAGCGCAGTAACGCCGGTGCCGCGCCCGAGAAGGTCGATACCCAGGACAATCTGCGACTGGTGTCGGCCGCCAGCGGCAAGGCTTCCAGCGGCAGCGACAAGGGCGCCAACGGTGAAAGCAAGGCGCTCAGCGACAAGCTGGCCGTGACTCAGGAAAGCCTGGACTCGACCCGTCGCGAGAACGAAGAACTCAAAGGGCGCATGACCGATCTGCAGAGCCAGATGGATAAGCTGCAGCGCCTGATCCAGCTCAAAGACGACCAGCTTGCCAAGCTGCAGGCTGATATGGCCGGCCAAGGCAAGCAGGCGCCAGCCGCTCCGGTAGCCGCTGCTCCCGTTCAGCCGGCCAAACCCGCAACTGCGCCTGCCCAGCCGGCTCCGGCTGCAGCTGCGCCTGCCCAACCGGCTGCACCTGCACCTGTCCCGGCTGCCGCAGCACCTGCTACTCCCGCGGCCCCTGGCGCTGCTGCGCCTGCTCCGGCCGCTGCTCAACCTGCCGCCCCGGTCCAGGCCCAGCCGGCTGCTCCCGCCCAGCCCGCGGCGCCGGTCGCCACGCAGCCCGCCAAGCCGGCAGAGCCAGCCAAACCCGCCGCTCCGGCCAAGCCGGTACAGACCGCTCCGGCCGCGCCGGTGGTCGAGCCGCCGCAGTCCAGCATCATTGATGACGTGCTGGCAAACCCAATGCTTCTCCTGCTGGCTGGCGGTAGCGCCCTCGTAGCCCTGCTGGTGCTGCTGATGGTGCTGTCGCGCCGCAACGCGCTGAAAGAGGCCGAGTTGCAGAACGGTCTCGCCGCACAGGACGATGAAAACAGCTTTGGCAGCGATCTCGATCTGAAGGATGACAGCTTCGCTGCCTTCGACAGCCCTGAGCTGGACTCCGCTGTTGCTGATGTGCCGGAAGCGGCTCCGGCCAAGGCGCAAGAGCGTGTCACCGCGCAGACCGGCGATGTGATCAGCGAAGCCGACATCTATATCGCCTACGGCCGCTTCAACCAGGCTGCTGAACTGCTGCAGAACGCCATCAACGACGAACCTCACCGCAGCGATCTCCGTCTGAAACTGATGGAGGTCTATGCCGAGCTGGGTGATCGTGAAGGCTTCGCGCGCCAGGAAGGTGAACTCCGCGAAATTGGCGGGGCGGCCGGCGAGATCGAGCAACTGAAAGGCAAGTACCCGGCTATGGCAGTCGCCGCGGTTGCCGCGACCGCAGCCGCGGGTCTGGCTGCTGCCGATGATCTCGACAGCTTCAGCCTTGATGACCTGACCCTGGATGACGACCCAGCGACTGCTCCGGCAAACGTTGGTGGCGATCTGGATGACGCATTCGACCTGAGCCTGGATGATCTGGGCTCCGATCTGGATTTCGACCTGGCGGACGAGAAGCCGGCCAGCATTCAGCCGGCCGCCGCTCCGACCAATGAGTTGAGTCTGGACGATCTGGAGTTCGACGCTCCTGCTACGCCGGCCAAGGTCGAGAGCGACCTGGATTTCGATCTGGATATCGGCGGCAGTGACGAGCTTCTGACCGGCGAGGAGAGCCTGGAGCTCAGCGACGACCTGGCTGATTTCAGCCTCGATCTGGAGCCCGCAGCTGAGCCGAAGAGCGCCGATGAGGATGAGTTCCTGCTTAGCCTGGACGGCGACCTCGATTCGCCCCTGGCCGCTGAAGAGCCTGTGTCGGCGGTGGAAGAAGCGAGCGCTGGCCTGCTTGACCTGCCGGCTGACTTCGACCTCTCCCTGCCTGAGGAGCCGACTGCCGAACCGCTGGCGGATAACGACAGCTTCGCTGCTCAGCTGGACGAAGTGACCGCCGAGCTGGATCAGCTCTCCGACAGCCTGCAGCAGGCGCCAGAGCCCGAGCCGGTTGCTGTGCTGGAAGACGACGTATCGAACCTGGGTCTGGAAGAGGAAGACGATTTCGACTTCCTCTCCGGTACCGACGAAACTGCGACCAAACTGGACCTGGCTCGCGCCTATATCGACATGGGTGACACCGAAGGTGCTCGCGACATCCTCGACGAGGTAATGTCCGAGGGGAATGACACCCAGCAACAGGAAGCGCGCGAACTGATCGCACGTCTCAGCTGATAGATGACTCAAGCAGTACCCGCAGCGGCAGCCTCTTCGGCTGCCGCTGGCATTTACAGAATCGCCCTCGGTGTTGAGTACAAAGGCTCCCGCTACCGTGGCTTCCAACGCCAGCGCGCTGGCGTGCCTTCGATCCAGGAGTCCCTCGAAACGGCACTGAGCCGGGTCGCAGGCGGAGCGCCCGTGACGCTGTCATGTGCCGGCCGAACCGATGCCATGGTGCATGCCAGCGGCCAGGTAGTGCACTTCGATACGCCGGTGGTGCGTTCGATGCATGCCTGGGTCATGGGCGCGAACATGAATTTGCCTGGCGATATCAGCGTCACCTGGGCCAAGGAAATGCCCAGGGCTTTCGATGCCCGCTTCAGTGCGATGGCTCGGCGTTATCGCTATGTGATCTACAACGACCCGATTCGTCCGGCTCACATGGCCGAGGAAGTGACCTGGAACCATCGGCCGCTGGATTTCGAGCGGATGCGCGAGGCGGCTCGTTGCCTGGTCGGGACTCATGATTTCAGTGCCTTCCGTGCCAGGCAGTGTCAGGCGAAGTCGCCCATCAAGACCGTGCATCACCTGGAACTGATCGAGCATGGCCGCCTGATCGTGCTCGATATCCGTGCCAGCGCATTCCTTCACCACATGGTGCGCAACATCTCCGGAGTGCTGATGACCATTGGTGCCGGGGAACGGCCTGTCGAGTGGGCCAGGCAGGTGCTGGAAGGCCGCATTCGCCGCGAGGGAGGTGTAACCGCGCATCCCTATGGGCTCTATCTGGTGCAGGTCGAATACCCGGAAGAGTTCGAGCTGCCTCAGCGTTACCTGGGCCCGCACTTTCTTTCCGGTCTGCCGGAAACGGTGTGCTGACGCTGCGTCTGGCCTTTGCTAACATCCTCGGTCTTTAGTCTTCAGGTGCCTGCATCTTGTCAGCCGTTCGCATCAAAATCTGCGGTATTACTCGAATCGATGACGCCCTGGCTGCCGTCGCTGCCGGGGCCGATGCCATAGGTTTTGTGTTCTACGCGAAGAGCCCGCGAGCGGTGACTCCGGCCCAGGCCAGAGCCATCGTCGCTGCGCTGCCGCCTTTCGTGACCACTGTCGGGCTCTTCGTCGACATGCCGCGGGCGGAGCTGACGCAGGTACTGGCCGAGGTCCCGCTGGATCTGCTGCAGTTCCATGGCGATGAAAGTCCCGAGGCCTGTGCCGGTTACGGCCGACCCTACATCAAGGCTCTACGAGTCAAGCCGGGTGACGACATCACCGCGGCTATCTCCTGCTATCCCGAGGCGTCCGGCATCCTTCTCGACACGTTTGTGCAAGGGACTCCCGGTGGCACCGGTGAAGCCTTCGACTGGAGCCTGGTGCCCCAGGATGCGGCAAAGCCTTTGATCCTGGCGGGTGGCTTGACCCCTGAGAACGTCGGTGAGGCGGTTCGTCAGGTGCGCCCCTATGCCGTTGATGTGAGTGGTGGCGTTGAGGCCGGCAAGGGCATCAAGGACGCTGCGAAGATTCAAGCCTTCATCCAGCAGGCACGAGCCTGAAATGCACATTGTGGATACTTTCGCGTACTCGTCCGCTGGCGCGTCTCCTGCATATGTGACGGACGGCGTTTCGCTGCCGTCCATAAGCGAGTTGCCCAGGCAGGAGAAGCCTGTCGGGTCGCGTGGCAAGGCTGCGTCGATCGGGCCTGTTTTTTACGAGAGCGGTGGCAAGGCCATCGCCAGGGTGATACCCGGGCACATCATGCGCGCCGGGGTCGCAACCATGAATTCGCTCAAGGGCATGCGCGGGGCTATGAACCGCTAGCGCGTGTTCGGGCCTGAAAGCTGTGGAGAACTAGAGCATGAGCAACTGGCTGGTAGACAAACTGATCCCTTCGATCATGCGTTCCGAGGTGAAGAAGAGCTCGGTCCCGGAAGGCCTCTGGCACAAGTGCCCGTCGTGCGACGCGGTGCTTTACAAGCCCGAACTGGAAAAGACGCTGGACGTCTGCCCGAAATGCAACCACCACATGCGTATTGGTGCGCGCGCGCGCCTGGATATCTTCCTTGATCCGGAAGGCCGTGAAGAAATCGGCGCCGATCTGGAGCCGGTGGACCGCCTCAAGTTCCGTGACAGCAAGAAGTACAAGGACCGCCTGGTAGCCGCACAGAAGGACACCGGTGAGAAGGATGCGCTCATCTCCATGCGCGGCACCCTGCACAAGATGCCGATCGTGGCCTGCGCCTTCGAGTTCTCTTTCATGGGCGGCTCCATGGGTGCCATCGTCGGCGAGCGCTTCGTACGCGCCGCAAACGTTGCCTTGGAGCAGCGCTGCCCGCTGGTCTGCTTCTCCGCCTCCGGCGGCGCCCGTATGCAGGAAGCCCTGATCTCCCTGATGCAAATGGCCAAAACCTCTGCGGCCCTGGCCCGTCTGCGCGAAGAGGGCATTCCCTTCATTTCCGTGCTGACCGACCCGGTCTACGGCGGTGTTTCCGCCAGCCTGGCAATGCTCGGCGATGTGATCGTCGGTGAGCCGCGCGCCCTGATCGGCTTCGCCGGTCCGCGTGTGATCGAGCAAACCGTGCGCGAGAAACTGCCGGAAGGCTTCCAGCGCAGCGAGTTCCTGCTGGAGCACGGCGCCATTGACATGATCATTCCCCGCGCGGAACTGCGAGAGCGCCTTGGTCGGCTGCTGGCGCAGATGCAGCGCCTACCTTCCCCGGCTATCGCATGACCCAGAGAACCCTTGCCGACTGGCTTTCGTACCTTGAGCAGCTTCACCCCACGGCAATTGACATGGGGTTGGAGCGCAGCCGTGAAGTTGCCAATCGGCTCGGTCTGAGCCAGTTGGCGCCCAAGGTGATTACGGTCACTGGCACCAACGGCAAGGGTTCCACCTGTGCATTCCTGGCCGCGCTGCTGCGCGCCCAGGGGCTGGGGGTCGGCGTATACAGTTCGCCGCACCTGCTGCGCTACAACGAGCGAGTGCTGCTGAACGGTCAGGAGGCTTCTGACCAGGCGCTCTGCGATGCCTTTGCCGCTGTCGACGCGGCGCGTGGCGATATTTCCCTCACCTATTTCGAGATGGGTACCCTGGCAGCCTTCTGGCTGTTCCAGCGTGCGGGTCTGGACGCCCTAGTGCTGGAGGTTGGCCTGGGCGGCCGCCTGGATGCCGTCAATCTGGTGGATGCTGACCTGGCGCTGGTAACCAGCATTGGCCTGGACCACGCCGATTGGCTCGGTGACACCCGGGAGAGCGTGGCCTTCGAGAAGGCGGGTATCTTCCGTGCCGGCAAACCAGCCCTCTGCGGCGACCTGAACCCACCGCAGCCGCTGCTGGAGCAGGCAAATGCGCTGCCAGCGCCGCTGTTCCTGCGGGGGCGTGACTTCGATCTGGCAATTGGCGATGGGGGCTGGCATTGGCGGGGCGCGTGCGCGTCTGGTCAGGTGCTGGAACTGCACGACCTTCCTTTGCTCGATCTGCCCATGGAGAACGCTGCCCTGGCGCTCCAGGCCTATGCACTGCTGGGTATGCCTTGGCAGCCGGAAGTCCTGGAAGCTGCGCTGTTGGGTACCAAGGTCACTGGACGCTTGGATCGCCGCTATGTCGACTGGGGCGGCAAGCGGGTTTCCCTGTTGCTCGATGTCGGCCACAACCCTCATGCGGCCGAGTACCTCTCTGCACGTTTGGCTGCGCGCCCCGTCGCCGGTCGTCGACTGGCGGTGTTCGGGCTCCTTGCTGACAAGGATCTCCCTGGCGTCATCGGCCCTCTGGCGGCGCGCTTGAGCCATTGGGCGGTGGCGCCGTTGCCGACACCGCGCAGTCGTCCAGCATCCGAACTGCAGGCGGCATTGACGAACCTTCACGCAAGCGTCAGTGTCCACGAAAATATCGCCGCAGCACTTGAATCGCAGTGTGAGCAGGCGACACCGGACGACGAGATTCTGGTGTTTGGATCGTTTTACAGCGTGGCTGAGGCTCTGAGCTGGCTGGAAAGCCACGCAACGGGGGACTAGGGGAAATGGCTGTATTGGACAAGGGACTCAAGCAACGTATCGTCGGCGCATTGGTGCTGGTGGCGCTGGCGGTGATCTTCCTGCCCATGTTGTTCAGTCGCGAGGATGAGCTGCGTCAGGTCGTGGTCGAGGCGCCGCCCATGCCCAAGGCGCCGGACATGCCGCCGGTGGAGTTGGAACAGGTTCAGGTGCCTGAGCCCCAGGCTCTGCCCCAGGAGCCGGTCCCGCCGCTGGAGCCAACTGGCGATGCGCTCGCCTCGGATGTGTCAGCGGCTCAGGACGTTGCCCCGGTAGCGCCCGCCCCACCTGCTGTCCCTGCCGCGCCCGCGCCCGCGCCCGCGCCCGCGCAGCCACAAGTGCAGGCAAAGACGCCAGCACCAAGCCCGGCGCCGGCTGTGGCCCAGGTCAAGAGCGAAGAGAAGCGTCTCGACGTCAATGGCCTGCCGGTAAGTTGGTCGATCCAACTCGCCAGCTTGTCGAGTCGAAGCAGTGCCGAGAATTTGCAGAAGAACCTGCGTACTCAGGGCTACAACGCCTATATCCGCAGCGTCGAAGGCATGAATCGGGTCTTCGTCGGGCCGGTGATCGAGCGTGCCGAGGCCAATCGCTTGCGTGACCAGCTCGCCCGTCAGCAGAAATTGAATGGATTCATCGTCCGTTTCCAGCCTGAAAAAGGCTGATAGAGCAGGATAATTAAGCCCTTTCTGATCCGCGGGTTACCGGAGCTGAAGGGCTCTGCTAAAATGCAGCGCCTTTTCAGTTTGTGGGCTGCACTGTGGCATTTACCTGGGTCGATTGGACGATCATCGCCATCATCGCCGTTTCCAGTCTGGTCAGTTTGAGTCGGGGCTTCGTCAAGGAGGCTCTCTCACTGCTCACATGGATTGTCGCAGGCGTAGTCGCCTGGACGTTCGGCGGCGCCCTGTCGCTGCACCTCACAGAATTCATCGAAATGCCATCGGCGCGCATCATCGCCGCATGCGCCATTCTCTTCGTCGCCACCTTGCTGGTGGGCGCCTTGATCAATTTCCTGATCGGCGAGTTGGTCAGGGTTACCGGTATGGACGGCACCGATCGTGTTCTGGGCATGGCCTTCGGCGCCGCTCGTGGCGCGTTGCTGGTGGTGCTACTGGTCGGCCTGCTCAGCCTGGCACCGGTGCAGCAGGATCCCTGGTGGCAGCAATCCACGCTGTTGCCGCATTTTCTAATGGTTGCCGATTGGTCGAAGAACCTCATTCTGGGCTTCACCAGTCAGTGGCTCGCGAGCGGAATCAGCTCACCCAGCTGATTCGTCGCACCCGGAAGCATGCCCGCCCGCGCCCAAACGGCCTGGACGGGCTATTGATTAGCCTGAACTACTAGCAGGGGTTGCGTCACATGTGTGGCATCGTCGGTATCGTCGGTAAGTCGAACGTCAATCAGGCGCTGTATGACGCGCTTACCGTGCTTCAGCATCGCGGCCAGGACGCTGCCGGTATTGTGACCAGCCATGACGGCCGGCTCTTCTTGCGCAAGGACAACGGCCTCGTCCGTGACGTCTTCCAGCAGCGCCATATGCAGCGCCTGGTTGGCAGCATGGGGATCGGCCACGTGCGCTATCCCACCGCTGGCTCTTCCAGCTCCGCCGAGGCACAGCCGTTCTACGTCAACTCGCCTTACGGCATTACCCTGGCGCACAACGGCAACCTGACCAACGTCGAGCAACTGGCCAAGGAAATCTACGAGTCCGATCTGCGTCACGTGAACACCAATTCCGACTCGGAAGTGCTGCTCAACGTGTTCGCCCACGAACTGGCCCACCGCGGCAAGCTGCAGCCCACCGAGGAAGACGTTTTCGCCGCGGTTTCCGGCGTGCACGCGCGCTGCAAGGGTGGTTACGCCGTGGTGGCCATGATCACCGGCTACGGCATCGTCGGCTTCCGTGATCCCCATGCCATCCGCCCGATCGTGTTCGGCCAGCGTCATACCGACGAAGGTGTCGAGTACATGATCGCCTCCGAGAGCGTTGCCCTGGACGTATTGGGTTTCACCCTGATTCGTGACCTGGCGCCGGGCGAAGCGGTGTACATCACCGAAGAAGGCAAGCTGTTCACCCGTCAGTGCGCTGCCGACCCGCAATACGCTCCCTGCATTTTCGAGCACGTTTACCTGGCGCGCCCGGACTCGATCATGGACGGTATCTCCGTCTACAAGGCACGACTGCGCATGGGGGAGAAGCTGGCCGAGAAGATCCAGCGCGAGCGCCCCGACCACGACATCGATGTGGTGATCCCAATCCCGGACACCAGCCGCACCGCGGCCCTGGAACTCGCCAACCACCTGGGCGTGAAGTTCCGTGAAGGCTTCGTGAAGAACCGCTACATCGGCCGTACCTTCATCATGCCGGGCCAGGCTGCGCGCAAGAAATCCGTGCGCCAGAAACTCAATGCCATCGAACTGGAATTTCGCGGCAAGAACGTGATGCTGGTGGACGACTCCATCGTGCGCGGCACCACCTGCAAGCAGATTATCCAGATGGCCCGCGAAGCCGGCGCCAAGAATGTCTATTTCTGCTCGGCGGCCCCGGCGGTGCGCTACCCGAACGTCTACGGCATCGACATGCCCAGCGCGCACGAGCTGATCGCCCACAATCGGTCCACCGAGGAAGTGGCTGAGCTGATCGGCGCCGATTGGCTGGTCTACCAGGACCTGCCGGACCTGATCGACGCTGTTGGTGGTGGCAAGGTGAAGATCGACCACTTCGACTGCGCGGTGTTCGACGGCAAGTACATCACGGGTGATGTCGACGAGCATTACCTGAACAAGATCGAGCAGGCGCGCAACGACGCGTCCAAGGCGAAGGCCCACGCGGTCAGCGCGATCATCGATCTGTACAACAACTGAGCCACGGATAGCGGCGAACTCGAGGTTGAGTGACATGACGCAAGAATGGGAAGCCGGAAGGCTGGACAGTGACCTGGAAGGCGCAGCCTTCGAAACCCTGGCCGTGCGTGCTGGCCAGCGCCGCACGCCGGAAGGTGAGCACGGCGAGGCCATGTTCCTGACTTCCAGCTACGTGTTCCGCACCGCCGCCGACGCCGCCGCGCGCTTCGCCGGCGAAGTGCCGGGCAACGTCTATTCGCGCTACACCAACCCGACCGTGCGGACCTTCGAGGAGCGCATCGCCGCCCTCGAAGGCGCCGAGCAGGCCGTGGCTACCGCCTCCGGCATGTCGGCGATCCTCGCCATCGCGATGAGCCTGTGCAGCAGTGGTGACCACGTGCTGGTTTCCCGTAGCGTGTTTGGCTCGACCATCAGCCTGTTCGAGAAATACCTGAAGCGTTTCGGCATCGAGGTCGACTATCCGGCGCTGTCCGACCTGGCTGGCTGGGAAGCGGCGATCAAGCCGAACACCAAACTGCTGTTCGTCGAATCCCCGTCCAACCCCCTGGCCGAACTGGTGGACATCTCCGCGCTCGCCGAGATTGCCCACGCCAAGGGTGCGTTGCTGGTGGTCGACAACTGCTTCTGCACTCCGGCGCTGCAACAGCCGCTGAAGCTGGGCGCCGACATCGTCATGCATTCGGCCACCAAGTACATCGACGGCCAGGGCCGCACCATGGGGGGCGTGGTTGCCGGTCGTGCGGAGCACATGAAGGAAGTTGTGGGGTTCCTGCGCACTGCCGGTCCGACCCTCAGCCCGTTCAACGCCTGGGTGATGATCAAAGGCCTGGAGACCCTGCGCGTGCGCATGCAGGCCCATTGCGCCAGCGCCCTCGACATTGCCAAGTGGCTGGAACAACAGCCTGGTGTCGAGCATGTCTACTACGCGGGCCTGGAAAGCCATCCGCAGCATGAGCTGGCCAAACGCCAGCAAAAAGGCTTCGGTGCCGTGGTCAGCTTCGAGGTCAAGGGTGGAAAAGAGGCCGCCTGGCGCTTCATCGACGCCACCCGGATGATCTCCATCACCACCAACCTGGGTGACACCAAAACCACCATCGCCCATCCGGCCACGACCTCCCACGGTCGTCTGTCGCCGCAGGAGCGTGCCAACGCCGGCATCAGCGACAGCCTGGTGCGCCTCGCCATTGGCCTGGAAGATGTGACCGACCTCAAGGCTGATCTGGAGCGCGGGCTCGCCGCGCTGTGATCGACTGGCCCCTGTAGGCGACCGTCGCGAGCAACGGCAAGGTCGCCTTGGGTAAGGGGCATTGCGAAGGATCGGGCTTGGCTACTGTCGGACCTTGCAAGATGAACGACCTCGACTGAGCGCCAGTCGGGGAGGGCAGGGCGGCTGCACCGGAAGGAGGGCCGCCCTTTTCGTTGGGGCAAGAATCCCTGGCGGTGGGAGTGCCATCCCTGCCGAAATGACAGCGCAGGGGGCGAGCTTAGAGGGGGAAGGCCGTGTGACGGCCCTCCTGAAACTCAAGGCTTGCGCACGTCGATAGCAGGCACCTGTTGGCCGTCGAACAGATCCACCGGCTTGCGCGGCAGGATGGCCGGGCGGCCTTCCTTGTCGTGGTCGCCGACGATGCGGATGTCGTTGTATTTCTTCCCGGACAGCGCGGCGATGCCGGCGCGGTCGCGCACTACCGTGGGCCGCAGGAAGACCATCAGGTTGCGCTTCACATGGGTGTCGCGGGTGGAGCGGAACAGCCGGCCGAGAATGGGTATGTCGCCCAGCAGCGGGACCTTGGAGTCGGTTTGGGTGATGTCATCCTGGATCAGGCCGCCGAGCACGATCACCTGGCCGTCCTCGGCCAGGATGGTGCTCTTGATCGAGCGCTTGTTGGTAATCAGGTCCACTGCCTGGGCAGTCAGCGTCGCTGTTGGGGCGATGGAAGAGATCTCCTGCTCGATCTCCAGGCGCAGGGTGGCACCTTCGTTGATGTGCGGGGTCACCTTCAGGGTTACGCCGATATCCTGGCGTTCGATGGTGGTGAAGGGGTTGTTGGCGCCCGAGGCATCGGTGGTGAACGTGCCGGTCTGGAAGGGTACGTTCTGGCCCACCAGGATTTCGGCCTTCTGGTTGTCCAGGGTCAGCAGGCTGGGGGTGGACAGCAGATTGCTCTTGCTGTTGGCCGATAGCGCGGTGATCAGCGCGGCGAAATTGTCGGTGCCAATGCCGATGATGGCGCCGTCCGGGAGGACTTCTGGGATCTCCTCGTCCTGGATGGCGTTAAGCACGGTGCCCACCGAGAGCCCGGTATTGCCGAAATTCACGCCGCCCAGGCCGCCGGTGCTGCCGCGTGCATCCACCGCCCATTGCACGCCGAGGGCTTCGGTGATGTCGCCTGAGATTTCCACGATGGCCGCTTCTACCATCACCTGGGCGCGAGGCACGTCGAGTTGGCGGACGATATCTTCCATGGCGGTGACCACATCCGGCTCGGCCAGCATCACCAGCGCGTTCAGGCTCTCGTCGGCGCGGATCAGTATGCTTTGCGTCTTGCCGCCGGCTGCCGACGTCCCTTCGCCACCGCCTTCGCCGTTCTTCAAACCTTCGGAAATCTCGCCAAGGGTTTCCGCCAGGCTCTTGGCATCGTTGTGACGCAGGCGAATTACCCGGGTGTTGGCCGAACGTGAAGTCGGGGTGTCGAGGGATTGCGCCAGGGCCGCCAGCTTCGCACGGGCGGACGGTGGGCCGAGGAGGATCAGGCGATTGGTGCGGGCATCGGCGATCACCTGAGTGCCCGAGCTGCCCTTGGATTGGCCGCGGTTGAGGGATGCATTGAGCACCTCGGCGGCGTCCATGACCCAGGCGTGCTTGAGGTTAAGGACGGTATAGTCGCGGTCGCCCTTCTGGTCGAGTTGGCGCATCAGGTCTTCGATACGGGCAATGTTGGCGGCGCGGTCGCTGATGATCAGGGCATTGGCCGAGGTCACGGCGGCGAGGTGGCCGTACTGGGGGACCAGCGGTCGAATCAGTGGGATGAGCTCCGTCACTGCCGTGTGCTGCACCTGGATCACGCGCGTTTCCAGGCGTTCCGCACCCGCCCGGCTGCTGCCGGCTTCGGCCTTGGCTTCGGCGTTGGGGATGATGCGCGCCTGGTCGCCCTGGGTGACGACGGTGAAGCCGTGGGTGGCCATCACCGAGAGGAACAGCTGATAGACCTCGTTGAGCCCCAGCGGTGCTTTTGATACCACGCTGACCTGGCCCTTCACCCGCGGGTCGACGATGAAGGTCTCGCCGGTGATGTCGGCGATCTGATCGATGAACTCGCGAATATCCGCGTCCTTCAGGTTGATGGTCCAGCCATCCTGCTGCTGAGTGCTGCCCGGTGCGGCAAGGGGCTGGGCGGCGAGCAAGGGCAGAGGCGCGGCCAGCAGGCCGGTGGCGATCAGGGCGAGCGTGAGGCGCGAGAAGGTCGGGGTCATCGTGTCATTCGCTTTCCTGGGGCTGTTCGGCGGAAGGCTCGGGCACGGTGTCCTCCGGGTCTTCCATCTGTTGGCGCAACTTTTCCATGCGCTCGCGCAACTCGGCGGCGTTGTCTTCCTGCAGGCCGCTGAGTTCGTCGATCACGGCAGCCGACGGCTCGTCGGCTGTGTCGCCAACGGGCGTGAAGCGTGAGCGCGGCTGCGGGAAGCTGAGACTTTCCAGTCGGCCGTTGCGTTCGATTTCGACTCTATTGCGATACACGGCATGCACCTTGACGCCGCTGGTGATCTCGTCGCCCGCAATGTAGCGGCGGGGCTTGCCGCCTTCGTACTGGATGATCGCAATAGACTTGTCCGGCCCTGCGTGGACAAAGCTGCCCAGCAGGGTGAGGCGCAGGTTGGTGGTGGGCGGCGGGCCGCTAGGCTGGAGTTTCGGCGCGGGGCCGAACAGCGGTTCTAGGTTCTGCAGGGGCTGGCTGGTCGCAAGAGGCGTTCCCTGCTGCTCGGGTGCTTCGGCAGGAGTGTCGACCAGGCGCAACCATTCCCGGGTCTGCCAAGCGAAACTGGCACCCATGACCAGAACCAGAAGCGCGCCGACAATGCTTGGCGCGTGGCGTTGCAGCCAATGTGCGGAATCCGAGGCTTGCAAGTGGGTCGAACTCCTAATGCGGTGTAGTTCTTCTGTTTTTATGTTGGCAGAACTGCCTTGATCATAGCAGCGCCTTCGAGTGCCCGGGTCGGCCGTCTGGATGATGTTGAGACGCGGACGCTGTGCTAAAGATATCTGTGAATTTTTACGGCTTTAGGTGGTTTTGTTCACACACATCATAAGAATCAGACAGCGGCTCTGCACAATCGTCAGATTGCGCTGCAATACTTCCTTCTGGACCCACCTGAAATAGGCGCCCACGGATGAATCCACCACTCGTTGAAGCCCCCCTGCGGCGTCTCCCTTTCGGTTTCGCCAAGCGCCACGGCGTCCTGTTGCTGGATGGTCTGGAGCCGTGCCTGGCTCACCGTCCCGGCGTCGAACTGGTGGCCCTGGCCGAGGCGCGTCGCTTCGCCGGCCGTAGCTTGCCGCTCAAGTCACTTAGCGGCGAGGCCTTCGAGCAGGCTCTGGCGCAGGCCTACCAGCATGATTCTTCCGCAGCCATGCAGTTGGCCGAGGACCTGGGCGGCAGCCTGGACCTGGCGGCCCTGGCCGAGCAAATCCCGGAAACCGAGGATCTGCTGGAGCAGGAGGACGACGCGCCGATCATCCGCCTGATCAACGCCATCCTCGGTGAGGCGATCAAGGAGAACGCCTCGGATATCCACCTGGAAACCTTCGAGAAGCGCCTGGTAGTGCGTTTCCGCGTCGACGGTATTCTCCGCGAAGTGCTGGAGCCCAAGCGCGAGTTGGCGGCCTTGCTGGTGTCGCGGATCAAGGTCATGGCGCGTCTGGATATCGCCGAAAAACGCATCCCCCAGGATGGCCGCATATCCCTGCGGGTCGCCGGGCGCGAAGTGGACATTCGCGTTTCCACGTTGCCGTCGGCCAATGGCGAGCGTGTGGTGCTGCGTCTGCTGGACAAGCAGGCGGGGCGCCTGACCCTGCAGCACTTGGGCATGAGCGAGCGTGATCGGCACCTGCTGGAAGGTACCGTCCGCAGGCCCCACGGCATCCTGCTGGTCACCGGCCCCACCGGCTCGGGCAAGACCACCACGCTTTACGCCAGCCTGGTCACCCTCAACGACCGCACGCGCAACATCCTCACAGTCGAAGACCCGATCGAGTACCACATCGAGGGCATCGGCCAGACTCAGGTCAATCCCAAGGTGGACATGACGTTCGCCCGTGGCTTGCGCGCCATCCTGCGCCAGGACCCGGACGTGGTGATGGTGGGTGAGATTCGCGACCATGAAACCGCCGAAATCGCCGTGCAGGCATCCCTGACCGGCCACCTTGTGCTTTCCACCCTGCACACCAATAGCGCCATTGGTGCCATCACCCGCCTGGTGGACATGGGGGTCGAACCCTTCCTGCTGTCTTCATCCCTGCAGGGTGTGTTGGCCCAGCGCCTGGTTCGGGTGCTCTGCCCGCACTGCAAGGAGGCCTACCAGGCGGATGCGGCGGAGTGCGAGTTGCTGGGCGTCGCCGCCGACAGCGCTCCCATCCTGTATCGCGCCCGTGGTTGCGCGGAGTGCCACCAGCAGGGTTATCGCGGCCGGACCGGCATCTACGAGCTGGTGGTGTTCGACGACCACATGCGGAGTCTGATTCACAGCGTCGCGTCGGAGCAGGAAATGATCCGCCATGCGCGCCTGTCCGGTCCGGGCATTCGCGAGGATGGCCGGCGCAAGGTGCTGCTGGGCGTCACCACGGTGGAAGAAGTGCTGCGAGTTACCCAGGAAGAATGAGTAGAACCTGAACATGGCCGCATTCGAATACCTCGCTCTCGACACCAAGGGCCGCCAGCAGAAGGGCGTGCTTGAGGCGGACAGCGCCCGTCAGGTGCGCCAGCTGCTGCGTGAACGCCAGCTGGCTCCGCTGGAAGTACGCGCCACGCGTGTTCGTGAGCAGGCCGAGCGCGGTCGCTTCAGCCTTGTGCGGGGCTTGTCTGCCCGCGACCTGGCGCTGTTGACGCGCCAGCTGGCGACCCTGGTGCAGGCGGCCCTGCCCATCGAGGAGGCCCTGCGGGCGGCGGCCGCGCAATCCAGCAGTTCGCGCATCCAGTCGATGCTGCTGGCGGTGCGCGCGCGCGTGCTGGAAGGGCACAGCCTGGCCAGCAGCCTGCGGGAATTCCCCGCGGCCTTCCCCGAGCTCTATCGCGCCACGGTGGCTGCCGGCGAGCATGCTGGCCATCTGGGGCCGGTGCTCGAGCAGTTGGCTGACTACACCGAACAGCGTCAGCAGTCACGGCAGAAGGTCCAGCTGGCGCTGCTGTATCCAGTGATCCTGATGTGCGCGTCGCTGGCGATCGTCGCCTTCCTGTTGGGCTTCGTCGTGCCGGACGTCGTCAAGGTGTTCATCGATTCCGGGCAAACCCTGCCATTGCTCACGCGTGGCCTGATTGCCCTGAGTGACCTGGTCAAGGACTGGGGCTGGCTGATGCTGCTGGTGCTGATCGCTGCGCTCTTCGGTGCGCGCTGGGCCTTGCGTGATCCGGACATCCGCCAGCGCTGGCACGGCGTGGTACTGCGTATACCGCTGGTAGGGCGGTTGGTGCGCGCCACTGACACCGCGCGCTTCGCCTCCACCCTGGCGATCCTCACCCGTAGCGGCGTACCGCTGGTGGAAGCCCTCGGCATCGGCGCCGAGGTCATAGCCAACCGGGTCATCCGTGCGCACGTGGTATCGGCGGCGCAGAAGGTCCGTGAAGGCGGCAGCCTGACCCGCGCCCTGGAGGGCAGCGGGCAGTTCCCGCCGATGATGTTGCACATGATTGCAAGCGGCGAACGTTCCGGTGAACTCGATCAGATGCTCGCCCGCACCGCGCGCAACCAGGAGAACGACCTGGCTGCGCAGATCGCCCTGCTGGTCGGCCTATTCGAGCCGTTCATGCTGGTGGTCATGGGGGCGGTGGTGCTGATGATCGTGCTCGCCATCCTGCTGCCTATTCTTTCTCTCAACCAACTCGTGGGGTAATCGCGTGAATCTGCGCCGTAGTCAGTCGGGCTTTACGCTCATCGAAATCATGGTGGTGGTGGTCATCCTCGGTATCCTGGCCGCGCTGGTGGTGCCGCAGGTGATGAACCGTCCCGACCAGGCCAAGGTCACGGTAGCCAAGGGCGATATCAAGGCCATCGGCGCTGCCCTGGACATGTACAAGCTGGACAACTTCACCTACCCAAACACCCAGCAGGGCCTGGAGGCGCTCGTGAGTCGACCCTCCGGCAATCCGCCAGCGAAGAACTGGAACAAGGATGGCTACCTGAAAAAACTGCCCGTGGACCCATGGGGCAACCCGTACCAGTACTTGTCTCCGGGTAGCAAAGGCACCTACGACCTCTATTCCCTGGGCGCCGATGGCAAGGAAGGCGGCAGCGAAAACGACGCCGACATCGCCAACTGGGACAACTGATGAGCGGCGGACGGCAGGGCGGCGCTGGCCGGAAGCCCGGTGCCTTGGTGTCCGCGGGGTTCACCTTGATCGAAGTGCTGGTGGTGATGGTCGTCATCGCCTGTCTCGCCGGCCTGGCGCTGATCAGCTCCGGCGTCGCCGGCCCCACTCGGGAGCTCAGGAACGAAGCCGAACGCCTTGCCGGGCTTATCGGCGTGCTTGCCGATGAGGCCGTGCTGGACAACCGGGAATATGGCGTGCGCGTGGAACGCGACGGCTACCAGGTGTTTTTCTACGACGAATCCAGCAACCGTTGGCAGGCGTTGTCCGATGGGGCCCGACAATTGCCCGAGTGGGCTGAGCTGAGCATCGAGCTGGAGGGTGAACCTCTCACGCTGCCCACGCCGGGCAAGGAAGAAAAGAAGGCTGAGGAGACGCGGCCCGTGCCGCAACTGATCATTCTTTCCAGTGGCGAACTCAGTCCGTTTCGCCTGGAAATGGGCGAGCGGCGCAAGGATGGACTGCGCCTGCAGCTCTCCAGCGATGGCTTCCGTCTGCCGCGCGTGGAAAGCCTGAGTGGCAAGGGGCGCGCAGGATGAGAGCCAGTCGGGCCTTCACTCTGATCGAAGTGCTGGTGGCCCTGGCTATCTTCGCCGTGGTCGCCGCCAGCGTGCTCACCGCCAGTGCGCGCAGTCTGCAGATCGCCTCCCGCCTGGAAGACAAGACCCTGGCGATGTGGATCGCCGACAACCGCCTGACTGAGCTTCAGTTACGCCAGGCACCTCCCGGCAACGGCCGTGACCAGGGAGAGCTGGACTATGGTGGGCGACGCTGGCAGTGGCAAAGCCAGGTCGAGGGCACCAGCGACCCGGCGTTGCGGCGGGTCACGCTCTGGGTGGCGCCGCGCCCGACCCGTGGAGCCGGTGGCAAGCTGGAAGAGCGTGCGACGGTGCGTCTGGTGGGGTTCCTGGGGAGCGCACCATGAAGCGTGCGGCGGGTTTCACCCTGCTTGAGCTGTTGATTGCTATCGCCATTTTTGCACTGCTGGCCATGGGCACCTGGCGCATGCTCGGGGCGGTCATCGACAGTGACGAGGCGACGCGCGTGCAGGAGCAGCAACTGCGGGAGCTGGTCCGCGCTATTTCGGCCTTCGAGCGCGACCTTCGCCAGGTGATCTCGCGACCGATACGCGATGCCTACGGCGAGCCTCGAGCCGCGCTGTTGGGCGAGCGCCAGGGCGACAACGACAGCCTAGAAATGACCCGCGCCGGCTGGCGCAACCCGACGGGCGGGCAGCGCTCCCGCCTGCAGCGGGTGAGCTGGCAGCTTTCCGGCGAGCGCCTGGAGCGGCGCTACTGGACGGTGCTGGACCAGGCCCAGGACAGCCTGCCGCAGGTGCAGAACGCCCTGGATGGCGTCACGGCCATGAAGCTGCGCTACATGGACGACAGCGGCGACTGGCAGGAAAGCTGGCCGCCAGCTGGCCTGTCGGAAGACGAGCGCCTGGATCGCCTGCCGCGCGCCTTGGAGTTGACCCTGCAGCACCGTCGCTATGGCCAGCTGCGTCGGGTCTTGCGCCTGGTGGAAACGCCGCCCCGGCAACAACCCCTGGCGGAAGAAAACCAGCCAGACGGGGAGCAACAGGCCCCGCAGGGTAATCAACAGGCCGACGGCGAGGAGCAGGCGCAATGAAGCGGCAGGCGGGCGTTGCGTTGCTGACCGTACTGCTGGTCGTGGCGGTGGCCACTGTGGTCTGCGCTGGACTCATCGCCCGGACGCAACTGTCCATCCGTTCCAGCGGCAATGAACTTCACAGTCGCCAGGTGGCCCAGTACGCGCTGGGCGGCGAGGCACTTGCCGAGGCGATCCTCGTGCGTGACCTGCGCCAGGGCGATCCGCGTACGCCGGTGGATCATCTGGGTGAAGCCTGGGCGCGTCCCTTGAGTACCTTCCAGCTGGACGATGGTGGGTCGCTCAGTGTGCGCATCGAGGACCCCAGTGGCCGTTTCAATCTCAACAGCCTGGTACGAGATGGCCAATTGAGCGAACCGGGTATCCGTCAGTTCCGTCGACTGCTGCTGCGTCTGGGAATCGAGGCGCCGTACACCGAGCGCCTGGTGGACTGGCTCGACCCTGACCAGGAGCCCTATGGTCCCAACGGCGCGGAAGATAACCAGTACCTGCTGCTGCAGCCGCCATACCGTGCGGCCAACCACGCCATGAGCGATGTGTCCGAGTTGCGCCTAGTGTTAGGCATGACGGAGCTGGACTACCGCAAGTTGCTGCCCTTCATCACCGTGCTGCCGGAGGATGCCGCGCTCAACGTCAACACCGCCAGTGCCATGGTGCTGTCCACCCTGGCCGACAATCTGGACGCCGATGCGGGGGGGCTGCTGATGGCAGCACGGGGTGCCACCGGCTTTCGCAGCCTGGATGCTTTTCTCGGCCAGCCCGCCTTGGCGGGTATGGGGCTCGAGGCCCAGGGGTTGGCAGTCGGCAGCCAGTATTTCCAGGTGATCAGCGAGGTGCGTCTCGCCGGTCGCCGCCAGGTTCTAGTCAGTACCCTGCAGCGCGGTAGCGACGGCAGGGTACGCGTTCTCTCTCGTGATCTCGGGCAGGGCGGCTTGCCGCCGGCGCCCGTCAAGGAGCCGCATTCATGACACAGGCTTGCATCTTCCTCCCGGTGGCCGCTTGCAATCAGCTGGACGCCGAACTGGAGGTGCTGCTCTGGCAAGGAGGCACGGGCCGTCGCCTGCCATTCGCCAGGGCGTTGGAAGAGGTGTTGCCGCCCTGGCGGCTGATCTTGCCGGTGGAGGCGGTGACCTGCTGCGCGGTCCGCCTGCCCACCCAGAAGGGCCGCTGGTTGCGTCAGGCCTTGCCGTTCGCGGTGGAAGAACTGCTCGCCGAAGACGTGGAGAGCTTCCACCTCGCCCTCGGTGGTGCGTTGGCCGATGGCCGGCACCGGGTATTCGCAGTGCGCCGCAGCTGGCTGGCAGGCTGGCTGGAACTGGCCGGAAAGCTCGGCCCCAGGCCTGCGGCCATCCAGATCGACGCTGACCTGTTGCCCGAGCAGGGAACCCAGTTGCTCTGGCTGGAGCAGCGTTGGTTGCTGGGTGGTGAAGGTAGCGCCCGGCTCGGTTTCGATGAGCAGGATTGGACTTACCTGCGGGACGCCTGCCCGGCACCGCGCAGTGCTCGTGCGCCTGCGGAGCGCAATACGCTGGACGGCGTGGATGAATGGCATGAAACAAGCGACGCCTACGGTTGGTTGGCGGCGCAGAAGGGCAGCGACCTGGCCCAGGGTGAGTTCACCTTGAAGGAAGAGCGTCAGCGCTGGTCGCGCTGGAAACCGCTGCTGGGGTTGGTGGGCCTGTGGTTGTTGCTGCAGTGGAGCTTCAACCTGATTCAGACCTGGCAGCTGCAACGTCAGGGCGATACCTACGCAGCGGCCAATGAAGCGCTCTACCGCGAGTTGTTTCCCCAGGACAACAAGCTGGTGAACCTGCGGGCGCAGTTCGACCAGCACCTGGCGGAAGCCTCCTCTTCGGGGCAGGGGCGCTTGCTGGCCTTGCTCGGTCAAGCGGCCCAGGCACTGATCGCCGAGGGCGCGCAGGTGCGGGTGCAGCAGTTGGACTTCAGCGAAACGCGGGGTGATCTCGCGCTGCAGGTTCAGGCACCGGGCTTTGATGCCCTGGAGCGCTTGCGCGAGCGGCTGATCGGTAGCGGGCTATCCGTACAGATGGGGTCGGCCAGTCGCGACCAGAGCGGCGTCAGCGCGCGCCTGGTGATAGGGGGATGAAGATGCTCGACACGATCAAGGTACCGCTCCAGGCGCAATGGCAGACTTCCTCCCTGGGCGTACGTTGGCGCGCCATGCCGGCGAGGGACCGCATGGCCTTGCTGGGGCTCGGCATGTTCCTCGGCCTGGTCCTGCTCTACCTGCTGCTCTGGTTGCCGGCAGAGCGCCGTCTGGCCAGCGCCCGCGAGTATTTCGAGACTCAGCGCAGCTTGCATGCCTATCTGCAGCTGCATGAACCCAAAGCGCGATCGGTGCAGAGTCAGCCGCAGAGCCAGGTGGAACCGGAGCGGCTGCAAGGGCTGGTCACCGCCACGGCTGCCCAGCAGGGGCTGGCCGTTGAACGTATCGATAGCGATGCGCCGGGCACGGTGCAGGTAAACCTGCAGCCGGCGGCTTTTCCCAGCCTGTTGCGTTGGTTCGGCGTGCTGGAAGGGCAGGGGGTGCGAATCGACGAGGCTGGAATGGATCGCAACGAGGACGGTCGGGTGACGGCGCGGGTATCCCTGAAGGTTGGAAGCTGATCCAGCCCCAACCTGGTGCGTGCGCACTGAGCGGGTGCTCGCCGGAGGGGTGGCGGAAGTGGCCGAAAGGTCCGGCTGAAGAAAAATTCCATACAGGGTGTTGACTTAGCGGAGGCCTCTGCGTAAATTGCGCGCCTCGCAAGGCGATGGGTGATTAGCTCAGCCGGGAGAGCATCTGCCTTACAAGCAGAGGGTCGGCGGTTCGATCCCGTCATCACCCACCATTCCTTGTGAGATTTCGGACGAAAGTCCGGCCGACGCGCAGCGGTAGTTCAGTCGGTTAGAATACCGGCCTGTCACGCCGGGGGTCGCGGGTTCGAGTCCCGTCCGCTGCGCCATATTCCCCATGTTCGAGATGCTCGGGCATGAGGCGGCAAGGTCCACAGGGCCAGGTCGCCAGACGATGCAAAAGTTTCACCGGACGCAAGTCCAACCGACACGCAGCGGTAGTTCAGTCGGTTAGAATACCGGCCTGTCACGCCGGGGGTCGCGGGTTCGAGTCCCGTCCGCTGCGCCATATAGAGAAGCCCTCAGGTAGCAATACCTGAGGGCTTTTTCTTTGCCCGAATTAATTTTTCGGTCACCTGGAATCGTTACATTCTTGGCATGTTCTTTGTTTCCAATACGCCTGTTGACGTCAGGAGGAACTAAAGATGGACGATTACCAGGAAGAAATTCTCGATTTCCACGCCACCGAGCAAGACCCGGTAGAGCCAGCCGAAGACGCCACCGAAATGTGATCAGCCCGCTTGGCGCTGGGCGCGGCGGAACTCGCCCGGCGTGCTGCCGCTCCAGCGCTTGAAGGCGCGTTGGAAGGCTTCTGCCGAGGCGAAGCCGAGCAGGTACGCGATTTCGCCGAAAGCCAGTTCGGTGTCGCGGATGTAGGCCATGGCCAGGTCGCGGCGGGTTTCATTGAGGATGGCGCGAAACTGGGTGCCTTCTTCGGCCAGCTTGCGGCGAAGGGTCCAGCTGGGCATCTGCAGGCGCGCTGCCACTTCTTCCAGGTCCGGCTCGCGCCCGTGCAGCAGCGGCCCCAGCAATTGGGTGATGCGCTCGCGCAGGCTGCGGGTGCGCGTCAGCTGCTGCAGCTCCCCTTCACAGATATCCAGCAATTGTCGCCAGGTACTCGGGCAGTGTTCTCGGCCGCGTTGTGCCAGCGTGTCCTGGGAGAGGCGCAACTGGTTGGCGCCGGCCTCGAACTCCACCGGGCAGCCGAAATGTTCGGCGTAGCGCTCGGCGTAGTCCGGCGCGGGGAACTCGATTTCCACCTTCTCTATGCGAATGTCGGCGCCAACCAGTTGGCTCAGGTAGCTCTGCCAGCCCGCCAGTACCGAATCCACCACGAAGCGGTTGTAGGCGTTGTAGGGGCTGATGGAATAAAAGCGCAGCCAGGCGCCCTTGCTGTCCTCGTGGAAGCTCGACTGGCCACGGTAGTTGCTGGCGTAGAGCAGTTCGAAGCGGGTCAGGGCGCGAGCGGCCTCCCGCAGGTTCGGTGCCTGGCCGGCACAGACGCCGGCAAGTCCCAAGTGGGCGAGGCGGCTCAGGCGGCCCATGTTCAGTCCCAGTGCGGGATTGCCGCTGAGCTGGATGGCGGCGTGACCGAGGCGCATGTAGCGCGGGATTGACAGGCGGCCGTGAGGTTCGGCGAATCGGGCGGCATCCAGGCCGAAGCGCTCCAGCAGTTCCGCAGGGGATTGGCCGCTCTGTTCCAGTGCTGCCGCCATGCCGTGGACGAAACTCACGGAGAGGTCGCCCAGCTTGACCCGCTGCGCTTTCATTTCTCCCCCAGCCAGGCATTCAGCAGGTGGCTGCCCGGCGCCTCGCTGGCTTGTCGCGTGTTGCTAGGCGTCAGCTCGCTGCCGGCGGGTGAGTTGTGCAGGGGCCAGAGGCGGCCGCGCAGGAACAGGACTTCGCTGGCGGTGGTCTGACCGTCGCTCAGGGTCACCCGGCTGTGCGGATAACCCTGGCTCCAGCTTCGAGTGATGGTTACCAGGCCGCTGCTGGTTTGCAGGCTTTGGCGCGATTCACCCCGGGCGCTTTGCGGCCAGGGCTGGCTGAACGGCTCGTCCAGCAGCAGGCCGTCCGGGGAGAAGGCCAGTGCCAGGTTGTAGAGGGCGCCATGGCCGCTGCGCAGCTTGCCTTCTTTGAGATAGGGCGAGGGCAGGAGTATGGAGCCGGCCAGGATGGTCACCCGGTACTCACTGGCGAGGCGGCTGAACAGCTTCTGGTAATCCCGCGCCATGCGCCGGGCCTTGGCCCGCAACAGGGCTTCTTCCAGGTCCTGGCCCTGGAGGAACAGGCGGCCGAGCAGGGTTGGGTGGCTGAGCGTCAGCAATCGGCCACCCTCGGCAAAGGTGCGGGCCTGGTAGAGGTTGTGCTTCTCGTCCCGCAGCAGCAACCAGGTGCCGATATGGTCGGGCAGTGCGACAACGGTCTTGTCGTTGAGCAGGCCCTGGGCACGGGCCTGGTCGAGGGCTGCGACCAGCTTCATGCGCAGCAGGTCCGGGTCGCGGTAATCGCTTGGGTAGAGCGCCGGTCGAATCGCGAGCAGATTGCCCCGTGCGCTGGCGGTGCCCACGTCGCTGGCCAGGCTGGCGCGTAGATCGGACAGGTAGTGGGCGCGAGGCCGCTCACCGGTCCATACCGCGTAGGCGGTCAGGCAGCTCACCAGGATGGCGGCGATCAAGGGCGTCAACAGTTTGCGCATGGAATGTCCGGGGCGGAGGAATGCCGATCAGGGTAGGGGACAGGCTGCCGATTGCCAAGGGTGGCTGTCAGTTTGGATCAGTAACTTGTCAGTTCTGATCATTGAGTGGGCGGTGGCGGCTCTTTATCGTCTGCCCCACAACCGATCCCGACCCTCTGAGGTCAGGGGCATTCCGTGATTAGCACCGCCTGCTGTGGAGGAATCATGACCGCCGCCCGTTACCCGCATCTGCTCGCCCCCCTTGATCTGGGCTTCACCACCCTGCGCAACCGCACCCTGATGGGCTCCATGCACACCGGGCTGGAAGAGAAACCCAACGGCTTCGAGTGCATGGCCGCCTACTTCGCCGAGCGCGCCCGTGGTGGCGTGGGCCTGATGGTCACCGGCGGTATCGGTCCGAACGCCGAAGGTGGCGTTTATGCCGGCGCTGCCAAGCTGACGACCGTGGAAGAGGCTGAGAAGCACAGGATCGTCACCCGTGCCGTGCATGAGGCAGGTGGCAAGATCTGCATGCAGATTCTCCATGCCGGCCGTTACGCCTATAACCCCAAGCAGGTCGCGCCGTCGGCCATCCAGGCCCCGATCAACCCCTTCAAGCCCAACGAGCTGGATGAAGAGGGCATCGAGAAGCAGATCCAGGACTTCGTCACGTGCTCGACGCTGGCCCAGCAGGCCGAGTACGACGGCGTCGAGATCATGGGATCCGAGGGGTACTTCATCAACCAGTTCCTCGCCGCCCACACCAACCAGCGCACCGACCGCTGGGGTGGCAGCTACGAGAACCGCATGCGCCTGGCGGTGGAGATCGTTCGCCGCGTTCGCGAGGCCGTAGGTCCGAACTTCATCATCATCTTCCGTCTGTCGATGCTCGACCTGGTGGAGGGTGGCAGCACCTGGGACGAGATCGTTACCCTGGCCAAGGCCATCGAGGCTGCTGGCGCCACCATCATCAACACTGGCATCGGCTGGCACGAGGCGCGCATTCCCACTATCGCCACCAAGGTGCCGCGTGCGGCCTTCACCAAGGTCACCGCCAAGTTGCGTGGCGAGGTGAAGATTCCGCTGATCACCACCAACCGCATCAATACGCCGGAAGTGGCCGAGCAGGTCCTGGCCGAGGGCGATGCCGACATGGTGTCCATGGCGCGTCCGTTCCTCGCCGACCCGGACTTCGTCAACAAGGCCGCCGAGGGTCGCGCCGACGAGATCAACACCTGCATCGGCTGCAACCAGGCCTGCCTGGACCATACCTTTGGCGGCAAGCTGACCAGTTGCCTGGTCAACCCGCGTGCCTGCCACGAGACCGAGCTGAACTACATCCCGGTTGCCCAGGCCAAGAAGATCGCCGTGGTGGGCGCCGGTCCGGCCGGCCTCTCCGCCGCCACCGTTGCCGCCGAGCGTGGCCACAGCGTGACCCTGTTCGATTCTGCAGCCGAAATCGGCGGCCAGTTCAACGTCGCCAAGCGCGTACCGGGCAAGGAGGAGTTCTTCGAAACCTTGCGCTACTTCAAGCGCAAGCTGGAAACCACCGGAGTCGACCTGCGTCTGAACACCCGCGTCTCGGCCGACGACCTGGCCAGGGGTGGCTATGACGAGATCATCCTGGCCACTGGCATCAGCCCGCGCACGCCGGCAATCCCCGGTATCGACCACTCGAAGGTGATCAGCTATCTGGACGCCATCCTCGAGCGCAAGCCGGTGGGCCAGAAGGTGGCGGTGATCGGTGCCGGCGGTATCGGTTTCGACGTGTCCGAATTCGTCACGCATCAGGGAGAGGCCACCAGCCTCAGCCGCGAAGCCTTCTGGAAGGAGTGGGGCATTGACGGCGCGCTGGAGGCCCGTGGCGGCATCGCCGGGATCAAGGCCCAGCCGCATCCGGCGGCCCGCCAGGTGTTCCTGCTGCAGCGCAAGAAGTCCAAGGTGGGTGACGGTCTGGGCAAAACCACTGGCTGGATCCATCGCACCGGTCTGAAGAACAAGCAGGTGCAGATGCTCAACTCGGTGGAGTACCTCAAGGTCGACGACGCCGGCCTGCACATCCGTGTTGCCGAGGGCGAGCCCCAGGTGCTGCCGGTGGATACCGTGATCGTCTGTGCTGGCCAGGACCCGCTGCGCGAGCTGCATGACGGCCTGGTGGCTGCCGGCCAGAGCGTGCACTTGATCGGTGGCGCCGACGTGGCCGCTGAACTGGATGCCAAGCGCGCGATCAACCAGGGCTCGCGCCTGGCGGCCGAACTCTGACCCTCTCCACCGCCCGGTTCTGCACCGGGCGGTGCTCCCGCCCGCTCCAACCACGTCACACTTTTGCCTTGCCGTTGGTCCGACTGGCCGCGACGGCGGGGCACTGCCAACCCAGTCACATTGCTCGTCGGCTAATATCCCCTAGACTTTTCTAAAGTCCGGATCAGTGTGTGCGGACGGAAACCGTACGCCGCCAGGCCCCATCAATGCCCGCTGTGATTCACCGCGCAGAACCAGAGGTAGAGCGATGAGCATGCTGAAGAAGCCACAACAGGCGGAAGCCGTCGTGTTCTTCAACGACCGCGGCATCTGCAAGCAGATGCTCTACTCGGAGTTCGAGGCCATTCTCGACGGTGTGGTCGGCCTGCCTGAGTTCGCCGACTGCCAGATGCATCTGGCCTACGTGATGATCAATCCGCGCCTGCAGGTGCGTGCGGTGGTTTTCTTCTACCTCGACTTCGACGAAGACGGGCGTGCCGATACCGGCTGGAACCTGCCGCTGCGGCAATTGGCCGAGCGCTCCGGACGGGGTCCTGACCTGGGGGCCGGCCCCATTCGCCTGGCCTGCCGCAGCCAGTGCCCGGTCTCCTGGCAGCAAATGCACCTCTGGGACCCAAGCCTCAACGCCGATCGCAACGACCTGGCGCTGCTGCGCGATGCCATCAAGGGCAACAGTCTCGGTTTGCTGGTGGAGGAGGAGCTGCCCAAGGTGCTGGATGCCGAGCGGTTGCAGGTGGCGTCGGAAGATCGCTGGTACGCCCCGCCGGAGATCACCAAGGAGATGGCCGAGCAGCTCGCGGAAAAGATGGAAAAGGAGCACCGCCTGAAGACGGCCCAGTTGGTCCGCCAGCAGCGCCTGCGCCTGAGCTCCCTCAGCCAGCAGAACGAAGAAGCCATCGCACAGGTACGCCAGGCCGCTGATCAGAGCAACTCGGCGCTGCAGGAGCAGATTCGCACCCTGCAACACGCGCTGCGTCAGCAGGAAGAAGCCAATGCCGGCTTGCAGGCTCAGCTCGATGGCGAGTTGGAGCGCTTCCAGGCCAGCCGCGAGGAAATGAACCTGCAATTGCGCGCCCTTGAGCGCCACGGGCGCACCGAGGCGGATATCCTTCGTGCCCAGTTCGAGAGCGAGCTCCAGGCACGGGTCACCTTGGCCGTGGCCGAGTACCGCGAGCAGCTCGCCATCCGGGATGTCGAGTTGGCCTATCGCGACCAGTTGGACGCCCAGTTACAGGCCGAGGTCAATCGCCTGCGCCAGGAGTGCGAGGCGCTGGAAGGCGAGTCGGGACAGCTGATACTTGAGCGCCTGGCCCAATTGGGCGTGGTGTTTGTGGTTTATCACCCGGGAGCCGGTCACCTGACCATTCCGCTGGCCGATATCTCCCGCTATCAGGGCAACCCCCTGGCTTACGCTGCGGCGAAGTGCTTCGTGTCCGAGAACCAGTACCGCCAGTGGCTGGCCCACTATCAGCAACCCACCTGCGAAGCCAGCTTGCCCAATGGTGATCGTTGCAGCATGCCCATCGATCGGGTCGAGGCGCCCAGTCGCTTCGTTGTCGGTGAATCCAACTGCTGCCCCCGGCATCGGGCGGGAGGGCGACTGCGCACTGCTGGCTGAGCGGACTCGCGTACGCGCCTGACTTATCCTTGCGCCCCCGAACGGACGCCAACGGACCCGACCTTGCCTCTGACCCTGCCTGACTGGAACCCCCGCGCTACCCTTGAACCGTTGCGCCTGCCATGGCTGGCCGCTGCCGGGCTTGAGTTGGCCGTACTGCGTCTGGATGCCCTGGACCCGCTGGTCTCCGGCAACAAGTGGTTCAAGCTGGCTCCCCATTTGGCGCAGGCCGCGCAAGCGGGCGCCGAGGGCGTGGTCAGCCTGGGTGGCGCCCATTCCAACCATCTTCATGCCCTGGCCGCCGCCGGTGCCCGTTTCAATTTCCCAACGGTGGGCCTGCTGCGCGGCGAGTGCCAGGACACGCCGACGATTCGAGATCTCCAGCATTTCGGCATGACCCTGCGCTGGCTGGGCTATGGCGGCTACCGCGCGCGCCACCAGCCGGGTTTCTGGGCAACCTGGCTGCAGCGCTACCCACGCTACCAGCCGGTGGCCGAGGGCGGTGGTGGTCTGACGGGCGCACAAGGCTGTGCCGGGTTGGTGGAGATGATCCGCGGACAGTTAGCGGCCATTGGTTGGGATGACTACCACAGCCTCTGGACAGCCGCCGGTACGGGCACCACCCTCGCCGGGCTGGTGCTCGGCGAGGCGGGTAGGCACCCGGTGATTGGAGCCCTCGCGGTGCCCTCGGACCACGGCGTCGCTGAGCAGGTGAGCGCTATCCTCGGTGAGGCCGGTTGCGCAGACCAGGGATACCGGCTGATCGATGCCAGCCGCGCTGGTTTCGCTCGACTGGATGCTGACCTCGCGCGCTTCATGCTGGACAGCGAAAGGGACGGAGGCCTTACCCTGGAGCCCCTTTACACCGCCAAGGCCCTAATGGCCATCCATGCGGAGGCACAAGGCGGTCGCATACCGCGCGGTAGTCGACTCGTGTTGCTCCATACCGGTGGCCTGCAGGGACGGCGGGCCCTGCAAACCGAACTGTTGCGGCTGGCCAACTACACTGCCCGGGCAGTGGATGCACAAGGATGACTCCATGAGCGAACCCCTGAATCCCCAGCAACTGCGCAGCCTGGTTCCGCTCAACGCGTTGGCCGATCCGCAGTGGCGAGAGCTGCGCTCGCAGTTGGTGCCTCAGCCGCTGCTGGCGGGGCAACTGCTTTTCCGGCGGGGCGACCAGGCGCGCCTCACCTGGTACCTGTTATCCGGCGAGCTGCTCCTGCGTGATGTCGAAGGCATCGAGACGCGCCTGGAGGCGGGAAGCGAAGCCAGTTGCCACCCGGTTTCCCCGAGCCTGCCGCGCCTGCATGAAGCCTTGGCGTTGCGAGACTGCTCATTGCTGGTCATCGACAGCGCCACCCTGGCGCGTCAGTTGACCTGGAGTTCGGCCCACCAGGACCTGCTGCTGGAGAACAGTCTGGAGGGCGACAGCGAATGGCTTGGAGCACTGCTGGCCAGTCCATTGCTGGCCAAGGTGCCGCCGGCCAATGTGCGCAGCATGCTGGAACGCCTGCGGCGAGTGGAGCTGCCTGCGGGCAGCCAGGTGATGGGTGAAGGGGAGGAGGGCGATTGCTGCTACTTCCTGGAGTCCGGCCGGGCCGAGGTCATACGTGGCGCCGGCAGCGAGCAGCAACTGCTGGCCGAACTGGAGGTGGGGGCCTGCTTCGGCGAGGAAGCCCTGTTGGGGGATTGCCCGCGCAACGCCAGTGTCACCTTGCTGGAAGACAGCGTGCTGCAGCGGCTGGACCGGGTGGATTTCCTCGAACTGCTGAAAGCGCCGGTGGTGGATGAAGTCAGTCTGGGGGAGGCGGTGCGCCTGCTGGGCAATGGCGGCCAATGGCTGGATGTACGCCTGCAGGACGAGTATGAGCGCGCCCATGCGCCCCAGGCGCTGAACATGCCCCTGCACCTGTTGCGTCTGAAGGCACGGCTGCTGGACGGCGAAGGCACCTACCTCTGCTATTGCGACAGTGGCAAGCGCAGCGCCAGTGCGGTGTTCACACTCTCGCAGTTGGGCTTTCGCGCTTACGCCTTGCGCGACGGCCTGGATGCCTTGCCGGCGTTGCAGCGGGATGCGTTGATCAGCGAAACCGGTGCTGGCTACCTGGCCCGGTCCGGCGGCCGAATAGAGCGCAGTCGCTGATCCCTTCGTCGGCCTGGAAGGGTCGGGTCATGACCCCAAGTCCGGGGGTATCGAAGTTCCCCGACGCATGTATCCAGCGTCAACCCGAAGTTCACGAAAGTTATTGTCGGCCTCTATATCCGTACTTCCCTGAAGTTCGAGCGGAAGTTCGCGGAGAGTATTCGCCACCCAAACCCCAGCGCCACCGCGCGCTCGGCCTTCGGGCATTTTGTTTTTCGGGCTCTGCGGGATCGCCTGGTCAAGGGGTCGTGGGGGCCGGCGCTTCAGCGTGCATGGCCGCCCTGCGGTCTACAGCGGCTCAAGCGGCCAGCGGTCGCTGACCACGAATGCACGCTCCACTTCCCTCCAGCGTCCATCCGCGTCCGGCGCCAGGCGCACCAGTAGGCGCGCCGGGCTGTCCGGCTGCAACTGCTGGCGCCATTGCCGGAAGCTTTCCTCTGTCCAGAGGTCGCTGGGATCACAGGCTGCCGGGGCGAGCCAGGATTGCCTTGCTAGCGGCTGCCAGTTGCCGTCCCTGGTCTGTCCCAGGAAGTCCTCCAGCTCGTTGTGGCGCAACCAGCGACCACGCAGGTGAGCAGGGTTGGCGCCGAGCGGTGCGGTGCAGTTGCCCGGCCAGGGATAGAACAAGTAGCCGCCGAGCCAGAGTTCGGCGCTGGCCGGCTGGGCATCCAGCTGGGCCAGGGCATGACGGCTTTCGGGGCTGGACGAGAGGGGGAGCTGGTGCAGGCTGAGGTGTTCCAGTTTGCGGTCGAGGCGGTCGTGGCTGCCCGGGCCGATCCACTCGGAGGATTTGCCGCCATCGCCATGGCGTGGGCCCAGATAGAGCTTGATTGCCAGCTCCAGGTGGTGAACGCCCTCCGCATCGCGCAAGAGCAAGTCGAGCTCGCCCAGGGTCTGGCCGGCGATGCGGATCGGCAGGTTGGCCGCCAGCAGTTCCACATCCGGCGCCTGGCCCAGAGCGAATTGCCAGAGGCGCTCGTAGTAGAGGCCGAGGCGACGGTTGGAGGCTTGCGCCAACCAGTGCTCCAGTGGCAAGGGGTGCTGATCCAGTCGATGCAACCAGTCGGCCAGGCGCTCGGGCCGGCTGGCCCATCCGCTGGCGCTGAGCGGATGGCGTTGGCGCCAGGGCGGCCGGCTGAGCAGCGGAGGCGAGAGCAGGACCCAGGCCAGGTCGCGCACGCCGGGGTGGCGAAGCTGGCGGGGGAGCTCGGTCAGCGATTCGAAGGCTTGCATGCTGCGAGCATAGCCGACAGTGGTTTGCCGCTGTCCGTCTCTATCCCCCATACTTTCGCCATTCCTCACCCGCCAATGCCGCCCTGGAGCACCATGGAGCAATTCCGCAATATCGGCATAATCGGTCGCCTGGGCAGTTCCCATGTGCTCGACACCATTCGCCGGCTGAAAAAATTCCTGCTGGACCGTCACCTCCATGTGATTCTCGAAGACACCATCTCCGAAGTGCTGCCGGGCCATGGCCTGCAGACCTCGTCGCGCAAGATCCTCGGCGAAGTCTGTGACCTGGTGATCGTGGTCGGCGGCGACGGCAGTATGCTCGGCGCCGCCCGGGCCCTGGCGCGGCACAACGTGCCGGTGCTGGGAATCAACCGCGGCAGCCTGGGCTTTCTCACCGATATCCGTCCTGACGAGCTGGAAGTGAAGGTGGCCGAGGTGCTGGATGGTCGCTACAGCGTCGAGACGCGCTTCCTGCTGGAGGCGGAGGTGCGCCGCCATGGTGAGGCCATCGGTCAGGGGGATGCGCTGAATGACGTCGTGCTGCACCCTGGCAAATCGACGCGGATGATCGAGTTCGAGCTGCATATCGATGGCCAGTTCGTCTGCAGCCAGAAGGCCGACGGACTGATCATCGCCACGCCGACTGGCTCCACGGCCTACGCGCTGTCCGCCGGTGGTCCGATCATGCATCCCAAGCTCGATGCGATCGTCATCGTGCCCATGTATCCGCACACGTTGTCCAGCCGGCCCATTGTGGTGGACAGCACCAGCGAGCTGAAGATTGTGGTCTCGCCCAACCTGCAGATCTATCCGCTGGTGTCCTGCGATGGCCAGAACCACTTTACCTGCGCCCCCGGCGATACGATCACGGTGGCCAAGAAGCCGCAGAAACTGCGCCTGATCCACCCCCTGGACCACAACTACTACGAGGTCTGTCGGACCAAGCTGGGCTGGGGCAGCCGACTCGGCGGAGGCGACTGATGAGCCTCGATCCCGGCCGTGGCTACGACCTGATCGGCGACGTCCACGGCTGCGCCCATACCCTGGAGCGCCTGCTCGATCGCCTCGGCTATCGCAAGCACAATGGCACCTGGCAGCACCCGCAGCGCATGGCGCTGTTCCTGGGCGATATCATCGACCGTGGTCCGCGCATCCGCGAAGCGCTGCACCTGGTTCACGCCATGGTGGAAGCCGGGCAGGCCCTGTGCATCATGGGTAACCATGAGTACAACGCCCTTGGCTGGAGCACTCCGGCGCCACCCGGTAGCGGGCACCATTTTGTCCGTGAGCACACCCCGCGCCATGCCCGGCTGATCAAGGAAACCCTGGAGCAATTCGAAGGCCATCCGGCCGACTGGAGGGACTTCCTCGGCTGGTTCTACGAGCTGCCGCTTTTCCTCGATGGCGGCCATTTCCGCATGGTCCACGCCTGCTGGGATGGCCACATGATCGCTGCATTGCGCGACATGCACCCGGACGGGCGGATCAACGAGGCTTTCATCAAGGCTGCGGTCGATCCGTCCAGCTTCGCCACGCGAGTGTTCGACAGGCTGCTGCGTGGCACCGACCTGCCACTGCCCGGCGGCATGACCCTGACCGGCAGCGACGGTTTCACCCGCTCGGCGTTCCGCACCAAGTTCTGGGCCGAGGATCCGCAGACATACGGTGATGTGGTTTTCCAGCCCGACGCGTTGCCCGAGCAGGTGGCCAGCCAGCCGCTGTCCCAGGCACACAAGTCGCGCCTGCTCAGTTACGGCCCGCAAGAGCCCATACTGTTCGTCGGCCACTACTGGCGGCGCGGCCGTCCGGCGCCGATTCGCGGCAACCTGGCCTGCCTGGACTACAGCGCAGTGATGTACGGCAAGCTGGTGGCCTACCGGCTTGACCAGGAAACCCGGCTGGACCCGGACAAGTTCGTATGGGTCGAAGTGGAGCGCCCCGAGGAGCCCCGATGAGTGCGGTTGAAGTATTGCGTTTACCCCTGACCGTGGATCTTTCCGGTTTCGTGGCCCTGTTGCAGCGCCTGGAAGTGCCCTATCGGGTCAGCGAGGAATCCGGCGAGCAGGTGCTTTGGGTGCCGGGGCCGCAATTGGCGGAGAAGGTGCGCGGACTCTACCAGCGTTTTCCTGATGGCGACCCGCATTTCCAGTTGCCCCATGAGGCGCCGACCGAAGCGCCGCGCCCTGGCATCCTCGCGCAGCTAAAGGCCAGTCCCATCACCAGCCTGGTGTTGCTGTTGACCCTGGCGGTGGCAGCGCTCACCGGTCTGGGAGAGAACTTTTCCACCATCCGCTGGCTGAGCTTCCAGGACTTCCAGGTCCAGGGTGACTACATCTACTTCTCGTCCCTGGAAGAGGGACTGGCAGCCGGGCAGTGGTGGCGGTTGGTGACGCCTATGCTGATCCACTTCGGCATCCTCCACCTTGCGATGAACGGAATGTGGTTCTGGGAACTCGGGCGGCGCATCGAGGCGCGGCAGGGAGGGGCGGTGCTGCTGGTACTGACCCTCGGCTTCAGCCTGGTGTCGGATTATGCCCAGTACTTCACCAGTGGCCCCACGTTGTTCGGCGGGCTTTCCGGCGTGCTCTACGGGCTGCTCGGCCACTGCTGGGTGTTCCAGCGCCTCGCACCGTGCCCGGCTTACCGTCTGCCGCCCGGGGTGATGGCGATGATGCTGATCTGGCTGCTGGTGTGCCTGTCCGGGCTGATCACCGCCCTGGGTTTCGGCGCCATCGCCAACGGTGCCCATGTGGGCGGATTGCTGGTCGGTTGCGCCACTGGCCTCCTTGGAGGTGCCTTGGCGCGCCTGGGTCGTTAGAATGCGCGGCCTGTCCCATTTTCCTGCGAGCGGCCCATGTCGTCTTTTGCCCATCTGATCAGCAACATCACCCAGGATGTCTACGAAAGCCTCAAGCTGGCCGTGGAAATCGGCAAGTGGCCGGATGGCCGCAAGCTGACCCAGGAGCAGAAGGAGCTGTCGCTGCAGGCGGTGATCGCCTGGGAGCTGAAGAACCTTCCAGAAGAAGAGCGCACCGGTTACATGGGGCCGCAGGAGTGCAGTTCCAAGTCCGATCCCATCCCTAACATTCTGTTCAAGTCGAATTCGGTCCACTGATGCTGGAACTAGGACGCGGTGCACTCAGCAAGATGTCGGTGCGCCTTGAAACGCCCGTGCAATACGGCTTTCGCCTCGGCGAAGCGGATATCGCGGCGAACCCACTGATCGGCAAGCAGCTTCGCCTGGAGTTCCTCGGGGCCATCCACTGCACCCATTGCGGGCGCAAGACGAAGAAGAGCTTCAGCCAGGGCTATTGCTACCCCTGTTTCACCAAGCTGGCCCAGTGCGACAGTTGTATCGTCAGCCCGGAGAAGTGCCACTTCGATCAGGGCACGTGCCGCGAGCCGGAGTGGGGGGAGCGTTTCTGCATGACCGACCACGTGGTCTACCTGGCCAACTCCTCGGGTATCAAAGTAGGCATCACCCGTGCCAGCCAGGTGCCGACCCGCTGGATCGACCAGGGCGCCAGCCAAGCGCTGCCGATCATGCGTGTGGCCACCCGCCAGCAGTCCGGCTTCGTCGAAGACCTGCTGCGCAGCCGGGTAGCCGATCGCACCAACTGGCGTGCCATGCTCAAGGGCGAGGCGCCGTCGCTGGATCTGCCCAGCGTTCGCGACGAGCTGTTCGAGCATTGCGCCGAGGGTATCCGCGCGCTCCAGGACCGCTTTGGCCTGCAGGCGATCCAGCCGGTCAGCGATATCCAGACCGTCGAGATCAGCTACCCGGTGGATGCCTATCCGACCAAGGTCGTCAGCTTCGATCTGGACAAGACGCCGGTGGTGGAGGGTACGCTGCGGGGGATCAAGGGCCAGTACCTGATCCTCGATACCGGCGTGATCAACCTGCGCAAGTACACGGCCTACCAGTTGGCCATCAGCGCGGCATAGGTTCTGGCAGAAGGTCGGTAGGGGAATAGTCCATACTCCGACCTTGACCCATTCATCATGCGCGGCCCAGGGTTTCGGGGCCGCCCCGCAAGCGAAGAGACGACCATGCGCACCGAGCAACCGAAAGTCATCTACCTCAAGGACTATCAGGCCCCGGAATACCTGATTGACGAGACCAACCTGACCTTCGAGCTGTACGAGGACCACACCCTGGTCCACGCCCAGCTGGTGATGCGCCGCAATCCGGCGCGCGGCGAGGGCCTGCCGCCCCTGGTGCTGGACGGCCAGCAACTGGAGCTTTTGTCGTTGTCCATGGATGACCGCGAACTGGGCGCCGCCGACTACCAGCTGGATGACAGCCACCTGACTCTTCAGCCGGTTTCGAAGGCCTTCACCCTCGACAGTACGGTGCGCATCCATCCGGAAACCAACACCGCGCTGGAAGGGCTGTACAAGTCCGGCAAGATGTTCTGCACCCAGTGCGAGGCCGAAGGCTTCCGCAAGATCACCTACTACCTCGACCGCCCGGATGTGATGAGCACCTTCACCACCACCGTCAGCGCCGAGCAGCATCGCTACCCGGTGTTGCTGTCCAACGGTAACCCGGTGGCCAGCGGGGCAGAGGAGGGCGGTCGGCACTGGGCGACCTGGGAAGACCCCTTCAAGAAGCCGGCCTATCTGTTCGCCCTGGTGGCCGGTGACCTCTGGTGCGTGGAAGACAGTTTCACCACCATGACGCAGCGTGACGTGGCACTGCGTATCTATGTCGAGCCCGAGAACATCGACAAGGTCCAGCACGCCATGGACAGCCTGAAGAAGTCCATGCGCTGGGACGAAGAGGTCTACGGTCGCGAGTACGACCTGGACATCTTCATGATCGTTGCGGTGAACGACTTCAACATGGGCGCCATGGAGAACAAGGGGCTCAACATCTTCAACTCCAGCTGTGTGCTGGCCAAGGCCGAGACCGCCACCGACGCCGCGCACCAGCGGGTCGAGGCGGTGGTGGCACACGAGTACTTCCACAACTGGTCGGGCAACCGCGTGACCTGCCGCGACTGGTTCCAGCTGTCCTTGAAGGAAGGCTTCACCGTGTTCCGGGATGCCGAGTTCTCCGCTGACATGAACTCGCGCACCGTCAAGCGAATCGAGGACGTGGCCTTCCTGCGCACCAACCAGTTCGCCGAGGATGCCGGCCCCATGGCCCACCCCGTGCGTCCCGACTCCTTCATCGAGATCTCCAACTTCTACACCCTGACCGTCTACGAGAAGGGCTCGGAAGTGGTGCGCATGATCCACACCCTGCTGGGCGCCGAGGGCTTCCGCAAAGGCACCGATCTCTATTTCGAACGCCATGACGGCCAGGCGGTGACCTGCGATGACTTTATCAAGGCCATGGAAGACGCCAACGGCGTCGACCTCGGTCAGTTCAAACGCTGGTACAGCCAGTCCGGAACTCCGCGCCTGCAGGTGGAAGAGGCCTATGATGCGGCAGCGAAGACCTACAGCCTGACCTTCCGCCAGAGCTGCCCGGCGACCCCGGGGCAGAAGGACAAGCAACCCTTCGTCATTCCGGTGGAAGTGGGTTTGCTGGACGGCCAGGGCCGCGAGTTGCCGCTGCGTCTGCAAGGCGAAGACACCGCGCAAGGCGGCAGCCGCGTACTGGCTTTGAGCGAGGCGGAGCAGCGCTTCACCTTCGTCGATGTCGCCGAACGTCCGCTCCCTTCGCTGTTGCGTGGTTTTTCGGCACCGGTGAAGCTGAGCTTCCCTTACAGCCGCGATCAATTGATGTTCCTCATGCAGCACGATTCCGACGGCTTCAACCGCTGGGAAGCGGGGCAGCAACTGTCGGTACAGGTGCTGCAGGAGCTGATTGCACAGCATCAGCGTGGCGAGAAGCTGGTGCTGGACTCGCGCCTGATCACCGCCTTCCGCACCCTGCTGGAGGACGAGTCCCTCGATCAGGCCATGGTTGCCGAGATGCTCTCGTTGCCGAGCGAGGCCTACCTCACCGAAATCAGTGAAGTCGCGGATGTGGATGCCATCCATGCCGCCCGCGAATTCGCTCGTCAGTCCATCGGCGAAGCCCTGTTCCAGCCGCTGCTGGCCCGTTTCCAGGCGAACCGCGCGCTTTCCCGAGAAACCGGTTATGTGGCCGAAGCGGCGCATATCGCCCGCCGCACCCTGCAGAACATCGCCCTGTCGTACCTGATGCAGAGCGGCAAGGCCGAAGTGCTTGAGGCCTGTCTGGAGCAGTTCAACGATAGCGACAACATGACCGAGCGCCTGTCGTCCCTGGCTGTGCTGGTCAATTCTGGTTTCGAGCAAGAAAAGGCCGACGCCCTGTCGCGTTTCGCCGACTACTTCAAGGATGACCCGCTGGTGATGGACCAGTGGTTCAGCGTGCAGGCCGGCTGCGGCCTGCCGGGCGGCCTCGAGCGCGTCCAGGCATTGATGGAGCATCCGGCCTTCACCTTGAAGAACCCGAACAAGGTACGCGCGCTGATCGGCGCCTTCGCCAACCAGAACCTGGTGAACTTCCACCGGGCCGATGGTGCTGGCTACCGTTTCCTCGCCGATCACGTGATCACGCTGAACGCGTTCAACCCCCAGATCGCCTCCCGCCAACTGGCACCGCTGACGCGCTGGCGCAAGTACGACGCCAGTCGCCAGCAACTGATGAAGGGCGAGCTGGAGCGCATCCTCGCCTCTGGCGAGCTGTCCAGCGACGTCTTCGAAGTGGTCAGCAAGAGCCTCGCCTGACGCCCTCCAGCAGCCCGTGAAAGCGGGCTGTCATCCCTCCGAAATCTCTCCTTCAAAAAGTGTTACCGGTTAGCGCTGGTAACACTTTTTTGTTACCCAAAGAAATGCATCAGGCCGTTGTTATGCGCGAACAGTCTTAAAAGGCCAGAAAGGCCTTGACCAGACAGCTTTTGGTATGAGCGTACATGCCCTGCAAGTGTGATCTTGAGTGACAAATCGAGCCAGATCGTCCGACAAGATCGGACAGAAAAAAAGAAATTGATTACTGGATGATCAGTCACTTGTTTGACTGAAAATTGTCGCGTGGCCTGTGGAACTTTTCTGACGCTCATTTAGGACTTGGCACCATGGTTGCAACGCCGCTGACGATTTGGCCCCGTTTCGGTGCATCGGGAACGGGGTGTGCTCTGCGCTGGGGATTTCCTGCCGAAGCAAAAAAGGCCGCCAAGCGGCTGGACAAACAAGCCCGCCCGACGGGCAGCCAATAACAAAGTGATCAGTCCACGGAGTAAGACTCGATGGAGCTCAAGTCCCGCAAGCCCATGTTGCGTTTCGCACCCGCCAAGGCAGGTTTCGCCTTCGCCGGTATCCTGCCGCTGCTGGTAGCCGCCCAGGCCCAGGCGGTGGAGTTCAGCTTCGCCAACGACGAAATTTCCGGGTCCCTGGATACCACGGTCTCCTACGGCCAACTCTGGCGCGTACAGGGCCAGGACAAGACCAACAACGACATCAACACCAACGACGGTAACCGCAACTTCGATACCGGCCTGGTCTCCGAGGTTTACAAGATCACTTCCGACCTGGAAGCGACCTACAAGAATTACGGCATGTTCGTTCGTGGCACTGCGTTCTATGACACTCAGATCATGGACAAGCGCAATGACTACTACGACAACAACAACCCGGTGCAGCCGAGCCAGAACTTCCCGAAGGATGACAGCTTCACCTACGAAACCCGCCACAAGGCCGGCCGTGACGCGCAGATCCTCGACGCCTACCTCTACGGCAACTGGGACGTGGCCGACATGCCGGTCACCGGCCGTATCGGCAAGCAGGTGTTCAACTGGGGTGAGGGCATCTTCTACCGCGGTGGCGTAAACACCACCAACCCGGTGGACGCCGCCAAGTTCCGCCTGCCGGGCTCCGAGTTGAAGGAAGTGCTGGTGCCGGTGGAAGCCCTGAGCTTCAACCTCGGCCTGACCGAGAACCTGTCGATGGAAACCTTCTACCAGTGGAATTGGAAGGAATCGGCCATCGACCCGGTGGGGACCTACTACTCCGAGACCGACCTCTTTGCCGATGGTGGCAATACCGCCTACTCGACTCAGCCCGCGCTGCAGCCGCTTGCGCCGCTTTATGGTGGCCTGAGCGCCGCAGGTATAGGCGGCCTTCAGGGCGGCCGCAACGTCGACGCCAATGGCGTGATCAAGGTGGCCTCGATTGGCCCGGACATCAACGCCAAGAACGACGGTCAGTTCGGTGTGGCTTTCCGCTATATCGCTGAAGAACTGAACTCCACCGAGTTCGGCTTCTACTTCGTCAACTACCACGCCAAAGAACCGACCATCGCCGCCAACCTGGGCGACTATTCCGGTTTGAACCTGGCCCAGATCGCGGGCCAGTCGGCTACCGCCCTGGCGCCTCAGGTTCAGCGAGCCGTTGCCGCCCAGGCAGGTATCTCGGTTGCCCAACTGCAGGCCGTGCTGGCCAACCCTGCCCTGAACCCAAATCTTGCGCGGGCTTACTCCAGCGCCCTGACTACGGCAGCTACCACCGCTGCGGGTGGCCTGGCGACTATCGACGTAGCGAACGCCGTGCAAGCACAGCGTGAGTACGCCGAAGACATCCGCATGTACGGCTTCAGCTTCAACACCACCGTGGGCGACGCCTCGGTCTTCGGTGAGCTGGCCTACCGTCCGAACCTGCCGATTGGCGTCGCTACTACCAACGACCTGCTGGGCGACCTGCTGCTTCAAGCCCCGCAACTGGCATCCGGCCGCATCGTCAACATCGGCGGCCAGGACGTGCAACTGGGTGACTCGATCCACAACTATGAGCGCGTAGAAGCCTTTAACACCTCCTTGGGTACGATCTACAACTTCGGTCCGTCGCTGTCCTTCGACTCCCTGATCGGCGTGGCGGAGCTGGCTTCCGAGCACCTGCGCGGCAGCGACCTGCAGTACACCGCGTTCAACGGCCAGAAGCGCTACTACTCCGGCCGTGGCAACAACTCCTACGTTTCCGGCGGCGAGCGTGACGATCAGGTCAACAAGAACGCCTATGGCTACACCCTGCTGATGTCCGGTACCTGGAACGACGTTTACGCGGGCGTCAACGTTTCGCCCTACGTCGTCTACAAGGATGACTTCGAGGGCAACTCCTACCAGACCGGCAGCTTCATCGAAGGTCGCAAGGCCTACACCGTCGGCGTCAAGGCGACCTACCTGAACAGCCTGGAAGCCGAGCTGCAGTACACCGAGTTCTACGGTGGCGGCCAGAACAACTCGGTTCGTGACCGCGACAACATCGGTGTCAACGTCAAGTACTCCTTCTAAGCCCAACAAGAACTACACGGGCGTCCCTAGGCGCCCGATACAGACTCATCACGGAGAAACCCCATGCTGAAAAAGCTTTCGCTGATTAGCGCCGCGGTTGCCCTGGCGCTGTCCGCCAGCAGTGCGCTGGCTTCGGTTTCGGCCCAGGATGTCGCCAAACTCGGCGCCAGCCTCACCCCCTTCGGCGCCGAGAAAGCCGGCAACGCCGCCGGCACCATCCCGGCCTGGACCGGTGGCATCACCCAGGCGCCGGCCGGCTACAAGTCCGGTCAGCACCATCCGGACCCGTTCCCGGAAGACAAGCCGCTGTTCACCATCACCAAGGCCAACCTGGACCAGTACAAGGCCAACCTGACGCCTGGTCAGATCGCCCTGTTCAACGCCTACCCGAGCAGCTTCCAGATGCCGGTCTACCAGACCCGCCGCTCCGGCTCCGCGCCGCAGTGGGTGTATGACAACGCCATCAAGAACGCCTCTGCCGCCAAGCTGCTGGACGGTGGCAACGGCTTTGCCGATGCCTACGGCAGCATCCCGTTCCCGATCCCGCAAAACGGCGTGGAAGCCCTGTGGAACCACATCACCCGCTACCGTGGCAGCTACATCGTGCGTCGCGCCTCGGAAGTGGCCGTGCAGCGCAATGGCGACTACTCCCTGGTGACTTCGCAGCAGGAAGCCCTGTTCAAGTACTACAACCCGAAAGGTTCGTACGCTGACCTGAACAACACCCTGTTCTACTACCTGTCCTTCACCAAGAGCCCGGCTCGTCTGGCCGGTGGCGCCACCCTGGTCCACGAGACCCTCGATCAGGTGCAGGAGCCGCGTCAGGCCTGGGGTTACAACGCCGGCCAGCGTCGCGTGCGCCGTGCGCCGAACCTCGCCTACGACACGCCGATCGCTGCCGCTGACGGCCTGCGTACCGCCGATGACACCGACATGTTCAACGGTGCTCCGGACCGCTACGACTGGAAGCTGGTGGGCAAGAAGGAAATCTACATTCCGTACAACAACTACAAGGTTTCCAGCCCTGAGGTTAAGTACAAGGACCTGCTGCAACCGGGCCACCTGAACCCGGCCGTCACCCGTAACGAACTGCACCGCGTGTGGGTCGTGGAAGGCACCCTGAAGCAGGGCGCCCGCCACATCTACTCCAAGCGCACCCTGTACCTCGATGAGGACAGCTGGCAAGCCGCTGTCGTCGACCAGTACGACGGTCGTGGCGAACTGTGGCGCGTATCGGTGGCCTACCTGAAGAACTACTACGACCTGCCGACCACTTGGTCCGCGCTGGATGTGTTCCACGACCTTCAGGCCCGCCGCTACCACGTGCAGAACCTGGACAACGAAGAGCCGACCACCATCGACTTCACCCAGGCCGTGCCGGACGATGGCTACTTCAAGCCGTCTGCCCTGCGTCGCCGCGGTACTCGTTGATTCCGCGACACCCCTTGGAAAAGGCCGCTCTTTAGAGCGGCCTTTTTCTTTGGGAGAGCAGGAGCGTCGTGTTACAGAGCGCCACCGACGCTTAACAAAACATAACGTCCCGCCGATTGTGCAGGCTTTCCAAAGCTGGCTAGGATTAGGGCGCTGCCTCCCTGGGTAGCGCCACCTATAACAATAAGGGGAAAGGTGTATGAGTGAGCCCGTCATGCGGCGCACCCCGTCTGGCCTTGCCGTGGATAGCCTCGACAAGCCGACGTTCCGCTTCCACTCGCCGCTGGCCAAAGCGCTCTCGCTGTTCAGTGTGCTATCCGTCCTTGCTGTAGCCGCTGCGCCCATTACCGCATCCGCGCTGGCCGCTGATGCTCCCGTCCTCTCCATCGAATCGCCCAAGGCCGTGAGCAGCCTGCTGCTCGATGTCGCCCACGCCGGCAAGCGCCTGGTGGCTGTTGGTGACCGTGGACACATTCTCTATTCCGATGACAACGGCAAGTCCTGGACCCAGGCCAAGGTGCCTACCCGCCAGATGCTCACCGCTGTCTATTTCGTCGATGACAAGAAAGGCTGGGCCGTTGGCCACGACTCGCAGATCCTCGTCAGCGAGGACGGCGGCGCGTCCTGGAGCCTGCAGTTCGAAGACCTGCAGCGCGAAGCACCGCTGCTGGACATCTGGTTCAAGGATGCCAATACCGGCTTTGCCGTGGGCGCCTACGGTGCCCTGCTGATCACCCAGGACGGTGGCAAGAACTGGGAAGATGTCAGCGACCGCCTCGACAACGAAGACCAGTACCACCTCAATGCCATTGCCGCCGTGAAAGACACCGGTCTGTTCGTGGTGGGTGAGGCGGGCAGCATGTTCCGTTCCGCCGACTGGGGTGAGACCTGGGAGCGCCTCGAAGGCCCGTACGAGGGTTCGCTGTTCGGCGTCCTCGGAACTGCCGAGCCGGGCGTGGTGATCGCCTATGGCCTGCGTGGCCACCTGTTCCGTTCCGCGGATTTCGGCAGCACCTGGGAAACCGTGCCGCTGAAGACCAGCAACGGCGAACTGGAGTTCGGCCTGTCCGGCGGCGCGCTGCTGCCCGATGGCAGCCTGGTGGTGGTCGGACATGGCGGCAGCGTGCTGAAGAGCACCGACAATGGCCGTAGCTTCGCAGTGGTGAACCGCAGCGATCGCATGTCGCTGGCCAGTGTCATCGCCGACGAGAAAGGCAACCTGATCCTGGTGGGACAGGGCGGTGTGCGCGTAGCGTCACCGACCGGCGCCGAGCTGGGCCAACTATAAGAAAAGGCGGAGAGTTTCGATGAGTACCCATCACCAGGACAAGGCGACCTTCCTGGAGCGCCTGATCTTCAACAACCGGCCGGCAGTGATCGTCATCTGCCTGCTGGTCAGCGTTTTTCTCTTCTGGCAGGCCATGCAGGTGCGGCCGTCTACCAGCTTCGAGAAGATGATTCCGCTGCATCATCCCTACATCCAGAAGATGCTCGAGCATCGCAATGACCTTGCCAACCTTGGCAACACCGTTCGTATCTCGGTGGAAGCGGTCAACGGCGACATCTTCTCCAAGGAGTACATGGAGACCCTGCGGCAGATCCACGACGAGGTGTTCTACATCTCCGGTGTGGATCGTTCCGGCCTGAAGTCCCTGTGGAGCCCGAGCGTTCGCTGGACCGAAGTGACCGAGGAAGGCTTTGCCGGCGGCGAGGTCATCCCGCAGACCTACGACGGTTCCCCGGATAGTCTGGAAGAGCTACGCAACAACGTACTCAAGTCCGGCCAGATCGGCCGCCTGGTCGCCAACAACTTCAAGTCGAGCATCATCGATGTGCCGCTGCTGGAGTCCTATCCGGACCCGAACGACCAGGGCAAGCTGCTGAAGCTGGACTACCGCCAGTTCTCCCATGAACTGGAAGAGAAGATCCGCGACAAGTATCAGGCCCAGAACCCCAATGTGAAGGTCCATGTCGTGGGCTTCGCGAAGAAGGTGGGTGACCTGATCGACGGCCTGATCATGGTGGTGATGTTCTTCGGCATCGCCTTCCTGATTACCCTGGTGCTGCTCTACTGGTTCACCTGGTGTATCCGCAGCACCATCGCCGTGCTCATCACCACGCTGGTGGCAGTGGTCTGGCAGTTGGGGCTGATGCACAGCGTGGGCTTTGGCCTCGACCCGTACTCGATGCTGGTGCCGTTCCTGATCTTCGCCATCGGTATTTCCCACGGCGTGCAGAAGATCAACGGTATCGCCCTGCAATCCAGCGACGCCGACAACGCCCTGACCGCTGCGCGGCGGACGTTCCGCCAGCTGTTCCTGCCGGGCATGATCGCCATCCTCGCTGACGCCGTGGGCTTCATCACCCTGCTGATCATCGATATCGGAGTGATCCGCGAGCTGGCCATCGGCGCCTCCATCGGTGTGGCGGTGATTGTGTTCACCAACCTGATCCTGCTGCCGGTCGCCATCTCCTATGTCGGCATCAGCAAGAAGGCCATCGAGCGCAGCAAGAAGGACGCGGTGCGTGATCATCCGTTCTGGCGCCTGCTGTCCAACTTCGCTCATCCGGTTGTTGCACCGATCTCCGTGGTCATCGCCCTGATCGCCTTCGGTGGCGGCCTGTGGTACGGCCAGAACCTGAAGATCGGCGACCTCGACCAGGGCGCTCCGGAACTGCGTCCGGACTCGCGTTACAACCAGGACAACAACTTCATCATCAACAACTACTCCACCAGCTCCGATGTGCTGGTAGTCATGGTCAAGACCGGCCCCGAGGGCTGCTCGACCCATGAGGCCCTGGCGCCGGTGGATGAACTGATGTGGAAGATGGAGAACACGCCGGGCGTGCAATCGGCCATCTCCATGGTCACCGTCTCCAAGCAGGTGATCAAAGGGATGAACGAAGGCAACCTGAAGTGGGAAACCCTGTCGCGCAACCAGGACGTCCTGAACAACTCCATCAGCCGTGCCGAGGGTCTGTACAACTCCGACTGCTCCCTGGCACCGGTGCTGGTGTTCCTCAACGACCACAAGGCCGAGACCCTGACGCGTGCAGTCACGGCGGTGGAAGAGTTCGCCAAGGAGCACAACAAGGATGGCCTGCAGTTCCTGCTGGCGGCCGGTAACGCCGGTATCGAAGCGGCCACCAACGAGGTGATCGCCGAGGCCGAGCTGACCATCCTGATCCTGGTGTACATCTGCGTTGCCGTGATGTGCCTGATCACCTTCCGCTCCATCGCGGCCACCCTGTGCATCGTGCTGCCGCTGATCCTCACTTCGGTGCTGGGCAACGCGCTGATGGCCTGGCTGGGTATCGGCGTTAAGGTGGCCACCCTGCCGGTGATCGCCTTGGGCGTGGGTATCGGTGTCGACTACGGCATCTACATCTACAGCCGCCTGGAAAGCTTCCTGCGTGCTGGCCTACCGCTGCAGGAGGCGTACTACCAGACCCTGAAGTCCACCGGCAAGGCCGTGCTCTTCACCGGTCTCTGCCTGGCCATCGGGGTTGCCACCTGGATGTTCTCGGCCATCAAGTTCCAGGCCGATATGGGTCTGATGCTGACCTTCATGCTCCTCTGGAACATGTTCGGTGCCCTGTGGCTGCTGCCGGCCCTGGCGCGCTTCCTGATCAAGCCCGAGAAGCTGGCGGGCAAGGTTGGTGGTTCGCTGCTGGCGCACTAAGCCTGATCAGCTGGATGAAAAACCGCGGCCCAGGCCGCGGTTTTTTTTATGCGCGTGGATTGTTGTGACTACCCGTAGGTTGCGGCAGAGCGCAGCTAAGCCCAACGATCCTGGTCGAACCCCTACGTTGGGCCTCGCAAAGCTCGGACCAACCTACAGCAGGCCTGCGGGCTACGGGCTGGAGCGCCCGTACAGAAAGAGAACCTGCCCTAGTTGAACCTCAGCGTGGATACAACGGAGGCAACTGGCTCGGTTCGCCCGTGGCTTGCTGTTCCACCTGGGGGGCGGGGAGGGCGCGGATGGCCTTCCACAGGTCTTCGCCTTGCCAGTGCTGGCCGGCTTCGCTGTAGAGGGCACCATTGAGGCCGTCCATGGCGTCGGACAGCGGCACGAAGCGGGCGGCCATGTCGGCGAGCGTCTCCGGGTGCTGTCGAGCCCAGTTGTCCAGGGCCTGGCGGGTAGCGTGGGGGTCGTTGGATTGGCAGGCGCGGCGCAGCTCATCCAGCAGGGTACGTGGACTCGGGCCGGCCTGGACCGTGGGCAGGATCGCCGGTTGGCGGCGTGCCCTCCACCACAGGCCAAAGCCCAGCAAGGTGGTACAGGCGAGCAGGGCGCAGGCCGTTTGCCAGGGCCAGAGACGCGCGCGGTCGATTCGGCTGTCGTTCTGGGCGCCCGCAGTCGGCGCGGGAGCAGGCTCCAGCTCGGGATTGATGGCGACTTCCAGGGTGCGCGCAGCAATCTCGCTGCGCTCCACACGGTTGTCCCGGGTGTTCCACCAGGTCACGACGACCGCTGGCAGCTCCAGGCGACCACTGGCGGTGGGCACCAGGGCCTCGCGCTCCTCACGGCTGCCGATGAGTCCGCGGTCGTCGATCTTGTTGCTTCGCTGTGGCTGGTCCGGATAGCGGCGCAGGCCCTTGGCCTGGGTCGCCGGCAGCGGTGGGATCTGGGCGCTGGAAAGACCTTCCACGTTCAACAGCAGGCTGCGGGTCAGTGAGTCGCCAGCCTGTACGCCTTTGGGGTCGGGGCTCCAGGATTCGGCCAGGGTCAGGTTGCGCGCCGGCAGCCAAGGGGCATCGGTCGGGTACTCGGAGGGCTTCGGCATTACGGTGAGCGGGATACGCGGTGAGTTCACCCGGGTCAGCTTGCCGGGTCGCGGGCCAAAGGGCTGGTAGCCGGTCTCGCTGCCCGGGTCGACCAGGGTGGCGCTGAACACCTGCGGGGGGATGTTCAGCACGCCGCTTTTCTGCGGGAACACGGCATAGCGCACCTCGATCACACCATGGCGCACGCCATTGATCTCTTTCTCGTAGGTGCGCGGGTCACCCAGTTGCTCGACGCGGGCGTCGTCCATCTGCAGCGGGCTGAGGCTACTGTCGTCGTAGAGGGAAACCGAGTGGTAGATGCGCAGAGTGAGGATGGCCTGGGCCTGCACGTAGACTTTTTCCTGGTCGAGGCTGGCGTCGATGAAGACCGGGGCCAGGTTGCCGCCGGTGGATTTCTCGCTTTTCTCGGCCTTTTGCACGTGCAGGGTGATGGGAGCGCTATGGACGTCACCGAGCTTCAGTGCCGGGATGGTGACAAAGCCGGTTTGTTTCGGCTGCAGGGTAATGATCCAGCGGGTGGCGTGGTCGTTCTTGCCGTTGAAGGTGCCGAGCTGGTTGATCTGCCGGGTACCGAGCACCTCGAAGTCCGCGTTCAGCGGTGCCAGGTCAGGCTTGCCGAACAGGGTCGGATCCGAGGATTCGAGCGTCAGCTCTACGGTCTCGCCTTCACTCAGCCGCGTACGGTCGACATTGGCGGTGAAGCCGGCGGCCAGGGCGGTCAGGGCCAGCAAACTAAGGAGGAGGGTGCATAGCAGGCGCGTCATCACTGTTCTTCCTGGCGCTGTTGCTGTTCGTACCAGAACTTGCGGCGTAGCAGCTCGGCGGGGTCGTCCGGTATCTGTCGCAACCATTGTTCAAGTGCCTGGCGACGCTCGTCGCCCAGCGGTTCGGTGCTGGCGGTCTGGTCCTCTGCGGCCTCCTGGGAGGTGGCCTCTTCGGCCGTGCCTCCGGTGGTCGATCGCGTCTGGTTGCCTGGCTGGGCTTCGCCATTGCCTTGCTGCGCGGTGCGCTCGTCGGCGTTCTGTCCGCTGTTCTGTTGTTGCGCCGTACGTTGATCGCCGGTCTGCCCGCCCTGCTGCTGCTCATCGCTTTGCTGGCTCTGTTTTCCGGCGCTGGCCTCTGCTTCGCGTTGGCGCAGCAGTTCTTCGACCCGTGTCTTGTTCTTCTGCGCTGCGGCCAAGTCGGGCTGGCGTTGCAGGGCGGAGTCGTAGGCGTCAATCGCGGCTTCCAGTTCGCCAGCCTGGGCCAGCGCATTGCCGCGGTTGTAGTGGTCCGTTGCGCTGTCGCCCTGGGCGAAGCGGGCCGCAGCCTCGGTGTAGTCACCGGCCTGGTAGAGCGCCATGCCCTGCCAGCGCGGATCGGTGAAACGCTGCGCCGCATCGCTGGGCTTCCCGGCTTGCAGCAGGCGTTGGCCTTGTTGGTCCGGGCGCAGCCAGAGATCCTCGAACTCCATGGCCAGGCTGGGGCGCGGCAGCACCAGCAACAGCGGCAGGCAGAACAGCCAGCCACGGCGCCCGGCGCAGGCGGTGATCAGCAGCAAAGGCAGCAGCAGCCAGTGGCCCTGGTCAGCCCAGGTGGCAAGGCGGGCGATTTCGCCGCTCTCGCGCAGGCTCGAAGGACCGTCCAGCAGTCCCAGACTGCGCAAGTCGCCTACATCCAGTCGGACGCTGGCATAGCGGCCACTCAGACTCGTGGCGAAACGGCGGAGCTGGGTGCTGTCGAGCTTGGGTAAGAGGATGGCGCCCTGGTCATCCTTGAGGAAACCGCCGTCCTCCTGGGCAATAGGCGCGCCTGCCGCCGTGCCGATACCGAGGATGGACAGGCGCTCGGCACGTGAGCCAAGCGTCTTGCGGATGCCTGTCTGCTCTTGGTCGTCGAGGCCGCTGGTGATCAGCAACAGACGCCCCTGGCCCTGGGCACCCTGTTCCAGCAGCTTCAGGGCCTTGGCGACTGCCAGGTCGGCGCGGTGCCCTTGTTGCGGCATGATCGAGGGTTTCAGCGAGTCGATCAGATTGAGGCTGGTCATCAGGTCGTCGGACAGTGGCACCAGGCTGTGGGCGCTGCCGGCGTAGACGACGATTGCCGTTTGCGCATCGCGTCGGGCCTCCAGCAGGTCGCGCAATTTGCGCTTGGCCTGTTCCAGGCGACTCGGAGAAATGTCGGTGGCGAGCATCGACGGCGTCAGTTCCAGCATCACGACCAGTGGGTCGGCGCGTTTCTGCGTGCTCTGTTCCATCTGCTGCCAGCTCGGGCCGAGCAGGGCCAGCAGGCAGAGCAGCCAGGCCAGGCCAAGGGCCAGCCACGGCAGTCGGTTGTTGCGCTGGCTGCCGCCGCTGAGCAACCAGGGCTGGAAGGCGCGCGGCAGCAGTTGCTCCCATCGGCCGCTGCGGCGCTCGCGGTGCCAGAGCTGCCAGAGCAGCCAGCCCAACAGGGGGAGCAGAAGCAGCCAGGCGGGTCGCAGCCAGTGGGGCCAGAGCTCGATCATGTGCGCCTCCGCAGCCACTGCGGGCGTTGCTGCAGCGCGTGGGGCCAGAGGACACGGCAGACCAGGACGATGCTCAGCAGCAGGGCGGCGGCCAGGGGCCAACTGTAGAGGGCATACGCCAGGCGGGTCTGGCTGGCGCGCTGGCTCACCGGCTCCAGGCGGTCGAGGTTTTCCTCGATTCCCTCCAGCTCTTTGCTGCTGCGTGCCCTGAAGTACTGGCCGCCGGTCTGCTCGGCGATGGCGGTCAGGGTAGGTTCGTCCAGGTCCATGCTGGGGTTGAGGCCGAGGATGCCAAGCACGTCGCTCTGTTGCGGGTCGGCGCCGATACCGATGGTGTAGATCTTCACCTGCTCCTGGGCAGCGAGGCGAGCTGCGGTCAGCGGGTCGATCTCGCCACCGGTGTTCGCGCCATCGGTGATCAGCACCAGCACGCGGCTGTTGGCTGGACGCTGGCGCAGGCGTTTTACCGCCAGGCCGATGGCGTCGCCGATGGCCGTGTTCTTGCCGGCAATCCCGATCAGGGCCTCCTCCAGCCAGGTGCGCACGGTGTTGCGGTCAAAGGTGAGTGGGGCCTGGAGGTAGGCCTGGCTGCCGAACAGGATGAGGCCGATACGGTCGCCGCGGCGGCCGTCGATGAATTCGCCCATCAGATGCTTCACCAGGGTCAGGCGGCTGACGTCTTCCTCTTCCCAACGCATGTCGGCGTAGTCCATGGAGCCGGACACATCTACTGCCAGCAGCAGGTCGCGGCCGCTGGTGGGCATGGGTTGTGGCTCGCCGACCCATTCCGGGCGCGCGGCGGCGCAGAGCAGCAAGAGCCAGAGCAGGGCGAAGGGTGCCTGCTGGCGCCAGGCCGGCAGGTTGGCGCGGGCGCGTCGGCCGGCCAGGCCCTCAAGGTCGGCAAGGAAGCTCACCTTCAGCGCTGCGTCACCGCTGTCTGCGGGCGGCAGCAGCAGGCGCAAGACCCAAGGCAGCGGGGCGAGGAGAAAGATCCATGGCCAGGTGAACTCAAACATGCTTGCGGATCCACGTCTCGACGGACTGGTAGAGGCCGGCGATGGCCTTGTCGTCCAGTTTGCACTGCGGACGGTAGGCGCCTTCTACCAGGATCATCCAGCGTGTCAGGCCCGCGGCCGGGCAGCGGTTGTCGAGATAGGCGAGCCAGGCTCGGCCGCTCAGGGTATGACTGTTGTCTCCGGCATAGTGCATGCGGCATAGACGTTTGAGCAGGCCGTTGAGCTCCTGTAGCCAGGGACCGGCCGGCGCACCGTCGTAGGGCTTGGGCAGGCGCGCCAGCTCTTCCAGGGCGGTCTGGCGCATCGGGTCCAGTGGTTGTTCGCCTTCGACTGCATCCTGCTGCGCGCGTCGACGCCACCCGCGCCAAAGCGCCCAGGCCAGCAACCCGAGCAGGGGCGGCAGGCACCACCACCCGGGCGCGGGCGGCCACCAGGAAATGGCAGCCGGTGCGATCAGGGGCTCCAGCCCCTCCAGCGGAGTCATCGGCCGCCGCCCTTGCGCTGCAAGTGGTCACGCAATTGCTCGATCATGCCTTCTTGGGTCGTCATTGGCAGCAACAGGACGCCGAGTCGCTGGGCCAGGCGTTCCCAGCGCGCAACCCGCGCCTCGCCCTGTTCGCGATAGGCCTGGCGCAGGTCGCTGGCGTGGGTATCCAGCTCCAGTTGCGCGCCCTGTTCGGCGAAGCGCAACAAGCCGGCGGCGGGCAGCGCGTGGTCCAGGGGATCGGAAACCGGCATGAGGATCAGGTCGGTGTGTCGGGCGAGCAGGGCGATCTGTTGCTCCGCGGTATCGGACAGGGTTCGCTCGTCGCAGAGGATCACCACCAGGCTGCCAGGGCGAAGTACTTCTCGGGCGCGGCGCAGGGCCAGGCTGAAGCCCTCGCGCTGGGCGCTGCCGGGGCTGCCGAGGGCCTGGTTGGCGCGGGCCAGGCGGCTCAGCAATTGCAGAAGGCTCTGCTTGCTGCGCCGTGGCTTGATCTCGTGATGTTCCTGGTCACTGAACACCAGTCCACCAACCCTGTCGTTGTGGGCCAGGGCAGCCCAGCCGATGAGGCTCGCGGCTTGTGCGGCAAGCACCGACTTGAACACCTGCCCGGTGCCGAAGAACAGGCGTTGGCTCTGCTCGACCATGATGAACACCGGCCGCTCGCGCTCTTCGTGGAACAGCTTGGTGTGGGGTTCCTGGGTGCGTGCGGTGACGCGCCAGTCGATGGTGCGCACGTCGTCGCCCGCCTGATAGATACGCACCTGATCGAAGTCCACGCCGCGTCCACGCAACTTGGAATGGTGCAGTCCAATCAGCGGGCTGCGGCGGGCGGGGCTGGAGAACAGCTGCACTTCCCGGACCCGGTGGCGCATGTCGATCAGCTCGGCGAGTCCGACATGCACGCCTTCCGCACTGGCCGCGGGCGGAGCGAAACCAGGCGTCGCCGGTCGGCGTTTCCGGATGCGGAACTTCCAGGCTGCAGCTTTCAGGCGCATCAGGCTACCGCTACCACATCCAGAATGCGCTGGATCACCCGGTCCTGGTCGATGCCAGCGGCTTCCGCCTCGAAGGAAAGGATCAGGCGATGACGCAGCACATCGAAGAGCACCGCCTGGATGTCTTCCGGGCTGACGAAGTCGCGGCCGGCCATCCAGGCGTGGGCACGGGCGCAGCGGTCGAGGGCGATGGAGCCACGTGGACTGGCGCCCCAGGCGAGCCATTCGGCCATCTCGCTGTCGAACTTGGCCGGGGTGCGGGTGGCCATGACCAGATGCACCAGGTACTCCTCTACCGCGTCGGCCATGTAGAGGCCGAGGATTTCCTTTCGCGCGGCGAAGATCGCCTGCTGGCTCACCTGGTGCTCGGCACGGGTTTCGCCGTGCAGGGCCTCGCCTCGGGCCTGCTGGAGAATCTTGCGTTCCACCGACGCATCCGGGAAACCGATGCGAACGTGCATCAGGAAACGGTCGAGCTGGGCCTCGGGCAGGGGATAGGTGCCCTCCTGCTCGATGGGGTTCTGGGTTGCCATCACCAGGAACAACGGCGGCAGGGCGTAGGTGGAGCGGCCGATGGATACCTGGCGCTCGGCCATGGCTTCCAGCAGTGCCGATTGCACCTTGGCCGGCGCGCGGTTGATTTCGTCCGCCAGGACCAGGTTGTGGAAGATGGGGCCCTGCTGGAAGACGAAACTACCGTTCTCAGGGCGGTAGATCTCGGTGCCGGTGATATCCGCTGGCAGCAGGTCGGGAGTGAACTGGATGCGATGGAACTCCGCTTCCACGCCGTCCGCCAAGTCCTTGATGGCCTTGGTCTTGGCCAGGCCGGGCGCGCCTTCGACCAGCAGGTGGCCGTCTGCGAGCAGGGCAACCAACAGGCGGTCGATGAGTTTTTCCTGGCCGAGGATCTGGGTGGAAAGGTAGTTCCGAAGGGCGACTAGCGCATCACGGTGTTCCATCGATGGACTCGTTGAGCTGGAGAGAAGAGAGCTGTAAGCCCTCCGGGGATGATGCATAACTTTAATCCAGACCAGGGGAGACGGCCTAGAAGAGCCTGAACTCGAGCGTTGGTTCCGTGACCGGGGTGGGGTTTACAGGGTCCTTACACAGCGGCTTCGCGCGGGTGCCCGGGAAAGCGCGTCGGGGGACTCTGCATGAACGAATATGTCGCAGCACCGTAAGCGCGTGGCATTGCTCCCTCGTTAAGCTTTCGCGGCAATGGTGACCGCCGGGTCGCAGTTGTCACCCGGCGCTTGCCCGGAGCAGGGCCGCACTGCCCGGATCGACCTGTGGCCCTTTCTCCGCTTATTAAGCGATCTACGCTTAACCCCAACAAAACGAGCCTAGCGGAGCACAACCATGGCGTTCTTCACGGCGGCCAGCAAAGCCGACTTCCAGCATCAACTGCAAGCGGCCCTGGCGCAGCACGTCAGCGAACAGGTATTGCCACAAGTTTCCCTGTTCGCCGAACAATTCTTCGGCATCATCGCCCTCGACGAGCTGACCCAGCGCCGGTTGTCCGACCTGGTTGGCTGCACCCTGTCGTCGTGGCGCCTGCTGGAGCGCTTCGACTCCGCCAGGCCTGAGGTCCGGGTGTTCAACCCCGATTACGAGAAGCACGGCTGGCAGTCCACCCACACCGCCGTGGAAGTGCTGCACCCGGATATCCCCTTCCTGGTGGATTCGGTGCGCATGGAGTTGAACCGCCGTGGCTACAGCATCCACACCTTGCAGAACAATGTGCTGAGCGTGCGCCGTAATGCCAAGGGCGAACTGATCGACGTCCTGCCCAAGGGCAATCAGGGCAAGGATGTGCATCAGGAATCCCTGATGTTCCTGGAGATCGACCGTTGCGCTAACAACGGCGCCATGAAGACCCTGGAAAAGGCACTGCTGGAAGTGCTGGGTGAAGTCCGTGTGGCCGTGGCCGACTTCAAGTCGATGAAGGCCAAGGCTCAGGAGCTGCTGGCGTGGCTGGACAAGGCCAAGCTCAAGGTCGACGGCGAAGAGCTGAAGGAAGTGAAGGTGTTCATGGACTGGATCCTGGACGACCACTTCACGTTCCTTGGCTACGAAGAGTTCACGGTGGCCGACGACAAGAACGGTGGCCACCTGGTCTACGACGAGAAGTCCCTGCTGGGCGTTTCCAGGCTGCGCCGCGCCGGCCTGAAGAAGGATGACCTGCACATCGAGGGCGAGGCGGTTGCCTACCTGCGTGAGCCCAATCTGCTGTCTTTCGCCAAGGCCGCCGAGCCGAGCCGCGTGCACCGCCCGGCCTATCCGGACTTCGTCTCCATCCGCGAGCTGGATGCCAAGGGCAAGGTGATCAAGGAGTGCCGCTTCATGGGCCTCTACACCTCGTCCGTCTATGCCGAAAGCGTCGAGCACATCCCTTACATCCGTCGCAAGGTGGCGGAGATTCAGCGCCGTTCGGGCTTCGATGCCAAGGCCCACCTGGGCAAGGAACTGGCGCAGGTGCTGGAAGTCCTGCCGCGCGACGACCTGTTCCAGACTCCGGTGGACGATCTCTTCTCCACCGCCATGTCCATCGTGCAGATGCAGGAACGCAACAAGATCCGCCTGTTCCTGCGCCGCGACCCCTATGGCCGCTTCGCCTACGCGCTGGCCTATGTGCCGCGCGACGTGTACTCCACCGAAACCCGCTTGAAGATCCAGCAGATCCTGATGGATCGCCTCCAGGCCAGCGACTGCGAGTTCTGGACCTTCTTCTCCGAATCCGTGCTGGCACGCGTGCAGTTCATCCTGCGCCTTGATCCGAAGAACAAGGTGAGCGTCGACACCACGTTGCTGGAAAAGGAAGTCATCCAGGCCTGCCGCTCCTGGAAGGACGACTACGCCAGCCTGGTCAACGAAAGCTTCGGCGAAGGGCAGGGCACCCGCGTGCTGGCCGACTTCCCGAAAGGCTTCCCGGCCGGTTATCGCGAGCGCTTCGCCCCGCACTCGGCCGTGGTGGATATGCAGCACCTGTACAGCCTGTCCGACGAGCGCCCGTTGGTGATGAGCTTCTATCAGCCACTGGCCCAGGGCGAGCAGCAGCTGCATTGCAAGCTGTACCATGCCGACACGCCGCTGGCCCTGTCCGATGTACTGCCGATTCTGGAGAACCTCGGCCTGCGCGTGCTGGGTGAATTCCCCTACCGCCTGGTCCGCCAGGATGGTCGCCAGTACTGGATCCACGACTTCGCCTTCACCAGTGCGCTGGGTGATGACGTCGATATCCAGCAGCTCAACGACACCCTGCAGGACGCCTTCGTGCATATCGTCGGCGGCCATGCCGAGAACGACGCCTTCAACCGCCTGGTGCTGACCGCCGCGATGCCTTGGCGCGACGTCGCCCTGCTGCGTGCCTATGCCCGTTACCTGAAGCAGATCCGCCTGGGCTTCGACCTCTCGTATATCGCCAGCACCCTGCTGAACCACGTCAACATCGCCAAGGAGCTGGTGCGTCTGTTCAAAACCCGCTTCTACCTGGCGCGCAAGCTGGCGGCGGACGACCTGGACGACAAGCAGCAGAAACTGGAGCACGCCATCCTGGGTGAGCTGGACAACGTCGCCGTGCTTAACGAAGACCGCATCCTGCGTCGCTACCTGGACCTGATCAAGGCGACCTTGCGCACCAACTTCTACCAGCCCGATGCGGCCGGCCAGAACAAGTCTTACTTCAGCTTCAAACTGAGTCCGCGCCTGATCCCCGATATCCCGCGCCCGGTGCCCAAGTTCGAAATCTTCGTCTACTGCCCACGCGTCGAGGGTGTACACCTGCGCTTCGGTGACGTGGCGCGTGGCGGCCTGCGCTGGTCCGACCGCGAGGAAGACTTCCGCACCGAAGTACTGGGCCTGGTGAAGGCGCAGCAGGTGAAGAACGCGGTGATCGTGCCCATGGGCGCCAAGGGTGGTTTCATCCCCCGTCGTCTGCCCGTAGGTGGCACCCGTGATGACATCCAGGCCGAAGCCATCGCCTGCTACCGCATCTTCATCTCGGGCCTGCTGGACGTCACCGACAACCTCAAGGAAGGCAAGGTGGTGCCGCCGGCCAACGTGGTGCGCCACGACGCCGACGATCCCTACCTGGTCGTGGCGGCCGACAAGGGCACCGCGACCTTCTCCGACATCGCCAACGGCATTGCCCAGGACTACGGCTTCTGGCTGGGCGACGCCTTCGCCTCCGGCGGTTCGGCCGGCTACGACCACAAGGGCATGGGCATTACCGCCAAGGGTGGCTGGGTGTCGGTGCAGCGTCACTTCCGCGAGCGTGGCATCGATGTGCAGAAGGATCACATCACCGTGATTGGCATCGGCGACATGGCGGGCGACGTGTTCGGCAACGGCATGCTGCTGTCGGATAAGTTGCAAGTGGTGGCCGCTTTCAACCACATGCATATCTTCATCGACCCGAATCCGGATGCGGCGTCCAGCTTCATCGAGCGCAAGCGCATGTTCGATCTGCCGCGTTCCTCCTGGGCCGATTACGACACCAAGCTGATCTCCGAAGGCGGCGGCATCTTCCTGCGCGCCGCCAAGAGCATCGCCATCAGCCCGCAGATGCAGCAACGCTTCGAGATCGAGGCCGACAAGCTGACCCCCACCGAGCTGCTCAATGCCCTGCTGAAGGCGCCGGTAGACCTGCTCTGGAACGGCGGCATCGGTACCTACGTCAAGGCCAGCAGCGAAAGCCACGCCGACGTGGGCGACAAGGCCAACGACGCCCTGCGCGTCGACGGCCGCGAACTGCGCGCCAAGGTAGTGGGCGAGGGTGGCAACCTCGGCATGACCCAACTGGGCCGCGTCGAGTACGGCCTCAACGGCGGCGCCAGCAACACGGACTTCATCGACAACGCCGGCGGTGTGGACTGCTCGGACCACGAAGTCAACATCAAGATCCTGCTCAACGAGATCGTTGCGGCCGGTGACATGACCGGCAAGCAGCGCAACAAGCTGCTGGCCGAGATGACCGACGACGTGGGCAACCTGGTACTGGGCAACAACTACAAGCAGACCCAGGCGCTGTCCCTGGCTCAACGCCGTGCCCGCGAGAAGATCGGCGAGTACAAGCGCCTCGTCGCCGCCCTGGAAGCGGCCGGCAAGCTGGACCGCGGCCTGGAGTTCCTGCCCTCCGACGAGGAGTTGAACGAACGTATCGCCAACGGCCAGGGCCTGACCCGTCCGGAGCTGTCGGTACTGATCTCCTACAGCAAGATCGACCTCAAGGAGTCCCTGCTCAAATCCCTGGTGCCGGACGATGACTACCTGGCCCAGGAGATGGAGACTGCCTTCCCGGCGCGCCTGGCTGAAACCTTCGGCGAGTCCATGCGTCGCCACCGCCTGAAGCGGGAGATCATCAGCACCCAGATCGCCAACGACCTGGTCAACCACATGGGCATCACCTTCGTGCAGCGCCTGAAGGAGTCCACTGGCATGAGCGCGGCCAACGTGGCCGGCGCCTATGTCGTGGTGCGCGATGTATTCCGCCTGCCGCACTGGTGGCAGCAGATCGAGGCACTGGACTACAAGGTCCCGGCCGAGCTGCAACTGACCCTGATGGACGAACTGATGCGCCTGGGTCGCCGTGCTACCCGCTGGTTCCTGCGTAGCCGTCGCGAAGACCAGAATGCCGCGCGCGACGTCAATCACTTCGCTCCGCGCGTGGAGGCCCTGGCCGGTCGTCTGGATGAGCTGCTGGAAGGCCCGTCCCGCGAGCTCTGGCTGGCGCGCTTCCAGTCCTATGTGCAGGCCGGTGCTCCGGAAGACCTGGCCCGCGTCGTGGCGGGTACCAGCCACCTCTACACCCTGCTGCCGATCATCGAAGCGTCGGACGTCACCGGCAAGGACGCCGCGGAAGTGGCTGCGGCCTACTTCGCCGTGGGCGGCGCGCTGGACCTGTCGTGGTACCTGCAGCAGATCACCAGTCTGCCCGTGGAGAACAACTGGCAAGCGCTGGCGCGGGAAGCGTTCCGCGACGATCTGGACTGGCAACAGCGGGCGATCACCATCTCCGTCCTGCAGATGAACGACGGTCCGGCGGATATCGAAGAACGTGTGGCGCTGTGGCTGGATCAGCACCGTGCCCTGGTGGAGCGTTGGAAGGCCATGCTGGTCGAGCTGCGCGCCGCCACTGCAACCGACTACGCCATGTACGCGGTGGCCAACCGTGAGCTCATGGACCTGGCCCAGAGCGGCCAGCACGGCGTATGCATTCCCTGATGCCCGTGACGCTGTAGGTTTTTAGTGCTCTCAACCCCGCTTCGGCGGGGTTTTTTTCGGTGCGCCCGGCAGGGCGCACTCACTGAGGGGTGAAAGTCCCCTGCACACCCGGCAAGGGGAAGTGCTAGCCAGAGGCAAGGGTTTCGCGGGTGACTGCGAGTCTGAAGGAAGCCCGAGGCAAAACGCTGGCCTGACGAACAGGAAGCGGATACGAGGCGGCATGGCGGGGTAAGCAGTCCGAAATCTGTAAAGCCCAGTACTTGCACAGAACGCCATGACGTAGATCCGACAGGCATAAGCGGGAAAGTGGGTGCGCAATACCCGGGGAGATCTGCACGGTTGCCCGTCAGGGCTACCGGCACCGTGAGGTGCAGGAATGACCGTGCAGAAGTCAGCAGAGGGCATAGTAGGTCACGAGACTGAAGGCCTGAACAATTAATACCGAGAGTAGGACAACTGATCTCGACAACCCACGATGACGCAGAAGCTCCCGATATGGGAGGCCTGCCTGCCAGAGCCGGACGGAATCCGGAAGGAAGCCCGCAGAGTGCTGAGGGGGTTGCGGCGACAGCTGGGCGAACGAAATCGGAGGGCTACCGGCTCATGGAGCTGGTGGTCGAACCCAGCAACCTGCGACGAGCGCACAAGCGCGTCCTGAAGAACCGAGGCGCAGCGGGCGTTGATCGCCTGACGGTCGAGGAATTGAAGGACTGGCTGTTGGTGCACTGGTCGAGTGTGAGGGCGGCACTGCTGGAGGATCGGTACCTGCCTCGGGCGGTGCGCCGAGTGGACATTCCCAAGCCTAACGGCGGGGTTAGAAGACTCGGCGTACCCACGGTGGTAGATCGACTTATCCAGCAGGCGCTCCATCAAGTACTGCAACCGATCTTCGAGCCCACTTTCTCCAATGGCAGCTACGGCTTCCGTGCGCAGAGAAGTGCGCTCGATGCGGTCGCCAAGGCGAAAGAGTATGTAGCCGATGGAAAGCAGTGGGTGGTGGACATCGATCTGGAGAAGTTCTTCGACCGGGTCAACCACGATGTGCTGATGGCTCGACTCGCCTACCGGGTGAAGGATGGTCGCGTTCTGAAGCTGATTCGACGCTTCCTGGAAGCGGGGATGATGGCTGATGGCGTGATCCAACCTCGCAACGAAGGCACGCCTCAAGGTGGGCCGCTGTCCCCGCTACTGTCGAATATCCTGTTGACCGATCTTGATCGAGAGCTGGAAAGACGGCGGTTGAAGTTCTGCCGCTACGCCGACGACTGCAACATTTATGTCGGTAGCGAATGCACAGGCCGGCGGGTGATGGCGAGTATCAGAGCCTTCCTGGAAGGCCATCTGAAACTGCGTATCAACGAGCAGAAAAGCGCAGTGGCGCGGCCTTGGAAGCGAAAGTTTCTGGGCTATGCGCTCACGATCTACCGCAAGGAAGCTCGGGTGCGGATCGCCCCCGAGAGTCTTCGCAGGCTGATGGATCGAGTTCGTGAGTTGCTGCGCAAGGGCCGAGGACGGTCCTTGCCCCACACCATCGAGGTGCTAAACCCCGTACTGCGGGGTTGGGCGAACTATTTCCGACTGACCGCAAACATGCGGACACTGGATGAGCTCGATTGGTGGCTGCGTCGAAAATTACGTTGCCTGCTCTGGCGGCAGTGGAAAACCCCGAAGACCCGCGAACGACGACTCATCTCACTTGGGCTTAGGCCCGAGCGGGCGTGGCAATCGAGCGTTAATGGGCGCGGGCCTTGGTGGAACTCGGCATCCCATCACATGAACCAGGCAGTACAGACGTTGTACTTCGCCAAAATGGGGTTGGTCTCGCTGCGCAGTACTGTGCAGCGACTCCAGTGTATTAATTGAACCGCCGTATGCGGAACCGCACGTACGGTGGTGTGAGAGGGCTGAGGGAGTAATCCCTCACCCTACTCGATCGCCGGATAGTGGGGAGTCGCTGAGCGGGTGCGACCCAGTGCGCGGGTGTGCTTCGCGAAAGGACAGGTTCACCAGGAATCGAAATCGCCCCAAGGCAGCGATCAGCACAGCCTTTGCAGATAGGACACTACATCTGCTGCGCCGGCCAGGCGCAGGCCTTCGCCCAGGGCCGTGGCTTCGGCGTGCTTCTTTGGCAGCAGAATGAGCTCCGGCGCTCCGGAGTTGCGCAGGAACGTCAGGCGCGAGTAGGGGATGCCACCGTCCAGCAGCAGGCCCATGAAGGCCGGATCGCTCCAGGCCTGCACCGGCATGGCCAGTACGTGGTAGCGGTCGTCCAGGAGCTCCAGGCCGCCGGGGTCGAGGCGGTAGTCGGTGATTGCTGCGGGGAGGGTGGCTTCTAGCTCACGCAGGCGTGCGTACGCAATGGATGCAGCGAAGGCTTCGGAGTGCTGGTCACCGCTCCAGAACACTCGATTGCCGTGCCAGTTGGCTCGGAAGAGGCTGATGGGCGCGCCAGCGAGAAAGCGTGGCAGCGGCAGGCTGATGGCCTTGATGAAGTCCTTGTAACTGATGATTCGGACCTTGCGACTGTGCAGGCCAGCCAGGTAGTCCTCGAAGCTCGGGGAGGGCGCCGGTTCGTTGTCGTTGCCGCACAGGCCGTCGACTTGGCGCAGGTCAAAACTGGAGAGGTGCTGTTCACTGCGCTTCACCACGCCCACCAATACGGCGTGGGCTTCGGCCTTGTCGTCCTGGACGGGGCCGGACAGGGCGCCGCGTGGCAGTTCCACCAGCCGCTGCAAGGGCGGGCCAGCTTGCCACCAGATGGATTCCTGGGGCCGGGGCAGTTGCTGGAAGGGCAGTCGCAGTTGGCTGGCGCGTTCGAATACCCGACGCGGTGTCTTGCCAATGCCGAAACGCTGGGCGATTGCAGCCAGGCGGGCGCTCAATGGTGGTGGTGGCTGCATCTGACTCATGGCCTGAATACTCCCGGGTCACGGGTCGCAGTGTGGCAGAGGGTTGCCGGCCGTGCGAACCGGGCGTCGGACATTTCCGCTTGGCGGGGAAGGAGAGTGAACAGACGGTGTGGCAGAATCCTGCTCTTCATTGTCGAGGATGCCTCCATGCCCAGCGTGGTGCTGGATATTTCCCTGACTGCGGACGAATTCCTCGCAGTCTATCAAGGACGAGCAAACCGTGTGTTGCTGCGCAGTCGCGACGGCCGCAAGGTCAGCCTGCCGGCCCATCATCTGCGCCCGCACCTGGGACATTCCGGCGTGCGCGGCACCTTCCAGCTGGATTTTTCCGCCGACGGCAAGCTCCTCAGTCTGCGTCGCCTCGCCTGATTGGGCGCGGCGCGGCTATAATCGCCGCCCCATACCGCCTATCGATGCCCGACCGACCATGTACAAACTGGCCCGCGAGCTGCTCTTCTCCCTGTCCCCGGAAACCTCCCACGAACTGTCCATCGACCTGATCGGCGCCGGCGGCCGTCTCGGCCTCAATCGCCTGCTGACCAAGGCACCGGCAAGCCTGCCGGTCAAGGTGATGGGGCTGGAGTTCCCCAACCCGGTGGGCCTGGCTGCCGGCCTGGACAAGAACGGTGACGCCATCGACGGTTTCGCCCAACTGGGCTTCGGCTTTGTCGAGATCGGCACCGTGACGCCGCGTCCTCAACCGGGCAACCCCAAGCCGCGGCTGTTCCGCCTGCCCCAGGCCGAAGCCATCATCAACCGCATGGGCTTCAACAACCTGGGCGTCGACCATTTGCTGGCGCGAGTACGCGCGGCCAAGTACGACGGGGTGCTGGGCATCAATATCGGCAAGAACTTCGACACGCCGGTCGAGCGCGCGGTGGACGACTACCTGGCCTGCCTGGACAAGGTCTACGCCCATGCCTGCTACGTGACGGTAAACGTCAGCTCGCCGAACACGCCCGGACTGCGCAGCCTGCAGTTCGGTGATTCGCTCAAGCAACTGCTGGAAGCCCTGCGCAGCCGCCAGGAAAGCCTGGCCGCCCAACATGGCAAGCATGTGCCGCTGGCCATCAAGATCGCCCCGGACATGTCCGACGAAGAAACGGCCATGGTGGCCAAGGCGCTGCTGGAGTCCGGCATGGATGCGGTCATCGCCACCAATACCACCCTGGGCCGAGAGGGCGTTGACGGGCTGCCTCACTGCAATGAGGCGGGTGGTCTCTCCGGCGCTCCGGTGCGCGACAAGAGCACCCACACTGTGAAAGTGCTGGCGGGTGAGCTGGGCGGTCGCCTGCCGATCATCGCGGTGGGTGGTATCACCGAAGGCCGTCACGCAGCGGAGAAGATCGCCGCCGGCGCCAGCCTGGTGCAGGTCTACTCGGGCTTCATCTACAAGGGGCCGGCGCTGATTCGCGAAGCGGTGGACGCCATCGCGGGGTTGCCGAGGAGCTGAGGAGAAATAAAAAGGGCTCCCGCTAAGGGAGCCCCTGGGCTTGCGCCCGCCGCCCGGATGGGGCGTGCTTGGTGAAGTCGGTGTGATCCTGTGTCAGCCGACGGCGTGGAGTTCGTTCAGTCGGTGAATACCGGCGGTGCCGGTGTAGCCATCCCAGTTGTCGCCACGGCCCTCGCGCCAACCGTTGATCCAGGCTTGCCGTGTGGTGGGATGGGTGAAAGGACAAAGATCGCGGGATTTGCCGTTGATGCCGTGCTGATAGCCGCGCAAGAATGCTCGTTCCATCGGATCACGCTTAAGTCTTCTCATAGGGTGTAGCCCTCATTTGTTGACTGTTATGTCCATTGGCCCCAAGTCGGGACCTGGCAGAAAATGCTCTGCCTTCGAGGACCCGTTGCCGGCGTGACGGGCCTTCATCCATCGCCATTGCGGCGACGGGTTAAGCTGATTTCTAACCAATGCCCCCAGGCATGTGAATGATCGTTTTGTCATAAGGACGTAACTTGAAGGTGGCAACGGCCATAAGCAGATGGAAACGTTTTTTGCCACTTTTCGGTCTAAGCCCCGTGGCTTGGGGGCTGACCAGAGTCATGATGTCGTAGTGCTATTTCGTTTTGCGCACGAATCAGACAGTTTTTGATTCCGACGAAGGGCCGTTCCGCGACCTTACGTCACACTTTTTCTTACCGCACAGCTTCTGCCCTGTGCCGCTGATCGCCTCTGAGGCCCCAGGATTCTCCAATGTCGGATCGCTACGAACTATTCCTTACCTGCCCGAAGAGCCTGGAGGGCCTGTTGGCCGACGAGGCCACGCAACTCGGCCTGCAGGACGTACGCGAGCAGGTTGCTGCGGTGCGCGGCCAGGGTGACCTGGAAACCGCCTTCCGCCTCTGCCTCTGGTCCCGCTTGGCCAACCGGGTACTGCTGGTGCTCAAGCGCTTCCCGGTGCAGAACGCCGAGGATCTCTACCAGGGCGTACTGGCGGTGGATTGGCACGACCACCTGATGTCCAACGGCAGCCTTGCGGTCGAGTTCAGTGGCCATGGTTCGGGCATCGACAATACCCACTTCGGCGCGCTCAAAGTCAAAGACGCTGTCGTCGACAAGCTGCGTACCGCCGATGGCACGCGCCCGTCGATCGACAAGGTCAACCCGGATCTGCGCATCCACCTGCGTCTGGAAAAGGGCGAGGCCATCCTCTCCCTCGATCTCGCCGGCCACAGCCTGCACCAGCGCGGTTACCGCCTTCAGCAAGGTGCTGCACCACTGAAAGAGAACCTGGCCGCAGCCATCCTGATCCGTGCCGGTTGGCCGAGGATCGCCGCAGAAGGCGGTGCCTTGGCGGACCCCATGTGCGGCGTCGGCACCTTCCTGGTGGAAGCAGCGATGATGGCCGCCGACATTGCGCCCAACCTCAAACGCGAGCGCTGGGGTTTCTCCAATTGGCTGGGCCATGTGCCTGCGTTGTGGAAGAAGCTCCACGAAGAGGCTCGTGTGCGCGCCGTGGCGGGCCTGGCCAAGCCGCCGCTGTGGATTCGCGGCTATGAGGCCGATCCGCGCCTGATTCAACCCGGCCGCAACAACATCGAACGTGCCGGTCTTGGCGACTGGGTGAAGATCTATCAGGGCGAGCTGGCCACCTTCGAACCGCGTCCGGACCAGAACCAGAAGGGTCTGGTCATCAGCAACCCGCCCTATGGTGAGCGCCTGGGTGATGAAGCCAGTCTGCTCTACCTCTACCAGAACCTCGGCGAGCGCCTGCGTCAGTCCTGCCTGGGCTGGGAGGCGGCAGTGTTCACGGGGGCGCCGGAACTGGGCAAGCGCATGGGTATTCGCAGCCACAAGCAGTACGCGTTCTGGAACGGCGCCCTGGCGTGCAAGCTGCTCTTGCTGAAGGTCCTGCCGGAACAGTTCGTCACGGGCGAGCGGCGTGCAGCCGGGGAGGGCGATCGCGCCGCCCCGCGTAGCGAGCCTGCGCGCTTGAGCGAAGGTGGCCAGATGTTCGCCAATCGCCTGCAGAAGAACTTCAAGCAGTTGGGCAAGTGGGCGCGCAAGGAGGGCATTCAGTGCTATCGCCTGTATGACGCCGACATGCCTGAATACGCGCTTGCCGTCGATCTCTATGGCGACTGGGTGCATGTGCAGGAATACGCACCGCCTCGATCCATCGACCCAGAGAAGGCCCAGGCGCGCCTGCTGGATGCCCTGGCCGCGATTCCCCAGGCGCTGGATGTGGACCCGGCCCGTGTGGTGGTCAAGCGCCGCGAGCGCCAGAGCGGCACCCGCCAGTACGAGCGCCAGGGCAGCGAAGGACGCTTCATGGAAGTCAGCGAAGGCGGGGTCAGGTTGCTGGTGAACCTCACCGACTACCTGGACACCGGCCTGTTCCTCGACCATCGGCCGATCCGTCTGCGCATCCAGCGTGAGGCTGCCGGCAAGCGTTTCCTCAACCTGTTCTGCTACACGGCCACCGCCAGCGTGCATGCAGCCAAGGGTGGTGCGCGCAGTACCACCAGCGTCGACCTGTCGAAGACGTACCTGGATTGGGCGCGGCGCAACCTGTCGCTGAACGGTTTCTCCGACAAGCACAAGCTCCAGCAGGGCGATGTGATGGCCTGGCTGGCGGAAGACCGTGGCGAATACGACCTGATCTTCATCGATCCGCCGACCTTCTCCAACTCCAAGCGCATGGAGGGTGTGTTCGATGTGCAGCATGACCATGTCCAGTTGCTGGATCTGGCCATGGCGCGCCTGGCACCGGGTGGGGCGCTGTATTTCTCCAACAACTTCCGCAAGTTCCAGTTGGATGAAAGCCTGGAGTCCCGCTATTCAGTCACTGAAATCAGTGCCGAAACCCTGGATCCGGACTTCGCGCGCAACTCGAAGATCCATCGTGCCTGGCGCATGACTACCCGCTGAGGCGCCCTCGCGCCTCAGCGCTTTCCTTTCTCGACACTGGCGTCGGCGGCTCCGGCCGTCCGGCGTTTGCCTTGGCCGGTCGGTTGCCCATGCGCGCACCTAGGCAAAGTGCCACCATCTGGCTATGTTGATGCTCACAGGGACGGTATTTCCACACCCAGATTCGAGAAGTGAGCATGCAGTCGCTTGCGAAGGAAAAACTGAACCTGTCGGCATTGCTGTCCGGCCGCCCGCTGGTTTGGCTGGTTTGTCTATTGACCGTCTTCGGCGGCGCGGCGCTTACCCTCCTGCTCAGCCAGGCGGTGCGTCACGCAGAAGAGGCGCAGTTGCGCGAGCGCTTCAGCCTGGCAGCCAGCGAACGCATCAGTCGGATCCAGGAGCGCCTGGACGGCCAGCTCAAGGAGCTGGATGCCGTCCAGCGCTTCTTCAGCAACTCCCGTGAGGTCACCCTTGGAGAATTCCAGGGATTCGTCGGTCCGTTGCTGGGCGACACCCTGGTCTATTCCTGGGTGCCGCGCATTACGGGGAGCATGCGGGAGACGTTCGAGTCGCGTGCCCGTGCCGAGGGTATGGCCGGCTTCGCGATCCGCGACCTGAAGGGCGACCGCCTGGTGCCCAGTCCACCGCGGGATGAGTATTTCCCGGTCTACTACAGCGTGACCGCGCGCATCGATGAAGTGCCCCTGGGGATGGACATGAATTCCAATCCGGCGCGACGTGCGGCCATCGAGAAGGCGCGCCGGACCCACGGTATCACCGTCACCGAGCTGTTGCGGGTGATCGGCGTGGTGGAGCGTGAAGCCAGCGGTGTGGCCATCCTGGCGCCGGTGTACGAAGGCAATGTGCCGAGCGATGCGGGCCTGCGCGGTTTCGTCGTGTCGGTGCTCAGCCTGAACCTGGAGATGGAGGCGGCGATTGCGCCGCACAGCCTTGAAAGCCTGGTGATGCGGGTCAGTGATGTCAGTGAGGACGGCCATGAGCAACTGATCTACCAGAGTGCCGAGGCGCCGGAGAGCGAGCTGCGCCTGCGCCGCGTAGTGCCGTTTGCTGATCGCCGTTACCTGCTGGAAGTGGTGCCGAGCGCGGCCTTCCTTGCTGGGCCGCCGCTTTCTACGGCAAACCTGGTGGCGATCAGTGGCCTGGCATTTACCCTGCTGCTGGCGGGATACCTGTTGTTGATGGTCAATCAACGGCAGGGCGCCCTGGCCCTGGTGGCCGAGCGCACGATGGAGCTACGCGAGCGCGAGATCGAGCTTCAGTTGAGCGAGGAGCGCTGGAGCTTTGCCCTGGATGGCGCCGGGCATGGCGTCTGGGACTGGGAACCTCAAGCCGGTCGCATGTTTCTTTCCAGCGGTTGGAAGACCATGCTCGGCTATGCGGAAGATGAGGTGAATGACAGCCTCGAAGCCCGTAATCGCCTGGTCCATCCCCAGGACCAGCCCCTGGCGCGTGCTGAGCTGGAGCGCCACCTGCGCGGCGCCAGTGCGGTTTACCAGAGTCAACATCGCATGCTGCACAAGGACGGTCGCTGGGTCTGGGTGCTGGACCGCGGCAAGGTCGTTGAACGCGGGGCCGATGGTTCGCCGTTGCGCATGATCGGCACCCAGACCGATATCAGCTCCAGCAAGGCAGTCGAACTGCAGTTGGCCATGGCTCACGGACAACTGCGCAGCCTCCTCAATGCGGCGACCCAGGTGGCCATCATCAGCACTGACCTGCGAGGTGCGATCCTCCAGTTCAACGTTGGTGCCGAGCGCATGTTTGGCTACCGCTCCCTCGAAATGATCGGCCGCCACCCTGTGGTGTTGCACCTGGAGCGCGAGGTGGAGGAGCGCTGTCGGGAGCTGGGGCGACAGCTGGGCAAGCAGATTCCCGACTACCAGGCCTATGTGGAGGAAGTGACGGCGGGCGACCGCTATGACGAGCACGAATGGACTTTTCAGCGCCGCGATGGCAGCCAGCTCATCGGCAGCCTGATACTCACCGGCGTGCGCGACGAGCGTGACGTGCTGGTGGGTTTCCTGGGCGTTGCCATCGATGTGACCGAGCGCAAGCATGTGCAGCAGGCGCTGGAGGCGCGGGATCGCTTGCTGGAGAAGCTCAGTGCGCGGGTACCGGGTTTGCTTTATCAGTTCCGTATGGAGTCGAACGGGCACTTCAGCTTCCCCTATACCAGTGCTGGCGTACTTGAAGTCTTCGAAGTGGAACAGGACGTAGCGCGGGACGACGCCATGGGGCTGCTGGAGCGGGTCCACCCCGATGACCTGGAGCGTGTCCAGAGCTCGATCCGTCGCTCAGCCGAACTGCTTACCCCCTGGCGCGAAGATTTCCGTGTGCTGCTTCCACGCCAGGGGCTGCGCTGGCTGCGGGGCGAGTCGGTGCCCGAGCGTGGCGAGGATGGCGCCGTGCTCTGGCACGGCTACATCACCGATATCACCGGGCTCAAGCTGGTGGAGCAGGAGCTGCGTGCACTGTCGGTGACCGACGCCCTGACCGGTGTCTACAACCGGCGCTACTTCCAGGAACGCCTGGACCTTGAGATCGCGCGCGCCGAACGTCGCGAAGGCCCGCTGGCGCTGGTGATGCTGGATATCGATCACTTCAAGCAGATCAACGATCGCCACGGCCACGAGGCGGGGGACCGGGTACTCAAGGCCTTGTGCTTGCGGGTTGGCGAGCGTCTTCGGCGCATCGACGTGCTGTGTCGGCTGGGGGGTGAAGAGTTCGTGGTGCTTTGCCCTGATACCAATGTCGACCAGGCATTCCAGGTGGCTCAGGCACTGTGGCAGGCGCTGGCGCGCGAGAACGTGGCAGGAGTAGGGCAGGTGACCGCCAGTTTCGGTTGTGCCGGCTGGCGTGAAGGGGAGGATGCCGACGACCTGTTGCGCAGAGTGGATGCGGCGGTGTATGCGGCCAAGCAGGCTGGCCGCAATCAGATCCGCATCGCCGACTGACAGGGTGGCCGCCCGCGCGGGGCGGCCACTCATGAATCAGTTGGCGCCAGCGACGCTCTTCGGCTGGCGATAGAGGTCCACCAGCACCTGGTCGAGGATGGCCGAGGCCCCCCAGGGGCGGGAATCGTTGAGGATTGCTACCACGGCCCAACTGTTGCCATTGCTGTCACGGCTGAAGCCGGCAATCGCACGGACAGTGTTCAGGGTGCCGGTCTTGATATGCGCTTCACCTTCCAGAGCGGTTCGGCGCAGGCGTTTGCGCATGGTGCCGTCCATCGCCACCAGCGGCATCGAGGAGATGAACTCGGCAGCGTAGGGGCTCTGCCAGGCGGCCTGGAGGATGGTGGCCATCTCGCGGGCGCTGACTCGTTCGTTGCGCGACAGGCCCGAACCGTTCTCCATCACCAGGTGCGGTGCGGTGATGCCTTTCTTCGCCAGCCAGTTTCGGATGACCCGTTGCGCGGCCTTGGCGTCGTCGCCATCGGCGGCGGTGCGGTAACGCGCGCCGATACTGAGGAACAACTGCTGGGCCATGGTGTTGTTGCTGTACTTGTTGATATCGCGGATGACTTCCACCAGGTCCGGCGAGAACGCACGCGCCAACAGCTTGGCGTCCTTGGGCACATCGCCCAGGCGGTCCTTGCCGTCGATGCTGCCGCCCAGCTCCTTCCAGAACGCGCGTACGGCGCCGGCGGCGTAGCCAGGATGGTCAAGCAGGGACATGTAGGTCTGCGCACTGCAGCCTTCCGGCAGCTTGCCGCTGGCGATCAGGGTGGTGCCGTCGTACTGGGTCACCGGGTTGTAGCGCACGTCGGGCCAGGAGGGGCACTTGCCAGCCTTGGTCACTTGCACCTTGCTGTCGATGCGAATGCTCTCGATCGGCGGCTCCATGGCCAGGTTCACCTTGCCGCCTTCGGCTCGGGCGATCAGACGCACGGCCTTGAGGTTGACCAGCAGCGAATCGGGGCCGACCAGGAAGGGTTTGTTGTCGTCGCCGCCGTCATCATTGAAGGCGGGAAGTTGCGGATGGACGAAGTAGCTGCGGTCCAGCACCAGGTCGCCGGTGACCTGGCGTACGCCGTTGGCGCGCAGGTCCCGCATCATCAGCCAGAGCTTTTCCATATTCAGCTTGGGATCACCGCCACCCTTCAGGTACAGGTTGCCGTTGAGCACCCCGTTCTTCAGGGGACCGTCGGCGTAGAACTCGGTCTTCCATTGATAGGTGGGGCCGAGCAGCTCCAGGGCGGCGTAGGTCGTGATCAGCTTCATGGTGGACGCCGGATTCACCGACACATCGGCGTTAACCAGGGTCTGGGCGCCCGGACCGGTGAGGGGCAGCGTCACCAGGGAGAGCGAGTTCGAGGAGATCTTGTTGGCGGTCAGGGCCTTCTGCACTTTGGGCGGAAGGTTGGTGTTGACCTGCGCGGCTTGCAGTGACGCGGCGCAGGGCAGGATCAGGGCGGCGAGCGCGAGGGTACGAATGGACTTGAACATCAAAGCTTGCCCTCCTGGCGAGGGCGAGGGGCGAAAATGAATGACATGGCAGCTGTTCCCATGATGGGTCGGGAAATCGGCGCATTATGCCGCAACCCTGCCCCAACTGTGCGAGTTCGCTGCTCATTTCGTCTGCCAGTAGCACTCCTGGTGAGCGGCGGGCGGGCAAGTTGCGACGGAAGCTGCTAGAGTGCCGCCCGTCATTTCTGCCGAGGAACTGCCTAATGGCTACCAATCGCTCCCGCCGCCTGCGCAAGAAACTTTGCGTTGATGAATTCCAGGTTTTGCCAATTAGCAAAAAATAATCAGAATGTTGTCAAAAACGTCTTACCCCCGCCGGCCTGTATCCCTGCTTCTCTCGTAAGTTTCCGCCTGCCGTTTGCCGATGACGCCCCTGGGGGATGCCACGGCAGTCCAGTCTCAGCCACTCCCTCGTTTAACGCCTGACGGGCACTTTTTCATACGCAAGGCAAACCCTACGTGTGGGTTGCCAGTCATTCTCTAATCGAGTCTGTCCCGGTCTTCATCTCAGCCGTTCGCTACTTACGTTCGCGGTCTCCTGTGGGCCGACGTGCGCCCCGAAGCAGGCATCTTGCGTAGCCACTGACTGAGTAACACGAGCAGCTAATAGAAACGAAAAGGCCACCCTTTCGGATGGCCTAATGCTCGCAGATGCTCTGGCTTCAAACAGCCGGATTAATCGGCGTCTCTGGGTACCAGGCGTCCTGCAATGGGCTGACCTCGATCTTGGTCAGTTCGCTACGGCCTTTCAGCCAGGCTTCAACAGCCGCACGTTGCTCCTCACTTACCGAGCCGCGTTTAGCCAGGCATACCAAACCGAACTCTTCGCCGCCTACGTAGTCCAGGCCGTTCGCGACCATGGCCTCGCCCAGAAACGCGTTCAGGAAAGCATCGATGGCTTCATCCGAAAGGTCTTGCTTGAAATCCAGATTGAGCTCGAACCCCAATTCCTGGAACTCGTCAACACAGAGCTTCTTGCGCAGACGGCGGGAACGGTTAGTAGCCATGAAAAAATCCTCTAGGTAATTGCGGCGCGCAGTCTACCAGCTAAGGCGTCGGAGTGCCTGCGAGATTAGCCAAAGTGACCTCACGTTCAAGCCTCGAAGTAATCATCAGAGCTGTCGCGGCAACAGGTCTGTGTTCGGTGGAGGCGTACCCGACTGGATCTCCGGCTCGAGCTTGCGCCACAGTGAGGTGTTTCGCGGGGTGGACCGCTGGGGCAACCCAACTCCTCACCCATGGACTTCACCAAGTCAGCGCAACCCTTCGCACATTGCTGGTCGAAACTGGCGACAACCAAAGATGCAAGCGAAACAACGAAAAAAGTGGATGATCTCCTAGGACCACCGTCCAGATTGCCATCTCGCCAACATGATAGGGGCGTCAGGGGAAGGAAATTGAGCAAGAAATAGCGCAAGAAGTCAGCTCGCTCGCCGGCTAAGAGGCCGCATCTACCGGTCGAGATGCTGCGTGTCATGGATGAACGACGGAAGATGTTTGACCAGGCCTTTCAGGCATCCTGCGGTCGGGTGCGTGAAGTACTCACGCGATTCAATCCGGGTGACTTGCTCATGGCTGTCAACATTTCGGACCTCTGGCAGGCGAATCTCGCTAGTCAGATCAAGCACCAACTTGCCTTTAGCCTGCTGGTGTCCGCACTGGCCGATTGCTTCGCAGCAGCACGCATGACCAGATTCGAGGAGTTCTCGGGGTTCTGCAGCGCATTGATTGAGGCCTTGAATCGCCCCGGGTTTCGTGGAGGCCTCAACTCTTGAGAAGATGAGGCCATGAGAAAGACTACGACCTACTCCCCTGAAGTCCGTGAACGTGCCGTGCGCATGGTTCTGGAGCACCTGAACGACTACCCCTCCGAGTGGGCGGCCATTGAGGCCATTGCCCCGAAGATCGGCTGTGCAGCGCAAACCCTGCATGGCTGGATTCGTCGCCATCAGACCGATGCCGGCCAACGTCCTGGGCCGACCACTGACGAGCGTGAACGCATCAAAGCCCTGGAGCGCGAAAATCGCGAGCTGCGCAAAGCCAACGAGATTCTGCGCCTGGCCAGTGCGTATTTTGCCCAGGCGGAGCTCGACCGCCGCACCAAGTCCTGAGGGCCTTTGTCGATCAGCATCGTGACCGTCTC
>NZ_AUIE01000031.1 GCF_000423545.1 Metapseudomonas resinovorans DSM 21078
GGTTGGGTGTGTAAGCGCTGTGAGGCGTTGAGCTAACCAATACTAATTGCCCGTGAGGCTTGACCATATAACACCCAAACAATCTGGTGATTGTGGGTGCGACTGGTTGAAGTCGACAGACCGAAAATTGGCCTGAACCGCAAAAACAGACTGTCACATACCTGATTCGGGGTAGCGTCCCAGACGATGCCCCAACCGAATTGCTTGACGACCATAGAGCGTTGGAACCACCTGATCCCATCCCGAACTCAGCAGTGAAACGACGCATCGCCGATGGTAGTGTGGAGCTTCTCCATGTGAGAGTAGGTCATCGTCAAGCTTCTATCCCAAACCCCCGAATCGTGAAAACGGTTCGGGGGTTTGTCTTTGCGCCGGAGAAAGTTTGCCGACTCACGAAGTTGGTAGCGCCCAGAAACTCTTGAATCGCAACCGCCGGCGCTCCGCTCGTCTAGAATAGCCGCGATACCTCGAGAGCCTTACCACCATGCCTGAACAGGCTGAACAACGCCCGCTTTCCGACCTTCCTTTGCACGACCTGATCGCCTGCCACGAATGCGATCTGTTGATGCGCCGCCCGGACCTTGATGAAGAACAGAAAGCCTGTTGCCCCAGGTGCGGCTATGAACTGGTGGTGCACCGTTCCAAGATGGAGCGTCGTGCCATGGCCTTGGTGTTGACCGCGTTGCTGCTGTTCGTCCCGGCCAATTTCCTTCCCATAATGAAACTCAACCTGCTTGGGCAGACGACCCATGACACGGTCTGGACAGGCGTTGTTGGCCTCTACAACACCGGTATGGGATCCGTCGCGGTGCTGGTGTTCCTCTGCAGCATGGTCATCCCTCTGATCAAGCTCCTCTGCCAACTGACCGTGCTGGTCTGCATCAAAACGCGCCGCGCACTTGGCCTGGGACTGGTGCTCTATCGGCTTTATCACCATTTGCGGGAGTGGGGGATGCTCGAGGTTTACCTCATGGGGATTCTGGTTTCCATCGTGAAACTGATCGATCTGGCCGACCTGCATCTTGGTATCGGTCTGGCCTGCTTCATTGGCTTGCTGCTGTCTCAGGTATGGCTCGAGGTGACCATGTCGCCGCATCAGGTCTGGGATGCGCTGGAAGCTGAAGGAGAAACTCATGCGCGCCATTGATGCCGGCATTATCGTCTGCGACGAATGCCACCAGTTGAATCGTCCAGGCTCGGATGAGGATCATGGCAACTGCCGCCGTTGCGGCGCAGTACTGTACCCACGGCGACCCAACAGTATCGTTCGAACCTGGGCGCTACTGATTACGGCTACGATCCTCTATGTCCCGGCCAACGTACTGCCAATCATGACGGTGAACTTCTTTGGCAACGGGTCCCCCTCTACGATCATGGGCGGCGTGCTGGAACTGATTCATGCCGAGATGGTGCCAATCGCGCTGGTGGTTTTTGTTGCCAGCATCCTCGTGCCCACCTTCAAGCTGGTAGGGATTGCGCTGCTGCTTTACTCCGTGCAACGGCGACTGCCCATGTCGCCGCGTCAGCGCATCCTGATGTATCGCTTCATCGAATGGATTGGCCGATGGTCAATGCTGGATATCTTTGTCATTGCCATCCTCGTGGCGTTGGTGAACTTCGGCAACTTGGCCAGCATCGAAGCCAACCTGGGAGCGGCGGCCTTCGCCAGTGTCGTGGTGACCACCATGATCGCGGCAGTGACCTTCGACCCCAGACTGATCTGGGACAACACTGATATGGACGACGAGAATGCCTGAGTTGCCAACCCCGAAAACCCGCAAAACCACGAGCTGGTCCGCAATCTGGGTACTACCGCTGGTGGCGCTGCTCATTGGCCTCTGGCTGGCCTGGAAGGCCATGAGCGAAGCAGGCATCGAGATTCAGATTCGCTTCGAGAACGGCGATGGTATTCAGGTGGGTAAGACCCAACTGATGTACAAGGGGATCCAGGTGGGGAAGGTGGTCGACCTGCATGTCAGCGATGACATCAAAGGTGTGGTGGCCACGGTTGAGGTGATGAAGGAAGCCGAGCCTTACCTCAGCAAGGACACCCGTTTTTGGCTGGTACGTCCGCGCGTTTCCCTCGCTGGTGTCACCGGACTGGAAACCCTGGTCTCCGGTATCTATATCGCCATCGATCCCGTGAAGGGGGAGGCGGCGCGGCGATATATCGCGCTGCCCGAACCACCGCCACTGTCCGACTCGCTGCCCGGTCTGCACCTTACCCTGAAGGCTGAACGCCTGGGGTCCCTTGAGCAGGGCAGCCCGGTCTATTACCGACAGATCCAGGTTGGCCAGGTGAAGAGTTACCAATTGGCCGAAGATCAGCGCACGGTCGAAATCAAGGTACACATCGAACAGCCTTATGCGCATCTGGTGCGCAAGCACACGCGTTTCTGGAATGCCAGTGGCCTCAACGTTACCGCGGGATTGGCAGGCGTGAAGATCCGCACTGAGTCCGTGCTCAGCATCATGGCCGGTGGCATAGCGTTCGCGACCCCAGAGCACCGCCAGGACAGCCCTCCCACCGACCCCAGCATCCCGTTCCGCCTGTATGACGGCTTCGAGTCTGCCGAAGCCGGCCTTAGGGTGCTGCTGCGCATGGATGACGTCAGCGGCCTCAGCCCGGGTAGCACGCCGGTGATGTACAACGGTGTGCAGGTCGGCACCCTGAAGAAGCTGGATATGGACAAGGACTTCACCGGCGCCACCGCCGAGCTGACCATGGAGCCACGTACCGAGGACTATCTTGTCGACGGCACCGAATTCTGGACGGTGAAGCCGTCGATTTCGTTGGCAGGCATCACCGGTATCGAGGCCCTGGTGAAGGGCAACTACATTGCCGTGCGCTTTGCCAAGGAGGGTACGCCGACCCGGGAGTTCAAGGTTCGACCCAAGGCGCCGCCGCTTAATACCGATGCACCTGGCCTGCACCTGGTGCTGACCAGCGATCGCCTCGGCTCCCTGGAAGTCGGTAGCCCGATCCTGTTCCGTCAGATGCGCGTGGGCAGCGTGCAGAGCTATCAACTGTCCCGTGATCAGCGGCGCGTGGTAATCGGTGTCCACATCGAACCCGAGTTCACCAAGCTGGTGAACGAGTCCACTCGTTTCTGGAATTCCAGCGGTATCACCCTCAAAGGCGGTCTGTCGGGCGTCGAAGTGAAGAGCGAATCGCTGCAGACCCTGTTGTCGGGCGGCATCACCTTCACCACACCGGACCCGAAGGCCAAGCTTGTCACCCGGCCGCGCCGCTTTACGCTGTTCGACAATGAAGCCCTGGCCATCGAGAAGGGTACTGTCATCGAGATCGCCATTCCCCAGGCTGAAGGCATCAAGGAAGGCACGCCGATCCGCTTCAAGGGCATCGATGTGGGCGAGGTGGAGTCGGTGAACCTGAGCAACGACCTCTCTGGCGTAGTGGTCAAGGCTCGCCTCACCCAGGCAGACGACCGCATCGCTCGTGCCGGGAGCCAGTTCTGGGTGGTACGTCCGGAGCTCGGCCTACTGCGAACGGCCAACCTGGACACGCTCGTCAGCGGCCAGTATCTGGAAGTCCTGCCGGCTGCCATGCCTGGGGCTGCGCAGACGCGCTTCACTGCACTGGCCGAATCGCCGGATCCGGTCGCCCGCGAGGAGGGCTTGCGCATCACCCTCAGCGCGCCGCGCCGTGGCTCCCTCAAACCGGGCGTGATCGTCAGTTACCGCGAAGTACCCGTGGGCAAAGTGCTTTCCTACGAGCTGGGTAAGACTGCCGACCGCGTCTTCATCCATGTACTCATCGAGCAGCGCTACGCGCCCCTGGTGCACAGCGGCAGCCGCTTCTGGCACACCAGCGGTGTCGGAGTGGATGCCAGCCTGTTCGATGGCGTGAAGGTGCGAACCGGCTCTCTGGAGTCCTTGGTTGAGGGCGGGATTTCCTTCGCCACTCCGAACGAAGGACAGATGGGCAACGCCGCACTCAATGGCCAGACCTTCGCCCTGCATGACGATGCCGAGGACGAGTGGCTGACCTGGTCGCCGAAGATTCCTTTGGCGAAGTAACCACGCAACAAACAAATGGGCCGCAATTGCGGCCCATTTGCTTTCTGGCGAAAGGGTCAGGCGGGTACGGCCGCCTCGTCCTTCGCATCCTGGGTGGCGGTAGCCACGTCGCGACGCTTGATGAACTTCCAGTCCGCCTCATCGATGTAGATGCCGTTCGGGCCACTGCCGCCTTCCAGGTCGATGGCGACGTTGGCCGATACCTGCGGCTTAACCGACGCGAGGATGGGTGTGAAGCCCAGTTGCTGGCTAGTTTCGATCAGCGCCTGCTGGTTGCGCTCGTCGATGTCTGCCGCCTCGTCCAGGTAGTAGGGCAGGCGAATGCGGCCGGCTTGCTCGCGGTCCATCAGGTGCAGCAACAGGTACATGTTGGTCAGCGCCTTGATGGTCATCGTGGTGCCGTTGGAGGCGGCACCGTCGATATCGGTGTGAATGACCGGCTGGCCGTGCACTTTGGTGATCTCGAAGGCCAGTTCGAACAGGTCTTTCAGGCCCAGCTGGTTGCCGTTGGCAGCCACCAGGCGCGCCAGGTATTCCTTGGCCTCTTCGTTCTTCGCATCCTGGTCGCTCGAGTTGGTCAGGTCGAAGACCGATAGGGTCTCGCCCTCCTCGTACTGGCCGGCACTATGGATGATCTGATCGATATGGCGCAGGGCATCCTTGTTTGGCGCGAGGACGATGCGGAAGCTCGAGAGGTTGGACACCTGGCGCTTGTTGATCTCGCGGTTGAACAGAGCCAGCTGGTGTTCCAGGTTGTCGTAGTCGCTGCGGATATTGCGCAGGGTCCGGGCGATGTCGGTGACTGCAGCGCGGCGTGCCTTGGCCAGCGTCAGGGCTTCGTCCTGGCGATGTGCATAAGCGTTGATCAGCAACTGCAGGCGGCGCTCGGCGTCGTCTTCGCTGTCGAACTTGGCCACGCCTTTGAGGCGGACCTGGGCGTAGAGCGCCTCGATCTGGCCGTCGATGCGCTGCAGCGCCTGCCAGGTGTCCTGGTAGTCGTTGAGCAGCGGCAGCAGGTTGTCCAGGCTGTCGTCCACCGGGTCCATGAAGGGCTTGCCGAAGGGCAGGTCGGCGGGCAGCAGCTGGCGGCGGCGCAGGGCGTCTTCCAGGGTGCGTTCCTTGGCTTCCAGGTCGGCGAGCTGGCGACCCACCAGTTGCAGCTTGGCGGAGAGCTGCTGGACGCGTTCGGTGAAGGCGTCGGCGGAGCGCTTGAGCTCGTCCTGGGTGGCTTCCAGCTGCGCCAGCTCTTCCAGCTTGGCCGGCTCTTCGGCACTGAGGGTCTGGGACTTGCGGAAGTCTTCCAGGGCTTTCTGGGCGTCCAGCACGTCCTGGTACAGCTTCTCGGCCTGGGCCTTGCTCGCGGCGCGGTCGGCTGCCACGGACTGCTGGGTCTTGAGCTGCTTCAGCTCGCGCTCCAGGCGGTCCTTCTGGTCGCGCAGGGCGGCGCGGTCGGCCAGGGCCTGCAGGGCCGGCGGCTCGATGTGGGACAGGTCGATGGACAGGCCCGGTACTTCGAACTGGCTGCCCTTGAACTGGTCGAGCACGGTTTCCAGGGTTTTCACCCAGGCTTCGCCGTCGTCGAGCTGGATGCCTTTCTCACCCAGCGGCAGGCTGAACAGCTGGCCGTTGAACAAGCGCATCAGGCGGTCCACGTCCGCCTGGGAGAACTCTTCGCGCAGGCGCGAGTAGCTGTTGTTGTCGGCGTGGTCGAGCTGCTGCTTGACCGCCTTCAGGCGTTTTTCCAGGTCGCGCAGGCGTTCGTCCAGATCCTCGGCGGAGAACTGGCGGGATTGCGCCAGGGCGCCGGCGAGTTCGTCGTGGGCGTCCTTGGCGGCGAGCAGCGCTTGCTCCAGCACCTTGGCGTTTTCCACAAGAGCGAAGCGGTTCTTCAGTACCGCCAGCTCACCCAGCCAGCGCTGGTTCTCGGTGATGGCGCGCTCCAGACGCATCATTTCCTGGGTGCCGCCACGCTGTTCGCTCTGCAGGCCGTCCTGTTCGTTGCGGTAGTGCTCGGCCTGGATCACCAGCTCCTCGCGGCGGGCGCCGGAGTAGTCCTGCCAGGTGCCCAGCAGCGAATCCAGCAACGGGGAGATGCGGTGCAGCTTGCCGCGCAGAATTTCGCGCTGCCCCACGCCATTGGCCAGGGCTTCCACCAGCGGGCCGGCGGAGACCAGCGCCTGATAGTCCTGCTCCATGCGGCGTACGTCGCGGAAGGCCTCTTCGCAGGCAGCGATGTAGTCCACGCTGCCTGAGCGCAGGCTGTGCTCGAAGGCATCGAGGAACAGTTGCTTGAGCTTGGCCGCGGTGATTTCACGCATGTGCAGCAGGTTGATGAACAGCGAGCGGAAGGTCTTCAGGCTCTGTTCGCTGGTAGAGCGCAGCGGGATCAGCGTCAGGTCCAGCGGGATCGACGTGTGACCACCCACCAGCAGGCGGCGCAGCTCATCGGGCTTGAGTTCGTAGGCCTTGATGCCTTCGCGTTCCAGGCTGTTGAACAGCTCGCGCTGGCGCAGGCAGGTGCCGTCACGCTGGTAGTGCTCCAGGTTCAGTTCGCCACGGTAGGCGAAGAACTGGTGGCCGAAGCCGCCGCCCGGACCGCGACCGGCCACGCCGATCACGTGGGGGCCGTGGGGCAGGGAGACTTCAACGAGGATGTAGCTGGTATCGGTGGCGAAGTAGAACTTGCGCGACTGCTCCAGGCTGTACTTGCCGAAGCTCATGTCCGACATGCGCGCCAGGATCGGGAACTGCAGCGCGTTGATCGACGCCGATTTACCGAGGTTGTTGGCGCCGTAGATCGACAGCGGGGTTTCCAACGGGAACAGGCCGAGGCTGTATCCGGCGGTGTTCAGCAGGGCGAAGCGGCGGATGCCGTAGCGTTCCTGGCTCATGCGTCTTCCTCCTGGGCTGCGCGTTCTTCGGCCATGGCGCGGGCCAGGGCGTCTTCTTCTGACTCTGTGGATTCTTCGACGATTTCAGGGGTGTCGATGGGGATGATCGTGTCGCCACTGTCGTCATCCATGAGCACTGGGGCACGCAGTTCCAGGTCGGTGCTGTGCAGGCTGGCAGCCAGGTCGCGGTCGTGTTGCACGGCCAGGCACACGTCCAGGAAGCGGTGCATCGGCGGCAGGAAGCGGTAAATGCCGTTGCTGTCCTCGGCGAAGCCCAGCTGGGTGAGACGGCGGATCACCTTTTCTTCCAGCTCTTCATGGGTGGTCACCTCGGCCTGCATGAACAGGTCGCGGTACTTCTCCAGCAGGGCCGGCAGTTCGTCGCGGCCGATGCTGCCGCCATCGAGCACGGAAAGCGGGTCGCGGCCCTGGTCGGCCAGGTGCTCCACCAGGATGAAGGTGAACAACGCCAGGCGCTGCGCGGTCTTGTTCACCTGGGCGCCCATCTGCTCGGGCACGAAGTAGTAGAAACCACGCGGGTCGCAGACCAGCTCGAAGCCGAGGCCCTTGAACAGGGCGCGGTACTGGTCCTGCATGGTGGACAGCTGGGCATAGCACTCCGGCTCGCTGCGGGAGAGGTGGTAGCCCTTGAACAGCTCGCGGAAGATGGGCGCCAGCTGGGTCATTTCTTTCAGGTCGATATTCATCAGGAAGTCTTCTCGGCCGCGGCGGGTTGGCTCTTGATCAGGGCGTAGGAGCTCAGGCTGACCTGGTGCTCGGCGGTCAGGTAGTCACGGCGCTCCAGGCGATCGCGCGAGAAGCGCGAATCGCGGGAGAGGCGCGAGAACCAGTAGAGGAGTTCGTCGGTGGCGCCGTCGGGCTCCTGCTCCAGCAGCCAGACCATCAGGTCCGGTAGCGGCAGGGCCTGCTCGCAACGGTCGAGCATTTCCCGCGCGGTCTTCGGTGAGCGCGGTGCAGTGGCCTTGCGTGTTCCGCCGGATTTCGGGAAGTGCGCCGGTTTCGGCTGGAAGCGAGCCAGGGCGTAGACGTAAGCCTCCACCTGCGAGCCGCTGCCGAGGAAGGTGGTCTGCGGCCGGGTGAACAGCGGCATGGCTGCTTGAGGCACGGCATCCAGGCCCTTCTTGCGGATCACCGACAGGGCCAGGGCGGCGCCACGGGTCACGGCGTTGTGCCGGCGTGCTTCCTCACGCAGCGGCAGCAGCAGTTCCCGGGCCTTGCGCAGGGTCAGCTGGGCGCTGGTTTGCATTTCCAGGATGCGCGCGTGGGTGCGCAGTACCAGGTCGTCGTCCACCAGTTGGCCCAGGCGTTGTTGCTCGCCGAGCAGGCGCAGCAGCACTTGCTCGACACGGCGCACGCCTTGTTCGAAGGCGCCATCGGCGGCGACCAGCTGGATCATCGGTTCAACGTATTCGTCCCAGGTCGCCAGTACTTCGGCGTAGCGTTGGCGCAGAGGGATCTGCCGGTCGCTGGTCTTGGCGCGATCGGCCACGGCCACCAGGGCCTGTTCGTCGTTATCGAGCTTCTTCAGGACGTCGCGCACACGCATGTCGAGCAGGCGCAGCTGGCGCGCCAGGTCGTTGCCGTCGCGGATCTCGAAGGCTTCCTGGATGTAGCCGGCGAGGCGTTCCAGGTGGCGCAGGTAGGCTTCGATTTCCAGGCACAGGCCGAGGCGGTGTTCGCGCCGCAGGTAGGCGAGGAAGTCGTGGATTTGCGCGTTCAGCTCGAAGCGGTTCGGACTCTTGGCCACGGGAACCAGGATGTCCAGGCGCACCCAGAGGTCGAGCAGGGCTGTCACGTCGGTGGGCGTGCCCTCCGGCAACTGGCCGGCGAGCTGCACGCGCAGTTCCACCAGGCTCAGGGTGCCGGCATCGAAGCGCTCGCAGAGCGGCTCGAGCAACGTCCAGTGTTCGGCTAGGGCGCGCAATACGCGCTTGGGATCGATCATCGATTGGCCGGGGTTCGCTGAAAAAAGAGGCGATTGTACTTCAGGTTGCTGGCGGCGATTGAGCTTCAACCGATCAGAGGAGCGACACCCGTCGCGGACTGACGTTTTTTGGCAGTTTACGACTGGCATCGTGCCATTAAGCCTGCCGAAGAAGGCTACAGGTCCCATTCAAGTGTTTGAATTCCTTGGCATGTTTTCTGCGTTAGGGGATTGTCCGCTGCCCGACCGCAGAACCCATGAGCCCCGAATCCGCACTGATCGCTGACGCCCGCTGGGCAGAGCTGGAACGCCAGACCGACCTGGACTGGGAGCTCGACGCCATCACCAATCGCCAGGAAGCCATCGACTTCCTGCTGCACTTCGAAAACCGCCTGTGCGTCTATTCGGGCTACGTGGAGAAGCTCTACAGCCGCTACAGCTTCGTGGTGCCCGACGAGGAGCACGGCAGCATCACCATCCTTCCCGACGAGATGGCCTGGCACGACACCTTCCATGAGATTCCCGCCGACGCCGTGTTGCCCACCGGCATCCATATCCTGCCTGGCGAAGTGCTGGGCTCGACCGGCCTCTACCTGAAGATCCCCGGCGAACACCGCCTGAGTCCTTCCTACGAGCTGCCCTTCCACGACGGCCTGAGGCTGCTGATCCAGCGTTACCAGTCGCGGGGTGAGCAGTTCCTGCCGGTGCTGGTCAAAGGCGACCTGCGCGAGTACGAGGCACGCATGCCATCGCTGCACCTGCATCGCATTGATACGAGCCGCCTGGGACGCAACTCCCGGCTGGAGGTCTCGAACATCAAGGGCGCCATCGCCGATCACCTGATCGGCCTGTTCCGCCAGGGCTGACCTCTGCGTTACCCCTTTGTTGCGATGGGTAACAGCTGTCCGTCGGCGACTTCCTGACAAGCCCCCTCAACTCGACTATGGGTCGGGACGCTTCCTGGCTTGCCTCCCTATAGTGGCTAGAAAGGGGACGAGTCTTCGTCGCTTGCCCATACAAGAACAATCAGGGATGTCGCCATGCGTTCGAATCCGCTGCCCGCCTGGTCGCTGAAAGCCATTCTTCTTGCCGGGGTGTTCTCCACGTCCACCGCCCAGGCGCGAATGGAGGAGCTGGCCGACAGCGAACTGTCCAACATCACCGGCCAGGCCTTCATCAACCTGACCACCGATGCCAATGCCGGGATCAACTACACCCGCGTCAACTTCGGGGTGAACGTCGACACCCAGCTGAACATGAAGAAGCTCCAGCTCGGCCAGTACGACGACTCCGTTACCCGGGCGGGGGAAGTCGCCGGTTCGTCCGACATCCTCATCAACAACTTCGCCCTTGGCACCGTGAATGCGGACGGCTCGGTTAACCCATTCCGTATCGCCGATCCCTTCGTCGAACTGGCCTATTCCGGCAACAAGGTGGTGGGTGTGCGCATTGGCTTCGGCGAGGCCAAGGGCGTGTTGTCGGGGGATATCCAGAGCCTGACCGGGAACATCCCGGTGCACATCACCGGCACCGCCAAGCCCATTATCGACAAGGCTTCGGGGTTCGATCAGTTCCTCCTGGCGCTGGCCGGTATCAGTGACTCGACCAAGCTGCAGGCCGACGCCACCCTGGTGAACTCCAGCGGCAACGCCGATCCGGTACGCGGTGGCATGGCCGGCCTCACCAATGGCACGGCGCTGAGTTGCGTCAGCGGTTGTAACCTCGGCGGCCTCTCCGACGCTCTGCTCAGCCTGTTCAAGTCCAGCGGTTGCGGCATCCTCTCCCTTAATACTTGCTTCCCGCTCAGCGACTTCAAATCCCTGCCGGTGGGCAACATCAGCAACATGAACACCATGGAGGGCGCGGCGAAGGGCTTCTTCATCTCCTTCCAGACCCAGGACCTGGCGTGGAAGGACATGGACCAGAACGCCTTCATGACCGCCCTCAAGGGCGCTTTCATGAACATGCCCAAGTACCGCGACGCCAACGGCAACCTGGTATCGCCGATCAATATCGACTTCGAGCAGGCGTTCAATGGCATCCCGCGGCAGGACACCTGCCTGGGCACAGCCACCGCGGGGTGCTGAGCATGCGCAGAACCGTCGTGATCCTGCTGTCGTTGGCCGCCGCCACAGTACAGGCTGAACTCAAGGCGCTGGATGACGCGGAGCTCTCCAATGTGGACGGTGCCGGAATCGGCTTCGTGCTGGATCAGGTCCTGCTGGATGCCAATAACGCCACCATCACCATCAATGACATCACCAACGCCGCCAAGCAGAACGTCCCCATCGCGGTGAAGGAGTTCTACCTTGGCGCCGCCGGCAGCAACAAAGGGGCGAACTTGAGCCCGGTGACCATCGGACGGCTCGACCATCCCTTCGCCCTTAACCTGGCCAAGGGCGAAGACATGCGGACCCTGCGCGACGATGGGCAGTGGGTGCAGACCACCCCGAGCAATGTCACTGTCCTGGAATTCATGTTTCCCGAGCGGCTGACCGGTGCTGCCGGCCAACCCTGCATTGGCGGTTTCGCCGGTGCCGGCAACAGCTGCTCCAGCCGGGCCAGCGAAAAGGTCGACCTGGGGATTCGCTTTGACTTCCAGGTGGCTGCCGGACGCACCGATATCCTCAACCTGGACTTCGCCGAACTGGCGATGGATGGCTCCTACCTGCGCCTGTGGGGTGACAGCAGCCGCAACCAGATGGTCGGCGAGGCGCGCATCAACCTCTTCGCCAAAAGCCTGCAGATCATGAGCTGCGCGGCCGGCACCAGCGGTTGCAGCACCGCGACCGAACAGCGCGACCGCACCATCTTCCTCAACAACGCCTATGCCAATATCTCTCTCGGCTATGGCAAGAGCCAGCCGTTGCTGTTCGACGTGAGCAGCAACGGCCAGTTCGTGCTGGAGCTGCCCAACCCGACGGCGTCCGGCACCACCCAGGCGCAGAAAGACGCCCTGGCTGCTGACTTCTACGCCAACGCGCCGCGCACCAACATCGTCATCAACAGCCTCCAGACCGGTAGCGGCAGCTTCAACAGCGGCGGCTACAACTTCGGCTACAACGCCATCCAGGGCCTCAGCATCAATTACCTGAAGGTGACCAGCCATGACCTCTAGGGCGCTCTACCTGGCAACGTTGCTGGTACTTCCCATGCTGGCCAGAGCTGAACTGCAAGCGCTCGAGGATGCCGACCTGAGCCAGATGAGCGGGCAGGGCGGGGTGTACCTCTCTGGCGAATTCAGCATCAACAAGAACGGTGGCGTGCTCTGGAATACACCGGCGTCCAACAACCCGGCCACATGGACGGCCAACGAGCGCAGCTGCGCCATCGCTGGCGCCGCCACCCCGGAAAGTTGCGGCCTGCGCATCGCCATCCGTTCCGAGGCCAATGGCGGCTGGTATGTGCTGGACAACCTCAAGGGCATCTTCAGCTTCGAGGGCCTGACCTTGAACACCCGACTGATCAACAGCGGTTTCGGTGGCGACGGTGCGGCCTTCAACCAGGATGTGCTGGCGCTGGGCCTGCCCAACGAGATGCGCTTCAAGAACGGCAGCTTCGCCTTCGGCGTGGCCAACCAGGGTGACTGGCAGAACAAGTCCGGCACCGTCGCCAACGGCGGCAATCCCAGCTACCAGCAGACCAATATCTTCTCGGCGAAAATCGACGGCACCATCCGCATGCAGGGCAGCGTGCTGATCTTTCCGAAGAACTGAGGAACCGCCCATGCGCCCAGCCCCCTTGCTGTTCGGCATGCTCTTCGCCTCCCAGGCCCTGGCCATGGAGGCTCTGGACGACTCCACCATGGCCTCGGTCAGCGGCCAGGGCGGCATCAGCCTGGAAACCTCCAGCCAGGGCTGGTCGGCCAGCAACGTCAGCTACACGCAGGACGGCCGCAGCCTCAACCTTCGGGATGTGAGCAATCGCGCCGCCAGCGGCACTACCAGCACGTCCCAGTCGACCCTCGATGTGCAGGATGGCCAGTTGCAGGTCCAGCACAGCGCCAGCCCGCAGGTGCTGGCGGTGAACAACATCGAGATGGACGGCAGTAGCAAGAGCTTCGGTTCCTTCCGCGCCTTCTACACCCTGGGCGCCATCTTGAAGCTCAAGGGCGGCGGGGCCAGTGGCGTCAGTGGCATTGCGGTGGACGACAGCCGGCTGTCCCTTACCGATGTCACCTTTTATTACCGCGACAACGGCTTCGACCTCATCGTCAAAGGGCTGTCCTTCGACACCTACCTGGACAACGCCTACCTGGACATCGTCAGCGGCGGTACGGGCCAGGAGGTCAAGCTGAACCTGGGGGACGCCCGCTTCGTCGGGACCGTCGGCGGCATCAGCCTCGACCTTGCCCATGGCGACCCCACGGCCTCGCCCGCGACGCCCGGCGCGCCGGACCTGCGCGACGCCAACGCTAGCCGCAGCTTTGGCAAGCTGAGCATGGACTTGCGCCTGGGCGGCAGCCTCAGCGTCGCCAGCGGGGGCGCCAATGGCGAGGGCATTCGCATCCGCCCGGACCTGAACATCGGCAGCAGCCTGTTCCAGTACCAGGACGAAGGCATCCTGCGCGCCGAGAACTTTTCCGGCACCTTGCGCAGCCTCGGTGGCCTGACCATCGACCTGGCCCAGGACGTGGGCGGCAGTTATGCACAGGTGGCCTTCCAGGACCTCAAGCTCAACGCCACCCTGGGCGGCCTGATCATCGGCAACCCGACCAACCAGAAGCTCGGCAGCCTGGCCATCGACCTCAACTTCGCCGATGACGGCGCCAAGCAGAACTGGCTCAAGCTTCGTCCGGGGGGCGACCCCAACTCGGGTGCCAAGGGGCTGACCGCCGATATCAGCTGGAACATGGCCAACAGCTCGGTATCCCTCACCGATAACGGCAACAGCATGTGGTTCAGCGGCCTGCGCACCAACGGCACCGGCCAGCTCACCGTGGACCTGACCAAAAGTTGCGCGGGCGGGGCCAGCACCGGTTGCTACGCCGGCACCCAGAGCGACATGGGCAAGGGCAGCTACAACGGTCATTTCGACGGCCTGCGCCTTGGGCTTTCCAACATCAAGGGCGGCTACAGCTTCGACGGCCTGCGCGTCGGCTCGGCCGATGCGCCGTTGCAGGGCGGCACCGAACTGCTGGTGCTGATGGAGATCTTCCCGGCCTACGACTTCACCCTGAATGGCCAGATCACCCTGCTGCCGGGGGGGGGCAGTGGCGACGGCTTGCGCTACAACGCCGATTTCGTCTTCAGCGACGCCCGCGCTGCCATCACGGTGGATGAAACCGGCAAGGGCCTCTGGCTGGCCGGCACCACCTACGACATGCACTTCCGCGATGGCTCGGTGGACGTGAGCAACAACGGCATCGAACTGCGTAAGGGCACCTACTGGTCGAAGCTGGAGGTCAGTGACCTGCGCTGGGGCGATCGCGCCACCGGCACCAGCCTTGGCCGGTTGGTACTGAAACGCTTTGAGCTGGGCTCCACCCTGGCGGTGAGCTCTGGTGGTGCGGGCGCCCTGTGTGTCGGCGGTAGCGGCGCCAATGCCGGAGCCTGCTCGGCCAGTGGCGGCCGTTGGGAAGATCGGGGCAATGAAGGGGTGTCGGTGAAACTGAAGAACGTCTTCGTCCGCGATACCGCCATCGAAAGCACCACCAACGGCGTGGCCACCGACGAGAAGCGTAACCAGATCGTCTGGGAAACCAACCGCGTCAACGGCGTTGCCGGTAGCGGCAGTCAACTGGTTGTGGATAACTTCTCCACCTCCGACGGTAACCCCAGCGAGCCCGACGCCAACACCTACGGCTTCAACGCCGACCTCAACCTCGACGTTGCCCCGACCAAGGTCTGCACCAACAACGGCGGCAGCTGCACCCCCGTCACTCCCGACCCGCTGGGCTTTGCGGTGAACGGCCGCATCCACTTCAAGGAAATCAACGTCGACCGCCTGCAACACGTCCACCCCACGGGCGGCGCCGTCACCTCCATGTACGGCATCAAGGTGCAGAACGCGGATATCAGCGCGAACTTGACGGCCACGCCGATCAATTGAAGTTCTGGGAGGCACGCCTGTAGGGGCAAATTCATTCACCAAGCAGGCCGAAGGGCTGCCCAGCATGGCGGGTTAGGGCAGCTGCGCCGCCCTTGGCGAGTAAATTCACCCCCACAAGACCATTCCCACCTCCCCACAGGGCCGCCACCCGCCCGCCGACCTTTCCGCCCACGGCTTTTCACGCCACAATTCCCTGATCTGGAGCCGTTGCCACAAGCAGTCCGGCACCATCAGCCTGAGCCCCGGCCGCACGTACGGTGGGGCCGTGAGGAGCGAGACATGAGCAGCCAAGATCGCGTCATCATCTTCGACACCACCCTGCGGGACGGCGAGCAGAGCCCCGGCGCTTCCATGACCAAGGAAGAGAAACTGCGCATCGCCAAGGCCCTGGAACGGATGCGAGTGGACGTGATCGAAGCCGGCTTCGCCATCGCCAGCCCCGGTGACTTCGAGGCAGTCAAGGCCATTGCCGACAGCATCAAGGACAGCACCGTGTGCAGCCTGTCGCGGGCAGTGGATGCCGATATCGACCGCGCGGCCGAAGCCCTGGCCGGCGCTAATTCCGCACGCATCCACACATTCATCGCCACCAGCCCCATCCACATGCAGTACAAGCTGCGTATGCAGCCGGACCAGGTGGTGGAGCAGGCCATCCGGGCGGTGACGCGTGCACGCAACCTCTGCGAAGACGTGGAATTCTCCTGCGAAGACGCCGGCCGCTCCGAGATCGATTTCCTTTGCCGCATCATCGAAGCCGCCATCGATGCCGGTGCTCGCACCATCAACATCCCCGACACCGTCGGCTACGCCATTCCGCACCAGTACGCAGAAACCATGCGACAGCTGCTGCAGCGCATCCCCAATGCCGACAAGGCCGTGTTCTCCGTGCACTGCCACAACGACCTCGGACTTGCCGTGGCCAACTCCCTGGCCGCCGTTGCCGTAGGCGCCCGCCAGGTGGAATGCACCATCAACGGCCTGGGCGAGCGCGCCGGCAATGCCGCGTTGGAAGAGATCGTCATGGCCATCAAGACCCGCCAGGATGTACTCGGCGTCTATACCAATATCGACACGCCACACATCCTCAGCACCTCGCGGATGGTGTCTGGCATCACCGGCTTCCCGGTGCAGCCGAACAAGGCCATCGTCGGCGCCAATGCATTCGCTCACGAGTCGGGCATCCACCAGGACGGCGTGCTCAAGCACCGCGAAACCTACGAGATCATGTCCGCCCAGTCCGTCGGCTGGCACACTAACAAGATGGTGCTGGGCAAGCACTCCGGGCGTAATGCCTTCCGCACCCGCCTGGACGAGCTCGGCATCCAGTTGGGCAGCGAGGCCGACTTGAATGCCGCCTTCGCCCGCTTCAAGGAGCTGGCGGACAAGAAACACGAAATCTTCGACGAAGACTTGCAGGCGCTGGTCTCCGACACCCTGGGCGAGGAGGCGCCGGAGCACTTCAAACTGGTCTACCTGGAAGTCGCCTCCAAGACCGGCGAAGTACCCCAGGCCAAGCTGGTGCTGGCCATCGACGGCGTGGAGCAAGGCTCCAGCGCCGAGGGCTCCGGCCCGGTGGACGCCACCTTCAAGGCCATCGAAAGTCTGGCCGCGTCCGAGTCGAGCCTGCAGCTCTACTCGGTCAACGCCATCACCCAGGGCACCGATTCCCAGGGTGAAGTCACCGTCCGCCTGGAAAAAGCCGGACGAATCGTCAACGGAAACGGTGCCGATACCGATATAGTTGTCGCCTCCGCAAAGGCCTACCTCAATGCGCTGAACCTGATGCAGGCCGGCGTACGCAAGGCTCACCCACAGGTTGCTGACGTTTGATCACAGAACACCGTCGTCGCGCGTATCTCAATGCCATGCAGGTAGCCACCTGGCTACCGCGCGTGGCATTGCCCTTTGCCGCGCCCTCCAATCTCGAATTGCTGGCCCTGGCCCCGGAAGTCCCCCTTGAGGACGCGCCAAGGCCAGTCGCAGATGTCGTTCCCGATGCTCCGGCCACCGAATCCCGCCCGGCGGCGACGTCCGTGCGCGCCAAGATCGAGATTCCCCGTCCAGGCAGCACTCCGCGCCCGGTCGCCCAGCCCGAACCCGAAGCGGCTGCCGAACCCGAAGCCGCACCGGCCAAGGTGGAAACGCTGCCGCCGCCGCGCTTCTCCCTGCAACTGCTGCGTGCCGGCAACTGCCTGCTGCTGGTGGAGTTGCCCACCGGCGAACCCTTCCAGAGCCGCGATCCGGCCTACCTGCTACTGAAGGACCTGCTGCGCGCCGCCAGCCTGCCAGACAGTCCGCAGATCCTCGGCGAACCGGTGCGCTGGCCGCTGCTCAGCCGCGGCAATATGGACCAGGGCCCGGACGCGGCCCGAGACTTCGTTCAGGGCTTCGTTGGCATGCGGGTGGAAGAGCAGGGTGATTGTGCCTGCCTCTGGCTCTTAGGCCTCCCAGCGGTGCGCTTTGCCGGTGAAGCCGACGCCACGGCCTTCAACCGCGAATTGCAGGTTGAAGGCCTGGGCGCCGCCTGGGCACTGCCTGGTCTGGAACTGTTGATGGACGAGCCCGAGCGCAAGGGCGAACTCTGGCAAGCCATGCGCCGTGTGATGCGCCGCTGGAAGAGCACTGAATGACCGACGCTGTTTCCTTCCGCCCGATGACCGAGGCGGATCTCGATGCCGTACTGAAAATTGAATATGCCGCCTTCAGCCACCCTTGGACTCGCGGTATTTTCACCGACAGCTTGAAGTCCTACGACTGCTGGTTGATGTTCGAAGGTGGTCAGCAGGTTGGCCATGGCGTGATCAACGTCATCGTCGGCGAGGCCCACCTGCTGAACATCACCGTCAAGCCGGAAAGCCAGGGCCGCGGCCTGGGGCTGCGCCTGCTGGAGCGCCTGATGGAGCGCGCCCGCGAGCTGCAGGCCGGCGAATGCTTCCTCGAAGTGCGCGCCAGCAACCAGTCCGCCTACCGCCTGTACGAGCGTTATGGCTTCAACGAAATCGGCCGTCGCCGCGATTACTACCCCGCCGTGGGTGGCCGCGAAGACGCACTGGTCATGGCCTGCACGCTGATCGATTGAGTCTCGCGCAGGCCATTGCCAAAGCTCCCGGTGCTCCGTAAGGTGCCGCCAGCCAGAAGAGGAGAAGACGCATGAGCGACCTGCAACAGCTGATCGACAACAACGCGCGCTGGGCCGAGAAGATCAAGCAGCAAGACCCGGACTTCTTTGCCAAGCTGGCCAAACAGCAGGTGCCGGAGTACCTCTGGATCGGCTGTTCCGACGCCCGCGTGCCGGCCAACGAGATCGTCGGCATGCTGCCTGGCGACCTCTTCGTCCACCGCAACGTGGCCAACGTGGTACTGCATACCGACCTCAACTGCCTGTCGGTCATTCAGTACGCCGTGGACGTGCTCAAGGTGCGACACATCCTGGTCACCGGCCACTACGGCTGCGGTGGCGTCCGCGCAGCAATGCGCGACACCCAGTACGGCCTGATCGATGGCTGGCTACGCACCATCCGCGACCTCTATTACGAGCAGCGCGAGCACCTGGCCACCTTCGCTACTGAAGAAGAACGCGTCGACCGCCTCTGCGAGCTGAACGTCATCCAGCAAGTGGCCAACGTCAGCCACACCACCATCGTCCAGAACGCCTGGCATCGCGGCCAGGAGCTTTCCGTACACGGCTGCATCTACGGCATCAAGGACGGTATCTGGAAGAACCTCAACGTCACCGTCAGCGGCATGGAACAACTGCCGCCGCAGTACCGCCTGCGCCCACTCGGACAGAACTGAATCATGACGCAGTACAACAGCCGGGCCGTTGGCCTGGCTTGGCTCGGCCTGCTTGCGGCCAGCGTTTTCTGGGCCGGTAACGCCCTCGTCGCCCGTGCTTTCCACGATGCCATCCCCCCCTTCAGCCTGGCCTTCTGGCGCTGGAGCCTGGCGCTGGCCATTCTCCTTCCCTTCGTAGCCCGCCCCATGTGGGAGCACCGCAGCGCCCTGCGCTACGCCGGATGGCGTCTGCTGGTAGTGGCGGCTCTGGGTATCAGCACCTACAGCGTGCTGCTTTACTTTGCTGCGCGCACCACGGTGGCCATCAACCTCACACTGCTCAACACCTGCCTACCGCTGGCAACGTTCATCGGCGCTGGCGTCCTGCTCAACGAATGGCCACCCCGACGCGCCTGGCTCGGCATGGCGGTGGCGACCGTCGGCCTGCTGGTGCTGATCGCCCAGGGGCGGCTGGAACAACTGGCCGCCCTGTCGTTCAACCCTGGCGACCTGATCATGTTGCTTGCCGTGGTGGACTGGGCGCTCTACACCCTGCTGCTGCGACGCTGGAACAGCTATTTCAAGCTGCCGCCGCTGGTGCTGCTGGGGGCGTTGGTGGCGTGCGGCGTACCCATGCTGCTGCCGTTCTACCTGCTGGAAATCGCCAGCGGGCAGCGCTTCGAACTCTCCACGGAAAACCTCGCTGCCATCGCCTACACCGGCGTTGCTGCCTCGCTGCTGGCCTACCTGCTTTGGAACCAGGGCATCCGCGTACTGGGGGTGGCCAAGGCGGTGCTCACCAACTACCTGATGCCAGTGTTCACTGCGTTGCTGGGGTACCTGCTGTTGGGCGAGGGGTTGCAGGCTTACCATTGGTTCGGTGGGGCGTTGATTTTCGCCGGCCTGCTGCTGGCGACACGTCCGTCGTTGAGGTGAGCCCAATGTACGCGCTAGTCGTCATTCCCGGGGCCGACTGAGGTTGCTTCCAGTGCTGCGGCAACCCCGTACCAGACACTACTCTCCAGGCTCTACAGAGCCATGATGCTGGCATCTTTTGCGCCGCATCGTCCCCCACCAGGCAGCGAGTTGCCGGCTACCACCGGCACCGTAACCCACTCTCGCCAAACGGCTGAAAACTGCCGTGGAGAACGTCCTGCTGGACGAGTGGCGGGCGGACTTCGGCTTCGAAACTATGCGCGTCAGCGGCGACCCAGCATCGCCCTGAACGCCTGCACTGCCCGCCAGGACCGGCTCTGTTTAAGAGCAATAAGCTCAGCCTCCGCTTGGTTGGCACGTTGCCGCTCGGCTGCTAACGCGTTCGTCAGTTCCCCGACCGGAAAGCTGAAATGGTGGCCGTAGCGCAGCTTGAATTCATCCAGAAAGCTCGGTGGTGTTTCAAACGCGCCGATCAGGTTGCCTGAACCAATACAGTTGCCAATCCCCGCGGCACCAGGCCGCTCTCGTCGGCAAGAGTCAGCTCTGTCGCTTGCGCTTGCCTGAAAAAGAGCGCACTGCATGTCGGTTGGCGCTGGGCGCAGCTAAGGCCAACAGCCACGTGTTACTCAAAAGAGAACCCCGCCAGGGCGGGGTTCTCGATAGTCAGCTTGAATCAATCGCTACCGGTCCTGGCGGAGCCTTCTCCACCAGGACCAACATCCTTTTAGGCGCCCGGAGTTCGAGCCGCGCCGAGCCATTCACAATCGGCCCAATCACGATCTCGATCCCCTCCGCCTTCAACATCGCCATCAACACTGATTCGCTGACTCCTTCCAGAACCCTCAGTGTCAGAACATCACCTTCCCTGCGTTCGCCAACATGAATTTGCATGTGGATTGCCTCGCATGGATGACTTCGCAAGGTCATCACGAAGCGTGAAGGTGGTCCATGCAGCCCAGAGTGAATCGGAATACTCCTACGCAGGTGTTCGTCGATGCTGATACTGATCAGGTTCCCTAGCTGGCTACACCGGGGGTTGAACCTTGGAATTGAGCGTTATAAATCACCCGAGCCGCACCCCGTTGAAACCCAAAGCCCCATAAATTGGGACTTCCAAACGTCGTCTATCCTCGCAAAACCAGAGCCTTTGAATCGCTTTTTTGCAGAAGCGGGCGGTGTGGACCTGGAGTTGCCTCCCCGCAACCGCTTGGGGGCGTGGGTAGGAGACAACCCTCTCGCCAAGGTCCGTCAGATCAAGACCGATCAGGTAGAACTCACATTTCTGACCTTGGCGCAGATCGAGCAGCTCCTCGAGGAGTGCCGCAAGTCCACCAACAACCATACCTACCCCGTCGCGCTGATCTGCCTGGCAACGGGAGCGCGTTGGGATGAGGCTGAATCGCTGCAGCGCAGTGCCATATTCGGAGGCAAGGCGCACTTCCACCGGACCAAAAACCGCCAGTCCAGGTCAGTACCGATCCCCGCTGAAGTCGAGGCGATAGCGCTCAAGGTAGGGATGCCCGGGAATGGCCGGCTGTTCGTGTCCTGTAGGGCCGCATTTCGAAGTGCCTACCTGCGCTGTGGCTTCCACACACCAGGGCAGATGACCCACATCCTGCGACACACCTTTGCCAGCCACTACATGATGGGGGGAGGGGACATCCTCAGCTTGCAGCGGATCCTCGGCCACTCGTCGATCGCCATGACCATGCGCTATGCGCATCTGTCGCCGGATCATCTGGAATCCGCATTGCGTCTGTCGCCATTGGCGCAAAGCAGGCACGTTCCAGTATGATTTCAGTGATTGCAATGATTCCATTGGAGGTCCCTATGGCTAGCATCACGATTCGCAACCTGGACGATGAGCTGAAAGCTCGGCTTCGTGTCGTGGCCGCCAGCCATGGTCGCTCGATGGAGGAAGAAGTGAGGGTGATCCTTGCTGAAGCACTTGCGAAGCAGAACAAGCCCAGCGGAATGGGCACTCGGATTCACGAACTTTTTGCCGCTGCGGGCGGTGTGGATTTGGAATTGCCTCCCCGCAACACAAAGGCACGTGCAGCGGACTTTGATGAATGATCCTGTTAGACACCAATGTCCTTTCGGAGATGATGAAATCCAGGCCTGACCCAAGCGTCGTTGCATGGCTGGATGCTCAGCCAGGTAGCGAACTGGTGATCTGTTCCATCTCAGTGGCTGAGATCCTTTATGGGATCGCCAGGATGCCAAACGGTAAGCGGAAGGATTTGTTGGCGATAGGCGCCGACACGCTTTTCAACAAGCTCTTTGCCGGCTGCATTCTGCCTTTTGATGTGGATGCAGCTGTGCACTATGCGGCGCTGGTTTCGGCCAGTGAAGCCAAGGGAAGGGTGACAGATATGGCTGATGGACAGATTGCGGCGATAGCCCGGCTCTACAGCGCCAAGGTCGCTACACGAAACACCCGTGACTTCGAAGAGTTGGGTGTGGCCCTTGTGAATCCTTGGGAAGGTGCCTAGCAAAGGCTCGGTAGTCGGGATGTAGTCTGTTTGTAGTCTGTCGCCCAAAACAAAAAAGGGCTAGCTTGCGCTAACCCTTTGATTTGTATGGTGGCTACACCGGGACTTGAACCTGGGACATCAGCATTATGAATGCTGCGCTCTAACCGACTGAGCTATGTAGCCGAGTGGCGCGCATTTTCCGCATCTGTCGGGGGGCTGTCAACCCCTTCGCTTAGATAATTTTGTGATCTTTCAATTGTTTAGGTGGTGAGAACGTTTTCAGGGAAGCGCGGTGGCCGGGGAGGGTTTTCAGCGGATCGAAGCAGGTGCCCGTGATGGGTATCGCTTCGCTCAACACCATCCTACAGAAGCAAAAAGCCCCGGAGGTCCGGGGCTTTTTCGTGGATCAGACGTTAAAGCGGAAGTGCATCACGTCGCCGTCTTTGACGATGTATTCCTTGCCTTCAAGACGCCATTTTCCGGCTTCTTTGGCACCGTTTTCACCCTTGTACTGGATGAAGTCGTCATAGGCGACTACTTCGGCGCGGATGAAGCCTTTTTCGAAGTCGGTGTGGATAACGGCAGCAGCCTGCGGGGCGGTGGCTCCGATACGGACGGTCCAGGCGCGGACTTCCTTCACGCCTGCGGTGAAGTAGGTCTGCAGGTTGAGCAGGTCGTAGCCGGCGCGGATCACGCGGTTCAGGCCGGGCTCTTCGAGGCCGAGGGCTTCGAGGAACATGTCCTTTTCTTCGCCGTCGTCGAGTTCGGCGATTTCGGCTTCGATCTTGTTGCACACCGGAACCACGATGGCGCCTTCTTCCTCGGCAATGACTCTCACCACGTCAAGGTGCGGGTTGTTCTCGAAACCGTCTTCGGCAACGTTGGCGATGTACATGACCGGTTTGCTGGTTAGCAGGTGGAAGCCGCGAACGAGGCGCTTCTCCTCGTCACCCAGGTTCTTCAGCAGCGAGCGCGCCGGCTTGCCTTCGCTGAAGTGGGGGATGAGTTTTTCCAGCAGGGCTTTCTGTGCCAGGGCGTCCTTGTCACCGCCCTTGGCGTTGCGAGCGACTTTCTGCAGTTGCTTTTCGCAGCTGTCGAGGTCGGCGAAGATCAGTTCGAGATCGATGATCTCGATGTCGCGTTTGGGGTCGACGCTGTTGGAAACGTGGATGACGTTCTCGTCTTCGAAGCAGCGCACCACGTGGGCGATGGCGTCGGTCTCGCGGATGTTGGCAAGGAACTTGTTACCCAGGCCTTCACCTTTGGAAGCACCGGCTACCAGGCCGGCGATGTCGACGAATTCCATCGTGGTGGGGATCACGCGCTCGGGCTTGACGATCTCGGCCAGGGCATTGAGGCGCAAGTCGGGCATCGGCACGATGCCGCTGTTCGGCTCGATGGTGCAGAAGGGGAAGTTCTCCGCTGCAATACCGGACTTGGTCAGGGCGTTGAACAGGGTGGACTTGCCGACGTTAGGCAGGCCGACGATGCCGCAATTGAATCCCATGGAGTGTGCCTCTGCGCGGAGTGGGTTCAGGCCTTGCGACTGTGCAGCTTCTGCATGGCGCGGGTGAGGTCACCGGCGAGCAGTTCTGGCATCACGTCGAGGGCGAAATCGATGCTGGTGTCGAGCAGTTCCTGTTCGCTGCGCGGGGCGCGACTGAGAACGAAGCCGGAAACCAGGCTGCTGTGCCCCGGATGGCCGATGCCAAGCCGCAGGCGATGGAACGAATTCTGGTTGCCGAGTTGGGCGATGATGTCGCGCAACCCGTTGTGGCCGCCGTGGCCGCCGCCAGTCTTGAGCTTGGCAACACCGGGTGGCATGTCGAGTTCGTCGTGGGCCACCAGAATGGCCTCGGGCGGAATGCGGAAGAACTCGGCCAGGGCCGCTACGGACTGGCCGCTGCGGTTCATGTAGGTGGTGGGGATCAGCAGACGAACGTCGCGACCTTGGTGAGAGAACTTCCCGACCAGGCCGAAGTACTTCTTGTCGAGGCTCAGATTGACGCGTTCGCGCGTCGCCAGGCGCTCAACGAAAAGGGCCCCTGCGTTATGCCGGGTCTGGTCGTATTCGGGGCCTGGATTACCCAGGCCGACGATCAGTTGAATGGCAGTCACTACAGGGGCCCTTTGTCAGGCTGACGCAGAGTAAGAAATTACTCGGCTTCGCCTTCTTCCTTCACCACGCGGGAAGCATGGATGTTGGCAACTGCCAGGTCGTTGCCGTGGGCCAAGGCCACCAGCTCGACGCCTTTCGGCAGGGTCAGGTCGGACAGGTGAACGGTCTGACCTACTTCGACCTTGGCCAGGTCAACTTCGATGAACTCCGGCAGGTCTTTCGGCAGGCAGGAGACTTCGACTTCAGAGATGGTGTGGGAAACTTCGCCGCCGCCTTGCTTCACGCCAACGGAGGTAGCTTCGTTGATGAAGTGCAGGGGGATGTGGGCGGTCAGCTTCTGGCCGGCAACTACGCGCTGGAAGTCAGCGTGCAGTACGAAGCCTTTGGCCGGGTGGCGCTGCAGGGCTTTGATCAGAACGGTTTCGGTAGCGCCGGAAACGTTCAGGGCGATCACGTGGCTGAAAGCAGCTTCGTTTTCCAGCAGCTTGGCCAGGTCTTTGGCCAGCAGGCTTACGGATTGCGGGGCTTTCTCGCCGCCGTAAATTACAGCGGGAACCAGGTTGGCATTACGACGCAGGCGGCGGCTCGCACCTTTCCCCAGGTCAGAACGCGCTTCGGCATTCAGGGCAAAATCAGTCATTACACTTCTCCAAAATAGCCAAAACGCCCGTAATGCTTGCGACCAGCATCCGGGCGGTTGGGCAAATAGCCCCGCCGAGGCGGGGTGCTTTCGTCAGGGATGTCCTTAACGGAACATCGCGCTGATCGATTCCTCATTACTGATGCGGCGGACCGCTTCAGCCACAACCGGCGCGATATCCAGCTGACGGATACGCGAGCAGGCTTGTGCCGCGGCGGACAGCGGGATGGTGTTGGTCACCACCAGCTCGTCCAGCACGGAGTTTTCGATGTTCTCGATGGCACGGCCGGACAGCACCGGGTGGGTGCAGTAGGCGTAGACCTTGGCAGCGCCATGGTCCTTCAGGGCCTTGGCTGCGTGGCCCAGGGTGCCAGCGGTGTCGACCATGTCGTCGACCAGCACGCAGGTGCGGCCTTCGACATCGCCGATGATGTGCATGACTTCGGACTGGTTGGCCTTCGGACGACGCTTGTCGATGATGGCAAGGTCAACACCGAGGGACTTGGCCACGGCACGGGCACGAACCACGCCACCGATGTCCGGGGAAACGATCATCAGGTTTTCGAAGCGCTGGTCTTCGATGTCATCGACCAGGACCGGGGAACCGTAGATGTTGTCCACCGGAATGTCGAAAAAGCCCTGGATCTGGTCGGCGTGCAGGTCGACAGTGAGTACACGGTCGATGCCGACTACGGTCAGCATGTCAGCCACTACCTTGGCGCTGATGGCCACGCGGGCGGAGCGCGGACGGCGATCCTGGCGGGCATAGCCGAAGTAGGGGATGACCGCAGTGATGCGGGAGGCCGAGGAACGGCGGAAGGCGTCAGCCATCACCACCAGTTCCATCAGGTTATCGTTGGTCGGTGCGCAAGTCGGCTGGATCAGGAAGACGTCCTTGCCGCGGACATTTTCATTGATTTCAGCACTGATTTCGCCGTCGGAGAACTTGCCTACGGAGGCATCGCCGAGGGGAATATGCAGTTGACGTACGACGCGACGCGCCAGATCGGGGTTGGCATTCCCCGTGAAGACCATCATCTTGGACACGCGCAGTACCTGCCGGCTGAGGGTAGACCTGATGAATCAAAAAGCCGTTCAAAGGCCGTAGCTTTTGAACAGCTTTTTAAGTGTATGGCAGGGGCGGCTGGATTCGAACCAACGCATGGCAGGATCAAAACCTGCTGCCTTACCGCTTGGCGACGCCCCTAGAATTTTAACTTGCTGCGCAGTGCTTTCGTTGTGTTGTACGTAAACCCCGGTGGGGTTAATGGCAGGGGCGGCTGGATTCGAACCAACGCATGGCAGGATCAAAACCTGCTGCCTTACCGCTTGGCGACGCCCCTGTATCGTACAACCGAATGCCTTGCATTCCTTCTCAAGCCAGACCTTGAAGCTTGCGGTGCAACATCGAGATGTTACGCCCCTGAGCGACAAAGCTCGGCAGAGTGGCCGGAAGTTGGCGCGAGACTTTATCAGCATCGCTCTTGCTTGGGAAGCTCCCAAACACACAAGCTCCAGTGCCGGTCAATCTAGCTGATGTGAAATTATTCAACAAGATCAGCGCGTTACGTACATCTGGGTAACGTTTCTCGACCACCGGCTGACAGTCATTCCGACCGCCCCCCTCAAGAAGGCTGCGAACTTTAATGGGCGGAGAATTCCGTGTCAACTCAGGATCGGAGAAAACTTCTGCTGTGCTGACAAAGACTTGCGGCACCGCTACGAGGAACCAGGGCTCCGGCAGCTCCACTGGAGTCAGCTGCTCGCCGACACCTTCCGCGAAGGCGGCGCGGCCACGCACGAAGACCGGTACGTCGGCGCCTAGGGAGAGCCCGAGGGTGGCCAGGCGATCTTCGCTCCAGCCCAGGTTCCACAGGCGATTCAGGGCGAGGAGGGCAGTGGCGGCGTCGGAGCTTCCGCCCCCGATCCCGCCCCCCAAGGGCAAACGCTTGTCCAGCCAGATGTCGGCTCCGAGGCGGCAACCCGATTCGGCCTTCAGTTTGCGAGCAGCGCGAACGATCAAGTTGCTGTCATGGGGGACGCCGGGCACTTCGGTGCGCAGGTGGATTTCACCGTCCTGGCGCAGCGAGAAACCCAGTTCGTCGCCATGGTCGAGAAACTGGAAGAGCGTCTGTAGCTCGTGATAGCCGTCGGCGCGACGGCCGAGGATGTGCAGCATCAGGTTGAGCTTGGCTGGAGCTGGCAGGATGAGTTGCGCGTCCTGCATGTCACTGCCCGAGCTGGCGTGGCTGCCAGTCCTTGATCACCAAGGTGACGTCAAGGTTCTCGCCACTGAGCTTGATGCGCTCGGGCAGGGCATAGCCGTTTTGCTCGACATAGCTCAGGTATTGCACTTGCCAGCCGTCCTGCTCCAGGTGGGACAGGCGACTGGCGCCGTCGAGGGTCAGGCGGCTGCGAGTGTCGGGGGCGGGCAAGCCGCGCACCCACCAGAGCAAGTGGGACACCGGCAGGCGCCAGCCGAGTTGTTCTTCCAGGAGCGCTTCGGGGGTTTCGGCCTGGTATCGGCCCTGATTGGCTACTTCCAGTTCGATCTTGCCCGGGCGGCCAGTCAGGCGCGCGGCACCACGGCCCAGCGGGCCGGAAAGGCGGATGTCGTAATAATCCTGGCGCTGCAGCCAGAACAGGGTGCCGCTTCCGGAGTCCTTGGGGGCACGGATGCCTACTTTGCCGCTGATCTGCCAGCCGTCGAGGGTGCTGACCTGGGCCTTGTGCGCATTCCAAGAGGCCTGGTTGCCCTGGCCTTCGAAGGTTTCATGGGGAATCAGGGCGGCGCAGCCGGTGAGCAGGAGAAGCGCGCCAGCCGCCAGGAGGTTACGTAAACGCATGGATCAGAGGGCTCCGGAGCCAGTCAGGCGTTGCATGGTGTCACGGAGAATGGCGCTGTCAGGCTGCTTTTGCAGGGCCTCAGCCCAGATCTTGCGGGCTTCGACCTGTTTGCCCTGGGCCCAGAGCACTTCGCCCAGGTGCGCGGCGACTTCGTGGTCGGGGAACTCCTTGAGGGCCAGGCGCAGCAGCCGTTCGGCTTCAGGCAAGTTGCCCATGCGGTAATTCACCCAGCCGAGGCTGTCGAGGATGGCCGGGTCGTCCGGGTTGAGCTTGTGGGCCTGTTCCACCAGCTTCTTGGCCTCGTCGTAACGCGTGGTACGGTCGGCCAGGGTATAGCCGAGGGCGTTCAGCGCCATGGCGTTTTCCGGCTCGCGCTCGATGATGAAGCGCAGGTCCTTCTCCAGTTGGGTCAGGTCGTTGCGCTTCTCGGCCAGCATGGCGCGGGTATAGAGCAGATTGAGGTCGTCGGGATACTGCTGCAGGCCCTGCTGGATGACCTTCCAGGCGCGCTCGGGCTGCTGGCGCTCAGCCAGGCTTTCGGCTTCGATCAGGTAAAGCTGGATAGCGTAGTCCGGCTGGGCGTCGCGGGCCTTGGCAAGGCGCGCTTCCGCTTCGTCGGGCTTGCCGCTTTCCAGAAGGATTTCCACCTGGCGCATCTGCGCCGGCAGGTAGTCATTGCCGGGGCCAACCAGTGAATACTCAAGCAGCGCGCTGTCTTTGTCGCCACGCTTTTCGTAGACCTGGCCAAGGTTGAAGTGCGCCGAATCGACGTGGCTGCCGCGGTCTACCAGTTCCTCCAGGTAGACCTGGGCTTCGTCCCAGGCTTCGCCTTCCAGGCAGACCAGCGCCAGGGAGTAGCGCAGGTCGTCGTCGTCAGGGAATTGCTGGACCAGGCCGGAGAACTCGGATTTGGCTTCGTCCAGGCGACCTTGCTCTACCAGCATGCGGGCGTAAGTCAGGCGCAGGCGCTTGTCGTCAGGGTGTTGCTTGATGGCCTTCTGCAGCAGTGGAAGGGCCTCGTCGCCACGTTTGAGGCTTTGCAGTAGGCGAGCGCGCAGCAGGATCGGGGCGATTTCCTTGTCGTCGGAGGGCACCCCTTCGAGCAGATGGAGTGCTTCTTCGGTGCGGCCATCCTGTTGCAGCAGCACGGCCTTGCCGAAGACGAGTTGGCTATTGTCCGGGTACTTGGTCAGCAGGCGGTCAAAGCTTTGCAACAGACCTGCGCGGGTATCGGCGTCGGTTTCCGCGGCAGAGAGCGCGAGGAAGTCGAAATGGGTGTCGCCCTGACCCTGGAGCACCTTCTCCATATAGGTCATGGCTTCGTCATGACGGCCGGAGCGCGCCAGTTGCACGGCTGCGGCGCGCTGGGCATCAAGGTTGTCGGGAGCGTTCTTGGCCCAGATCAACGAGGTGTCCAATGCGGCTTGGTCTGCGCCCAGGTACTCGGCGATGCGGAAAGCGCGCTCGGCTACAGCCGGGTCCTGTGTGGCGTTGGCCTGCTGTACGTAGTTGCCGAGGGCGATGTCGAATCGGTTGCGCTGACCAGCCAGTTCGGCAGCGAGCAGGGCGTAGAGGGTTTCGCGGTTGAACGAACCATAGACCTCGGGCTTGGCGGGCGCGGAGGCCTGGTTGCCTTCCTCGACCGGCGGGGTGCCGTCCGGGGACTTGTGGGTCAAGCTCTGACAGCCGCCGAGAAACAGCAGGGCGGTGAGCAACGCGAGGGATCTATTCATAGGAAGGAAGGCGACTAACCAGCGAGTGTCTCATCATGACACAAGCCGTCAGGCTAGCACATGGGGCGGGGCGGCAACCCGCGGGGGCAAACCTGGTCGAGCAGACAATTATCGGCGGTGGTTGTCGTTGTTCGGGTGAAGTAGGACAATTGCGCGCCCTCCTGTTTCAGTTAGCGACCCTGCATGGCCTTCATTGCTCTTGGTATCAACCACAAGACCGCCTCGGTGGATGTCCGCGAACGCGTGGCTTTCACCCCCGAGCAGCTGGTTGAGGCCCTGCAGCAGCTGTGTCGCATAACGCCCAGTCGCGAGGCGGCGATCCTCTCCACCTGCAACCGCAGTGAGCTTTACCTGGAGCAGGATCACCCCAGCACCGATGAGGTCCTCGCTTGGCTGGCCGGTTACCACAACCTCAGCCTGGAAGAGCTGCGCGCCTGCGCCTATGTGCACCAGGACGACGCCGCCGTCCGCCACATGATGCGCGTTGCCTCCGGGTTGGACTCCATGGTGCTCGGAGAGCCGCAGATTCTCGGCCAGATGAAGTCCGCCTACGCCGTTGCCCGCGAGGCCGGTACCGTCGGCCCGCTGCTTGGCCGCTTGTTCCAGGCGACTTTCAGCACCGCCAAGACGGTGCGTACCGACACCGCAATTGGCGAGAACCCGGTTTCCGTGGCCTTCGCTGCCGTCAGCCTGGCCAAGCAGATCTTCTCCGACCTGCACCGCAGCCAGGCGCTGCTGATTGGCGCCGGCGAGACCATCACCCTGGTCGCCCGCCACCTGCACGAGCAGGGCGTGAAGCGCATCGTGGTCGCCAACCGTACCCTGGAGCGCGCCAGCATCCTGGCCGAAGAGTTCGGCGCCCATGCCGTGCTGCTGGCCGACATGCCCCAGGAACTGGTCAACAGCGATATCGTCATCAGCTCCACAGCAAGCCAGTTACCAATTCTTGGCAAGGGCGCGGTGGAGCGTGCGCTGAAGCAGCGTCGACACAAACCGATCTTCATGGTCGACATCGCTGTCCCGCGTGACATCGAGCCCGAAGTGGGTGAACTGGACGACGTCTACCTCTATACCGTGGACGACTTGCACGAGGTCGTCGCGGAAAACCTCAAGAGCCGCCAGGGTGCAGCCCAGGCTGCCGAGGAGCTGGTGGGGGCTGGTGTCGAAGACTTCATGCAGCGCCTGCGAGAGCTGGCCGCGGTTGACGTATTGCGAGCCTATCGCCAGCAGGCGGAGCGTCTGCGTGACGAGGAAGTGCTCAAGGCGCAGCGCATGCTGCAGAACGGCACTTCGGCCGAAGAAGTGCTGGCCCTGCTGGCCCGTGGCCTGACCAACAAGCTGCTGCACGCCCCCAGCGTGCAGCTGAAGAAACTCTCTGCCGACGGTCGCTTCGACGCGCTGGCCGTGGCCCAGGAACTCTTCGCCCTCGACGAGGGCTCGGATAAACGTTCGCAATGAAAGCTTCCCTGCTGAACAAGCTCGACCTCCTCCAGGACCGCTACGAGGAGCTCACCGCCCTGCTCGGCGATGCCGAAGTCATCAGTGACCAAGGGAAATTCCGCGCTTACTCCAAGGAGTTTGCCGAGGTCGAGCCGGTGATTCTGGCGTTTCGCGAGTTCCGCAAGGTTCAGAGTGATCTGGAAGGCGCCCAGGCGCTGCTCAAGGACAATGATCCAGACCTGCGCGAGATGGCCGAGGAGGAAGTCGCCCTCGCCCGGGAGCAGTTGGTGGAGCTGCAAGACCGCCTGCAGCGCATGCTGCTGCCCAAGGACCCCAACGACGGTCGCAACGTGTTCCTGGAAATCCGCGCCGGTACCGGCGGCGACGAGGCGGCGATCTTCTCCGGCGACCTCTTTCGCATGTATTCCCGCTATGCCGAGCGCCAGGGTTGGCGTGTCGAAATCCTCTCCGAAAACGAAGGGGAGCACGGTGGCTACAAGGAAGTGATTGCCCGGGTCGAAGGCGACAACGTCTACGCCAAGCTCAAGTTCGAGTCCGGAGCGCACCGTGTGCAACGGGTGCCGGAAACCGAATCCCAGGGGCGCATCCACACCTCCGCTTGCACTGTCGCCGTGCTGCCAGAGCCCGACGAGCAGGCCGCCATCGAGATCAATCCCGCCGATCTGCGCGTCGACACCTACCGCTCCTCGGGCGCCGGTGGTCAGCACGTCAACAAGACTGATTCGGCGGTGCGGATCACCCACATCCCGTCGGGCATCGTGGTTGAGTGCCAGGAAGAGCGTTCCCAGCACAAGAACCGCGCAAAGGCCATGGCCTGGCTCGCTGCCAAGCTGAATGACCAGCAGGAAGCCGCCGCTCAAAAGGAAATCTCCGACACCCGTCGTTTGCTGGTGGGTTCCGGTGACCGTTCCGAGCGCATCCGTACGTACAACTACCCGCAGGGCCGGGTTACCGACCATCGCATCAACCTCACCCTCTACGCCCTGGACGACGTCATGGCCGGGGGAGTGGAGGCTGTGATCGAGCCATTGCTTGCCGAATACCAGGCCGACCAGCTCGCGGCTCTGGGAGACTGACGTGACCATCATCGCCAGCCTTCTCGGGCAAGCCCAGCTGCCTGATTCCCCTACCCCGCGCCTGGATGCCGAACTGCTGCTGGCTGCCGCCCTTGGCAAGCCGCGCAGCTTCCTGCACACCTGGCCGGAACGGGTGGTCTCCAGCGAAGTGGCTGAGCGTTTCGCCAGCTACCTGCAGCGCCGCCGCATGGGTGAGCCAGTGGCGTACATCCTCGGTCACCAAGGCTTCTGGAGCCTGGACCTGGAGGTAGCACCCGATACCTTGATCCCGCGTCCGGATACCGAGCTGCTGGTGGAAACGGCGCTGGCCCTGCTGCCGGCAAGTACCTCCAAGGTGCTTGACCTGGGTACTGGCACCGGAGCCATTGCCTTGGCCCTGGCATGCGAGCGCCTGGGCTGGGAAGTGACCGGTGTCGATCGCATTTCCGCCGCCGTGGCGCTGGCTGAGCGCAACCGCGCGCGCCTCAAGCTGAACAACGCCCGGTTCGTCGAGAGCCATTGGTTCTCCGCCCTGGGCGAGCAACGCTTCGCGCTTATCGTCAGCAATCCGCCTTACATACCCTCCCAGGACCCGCACCTGGCCCAGGGGGACGTGCGCTTCGAACCGACCAGCGCCCTGGTCGCCGGCGCTGATGGTCTGGACGACATCCGCCTGATCATCCGGGACGCACCCAGGCACCTGCTGCCTGGTGGCTGGTTGCTGCTGGAACATGGTTACGACCAGGCTCCGGCCGTGCGTGACCTGTTGGCCCGCCAGGGCTTTCAGCACGTGGAAAGCCGCCGCGACCTGGGCGACCACGAACGCATCTCCCTTGGACAATGGCCATGCTGAGTGATCAGGAACTCCTTCGCTACAGCCGGCAGATCCTCTTGCCGCAGATCGACGTCGACGGCCAACTGCGGCTGAAGCAGAGCCGTGTCCTGATCGTCGGTCTCGGAGGCCTGGGTTCTCCGGTCGCCCTCTACCTGGCCGCCGCCGGGGTAGGTGAACTGCACCTGGCAGACTTCGACACCGTCGACCTGACCAACCTGCAGCGGCAGATCGTCCACGACAGCAACAGCGTCGGGCAAAGCAAGGTCGATTCAGCCATGGCCCGCCTTGCTGCGTTGAATCCGGACGTGCGCCTGGTGCCGCACTCCCGTGCGCTGGATGAGGATTCCCTGGCCGCCGCTGTCGCTGCGGTGGATGTGGTGCTGGACTGCACCGACAATTTCGGTACCCGCGAAGCGGTCAACGCCGCGTGCGTGGCTGCCGGCAAACCGCTGGTGTCTGGCGCTGCAATTCGTCTCGAGGGCCAGCTTTCGGTCTTTGACCCGCGTCGCGACGACAGCCCTTGCTACCACTGCCTCTACGGTCATGGCAGTGAAGCCGAGCTGACTTGCAGCGAAGCCGGTGTGGTCGGCCCACTGGTTGGTCTGGTGGGCAGCCTGCAGGCATTGGAAGCCCTGAAGCTGCTCGCCGGATTCGGTGAGTCCATGGTCGGCCGCCTGTTGCTGGTGGATGCCCTGGGCAGTCGTTTCCGCGAGCTGCGGGTCAAGCGCGACCCCGCCTGCGAAGTCTGCGGTGTCCGGCATGCCTGAGGCGGCCACGATCGGGGTCTTCGACTCGGGCGTTGGCGGCCTCTCCGTCCTGCGGGAAATCCGCACACTGTTGCCCCGCGAATCGCTGCTGTACGTGGCCGACAGTGGCCATGTCCCGTACGGTGAGAAGAGCGCCGACTTCATCCGCGAACGCAGCCATCACATCGCCGAGTTCCTTCTTGGCCAGGGCGCCAAGGCGCTGGTGCTGGCCTGCAACACCGCCACCGTGGCGGCCGTAGTCGACCTGCGCGAGCGTTATCCACAGCTGCCGATTGTCGGCATGGAGCCCGCAGTGAAGCCGGCAGCGGCGGCCACGCGCAGTGGTGTCGTGGGCGTGCTGGCGACCACGGGCACGCTGAAGAGCGCCAAGTTCGCTGCGCTGCTGGATCGCTTTGCGGGGGACGTGCGGGTGATTACCCAACCCTGTCCGGGACTGGTGGAGCGCATCGAAGCCGGCGACCTCATGGGCCCGGAGACGCGTGCCCTGTTGTCTGGCTATGTCGAGCCGCTGTTGGCCGAGGGGTGCGATACGCTGATCCTCGGTTGCACCCACTACCCGTTCCTGCGTCCGTTGTTGCGCCAGATGGTGCCGGACGCCGTCAGCCTGATCGATACCGGTGCGGCTGTTGCCCGACAGCTCCAACGCCTGCTGGATGCACGTGGCCTGCTGGCGGGCGGGGAGTCTGAACCATGTCGTTTCTGGTCGAGTGGCGACCCGGCGATGATGCAGGAAATCCTGCCGGTGCTCTGGGGCGAGTCTGCCCGCGTGGACAAGTTCCCTGACTGATGGAAAAGTCCGCCAGATTTCTTTCCCCGATTAAAAAGCTATCTATAATCGCGACTAGGTATTAACACGTTTTTCAGCACTTCAGAAAAAGGACTGTTTTCATGAAGAAGCTTTTCTGCTGGGCCGCAGCAGCAGCCATGTCTATCGGTCACATCGCTTCCGCTCAGGCGGCGGATGTTTCTTTGGATATAGGCCAGACTGGCGAGTCCACGATGGTGTATCGCTTGGGGACCCAATTCGATTTCTCCAGCAGCTGGTTCCAGAGCGACGTGGGTCGCCTGACCGGTTTCTGGGACGCCGCCTACACCTACTGGGAAGGTGACGAGACCTCCAGCAACCACAGCCTGTCCTTCTCGCCGGTGTTCGTCTATGAATTCGCCGGTGAGACTGTGAAGCCCTACATCGAAGCCGGCATCGGCGTGGCCGTGTTCGAAAACACCGATCTGGAAGACAATGACCTGGGCTCGTCCTTCCAGTTCGAAGACCGCCTGGGCCTGGGCCTGCGCTTCGCCAACCAGGAAGTCGGCGTACGTGCCATGCACTATTCCAACGCCGGCATCAAGCAGCCGAACGATGGCGTAGAGACTTATACCCTGCACTATCGCCTGTCCTTCTGAGGCGAATCTGCAGCACAAGAAACCGGACCAAGTGTCCGGTTTTTTGTTGGCGTTGCATTGATCCTCCGGGGTGGTGGAGCTCGGCAAGGCCCAACAATTGCCCACATGGCCCCGCAGGCCTGAGTCGTCTTCACACGACCCGTTCCGAAAGATTCCTGAAGGCCGCCAAGGCACGTTCACGGCTGGCGGAGAGATCCACCAGCGGTGGGGGGTAGCCCGGCGCGCCGAACAGGCCGCCAAGGCTCCCCGGGTTGTGGATATCCCGCTTGTCCAGGTGGGCGAGTTCAGGCAGCCATTGGCGCAGGAAGCGACCGTCCGGGTCGAACTTCTGCGACTGGCTGATGGGGTTGAAGATGCGGAAGTAGGGGGCAGCATCGGTGCCGGTGGACGCGCTCCATTGCCATCCGCCGTTATTCGCTGCCAGGTCACCGTCGATCAGGTGGCGCATGAACCAGCGCTCGCCTTCGCGCCAGTCGATCAGCAAGTTCTTGGTGAGGAACATGGCCACTACCATGCGCAGGCGGTTGTGCATCCATCCGCTGGCGAGCAGCTGGCGCATGGCAGCGTCAACGATGGGAACGCCGGTGCGGCCCTGTTGCCAGGCTTCCAGTTCATCTGGCGCATGGCGCCAGGCAAGGGCTTCGGTTTCCTGGCGGAACGGGCGGTGCCGGGAGATGCGTGGGTAGCCGACCAGGATGTGCTTGTAGAACTCGCGCCAGAGCAGTTCGTTGATCCAGCAGACGGTACCGGCATTGCCACTGTCGAATTCGCCCTGATTGTTGCGCAGTGCCGCGTGCAGGCATTGGCGGGGCGAGAGCACGCCTGCGGCGAGGTACGGCGAGAGCTGGCTGGTGCCTGGCTGGGCGGGGAAGTCGCGGCGTTTCTCGTAGCACCAGAGCTCCTCCAGTGCAAAGGCATCCAGGCGTTCGAGGGCAGCCTCTTCGCCGGCCGGCCAGAGCTGCCGCAAGCTTTCCGGCGGCGTGGGAAAGCCGTCCACCATGGCCGGTGGCGTGTCACTGCGGATGCCCAGCTCGTCCTGCGCCCTGGGCGGTGGCAGGCAACTCGGCATGGCGATGTGCAGGCGCTGATAGCAGACCTTGCGGAACTGGCTGTAGACCTGGAAGTAGCTGCCGGACTGAGTCAACACACTGCCGGGGCGGAAGAACAGTTGGTCGAGATGACTGCGCAGGACAATGCCGTCTGCGGCCAGCCGCTCGGCCACCTGGCGGTCGCGGTGGGTTTCGTTGATGCCGTACTCCTCGTTTACCTGCACGGAGCTGATATCGAACTCGCGGCAGAGGTCACGCACCACGGACGGGGCGTCGGCCCAGGTTTCGGCGCGGCGAATCAGAAGCGGCACGTTCAATCGGCCCAGCGCGCGGGCCAGCGTTGCGAGGTTACGTAGCCAGAAGTCCACCTTGGCCGGTGCGTCGTCATGCGCCTGCCACTGGCCGGGGCTGACGAGATAGAGGGCGAGGGTGGGGCCGGCCGCCATGGCGGCGTGCAAGGCACTGTTGTCCTGCACGCGCAGGTCGGTGCGGAACCACATGAGTTGGCGCATGGCGCGTTCCTTTATCGGTTGAGCAGCAGGCCCAGGTTGGCAAGGGCTTGCAGGGCGTCCAGCGGGCCTTCGGCCAGGGTGGCGCCAGGAGCGAGTTCAGCCTGGTGGATGGCCGCGGCGGGGCCGCCCAGCAGGCATGGACAGGGGTGGCCTTCGAGCAGTCGGGGCAACTGGCCGGCAGCGAGCGGCTGGCTGGAGTAGAACAGCAGGGCGCGGGGTTGGATCTGCGCCGTGGCCAGTGCCAGTTCGGCGGCGGGCACCGGCCAGTCGAAGACTTCCACCGCGCAGTCGGCGCTGCTGACGAGCCAGGCCGTCAGCCAGAGGCCTGGCTCCATGGGCAGGTCGGAGGCGTTGACCAGGAGGATCGGCGCGGCGCTGTACTGGCGGTTGTTGTGGTAGAGGCGTGTGCCGAGCTTGGTGCGCAGCCAGGAGTAGAGGAACACGCGCTCCACCTGGCCACCGAACTGGGTGCGCCAGCGCTGCTCCAGGTCTTGCAGCAGGGGCTGTAGCAACTGGCGGTAGAGCGTCTTGGGCGGATACAGCGCCATGGCTGCGTTGAAGCACTCATCCAGCTGGCGCTCGGCGAGGTTGCCGATGGCTTCCAACAGGTGCCGGCGCTGCTCTTCCCAGGGTGAGTCGGAGGAGGTATCGAGGGATGCCGGTGCGTCCTGGTCCTTGAGCAACCCCTTGACCTGACCCACAGCGACGCCCCGGTCCAGCCAGGTGAGGATCAGGTGGATGCGCGCCACTTCCTCCCGGGTATACAGGCGGTGGCCCTTGCTGGTGCGAAGCGGCACGATCAATCCGTAGCGGCGTTCCCAGGCGCGCAGGGTTACCGGGTTGATGCCGGTCTGGCGCGCCACTTCGCGGATCGGTAGTAGTCCGCGTGCGAGGGCAGCTTGGTAGTCGTTGCCCGTTGGGTTGTCGCGGGTGATGTCCATGACTAGAGGGCGTTGCGCAGGCTGAGTTCTTCCGGATGCGGCTGCAGGTAGGCCTGCTGGGCGATGTATCGGTCCGGGTGACCGTTGAAGTGATGCTTGAGCAGGGTGATGGGTACAACCAGTGGGACCACACCGCTGCGGTACTGCTCGATCAGGCGCTGGAGTTCGGCCTTCTCGGGGCGGCTGAGGTGAGGCTTCAGGTAGCCGCTGAGGTGCTGCAGCACGTTGCTGTGGGTTCCGCGGGTGGCGCATTTCCTCAGGGCGACCATCAGGGCCGAGAAGTAACGCGGGCCGATCTCCTCCGCTGGCTGTGCGCCGATGCCGCCGAGCAGGCGACCAAGGACCTTGTACTGCACCGGGTCGTGCGCCATCAGCTGGTACTTGTAGCGAGAGTGGAAGGCGATGATCGACTTGTGACTCAGGCCCTCGCGGCACAGTGCCTGCCATTGGGCGTAGGCATAGACGCGCGTGAGGAAGTTTTCCCGCAGGACCGGGTCATTGAGGCGACCGTCTTCTTCCACTGGCAGGTCTGGACGGCGGGCACAAAAGGCGCTGGCGAAGATTCCGCGGCCGCCACCATCGCTCGCATGTCCGTTGGCCTGGTAGACCTTGACCCGTTCCAACCCGCAGGACGGGGATTTCTGCATGAAGATATAGCCGCTGATGTCGTCGAGCTGCGTGGCCATGATTTCGCCGAACTCTGCCAACGCTTCGGTGTGGTCGCGTTGAGGTTCGCGACTGTTCACTGCGCGCGGGGCAGCGGGGTCGCCCACCAGGCGGATGGGTTCGCGGGGAATGCCGAGGCCGATGGCCACTTCCGGGCACAGGGGCACGAAATCGAAATGCTCCGCCAGGCTGCGGCTGCATAACCGCGATTCCTTGTGCCCCCCATTGAAGCGCACGGGGTCGCCGAGGAGGCAGGCGCTGATGCCCAATTTAGGGCGCTGGGGTAGATCGAAGGGCATGGGCAGATACCTGGACATGAATTATACAAGCCCTGAATCATGTATAGCTTTCAAGGAATAATAGGAAAAAAATTGTACAAGTCAAATGCCTTGTACAAGTTTTTGGAGGCGGGGTCAGTGCCAGCCGATCTGCCAGCGGCGGGTGTCGGCCAGGGTGCGCCAGGGCAGGCGCTGGCAGCGGTGGCTGTGAACCGCTTCGAGTTCCACGGCACATATCGCGCCGGCGTCATCGAGGATGAGACGGCTGACCAGGAAGTGTTTTTCGCGGTCCGACGGCTTTATGGCCGTCCATTTCGAGAGCAGCAGTTTACGCGGGTTCAACCGCGGCGCGGTCACAGGTGTTCGAGCAGTCGGCGTGCGGCTTCCTGGCCGCTGAGCCAGGCACCTTCCACGCGGCCGGACAGGCACCAGTCACCGCAGGCGTACAGCCCCAGGTCGGCGTCGGCGAGGGCGCCCCACTGGTGCGCCTGGCTTGGCCGGGCATAGAGCCAGCGATGGGCCAGGCTGAAATTCGGGGCTGGTACGGCACAGCCGATCATCTCGGCGAATGCGCCATGGAGGTGCTCGATCACCGCTTCCTTGGGCATGTCCAGGTGTTGCTTGCTCCAGGCGCTGGTGGCGTGCAGGACCCAGGTGTCCAGACTGGCTTCGCGACCTGGCTTGGAGCGGTTGCGAGCGAGCCACTCCAGCGGACTGTCTTGCAGGAAACAGCCTTCTACGCGGGTGTCCAGCGGTTCGTTGAAACCCATCGCCACGGCCCAGGTCGGCTCCATGGCAACGCTTGCGGCGGCGCCGGCCAGTTTGGGGGCGGCGGCCAGCAATGCAGCAGCCTGGGGTGCTGGTGTGGCGACGATCACATGGCTGAAGGGGCCGTGGCTGAGACCTTCGGCATCCTGCAGGCCCCAGTGGCGTTCGCCACGGAAGACCTCGGTGATGCGACAGGCGAAATTCACCGGCAGGGCGCCGAGCAGGGCACGGGTGATGGCGCTCATGCGTGGTGTGCCGACCCAGCGGATCTGCTCGTCAGGGGAGGGCAGCAGGCGGCCTTCGCTGTAGTTGTAGAGACTCGGTGACCACTCGGCGACCCAGCCTCGGTCGCGCCATTGCTGTACCACTTCGGCGAAGCGGCGGTCGCGGGCGGTGAAGTACTGCGCGCCAAGGTCAACCGAGCCGGAATCGCTGCGCTTGCTGGCCATGCGCCCGCCACTGCCGCGGCTCTTGTCGAAGAGTTCCACGTCCTGCCCAGCCGCATGGAGCGCCTGGGCGGCGGAGAGGCCGGATATACCGGTACCGATGATGGCGATAGGTGCACTCATGGTCTACCTCGTTACCTATGGCTACAGGCTACGCTTTAGACAAGACCTGTACAATATTCAAGCGTTGTACAGGTTGGTCGGTTCCAATCGCGGATGCCTGTATTTCTGACGGTGCGTGGCCCAATCCGGGGCACGTCGAAACGTCATAAACCAGACTAGGGCGATATCCGCACTTAGCGCCATGCGAGGAGGATGCCATGCACATATTGCTGACCGGCGGTACTGGTCTGATCGGCCGGGCGCTCTGCCAACGCTGGCTGGCCGAGGGGCATCAGCTCACAGTCCTGAGCCGCCGACCGCAAGGCGTCGCCAGCCTGTGCGGCCGTGCGGTGCGTGGCATCAGTCAGTTTTCCGACTATGGCGACGAGCCTCTGGACGCCATCGTAAACCTGGCCGGCGAACCCATCGCTGACCGCCCCTGGAGCAACAAGCGCAAGGCACAGCTTTGGGGCAGCCGCATCACCCTTACCGAGCAGTTGTTGGAGTGGTTGGAAAAGCGCGACCAGATGCCGCGGGTGCTGCTCAGCGGCTCGGCGGTAGGCTGGTACGGCGATGGAGGAGAGCGGGAGCTGACCGAGGAATCGCCGCCTGTAACCGACGACTTCGCCAGCCAGCTCTGCGTGGCCTGGGAAGAGACCGCGCAACGCGCCGACGCACTTGGCATCCGTGTGGTGCTGGTGCGCACCGGTTTGGTGCTGGCGCGGGATGGTGGTTTCCTCAAGCGCCTGGTGCCGCCGTTCAAGTTGGGGCTGGGTGGTCCCTTGGGCAATGGCCGGCAATGGATGCCCTGGGTGCATCTGGATGATCAAATCGCCCTGATCGATTTTCTCTTGCGGCGGGACGATGCGCGCGGTCCCTATAATGCGTGCTCGCCGCAGCCGGTACGCAACCGCGACTTCGCCCGCAGCCTTGGGCGTGCGTTGGGGCGACCCGCCTTCATGCCGGCGCCAGCGTTCGTCCTGCGGCTGCTGTTGGGCGAACTGTCCGGCCTGCTGCTGGGCGGACAGCGCGCGGTGCCGGCCCGGTTGCGGGCGGCAGGTTTCACCTTTGCATTCACCGATCTGGACATGGCGCTCGGCGACCTGCTGAAGCCTAAGGATGTTTGATGACTGATCACGCGTTGCTGTTGGTCAACCTGGGATCTCCGGCTTCCACCGCGGTGGAGGATGTACGGAGCTACCTCGACCAGTTCCTCATGGACCCTTACGTGGTTGACCTGCCCTGGCCGCTGCGGCGCCTGCTGGTTTCGCTGATCCTGATCAAGCGCCCGGCGCAGTCGGCCCACGCCTATTCGTCCATCTGGTGGCCGGATGGCTCGCCGCTGATTGTCCTCAGCCGGGAGCTGCAGGAGGCCATCGGCCCGCACTGGCCGCATGGTCCGGTGGAGCTGGCAATGCGCTACGGCGAGCCCTCGATCGAACGCGCGCTGCGCAAATTGGCAGGGCAGGGCATCAAACGCGTCACCCTGGCACCGCTCTATCCGCAGTTCGCCGACAGCACCACCACAACTGCTATCGAAGAGGCACGTCGGGTGATCCGCGAGCAGGGCCTGAAGCTGGAGGTGTCGGTGCTGCCTCCCTTCTTTGCCGAGCCGGACTACCTGGACGCCCTGGTGGCCAGCGCCAAGCCTTACCTGGAGCAGGAGTTCGATCACCTGCTGCTGAGCTTCCACGGGTTGCCCGAGCGGCATATTCGCAAGCTGGTGAAAGGCATCGACCCGCAGCACGACTTGCGTGCCCCCGACAGCCGTGGCGTCAGCGACCAGGTCCTGGCGGTTTGCTACCGCAGCCAGTGCCAGCGCACCGCTGAAGCCTTCGCCGAGCGCGCCGGCTTGAAGCCCGGGCAGTGGTCGGTGTCCTTCCAATCCCGCCTGGGCCGGGACAAGTGGATCGAGCCCTATACCGAGGCCCGCCTCGACGAACTGGCGAAGCAGGGCGTGAAGAAGCTGCTGGTGATGTGCCCAGCCTTCGTGGCCGACTGCATTGAAACGCTGGAGGAAATCGGCCAGCGCGGCAGCGAGCAGTTCCAGGAAGCCGGCGGACAGGAACTGGTGCTGGTGCCTTGCATGAACAGCCATCCGCAGTGGGTGTCGGCGCTAGCCCGGCTCTGCGAGACGGCCGTAAGGCCGCTCTGAAGTTATCAGCCGGAGTGCATGGTGCGCATTCACTCTGCCTATATCGTGTGATCTCCGGTATTCAGCCTGTCCATGGCCACCTAAGCTGGGTTCTTCTTCAACCGTCGTGCGCCGCACCGGCGGCGCCGAGGAGAGCCCAGTGCAGAACAAGAACAACGGCTACCCCTCGAGCCTGAGCGCGTGGACCACCGTCGCCATCCTGATGGTGGCGTATGTGCTGTCCTTCATCGACAGGCAAATCCTCAACCTGCTGGTGGAGCCCATCCGCCGCGACCTGACCATCAGCGACACGCAGATGAGCTTGCTGATGGGCTTGTCCTTCGCACTTTTCTACACCGTGTGTGGCATTCCCTTGGGACGTCTGGCCGATAGCCGCAGCCGACGCGGGCTGATCGCGGTCGGCGTGCTGTTCTGGAGCGCCGCCACTGCAGCTTGCGGCATGGCCAAGCTCTACTGGCAGTTCCTGCTCTGCCGCATTGGCGTTGGCGTGGGCGAGGCGGCGTTGTCGCCGGCGGCCTATTCGCTGATCGCTGACAGTTTTCCCAAGGAGCGTCGTGCCACCGCCATCAGCGTCTATTCCATGGGCGTCTATCTCGGCTCCGGGCTGGCCTTCCTGCTCGGAGGGCTGGTGATCAAGTTCGCTTCCGCACAGGGCGACGTGCACTTGCCGCTCGTGGGCGAGGTGCGGCCCTGGCAGTTGATTTTCCTGGCCCTCGGCGCGGCAGGCGTACTCTTCACCTTGTTGATGCTGGCCGTGCGTGAACCCCAGCGGCGCGGCGTTGGCGCCGGCGTGGTGGTGCCCCTTGCGGAAGTCGGTCGCTACCTGCGCAGCAACCGGCGCACCGTGATTTGCCACAACTTCGGCTTCGCCGGCCTGGCCTTCGCCGGCTATGGCAGCGCCGCCTGGATTCCCACCTTCTACATTCGCACCCACGGCTGGGACGCCGGCCAGGTGGGTGTGATCTACGGCAGCCTGGTGGCGGTATTCGGCTGTCTCGGCATCGTCTTCGGTGGACGGCTGGCGGACTGGATGGCCAAGCATGGGCGGGCCGACGCCAACATGCGAGTCGGCCTGTTCGCCGCCATGGGGGCGCTGCCGCTCGTGGCGCTCTTCCCGCTGATGGACGATGCCTTCTGGGTCACGGTGCTGATGGCGCCCACGGTGTTCTGTCTGAGCATGCCCTTCGGCGTGGCGCCGGCGGCGATCCAGGAGATCATGCCCAACTCCATGCGGGGTCAGGCTTCGGCGATCTACCTTTTCGTGATCACCCTGATCGGCCTCGGATTCGGCCCCACGGCTGTCGCCCTGGTGACCGACTACGTTTTCGCCGACGACAAGGCCCTGCGTTACTCGTTGCTGATCGTCACGACCCTTGCGGTGGCCAGTTCGGTGGTGCTCCTGGGGGCAGGCTTGAAGCCGTACCGCGAAAGCTTGAAGCGCCTGCAGCAGTGGGGCGTGGATTCGCAAGACGAAACCATGCTTCGCGAGGCACAACCTACGGGATAAGCAGGCCAAAAAAGCCCCGCATCGCGGGGCTGTTTCTTGGCGCTGCCTCAGATGTGCGGTGCGTCGTCCGGGCTCTGATGCCTCCAGGTCTGATGGCCCGGCAGGATCAGGTTGAGGGCGATGGCGACGATGGCGCAGAGGGCGATGCCTTTCAGGCCGAAGTCGTCCTGGCCGGTGCCGGTGCCCACTAGCATGCCGCCGATGCCGAACACCAGGGTCACGGAGACGATCACCAGGTTGCGCGCCTCGGCCAGGTCCACCTGGTGGCGGATCATGGTGTTCAGGCCCACGGCGGCGATGGAACCGAACAGCAGGCAGAGGATGCCGCCCATGACCGGTACCGGGATGCTCTGCAAAATGGCGCCGAACTTGCCGATGAAGGCCAGGCCGACGGCGAAGACCGCTGCCCAGGTCATGATCTTCGGGTTGTAGTTCTTGGTCAGCATCACTGCGCCGGTCACTTCCGCGTACGTGGTGTTCGGCGGGCCGCCGAACAGGCCGGCGGCCGAGGTGGCGAGGCCGTCGCCCAGCAGGGTGCGGTGCAGGCCGGGCTTCTTCAGGTAGTTGCGACCGGTCACGCTGCCCACCGCGATCACCCCGCCGATGTGCTCGATGGCCGGGGCCAGGGCAACCGGGACGATGAACAGGATGGCCTGCAGGTTGAACTCGGGGGCGGTGAAGTTGGGCAGCTCCAGCCAGGGCGCGGCGGCGATCCTGGCGGTGTCGACCACGCCGAACCAGAAGGACAGGGCGAAACCAACCAGCACGCCGGAGATGATCGGCACCAGGCGGAAGATGCCCTTGCCGAACACGGCGACGATCAGCGTGGTGAGCAGCGCCGGCATGGAAATCCACATGGCGGTGGCGTAGGGGATCAGCTCGGCACCGTCACCGCCCTTGCCCATGGCCATGTTGGCGGCGATGGGGGCCATGGCCAGGCCGATGGAGATCACCACTGGGCCGATCACCACTGGCGGCAGCAGGCGGTCGATGAAGCCGGTGCCTTTGATCTTCACGGCAATGCCGAGGAAGGTGTAGACGAAGCCCGCCGCCACCACGCCGCCCATGGTCGCGGCCAGGCCGAACTGGCCCTTGGCGAGGATGATGGGGGTGATGAAGGCGAAGCTGGAGGCCAGGAATACCGGCACCTGGCGTCCGGTGACCAACTGGAACAGCAGGGTGCCAAGGCCGGCGGTGAAGAGCGCTACGTTCGGGTCCAGTCCGGTGATCAACGGCATCAGCACCAGGGCACCGAAGGCCACGAAAAGCATCTGGGCGCCGGAGATGACCTGACGCCAGAGCGGGTCCTTGAATTCGTCGCTCATCGATCAGTTTTCCTTCTGCTTGGTGCCGAAGATCTTGTCGCCGGCATCGCCGAGGCCCGGAATGATGTAACCGTGCTCATTGAGCTTCTGGTCGATGGAGGCAGTGAAGATCATCACGTCCGGGTGGGCATCGTTGACGACCTTGATGCCTTCGGGTGCGGCAACCAGCACCATGGCGCGGATTTCCTTGCAGCCGGCGCGTTTGAGCAGGTCGATGGTCGCGACCATGGAGCCGCCGGTGGCGAGCATCGGGTCGATGATCAGCGCCAGGCGCTCGTCGATCTCCGGTGCCAGTTTTTCCAGATAGGTGTGGGCTTCCAGGGTTTCCTCGTTGCGGGCCACCCCGACGGCGCTGACCTTGGCGCCCGGGATCAGGCTGAGCACGCCGTCGAGCATGCCGATGCCGGCGCGCAGGATGGGCACCACGGTGATCTTCTTGCCGGCGATCTTCTCGACCTGCACAGTGCCGGCCCAGCCCTGGATTTCGTAGTTCTCCAGGGGCAGGTCATTGGTCGCTTCGTAAGTCAGCAGGGCGCCGACTTCCTGTGCCAGTTCGCGGAAGTTCTTGGTGCTGATGTCGGCGCGGCGCATCAGGCCGAGCTTGTGGCGGATCAGCGGGTGGCGGATCTCACGGATGGGCATGGAAGGGTTCTCCGGCGGGCTGGCAAAAAAATTGCGTTAGCTTAATCCATTGATCACGGGCTGTGCTGCACTAACTGGTGGGTCCCGGCCACGGATGTCGCGGTCAAGCAAGGAACTGTCACACGCGGCGGCAGCCTGCTGCAGTATGGTCGACACTCGTCCGTCGGGGCTTGCCCCGGGGCAGGCGGATGGGTACCTTTGCCGACTTTTATCTTGACGCCCCGTTCAAGTTTTCACCGGGAACCGTGCATGTTCCCCGCCGAACCCAGAGGAATTGCCATGTCCGCCGATCTCGCACACATCCGCCAGGTAATGGCCGAAGCCGACTGCCTGTACACCGAAGCCCAGGTCGAGGCGGCCATCGCCCAGGTCGGCGAAGCCATCAACGGTGAGCTGGCCGAGCGCAATCCGGTGGTCTTCTGCGTGATGAACGGTGGCCTGATCTTCGCCGGCAAGCTGCTGCCCAAGCTGAACTTCCCGCTGGAGCTGTCCTACCTGCACGCCACTCGCTACCGCAACGAAACCAGCGGCGGCGAGCTGTTCTGGAAGGCCAAGCCGGAAATCTCCTTCATCGACCGCGATGTGCTGATCATTGACGACATCCTCGACGAGGGGCACACCTTGGCCGCCATCATCGACTTCTGCAAACACGCCGGCGCGGCCAACGTGCATACCGCCGTGCTGATCGACAAGACCCACGACCGCAAGGCCCGTCCGGACTTGAAGGCCGATTACGTTGGCCTGCCCTGCGAAGACCGCTACATTTTCGGCTACGGCATGGACTACAAGGGCTACTGGCGCAACGCCGCGGGTATCTTCGCGGTCAAGGGGCTCTGAACCATGGGCGCGCCACGTTTCCTCGATCAGGGCCTGTTCGCCGAATTGGCCGAGAAAGCTGCGGCGAGCCCGCGCAAGCGCCAGCACCATAACTTCCATGCCATGGAAGAGCCCTGCCATCGCATGGCGGTGGGGCTGCAACCTGAAACCTATATCCCGCCGCACCGGCACCTGTCCGCTGACAAGGCGGAAAGTTTGCTGGTGCTCAAGGGCCGTCTGGGTCTGCTGATCTTTGATGAAGACGGCAGGGTGACCGACAAGCGCGAGCTGGTCGCCGGCGGTGATTGCATTGGCGTCGACCTGCCGCCAGGTGTGTTCCATGCCCTGGTGGTGCTGGATCCGGACAGCCTGCTGTTCGAGTGCAAGGCCGGTCCTTACCGTCCGGTTGGCGAAGGCGAGCAACCGGCCTGGGCACCTCGCGAGGGTGAGCCAGGCGCGGCCGATTACTTGGCCTGGATGCGCTCGCTGTTCGTTTGAGGCGCATCGCTGTGTAGCCATTGCAGCGCCTTGGCCCGCGCTTGTTCCAGCGACTGCACGTAGGCCAGGCGTCCGCTCTCCCGGTGGACGCCAGCACGGCGGAGTTTCAGTCGCACACGCGGTGAGGTGCCCACCAGCACCAGTCCTACGCCTTGGCGACTGTAGTCGTGCAACAGGTTCTCCAGGGCGGCCAGTGCCGTCATGTCCAGCATGGGAACCGCTCCCATTTCGACGATCACCACCTTCACCTCGGGGTTGAAACGGCGAAGCACGCTCAGGGCCTTTTCGGCTGCACCGAAGAACAGCGGCCCGCGAATAGCGTAGGCCAGCACCTGTTCGGGCAACTCGTGCAGCGCTTCGTGGAAGTGACGTGGTAGCGGGGCCGTGTCGGTGAGGTCACTCATGCGCTTGATGAACAGGCCCGCGGCCAGCAGCAGGCCAACACCCACCGCCAGCACCATATCGAACAGTACCGTCAGTATCAGGCAGGTCAGCAGCACCAACACGTCATTGCGCGGTGCGATGCGCAGGGTATGCGCCACATGCCGTGCCTCGCTCATGTTCCAGGCCACCATTAGCAGCAGTGCGGCCAGCGCGGCCATAGGCAGGTAGCTGAACAGCGGCGCGAGCAGCAGCATCGCCAGCAGGACCACGCCGGCGTGAATGATGGCGGCGATGGGCGAGCGCGCTCCGGCACGGACGTTGGCGGCGCTGCGGGCGATGGCGGCGGTGGCCGTGATACCGCCGAACAGTGGGGCGACCAGATTGCCCAGGCCCTGGCCGACCAGTTCGGCATTGGGATCGTGACGCGTGCCGGCCATGCCGTCGGCCACGACGGCACAGAGCAGCGATTCGATGGCGCCGAGCATGGCGATGGCGAAGGCCGGCGCCAGCAACTGGCGAATCAGCTCGAAGGACAGGCCAAGGGGCTGGCCATCCGGTCCGGGCAGTTGCCAGGGCCAGGCGAAGGTCGGGAGGAAGGGCGGAATGCCGGGATGGCTGACGCCGTCCACCACGTAGCTGAAGCGCTCTCCCAGGGTGGCGACGGGCAGGTTCAGGGCCTCCAGCAGCAGGCCGAGCAGGGCGCCCAGGGCCAGGGCCGCGAGATGACCCGGCACTTTGGGCACCATGCGCGGCCAGAACACCAGTACTGCGAAGCAGGCGATGGCCACCAGGGTGTCGCCGAGGTGTGTGGTCGGCAGCGCTTCGCCCAGCAGGCGTAATTGATCCACATAGTTCTGCGGCGTCTGCGCCAGCTGCAGGCCCAGAAGGTCCTTGATCTGCAGGGTAGCAATGACGATGCCGATGCCGGCAGTGAAGCCCAGGGTCACTGGATAGGGGATGAACTGGATCAGCCGGCCCAGGCGTGCCAGGCCCATGGCGATGAGGATCAGCCCGGCCATCAGGGTACAGAGCAGCAGACCGCCCAGCCCGAACTGCTGGGTGATGGGCAGCAGGATCACCACGAAGGCTGCGGTGGGGCCTGAGATATTGAAGCGCGAGCCGCCAGTGAGAGCGATCAACGGCGCGGCCATCAGCACCGTGTAGAGGCCGTGCTGCGGGGCTACGCCGACTGCAATGGCCAGCGCCATGGCCAAGGGTATGGCGATGATGCCGACGGTCACGCCAGCGGCCAGGTCGCCACGCAGGCTCGCCAGCGAGTACCCCTCGCACAGGGACTGGCGCAGGGCAGCAAATAGTGGGGGGAGGTATGTGGACATGGCGACTCCTTCGCTGGAACTCGCCGAGTATAGGGGCTGGATTGCCGGTTGAGGTTTGACCTGAGTCGTATGCCGCTGTCCGAAAGGCGCGTGCTAGAGTGGCGCGCTTATCTGATTGCGGAGTTGTCGATGCCCGTTTCCCTGCGCTTCGGGGCCTGCCTGGTCCTGTTTCTGAGCCTGCCCCTCGGCGCCGCCGAAAACGCGCCCATGCATGCCCAATTCCTGCCGCCTGACGACCTTTCACTGCGCCATGAACAGCCTGATCAGCAGCAGTTGATCCAGATCATCGAGTACTCGGTCGTGTTGGGTAGCCAGCGCCAGTCCAGCCAGCAGCCGATTCCGATCACCTCGCCCGCCGTGGTGCGCCTCAAGGGCAAGCCGCTGAGCAAGGGCGCCGATGTGCGCCAGGTGGTGATCCAGTTCGACGTCGAGGGCAAGAGCCTGAAGAAGCCGAGCTATGACCCCCAGAGCCGCATCCTCAGCCTGAATTACCCGATGGCGCAGTACACGGCTGTGCTTGATCTGTTGCGCAACGGGCCGGTGTATTGCCAGTTCCTCAGCTACCCCAACGGCCATGTCTGGGCCGACCTGCACAGCGGCGCGGTACGCCTGCGTTGAGCGTGGGGGCCGGGCGGGGGTAAACTGCCCGCCCCGTGATACCTGGCCCGAGAGAAGTGAGCGATGCGTAAAGACAAGAAGCAGGTGATTGGCGAAGAAATCTCCGAGGACTCGATCAAGCTGTTCCTCGCGGTCGAGCCGGCTGACTCCACGCCGCCGTCGCTGCACAAGCTGATCAAGGCCTACCGTGGCCTGCGTATCGATGACTTCGAGCGCTTCGTCGGCTTCTTCGTCGAAGCCGGTTACGACCTCAATGCCAAGGATGAGCAGGGCAACGACTTCATCGCCCTGATTCAGGACCAGCGCCAGGCCGAGCCCTATATCGAAGTGATCAAGGCTGCGCGTGGCTGATACCTTGCGCTGACGAACGAGCCCCGCCATCGAGCGGGGCTTTTTCGTTGGCGCTGATGCTCGGCTCGCACAAGACAGGCGTTTCGAGACGGCTTCCAGCAGACAAAAAGAAACCGCCCCGAAGGGCGGTTTTTTCGATCAGCGTGATGCCGAGGCTCAGGCGATGCTCTGGGTCGCGGTGTCGACGCTGGCCAAGCCCAGGCGCTCGTCGGAGCGGGTGCTGACTTCGCGGTACAGGGCCGCGTCGCTTTCCAGGGCCTTCTCGCGGGCCGGGAAGATTTCCTTCAGCTTGGCAACCCACTGCTCGGAACGGGTCTGTTCGGCGAAGCAGCGCTCGATCAGGTTGAGCATGATGGACACGGTCACGGACGCACCCGGAGAGGCACCCAGCAGGGCTGCGATGCTGCCGTCTTCGGCCGAGACCAGTTCGGTGCCGAATTGCAGGATGCCGCCGTTCTTGGCGTCCTTCTTGATGATCTGCACGCGCTGGCCGGCCACTTCCAGGCGCCAGTCGGCCGGGTTCAGGTCCGGATAGAACTTGCGCAGGGCGTCCAGGCGCTGTTCCTGGGATTGCATCACTTCCTTGACCAGGTAGCGGGTCAGGTCGAAGTTGTCGCGAGCCACGGCCAGCATCGGGCCGAGATTGCTCGGGCGCACCGAGAGCGGCAGGTCCATGAAGGAACCGTGCTTGAGGAACTTGGTGGTGAAGCCGGCGTAAGGGCCGAACAGCAGGGATTTCTTGCCATCGACCACACGGGTGTCCAAATGCGGCACGGACATCGGCGGGGCGCCGACTTCGGCCTGGCTGTAGACCTTGGCCTGGTGCTGCTTGACCACTTCCGGGTTGTCGCAGCGCAGCCACTGGCCGCTTACCGGGAAGCCGCCGAAGCCCTTGCCTTCGGGGATGCCGGAGAGCTGCAGCAGCGGCAGTGCGCCGCCGCCAGCACCCAGGAACACGAAGCGTGCGGACACTTCGCGGCTGGCGCCGGTCTGGGTGTTCTTGATGCTGGCTTTCCAGCCCTTGTCGGTACGGTTGAGGTCGGTGACCTTCTGGAAGTAACTGACACGGGTGTTCGACAGGCTGGTGAGGTATTGCAGCAACTGATTGGTGACCGCGCCGAAGTTGACGTCGGTGCCGTTCATGGCGCGGGTCGCGGCGATCTTCTCGGACGCGTCGCGGCCTTTCATCATCAGCGGCGTCCATTTGGCCATGGTGGCGCGGTCTTCGGTGTACTCCATCTCGCTGAAGGCGTGGTGCTGGCGGAGCAGCTCGAAGCGCTTCTTGAGGAACGCGGTGTCCTTGTCGCCGCGCACGAAAGAAAGGTGCGGGACGGCGTTGATGAAGGTCTTGGGCGAGCCGAATGCGCTCTTGCCGCTCATGTAGGCCCAGAACTGCTTGGAGACCTCGAACTGGGCATTGATGCTGACGGCCTTCTTGATGTCGATGGAGCCATCGGCCGCCTGGGGCGTGTAATTCAGCTCGCAGAGGCCTGCATGGCCGGTACCTGCGTTGTTCCAGGGGTTGGAGCTCTCGATGGCCCCCGACTCCCGGAGTTCTGCAATCTCCAGCTTGATGCCGGGATCGAGCTCTTTAAGCAGTACCGCCAGCGTAGCGCTCATGATGCCGGCCCCGACCAGCAACACGTCCACTGCTTCGTAATCGTTTTGCGCCATTTGCTCGCCACTCTCTCGTGAAGTAGTGAAAAACCGTCTTCTCACGCTCTTTTGGAGACGTGAACCTCAAAAGGATCGCCTACCCCCGGGCAGGCCGCTTCCGTCTGCGCGCGCGTTACTACGCATGCGTCCCTGCAAAAAAGCGTTTGCAATTCGGGCGAAAGGATGCGGCGAACCAACGAGTGGCAGCGCGAAAAGTGGACGGCTCTCTGTGGGGCTGTGCGGATGCCCAAGCTGGCGCGAGGTGCGGTGTTGCGAGGCCCGATCAGGAGACGACCTTATAATCGGGGGGCGATTATAACGATGAAATCGGGGGAATAGGGCGCTTGCTGTGACTTTTCTTCTTCCGCCGGTCAGGCTGCCAACGCGCGGCGACGCGCAGGCTGTCCGACGACCGGTGCGACGCGGGCGCTGGCGGGGAGGGGCTGGTCGAGCCAGGCGAGGCTGGATTCGCGGACTTCCACCCAGTTGCCGGTGGCCGGGCAGTCGATTCCCTGGTGCAGGCCACGGCAGATCCCGGCGGTATCCACCAGGGCAAAGCAGCGGCGTTGCGGGCGACGGGCGAACAGGGACCAGAAGAGGATCATCGGGACTACTCCAATCAGGGCAGCACCTTTATCCCACGCGGGCGTGACAAGGGCATGACAGGAACCGCAAGCACGGATGGCGGTCTGACATTGCACGGGAATGGCGCTCTGTCAGTACCCTGGCTGGCTGGTTATACTGCCGGCCGTTTTGCCTTCACTCCTGGAGAGATAAAGCATGCTGAAACGCCCGTTGCTTGGCCTGCTGGCCGCCCTCAGCCTGACCCTGGTCGGCTGTGCCCTCAGCCCGCAGCAACTCAGCCCGCAACCAAAACTCACCGGCCCGCTGACCCCGATGGGCCAGGGTCAGCCGGTGGTGGTGCGCGTCGCCGATGGTCGTCCGTCCCCGGTGCTTGGCACCCGTGGCGGCATCTATTCCGACACCAGCGCGATCAGCGTGCAGAGCCAGGACATCCTGCCGCGCCTGCAAGCTGAGGCCGAGGCCGCTGTGCGCCTTCTGGGCTTCACCCCGTCCCCGAACGCTTACAACGCGCCGCAGCTGACCCTTACCCTGGCCGATCTGAAGTACCAGTCGCCCAAGGAAACCTATGTCACCGAGGCCAACATCAGTGCCAGCTTCCGCGTCGATGTGCAGAACAGCACCCGTCGCTACAGCGGCAAGTACGGCGCCTCGCTGAACCAGCGCTTCGGTACCGCACCGAACCAGCAGACCAACACCAAGCTGGTGAGCGATGTGCTGAGCGACGCCCTGACCCGTGCCTTCAAGGACCCGACCATCGGTCAGGTGCTTTCGCAGTAAGGCAACCCTGCACGATGGAGCCCGGCCAAGCGCCGGGCTTTTTTCTGCGTGCAACTGCAGTGCAGCGGGTTCTTTGTGGGAGCGGTTGCAGCGGCATTCGTCGGAACGACCACGTGAGGGGGGGCTGGTTTCGGTAAACTCCGAGCCTTCCGAGAAGCCGCCTGGTTTAGGGCGGACATTTCCTTGTCTTGCAGGTTGCGTGCACGGTCGCACCGCCTGAAGCGGAGTTGAAGATGTCGCTGCAGGCGCTTTGGGCCATGTTCCTGGCCCACCCCGCACAGGTTGTGAATGGCCTGGCTTTGTTCTTTGCATCTGCCGGCGCCTGGGTGTTGCTGGCTACCCGTCTGCGCGAGCAGCGTTCCATTGCCCGTCTGGCTGCCGAGAGCGATCTGGAAGAGATGGAAACCACCGACGTGCAGGATGAGTCTGCTCGGCGCCTCAATCGCTTCTTCTACAGTTTTGGCTATTTCAGTTTGGCAGTAGCCCTGGGCGTGTCTTGGGCCAGTACGCAACTCTGAGTGCACCAGCGCAAAACAAGAACGGCGACCCAAGGGTCGCCGTTTTGCGTTCTGGAGCCTGGTTAAAGCGGTAGACCTGCCTTGATCCGGTACTGATTGCGCACCGGGGTGGCGTACTGCTGGATCAGGTAGGGGCGTTGCTCTTCGGGGCAGGCGCCCAGGCGTTTCTGCCACTCGGCCTCGGCGCGAGCCAGTTCGTCGCCGCTGAACACTTCCGCTGCCGTCGGGACCTGCAGTTCCGGGTCGCGTTCGCCCCACAGGGCGTAAGCCAGGTAGTGCACCGGGAACAGGCGATATCCGCCGAGGATCTGTTTGTCGATTTCCTGGGCCAGTTGCTTGGCGTCTTCGCTGGCGCTGCCGATCTCGCTACCGAAGGCAATGTGCACCCGGCCCTTGTAGCCGGTGATGCCCAGGGCAATGCTGGTGTCGTCTTCGCCCGCAGCCTTGGCGTAGCTGCCCGTGCTGGCGCGGATCTGCAGTTCACGAGCCTTGGCCTGGTCGCAGGGGTCGTACTCGTAGCTGATGGATACCGGAATCAGGTGCAGGTCACGAATCACATTCGAGAAGGGCTCGTCCTTGCGACTCATGTGGAACATCTTGAGGATCGCCGAATCGGTGCGGTCATCACCGTCCTTGGCGCGACCCTCGGCCTGGGCGATCCAGATCGACTGTCCATCCTGGCGGATCGAGTGATTGATGTAGGCCGACAGCAGTTGGAAGGCTGCCAGCTTCTCGCGGCGTCCAGCCAGGTTGCGGTGCACGATGAAGCTCTTGTTCAGGCGCATCAGGTCGCTGACGTAGGGCTTCTGCAGCAGGTTGTCGCCGATGGCGATGCGGGGCGTCGGAAGGCCTGCGTGGTACACGGCGTAGTTGACGAAGGCCGGGTCCATGACGATGTCGCGGTGGTTGGCCAGGAACAGGTAGGCGGTGCCTGGCTTCAGGCGTTCCACGCCCGAGTAGGTCACGCCGTCGGTGGCGCGCTCGATGGTGTTATCCACATAGGGCTCGATGCGGTCCTGCAACGCGGCCACCGAATCGATGCTGGCGAACTCCCGACGTAGCCGATGAGCTATAACAGGCTTGAGGAGCCAGCCCAGCGGTCCCGCCAGTTTCGGGAAACGATAGCGGGTGAGGGTGCCGAGGAAGGCGTCATCGGCGAACAGGCGCGAGAGCACTGCCGGTACCTCGGCATCGTCATAGGGTCGGATGGCTTCAAATTCGCCCATTGGTCACTCTTGTTCTGGAATTGGCTGGGTAAAGGGGGGGAGGCCCGGGTGTTCGGGGCGTCAAATAGACCGGCGATTATACAGGCAAGTCACACGGGAGGCGGGATGCTGGAAACAGAGGACTACCAATGCCCTTACTGCGGCGAGCCAGCCGAAGCTGTGCTCGATCTCTCGGGTGGCGACCAGCAATACATCGAAGATTGTCCGGTGTGCTGCCGGCCCATCCTGTTCCTGCTCTGGACCGACGGCCAGGACTGGAGCCTGGAGGTTCGCCGGGAGGATGACTGATGCGGCGCATCTATGAGCCCAGGGACCTGATCGAAGCCGAACTGCTGCTGGGCATGCTCTCCAGTGAGGGCGTGGAGGCCCACCTGGCCGGTAGCCATCTGCTGGGGGGCATCGGGGAACTACCGATGTTCGGCTTGCTCGGCCTGCTGGTCGAGGACGACGACGCCGAACGCGCCAGCGGGTTGATCGCCGCGTACAATGCCGCGCAACCCCTGCCGGGCGAAGAGCCTGACAGCTATCCCGGCACGCTGCTCTGCTGATCCCCGACCTGAACAGGCTGCCCCATGTCTGGACGTTTCGCCCTGTTTCGCTGGACGCCTGCACTGGCGGCCCTTCCTGGTTTCCCCGCCGACCATCAACCGCACTGGAACCTGGCCCCCGGTGGCCGGGTATTGATGCTGCGTGAACTGGGTGACCAACGCCGCGCCGACATGGCCCGCTGGGGGTTGACTCCGGCCTGGCTCACCGACCTGTCGAAGACCCCCGCCCACGCCCGTGTCGAAACCCTGGCCGACCAGCCGATGTTCCGCGAAGCCTTCCGTTCGCGGCGCTGCCTGATCCTGGCCAACGGATTCTACGAGTGGCGCGGTGTGCGCAAGCGGCCCTACTGGGTCAGCGCCGAAGGCGGAATCATGTACTTCGCCGCGCTGTGGGAGGCCTATCCGGTCGGTGGCATGGAATACCTCAGCCTGGCGATGGTCACCCAGCCCGTGGCCGACCTGCGTCGCCCGCTGGTGCTGGACGAGGAAGGCCAGCGGCTCTGGCTGGCCGCTGATTCGACGCCAATGCAGTTGCTCGAACTGCTGGCCAGGCCGGGGCCGCAGTTGCGCGAACGCCCCCTGGCGAACCTGGTGAATGACCCGAAGCTGGACGGGCCGGAGTGCCTGACGCCGGCTTGAGGCGCCCTTTTCCTACGAAAAAGCCCCTCTTCGAGAGGGGCTTTTGGTTTTACACCCTGAACTGATTGATCAGCCGCCTTTGCTGCTCGGCCAGCTTGGTCAGTTCGGCGCTGGCCTGGGAGGCTTCGTCGGCACCGCCGGCGACCTCGTTGGCCACCTGGCCGATGTTGATCACGTTGCGGTTGATGTCTTCGGCCACTGCGCTCTGTTCCTCGGCCGCGCTGGCGATCTGGGTGTTCATGTCGTTGATCACCGATACCGCCTGGGTGATCGACTCCAGCGCATGGGCGGCCTCGTTGGCGTGCTGCACGCTGGTGTCGGTCTTCTCCTGGCTGTCCTGCATCACCTTCACCACTTCACGGGTGCCGTGCTGCAGTTGCTGGATCATCGTCTGGATTTCTTCGGTGGCCTGCTGGGTCTTTTGCGCCAGGTTGCGCACCTCGTCGGCAACCACAGCGAAGCCGCGGCCCTGCTCACCCGCACGCGCTGCCTCGATGGCCGCGTTCAGCGCCAGCAGGTTGGTCTGCTCGGCGATGCCACGGATGGCCACCAGGATGGCGTTGATGTTCTCGCTGTCCTTGGCCAGGTTCTGCACCACGCCCACGGCGCGGCCGATCTCGGTGGCCAGGGCGGAGATGGCTTCGGCGGTGCTGTGGACGATGCGCTTGCCGTGGTTGGCTGCCTGGTCGGCATGGCTGGCCGCTTCCGCCGCGTGGGTTGCATTGCGCGCCACGTCCTGGGCGGTGGCGGTCATCTCATGGACGGCGGTGGCCACCAGCTCGATCTCCGCCAGTTGCTTCTGCACGCCCTGGTTGGTGCGGATGGCGATGTCGGCGGTGTGCTCGGACGAATCGCTGACCTTCTGCACCGAGGTCACCACCTGGCTGATCATCGATTGCAGCTTGCCGAGGAAGGTGTTGAAACCGCCCGCGATGGCGCCCATTTCATCGGCCCGGTTGTTGTGCAGGCGTTGGGTCAGGTCGCCGTCGCCCTTGGCGATATCGTCGAGCATGCCGACCATCTGGCGTAGCGGACGGGCGATGCCGTAGCCGACGAACCAGATCACCAGCAGGCCGAGACCGGCGATGAGCAGCCCCACCAGGGTCATGCCGAAGATATCGGCGTCGCGCTGGGCGGCGAGGTCGCCCTGCAACTGGGACAGTTCCTTCATCACTGCCTGCACCGGCAGTTGGATCAGCAGCACCCAGCGGGCGTCGGTGTCGCCGATGCCGAACGGCACCATCAGTTCGATGCGCTGGCTGGCCTGGTCGATGCGGTAGGACGGCTGATTGCCGGAGAACCCGCGCAGGCTGTCCATGGTGCTGGTGTCGAACACCTTGGCGGCTTCTTCACCCAGTTTGGCGCTGTCCCTGGAGTAGGCCACCAGGCGGTTGTTGCTGGCGATCAGGGCCATGTCGCCGGCACCGTCGTAAAGCTGCTGGTCGGCCTTGGTCAGCAGGTCCTGGATGAAATTCAGGGAGAAGTCGGCGCCACTGATGCCGCGGAATTCGCCCTTGATCATGATCGGCGCGGTAAAGGACGAAAGGATCATGATCTTGCCGCCCACGTCATAGGGTGCGGGGTCGATGGCGCAGGGTTTCTTGCGTTCTTTCGGGCAGAGGTAGTACTCGCCTTCGCGGACGCCCGTGTTGAGCATCTTCTCGCTTTCCATGAAACCAATGGCGTCCTGGCCCAGGCTGCCGTCTGCGTTGCGGAACCACCAAGGCAGGAAGCGGCCGGTACCGTCGTAGCCGTTGCCTTTCTGTCCCGCGTAGTTGGCATCGGCGCCGTCGATGGCATTAGGCTCCCAGCCGATGTAGCTACCGTTCAGCTTGGGATTGCGCTCCGTGGTCTGGCGCACCAGATTGTTGAGCTGCTCGCGGCTGATGCTCAGCTTTGGATTGCCGGCCTCATCGGTTTCCCCCAGCAGGCTGTTGAGGTTGGCCATGTTCTTGGCGATGCCCAGCGGCAATTCCAGCTCGCGCTGGATCTGGCTGACCTGGGAACTGGCAAGGGCCACCAGCCGCTCGTTGATGACCTGCTCGAGCAGCGCCTGGGTTCGTTGCTGCACCAGTTCCTGGGTTTTCGCACCGGAAAACAGGGCGTAGAGCACCAGGGCGGCAACCACCGCCAGCACGCTGGCTCCTGCCAAGGCTGCGATGGAGAATTGAATGGACCTGAACTTCATGGGGGCTCCGGGGAAAAAGGACTTCACCTTGCATCTGTATATCGGCAGCACTGTGAAATTTCCTAAATCGCCCATGCAGATAAAAGCGTCGCCGGCTTGTCTACATGCGACGCGGTTGCCGGGTTATCTGGCCGGCCGTAGCATTACCGACCTCGCAAAGAGATGGAGAGCCATCATGGCCAAGCTGTTTTACCTGTCCGGGCTGACCGCGGCCCTGCTCCTGGCAGGATGCCAGGCCGTCAACACCACCAGCGGCGGGGCAGTGGGCGTCGAGCGCAAGCAGTACATGCTCAGCACGCTGTCGAGTGCCGAGCTCAATCAGATGTACGCCAAGTCCTACCAGCAGACCCTGAGCGAGGCCTCGCAAAAGGGCGTGCTGGACAAGAACAGCACCGATGCCCGTCGTGTCGACGCGATTGCCAAGCGCCTGATCGCCCAGACGTCCGCGTTCCGTCCGGATGCCGCGCAATGGGCGTGGGAAGCCAACGTGATCGACAGCGACGAGCTCAACGCCAACTGCGGTCCGGGTGGCAAGATCATCGTCTACAGCGGCTTGATCGATAAGCTCAAACTCACCGATGACGAACTGGCGGCGGTGATGGGCCACGAGATCGCCCACGCCCTGCGCGAACACAGCCGTGAAGCCATGACCAAGGCCTATGGCGTGCAAATGGCCAACCAGATTGGTTCGGTGCTGGGCGTCGGTCAGGCCGGCCTGGGCATGGCCAATGCAGGTGTCGACTACCTGATGACCCTGCCCAACAGTCGGTCCAACGAGAACGAGGCGGACTTGATCGGCCTGGAACTCGCCGCCCGTGCCGGTTACGACCCGAACGCCGCGATCACCCTCTGGCAGAAGATGGAGCAGGCCGGTGGTGGTGCGCCGCCGGAGTTCATGAGCACGCACCCGTCCTCCAGCTCGCGGATGTCGTCGCTGAAGGCGGCCATTCCGAAAGTGATGCCGCTGTACCAGCAGGCCAAGGGGCAACGCTGAGGAGGGCAAGGTGCCGGCCCAGCGGCTGGCATCCCGGCAACCCGCGTTCTAGACTGCTTGCCGCCACTTCGGACTCTCCGGGGTGGCGAATCTCCAACGGATGAGGAGCTGCAGTGAAAATCGCCGTACTTGGAGCAACCGGCTTGCTCGGCCATCACACGGCTCGGGCGGTGAAAGCCGCGGGGCACCAGCTGGTGCTGATACATCGGCCGTCGTCACGGATCGAGCGGCTGGCCTACCTGGAGCCCGAGTGCCGGTCCGCCGAACTGCTCGATCATGCCGGTCTCACTCGCACGCTCAGTGGCCTCGACGGTGTGATCTTCTGCGCCGCAGGCTACCCGAAGCGGCCGCGCCGCTGGCAGGAAGAGGTTGCCAGCGCCCTCGACGAGACCAACCACTTCTACGCCGCCTGCCTCGCTGCCCACGTGCCGCGCATTCTCTATACCGGCGCTGCCATTGCCCTGCCTCGCCATCCCGAAGGCCTGCCCGGTCACGAGGGGTTGTTCTATGAAGGCATGCCGCGCTGGAAGAACGCTTATCTGCTGAGCAAGTGGGCGCTGGATGAACAGGCCCGTGAACAGGCCCGTAGCGGCCTGCCGGTGATCATCGGAATTCCTGGTATGTGCCTCGGCGAGTTCGATGCCGTCCCCAGTACCGGGCGCCTCATCACCGCCATGGCCCAAGGTTGGATGACCCACTATGTACCCGGCCGGCGCAACGTGGTGGATGCCGCCGATGCTGGGCGCGGCCTGTTGCTGGCGCTGGAGAAGGGGCGGGTGGGCGAGCGTTACCTGCTGGCCGGACAGAACATCGAGATGGCCGAACTGACTGAGCGTATCGCCAACCTGCTTGGCGTGCAGCCGCCGCAACCGATGCCGCTGGCGTTGGCCAAGGGCATGGCGGCGCTCGGCAGGATGCGTTACCGGCTCTCAGGCGAGTTGCCGAAGCTGGATGATACGGCCATCGCGGTGATGGCCGGCGGGCAGTTCCTGGATGGCAGCAAGGCCCAGCACGAACTGGGCTTCGTTGCCGAGACGCCGCTGGAGGTCACCCTGGAACGCACCATTGGCTGGTTCCGGGCCAACGGCTATCTGTGATCAGGGCAGGGCTTTCTCGGCCAGGGGCTGGGTCGAGAGGCCGAGCTGGGCGCGGAAGCTTTCCATGTCGAACATGGTGCAGATCTCCTGTACCTCACCCAGGCTATTGAGGGTCCAGAAGGCCATGGCCGAGATGCTGAGAATCCTGTCGCTGGGTGGATAGCCCAGGGCAGGCTTCTGGATGCTGCCGATCAGGGTGCACCAGGTCACCACCTTGTTGCCTTCGGCTATGCATTCCTCCACCACCACTTCCAGGTCGGGCATGGCATCGCGGATGTTCGCCACCATCTGGCTGTAGGCGGCGCTGTTGAGGGGCCGGCCAATGAAGGAGCTCTTGTAGAGAAAGTCCTTGCTCTGCAACTGCTCGGCCAGGGCCAGGCGGCCTTTGTTCCACGACAGCTCGATGTGCTGGCGAACCAGCCTTTTCATATCGTCCAGTGACACGATGCGCTCCCCTGCGCCTTGATCCAGCGCGTCACTTTACCAGTACGCTCGTTCCAGCCATTGGCCGAAACGCCGCCGGTTGGAGGCAACTTCGTAGGATGTGGCCGGCGGCGCTCCGCTTGAGCGTCGCTCAACCTATCCTACGAAAGGCTGTGCGGGGCCGGTCAGATCATTCCGCTGAGCTTCAGCGCTTCGTATATGGCGTAGACGGCCAGGGCGGCGAAGGCGACGGCGGCCAGGCGGCGGATCAGCGTCAGTGGCAGGCGATCAGCCGCGAAGTTGCCGGCCAGCACCACCGGGACGTTGGCAATCAGCATGCCGAGGGTGGTGCCCAGGACCACCATCACGAAATGCGGGTACTGCGCTGCCAGCATCACAGTGGCGACCTGGGTTTTGTCGCCCATTTCGGCGAGGAAGAAGGCGATCAGGGTGGTGAGGAACGGGCCGTACTTCTTCAGCCCGGATTCTTCGTCGTCATCCAGCTTGTCCGGTACCAGGGTCCAGAGGGCGACGGCGGCGAAAGAGGCGGCAAGAATCCAGCTCAGGGTGGCGGCGGAGAAGAAGCTGGCGACCCACGAACCCACCGCACCGGCGGCGAAATGGTTGGCCAGGGTAGCGGCGACGATGCCCCAGATGATCGGCCAAGGCTTGCGGAAGCGAGCGGCGAGCAGAAGTGCGAGCAACTGAGTCTTGTCACCGATTTCGGCGAGGGCAACGATCAGGGTCGGGACGAAGAGGGATTCCAGCATCAGGGTTCCTACGGGGGCGGGTCGACTAATCACCATGACACACGCAATCTGCCCACCCCGGGTCAGGTTGTATGTGTCATAGGTCTTGTCAAACCGCGGGCCTGTCTATGCAGGCTCTGGGTCGCATGCGCCATGGTCTGTGGACCAAGTGTGTTGACGCATGCCATGCGAGCAGGGCGCTCGCGGGAGACTACTCCCCTAGGACGGGGCGCATTTTGCACAAGCCGGGTCGCCCCGGCAAGCGCGAATTGCCGGTCGGTCAGTTGTCGCCGCCGCGCACATCCATCTCCGCGTAGTTCACCAGGCGGCTGCCCTTCTTCAGGCGGTAACCCAACCAAATGGCGAGGAACAGCGGAAGGCTGATGTAGGTGGCCGCAAGGCCCGCCCAGTCGATGCGATCACCGAAGAACGCCTGGTAGTTCTGCCCCAGGGTGATTGCCAGGCACAGGATGAAGGCGAACAGCGGGCCGAAGGGAAACAGCTTGGCGCGGTAGGGCAGGTCTTCCAGGCGACCGCCCTGGGACAGGTAGCCCTTGCGAAAGCGGTAGTGGGAGATGGCGATGCCCAGCCAGGCGATGAAGCCACACATGCCCGAGGTGTTCAGCAGCCAGGTGTAGAGGGTGCTGTCGCCGACGATCGAGGTGAAGAAACACAGCGCGCCGACCAGGGTAGTGGCGTAGAGGGCGTTGCGCGGCACGCCGCTGGCGGACAGGCGAGAGAAGAGCCTCGGTGCCTTGCCCTGCAGCGCCAGGTTGTAAAGCATGCGGCTGGACGCGTACATGCCCGAGTTGCCGGCCGAGAGGATGGCGGTAAGGATCACCGCGTTCATCACGCTCGCCGCGGCAGCGAAACCGGCGCGCTCGAAGAGCAGGGTGAAGGGTGAAACGCTGATGTCGCTGGCGTCGTTCTTCAGCAGGTTCGGCTCGGTGTAGGGGATCAGCATGCCGATCACGAAGATGGCCAGGATGTAGAACATCAGGATTCGCCAGAACACCTGGCGGATGGCGATGGGGATGTTCTTCTTCGGGTTCTCCGATTCGCCCGCGGCAATGCCGATCAACTCGGTGCCCTGGAACGAGAAGCCGGCGATCATCGCGACGCCGACCATGGCCTGCAGGCCGCCGACGAAGGGGGCGTCACCCAGGGTGAAGTTGCTGAAGCCAGGCGACTCGATACCGCCCATGATGCCGAAGATGGTGGCCAGGCCAATGCCGATGAACACCACCACCGTCACGACCTTGATCAGGGCGAACCAGAACTCGCTTTCGCCGAAGCCCTTCACCGAGATCGCGTTGAGCAGGAACATCAGGCCGAGGAACAGGGCGCTCCAGTAGATGCCGGGCACGTCCGGCAGCCAGAAGCTCATGATCAGCTGCGCCGCTACCAGTTCAGCGGCAATGGTCACCGCCCAGTTGTACCAATAGTTCCAACCCAGGGCGAAACCGAAGCCATCGTCGACGAAGCGGCTGCCATAAGTGCTGAACGAGCCGGAAACCGGGATGTGCGCGGCCATCTCGCCCAGGCTGGTCATCAGGAAGTAGACCATCAGGCCAATCAGCGCGTAGGCCAGCAATGCGCCGCCCGGTCCGGCAGTCGCGACCGTGGCGCCGGACGCGACGAACAGGCCAGTACCGATGGAGCCGCCGATGGCGATCATGTTCAGGTGGCGGGGTTTGAGGGAGCGATGCAGCCCATCCTTGGGTGGAGTGGCGATGGCAGTGTTCAAATTGGTCACAAAGATCTCCAGATCCCCCGGCCGAGACCGGGGGAGAGGGCGGCTATTGGATGCCGCTTGAGCAAGGGTATTGAGGCGGTGCCCGCCAGGTCAGACCCGGCGGGAACGGTAAATGCGGAAGCCATCCCCTTCGGCGAGGGTCTGGCAGGGGCCGAGATGGTACTCGATAAGCGGCGGGTATTTGAGGAAGCTGTTGGCCACGATGCGCAGTTCGCCACCTGGCAGCAGGTGATCCCTGGCCTCGCGCAGCAAGTCTTCGCTGGCCTGGTAATCGGTATGCACACCCTGGTGGAAGGGCGGGTTGCTGATGATTGCCGCCAGGCCTTCGGGCGCGCCATGGATACCGTCTGCAGCGATCACGTCGCCCTCCAGGCCATTGGCGGCCAGGGTCAGGCGGCTGCTGGCGACCGCGAAGGCATCCACGTCCAATAGGGTCAGCTGGCTCTGTGGATAACGGCGCTTGAGTACCGCGCCGAGCACCCCGGCACCGCAACCGAAGTCCAGCAGATGGCCGCTGGGCAGGCCATCCAGTTGCTGCAGGAGCAGGGCGCTGCCGCGGTCCAGTCGGCCATGGCTGAACACGCCAGGCAGGCTCACTACTTCCAGCGGGCCGTCAGTCAGGTCCAGGCGATAGCGCTGGGCCAGGGCTTCCAGGTCGGGGGCGGCGGGAGCCTGGTCGATGTTTACCTGCCAGAGCTGGCAGTGGCGCGCGCTGTCCAGCTTGCGCGGCTTGCCGAGGGTGGCCAATTGTTTGGCGGCGCGTTCGATGCCGCCGCGCTTCTCGCCGACGAGGAACAGTTCGCCACCGGGCAGGCGCGCGGCGAGCGCAGCCAGCAGGTAGTCGGTGAGCTCGCGGGATTTGGGCAGGAATAGCACGGCCGCGGCAAAGGGCAGGTCCGGCGGTGTGGTGCCGAACTGGCTACGCCCGGCGAAGCGGGCTTCCAGGGCTGCCTGTTCACCGGCGTGCCAGCTCCAGCCGCTGGCCTGCGGCAAGGTGCCGAGCAGGTCATCCGCCGGCAGCCCGGCCAGCAGCACCGGGCGTTGGAACAGTTCCGCCTGCCTGAGCAGGACTTCGCTGCGAGGGTCCATCTGAAGAAAGATCCTGATAAAAGCAGCGAATTTTATCAGGAACTTGTAGGAACTAGCTTACGACTCTGACGGGCGAATCCTTCAGCCAGGCGACGCCGTTGTCGGCGAGTTGCTGCACGATGCGCTGGCGGGCCTCGCGGCTGCCCCAGGCGTTGTGCGGCGTGACGATCAGGCGCGGGATGTCGGCGGCCAGCAATGGGTTGCCGTCGCGCGGCGGCTCCTGAGTCAGTACGTCGGTGGCGGCACCGCCCAGATGGCCGCTGCGCAGGGCGCTGGCCAGGGCCGCTTCGTTCACCAGGCCGCCACGGGCAGTGTTCACCAGCAAGGCACCCGGTTTCATCAGGGCCAGTTCGGCGGTGCCGATCATGTCGCGGGTCTGTTCATTGAGCGGGCAGTGCAGGGTCAGTGCATCCACCTGGGGCAACAGCTCACTCAGCGGCAGGCGGTCGGCGCGGGGAGGGCGCCCGGGCAGTTGGCCGAGCAGCACGCGCATGCCAAAGGCTTCGGCCAGGCGCGCCACTGCACCACCCAGCTCACCGTGGCCGAGCAGGCCCAGGGTCTTGCCCTCCAGTTCCATGATGGGAAAGTCCAGCAGGCAGAACTGGCTGGCTTGCTGCCAGCGGCCGGCGCGCACGGCGGCCTGGTAGTCCGGCAGGCTGGTGGCCAGCGCGAGCAACAGTGCCAGGGTGTGCTGGGCCACCGACGGCGTGCCGTAGCCCTGGCAGTTGCAGACGGTGATGCCATGCTTGCGAGCGGCTTCCAGATCGATGTTGTTGGTGCCGGTGGCGGCTACCAGGATCAGCTTGAGGTCCGGGGTCGCGGCCATGGTGGCGGCGTCGATGCGCACCTTGTTGCTGATGGCTACCTGGGCGCCACGCAAGCGCTCGGCAACCTCTTCGGCAGCGGACTGCACATGCAGTTGCAGCTCGCCGAAGGCCAGCCGCAGCGGGGCCAGGTCGAGGTCGCCAAGATCGAGAGAAGCGTGGTCGAGGAATACGGCGCGGCTGCTGTTCATGCGGGGCTGTACCTTTTGCGAGTCCGTTGGAAGGCGTAAGGTTGCCAGCCTATCAAAGCTTGTTGCATCCCTCGGAGGTCGCATGTACTGGACGGAATTCCTCACCGTCGCCCTGATTCACCTGCTGGCCGTGGCCAGTCCCGGTCCGGACTTCGCCATCGTGGTGCGCGAGAGCGTGGCCCATGGTCGCCGTGCGGGTACCTGGACGGCGTTGGGGGTGGGCATGGGCATCTTCGTGCATGTGGCCTATTCGCTGCTGGGCATCGGCCTGATCGTGTCGCAGTCGATCATGCTGTTCAACGCGTTGAAATGGGCGGCTGCCGCCTATCTGCTGTACATCGGCATCAAGGCCTTGCGGGCCAAACCTGCAGACCCGGTGGCAGCAGAAGCCTCCCTCATGGCCGGCGAGCGCAGCCCGCGCGGCGCCTTCGTCACAGGCTTCGTCACCAACGGCTTGAATCCGAAGGCGACCCTGTTCTTCCTGTCGCTATTCACCGTGGTCATCAATCCACATACGCCGCTGACGGTGCAGGCTGGCTATGGCGTCTACCTGGCGTGCGCCACTGCCGCCTGGTTCAGCCTGGTGGCACTGCTGTTCAGCCACCGCCGCGTGCGCGCAGGCTTTGCCCGCATGGGCCACTGGTTCGACCGGCTGATGGGCGCGGTGCTGGTGGGGCTGGGGATCAAGCTGGCCTTTACTGAGCTGAAGTAAATCGTTGAGGGCGCGAACCTTCGGCTCGCTTGGCCCCTACAGGCAATGGTTCATTCCTTCTCCAGCGTGGCCAGCAACCCCAGGCTGGCCACGTACTCCCTCGGGTTCTTCCCCAGCAGGCGCCGGAACATGGCGCTGAAGGCACGGCCGCTGCCGTAACCAAGGTCAACGGCCACTTTCTGCACGCTCTGTCCCGACAGCAAGCGGGGCAGGGCCTCAGTCAGCCGCAACTGCTGGCGCCAGTCGTTGAAGCTCATGCCCAGTTCGCGGGCGAACAGCCGGGCCAGGGTGCGGCTACTGGCGCCTACCTCCAGTCCCCAATCTTCCAGTGTGCGGTCCTGCTCCGGCGCTTTCAGCAGTGCCAGACAGATGGCTCGCAGGCGTCGGTCCTCTGGCAATGGCAGGTGCAGGGGCATGTGCTCCAGGGCGGCGATTTCGTGGAGTAACAGCCGTTGCACCAGGGCCCTGTGCTCCTCGGCGTCCATCTCCTCCAGTTGAACGGCGCGCAGGATCAGTTCCCGCAGCAGCGGCGGGACCGCCAGCACGCAGCAGTCGTCGAGGGAGGCGGGAACGGCATCGGCGGCGATGAACAGGGTGCGCATCTGCACCTGTCCGGCCATGAATATCTGGTGCTCCACGCCCGGTGGAATCCACACCGCCTGGGTCGGAGGTATCACCCAGGCGCCGGCTGTCGTGACCAGGCGCATCAGGCCGCGTGCGGCGTAGAGGAATTGTGCTTCCTCGTGGCAGTGGCGTTCGACGTGGGCGCCGTCCTGATAGTCGCGCGCAACTGCGCTCAGGCGGTCGTGCTGGTGGAGTCTGATCAGCATGTCCGATTCGATGACTTCTGTGGCCGGTTGATTCTTAGTTGACAACCTAGCATGGCGCTTCCAACAACCAAACGTTCGCTGCCATGAATCGACCTCGAACCGTTATCCGCTTCATCAACGCCGCCCATGTAATTGACCACATGTTCATGCTCATCTTCCCCGCTGCCGTGCTTGGCATGGGGCGCGACTTCGGTCTTGCCTATGGCGAGCTGATCGGACTATCGCTCGGCGGCTTCATCGCCTTCGGTGCGTGCTCACTACCCGCCGGCTGGCTGGGTGACCGCTGGAGCCGGCGCCAGATGATGTTGCTGTTCTTCCTGGGGATCGGTGCCTCGGCCATCTTCACTGGCCTCTGCACCTCGATTCCGGCCCTGGTAGCGGGGCTTACCCTGGTCGGGGTGTTCGCCGCCATCTACCACCCGGTGGGTACGGCAATGCTGGTGGCCCATGCGGAGAATCGCGGGCGGGAAATCGGCATTAATGGCATGTGGGGCAATCTCGGGGTGGCCTTTGCCGCGCTGCTCACTGGCTATCTCACCGCGCAGTTCGGCTGGCGCGCAGCCTTCATCCTGCCTGGCGTCGTGGCAGTGCTGCTGGGCTTCTGGTTCGCCTGGTGCGTGCGCGAGGAAGCGCCCACTTCCGCGGCGGCCGGCGCCCGACGCGGAGGCCTCGCGGCTGGAGTATCGATGCCGCTCGTATTCGGCGTGCTGGCGTTGGTGACTGCGACCGGCGGTGTGGTGTTCAACGCCTCCACCGTGACCTATCCCAAACTGTTCCAGGAGCGCCTGCATGACCTCTTCGTCGCCCCGGAAGCTCTCGGCCTGGTGGTGAGCCTGGCCTACGCCTTTGGCGCGGTGGCCCAGTTGCTGATCGGTCGGGTGATCGATCGTGTCAGCCTCAAGGTGCCCTTCGTGCTGCTGACCTTCTGCCAAGCGCCCTTGCTGCTGGCGATGGCCTGGGCCGACGGCTGGGTGGTGATCGCCCTGGGGGCGGCCTTCATGTTCGTAGTGTTCGGCCAGGTAACGGTGAACGACTCGATGGTTGCCAACTTCGTCGCACCTCGTTGGCAGGCGCGGGTCTTCGCGCTGCGCTACTTCGTTTCATTCGGTGCCAGCGCGGCGGCGATTCCGATGATCGCCTTCATTGAGCCGAGGCAGGGGCTTGTGGGGTTGTATCTGGTGCTGGTGGGGTTTGCGGTGCTGACATTCGCAGCGGCACTGGTGTTTCCGAGGACACCGGCGCATGTGGCGGTGGTGGCTTGAGGATAGAAAAGGCGCGTTCGGATCAGTGCGCCGGGAACACACAAAAAAAGGCGCGACCAAAGTCGCGCCTTTCTCTTCCCCGCAGTAGCCCTTACAGCAGTTCGATCGCCACTGCAGTCGCTTCACCGCCACCGATGCACAGCGAAGCCACGCCGCGCTTGCCGCCCTTGTTACGCAGGGCGTTGATCAGGGTGATGATGATGCGCGAACCGGTGGAGCCAACCGGGTGACCCTGGGCGCAGGCGCCGCCGTAGACGTTGACCTTGGCGTGGTCCAGGCCGTGTTCGCGCATGGCCAGCATGGTCACCATGGCGAAGGCTTCGTTGATCTCGAACAGGTCGACATCGTCTTTGTTCCAGCCGGTTTTCTTGAACAGGTTGGACATGGCGCCGATGGGGGCCAGGGTGAATTCGCTCGGGTCCTGGCTCTGGGTGGCGTGGCCGACGATCTTCGCTAGCGGCTTGAGACCGCGGCGGGCCGCTTCTTCGGCGGTCATCATGACCAAGGCACTGGCGCCGTCGGAAATGGAGCTGGCGTTGGCAGCGGTGATGGTGCCGTCTTTCTTGAAGGCGGGCTTCAGGCCGGGAATCTTGTCCAGGTTGGCGGTCAGCGGCTGCTCGTCGTCCTTGACCACCACCTCACCCTTACGGGTGGTCACGGTCACCGGGACGATCTCGGCGGCCAGGGAACCGTCGGCGATGGCGGCCTGGGCGCGCTTCAGGGATTCAATGGCGTAGGCGTCCATCTCTTCACGGGTCACGCTGTACCGGTCGGCGGTTTCCTGGGCGAAGGAGCCCATCAGGCGACCGGTGCGGGCGTCTTCCAGGCCGTCGAGGAACATGTGGTCCTTGATTTCGCCATGACCCATGCGCAGGCCGGTGCGGGCCTTTTCCAGCACGTAGGGGGCGTTGGACATGCTTTCCATGCCGCCAGCCACCATCACCGAGTTGCTGCCGGCCTTGAGCAGGTCGTGGGCCAGCATCACGGCCTTCATGCCGGAGCCGCAGAGCTTGTTGATGGTGGTGCAGCCGGTGGTGGCGGGCAGGCCGGCGTTCAAGGCGGCCTGGCGGGCCGGGCCCTGCTTGAGGCCGGCGGGCAGCACGTTGCCCATGATCACTTCCTGCACGTCGGCCGGCTGGATACCGGCCCGGCTGACGGCCTCGCGTATGGCCAGCGCTCCAAGGTCCACGGCGGAAACGCCGGACAGGCTGCCCTGGAAGCCGCCCATGGGTGTACGGGCGCCACTGACGATAACGATATCGGACATCTCGAACCTACCTCTGTGGATAACGGGCCGCGACCGGCCGGGGCCCTGGATTCTATCTGGTGACCGAAAGTCGAAAAAGAGTCACTCATCAAATCACTCTTTTGACTGATTTGCGTCTCGCCGATGGGGCCTAAAGTCGAGATCAACAATAAAGTCCCCAACCTCACCAGGTGCGTCTCATGCTCCAGACCCGCGTCATCAAGCCCGCCGAAAACGCCTACGTCTACCCCCTGCTGATCAAGCGCCTGCTGATGTCCGGCAGCCGATACGAAAAGACTCGCGAGATCGTTTACCGCGACCGCATTCGCTACAGCTACGCCACCTTCAACGAGCGCGTCGCGCGTCTGGCCAACGTGCTCACCGAAGCGGGTGTGAAGGCGGGTGATACCGTCGCGGTGATGGATTGGGACAGCCACCGTTACCTGGAGTGCATGTTCGCTATCCCGATGATCGGTGCCGTGCTGCACACCATCAATATCCGCCTCTCGCCGGACCAGATCCTCTACACCATGAACCATGCTGAAGACCGCTTCGTGCTGGTCAACAGCGAGTTCCTGCCGATCTACCAGGCCATCGGCAGCCAACTGACCACGGTGAAGAAAACCCTGCTGCTCACCGACGGTACGGATCACAACGTCGACCTGCCGAACCTGGTCGGCGAGTACGAGACCCTGCTGGCGGCGGCCAGCCCGGCGTATGACTTCCCAGACTTCGACGAAGACTCCGTCGCCACCACCTTCTATACCACTGGCACCACCGGTAATCCCAAGGGCGTCTACTTCACCCACCGCCAGCTGGTGCTGCACACCCTGTCCATGGCCGCCACCATCGGTGCGCTGGACAGCATCCGACTGATGGGCACCGATGACGTCTACATGCCCATCACCCCGATGTTCCACGTTCACGCCTGGGGTGTGCCCTATGTAGCAACCATGCTCGGGGTGAAGCAGGTCTACCCCGGCCGTTACGAGCCGGACATGCTTTGCCGCCTGATGCGCGAAGAGAAGGTCACCTTCTCCCACTGCGTGCCAACCATCCTGCAGATGGTGATGAATGCCCCGACCGCCCAGGGATATGACTTCGGCGGCCTGAAGATGATCATCGGTGGCAGCGCGCTGAACCGCGCCCTGTACGACGCGGCCAAGGCCCGTGGTATCCAGCTCACCGCTGCCTACGGCATGTCCGAGACCTGCCCGCTGATCTCGGTGGCGCACCTCAACGAAGAGCTGCTGGCCGGCAGCGAGGATGAGCGCACCACCTACCGCATCAAGGCCGGCGTGCCGGTGCCGCTGGTCGAGGCGGCCATCATGGACGCCGATGGGCAGTTCCAGCCGATTGATGGCGAGTCCCAGGGCGAGCTGGTGCTGCGCGCGCCCTGGCTGACCTACGGCTACTTCAACGAGCCGGAGAAGAGCGAGGAGCTCTGGGAGCGTGGCTGGCTGCATACCGGGGACGTGGCCACGCTGGACGGGATGGGGTTCATCGAGATCCGCGACCGCATCAAGGATGTCATCAAGACCGGCGGCGAGTGGATATCCTCACTGGAACTGGAAGACTTGATCAGTCGTCACCCGGCGGTACGCGAAGTGGCCGTGGTGGGCGTTCCCGATCCGCAGTGGGGCGAACGTCCCTTTGCCCTGGTGGTGGTTCGTGACAATCAGCCCCTGGATGCCAAGGCGCTGAAGGAACATCTCAAGCCCTTTGTCGAGCAAGGTCACATCAATAAGTGGGCTATTCCCAGCCAGATCGCGCTTGTTACTGAAATTCCCAAGACCAGCGTGGGCAAGCTGGACAAGAAACGCATTCGTGTCGACATCGCTCAATGGCAGGCCGCCGGCAGCACTTTCCTCTCCGCTCTCTAAGCAGCACGGGCCGCGCCCTCTAGGGTGCGGCCCGGCAACCAAGCAAACGCTTGGCTTGTTAATTGCTGCGTTCTGAAAATTACTGGCTATCTTTCCTACCGAAGGATCGGACTAATCCGTCGGAAGGTGCGGGCCAGAGTGTCTGGGGGTTCCAAATCACACTTTCGAGGGATCAAGCGCTAATACCCGCTGGCTATAGTCCGCAACCATCAATAACAAAAAACACATGGAGTAGCGTCGATGACAACAACCACAACGTTCTGGCGCCTGGCAAAGCTGCCACTGGCCGTCAGCCTTGCTTCCACAATCGCTGCACCGGCATTCGGCGTGACGTTCAATATGGGTGAAATCGAAGGTCAGTTCGACTCTTCGCTGTCCGTGGGGGCCAGCTGGTCGATGCGAGGGGCCGATCCGGACCTGATCGGCGTGAACAACGGTGGGGACGGCCTGTCCCAGACTTCCGACGACTCCCACCTGAACTTCAAGAAGGGCGAAACCTTCTCGAAGATCTTCAAGGGCATCCATGACCTCGAACTGAAGTACGGCGACACCGGCGTCTTCGTTCGTGGCAAGTACTGGTACGACTTCGAGCTGAAGGACGAGAGCCGTCTGTTCAAGGACATCGACGACCACAACCGCAAGGAAGGCGCACAGTCTTCCGGCGCAGAACTGCTCGATGCCTTCGTCTACCACAACTACAACATCGCTGACCTGCCGGGCAGCGTGCGCCTGGGCAAGCAGGTGGTGAGCTGGGGTGAGAGCACCTTCATCGGCAACTCCATCAACTCCGTCAACCCGATCGACGTGTCCGCGTTCCGTCGTCCGGGTGCCGAGATCAAGGAAGGCCTGATCCCGGTCAACATGTTCTATGTGTCCCAGAGCCTGACCGACAACCTGTCCGCCGAGGCGTTCTACCAGCTGGAGTGGGACCAGACCATCGTCGACAACTGCGGCACCTTCTTTGCCCAGCCAGACGTGATCGCCGATGGCTGCGACCAGAACCTGACCGTACTGCGCACCCAGCAAGGGGTGCGCAATGCCCTGCAACTTGCCGGGCTGCCTGCCGCCGCGCGCAACAACATCATCAATACCCTGCAAGCTCGTGGCGTGCAGTGGGGCAACCCGGACGAAGGCGCGATCGTCAAGCGCGGCGCGGACCGCGATGCCCGTGATGATGGCCAGTGGGGTACCGCGTTCCGCTACTTCGCCGAGGAGCTGGATACCGAGTTCGGCCTGTACTTCATGAACTATCACAGCCGCAACCCGTACTTCAGCGGCCGTGGCGCCCCTGCAGCGTCCTACTCTCCGACCGCCTTGGGTGGTGCCTTGGGTGGCGCGCTGGCAGGCACCATCCCCGGTGCTTTGATTCCGGGCACGGTCAATGCCCTGGTCCCTCAACTGCTGCCGCTGGTGGTTGCCGGCAACAGCGAGTATTACGTCGAGTACCCGGAAGACATCCGCCTCTACGGCCTGAGCTTCTCCACCACCCTGCCCACCGGTACCGCCTGGAGCGGTGAGATCAGCTACCGTCCAAACCTGCCGGTGCAACTGAACACCACCGACATCCTGTTCTCCGGCCTGAGCCCGCTGAACCCCAACGTGTCGGTACTGACCGGCCGCCCGAACACCGACCAACCGGGTTATCGCCGCAAGGAAGTCACCCAGTTCCAGACCACCTTCACTCACTTCTTTGACCAAGTCATGGGCGCCAGCCGTCTGACCTTGGTAGGCGAAGTTGGCGTGGTTCATACCGGGGGCCTGGAAAGCACCACCGAAGCCCGTTACGGCCGCGACCCGGTATACGGTCCTGGCCCGCTGCCGGCCGGCCAGTGCCGTGCGCTCAACCTGGGCACTCTGGGTAGCGCTACTGCGGAAAACCTGACCAAGTACTGCGAAGACGACGGATTCGTCACCAGCACCGCTTGGGGATATCGCGCTCGCGCGGTCTGGGACTACAACGACGTGTTCGCTGGCGTGAACCTGAAACCGAGCATTGCCTGGTCCCATGACGTCGATGGTTACGGCCCGAACGGTGTGTTCAGCGAAGGCAACAAGGCCGTGAGCCTGGGCCTGGATGCCGAGTACCAGAACACCTATACCGCTAGCCTGGCCTACACCGACTTCTTCGGCGGCACGTACAACACCTCGATCGATCGCGATTTCCTCGCGCTCAGCTTCGGCGTGAACTTCTAAGCGGACTGCAAAATTGAGGAAGACGATGAAAATGAAAACAACAAAGAGTCTGCTGCAAACTGGCGTGCTGGCGCTGTCCATGCTGGCCACCGGTGTCATGGCTGCGGTATCGGCCGACGAAGCGGCCAAGCTGGGGTCCACCCTGACCCCGCTGGGCGCCGAGAAGGCCGGCAATGCTGACGGTTCCATTCCCGAGTGGACCGGCGGCCTGCCGAAGAATGCCGGCACCGTTGATGCCAAGGGCTTCCTGTCCGACCCGTTCGCCAGTGAGCAGCCGCTGTTCACCATCACTGCGCAGAACGTCGACCAGTACAAGGACAAGCTGACCCCTGGCCAGTTGGCGATGTTCAAGCGCTACCCCGACACCTACAAGATGCCGGTGTTCAAGACCCATCGTTCGGCCACCGTCCCGGCCAGCGTGCTCGAGGCCACCCAGTACAACGCCACCAACACCAAACTGGTGGAAGGCGGCAACGGCCTGGAAAACTTCCGTACCGCCAACCCCTTCCCGATTCCGAAGGATGGCCTGGAGGCGATCTGGAACCACATCACCCGTTATCGTGGCGGTAGCGTGCGCCGTCTGGTGACCCAGGCGACCCCGCAACCGAACGGCTCCTACAGCCTGGTGTACTTCCAGGACGAGTTCACCTTCCGCGACAAGCTGAAGGACTACGATGCGAGCAAGCCGAGCAACGTGCTGTTCTACTTCAAGCAGCGTGTGACTGCGCCGTCCCGCCTGGCCGGTAACGTGCTGCTGGTGCACGAAACCCTCAACCAGGTGAAGGAGCCGCGCCTGGCCTGGCTCTATAACGCTGGCCAGCGCCGCGTACGCCGTGCGCCGCAGGTGTCCTACGATGGTCCGGGCACCGCTGCCGACGGCCTGCGTACTTCCGACAACTTCGACATGTACAACGGTGCGCCGGACCGTTACGACTGGAAGCTGGAAGGCAAGAAGGAGATCTACATCCCCTACAACAGCTACAAGCTGGATGATCCGAAGCTGAAGTACAGCGACATCGTCAAGGCCGGCCACATCAACCAGGACCTGACCCGTTACGAGCTGCACCGCGTATGGCACGTGGTGGCGACCCTGAAGCAGGGCGAGCGCCATATCTACGCCAAGCGTGACTTCTACATCGACGAAGACACCTGGCAAGCCGCTGCCATCGACCACTACGACGGCCGTGGCACCCTGTGGCGCGTGGCTGAGGCCCATTCCCAGTACTACTACAACCATCAGGTACCGTGGTACACGCTGGAAAGTCTCTACGACCTGCTGTCCGGCCGTTACCTGGCGCTGGGTATGAAGAACGAGGAGAAACAGTCCTACGACTTCAGCTACACCGCTGGCGAAAGCGACTACACCCCGGCGGCCCTGCGTCAGGCGGGCGTTCGCTGATCCCCTGCAACACCTTGTAGCGAAGCCGGCCTCCGGGCCGGCTTTTTCTTGTCTGTACTTCCTTCCCGCCGGGGCTTCTATTGGGTCCCCTGAACCGCTAGGCTCGTTCAGGTTCGCGCCCCTGTACGCACAACATTCCTAGAAGCTGGGTGATGACCGTCCTGACCAGTTCGCGATCCATGACACCGACCGCTGCTCCCGTGGCAGATGCGCGCTTCTTTCGCCCGCCGCGCCCTGCCGGCCATGTCCCGCGTCCGCGCCTGTGCGAGCGCCTTGCCGCTGGCCTCGACGGCCGCCTGCTGATGCTCAGCGCGCCGGCTGGCTTCGGCAAAAGCTCCCTGGCCATCGAGTTCTGCGAAAGCCTGCCGCCCGGCTGGCGAAGCCTCTGGCTCAGCCTGAGCCGGCGTGACAGCGATCCGGGGCGCTTCCTCGAACGTCTGCTGGACGGCCTTCGCCAGTTCTACCCGGGGCTGGGTGATGAAGCCATGGGCCATCTGAAAATGCGCCAGCGCCACCAGCCCTTCGCCTTCGAGCAGTGGCTGGATGGCCTGCTCGACGAAGTGGCCGAACACCTGGATGCCAACCAGCCGCTGTTGCTGGTGCTGGACGACTATCACCTGGCACAGAACGCGGTGCTCGACCGCTGCCTGCAATTCCTCCTCAACCACCTGCCCGACGGTTGGGTGCTGCTGGTCACCAGTCGCCAGCGCCCGGATTGGCACCTGGCCCGGCTGCGCCTGTCGAGGCACCTGCTGGAGCTGAACGAGCAAGACCTGCGCCTGACTGAAGACGAGTGCCTGGCGCTGTTGAGCAGCCAGGGTGCGAAGCTCGAAGGCGACGACCTGGACGGTTTGCTCCAACGTAGCGAAGGCTGGGTCGCCGGCCTGCGCCTGTGGCTGCTTGCAGGCCAGGAAGCCCCTGCCAGCACTGAGGTGGAGCGGACCACCCATGGTGACGAAAGCCTGATCCGTGAATACCTGCTGGAGGAAGTCATCGAGCGCCAGCCGCCCGAAGTCCAGGCCTTCCTCTTTGAAACCGCCCGCTTCGAGCGTTTCTGCGCCGAACTCTGCGATGCCGTGCGCGAAAGCCACGACAGCGCCGCCATCCTCCGTTACCTGCAGGCCCACCAGGTGTTCCTGGTTCCCCTAGACGAACAAGGCCAGTGGTTCCGCTATCACCACCTGTTCTCCGACCTGCTGCGCAGCCGCGGCACCACGAGCCTGGCGCCGTCCGGCATGCACTTGCGCGCCTGTCGCTGGTTCAGCGCGCGCGGCTTGCTGGATGAGGCGGTGGAGCAGGCCTTGCGTGCCGGCCAGCCCGATGTGGCGGCCTCGCTGGTGCAGAACCTGTCTGAAGAACAGCTGCTGGCCAACCAGAACATCGCCATGCTGCTGCGCTGGAAGATGGACCTCCCCGACAGCCTGCTGTCCAGCACGCCTCGCCTGATCGTGCTCTACAGCCTGGCCCTGGGCCTGGCCTGCCAACTGGACGCAGCGGAAGAGCTGGCGAGCAACCTTGCGCGCTTCCTCCCGGCACCAGACGCCGTGCAACAGCGCAGCCTGCTGGTGCAGTGGCAGGCCATCAGCGGCCTGATCGCCCGTGGCCGCGGCGACATCGAACGTGCCGAACATTTCTGCACCGAAGCCCTGAGCGCGTTGCTGGCCGAGAACTACGGCCAGCGCCACTTGTGCCTGTCCTTGCTGGGCAATATCGCCCTGGTGCGCGGCGATCTCTGGCGCGCCCGTGGCCTCAACCGAGAAGCCCTGGAATTGGCCCAGCGAGGGGCCAACCCGCTATTCGAGGCGCTGGTTCATTACGACCGCGCGCGAGTGCTACAGGTGCGCGGCGAAACGCTGCGCGCCCAGGCTGAAGTGCAGAGCGGCCTGGAACGCCTGCGTGGCGTGGAGGTGCCCAGGGCCTGCGTGGCGCGCGCGCGGCTGATGCTTTATCAGGGTTTCCTGCTCTGCATGCGCATGCAGAACCAGGCTGCGCGCGTCAGCCTGCAGGCGGGTATTGCCGAAGCCCGTGCCTGCCGCGACATCAGCCTGTTGATCGGGCACTGTGCCCTGGCCGCGCTGGAAGGCCGCGAGGGCCGCTTCGCCGCCGCTTTCGCCCAACTCGCCGAAGCTGAACGGTTGATGCACATCTGGGACGTGCCGCCGGTCTACTACCTGGCCATGATCACCCTGTCCAAATGCGAGCTGTGGTTGGCCCAGGGGCAGTTGGAACTGGCTGAAGCCTGGTTGCCGCGTCTGGCGGAAACCTATGCCGGCGAGGGGGCTGCCGCCGCCCCCGAGTTCCATCCGCTGCTGCCGCTTTGCATCGAGCAGCAAACAGCCGCGTTGGCCCGCGCCCAAGGCCGCACGGCAGACGCCGAAGCGCTTCTGCGCGGTCTGCTGGAAAAGACCGAACGCCAGGGCGTGATGCATGTAGCGCTGGCCGCTCGACTGCAGCTGGCGAGCCTGCTGCGCTCGGGTCGTGAGCGGGAGGCCATCGCCCTGCTGGATCGCGCGCTGGAGTCCTTGCCGGGCGGTGCACTGCTGCCCTATCGGGAGCTCCTCGAGCAGCACCCGCAGTGGCTGCGTGAACAGCTGGCTACCCGTTCACCGGACGACGTACGCGACTTGCTCGACCTGCTGCCGGGTGTCGAGGCCGTGTTGCCGGTGGATGTCGGAACCGCCGAGGCGTTAAGTTCACGGGAGTTGGCGGTGCTGCAACTGATTGCCCAGGGCTGCTCGAACCAGGAAATCAGCGAGCGCCTCTTCATTTCGCTGCACACGGTGAAAAGCCACGCCCGCCACATCAACAGCAAGCTGGGTGTGGAGCGACGTACCCAAGCAGTGGCGCGGGCCAAGTCTCTCGGTTTACTGCGCTGAGGCAGCGGGCGGTGCCGAAAGATCCAGCGCCGGTTTGGCTGGCTTGGGCACCACGGGCCTGGACAATTGGGTGTCCACATCCTGCTGAATGCTGACCAGTACGGGCAGCAGATCGGCCATGTTGCCGCGTACCTCACTGTATGGGTGTTTCTCGGCCAGATCGGCGACTCGCGCCAGCAGTTGACCGCGCACCTCCGCCGGCAAGTGCACGAAGAGTTCCGGCAACTGTTTGCCCAGTTCGGCGCTGTAAAGCACCAGATCCTCGCGGTTGAACTGGCGCGTCAGGCCCAGATAGTCCAGCGCGCTGGACGTCAGCATGGCGGCCGCCGCCTTGGTTTCTTGCAGCCCCTGCAGGCGAATCGGGCTGCTCTGCTCCTTCTCCGAAAGCGTCATCCAGAACTCCACCGTAAGGGTGAAGAGGATGGCCTGCTGGCGCAGGGAATAGGTCATCAGGCCCAGTGCTTCGGCGCCGTAAGGCTGCTGCGCGGCCTTGAAGTCGAAATACAGGCGCATCAGTTCCTTGAGCTGGAAGAGCACCTCGCGCGCCTCGTTCTGCCGCAACTCCAGCGGTGCGTAGATGTTCAACTGCGGCTTGAAGTTTTCCTCGCTGACCATGCGCGTGTAGATGGGCCCGGTGAACTCGCCGCTGCGCCGGGGCAGTGCGTTCACCTGAGTGGTGTCGATCGTCTGCAGCGCCAGGATCAACTGATGGTACTCGGCGCTGGCCCAGGGGCGCTGGATGTCCGGGATCTTCTGCCCCAGGTAGAAAAGCTCGGCGGCCGGTGCGCGCAGGGCGAGAACCAGCAAAAGGATGGCCAGCGGCCAGAGCAGGGGGCGTGTTAGCGTCATCAGTCAGGACAATCCTGCGGGGGAGGGCCGGCCAAGAGTAACGAGGCCGCGCTGTGCCGTCACCCGCGCCTTGGTTGGGGAAGCAGGCTGATGGAAACGAGCGAGCAGGGTGCCGTACGCGCAGTGTTCGAGGACCTGGGGGGCTTCAACGCTGTGCGCCAGCAGGGCGAGGGTGAAGGGCTGCTCGTAGGTCACCTGCTGCGCGCCAATATCCAGCTGGCGGCCATTCCGGTCTTTGCCCGCAAGGGCATCGCCGAGACCACGGTGAATGACCTGCTGGATGCCGCGCGGGTTTCTCGCCGGACCTTCTACAAGTACTTCGCCAACAAGATGGATGTGCTGGAAAGCATCTACCGCACGGCGGTGGTCCTGCTGCTGGCGCGCTTTCGCGAGATGCAGGACGACGCCGGCAGCGCCGAGGCCTGGCTACGTGGCATGGTGGCGCGTTTCTTCGACTACCACCTGGCCGTGGGCCCCATCATCCGCCTGATGCAGGAAGAAGCCCTGCGCGCCGACTCCCCGCTCGCCAGTCATCGCCAGCGTGCCCATGAAGAAATGGGGCGCTTGCTCGCCGAGCGCCTGCACGGTGAAGGTGACGAACGCGATCCGCTGACCTATCGGGCGCTGATCTGGGCCATGGAAGCGGCGTCTCTCGAGCTGCTGACCGGCGCTGCGACCGCGATTGAGATCGAGCGGGCCAAGACGGTGCTGGGGGACCTGTTGATCGCTGCACTGCGGCCGCGCGCTGCCTAGCGAGCAGACACATCCTAGGTTGGGCGCGGTTGGCGCGGACGCATGCTGTGATAGGCCCTCGATAACAACAATCACGAGGTGCCCCGCATGTCCGCATCCAGCTTGCCGCTGTCGCCGCCGCTTGCCGCCGGCTTCGCCCGCCTGGGCTTCGGCTCACTGCCGCTCGACCGCCTGAAGGCGCGCTACGCCAGCGCCGATAGCGGTTCGCGCTTCATCGAGCTGGATGGCTTCAACGTCCACTACCGTGATGAGGGCAGCCGCGACAAACCGGCCCTGGTCATGATCCACGGCGTGGTGGCGTCCCTGCACACCTGGGATGGCTGGGTGGAGGCCTTTGCCCCGCACTACCGCATCATCCGCTTCGACGTACCGGGCTTCGGCCTCACCGGGCCCAAGCGCAATGGTGAGTATTCCGCTGAGCGCATGATCGGCATCCTCGGCTTGCTGCTGGACTACCTGGGGGTGGCCAAGGCGTCCATTGTCGGCAATTCCCTGGGCGGCTACATCGCCTGGAACTTCGCTCTGACCCAGCCGCAGCGGGTCGAGAAACTCGTGCTGATCGATCCGGCCGGCTACCCGATGCGCAAGGTGCCCTGGATGATCGCCTCCGCAGCACTGCCCGGCGCCACCCTGGCCATGCCGCTGTGGATGCCGAGGGCGCTGATCGCCCAGGGCATCAAGGAGGTCTACGGCGAACCGGGCCGGATCAAACCCGGCGTGGTGGACCGCTACTACGACCTGTCGCGCCGCCCGGGCAATCGTCGGGCGATGATGGACATCTTCCGCGTGCTGCTGAAGGTCAACGGCACGGAGCTGGAGCACAGCGGCCAGCGAGTCGCGCAAATCAAGGCACCGACCCTGCTGATGTGGGGCGAGAAGGATCGCTGGATATCGCCAAAGCACGTACCGCTCTGGCAGCGCGATCTGCCGGGCATCCAGGTGAAGACCTATCCGGGGGTAGGGCATATCCCGATGGAGGAGATTCCGCAGCAGAGTGCGGCGGACGCGATGCGGTTCTTGCTGGGCTGAGATCGGCGCAGGCTCCGATCCGGCATGGACAGCCCCTCTCCCTCTGGGAGAGGGCTGGAGTGAGGGAAGCAGCCACCACTCCGAGCACAAAAGAAAACGGCCCCCGAGGGGCGAGCCGTTTGGTGAATCTGTTGAAAATTTTAGGTGGATAGTCTTGGAAGAGGCTATCCACCTCATCTTTTCAGGAGCTGGTCTAGGGAAGAAATCTTCCCCAGGCCAGCAATTGGTCAAGTTAAGACGTCACGATTAGCAGATCATCTGGTGGCGAAGAAGCTGGTAGATGTTTGTTCAGCGGTATATGTCTCGGCGGTTGCCAAGCTGGACGACCAGGATGCGTAGCGCACCGTCCTGAATGTCGCAAATCAAGCGGAAATCCCCAATGCGATAACGCCACAAGCCACCCAGTGGGCCGGTGAGAGCTTTTCCGGTACTTCGAGGGTCAGCCCTGTCGGCGACCCGCTCATCCAAGAAATCAAGAATACGTTTGGCTGTCTGCTTGTCGAGCTTACGTAACTGAGTTCTGGCTGTGTCGGTGTACTCAATCGTCCAGACCAAGGTCTTTCCTCACGTCCGCCGCCGAATGGACTGATTCCTGACCTTTGCGTACACGCTCAAGAACGTCGGCTGCGAGGTAGTAGTCCTCCATATCGGTTAGGCCGTGGTCGATGATTTCCCGGAGGTAATATGCCTTGGTGCGCCCGGTGCTAGCCGCCAAGAATTCGAGCCGCTGTTCGGTTTCAGGGGAAAGTCGAATTGAAGTAGCCATTTCAGGGCCTCATTGCGATGCGTGTATTCACTGTATCACGGGTGGGCAATTCCGGTGCAGAGGCTGCTGGATACCCGGCGGGCGACGCTGAAATGCGCGCTCAAAGGGCAGCAAGGCCGACCATGCGCCTCAGATTGGACAAAGGCCCGGTGAAGTACGAGGACATCCCCTACTTCACTGGGCCTTAGGATTTCAACAGATTAAACAAGCGGCCCCGAGGGGCTGTTCTCGTCAATCACGAAAACCTCAAGCCGCGCTCGCCTGCGGCACATCGAACTCTTCCCGCGTCCTGTACAGCAGATCCAGATTGTCGTGCTGCCACGGGTGAAAACCCTTCTTGAAGAAGTCCAGGTAGGTGCGCACCAGTGGCCGGAAGATGCCGTTGCGGCCCCACATCCAGCTCAGACCGTCGCGCCAGACACGCCAGTTCCACAAGAGGCCGTCGCGCTTGAGCATGTGGGCCAGGCCGCGAGTGGTGTCGAGCATGAAGAAGAAGGTGCCCATCACCATCGCCCGGCGCAGCAGGCGGTGGCTGCCGCAGACCTGGTTGTACACGTCGAAGGCCACTGCCTTGTGCTCGGTTTCTTCCAGCGCATGCCAGCGCCACAGGCGTGCCATGGTCGGGTGGGCACCGGCCATGTAATCGGGGTTCTTCAACAGACCGTCGGCCATGATCGCGGTGATGTGTTCCAGGGCGGCCGTAGCGGCCAACTGGCGGCGGGCGGAGAACTTCTTCTGGGTGTAGCGGATGCGCGCCTGGGCACGGCGTTCGATGGTGCCGATGTCATAGCCCAGCTCGCGCAGGCGGTTGCTGTATTCCAGGTGCTCACGGCTGTGATGGCCTTCCTGGCCGATGAAGCCGCGGATCTGCTCCTTCAGTACCGGGTCGTCGATCTGGTCGCGGAACTGGCGCACCGAGTCGATGAAGAAACGTTCGCCGTCGGGGAAGAGCACCGACATCGCGTCGAACAGGTGGCTCTTGAAGGCATCGCCGCTGTGCCAGTGGCGGGGCAGCGGGCTGGGCAAATCGAAATCCATGTGGCGCGGACGGATAACCAATCCTTCGGGTGTGGTGCTGGCCATGGGGGCTCCTTGAGTCTGTTTGGACCATGGTCCCACTATCGGCTTGCCGGGTTTTGTCGGACAAGGTTATCTTCTGCCAACCTTCGGGTCATATCCGGCCACAACCAGAACACGATGCCAATATGAAGCAACCGCTGACTTTCTCCGCCGAATTGGTCCCCGTCGCCTATGCCGAAGCCTTGCTCGGCCTGGCCGAGGAATTGGGTGTGGCCCGCGAGGCTTTGTTCGCCAGCGCCAGGGTGCGGCCGGAGCTGCTCGGCAACCCGAATGGCCGGTTGTCCTTCCTCGATTTCAACCAGCTTGCCGGCGCGGCCTTGCACCTGTGTCGCGAACCGGCCCTGGGGCTGATTCTGGGCCAGCGGTTGAACGTCTCCACTCACGGGATTCTCGGTTATGCGGTGCTCTCCAGCGCGAACCTGGGCCGTGCTCTGCAGTTTGCGCTGAAGTACTACCGGGTATTGGGGCTCGCCTACGAGCTGGAACTGGTGGAGCAGGGCGACTGCCTGCAACTGCGTGCCATCGAATCCTTCCCGATGGGACCCTTGGGGCGATTCGCCGGTGAGGGACTGCTAGCCAGTGTCTTCAGCATCGCGCGCTTTCTGGTGGGTGAGGAACTGCGTGGCCAGCAGGTGGGCTTCGCCCATTCGGCACCGGCTTACGCGGCGCGCTACGCGGAGGTGTTCGGCGTCTCGGCGCATTTCGAGCAACCCTGCCACTGGCTGAGCCTGCCCAAGAGTTACCTGGAACGATCCATGGCCCTGGCCAATCCGGCCACGGTGCAGATGTGCCAGCAGCAATGCGAAGCCCTGCTGGCCACCCTGGACGTGCAGGACGCGCTGCTGACTCGCGTGCGCCGCCTGCTGATGGCGCGCCCCGGTGATTTCCCCGACCTCGACGGCGCCGCCCGCGCCCTGCACACCAGTGGGCGCAGCCTGCGCCGTCACCTTTCGGCAATGGGCACGAGTTATCAACAGGTGTTGGACGAGGTGCGCAAGAGCCTGGCCTTGCAGTACCTGGGCACCACCCATCTGCCGTTGTTCGAAATCGCCAACCTGTTGGGCTTCAGTGACCCCTCCAACTTCCGCCGTGCCTTCCGCAAGTGGACGGGCAAGCTGCCGAGTGACTATCGCGCAGGGCCATGAGACCCGGTTGCCTGGCCGGTCTGTCTCCATGGAGGATGGCGGCGCCATGGCGCGCACCGGGTTCAGATGATCGGGTGGAACATCAGCCACACATAGAGGCCGGAAACCAGGAACTGCGCCAGCGTGATAGGCACGCCGTAGCGGCTGAAGCGGGCAAAGCTCACGCGCTCCCCCTCGCTGGCACAGATGCCCACCGCCACTATGTTGGCCGAGGCACCGATCAGCGTCGCGTTGCCGCCCAGTGTGGCGCCGAACATCATCGCGATGAATACCGGGATAGTCGAACCAGGCCAGTCGCTGAACGTAGCAGCCAGGGCGATCTCCGGCACGATTCCCGCGGCCACCAGATAGCCTTTGGTCATGATCAGCGAGGCGGCAACCACGGGGATGTTGGCCAGCAGGCTGGACAGCAAGCCGATCCCGACCATGAGGCTCAGGGCGACCACCAGGAGGTTCGTACCGAACCACTCTTCCAGCTTGATTGAGAGCCCCTGCAGCAGCCCCGTTGCGGTGAATGCCTCCACCAGGCAGAAGATTGCGCCAAGGAACAGCAGGGTCTTCCAGTCGATGGCGCGCAGAAGTTCGTCCACCGGCTCCACGTGCGAGGAAAAGATCACCAGCAGGGCCAGGCTCGCGGCGATGATGGCTACTGCCGGCGGTACGATGGGGCGGGGCAGCAGTTCGCCGAACAGGAACAGCGCGATCATCAACGCCAACACGGCCAGGGTCATGACCACGAACCACGGTTTATCGATGGGCGGCAACGGCTCGGGTTCCGGCAGGTCTACCTGTGCGCGCCAGATCTGCGGCATCAGCCAGGGCAGCAGCGGGATGATCACCAGGACGGCGAGCAGACCAGCCAGGCTGACCTTCTGCAGATATTGGACGAAGCTCATGCCGATCGAGCTGCCCACCAGGAAGGTCGCCGGGTCGCCGACCAGGGTTAACATGCCGGCCGAGTTGCTGACGATAGCCGTGAGCACCAGCGGCGCGACGATGTCCACCTTCAAGGCCCGAGCCACGCGCACGATCACGGGGGCGAGCAGGATCACCGTCGTGGCGTTGGGCAGCAGCGCGCAGACTGGCGCCACCATGAGGATCAGCAGCAGCAGGAAGCGCTTGCCGCTGCCGCCGGTCGCGCGCAGGAACATCACGCCGAGACGTTCAAATAGCCCGGTGCGGGCCAGTACGCGTGCGACCACCATGCCGCCGAACAACAGCGACAAGGGCCCGCCGGCCGTGCGCATCGCGGCGATCAGACTGCTGCTGCCGAGAATGCCAAGGGCCAGCAGCATGCCGACGCCGAGCAGCGCGGCGACCGCCATGTCGATCAGGTCGAAGGCAATCGCCAGGACCACCAGGGCGAAAATGCTCAGTGTCAGGTAGATCTGCAGGTCGCTCATTCGGCTTTCCCGGCTCAGTCTATTGGCGGCGCATACAAGAGCCCGCCGTCGCGCCAGAGGCGGTTCGGGCCGCGTTCGATCGCCAGCTGGCTTCGACTGCCGAGGTGTCGCTCGTAAAGCTCTGCGTAATTGCCGACTGCGCGCACGGCACGCATCGCCCAGTCCGGCTGCACGTCCAGCGCTTTCGCCAGACGCAGGTCCTCGCCACGCAGCAGACGTCCATGCGGTCCCCGCATTTTGCGGACGCGGGCTTCGACATTGGCCTGCGTCAAGTCGTACGCCTCGGCGAGAACCAGGGCGTGGAGTACCCAGCGCACCACCGAGGCCCACTGCTCATCGCCCTGGGCAACTACCGGACCAATCGGCTCCCTGGAGATGCGCTCGGGCAGAATCACGAAATCGTCCGGCTTGCCGGGAGCCAGCAGACGCACGGCGGCTAATTGGGCGGAATCCGAAGTGAGGGCGCGGCACTTGCCGGCGAACAGGGCCTGCGCCGCGCCGCTCGCGGAGTCGATTTCCTGTAAGCGCAGCTTCAGGTCCTGGTCGCGTATCAAGTCGGCCAGGTTCTGCTGGTGGGTCGTGTCCTTCTCGACGCACACTTCCCCTTCGCGTAGCTCGGCCAGGTGCTCGATGCCCGAAGCCCTGGGGACCATGAACGCCTGGCCGTCATAGAAAAGCACGGCGGGAAATGTCACCTGCAGCAGCGCCTCACGGGTCAGTGTCCAGGTCGTGTTCCGTGCCAGCAGGTCGATGCGCCTTGCCTGCAGGGCCGGGAAGCGGGTAGAGGCCTTGAGCGGCACGAATTCGACCTGTTCTCCATTGCCCAGTACTGCCGCTGCCACTGCCCGACAGAAGTCGGCCTCCAGTCCGACCCAGCGGCCCGTGGCGTCACGCGCGGAAAATCCGGCGATGCCTTCACTGACACCGCAGCGCAACTGACCACGATTGTGGATGCTCGCGAGGGTTTCGCCGGCCAGGGGCGCCAGACCCTGAACCGCCAGGAGTACCAGCGCTGCAAGCAACCGTGTCAGGCGCATCAGGCTGAACTCCCAGGTTCGAGTGGCGATACTTTCACTCTAGTTGAGGCACCGGGCTGTCAGGCCGTCCAGTGGCCGCCGCAGATTGACGGCCAAGGCGGGGGAGCACGCGGTCAGGAAGGTCGCCATTTCCGATTTCGGTGTGACAGAATTCCGTTCTTTATCGAACAGGGGCGCCCATGGAAGCCGCAAAACCTGCACTAATACGCGAAACCTTCCCGGTCGGCCCGTTGCAGTGCAACTGCACGCTGATCGGCGACCCGGTCAGCAAGAAGGCCATAGTCGTGGACCCGGGCGGCAACCCTGAGTTGATCCTGGCTCGCCTGGAAGCCCATGGCCTGAAGCTGGTCAGCATCATCCACACCCATGCTCATCTCGATCACTTTCTCGCCTCCGGAGAGTTGAAGAAGGCGACCGGTGCCACCCTGCATCTGCACAAGGAAGACCAGTTCCTCTGGGACAACCTGGAAATGCAGTGCCGCATGTTCGGTGTGCCCTACAAGCCGGTGCCGGCGCCCGACCAGTGGCTGGCCGATGACGAGGAACTGGCCTGCGGTTGCGGTGTGGCGCTGCACACCCCGGGGCATACACCCGGCTCCATGAGTTTCTGGTTCCCCGAGGCCAAGCTGCTGATCGCCGGGGATACCCTGTTCCGCCGTGGCATCGGCCGGACTGACCTCTGGGGCGGCGACTACAACACCATCGAGCGGTCCATCAAGCAGCGCCTCTACAGCCTGGACGAGGAGGCCACCGTGGTCACCGGCCACGGCCCCGACACCCGTCTCGGTGACGAGATGCGGGAAAATCCGTTCGTACGAGCTTGAGCCACGGAATTTCTATAAACCTCGATGCTCTAATGGCCCGCAGCCATATCGGCTTTGAGAATTCTCAGGAGTAAAAGTCCATGTTCACCCCGTGTCGTCTGATCATCGCCGCTACCGCTTTCGCCATGCTGGCGGGTTGTGCTCAGAATCCTTACAACCAACAGGGTGAGGTCCAGGCTCCCGCCGAGGGCGGCATGAGCAAGACTGCCAAGTACGGTGCCCTGGGTGCCCTGGCCGGTGCCGTAGCGGGTGCTGCGATCAACCATGACAACCGTGGCAAGGGTGCGCTGATCGGCGCTGCCGTGGCTGGCGCCGCCAGCGCAGGCTACGGCTATTACGTCGACAAGCAGGAAGCGGAGCTGCGTCGGAGCATGGAAGGCACCGGCGTGCAGGTACAGCGCCAGGGCGACAACATCAACCTGATCATGCCCGGCAACATCACCTTCGCCACCAACTCGGCGGACATCGCCAGCAACTTCTATTCCCCGCTGAATAACCTGGCGACTTCGTTCAAGCAGTACGACCAGAACAACATCGAGGTGGTTGGCCACACCGACAGCACCGGCAGCCACCAATACAACATGAACCTGTCGCAACTGCGCGCCCAGAGCGTGGCCAATTACCTGACGGCTCAGGGCGTCAATGGCACCCGCGTGACTTCCCGTGGCATGGGCCCGGACCTGCCGGTCGCCAGCAACGCCAACGAGGCGGGCCGTTCGCAGAACCGCCGCGTGGAGATCAAGCTGACCCCCATCCCCGGCGCCCAGGCTCCGCAGCAATACTGATACCGCTCCACCGCCACGAGGCCCGCTGTTGCGGGCCTCGTCGTTTCTGCCGCTCGTCGTGCAATTACTGGCTCAACGCCCGCTCCCACTTTCCTGTCTAGACTGCGATGCAGGGTTCCACTGGGCCCCGCCTGAATCGTTCGCCCGCGTACCCAGAGACGCGGCGACGGCCATGGAATGGACAGGAGACTGCATGGACGATCGTCAATCCCCCCTATCCCGCAAATACCTGCTGCCAGTGCTGGTAACCCTGACCCTGATGCTGGTTCTCGGGGGGCTGGTGCTCTGGCAATGGTTGGCCCTGGAAGCGCGCAACCGTAGCGAGTACGAGCAGCGCTTCAAGATCGAGGCGGAGGAAATTGCCCAGCGCGTCGGCATCCGGATGCGCGCCTACGAGATGGTCCTGCGCGGCATGTCTGGTTTGATGGTGGGCAGCGCTGCCGTGTCGGCCGAGGAGTGGGGGCGGGCCACGGACCAGTTGCAGTTGCAGGATCGCTATCCGGGCATCCAGGCGCTGGCATGGGCGCGTTATCTGAAGCACCCGGAGCTGAACGCCTTCGTCGGCGAGATCTGGGACCAGGGGCGCCGTGAGTTCCGTGTGTTTCCCTCGGAGCCGCGGGACGAGTACCTGGTGGTGCAATACAGCAGCCCCATGGACTGGCGCAACCGGCGCACCCTGGGCTTTGACATGCTCAGCGAGGCGGTGCGCCGGGAGGCGGTCGATCTTGCCCGGGATACCGGCGAGGCGATCCTCACCGGGCCGGTCACGCTCCGGCAGGAGACCGACCAGCACGTGCAAAGCGGCCTGCTGCTCTTCATGCCGGTGTATCGCCCAGACGCGCCCAGCGTCACCGTCGAGGAGCGTCGCGCGGCATTGGTCGGCATGGTTTGCGGCGCCTTTCGCATGAACGACCTGATGGACGGAATCCTGGGCACCCAGAGCAGCCTCTTCAGCATCGACATCAAGGATGCGGGCAGTCCTGGCACGCCTATGCTGGAGGAGCCTGAAGGAAGCCACCCGCCGCGCTTCCATCGGGTCGAGGAGCTCAAGCTCTTCGGCCGCACCTGGGTGTTGGGCATAAGCAGCACGGCCAAGTATGAGGCCATGCTGGGCAACGACCGCATCGCCTTCAGCCTCTGGACGGGCCTCGCGGCTGCGCTGCTGCTCTCGCTGTTGGCGGGCGGCTACCTCTATCTGCGTGAGCGGCAATTGCAGCTCAGCCTGTCATCTGCCACCGCGCTGGCCGAGCGTGAGGAACGTTTCCGCCTGTTGCTGCAGCACCTGCCCGTGGCCACGCTTATCTGTGATGCCCAAGGTCGAATCGAGATGGCCAATGCCAGTGCGGGCGATCTGTTGGCCTGTGACACCGAGTTTCTGCTGGGGCAGCGATTGCAGCGCTACCTGCCGAGTATGGCGGCCCTGGAGTCGAGCGACGGTGACCAGTCCCCCACCCAGCTGACCGAGGTCGAAGCGCAACAGGATGGGGGGGAGCGAATCCCGGTGGCGCTGACCCTGAGCAGCCTGAACCACGGCGCGAACCAGCGCTACCTGATCAACCTGGTGGACCTGCAGGCGCGCAAGAGCGCCGAGGAGCGCTTCCGCCTGGTGGTCGAGGCGTCGCCCAACGCCATCGTCCTGGTGGATACCCAGGGGCGGATCGCCATGGTCAACCGCCAGACCGAGCAACTGTTTGGCCATGGTCGCCAGGAAATGCTCGGTTCGCCGGTGGAGATGCTCCTTCCCGAGGCGCTGCGTGAGGCTCATGTGGCATTGCGCGAAGGCTTCCAGCGCAAGCCCGAGCAGCGGCGCATGGGCAGCAACCGCGAGCTGTTCGGGCAGCATCGTGACGGTCGCCAGATTCCCCTGGAGGTGGGCCTGTCGCCCATTCGCGCTGGCCGCGAATTGCTGGTGCAGGCGGTGATCATTGACATCAGCGAACGCAGGGCGGCGGAACAGCGACTGCGTGACCAGGCCGAGCAGTTGATGCTGGCCAATCGTTACAAGTCCGAATTCCTCGCCAACATGTCCCATGAGCTGCGCACGCCGCTGAACAGCATTCTGATCCTCAGCGATCAGTTGCGTCAGAACATGGTCGGCAACCTCACCGAGAAACAGACCCGTCACGCCGACATCGTCCACCGCGCCGGCAGCGACCTGCTGCAGCTGATCAACGATGTGCTCGACCTGGCCAAGGTCGAAGCCGGGCGCATGCAGCTCAAGCTGGAACCGCTCAACGTCCAGGACATGCTCGCCGAGCTCGACGGCAGCTTGCGGCCCATGGCCGAGATCAAGGGATTGCGCCTCTCTACCCACGTCCAGGCCGGCGTGCCGCGGGTTATCCACAGCGACCGGGTGCGCTTGCACCAGATCCTGCGCAATCTGCTGTCCAATGCCCTCAAGTTCACCGAGCGTGGCGATGTAGAGCTGTCGGTCGAGCTCGACCCGGCCGCGGCCATCGACGAGCGCGAGGTGTTGCGCTTCGTCGTCCGCGACACGGGTATTGGCGTTCCTGAGGACCAGCACGAGCGTATTTTTCAGGCCTTCCAGCAGATCGATGGCTCGACCAGCCGGCGCTTCGGGGGCACCGGGCTGGGCCTGGCCATCACCCGTCAGCTGGTGCTTGCCCTGGATGGCGATATCTCGCTGGAAAGCTTACCGGGACGGGGTTCGCGCTTCACCGTTCGGTTGCCGGTGGCAGTGGCCGCCAGCCAGCCGAAGGACGATGAAGGGCCCATGCAGCCAGTGCGCGGCGGCCAGGGCCCGTCGGTACTGATTGTCGAGGATGACGTCAATTTCGCCTCGGTGATGGCCGAGGAAGCCCAGGCCCATGGGTTCTCCAGTGTCCATTGCCGCAACGGCAAGCAAGCCATCGCGCTCTTGCAGAACGAGCGCTTCGCCGCGGTCATCCTCGACATCCTGCTGCCGGATATCAGCGGCTGGCAGATCTACCGACGCCTGCGCAGTCATGCGAACCACCGTACTACCCCGGTGAACATCATTTCCTGTGTCCCCCAGCCCCAGGACTGGAACGAGGACGCCACCCGCTACCTGGTCAAACCCATTGCCCGAGAGGACCTGGAGCAGGTGTTCCAGGGCCTGGAGGGCGGCCGTTCGCCGCAGGAGCGCAAGTTGCTGCTGGTGGAGGATGTCGAGGTGGAGCGCGAGCACTATCGCGAGCACCTGGAGCAACTGGGTTTCGATGTGGTGACCAGCGCCAACGGTGAGGGTGCCCGCAAAGCCTATGCGCAGAGCGATTTCTCCGCCCTGGTGATCGATCTCGACCTGCCTGACCAGGATGGCTTCGAGCTGCTCGACAGTCTCGACCGTGAACGCCCCCTGGAGGGCTCCCGGGTCGTCATAAACACCGGGGTCGACGTCAACCAGCAGAACCTGCAGCGCCTGCGACGCTACTCCGCGGTGGTCGTGCGCAAGGCCGGCGAGGACCTCGACAACCTCAGCTCGGCGGTTCAGGGCTTTCTGGCTGGCCTGCGCCAACCCCAGGCCAGCTCGGTGGTGGACCCGCTGGAAGGCAGCCGTGTGCTGCTGGTGGACGACGACGTGCGGAATGTCTACGCCCTCAGTGCCCTGCTCGACGAAACCGGCATGAAGGTCACCGCCGCCCGCGACGGACTGGAAGCCATCGCCTGCTTCCAGCGCGAACCCTTCGACCTCATCCTGATGGACATGGCCATGCCCAATATGGACGGCTACACCGCCACCCGCGTGCTCAAGCAGGAACACGGCTGTGGCATCCCGATCATCGCCCTGACCGCCCACGCGATGAAGGGCGACCGGGAGAAGTGCATCACCGCCGGCGCCGACGACTACCTGGCCAAGCCGATCAGTCGCCAGGAACTGCTGGACATGCTCTACCGCTGGCTGGAACAACCAGGAGGTCGCCATGGCGCACCTGCAGCTTAAGGAGGCCTCTGCGGCCAACATCCTGCTGGTGGTGGACGACCGCCAGGAGAACCTTGCCGCCATGGAAGCGCTGTTGGATGACGGCGAATGGCAGGTGCGTACCGTGGATTCCGGCGAGGCCGCGTTGAAATGCCTGCTGGAGGAAGAGGTCGGCCTGGTGCTGCTGGATGTGCAGATGCCGCGCATGGATGGATTCGAGGTGGCCCGGCTGATGCGCAGCAGCCCGCTGACCCGCTATACGCCGATCATCTTCATCTCCGCCATCGCCCACACCCAGGACGCCGTGCTGCGCGGTTATTCGTCCGGGGCCGTGGACTTCATCCTCAAACCCTTCGACCCCCAGGTGCTGCGCCACAAGATCCAGTCCCTGTTGGCCCACGAGCGCAACCGGCGCGACCTGTTGCAACTCAGCCAGCAACTGGACAGTGCCCGTGCCTTCAATGCCTCGGTGCTGGAAAACGCAGCGGAAGGCATCCTGGTGGTGGGCGAAGACGGCATCATCAGCTTCGCCAACCCGGCCATGGCGCATATGCTCCAGGGCGCGGTGGACGATCTGGAGGGCCAGCCGCTGCTGAGCCTGATCGGGCATCCTGAGATGGCCGCCGAATGGAAGCTGTCGGATTTCTACCGCCACTGGAAGCGCAACGAGACCTATCGCCTGCACGATGCGAGCCTCAAGACCATGGGGGGCGAGCGCCTGGCGGTGGCGTTGTCGTCATCGCCCCTGCCACGCCTGCAGCGCTCCATGGTGGTCATCGCCCTGGATATGTCGGTGGTGCGCCAGCTGCATGCGCAACTGGAGTCCCAGGCCATCACCGATGCCTTGACCGGCCTGCTCAACCGGCGTGGCTTCCACCAGGCGCTTGAGGCATCCCTGGCGCGCATCGAGCGCAACGGCAAGCGCATGGCGGTGCTCTACCTGGACCTGGATGGCTTCAAGCTGATCAACGACTCGCTCGGCCACGAGGCCGGTGACCGCGTGCTGCGGCGAGTGGCCGAACAGCTGAAGAATTGCCTGCGTCCCTACGACATCCTGGCGCGCATGGGGGGGGACGAGTTCACAGCGCTGCTGGATACCCTCGATCATCCCGAAGACGCTGCGCGGGTGGCGGAGAAACTGATCGAGCTGGTGTCCGTGCGCCACCGCATCGAGGGCATCGACATCACCCTTGGCGCCAGCGTTGGCATCGCCTGCTTCCCCGAGTGCGGGCAGAGCGTGGATGGCCTGTTGCGCGCGGCCGACATCGCCATGTACGAGGCCAAGCGCGCCGGTCGCCAGCAATACCGCTTCTACTCGCCGGAGATGAACGGCCGCGCCCGCTCCCGGCTGATGCTGGAGGAAAGCCTGCGCAACGCCATCGAGCAGAACGATTTCCACCTGGTCTACCAGCCGCAGGTCCACCTGGAGACCGGCCGCCTGCGCGGCTTCGAAGCCTTGCTGCGCTGGGAACACCGGGTCGCAGGCACTGTGGCGCCCAATGTGTTCATCCCGTTGCTGGAAGAGACCCGCCTGATCAACCGCCTGGGAGACTGGGTGCTGCGGGAGGGGGCCAGTCAGTGCAGCGCGTGGCTCCCGAGTTTCGGCGAGGACCTGGTGATCAGTCTCAACGTCAGCCCTGTGCAGTTCGGCATGCCGCAGCTGGTGGACGACCTGCGGCGGGTGCTCGGCGAATTCAGCCTGCGGCCTGAGCAGCTGGAGGTCGAGGTGACCGAAAGCGCACTGATGCAGGACCTGGAGCTGACCCGCGAGCAGCTCCGGCAACTGCGCGCCCTGGGCGTGCGCATCGCCATCGACGACTTCGGCACCGGCTATTCGTCCCTGGCCTACTTGCGCCATTTCGAACTGGACACCTTGAAGATCGATCGCCTGTTCATCTCCAACATGCTGGAGTCGCGGCGCGACGCCGCCGTGGTCAGCACCATCATCGACCTCAGTCGCCACCTGGGCCTGGAGGTGATCGCCGAGGGGGTGGAAACCCTGGCCCAGCGTGACTGGCTGCTGGAGCACGGCTGCACCTTCATGCAGGGTTTCCTGGTGGCGCCGGGGCTTCCCGTCGCCAAGGCCGAGGCCTTTCCGCGGGTAGTGGACTGGAGCACGCTGCGCGAGGCCTCCGAAAGCCTCACTCCCTCTCCATGAAGAGGGGGTGGGCGGAGAGAGTGGCATCACGCACACCCGAACGCGCGGGCCTACACTTGAGTTGTCGGGGCATCCGGGATCACGCCGCCGGCCTATTGCAATAAGGAGGCTCCATGTACTGCTTTGTTGTGGCGTACCCCAACGCACCGGGCGCCAAGTTCGATTTCACCTACTACTGCGAGGAACACATCCCGCTCCTGACCCGCCTGATCGGCGAAAACCTGGTGAAGGTCGAAGTGCGCAAGGGCTTGGCCGCAGCGGATGGCGCCGTGGCGCCGTTCATCTGCATGGCTAACCTATGGGTACTGTCGATGGAGGAATTGCGCAGCACGCTGGAACTGAACGGCGACGAGATCAGCGCCGATATCCCCAACTACACCAACCTGGCGCCCTTGCTCCAGGTGGATGAGGTGTTACAGACGCCATGAAGAACAAGAGCCCGCCAATCGGCGGGCTCTTCGTATCCGGGCGGGAGGACCGACGAAGGGTCGTCCACCCGGTTGAGGCTCAGGCTGGCGGGAACTGCTGGTGCAGCCGAACCAACTGGGCGTCCTTGGCTTCCCACAGGCGGTTCACCCATTGCTGGAAGGCCAGGCGGTACTGCTCGTCCTGGTCGTAGTTCTTGCCGATGAACTCGCCGGGAATTTCCATTTTTTCGATGCGCACCACCACCTGGCGCAGGCGGCCGGCGAGCAGGGTCCAGAAGTTCGGGTTGCCATCCGGGTAGTGGATGGTGACGTTGACCAGCGAATGCAGTTGCTCGCCCATGGCATCCAGCACGAAGGCGATGCCTCCGGCCTTGGGTTTGAGCAGGTACTGGAAGGGCGAGTCCTGCTCGTCGTGCTTGGCGCGAGTGAAGCGGGTGCCCTCGAGGAAGTTGAAGATACCCACCGGATTGTCGCGGAACTTGTCGCAGGTGCGGCGGGTGGTTTCGAGGTCCTTGCCCTTCTTCTCCGGGTGCTTGGCCAGGTAGGCCTTGGAGTAGCGCTTCATGAAGGGGAAATCCAGCGCCCACCAGCACAGACCGATTACCGGGACCCAGATCAGCTCCTGTTTGAGGAAGAAGCGCAGCAGGCGGATACGGCGGTTGAACAGGTGCTGCAGGACCAGGATGTCCACCCAGCTCTGGTGATTGCTGGTTACCAGGTAGCTGTGCTGGTAGTCCAGCCCGGCCAGGCCGTCCACGTCCCAGCGGGTGTCGCGCACCAGGCGCATCCACAGTTTGTTGCAACTGATCCAGCCCTCGGCGACGAAGCTGGCAGCCCAGTTCAGCACGCGCTTGGCCGCATGGAAGGGCAAAAGCAGCTTGAGCAAGGTGACGGCGAACAGCGGAATGCACCAGAACAAGGTGTTGAGGGTCAGCATCAACGCCGCCAGGGCGCCGAGCAGCGGGGAAGGGATAAAACTCAGCATGGACGGGTTGGAGCCTCACCGGGGGTGGTCATGGCCACCTCGTTATGGGTAGGACCCGCGGCGTTCCCTGACTGCGGGCAGAATGGTGGCCAAGGTTAACGGTTGTTCACTCAACTGCAAGCGCGAAGGGTGACCGAGCGGTCGCGGCGGGCGCTGATTCCGGGGGAGAAGGCGGTAGGAGGGAATTCATTCGCCAAGGGCTGCGCTGCAGCCCCTTCCTCGTTCGCAAGGGCAGACCTTTGGTCTGCTTGGCGAATGAATTCGCCCCTTCTATGAAGATCTCGGTGTCAAGGCCTGTTCCTCCGATTCATGACTCGGGGCACGCATCAAGGCAGCGGGGCATGCTGCTCGTGAGACCTGGCGTCTCACCACCTTCTATCCGCTGGTCACGAGGACCAACACGATCCTGCTTGCGCGTTGCGCTCAGGCATGCCCCTTTGCACCACACCCTTTCTACAAGATCGGTCATCGCGCTGATGACCCGGGCGAATTACGGGCGTGTTGACTGCGTCACTCTTTCGTCGCGGCTCGCTGGCTGAGTGGTGGTGT
>NZ_KE384035.1:0-3796 GCF_000423545.1 Metapseudomonas resinovorans DSM 21078
AGCCAGTACGTCTCTATTCGCTACACCGAGCGGCTGGCAGAGGCCGGCATTGAGCCCTCAGTTGGCAGCAAGGGCGATAGCTACGACAACGCCTTGGCCGAAACCATCAACGGGCTGTACAAGGCCGAGCTGATTTACCGTCAATCATGGAAGAGCCGCGAAGCTGTTGAGATGGCGACTTTGAAATGGGTGCACTGGTACAACCACCAACGCCTGCTGAGCTCAATCGGATATATCCCGCCTGCGGAGGCTGAGGCAAACTTCTACCAGCAACAAGCAGGTCAGGCCATGGCGGCCTGACTTAAACGAAACGGCCTCTACAAAAGCCGGGGCGATTCACAGCATCCAGAGGCTGAGTGCCGAGCTGGATATAGGGCTATCCGGTTTGGGGATGCTGTCCTGGTGCCTGCAACTTTCCATTGCCCTCACGACGGCGGGCTTCCTTTTGGGCTATCACCCCACCCGCTACCTGGCGCTGGCACAGATCCCACTGCGCCTGTTTTTCCTCTCCCCCTCCATTGCCCCTGTGCTGCTCTTGGCAGGCCACTTACCGAGCTTATTCATGCTTGCACTGGTCATCGGCTCAGAAGCCCTCAAGGGCTGGAGCCTATGGCAGTACGTGCGATGAAAAGCCCCGTGCTAGAACGCTTCGGAACTCAAGGAAGGTAGCCCCGTGAGCGTCTGTGAAATCACCGTACCCGCAGGCTGAGACGGTGTTCCTCTTCACCGGTGCCAGCGTGCTGCAGGCGGTGAAGGCGGTGTAGGTGTTTTTCTGGGGTGGCGAACTCATTTGCGAATGAATTCATCTTTACGCTGCTTGCTGCCCTGTCCGGGTGGAAAGCCTGGGTCCCGATGAAGGGGTTAGGCTTGCTATTGGCTGGCGCGCATCCCTGCCCACCGCCTTCAGACGTCCGTCGGAAACGCCTTGCCAGCGTCTGCCCGCCTCCCTGCATGAAGAAGCTCTTTTTCCAGTGCTCATTCTGAACTGGTCTGATTGCGGTTCTACGACGGCTCGCGGCAGTCTCCTGCGTTCTGTGTTTACGCAGGGAAGTATCTCCGCATGCTTGACGGACTCCACCCCATCTTCGACCGCCGCTGCCACAAGCCCCGCGTTTGCACCTTTGATGCGCTGCTTGACGTGCTCGTCTTCCGGGGTAAGGCGGCCAGCGTCAGTTTCCTCCCGCTACCCACACCGAAGTTCTTAGCTCGCACGCGCGTGCCGCCGGTCCAGTCATTGCGGCCCCGGCACGGGGTGATCAGTAGCTCCAATGACAAAGTGCACACCGAACATCGTCGCGGGTACGCCGATCTGCTCGCCAAACACCTGGGCCAGAAAGGAGATGCCCCATGAGACCCGCCAACGCCAGGCACCCTGAAATCGTCGTGCCCATCGCCCTCCAGCACACCCACGAAGCCGTCTGCAGCGCGCCCTGGTTCGTCTGCGATACCGAGTACCGGCCCTGGCCGGCCAGCTACAAGCCCCTGATCAATGGCGAGGAGGCCTTTCGTGCGGTGCACCAGGCCATCGCCAATGCCGAGCGCTCGGTCGACATCATCTGCTGGGGCTTCCAGCCCTCGATGCACTTCATCCGCGATGGCAGCGACGACCGCTGCATCGGCGTACTGCTGGAAGAGAAGGCCCGGCAAGGCGTGCAGGTGCGCATCCTGGGATGGGAGATGCCGCTCAATGCAGCCGGGGTGGCGGGTGAAGCCAACTTGCCCGGCAAAGGCGGCCTCGCCGACCGGGCAGGGCAGACCTCCAGCGATGAGCAGTACGCCTACGACCGCCAGTGGTTCAAGCAATACGCGGTCGCCGATAGCAAGGCCGCCGGCTTGGCGGATGCCCATCTCCCGCTGTTCGTCAGCCGTGACTTCAGCCTGTCCGAGCGTGCGGAAATCGCCCACCAGCTCAAGCTCAAGCGCCTTGACTCGGAGCTGGCCAAACGCTCCGCCCTCACCATGCGCCACACGGTGACCCACCACCAGAAGTCCGTGCTGGTCGACTTCGAATTGCCGGAGCGGGCCATCGGCTTCGTCATGGGCCACAACATGCTCGATGAATACTGGGACACCGACCACCACTCGGCCCTCTGGCGGCCCGATCCCAAACGGCCCGACGCGAAGACCCACGCCCCCAATCGCGGCCCTCGCGGAGCCTTGCCGCGCCAGGACATTTCCTGCCAGATCACCGGCCGGATCCTCAGGGACCTGCACCACAACTTCGCCACCGCCTGGGCCAAGGAAACCGGCGAAGACCTGCTGCGCTCACGCAACGCCGATGAGGTGGCCGTGCAACTGCAACCGCGCGCGGAATGCGGCACTGCACTGATGGCCCAGCTGCTGCGCACCCAGGCCCAGGAACAGGGCGGGATTCGCGATATCCAGGCGGGTTACCTGAAGGCCATCAACAACGCCACCCAGTTCATCTACATCGAGAACCAGTACTTCCGCTGGCCGCCCCTGGCCGAAGCCATCAAACAGGCCGCGCAGGACCAGACCCGCGAAGGCCGCGACCCGGGGCAACACGGCAGCCTGCACCTGTTCGTGGTCACCAATGTCACGGACGAAGGCATCGGCAAAGGCACCGTCAACACCCAGCGCATGCTGGAGAGCCTGGGGCGGGCCGACACCATTCCGGCCATCTCCAGGCTCAGGAAGATCGAGAAGATCAAACAGGACATGCCGCCACGCCCCCGCCCCGACGGAGGCAATGACTGGCGCGGCAAACAGGAGCTGGCCAAGTGGCAGGAGGAGTTCGATCGGCAGGTCAAGGCGATTAAGGTGATCCGCGACGAGCCTCCCGGCCTGAAAGTCCACGTCTGCTCCCTGGTGGCCCCCGATTCGCCAGCCGGCAAGCCCTGGGTGCCGGTGTACATCCACTCCAAGCTGATGATCGTCAACGACGTACTCACCACCCACGGCTCGGCCAACATCAACACCCGCAGCATGCAGGTGGACAGCGAGCTGAACATTCTCCACGAGTGGTACGAGGTGACCCGGGCCATGCGCCGTCGGCTCTGGGATATGCATACGGCTGGTCAAGGTGCGCAGGATGTTCCGGAGGATGCCTTTAAGGCTTGGGAAGAGCTCATCAAGAAAAATAAGGAGCGCCAATCAAAAGATTTTCCACCAGATACTCCTCTAGTGGAATTCCTGTACGACAAGACCACCTTGAGCAACCTCGACTGATGCGCACCTTACTCCTGCTCATGACCCTGCTCCTGGCCGCCTGCAATGGCCATGGACTCAAGCTGAAAAAGGATTTCGCCATGGACCCGCTCCCCCAGATCCGCGCCAACCTGGCCTTCACCTGCCGCCACGAGCGTATCCCCGAGGCGTCGGCCGACAGCGACCAGTTGTTCAAGTACGCCCGCTGGTTGCAGAAGAACAACCAGCTCAAGCAGGACCCGGCAGTGGACGCCGAGGTCGAACGCCTCTACCGCATCGCCGCCGAACACCAGCACTACAAGGCCAGCATCAACCTGATCAACGGCACGTTTCGTGGCCACTTCAAGTTGCGCAGTGAGGAGTTCCTGCGCCTGAGCCAGGCGCTGATCGATGCCGACGTGGCCAGCGGCTATTACTTCGTCGCCATCCTGCTGCAACAGGGGGCGGCCGGCCTGCGGGAGGATCCGGAAATGGCCCTGCGCTACTACCGCAAGGCCGCCGACGAGGGCAGCGCACTGGCCCAGGCCCTGGTGGGGGACAAGTTGGCGCCCATCGATATCGCACCGGATATCGCCCGGCAGATGCGACGCTGTGCGGCAGAGCAGGGGCATGGTGATGCGGCTACGGA
>NZ_KE384035.1:3807-5328 GCF_000423545.1 Metapseudomonas resinovorans DSM 21078
CTGCCCACGCTGACTCTAGAGCGCCGCACGGCCCGCCTGTGGCCACTGCCGGAAAAGGTCACTGTGGGCCCGGAATAGGTCAGGTGGAGAATGCTCGGTGAAGCCTAGGGCTTGGGTGCTGGCTGTTCTGTTTTTGCTCCTGGCCGCCTGCGGCGGCCATGGACTCAAACTGAAGAAGGATCCCGCCATGGACCCGCTCCCCCAGATCCGCGCCAACCTGGCCTTCACCTGCCGCCACGAGCGCATCCCCGAGGCGTCGGCCGACAGCGACCAGCTATTCAAGTACGCCCGCTGGCTGCAGAAGAACAACCAGCTCAAGCAGGACCCGGCGGTGGACGCCGAGGTCGAACGCCTCTACCGCATCGCCGCCGAGCATCAGCACTACAAGGCCAGCATCAACCTGATCAACGGAGCCTTTCGTGGCCACTTCAAAGTGCGCGGCGCGGAACGCTTGCGTTTGAGCCAGGAGCTGATGGATGCCGGTGTCGCCAGTGGCTACTACTTCGTTGGCCTATTCCTGCAACGCGGCTCTGCCGGCCTGCGGGAAGATCCGGAAATGGCCCTGCGTTATTACCGCAAGGCCGCTGACGAGGGCAGCGCACTGGCCCAGGCCCTGGTGGGGGACAAGTTGGCGCCCATCGATATTGCACCGGATATCGCCCGGCAGATGCGGCGTTGTGCGGCGGAACAGGGGAATGGAAAGGCTGCCACGTCCTTGGGCGTGAATCTGTCAGGAGTTGGTCGCTATCAGGAGGCGCTGGAGGCTTTTCAACTAGGAGTCGCAGCGGGCGATGAAACGTCTGCAGGCTTTCTGGATGAAGGCTTTCGTGGTCCCCCCCCCAACAAACACTCTCCATTATCTGGGCCAAGAGAAAGACCTTGAGCGCGCCGAACGCTACAAGACCATCTGGCGCATTCTCGCCAGATACTCCTACGCCAAGCCCTCAGTCCCCGAAATCAACGACATCCTGCCCTTGCCACCCGCCCAGCTGCCGCCCTGGGATGGCAAGCTCCAGTGGCTGGAGGAGCGCAAGGCCAATGTCCCGCCGCCCAAGCCCAGCGAAGCGCTGATTAGCCAACTGGCGGAGGCCCGGCAGCTCGACCCGGCCACCGGCTGTCCGCTGCCCAGTTCACTGAACTTCGTCGCGGTATGGTGTGGTCCATTGTGGCGGCGATTTCAATCGCCAACCGGACCGTAGGGCCGGCCTTAGGACTTGCAGGGGATGCTGCGCATCCCTTGGCGAATGAATTGGCTATGTCTGCGTTAGCTGTTGCAAAGTTGATTTAAGCGCTCTAGCGCAGGCATTCCAGGCTTCCGGGCCAGCCTGACGCAGCCCTCACCCCCCGGCCCCTCTCCCAGAGGGCGAGGGGTGACTCGCGCCGGCGAGGTACAAGCCATCCTGAAGCCCACATGGGCCTGAAACCGGGCTGACGAGGTGGGGCAGCGACTGCGCCCCTTCAGGAGGCCGAGCGGAATCGTTGTGCAGGGGGACGAGCGGCATGGATGCCGCGAGAGGCGTG
>NZ_KE384035.1:5353-89791 GCF_000423545.1 Metapseudomonas resinovorans DSM 21078
CCCCCGGACGCTGCTTGCAGCGAACGCACTTCAGTGCGGCCCGAAGGGCGAGCGAAGCGAGTAACAACGATGGAGTGAGGGAACCCCGGCGAAGCCGGGGCCGGATGCAGGGGCAAGCCCTTTGGTTCCTTTCGGCGCTTGAGAAAGGGACTCGTCCGGGGGGACGAAACCAGAAACATCCGCAGAACTCGGCAAGCAGCTGGGCTCAGGACGTTCTAGCAACACTTAACGCAGACATAGCCAGTGAATTCGCCCCTACAGCCCAGTCGCCACCCGATGATTGAAAAGCCCGGCCCTCTTGCGAGGACCGGGCTTTTTCACGAGAGGTGCGGGCATCCTTGCCCGCTGGGGGAGGGGCCGACGGCTGACCCCGCTTCCACTCAGTTGGCCTGGGGCATCTCGCCGCGGGCCAGGCGCTGGTTGATGTCGTCGATCACTGCCGGCAGGTCGGCGATGGTGTCGATCAGGTAGTGCGGACGGGAGCCTTCGAACATCTGGCCGATGCGGGCGCGCTCCGCCTCCAGCTTGTCCGCTGGCAGGGCCTTGAACTGTTCGTAGGTCAGGCCGAGGGCGTTGCCCGAGCAGGTCAGGGCCACGGTCCACATGCCGGCGCTGCGGCCTTCGAGGATACCCGGCCAGGTGTCGTCCACCTTCACGCAGGCGGCGACGTCGTCGATGCCCAGGGCGATCACGTTGGCCAGCGCCTGGGCCGGGTGCGGGCGGCCGTTGGGCACTTCGTCGGTGGCGACCACATGGTCGGCGACGTAGCCGTTCTGGCGAGCCAGCTCCACCACCTTGCTCATGACCACGGCCGGGTAGCCGGAGCAGGAGCCGATCTTCAGGCCCTTCTCGCGCAGGGTGGCGATGGCATCGAGGGCACCGGGGATCAGTGCCGAGTGCAGGGCGATCTTCTCGATCTGTAGCGGCATGAAGCGTTCGTAGATGGCGGTGACGTCGTCATCTGTGGGCAGGCGGCCGAAGGCGGCGCGGTAGCGTTCGCCGATGGCCGGAATGTCGCACAGGGTGCGGATGTGGTCCCACTTGCCCATGCCCATCGGGCCGCGGGCTTCTTCCAGGGAGACGGCGACGCCGAACTCGGCGAAGGCCTCGACGAAGATCTGGGTCGGCGCGAAGGAGCCGAAGTCGACGACGGTTCCGGCCCAGTCGAGGATCGCGGCTTTGAGTTGGGTGGGTTGCTTGTAATGCATGGTGATGACTCCAGCGGATTGCAGGTTGGCTAAGGGAATTCAGGTCTTGGCCCCGGCCAGGGCCGGTTGACCGGTGGCCGGGAAGCTTTCCGGCGCTTTCAGGGTTTGCGGGCGGCTGTTCCAGAAGGGCACCAGCATCAGGCTGGCCAGCAGTGCCGCGGCGGTGAACACGACGAATACGGTGGTGGTGTCGAAGTAGCCCGGCAGCAGACCGCCGAGAATCGCGCCGATCGAACCGCAGCCGTTGACGAAGCCAGCAGCAGTGCCGGCGGCTTCCTGGGTGCCGAAGTCGATGGCGGCGGAGCTGCTGATCATCGAGTCCGGTCCGTAGAGGGTCATGCCCATCATGAACAGCAGGCCGACCACCAGATACAGGCTGCCGCTCTGCATGGCCGGCACGAACAGCGCCAGGCAGACGGTGAGGGCGATCAGGCTGAACACGCAGGCTGGCATGCGGCGGGCGCCGAAGAGCTTGTCCGAGGCGATGCCGATCAGGATCGGGCCCACCAGGCCGGCCAGTTCGAAGGCGGTGGGGACGATCGCCGAGGCCACCTTGCCAATCGACGGCATGCGTTCGTAGACGATCACCGGGCCCCACAGGAGGATGGCGTAGCGCGCGGGCTTGAGCAGGAAGTAAGCCAGGCCCAGGACCAGCACGGTGCGGTTCTTCATCACCTTGCGCAGGGCATTCCAGTGGCTTTCGCGAGGGCCGCTGCTGGTGGGCTCCACTTCAACCGGGGCGTGACCGACGTCTTCCGGCCGGTTGCGCTGCAGGAGGAAGAACAGCACAGCGACAACGCCGACCACCAGCGCGCTGGAGAGGAATGCCATGCGCCAGTCGTGGAACACGTCGTAGGCCCACCAGCCGGCGAAGGGCGTGGCCACCAGGCCGCCAAAGGCGTAGCAGGTGCTCCAGTAACCCAGCACGCGACCCCGCTCCTGGGTGGCGTAGAAACTGCCGATGTTCTTGCACAGCCCCGACCAGCCGGTGGATTGGGCCAGGCCCTGGACCAGCATGCAGGTCGCGAAGATCGGCAGGGTGGCGAAGGTGCCCATCACCACAGCGGCCAGGGCCGAGACGACCAGGCCACCGAGTACCACCACGCGGGGGCCGAAGCGGTCGGCGAAGATGCCCCAGGTGAATTGGCCCACGGCATAGGCGGCCAGGTAGAGGGCGTCGAGGTTGGCCATGGCGGCCTTGTCGAGTTCGAAGCTTGGGTCTTCGCCAATACCGAGCTTGGCGACGGAGAAGGCTTTGCGGGTGAAGTAGAAGGCGGCGTAAGCCAGCCAAGTGATGAGGAAAATCTGGACGCGCCAGCGCTGGAGGGACTTCCAGCCGCTTTCGAAGGCACCTGCGTTGTTGTTCATGGTTCTGACCCCGTGTGGGTATGCCGGACAGTGCAAATAGGGAGGTTGTTGTTGTTTTCAGTACTGCTGGGCTGTCTTAACGCACGGCCTTGGTCAGATGGCAGCGGTCGTGGCGTCAGGCGGGTTGATGAAGTTCGGCGCTAACTTTGGCTCCTGCCCGGCGCTGCCGAGCGGCTGGTTTACTACAGCGATGTTTCAGAAAAAGGTCACCGCACCACAGCCCCGCTACCCGCAGCGGGAACCGTCTCAGGACGGTGGGTGACCTTGAAGGGGTCTACCTGTCGACTCAGGCGACCGTTTGCTTCATGTCCACGCCCATGGCCTCAAGGGAGTCGGCGATAGCGCGCAGCAGCTGGCGCACGATGTGTTCGTCGATTTGCCCGATGCAGCCGATACGGAAGCTCTCGGCCACGGTCAGCTTGCCCGGGTAGATGACGAAGCTGCGGGCCTTCAGTTCTTCGTAGAAGCGCTTGAACTCGAAGTTCGGGTGCTCCGGGCTGAAGAAGGTGGTGATGATCGGCGACAGCCACTGGTCTTCCAGCAGCGTTTTGAAGCCGATTTCACGCATGCCGGCCACCAGTACGTCGCGGTTGCGGCTGTAGCGCGCCAGGCGCCCCGGCACACCGCCTTCCGCGGCGTGCTGTTCCAGTGCGGCGCGGAAGGCCACCACGCTGTGGGTCGGCGGGGTGAAGCGCCACTGGCCGGTGCGCTCCATGTAGAGCCACTGCTCGTAGATATCCAGGGCCAGGGAGTGGGCGCGGCCCTTGGCGGCTTCCAGAACCGAGCGACGGATGATCACGAAGCCGAAGCCGGGAATGCCCTCGATGCATTTGTTGGCGGAAGACACCAGCACGTCGAAGGCGACTTCATTCACGGTCAACGGCACGGCACCGAAGGAACTCATGGCGTCGACGATCAGGCTCTTGCCATGAGCCTTCACTACGTCGGCGACCGCACGCAGCGGGTTGAGGATGCCGGAGCTGGTTTCGCAGTGGACCAGGAAGACGTTGGTGACGTCCGGGTTGGCCTTCAGCAGGGCGTCCACTTCATCCGGTTGTGGTGGCAGGTAGTCACCCTTGTCCAGGGTGATGTAGGCGCGGCCCAGATAGTCCAGGGTCTTGGCAGCGCGCTGGCCGTAGGCGCCGTTCATCAGGATCAGGCACTTGCCATCGCGGGGGATGGCGGTGGCCAGGGCGGCTTCCACCGAGAAACTGCCGCTGCCTTGCAGGGGGACGCAGGCGAAACTGTCGTCCTGCACGCCGGCCATGGAGAGCAGTTCCTGGCGCACTTCGGCGGTCACCAGGTTGAAGGCGCCATCCCACGAGCCCCAGTCGCGCAGCATGGCTTCCTTGGTGGCTTTGGACGTGGTGAGCGGGCCGGGAGTCAGCAGGTAGGGCTCGCCGAGGGCGGGGGCTGCCAGCGGTTGGGCGTTGGTGGGGAATTCGGCTTTGGTCATGGTCGTCTCCAGCGTTGTTCTGGTGAGGGCGCGTTGCGATGGAGAGATAAAACCAATTCCTCAAAAATAAATAAAATCGATTTATAGTATTTCAAATATAAGTTGAGCTTATTTATTGAGGGCAAGCAGATGGCGGTTTCCCAGGCACAGCTCAAGGCCTTCCATGCTGTGGCCGTACACGGCAACTTCACCCGCGCGGCCGAGGCGCTCTTCCTCAGCCAGCCAGCGGTTTCCGACCAGGTGCGCAAATTGGAGGAGCGTTTCGGCATCCTGCTGTTCCACCGCAACAAGCGTTCCGTGCAGCTGACCGACTTGGGCGAGCGCCTGCTGACCATCACTCAGCGCCTGTTCGCCGCCGAGGCAGAAGCCCAGGAGCTGCTGTCCACGTCGCGGGCGCTGGAGACCGGCAGCCTGACCCTGGCGGTGGATTCGCCGGTGCACCTGCTGGGGCACATCGCGCGCTTCTGTGAGCGTTATCCGGGGATTCGCGTCAGCCTGGTCACCGGCAACAGCGACGAGTGCCTGCGCCGGCTGCAGGAGTACAAGGCGGACTTCGCCCTGCTGGGGCGGGTGGTTGAGGACGAGGGCCTGATCACCCAGGTACTGAGCAGCGAGCCGCTGGTGGCCTTCGTCGCCCATTCCCATCCCTGGGCATCGCGCGACTCCATCGTGCTCGCCGACCTGGAGGACATGCCCATGGTGCTGCGTGAGCGAGGTTCCATGACGCGGCAGATTCTCGAGGATGAGATGCAGCGCGCCGGTGTCGCCATCCGCCCGGCCATCGAGGTGGAGGGCCGCGAGGCGACGTTCGAAATGGTCGCCGCCGGCCTGGGCGTCGGTTTCGTCTCGTCGGCCGAAGTGGGGGCCAGCGCCAACGTCCATGTGCTGCCGATCCGCGATTGCCTGCAGCGCATGACCGAGACGCTGGTGTGCCTGCGTGAGCAGGGTTCGCGGCGGATCATCGAGACCTTTTTCGAGATGGTGAGGTCCAACGGCGGCTAGTGGGACGCAGTGGCTGAACCATAGGGTCGGCGGGGCCGCTGTGCTAACCTGCGACAGGTTTTTTCCGGGCCGGGCGGCCCGTTTCAGAGGTCATCCATGCATATCCACATCCTCGGCATCTGCGGCACCTTCATGGGTTCGCTGGCGGTGCTGGCCAAGGAACTTGGCCACCGTGTCACTGGCTCCGACGCCAACGTCTACCCGCCCATGAGCACCCAGCTGGAGGCCCAGGGGATCGAGCTGATGCAGGGGTACGAACCCGCCCATCTGGAACCCGCTCCGGACCTGGTGGTGGTCGGCAACGCGCTGTCCCGTGGCAACCCCGCCGTGGAGCACGTGCTGAACAAGGGGCTGCCCTACGTTTCCGGCCCGCAGTGGCTGGCTGACCACGTGCTGCAGGGGCGCTGGGTACTGGCTGCGGCGGGCACCCATGGCAAGACCACCACCAGCAGCATGCTGGCCTGGGTGCTGGAGCATGCCGGTATGAGCCCGGGCTTCCTGATCGGTGGTGTGCCACAGAACTTCGGCATTTCCGCGCGCCTGGGCGGCACGCCGTTCTTCGTGGTCGAAGCTGACGAATACGACAGCGCCTTCTTCGACAAACGCTCCAAATTCGTCCATTACCGCCCACGTACCGCAATCCTGAACAATCTGGAGTTCGATCACGCGGACATCTTCCCCGACCTCGCTGCCATCGAGCGGCAGTTCCACCATCTGGTGCGGACCATTCCTGGCGAGGGCCTGATCATCCATCCCACTTCCGAAATCGCCCTCAAGCGCGTGCTGGACATGGGCTGCTGGACCCCGGTGCAAACCACCGGCGAAGGCGGCCAGTGGCAGGCCCGTCTGCTGGCCGAGGACGGCTCGCGCTTCGAGGTACTGTTCGAAGGCCAGGTGGCCGGCACCGTGGATTGGGAGCTGACCGGCCAGCACAACGTCGCCAATGCCCTGGCCACCCTGGCCGCTGCTCGCCACGTTGGCGTGGTTCCAGAACTGGGCGTGGCTGCGCTGAGTGCCTTCAAGAGCGTCAAGCGGCGCATGGAGAAGGTCGCCGAGGTGAAAGGCGTGACCCTTTATGACGACTTCGCGCACCACCCCACCGCCATCGCCACCACCCTCGATGGCCTGCGTAAGCGCGTCGGTGACGCTCCGGTGATTGCGGTGATCGAACCGCGTTCCAACTCCATGAAGCTCGGCGCGCACCGCGACGGCCTGCCGGAGTCGGTGAAGTTGGCTGACCAGGTGTTCTGGTACGCGCCGCCGAACCTCGGCTGGGACCTGGCGGCTACCGCCATGGCCTGCCCGGTGCCGGCGCAGGTCTGCACCTCGCTGGAGAGCATCATTGCCGAGATCAAGGTGCTGGCGCGCCCGGGCACCCAGGTGGTGATCATGAGCAACGGCGGTTTCGGCGGCCTGCATGGCAAGCTGGCCAAGGCCCTGGAAGATTAAGGAACTGGCGATGACCGGACCCTCCCGCATCACCCTGGCGATGACTGGCGCTTCCGGCGCCCAGTACGGCCTGCGCCTGCTGGACTGCCTGATCCAGGAAGACCGCGAGGTGCACTTCCTGATTTCCAAGGCGGCGCAGCTGGTGATGGCCACCGAGACTGACGTCACCCTGCCGGCCAAGCCCCAGGCCATGCAGGCCTTCCTCAGCGAATACACCGGCGCGGGGCCGGGGCAGATCCGTTGTTACGGCAAGGAAGATTGGATGTCCCCGGTGGCCTCCGGCTCCGGCGCGCCCGCCGCCATGGTGGTGGTGCCGTGCTCCACCGGTACGCTGTCGGCCATCGCCACCGGCGCCTGCAACAACCTGATCGAACGCGCGGCCGATGTGACCCTGAAGGAGCGTCGCCAGTTGATTCTGGTACCGCGCGAGGCGCCGTACTCCAGCATCCATCTGGAGAACATGCTCAAGCTGTCCAATCTCGGCGCGGTGATCGTGCCGGCCTCGCCGGGCTTCTATCACCAGCCGCAGACCATCGATGACCTGGTGGACTTCGTGGTGGCACGCATTCTCAATCTGCTGGATATCCCGCAGGACATGCTGCCGCGTTGGGGTGAGCACCATCAGGGCGTCGATGACTAGGCGCCTCGCTTCGACCTTGCTGGCATTGGCGCTGTTGCAGGGCTGTGCCAGCGTCGGAACCCTCAACGCCGCCAAGCCGGGTGCGCCGATCATTTATTCGGGCACCCGCCTGGACTGGTATTCGCTCCATGGCGGTTGCTGCCCGATGGACCGCTTCGGCGCCTTGCCGCCGAAGTATCCCGCCCTCGACCTCCCCGCCAGCGCCTTGCTGGATACGCTGCTGCTGCCCTTCTCGGTGGCGGCGGAGCTGGGCGTGACGCTGGGCGTTACTGGCGGGTATTGAGCCGTAAACCTGTGGGGGCGAAATCATTCACCAACCGGGCCGTAGGCTCGGCCCTTGGGTTTGCAGGGGGATGCTGCGCATCCCTTGGCGAATGAATTCGCCCCCACAAGAGCGGTTGCCGCTCGTGATTCAGCCCGGCTCCTGGCAGACATCCACCCATTGGGCTTCCACCAGTTCGGCCATGTACGCCGGGGCGATACGTACCGCGCTGTGCACCGCGCCAGCCGCCGGCACCACTTCATCGAAGGCCCGCAGGGAACGGTCGCAGTAGACCGGCAGCGGGGTGGCGAGGCCAAACGGGCAGACGCCGCCAACCGGGTGGCTGGTAAGCGCTTCCACCGTTTCAGCGTCGAGCATCTTGGCCTTGGCGCCGAAGGTTTCCTTGAACTTGCGGTTATCGATGCGCGCGTCGCCGCGGGCGACCACCAGCACGGCGTCTTCTCCGACTCGGAAAGCCAGGGTCTTGGCGATTCGGCCGGGCTCGACACCATGGGCTTCGGCCGCCAGGGCCACGGTGGCGGTGCTGGTCTGCAGTTCGATGATGTCGATTTCCGGCGCCTTTCCAGCGAAGAAGGCGCGGACCGATTCAAGACTCATGGGCGATCCCTCTGGCTATAGGCCGAATCCTTGTCGACGGCTGGTCCGGCGTCAACCGCGCCTGCATGTCGCTTCAGGCGGCCAGCCCGCGAACCTCGGCGAGGCTGTCGGCCAGGCTGTAGCGGCCCTTGGCATCACGCACCACGCGGCCCATGGCGATGGCTGGGTCGTGGGTGAAGACCAACCGGCCGTTGCGTGTGAGCAGGTCGGCCAGCAGGGCTTCCTTCTCTTCGATCAGACCTTCGGGGAAGCGGTCGTAGCCCATGGTGATGGGCAGGTGTACCCAGGGCGCGCCGGGAATCAGGTCGCCGCTGAACAGCACCGGGCCGTCGGGCATATCCACTTCCGGCAGAAGCTGACCGGGCGTGTGGCCGTCGCTCCAGTGGAAGCGCCAGCCGGAACCGAGGGTGTCGCTGCTGCCACCTTCCTCGATCAGCTCCAGGCGACCGCTGCTTTCCAGCAGCTCGAGCAATTCCGGAATGTAGGAGGCGCGGTCACGGGCGTGAGGCTTGCAGGCCCGATCCCACTGACGTCGGCCCGTAACGAAGCGCGCCTCGGGGAATAGCAGGCGCGCGGGCTGGCCGTCTTCCCAGGGGGCGAGCAGGCCGCCGGCGTGGTCGAAGTGCAGGTGGGTGAGCAGGACGACGTCGATGTCAGCGTCGGTGAGACCCACCTCGGCCAGGCTGTCGAGCAGCACATGGCGCGCTTCCTGGACGCCGAAGCGTTGCTTCAGTTCAGGGGAGAAGAAGGCGCCGATGCCGGTTTCGACCAGGATGTTGCGGCCGTTGTCCTGGACCAGCAGGGCGCGACAGCCGAGGTCGATGCGGTGCTCGGCGTCCGGGGTCATCCAGCGCTCCCAGAGCGCGCGAGGGGCATTGCCGAACATGGCGCCGCCGTCGAGTTTCTGGCTGTTGCCGAGCAGGGTGGTGAGGGTACGCATGGCTGGGGTTCGCATTCGCTAGCAAGGGGGCAAGGCTAACCTGAACGCTGGGGCAGTGGTCAATCCGCCCATCCGCGATGGACGAATGTCATGGGGCGCGGGCCCGGCAGGTAGCTGCTGTGCAGTTCGCCGATCTTGAAACCGCCTGCTTCGATCAGGCGCGGAATGTCGCGGTCGAGGTGACAGCCGCCAGCCAACGGCTTCCACAGCGGGGTGAGCCGGTGCTGCCAGCGAACCACGGAAAGATCCGGCGCCAGCCCGTGTTCGGCGAAGTGCAGGCGCCCGCCGGGTTTGAGCACGCGGCGCATTTCGCCCAGGGCGGCCAGGGCATCGGGAATCGTGCAGAGGGTGAAGGTGCAGACGATGCTGTCGAAGCTGGCGTCGGCGGCCTGGATCTCTCCGAGTTCCAGGGCGATGGTCTCCACCGGGATGGCAATGGCCTCTGCACGTCGACGTGCCAGGGCCTGCATCTGTGCGGCAGGGTCTACGCCGGTCACCCGGCTGACCCGGGTCGGGTCGTAGAAGGCGAGGTTCAGGCCGGTACCGATGCCGATCTCCAGTACTTGCCCTTCGGCACAAGGCACCACCAGGGAACGGGTCTTCATGACGTGCCCCATTCCGCAGGCGAAGTCGATCAGGCGTGGCAGGACGTAGCGATCATAGAGGCCCATGACGGTTCTCGACGGTGAGTGATCTCGCTCACCTTAGCAGTGGGCTTCATGCGGGGCGCGGGGATTTCGGCCAATCACTGGTCGTCGTCAACGACCGAGGCGGCGCAACTCATCCGACTCGATGATGCGTACGCCGTCTTCTTCTTCGAGCGCCAGACGCCAGAGCGCACGGGCCAGCGTGCAGACGCCGATGCCGCGGTATTTTCCCGGCAGCCATCGCATGAAGGCCGCGGCCAGGCGTTCGCCGAGGCGGAACTCGCTACGCGGCCCCACTAGTAGTGAGGGGCGGGCGATGGTCAGCTGCGGCCAGTCCATGGCTTTGAGGGCTTCTTCCATCTCGCCCTTGACCTTGTTGTAGAAGATCGAGGATGTGCGATTGGCGCCTACCGCGCTGATCACGATGAAGTGCCGTGCACCCAGTTCACGGGCGCGCCGGGCGACGTCCAGGACCAGCTCCAGGTCCACCGCGCGAAAGGCTTCCTGGGAGCCGGCCTGGCGAATGGTACTGCCCAGGCAGCAGAAGGCGACGTCAACCCGGTCTTCCAGCTGCGGCAGCAGTTCGGCCAGCGGACCGACAGGGTTCTTCAGGTGCGGGTGCTCGGCCAGTGGGCGACGGGTCGGCGCCAGGACTCGGGCGACCGTGGGTTCGTTGAGTAGCCGGTCAAGCAGGTGCTCGCCGGTCAGACCAGTGGCGCCGGCGAGCAGTATGTGCTGGGGCGTCAAATGCATGCTGTTTCTCCGCTGATACACGCTGAGCTTAGTGGCTACGCACGGTTTTGTCGGGGTTCGCGGCGCTTTGGGCCGTCAGAGCCTGCTCCGCCTGATGCTCGCGTAGTGCGCGCCAGCGGGCAGTGACGGCCTTGGGAGCCCAGATCTGCGGTTCCGAGGCTTCGAAGTCGTCGGCCTTCTCGCGCTCGGCGACTTTCTCCTTGGCGATTCCGAATGCACGTTCCAGATCGTCCGTCTCGCTGAAGGCGTCGGCGAACAGGGCGCGCCCGAAGTAGGTGAAGTCGCTCTCCTCGGAGCAGCCAAAGGACACGCGGTCGGAGCGGGCCGCCGTCATGATCAGGGTCTTCTCGTCCTTCAACGGTGGAATGAAGCCGCCGGAGTAGCAGGCGGAGATCACCAGCACCTTGTACCTGTCCTTGAGGGGAGCAAGCAGGTCGGCAAGTTCCTGCGCCGGCAGGTGGCCGAGCTGGAGGCCGGGTTGCTCCAGGGCCAGTTCGTGGGTCGGTGAGCCGTGGCTGGTCAGGTAGATGAAGACGAGGTCTTCCGGGCCACTTCGCCTGGCGACGGCCTGGATCGAGCGGGACAGGCTTTCGCGGGTGGCCAGGGGGCGGTTGGCCATGTGTTCGCGGTGGTTGACCAGGTTGATCTGGCCGTGGGCGCCGAAGCGTTCGGCCAGGAGTTTGGAGACGTAGTCCACTTCACGCAGGAACACGCTCTGACGACCGTCGCCGGCGAGCGTGATGGAATAGAGCTCCACCGCAGGCGTGGAGGCCGGCAGCGCGTCGATCGCCTGATCGAGCAAGCGGCCCTGGGCCAGCAGGCCGAGTTCCAGGGGATTAGGCAGGGCCTTGCCCTGTTCGTCGCGGATGCGAGTGCCGTCCTGCCAGATGCCGGTCTCAAGCTTGCCATCCGATTGAGTCAGGCTGCCGATGCCGCTGTAGAGCCCTTCGTTGAAATGGCCGTGGTAGCGGCTGCCGTCGGCCAGCGACAGCGTGCCCTCGCCCTGGTAGCGCCAGTGCCGGAAGTGACCCTGGTAATGGCTGCCATCGGCACCGATGAACTCGCCCTGGCCAATCAGGTTGCCTTCCTTGAAGGTACCGCTCCAGACATCGCCATCAGCACTGGTGAAACGCCCCTTGCCGTCGAACAGGCTGTTCTTGAATTCGCCGATGTAGTGGGAGCCGTCTTCGCCCTGGTAGGCGCCCTGTCCTTGCAGTTGTCCCTTCTTGAAGCGTCCGCTGAAGCGGTTGCCAGCCTCGTCGGTACGAACGCCTTCGCCGTCCGGCTGACCGGCGCGGAACAGGCCCTGGTAGTTACTGCCGTCTGGCCATTCGAGGCTGCCGAAGCCTTGGTACTTGTCGTTGCGGAACTGGCCGCGATAGGTCACGTCACCCTGGCGCAGGGTGCCTTCGCCATCGAACTGGTTGCGGGCGAAACCGCCTTCGTAGGTGGTGCCATTGCCGTAGCCGAGGCGCCCTTGGCCGTGAAACAGGCCGGCCTTGAATTCGCCGGAATAGACCAGGCCGTTGGGGCCGTGCCATTCGCCCCGACCTTCCGGCTGGCCGTCCTTGAACTGACCTTCGAACCAGGTGCCGTTGTTGTAGTCCAGGCGCCCAGGCCCCTGCAGCAGACCGTTGACCAGTTCGCCGCGATAACGGGAGCCGTCCGGCAGGCGGGCGTCCGGCGGGGTCAGGGGCTCTCCCTCTCCGCAGGCCGTGAGCAGCAGGGCGAGGGTCAGGGGCAGAAGCGGTTTCATCGAGTGTCCTTGTCCAAACAGCTGCCTTTCAGTGTGGCGCAAAAAAGCCCGCGATTGCGGGCTTTTTTACCGTTGGTCTCTGGCTCAGACGAAGCAGAGGCTCAGGGATTCGGCGATGTAGGCGGGCTTCTGCTGGCCTTCGATTTCGAGGGTGCAGAGGGCTTTGATCAGCCACTGGCCGGGGTTCTTCTCGGTGATGTCGATGACCTTCACGGCCAGTCGCACGCGGGAGTCCACCTTCACCGGCTGGATGAAGCGCACAGTGTCCAGGCCGTAGTTGACCACCATCTTCACGCCTTCGGGCAGGACCAGCAGGCCGTCGATCAACTTGGGAATCAGAGACAGGCTGAGGAAGCCGTGGGCGATGGTGGAGCCGAAGGGCGTCTGCTTGGCGCGCTCCGGGTCGACATGGATGAACTGGTGGTCTTCGGTGCACTCGGCGAACTGGTTGATGCGGTTCTGGTCGATGGTCACCCAGTCCGAGTGGCCCAGTTCCTTGCCAACGTAGTTCTTCAGTTCAGCTACTGGTACGAACGCCATGCGTCATCCTCCGTGGATGCAGTGTTGTAATTTTTGTAATCCGGGGGCTTTGCCCCTCCCTTGCGTGCAGGGCGTAGATCAGCATGTCGGGCGGGCCCGGTCAAGACGGCATGCCCCCTGCGAATGGCGGGTTATAGCGTGAGGGCAGGCAAGCCTATAATGCCCCGTCCCGGCCGAAGCCCGCCCGACCGGACTGACCCATGGAGATTTTCATGCTGTTGCGCGGACTGACCTTGCTGGTGCTGTTCCAGCTGATCGGTAGCGGGCTCAATGCCCTGTTCCTGTCCATGCTGCCCGGGCCCATCATCGGCCTGGTGCTGCTCTTTCTCTATTTACTGGTGCGTGGCGAGGTGAGCGAGCCTCTGAGCCTGGCCGCCAGCAGCCTGTTGCGATACCTGCCGCTGCTGCTGGTGCCGCCGGCGGTGGGCGTGATGGTTTATGCCCAGGCCATCTGGGCGGACTTCTGGGCCATAGCCGGCGCTCTGGTGCTGTCGCTGCTGGCGGCGTTCCTCTTCTGCGGCTGGTTGATGCAGAAGCTGATCGATCGCCAGGTGCGCCGCCGGGAGGACGCATGAACCTCGACTGGCAAGCCGCGGTGCAGGCGGTGGTGCACCATCCGTTGTTCGGTTTCGGCGTGACCCTGGCGGCGTACCAACTGGCCCTGGCCGCCTACGAGAAGACCCGCTGGGTGTTCTTGCAACCGGTGCTGCTGTCCATGTTGCTGCTGATCGGCGTGCTGCTGGCCTTCGGCATCAGCTATCAGGAATACCGTGAGAGCACCCAGTTGCTGACGGTCTTCCTCGGCCCGGCCACCGTGGCGTTGGCGGTGCCGCTATTTCTCAACCTGCGGCGGATTCGCCAGTTGTTCTGGCCAACCCTGCTGACGCTGGTTTTCGGCGGGCTCTTCGCTACGCTGTCGGTAGCTGCGCTGGGCTGGTGGTTCGGCACCGAGCGCATGGTGCTGATGACGCTGTTGCCGAAGTCGGTGACTTCGCCCATCGCGATGCTGGTGGCCGAGCAGCTCGGTGGGGTAGCGGCCCTGGCGGCCGTGTTCGTGCTGATCACCGGCGTGCTGGGCGCGATCCTCGGACCGGAACTGCTGCGCCGCTGTGGCGTGCGTCATCCCGCTGCCCAGGGCATGGCACTGGGGCTCACTGCCCATGCCGTGGGTACTGCGCGGGCATTGCAGGAAGGCGAGGAGTGCGGTGCTTTCGCCGCCCTGGCAATGAGCCTGATGGGCGTTGCCACTGCGGTATTGCTGCCGCTCGTCGTTGCCATGATTGCTTGAGGTCGATGCATGAAGTTGCCGTTGTTTCCGCTCAACACTGTGCTGTTTCCGGGCTGCGCGCTTGACCTGCAGATATTCGAAGCACGCTACCTGGACATGATCGGGCGCTGCATGAAGCAGGGCGAGGGCTTCGGCGTGGTCTGCATTCTCGAAGGCCAGGAGGTCGGCGAGGCGGCCAGCCGCTTCGCTGCCATCGGTTGCGAAGCGTTGATCCGCGACTGGCAGCAGCGCCCCAACGGCTTGCTGGGCATCCGCGTAGAGGGCGGCCGGCGTTTCCACGTCGGCAAGGCGGAGGTGCTACGTGATCAGTTGACCCTCGCCGAGGTGGAGTGGCTGGATGATGAGCCCGAGCGGCCGCTGCGTCCGGAACATGCTGACCTGGCGGCATTGCTCAATGCCCTGGCCGAGCATCCCATGGTCCAGGGGCTGGGCATGGGCGGAGTGGTGGAAGGGCAACAGGCGTTGGCCAATCAGCTGTCGTACCTGTTGCCGTTCCACATCAAGGAAAAACTGCACCTGCTGACCCTGGCCGATCCCGTTGAGCGCCTGGACTTCCTCCAGGGCTTGCTGGATCAGTTGCAGGGTGAGTCCATCGCTTAAAGCGCTTGTCTGTCCCTCAATAGCTGTAGCGCGCCAGCGCATCCGGCAGGGCCCAGGTTGCGATGCCGCCCAACAGGGCCAGGCAGGCTGGCAGGATCAGCACCCATACACGTGGGTTCATGGCCGTCAGGGGCGCCGCGCGTTGCATCAGCGCCAGCCCGGCGGCCGCGATTCCGCCTGCCAGCAGACCGCCGGCGAGGATGTCCGTGGGCCAGTGCACGCCGAGATAGACCCGAGACAGGGCGATGGCCAGGGCCGGCAGGCTGGCCAGCAGCAGCCAGGTCAGTCGTAGTCTCCCGGGCTGGCCGCGGCCAGCGAGAATGCCCAGCACCAGGAAGAAGGCGAAGGCCGCTGAGCTGTGCCCGCTGGGGAAGCTGAAAGTGTTCAGCGGCTCGGCGAGAACCTCGGGCCGAGCCCGCGCAAAGAGATGCTTGAGTCCGGTGTTGGCCAGTGCCGTGGTCACCAGGGTGCCGATGGCGAAGCAGGCCGGGCGCCATTGACGCAGTACCAGCAGCAAGGTCGCGAGCAAAGCGCCGGCAAGGAGCTGGGTCTTGAAGTCGCCCACGCGGGTGACCAGCACCATCAGTTGGTCCAGGCTGGTGTGACGCTGTTCCTGGACCAGAGACATCAGCCCCTGATCCAGCGCTTGCAGATGTGGCCAACCGATCAGCAGGGCGGCCAGGGCCAGCAGGCAGAGCCCAGCCGCCAGTGGATTGGCCGAGCGTTTCTCGCGCAGGGTGCTGTGAACGATCAGCCCGAGCATGGCCAGTACCACGACAATCACCACCCCCGCTTCGCCCCAGAAACCCTCCGGCAGCGGCAGGCGCAGGGCCGCACCTGTGGCCCAGCCGGGCAGGAGGTAGGCCACCGCCCAGCCGGCGGCGGCCAGCATGCTGACGGCAATGAAGCGTGGGAAGGGCATGTCGAGCATGCCGGCCACCATCGGCAACATGGGACGCAGCGGGCCGATGTAACGGCCCACCAGCAGGCTGGCGACGCCGTATCGCTGAAAGTAATTCTCAGCGCCGCTGATCCACTCCGGGTGGTCGCGCAGCAGCGGTAGCCCGCGGATGTTCTGGTGGAAACGCCGGCCCAGGCCGTAGGAAATCAGGTCGCCCAGCAGGCCTCCGGTGTAGGCCAGGAGCAGCGTTTCCCAGAGTTCCAGGGCGCCGCTGCCGGCCATCACGCCGACGGCAAACAGCAGGGCGACGCCGGGCACCACAATGCCGGCGATGGCCAGGCACTCGATGCAGGCGATCAGGAAGATCGCCAGGCCCAGCCATTCCGGGTTGGCGCCTAGCCAGGTGGTGACCTGGTCGAACCATTGACTCATGGGTGTTTGTCCTCGATCAGCAGGTAGTCGCGTCCTTCGACCTGTCCGCGGCGCAGTGGGTTGCGCGAGCAATGGCGGGCGTAGGCAGCATCGACGAAGCGGTAGGGCAGGTGTTCATCGCGGCCGTGGGGAATGCCCAGGCGCGCGGTCTGGATGATGCGTGTCGGGCGCTCGCCAACGTCTTCGACGAACAGGCGTTGCCAGTCGAAGCGCTGGCCGTCCCAGACCGGTACCTTGAGGCCGAGAGCCTTGCACAGCAGGGTCTGGCCGGCGCAGAGGCGTTCGGCCGGGCGCGCCTGGCCCTGGGCGTCGGGGTTGTTGCGTTGCATGGTGGCCAGGGCGTCGGCGGGGGAAATGGCGTCGACCCAGGGGTGGCCGGATTTGATCAGCACCGCGTTACCGGCGCCATGGGCGCTGAAGTTCAGTGAGTCGCCGCCACGGGCGTAATACATATAGATGTGTCCGCCATCGAGGAACAGCGCGCGGCGCTTGTTGGTGTAGCCGAGGGATGCGTGGCTGCCCTTGTCCAGCAGGTAATAGGCCTCGGTTTCGATGATGCGTGCCGACAACCAGCGCCCGTCGACCCGGTGACGGATGACTTTGCCCAGCAGTTCCCGCGCAACGTGCTGGGCGTCGCGGTCGAAGAAGGCGTCGGGCAGTGGACGGGCGCCGGGCCAGGGCAAACTTAGGATGGGATCGCGGGACATGGGGCTGTCGCAGGGTCACGGGTCGGAATAGGCTCGCGATTATACGGAAGCATGCTGAGCCGAAGCTGAACACCGGCGTCGGAATCGTCACGCAAAATAACAAGAGCCCGTTGCCATGTCCCGAGCTGCCCGTCTTGACAGTGCCCACATCACCCCCAGTGCGCACTACACCGGTTACGTGTGGTATCGCCACCACCTGGCCGAAGAGCCTTTCGTCACTTCATTTGGGCGATTTGCCCATGGCGTGCTGACGCCCATCAGTTGGGGGGCGCGGGTGGCGTTCGGGCTGGATGTCGAGCGTTTCCTCCTGCAGCGTCACCTGCTGATCGATGCCCTGTTGCGCGAGGCCATCGAGCAGCGTGGCGTGCGCCAGGTGGTGGAGATTGCCTGCGGCCTGTCTCCCCGGGGGCGGCGTTTTTGCTCCCGCTACCCGGAGCTGCGTTACCTGGAGGCCGACCTGCCGCCCATGGCCGCCCGCAAGCGCCTGCTGTTGCACGAGGAAGGCTGGCTGGATTCACGGCATCAGGTGCGCCCTGTGGATATCCTCGCCGAACAGGACGCGAACGACCTGCAGGCACTGTTCTCCGGGCTGAATCATGACGAGCCGGTGCTGGTCATCACCGAAGGGCTGGTGAACTACTTCGAGCTGCCGGTGATTGAGGCCTTCTGGAGCCGGCTGGCAACGCAATTGCGACAGTTCCCATCGGCCACTTACCTCACTGACCTCTATCCCGACCTGCGCGAGCATCCGCGTTACCGTCAGTTGCGTTGGGGCATCGACCTCGTCGGCCGTCTGACCCGGGGCCGGTACTACCTGCACTACCGGGGAGACGCCGCCATAGTCGAGGGGTTCGAAGGCTGTGGTTTCGGCAGGGTGTGTGTGCATGACCCGAAGGAGCTTGAGTCGGCCCCGCTGGATGCCTGGCCGGCGCTGGTGCGGGTGGTGGAGGCTCGTACCTGATGTCTCAGGCGTAGGCCACCGCCCGTGGTTCCGTTTGGACCACCTGGGATGCCAGCGCGTCGCTGGCCTGCGCGTCGGTGTGGGGAAAGACCAGGGCCAGGCTATCGCCTTCATGGCGCAAGGGAAGCGCATCCAGCGACGGCAGGTCGCCAGCTTGCAGTCGCCAGCCCCGATTCGGTAGATTGGTCGGCAGTTCGCCGCGCACCAGCCCGCCAAAGAAGCCCAGTTCGCTGACCTCCACATGGAACTCGCCAGCCTCGGCATGCAGCAGTCGGCCGCGCCGGTTCAGTGGTGCTACGCGTGCCTCCTGGCGTCGTTCCAGGTGATCCAGGCGGTTGCGTGCCAGGCGGGTCGCGCCGGGGTTCGCCAGCGGCAAGGCTACGCCCTGGAGAAAGGGGCGATAGAAGCTGGCGCAGGCTTCGCGTTGTTCGAACTGGGCCAGGTGATCGCCGTTGTGGATAAGGGCGCAGTCGGCATCGGCGCAGGCGGCGGCAAAGCCAGCATGTTCCCATGGCTGGGTGAAATGATCGTATTCGCCGGCCAGGACCAGGGTAGGGCAGGCTGGGTGGTGATCGAAGCCGGAGAAGTCCAGCAGACGGCGGCTGTTCTGCCGGTAACGTTCGAGTTCCAGCGGTGAAAGGCGCTGCATCTGCCGCAAAAGAGCCTTTCGGAACACCGGCGAGATGCCGGTTTCCTCCAGGCGCAACGGGTTGATCAAACCGGTCAGGGCGCCTTGGGCGAAGTGCAGCACCTGGCCCTCGGACAGCAGTTCGAGTCCTTCTTCCAGCATGCGCCGGGCGCCAGGACGGCCGAATGCGGTGATCCCAGCGAGCAATAGGCGTGCGCAGCGTTGCGGATGGCGTACCGCGAACAATGCCGCCAGGGCCGAGCCATAGGACAAGCCGATGGGCATCAGCGGCGGCAGTTGGAATTCTTCGGCAAAGGCGGCGATCAGGTCGGCCAGTTGTTCAAGAGAGAGCTCCGGCGCGAGTTGCAGATTGCCGCCCTGGCTCGGCAGGTCGAGGAGGACCACCGGGTGGCGCGGCAGAAGCTCCTGCACCTCGGCACCGAAGGAGCGGAAGCTCTGGAAGGCGCCGCCAAGCATCAATATGGGTTCGCGCTTGTCCGTAACGTGCTGCGAAAAGGCCTGATAGTGCAGGGTCCAGGGGCCGATCTGGATGGTGCGGGGCGCGTCGGCCAGTTGTTGGGCGGCGAAGTCGGTCTGGTAACGCATGGCGGATTCTCCGGCGCCGGGGCGCTTCTTGTTCTTCTGCGACGACTGCAATTGGAAGGTAAACAGCGGAGACACTTTTGTTTACCCAACCTTCGGGCGGGCGTGTTTTCCGGGTGTCACCGTCCCAGCCGCGGCCCGCCTGGGCCGCGGCCTGCACCGTTACCGGTAAGGCCCGTGGAATGACCTGTCTACCATCCGCCCGGCGCCGCTGGGCGCGGGCGAGCGCGACCGCTATAATCAGCCGCTTTCCTTTCGCCAGAACCCGAGACCATGACCGAGTCCGTTCTCGATTACATGACCCGCCTTGGCCGCGCCGCCCGCGCCGCCTCGCGTGTGGCCGCCCGCGCCAGCACCGCGCAGAAGAACCGCGCCCTGCTGGCTGCCGCCGATGCCCTGGATGCAGCTCGTGCCGAGCTGACCGCCGCCAATGAGCAGGACCTGGCCAACGGCCGCGCCAATGGCCTTGAACCCGCCATGCTCGATCGCCTGGCACTGACCCCAGCACGCATCGACGACATGATCGAGGGCCTGCGCCAGGTCGCCACCCTGCCGGACCCCATCGGCGAGATCCGTGACATGCGCTATCTGCCGTCCGGCATCCAGGTGGGCAAGATGCGCGTGCCGCTGGGTGTGATCGGGATCATCTACGAGTCGCGGCCGAACGTGACCATCGATGCCGCCAGCCTTTGCCTTAAGTCCGGCAACGCCACCATCCTGCGCGGCGGTTCCGAGGCGATCCATTCCAACCAGGCGATTGCCATCTGCATCCAGAAGGGCCTGGCTGAAGCCGGCCTGCCGAGCGAGTTGGTGCAAGTGGTGGAAACCACCGACCGTGCCGCCGTTGGCGCGCTGATCAGCATGCCGGAATACGTGGACGTGATCGTTCCGCGCGGTGGCAAGGGCCTGATCGAACGCATCAGCCGCGAGGCCAAGGTGCCGGTGATCAAGCACCTGGACGGCATCTGCCACGTCTACATCGACATTGCCGCCGATCTCGACAAGGCCATTCGCGTGGCCGATAACGCCAAGACCCAGCGTTACGCGCCGTGCAACACCATGGAAACCCTACTGGTGCATGCCGGCATCGCCGCACGCGTGCTGCCGCCGCTGGCCGCCATCTACCGCGACAAGGGTGTTGAGCTGCGCGGCGACGCCGCCACCCGTGCGCTGCTGGGCAATGATGTGCTGGAAGCGACCGAGGAAGACTGGCGCACCGAGTACAACGCGCCCATCCTCTCGATCCGCATCGTCGACGGCCTGGATCAGGCCATCGAGCACATCAATGCCTACGGCTCGCAGCACACCGACGCCATCATCACCGAGAACTTCAGCGATGCGCGGCGCTTCCTCACCGAGGTGGATTCCGCTTCGGTGATGGTCAACGCCTCGACCCGCTTTGCCGATGGTTTCGAGTACGGCCTGGGCGCTGAGATCGGCATTTCCACCGACAAGCTGCACGCCCGTGGCCCGGTCGGTCTGGAAGGCCTGACCAGCGAGAAGTATGTGGTCTTCGGCGACGGTCACGTACGCACCTGATGGGCAAGCGCATCGGCCTCTTCGGCGGCACCTTCGATCCCGTGCATATCGGCCACCTGCGGAGTGCGGTTGAAGTGGCCGAGCAATTCGGTTTCGACGAGTTGCGCCTGATTCCCAGTGCGCGCCCGCCGCACCGGGAAACACCTCAGGTGTCGGCATCCCAGCGCCTGGCGATGGTGCAGCTGGCAGTGACAGGTGTCGCACCATTGGCAGTGGATGATCGCGAGCTCAAGCGCGAGCGGCCATCCTGGACCATCGAAACGCTGGAGTCCCTGCGCGCCGAGCTGGATGCCGAAGATCAATTGTTCCTGCTGGTCGGCTGGGACGCGTTCTGCGGTCTGCCGAGCTGGCACCGTTGGGGCGAGCTGCTGGACCATTGCCACATCCTGGTCCTGCAGCGTCCGGACGCCGACAGCGAGGCGCCGGAAACCCTGCGTGACCTGTTGGCCGCACGCAGCGCGGTCGATCCGCATTCCCTGCAGGGGCCTGCCGGGCAGATCTCCTTTGTCTGGCAGACGCCCCTGGCGATTTCCGCCACCCAGATTCGCCAATTGCTGGGGGAGGGGCGCTCGGTGCGCTTTCTCGTGCCCGACGCCGTATTGGCCTATATCCATGCGCACGACTTGTATCGTGCGTCGAACTGATTCACTGAGGTAGTTGAACCCGATGCAAAACGAAGAACTCGTCAAGGTCGCCATTGCGGCCCTGGAAGACCTGAAAGGTCAGGAAATCACCACCATCGACGTGCGTGGCAAGACCAGCATCACCGACTTCATGGTGATCGCCAGCGGTACCTCTGGCCGTCATGTCAAATCCCTGGCCGAAAACGTGCTGGAGAAGGTCAAGGAGCAAGGCGTCCGCGCGCTGGGTAGCGAAGGCCTGGACGGCGGCGAGTGGGCCCTGCTGGACCTGGGCGACGTGGTGGTGCATGTGATGCAGGTCGCCACCCGCCAGTTCTACGACCTGGAGCGCCTGTGGCAGGGTGCCGAGCAGAGCCGCGCCCACCACAGCCACGAGTAAGCGGGGCATCCCTTGCGTCTACGTCTGATTGCTGTTGGTACGCGGATGCCGCGCTGGGTGGAAGAGGGATGGCAGGAGTACGTCAAACGCCTGCCGTCCGAGCTCAGCCTGGAACTGGTGGAAATTCCCCTGACCACGCGCGGCAAGAATGCCGACGTGGCGCGGATGATCCGCCAGGAAGGCGAGGCGATGCTGGCCAAAGTGCAGCCGGGGGAACGCATTGTCACCCTGGAAGTCGAAGGTCGACCCTGGAGCACCGAGCAACTGGCGGTTGAACTGGACCGCTGGCGCCTGGATTCGCGCACTGTCAACCTGATGGTCGGCGGCCCGGAAGGGCTGGCGCCGGAGGTCTGCGTCCGTAGCGAGCAGCGCTGGTCGCTGTCGCCGCTGACGTTGCCGCATCCGCTGGTCCGCATCCTTGTTGGTGAACAGATCTACCGTGCCTGGACTGTGCTGTCCGGCCACCCTTATCACAAGTAAACCCTGTCCATGCCGCAACCGATCCGCCTGAAAGACCACGAGAAAGATGCCCGCCTGGTGCGTCAGCGCGTGATCGTGGGCGCCGTGGCAGTGCTGTTGCTGACTTGCGTGCTGATTGCCCGTCTTTATTACCTGCAGGTGATCCAGTACGAGTACCACTCGACCCTTTCCGAGAACAATCGCGTCCACGTGCAGCCGATACCGCCCACCCGTGGGCTGATTTTCGATCGCAATGGCGTAATCATCGCCGACAACCGGCCCAGTTTCAGTCTCAGCGTTACCCGCGAGCGGGCTGGCGACTGGAAAGCAACGCTCGATGTGATTGTCGAAGTGCTGCAGCTGACACCGGATGACCGTGCCCTGTTCGAGAAGCGCATGAGGCAGGGGCGGCGGCCGTTCGAGCCGGTGCCTATCCTTTTTGAACTGACCGAAGAGCAGATCGCCCGAGTGGCGGTGAACCAATTCCGCCTGCCCGGCGTAGAAGTGGTGGCGCAGTTGGTGCGGCACTATCCGCAGGGCGCGCACTTTGCCCACTCGGTGGGTTATGTCGGCCGCATCAATGAGAAAGAGCTGAAGCAGCTCGATCCGGTCAACTACAGCGGCACCCACCATATCGGCAAGACCGGGATCGAGCGCTTCTACGAAGACCAGCTGCATGGCGAGGTGGGTTACGAAGAAGTCGAAACCAACGCTCGCGGCCGCGTACTGCGCGTGCTCAAGCGCACCGACCCGAAACCTGGAAAGGACCTGGTGCTGACCCTCGACGTGCGTCTGCAGGAGGCCGCCGAGCAGGCCCTGGCGGGGCGTCGTGGTGCCATCGTCGCCATCGAGCCGTCCAGCGGCGACGTACTGGCGATGGTCAGTCAGCCGAGCTTCGACCCGAACCCGTTCGTCACCGGCATCAGCTTCAAGGCTTACGCCGAGCTGCGCGATTCCATTGACAGACCCTTGTACAACCGCGTGTTGCGGGGCCTGTACCCGCCAGGTTCGACCATCAAACCGATGGTGGCGGTCTCCGGCCTGGACTCGGGGGTGGTGACGCCGGCTTCGCGAGTCTTCGATCCGGGCTTCTACCAACTGCCGAACTACGACCACAAATACCGCAACTGGAACCGTTCCGGTGACGGCTGGGTGAACATGGAAACCGCGATAATGCGGTCAAACGACACCTACTTCTACGATCTTGCCCACAAGATGGGGATCGATCGTCTGCATGACTACATGAGTCGCTTCGGTTTTGGCCAGCGCGTGGCGCTGGATATGTTCGAAGAATCCGCGGGCCTGATGCCCTCCCGCGACTGGAAGCGCGCCCGCTACCGCCAGGCCTGGTACCCGGGGGAAACGCTGATCCTCGGTATCGGTCAGGGGTACATGCAGGCAACTCCGCTGCAACTGGCTCAATCGGTGGCGCTGATGGCCAACCGCGGCAAGTGGATCCGCCCGCACCTGGCCAAGACCATCGAAGGCCAAAGGCCGCTGGACCCCAATCCGATGCCAGACATCATCCTGCGTGACCCGAAGTTCTGGGATGCCGGGCGTATCGGTATGGAGCAGGTAGTCCATGGTGCCCGCGGCACGGCGCATAAGGTCGGCGCTGCGTCGGTCTACCGCATCGCCGGCAAGTCCGGCACCGCGCAGGTCGTAGCGATCAAGCAAGGCGAGAAGTACGACCGCTCCAAGGTCCAGGAACGGCATCGCGACCATGCGCTGTTCGTCGCCTTCGCTCCGGCCGAAGACCCGAAGATAGCCGTTGCGGTAATGGTGGAGAACGGCGAGTCCGGCTCGGGCGTTGCCGCACCTGTGGTCAAGCAGGTCATGGACGCCTGGCTCCTCGGTGAGGACGGCCAGCTGAAACCCGAGTTCCGCCCGCCGCAACCGCTGGCGGACCAGCAGAGCGCCATTCGATGAACAGCAACTTCGATCGCACCATCTCCCAGGAGGACGTGCTCAAGCGCCGAGCCACCCTCCTGCAGCGCCTGCACATCGATGGCTGGCTGCTGCTGATCATCCTGATGCTGGCGGCCGGTAGCCTGTTCGTCCTCTATTCGGCGAGCGGCAAGCACTGGGATCTGTTGATGAAACAGGCGAGCTCCTTCGGCCTGGGGATCGGGGCGATGATCGTCATCGCCCAGTTCGAGCCGCGCTTCATGGCGCGCTGGGTGCCGCTGGCATACGTGGTCGGGGTGGCCCTGCTGATAGCAGTGGAGGTCATGGGCCACACGGCCATGGGCGCTACCCGCTGGATCAATATTCCCGGGGTGATCCGCTTCCAGCCCTCGGAATTCATGAAGATCATCATGCCGGCGACCATCGCCTGGTACCTGTCTCGACACAACCTGCCACCCAAGCTCAAGCACATCACCGTCAGCCTGGTGCTGATCCTGGTGCCTTTCGTGCTGATCCTGAAGCAACCGGACCTCGGCACCTCTCTGCTGATCCTCGCCTCCGGTGCCTTTGTGCTGTTCATGGCCGGCCTGCAGTGGCGCTGGGTCTTCGGCGCGGTGGCGGCGGTGGTGCCCGTGGCAGTGGCCATGTGGTACTTCGTGTTGCACGACTACCAGAAGCAGCGAGTGCTGACCTTCCTCGATCCGGAGAGCGACCCGTTGGGTACCGGCTGGAACATCATTCAGTCCAAGGCAGCCATCGGCTCGGGTGGGGTATTTGGCAAAGGCTGGCTGCTGGGCACCCAGTCGCACCTGGATTTTTTGCCCGAAAGCCACACGGACTTTATCATTGCGGTCCTCGGCGAAGAGTTCGGCCTGGTGGGCGCCTGCCTGCTGCTGTTGGTCTATCTGCTCCTGATCGGCCGCGGCCTGGTGATTACCGCCCAGGCCCAGACCCTGTTCGGCAAGCTGCTGGCGGGCAGCCTGACCATGACCTTCTTCGTATACGTGTTCGTCAACATCGGCATGGTCAGTGGACTGTTGCCGGTCGTGGGGGTACCCCTGCCCTTCATTAGCTACGGCGGAACCCATCTGGTGACGCTGCTGTCAGGGTTTGGGGTGTTGATGGCGATCCATACCCATCGCAAATGGATCGCCCAGGTTTGAAACGAGTGAATGATTTGAAAGCACTGCGCAAGTTGATGCAGTTTGGGGCCACCGGGGTGGCCTTGGTCGGACTGCTGGGGGCAGCCGCACCGGCACTTTCCGGGGACTACGAGGGGTCGCCGCAGGTGGCCGAGTTTGTCGCCGAGATGACTCGCGACTACGGCTTTGCTGGCGAGCAACTGGTGGACCTGTTCCGTGAGGTGAATCGCAAGCAGTCCATTCTCGACGCCATCTCCCGGCCCGCCGAACGGGTCAAGCCGTGGAAGGAATACCGGCCGATCTTCATCACCCCGGCACGTATTCAGAAAGGCGTGTCCTTCTGGAACCAGCACGCCGAGGCGCTGGCTCGCGCCGAGAAGGAATATGGCGTACCGGCCCAGGTGATCGTCGCGATCATCGGCGTCGAGACCTTCTATGGTGGGAATACCGGCAACTTCCGCGTGATCGACGCCCTGTCTACCCTGGGTTTTGACTACCCGCCGCGTGCCGATTTCTTCCGCAAGCAGCTGAAGGAGTTCCTCTTGCTGGCGCGCGAGGAGCAGGTCGATCCGCTGATGCTCAAGGGCTCTTACGCCGGGGCCATGGGGCTGCCTCAGTTCATGCCGAGCAGCTTCCGCGCCTATGCTGTGGATTTTGACGGCGACGGCCATATCGACATCTGGAAAAACCCGGTGGACGCCATCGGCAGCGTCGCCAGCTACTTCAAGCGCCATGGCTGGGCAACCGGTGGTCCGGTGGTCAGCCGTGCCCAGGTTCGTGGTGATCGAATCGACGAAGGGTTGACCCAGGGACTGGACCCGGTGAAGAACGTCGGCGATCTTAGGACGCTGGGCTGGGCAAGCAGCGCCGCACTGCGCGATGATGTGCCGGTGACGGCCTTCAGGCTCGAGGGGGATGAAGGAGCGGAGTACTGGATGGGATTGCCGAACTTCTACGTCATTACCCGCTACAATCGCAGCGTGATGTACGCAATGGCCGTGCATCAGCTTTCCGAATTGCTGGTCAACGCAAGGGGCGGGCGTTAACCGATGCCACAACCGATAAGAGTCGTCGTCTACGGCGCCGTAGCATTGTTGCTGGCCAGTTGCTCGAGCAGTCGCGCACCCGAGCCGGTCCAACCCGGCGGCGCGATCTCCGGTCCCGGTGATTATTCGCGTCCGCACAAGGATGGCGCGCCTTGGTGGGAGGTCGACGTCTCGCGCATTCCCGATGCCGTCCCCATGCCGCACTATGGCTCGTTCAAGGCCAACCCTTACACGGTACTTGGCAAGACCTACTACCCGATGAGCGACGCGCGTCGCTATCAGGCAGTGGGCACTGCCTCGTGGTACGGCACCAAGTTCCACGGCCAGGCCACGGCCAACGGCGAGGCCTATGACCTCTACGGCATGACCGCTGCACACAAGACCCTGCCGCTGCCCAGCTACGTGCGGGTTACCAACCTGGATAACGGTCGCACGGTGATCCTGCGGGTCAACGACCGCGGGCCGTTCTACTCCGACCGCATCATCGATCTGTCCTTCGCCGCGGCGAAAAAGCTCGGTTACGCCGAATCGGGTACCGCCCGAGTCAAGGTGGAAGGAATCGACCCTCACGAGTGGTGGGCCGCTCAGGGGCGTCCGGTGCCGATGGTCCTCGCGCAACCGAAGATGGTTGCCCAGCCACAGCCGCAAGCCAAACCCCAGTCGGCCGTCCAGGTGGCCAGCGCGCCGATCGAGCAGTACACCCCGCCGCCGCAGCAACACGCCGCCGCGGTTCTGCCCGTACAGATCGACGCAAAAAAAAACGATTCACTCGCAGCGTCTGGCCTGTATCTCCAGGTGGGCGCCTTCGCCAATCCGGACGCTGCGGAGCTTCTCAAGGCCAAGCTGAGCGGGACGGTGAGTGCGCCGGTCTTCATCAGCTCGGTCGTGCGCAACCAGCAGATACTGCACCGGGTGCGCCTGGGGCCGATCGGAACTCAGGGTGAGGCCCAGCAGCTGCAAGACAGCCTGCGCCTGGCCAATCTCGGCCAGCCTACCCTGGTGAAGCCGGACTGACGGCTTCCTCAATTAGCCTGCAAGGGCCTGTTAGACCATTAGCTACTTCTCAGAGAGACGGATGAACATCTTCAGCTTCGCCAAACGCCTTTTACTGCCCGCAGCCCTGCTCATCGTCGCGCCGGCCTCCATGGCGACCCAGCAGATCGTCCCGTCGCCGCCCCAGTTGGCTGCCAAGTCCTATGTGCTGATGGACGCCCAGAGTGGCCAGGTGCTGGTCGAAAACAACGGTGACCAGCGTCTGCCGCCGGCCAGCCTGACCAAGCTGATGACCGCTTACATCGCCACCCTGGAAATCCGCAAGGGCCAGGTCGGCGAGAACGATCCGGTCACCATCAGTGAGCACGCCTGGCGTACCGGTGGTTCGCGCATGTTCGTCCAGGTCAATACTCAGGTGTCCCTGAGCGACCTGCTGCACGGCATCATCATCCAGTCGGGCAACGACGCCAGCGTGGCCGTGGCCGAGCACATCGCCGGCAGTGAAGACGCCTTCGCCGACATGATGAACACCACTGCCGAAAAGCTCGGCATGACCAACAGCCACTTCATGAATGCCACCGGCCTGCCCAACCCGGAGCACTACTCCACCTCCCATGACATGGCGACCCTGGCCCGCGCGATCATCTACGAAGACCCGGCCCACTACGCCATTTACTCCCAGAAGGAGTTCTTCTGGAACAACATCAAGCAGCCCAACCGCAACTTGCTGCTGTGGCGAGACAAGACCGTCGACGGCCTGAAGACCGGCCACACCGACGAAGCCGGCTACTGCCTGGTGGCTTCCGCTGTGCGTGACAACATGCGCCTGATCGCTGTGGTGTTCGGTACCAACAGCGAGCAGGCCCGTGCCGCCGAGACTCAGAAACTGCTGACCTACGGCTTCCGTTTCTTCGAAACCCAGACCTTCTATCAGAAGGGCGCCGAGCTGGCGAAAGCCCAGGTGTGGAAGGGCGCTACCCGGGAAGCCAAGGCGGGCCTGGCCCAGGACCTGACCCTGACCCTGCCGAGGGGCCAGGCCAAGAAGCTGCAGGCCAGCATGACCTTGAATCCGCAGCTGATCGCCCCCATCAAGCAGGGTGACGTGATCGGCAAGGTGGAGGTCAAGCTGGAAGACCAGGTAGTCCACAGCGCCGACCTGATCGCCCTCGAGACCGTTGAGGAAGGTGGTTTCTTCCGCCGCCTGTGGGATAGCATCCGCCTGTTCTTCTTCGGCCTGTTCAATTGACCTACTGAGCCGCCGCCTCGTGCCTTACCAAGCCCGGGGCGTCCGCATCGCGGATCACGAGTCCGCCGCCGCCATGACCGACACTCCTGACGTACAACCTCCAAAAATCGAGTTCCCCTGCGAGCGTTACCCCATCAAGGTAATCGGCGATTCAGGCGAAGGCTTCGCCGACCTGGTGATCGAGGTCATCCAGCGCCACGCTCCTGACCTCGACTCCACCACCCTGGTGGTGCGTGACAGCCGCAATGGTCGTTTCCTCTCGGTACAGGTGCTGATCACCGCCACCGGCGTCGACCAGCTGCAGGCGATCCACATCGACCTGCGTGCCACCGGTCGTGTGCACATGGTGCTCTAGTGGCATCTGCCGAACTTGTCGTGCGCCATCTGGGGTTGGTGGACTATCTGCCGACCCTCGAAGCGATGCGACGCCTGACTGCCGAGCGCGACGAACGGACACCTGACGAAATCTGGCTGCTGCAGCACCCCCGGGTATTTACTCAGGGTCAGGCTGGCAAGGCCGAACATCTGCTCGCACCGGGAGACATCCCGGTGGTGCAGGTTGATCGCGGCGGCCAAGTCACCTATCACGGCCCCGGGCAACTGGTGGCCTACCTGATGCTCGACCTGCGCCGTCTCGGACTGGGCGTACGCGAGCTGGTCACGGCCATGGAGCAGAGCCTGGTCGATGTCCTGGCTGCCTATGGCGTCGAAGCCGCGCCCAAGGCGGATGCGCCCGGTGTCTATGTCGACGGCGACAAGATCGCCTCGCTGGGGCTGAGGGTCAGCCGTGGCTGCTCCTTCCACGGCCTGGCGCTCAATGTGGACATGGACATGTCGCCCTTCTGGCGGATCAATCCCTGCGGCTACGCCGGGTTGAAGATGGTGCAGCTCAAGGACCTGCTTGAGACGGCACCACCCTTCGAAGAGTTGGCTCAGCGCCTGGAACGTGCTCTACGCCAGCGGCTGGGCTACGCCAGCTAGGCTGCGCGAGGCGTCTCGAACACGCGGAAATGAAACGCCCCCCTCCCTTTGGGAGGGGGGCGAGTCTTTTATGGGCTTTCGGATGGCGCCTGATTGCTGGGTGAAAACACCCTTTCGCCGACTTGCCGTAGCGGGCGGCGAATCGCCAGCTCAGCTCAGGTTGAGTGCCGGAATGATGCTGACGTCGAGGGGCTGGCCCGGCACCGGAACCGGCGCTGCCAGGCCCAGGTTGTTCTTCTCGAACACCCGGTCTGCCCGGTAACTGGAGCGCACCAGCGGGCCCGCCGCGACTTCCATGAAACCCTTCTGCAGGCCGATATCACGGAAGCGGTTGAACTCCTCCGGGCTGACCCAGCGCTTGACCGGCAAATGGTTGCGGGTGGGCTGCAGGTACTGGCCGAGGGTGAGGATGTCCACGCCAATGGCGCGCAGGTCATCCATGGTCTCGATGACTTCCTCGTCAGTCTCACCCAGTCCGAGCATCAGGCTGGTCTTGGCCAGCACGTCAGGACGGTGACGCTTGGCATGCTCCAGCACGCGCAGGGTCTTCTCGTAGCCGGCGCGCGGGTCGCGCACCACGTGGGTCAGCCGCTTGACCGTCTCGACGTTCTGCGCGAAGACCTCAAGGCCGGAGTCCACGACCCGTTCGATGGCCTGAAGGTCGCCGTTGAAGTCCGGGGTCAGGGCCTCCACGACCACTTGCGGCGTGCGCTCCTTGATCGCGCGCACGCAGGCGGCGTAGTGACTGGCGCCGCCATCATGCAGGTCGTCGCGATCCACCGAGGTCAGCACGATATAGCGCAACGCCATCAGCTCGACGGATTTGGCAGTGTTCTGGGGTTCTTCCTGGTCCAGCCAACCGTTGGGGTTGCCGGTGTCCACGGCGCAGAAGCGGCAGGCGCGGGTGCACACCGAACCCATCAGCATGATGGTGGCAGTGCCGTTGGACCAGCACTCGCCCATGTTCGGGCAGTGCGATTCCTGGCACACGGTGCTCAGGCGATGTTCACTGACATTGCGCTTGACCGCCTCGAAGCGGCTGCCGCCCGGCGCCTTGACCCGCAGCCACTTGGGCTTGGGTTCGAATACCTGCGCCTCGGCCGAGGTTCGGCGCTTCTGGCCATCCTTGATCGCGGTGATGCCCTGCGCAGTACGGAACTTTTCGCCGCTGGCGACGGGTTTGGAGGTGTCTGTATCGGACATGGGAAAACTGGCTCCGCTAGAGGCTCCGTGGGCTGCCGCAGGGGCAAAAAAGGGTGGCGCAGTGTATCACAAAGGCGTCTGCACGAACTGGCCGCCGTCCGGAAGCGAGCGCGCCGGAGGCTGCGAGGAAGGCGGGGGGGGCTTAGCGCCCCTCGCGCAACTGCATGAGCAGTTCCAGATTGGGGTAGCCGTCCGCTGGCCAGCCCAGGCGCTGCTGGTAGCCGCGAATGGCCTTGCGGGTGTTGGCGCCGATGATGCCGTCCGGCGCACCCGGGGAGTAGCCGGCGGCCGTCAGCGATTCTTGCAGTTCCACGCGCTCGCTGCGGCTCAGCGGGCGTTCGTCGCGAGGCCAATTGGCAGTGAGTTCGCCACGACCATCGAAGCGTTCGCCCAACAGGCTCACGGCAAGGGCGTAAGACGAAGAGTTGTTGTACTTGAGGATGGCGCGGAAGTTATCCAGCACCAGGAAGGCGGGGCCGCGATAGCCGGCAGGGAGCAACAGCGAGGCGGACTCCCCGGACAGGGATGCTGCTTGTGCGCCGGTCTGTACGCCCAGGGCTTGCCACTGTGCCACGGGCCTGCGGATGTCGGCGTCGGCCTGGGCATAGTCGAAGCCTTGGGGCAGTTGCACCTGCAGCGCGGCAGGCTGGCCCTTGCGCCAGCCGGAGGCTTGCAGGTAGTGCGCGGCAGAGGCCAGGGCATCGGCCGAGGAACTCCAGATATTGCGGCGGCCGTCGCCATCGAAGTCCACCGCGTGACTGTTATAGGTGGTGGGGATGAATTGGGTCTGGCCCATGGCGCCGGCCCAGGAGCCCAGCATATTGGCGGGCTGGATATCGCCGTGCTGGAGGATCTGCAGGGCAGCGAGCAGCTGTGCGTGAGCGAACGCCGGGCGACGACCTTCGTAGGCCAGTGTCGCCAGGGAGCGGATTACCGACTTGTCGCCCATGAACTGGCCGAAGCTGCTTTCCATGCCCCAAATGGCGACCAGGGGCTCGCGGTCTACCCCGAAACGCTGTTCGATAGCGTCCAGCGTGGCTGCGTGTTCGGTCATCAGGGCCTGGCCCTTGCGCACACGGTAGGGCGAGATGGCGCCTTCCAGATATTCCCAGACCGGCCGAGTGAACTCGGGTTGGCTGCGATCGGCGGAAATCACGCTGGGGTCTGGGGTGATGCCGGCAAAGGCTCGATCGAAAGTGTCGGGGTCTATGCCGCTGGACAGGGCTTCGCGACGAAAAGCGTCACGCCAGGCACTGAAGCTGACGGCCGGCATCACTATCGGGGCCTGGGCGGATAGTGCCGAGGTTGTGATGGGGGCGCTGGCGGGTTGGCTGACCTGGGGCTGTGGAGCGGAAGCGGGCTTCTGTGCCGGGGCGTCGGCGCAAGCGCTGAGCAGAGTGAAGGCAGAGGTCGCGGCCAGGCTGCGAAACATCAGGCTGGTGGCGGGAGCATCGAACATACGCGAGTCTCGAGGCAGACGAATCAAGCCGCGACCTTAACACGTCCGAGCCGATTTACGCCTACTCAGGCGGCCATAAGCGACGAAGCCTCCCAATCTTGGGAGGCTTCGCGGCGGTAACTTCCTTTGCCTTTCTGGGGCTTCTCCCGACGGCAGCGGAAGAGTGGCTGGGCTACCAGGGACTTTGCGCGTTCGGGCGCGCCTTGCTTGCGTTTCTTGGCCATGGCCGATCCTCGATTGCACCCGCACCACTGCGGGCGCGCGCATCATCAGCTTCTGTTCAGAAAATGTCCAGCTACTCGGCGGCCAGGGGCAGGCGTTGGCCGGCCAGCAGCAAGGCGAGACGGGCGAGGCCGTTCCAGGGATCACCTGGTGCCTGGCCCTTGATCTGCGCGTCAATGCGCTGGGCGTCCTGCAGCAATTGATTCCAGCGCGACGCCGGATGGCGCTGCAGGGCGCGGGTAACCAATGGGCGGCGTTTGTCCCACACGGGGGGGCGCGCGGCAGCAAAGGCCTTTTCCAGGGGGACGCCCTGGCTGTATTGCTGGGCCAGGCCAGCGAGCAGGCGCAGTTCGCGGGCCAGTGCCCAGAGGATTACCGGTGGCTCGACACCCTCGCCGCGCAAACCTTCCAGGGTGCGCAGGGTATGAGCGGGCTCGCCGTTGAGGGCCGCGTCTATCAGGCCGAAGATGTCGAAACGGGCACTGTCGGCCACTGCTGCCTGGACGGTAGCGGCATCGATCTGCCCACCTTCGGCCACCAGCTTGAGCTTTTCGATTTCCTGGGCGGCTGCCAGCAGGTTGCCTTCTACCCGTGCGGCTATCAGGTCTACCGCTTCCTGGTTGGCGGCAAGCCCGGCCTGGGACAGGCGCTGGCGAATCCATTGCGGCAGGTTGTGCGCGTCGATGGGCCAGATCTGGATGAACTGGGTATCCGGCCCGTCGATCAGTGCCTTGGCCCACTTGGTCTTCTGGGTGCTGCCGTCGAGCTTGGGCAGGTTCAGCAGGAGAACGGTGTCTTCCGGCGGTCGTGCCAGGTATTCCAGCAGTGCGGCGGCGCCCTTGTCCCCAGGCTTGCCCGAGGGCATGCGCACTTCCAGCAGTCGCTTCTCGGCAAACAGCGAAAGACTGGCGCCGGCTTCCAGCAGCAGGCCCCAGTCGAAGTTGGCTTCGGCATTGAACACCTGGCGCTCGCTGAAGTCCCGTGCTCGGGCGCTGGCGCGAATGGCGTCACAGGCTTCCTGGCAGAGCAGCGGCTCGTCGCCGCTGACGATGTAGACCGGTGCCAGCGGGCCCTGCAGGTGTTTGCCCAGTTGTGCGGGATTGAGCTTCATAGGCGCAAATGACCGGGGCCGCTCGTGCGGCCCCGTGTACTCACTGGATGGGCAGTTGCAGCGGCGATTGCTGCGGTTGCTGGGCCTTCTCGGCCTGGCGCGCGGCTTCCAGCGCTTCGGCTTCGGCCTTGGCCTTGGCTTCTGCGGTCTGTTGCAGCTGGTCGAGTTGGGACGGGGTGATCAGCTGCAGGCGCATGAGCATCTGCTGGACCATTTCCTGGCGCATTTCCTGGCGCAGCTGTGCAGCTTCCTGGTCGGAACCGATCAGGTTGTTGCTGTCGTGCACGTAGTACTTCTGCACGGTCAGCTTGTCGTCCATCAGCAGCAGGTCGTTGTTGCCGTGGATTTCGTATTGCAGGGTCTGGGTCAGTTCGTACTCTGCGCTGCGGGCGCCAGTGGTGTAGGAAGCAGTGCGCTGGGATTCGTCCTCGCGGGCCAATACAAGGGTGTAGGGTGCGCCGGCGTGGACATTCACGCCGTTGTCTTCCAGTGCTGCGCGCACGGCCTTGACGGTCGGGCCGTACAGGTTGCGAGCGGTCACGTCCATTTCGGTCAGGGCGAAGCTGGCGTCGCCAGTGCCGCGCAGCTGAAAACCGCACGCACTCAGCAGTGCGGCAAGGCCTAGGACCAGCAGATTCCGTTTCATCATTTCTTGCTTTCCCCTTGCGAGCAGTCCGGCGCCGTTCCTGGAGGAGGGCGCCGGCTTCGATCAGTTGGCGACGATATTGACCAGTTTGCCTGGTACGACGATGACCTTGCGGATGGTCAGGCCGTCGGTGAAGCGCAGTACGTTTTCGTTGGCGCGCGCAGTGGCTTCCACCGCCTCGCGGCTGGCGTCGGCCGGCACTTCGATATGACCACGCAGCTTGCCGTTGACCTGAACCACCAGTTGCAGGCTGTCCTGCACCAGGGCGGCTTCGTCCACGGTCGGCCAGGTGGCGTCGATGGAAGCACCGGAGTGGCCCAGTTCGCGCCAGACCACGTGGCTGATATGCGGAGTGATGGGGGCCAGCAGCAGCGCTACGGTTTCCAGGCCTTCCTGCAGCAGTGCGCGGTCTTCAGCGCTGGCTTGCGGAGCTTTCTCGAGCACGTTCATCAGGGTCATCACGGCAGCGATGGCAGTGTTGAACTTGTGGTGCTGGCCAATATCCTGGCTGGCCTGCTTGATGGCCAGGTGGATGGCGCGGTGCACGGCTTTCTGTTCGTCGTTCAGCGCGCTGCGATCCAGGGCGGCCGGCAGACCCGCGGCGACATGCGCCTGGGCCAGTCGCCAGACGCGACGGAGGAAGCGGCTAGCGCCCTCGACACCGGAGTCGGACCACTCGAGGCTCATGTCCGGCGGCGAGGCGAACATCATGAACAGGCGGCAGGTGTCGGCGCCGTAGGCGTCGATCATGGCTTGCGGGTCGACGCCGTTGTTCTTCGACTTCGACATTTTCTCGGTGCCGCCGATTTCCACCGGCAGGCCGTCGGTTTTCAGGCGGGCGCCGATGACCTTGGCCTTGGCGTCGCGCTCGACTTCGACGTCGGCCGGGTTGAACCAGTCCTTGCCACCGTTGGCTGCAACGCGGTAGTAGGTCTCGGCCACCACCATGCCCTGGGTGAGCAGGTTCTTGAACGGCTCGTCGGAGCTGACCAGGCCTTCATCACGCATCAGCTTGTGGAAGAAGCGCGCGTAGAGCAGGTGCAGGATCGCGTGTTCGATACCGCCGATGTATTGGTCCACCGGCAGCCAGTGGTTGGCTGCGGCCGGGTCGACCATGCCCTTGTCGTAGTTTGGCGAGGCGTAGCGGGCGAAGTACCAGGAGCTCTCCACGAAGGTATCCATGGTGTCGGTTTCGCGCTTGGCCGCTGTGCCGCATTTCGGGCAGGTGCAGTTATAGAATTCGGGCATCTTCGCCAGCGGGCTGCCGGCGCCGTCCGGCACCACATCTTCCGGCAGGATTACCGGCAGTTGGTCTTCCGGCACGGGCACGTCACCACAGCTCGGGCAGTGGATGATCGGGATCGGGCAGCCCCAGTAGCGCTGGCGGCTGATGCCCCAGTCACGCAGGCGGAACTGGGTGCGGGCTTGGCCGAGGCCTTTCTTTTGCAAGGCCACTTCGATGGCGTCGAAGGCGCCCTGGTAGTCCAGACCGTCGAACTCGCCGGAGTTGATCAGTTGCCCGTGCTCGCCATAGGCGTCTTGCCACGGGGCGGGCGTTTCGTCGCCGGCAGCGGTGCGGATCACCGGTTTGACCGGCAGGTCGTACTTGTGGGCGAAGGCGAAGTCGCGCTCATCGTGGGCCGGCACGGCCATCACGGCACCTTCGCCATAATTCATGAGGACGTAGTTGGCGACCCAGACGGGCAGCTTGTCGCCGGTCAGCGGGTGTTCGACGAACAGCGGAGTGGGCAGGCCCTTTTTCTCCTGGGTGGCGATGTCGGCTTCGGCGACGCCACCGCGTTTGCATTCGTCGATGAAGGCTTGCAGCTCAGCGGCCTTGTCGGCCGGCAGCTTCTGCACGGCCAGGGTGGCCAGCGGGTGCTCGGCGGCGACAGCGACGTAAGTGGCGCCCAGCAGGGTGTCCGGACGAGTGGTGAAGACTTTCAGTGCCCCGGCCTGGCCAATGCTGGATGGGTCGTAGGGGAAGCTGACTTCCATGCCGCGGGATTTGCCAATCCAGTTGCGCTGCATGGTCTTGACCTGCTCGGGCCAGCCGTCCAGGTCGTCGAGGCTGCTCAAGAGTTCATCCGCATAGGCGGTGATCTTGAAGTAGTACATCGGGATCTCGCGCTTCTCGACCAGCGCACCGGAGCGCCAGCCGCGGCCGTCGATGACCTGCTCGTTGGCAAGGACCGTCTGGTCTGCCGGGTCCCAGTTGACGGTGCCGTTCTTGCGGTAGATCACGCCTTTTTCGAACAGTTTGGTGAACAGCCACTGCTCCCAACGGTAGTAGTCGGGCTTGCAGGTGGTGACTTCACGGGACCAGTCGATGGCCAGGCCCAGGCTTTTCAGCTGGGTCTTCATGTAGTCGATGTTTTCGTAGGTCCACTTGGCCGGTGCGACGTTGTTCTTCATGGCGGCGTTTTCTGCCGGCATTCCGAAGGCGTCCCAGCCCATGGGCTGCAGCACGTTCTTGCCCAGCATGCGCTGATAGCGGGCGATCACGTCGCCGATGGTGTAGTTGCGCACGTGCCCCATGTGTAGCTTGCCGCTCGGGTAGGGGAACATCGACAGGCAATAGAAGGTGTCCTTGCCGGGCTGCTCACTCACTTCAAAGGATTTATGCGCGTCCCAGTGGGCTTGCGCGGCGGCTTCGATTTCGCGGGGCTGATACTGTTCGTGCATGGCTACTGGCGCTGGAGGATGGGGTTCCTCGGGTCCGGGGGCGCTGGCCTTGGCCACGCTGCCGGACCCTGGAGGAAACAGAAATTCAAGCGACGTAGCATACATGACCCCTGTCGGCCTAGGGAAACCCTGAATGCACGGCCGGCGTCCGTCGGCAATCCCCGCGCCGTTTGTCGCTGGCACCTTGCAGCGGAGAACCGAACGCTAAGCTTTTCATAAGCAACGCAAGCGTTTACGCAGTTCGAGGTGTTGGATGGGTGAGTTGCGGCGGACGGACTCAGGGAGCGGGCTCTACGAGCGGTTGTTACACCGGCTGGCCCTGGCGCTGGATGAAGCGGATACGGCGGTTCGCTTGCGCGACGAGGAACCGCTCGAACTGGAGCTCAAGGGACTGACTCCTGCCGAGATGGAGTTGATCCGCGCCTATCTGGATCGCGACATGCGCTGGTTGCGTGGCTGGCATGCCGCCGCCGAGGAGCTGGCGGCCATCGAGGAGTTGCCCCGTCGATCCCCGCGTGCCGACAGTGGCCCACCCAAGAGCTTCGCCCTCAAGCCTAAACCCCAGTTCAAGCGCCGCCAGCAACTGTGCTGCGCCATGTGCGGTACGCCGGCCATCTGGCAGCGCGGCCAGGGTGTGCCGGCCTGCATGTCCTGTGGGTCACAGCTTTTCCGCACGTCCAATCCCCGTTAGGCTCCGGGCACCCTGGAGGTGCCCATGCCGATTCGCTACATCATCAAGCAATTCCTGCTCCCGCCCGGTGGCCTGCTGCTCTTGCTGCTGCTGGCCTGGTGGTTGCGTCGGCGCATGCCGCGCCTGTCTCTGGCCTGTTTCATTACGGGGCTTGGGGGGCTCTGGCTGATGAGCCTGCCGATCGTGGTCGAATGGTCGGCCAAGGCGCTGGAGCGCGAGCCGCCCCTGGCCATGGCGGAGTGGGCTCAGTTGGCTGGGCGGGTGGACGCCATCGTTGTGCTGGGTGGTGGCCGTGAACAGGCCGACCCGGCCTGGGGTGCGGATCAGCCTTCGCCCATGGCCATGGAACGCCTGCGCTATGCCGCGCGTCTGGCCCGTGCAAGTGGCCTGCCGCTGTTGACCAGTGGCGGCCTGCACTATGGCGAACCGCCCTCCGAGGCGCGGATCATGGCCGATACACTTGGGCGCGATTTCGGCCTGGAGGTGCGCTGGCAGGAGGGGGAGAGTCGTACTACCTGGGAGAACGCCACCTACAGCGCCGCGCTGCTCCAACCTGCCGGGGTGCGCCGGGTTCTGCTGGTGACTCAGGCTTCGCACATGCCCCGGGCCCGCTGGAGTTTCGAGCGGGCGGGGTTCGAGGTGGTGGCGGCGCCCGTGGGTTACCTCGGCGTACCCAATGGCCGCCCGCTGGGCGGCTGGTTGCCGGAGTCCAAGGCCGTCTGGCAGAGCGGAATGCTGCTGAACGAGGTCGTCGGACTGCTGGCCTATCCACTGGCCTATGACTGAGAGGGCCGCGTTCCTTGTCGGGTGTGAGTGCGTTCACCCCCAACAAGGAGCGGCCAGCGCCGCTAAACCGTCTTGGCGATGCGGCTGGCCAGCAAGGCCCAGGCGAACAGCAGGCCGCAGAGAATGACCAACGGCCAGGCGCGCCACTGCAGGTAGGGCGTCATGCCCTGCATGGGCAGGACTTCGCCGTAGAGCACGCCTTGCTGGAACTGCGGGATGCCTTCGGTGACCTGGCCGAACGGGTCGATCAGTACGGTTACGCCGTTGTTGGTGGCGCGGATCATCCAGCGGCCGGCCTCCAGGGCGCGCATCTGGGCCATTTGCAGATGCTGCAGCGGGCCGATAGAGGTGCCGAACCAGGTGTCGTTGCTCACCGTCAGGAGGATGTCGCTCTGGGCGGCCAGTCCGGCAGCGAATTCCGGATAGACCACTTCGTAGCAGATGTACGGGGCGATGCGGTACCCCTTGGCCATCAGCGGCCCCTGGCTGGAGTCGCCGCGGGCGAAGTCGGACATGGGCAGGTCGAAGAAGGCGATCAGCCCGCGCAGCACTTCCTGTAGCGGCACGTATTCGCCGAACGGCACCAGCTTCTGCTTGAGGTAAGTCCCTTCGCCCTGGCCGACCACGGTGATGCCGTTGTAGTAGCGCTTCTCGCCCCGTTCATTGTTCTGGCGGATCGGTACGCCCGTGATAAGGGCGGACTGTCGATCAGTGGCGAAGCGATTCATCACACCGAGGTAGCCCTCGACGAATTCCTTGAGCACTGGCACGGCGGTTTCCGGCCAGATGATCAGGTCGGCCTTCTGCGCGCTGAAGGTCATGTCGCGGTAGAGCGCGAGCTGAGCGTTGAGTTGCTCCGGGTCCCATTTCAGGTTCTGTTCGATGTTGCCCTGCATGGCGGCGACCTTCAGCGGCGCGCCGGCAGGCTGGGTCCAGGCGTGGTCCTTGAGTGCCAGGCCGCCGACCCAGGGCGCGATCAACAGCACGATGCCGGCACCAAGGAACGCGGGACGGCTGCGCAGGCGAGCAAGGTTCACCAGCACGGCGGCGGACAGTGCCAGCGCGAAGGACACCAGCCAGACGCCGCCCACCGGCGCAAGGCCGGCGAGCGGGCCGTCGAGCTGGCTGTAGCCGGCGTAAAGCCAGGGGAAGCCCGTGAGGAACCAGCCGCGGAAGGCTTCCTGGGCCAGCCATAGGGCGGCGAACGCCAGGGTGTCGGCCAGGGCTGCTTCGCTGCGACGTATCCAGCGAGCCCAGACCAGTGCGGGCAGGGCGAAAAACAGGGCGACACCGGCGCTGAATCCGATGGTAAGGAAACTCGCCAGCGGCACCGAGGCGGCGCCGTAGTCGTGAATGCTGACGTAGATCCAGCTGGTACCGGTGCTGAACAGGCCAAAGCCATAGCACCAGCCGCGCCAGAAGGCTGCCTTGGGTGCCAGGTCGCGCAGGCCAAGGTAGAACAGGGCCAGGGACAGCAGTTCCAGGGGCCAGAAGTCGAAGGGGGCGAAAGCCAGGGGTGTGAGGGCGCCGGCGGCCAGGGCCAACAGGTTGCCCGGCCAGCCGGGGCGAGTGATCCAGTTCATGCTCGGTCCTTGGGCGGATAGGGAGCTGGAATAGCGAGCGAGCGGAGCCTTTTTCCGGCTCCGGGCGCGATTATCCACGGGCGCCCCTCCGCTGTGGAGGGGGCGCGTATCAACGGGAAAGCGGGGAAAGGCGCAGCAGATGAATGCGGCGGCTGTCCGCGTTGAGCACGCGGAAGCGGAACTCGCCGATCTCGGTGGTTTCGTTGCGTTTGGGTAGATGGCCAAAGGCACCCATGACCAGACCGCCTACGGTGTCGAATTCGTCCTCGGAGAATTCCGTCTCGAAGAACTCGTTGAAGGCATCCACCGGAGTCAGCGCCTTGACGATGAAGTCGCCACTGGGCAGCGGCTTGATGTAGCTGTCTTCCTCGACGTCGTGCTCGTCCTCGATATCGCCGACGATCTGCTCCAGCACGTCCTCGATGGTCACCAGGCCAGCAACGCCACCGTATTCGTCGATGACGACGGCCATGTGGTTGTGGTTGGCGCGGAACTCCCGCAGCAGCACGTTGAGGCGCTTGGATTCGGGCACGAACGTGGCCGGGCGCAAAAGGTCCTTGATGTTGAACGACTGGCCGTTGTCCTGAAGGATCAGTGGCAACAGGTCTTTGGCCAGGAGGATACCCATGACGTCATCCAGGCTTTCGCCGACGACCGGGTAGCGGGAGTGAGCGGCGTCGATGATCGACGGGAGGAACTCCTTGGGCGTCTGATTAGCCCTGATGCTGATCATCTGCGAGCGCGGCACCATGATGTCGCGTACTTGCAGATCAGCGACCTGTATGGCGCCTTCGACAATCGACAGCGCTTCGCTGTCGAGCAGTTTGTTCTGGTGGGCTTCGCGCAGCAGCTCGAGGAGCTCCTGGCGGCTTTTCGGCTCATGGGCAAAGGCCTGGGTCAGCTTTTCCAGCCAGGACCTGTGCCCGTTGCTCGATCGATCTTCGCTCATATGTCCTTTGCTCGGTGCTTCTTATTGGTCTTCGTCGTCGCGGTAAGGGTCGGGGTGGCCAAGTTCAGCCAGCAATTCCCGTTCCAGTGTTTCCATTTCCTCGGCTTCCGCATCTTCGATGTGGTCGTATCCGAGCAGGTGCAGGCAACCGTGGATCACCAGGTGCGCCCAATGTGCCTGAAGGGCCTTGCCCTGTTCGGCTGCTTCCCGTGCCACCACCGGCGCGCAGACCACCAGGTCGCCGAGGAGCGGGATATCCAGCAACTCGTCCGGTACATCGGCAGGGAAGGAGAGCACGTTGGTAGCGTAGTCCTTGTGTCGCCAGGTGCGGTTCAGTTCGCGGCCTTCGGGCTCATCCACCAGTCGGATGGTCAGCTCGGAGTCGGCGCTGCGCTGGCGCAGGGCCAGCTCGCACCAGCGACGGAAGTCCGCCTCGCTCGGCAGGCCCGGGGCCGTGCTTGCGAGTTGCAGGTCAAGTTCAAGCATTGTCGTTTATCGCGCCCGGGTCGTTGTCGGCCGGCTTGGCCTTGGCTGGCTGCTGGCGGCTGTCGAAGCGGTCGTAGGCTTCCACGATGCGTTGCACCAGCGGGTGGCGCACCACGTCCTGGGACTTGAAGTGGGTGAAGCTGATGCCCGGAACATCGCGCAGCACATCGATCACATGGGTCAGGCCGGATTTCGTGCCGCGCGGCAGGTCGATCTGGGTGATGTCGCCAGTGATCACGGCGGTGGAACCGAAGCCGATACGGGTCAGGAACATCTTCATCTGCTCGAGGGTCGTGTTCTGACTCTCGTCGAGAATGATGAAGCTGTTGTTAAGGGTGCGGCCGCGCATATAAGCCAGCGGGGCGACTTCGATGACCTGCTTCTCGATCAGCTTGGCTACCTGTTCGAAGCCGAGCATCTCGTAGAGTGCGTCGTACAGCGGGCGCAGGTAGGGGTCGATCTTCTGCGAGAGGTCGCCAGGGAGGAAGCCGAGCTTTTCGCCCGCCTCGACCGCCGGTCGAACCAACAGGATGCGTCGCACTTGCTCGCGTTCCAGGGCGTCCACGGCGCAGGCGACTGCCAGGTAGGTCTTGCCGGTGCCGGCCGGGCCGATGCCGAAATTGATGTCGTGATCGAGGATCGATTTCACGTAGCTCTGCTGGTTGGCACCGCGGGGGCGGATGTTGCCTTTGCGGGTGCGCAGTGTCACGGCTTCGGTCCTGGGGCTGGCTTCTTCCATTCCCGTCTCGCGGAGGAAGAGGTGCACCAGGTCGGGCGACAATTCGATGGCTTCGGTTTCGCGGTAGAGGCGACGCAGGAGGTTTTCCGTGGCGCGGGTGCGTTGAGGGTCGCCAACCAGTTCGAACTGGTTACCTCGGTTACGGATCTCGATTTCCATGCGTTGTTCGATCAAGCGCAAATGCTCGTCGAACTGGCCGCAGAGATTGGCGAAGCGGCGGGCTTCAAAGGGTTCCAGGGTGAAGCGGTGCAAATCCAGGGAGGCGTTCAATGTCGTGTGTTCGCCCTTGGGCGGTAGGAGTGGAGTGACATGAAGAATAACCCCGGGGGCCCGCCTGGAAAAGCACGGACCCCGAAGGTCGATCAGTGCGGGGCTTCCTCGAGCAGGCTGCCGCGCAGGGAGTGGGGCAGGGCATCGTCGATGCGCACATCGACGAACTGGCCGATCAGACGCGGGCTGGCGCTGCGGAAGTTGACGATGCGGTTGTTTTCGGTGCGGCCCTGGAGCATGCCCGGGTCCTTCTTGGAAAAGTCGCTGACCAGGATGCGCTGGATGCTGCCAACCATTCGTCGGCTGATCTCGAAACCCTGCTGGTGGATGCGGCCCTGGAGTATCTGCAGGCGCTGCTTCTTCACCTCTTCCGGGGTGTCATCCACGAGATCGGCTGCCGGGGTGCCCGGACGCGAGCTGTAGATGAAGGAGAAGGAGAAATCGAAGCCGACGTCTTCCACCAGTTTCATGGTGGCTTCGAAGTCCTTGTCGGTCTCACCCGGGAAGCCGACGATGAAGTCCGAACTGATGCAGATATCCGGTACCGCGGCTTTCAGCTTGCGGATGCGCGACTTGTATTCGAGTGCGGTGTGGTTGCGCTTCATGGCCGCCAGGATGCGGTCGGAGCCCGCCTGCACTGGCAGATGGACGAATTTCACCAGCTCTGGCACTTCGGCGTGGGCCTGGATCAGCGCGTCGGAGAACTCCAGCGGGTGCGAGGTGGTGTAGCGGATGCGGTCGATCCCCTCGACGGCGGCGACCACGCGGATCAGCTCGGCGAATTCGGCGATGCGCCCATCATGGGTCAGGCCGCGATAGCCGTTGACGTTCTGGCCCAGAAGGGTCACTTCGCGGACGCCGTTCTCGGCCAGGTGGATGACCTCGGCCAGTACGTCGTCGAATGGACGGCTGACTTCTTCGCCGCGGGTGTAGGGCACGACGCAGAAAGTGCAGTACTTGCTGCAGCCTTCCATCACCGAGACGAAAGCGCTGGGGCCATCTACACGGGGCTCGGGCAGGCGGTCGAACTTCTCGATCTCGGGGAAGCTGATGTCAACCTGGGGTTTGCGGGTGAGGCGTGCGGCGTCGATCATTTCCGGCAGGCGGTGCAGGGTCTGCGGGCCGAACACCACGTCCACGTAGGGCGCGCGCTCACGGATGGCGGCGCCTTCCTGGCTGGCCACGCAGCCACCGACGCCAATCACCAGTTCCGGGTTCTGCTGTTTCAGTTCGCGCCAACGGCCAAGTTGCGAAAACACCTTCTCCTGCGCCTTCTCGCGGATTGAGCAGGTGTTGAGCAGAATCACGTCGGCTTCTTCCGCGCGTTCGGTGACCTCCAGTGCCTGATGTTCGCCGAGCAGGTCGACCATGCGCGACGAGTCGTACTCATTCATCTGGCAGCCGTGGGTTTCGATATAGAGCTTCTTGGCCATGCACTTCAGATCAGGTGGTTCGAAGAACCGCGCATTATAGTCGCCATCCCCCTGCGTTCCTAGCGCCGGCTGCCTGATGGCTATGCTATGATCTGCGCCCCCGAAAACGCCCCGCGACGACCCGCCGAACCGCCATGAGCAAGTCCACCCCAATCTACAAGGTGATCTTCCTGAACCAGGGCCAGGTGTACGAGATGTACGCCAAGCAGATCTACCAGAGCGATCTGTGGGGCTTTCTGGAGGTGGAGGAATTTGTCTTCGGCGAGCGCACTCAGGTAGTCGTCGACCCCAGCGAAGAGAAGCTCAAGGCCCAATTTGAAGGCGTCGTGCGCAGTTTCCTGCCGATGCATTCGATCATTCGCATCGACGAAGTGGAGCGCCTGGGCACGCCGAAGATCAGCGAAGCGAAAGGCAGCGGCAACGTAATGCCATTCCCCATGCCGATGCCGGAGAAGTAAGCGGGTATCGGTATGTGTGCCGCTGCCGTCAGGGCAGGGGCGAGAAAGGCGAGCCGCCGTCAGCGGCCTGCAGTTCCAGCAGGTAGTTGCGGAAGATCTGTCCCAGTACCTGGGTAGCGATTTCCAACTCATCACTACGCATCTGCGCGGCCACCAGGTCGGCGCTGTCCATTGCCTCGTCCGAACCGTTCACTGCGGCCATCTTCAGCACGATGTACGCCTGCACGTTGTTGGCCGGTACGCCTTCGCCCCGGAAGAACATGTTGCCCAGGCGCAATTGGGCCACGGCATGACCATTGAGGGATGCTTGCTCGAACCATTGCAGGGCCTGGGCCAGGTCGCGTGGGGTGCGTTTGCCGTCGTAGTAGAACTCGCCGAGCTCATACTGGGCTTCGGCGTCGCCACCCTTGGCGGCCTGTTGGCAGGCGGAAATGGCTTCCGAGAGGTTTTCCGGCAGGCTGTTCAGGTTGCAGCGGCCGGTTGCAGGGATCAGCAGGGAGTTACCGCCGGCATTGGCCAGCAGCGGCAGGAAAAGCAACAGGCAGCCCAGAATAAGGGTGCGGCCGGTGCGGTTCATGGGGATCACAGCGCCTCGGAAGCAGTGCAGGCATCATGCCCGGTCGGCGAGAAACGCGCCGACCGTCACATTATGAAATAAGCCGGGGCGATCTTACAAAGCCTTTACTTTGTTTGCGTTTGTCTCGGTGCCGCGAAGGTGCAGCAGCAGCCAGGCTAGAAGCGGATAGGCGGGGGTGAGCAGGGCGTGGAACAGGTCGACTCGGCGTAACGGACCGATAAAGCCGTCAGTCCCCACGATCAGCCCAGCCGCCAGGAACAGACCAATGGTCGCCAGCGCCGCCAGCAGCGGCAGGAGCGGCTCCGGTAGCCGGCCAAGGCTGGCCAGTAGAATCAGGGCGAAGGCGGCGAGACTCAACAGGAGGCGGTATTCGCTCAGCAGCCCGAAGCGCCGGGCCAGTTCGAAGAAGACGCACAAGCCGATCACCAGGCGACCCCAGCCAGCGCGACTCCCGATAGTGCCCCTTGCGAAGGCGAAGATCGCCAGGGCGACCAACGGTAGCGCGAGGAAAGTCCCGGCCTGGCTGAACAGGCTGTGGATTTCGTGCCAGGAAGGATCGAGCGAGAAACGCACCGCCCCGCACAGGGCGGCGGCGGCCGGGATCAGCAGTCCGAGCAAGGCGCAGAACCAGGCCGGCCGCTCTGCTTCGGCGAACGTCTTGCCCGCTCGGACCAGCGCGAAGGCGCTGGCCAGGCAGGCGAGGGCGAGAATGCCGTCGGAGAGGGCCGTGCTGTACTGCATCAGGCCTGCTTGAGTTTGGCGAAGGCGCGCTCGGCGGCGTCCAGGGTGATCGCCAGTTCCTTGTCGCCGTGGGCGATGGAAGTGAAGCCCGCCTCATAGGCGCTTGGCGCCAGGTACACGCCGCCGTCCAGCATCAGGTGGAAGAAGCGCTTGAAGCGTTCGGCATCGCTGGCCATTACGTCCTGGAAGGTGATGATGTCGTCGGCGCCGCTGAAGTAGAGGCCGAACATGCCGCCCACCTGGGTGGTCACGAAGGGGATGCCGGCGGCATCCGCGCGCTGCTGCAGGCCGTCGAGCATGCGGGTGGTGTAGTCGGTCAGCTCTGCGTGGAAGCCAGGGCGGCTGATCAGTTTCAGGGTGGTCAGGCCGGCGGCCATGGCCAGCGGGTTACCGGACAGCGTGCCGGCCTGGTAAACCGGGCCCAGCGGGGCGATGCACGACATGATTTCGCGCTTGCCGCCGAAGCAGCCCACCGGCATGCCGCCGCCGATGATCTTGCCGAAGGTGGAGAGGTCCGGGGAGATGCCGTAGTGGGCCTGGGCACCGCCGAGGGCGACGCGGAAGCCGGTCATCACTTCGTCGAAAATCAGCACCACACCGTGCTTGTCGCACAGGCTGCGCAGACCTTCGAGGAAACCCGGGGCCGGCGGCACGCAGTTCATGTTGCCGGCCACCGGCTCGACGATGATGCAGGCCACCTCGTTGCCCACTTCGGCCAGGGTCTTTTCAACCGCGTCGATGTCGTTGAACGGTAGGGTCAGGGTGTGCTGGGCGAAGGCCGCCGGCACGCCGGGGGAGCTTGGCACGCCTAGCGTCAAGGCGCCGGAGCCGGCTTTCACCAGTAGGGAATCAGAGTGACCGTGGTAGCAGCCTTCGAACTTGATGATGCTGTCGCGGCCGGTGTAGCCGCGCGCCAGGCGAATGGCGCTCATGGTGGCTTCGGTGCCGGAGCTGACCATGCGCACCATCTCCATGGACGGCACCAGGGAGCAGACCAGATCGGCCATCTCCACTTCCAGCGCGGTGGGCGCGCCGTAGGACAGGCCGTGTTCCAGTTGCTTGCGCACCGCGTCCAGCACGTCCGGATGGCTGTGGCCGAGGATCATCGGGCCCCAGGAGCCGACGTAGTCCACGTAGCGCTTGTCATCCTCGTCCGTTACGTAGGCCCCGATCGCATGCTTGAAGAACAGAGGGGTGCCGCCGACGCTCTTGAAGGCGCGGACCGGCGAGTTGACACCGCCGGGGATGTGTTTCTGGGCGTTGGCGAACAGGGTTTCGGAACGGGACATGGGCAGGACTCTCTTTACAAGCGAATTCGGGTTCAGGCGGCGTCGAACAGGGCGCTGAAGGCGTGGGCGCGGCGTTCTACTTCAGCGGCAGAATCTGCGCCGAACAATGCGTGGACCACCGCCACCATGCTGGCGCCGCGGGTGATCAATTCGGGAGCGTTATCCAGGGTCACGCCGCCGATGGCGACAATCGGCGACTGGAAGCGCTGCTTTGCCTGGTCCAGCAGGTCCAGGGTGGCAGCCGGTGCGCCCGGTTTGGTCTGGGAATTGTAGAAGCGGCCGAAGGCGATATAGCTGGCGCCTTCCTTGATCGCTGCGGCAGCCAGGTCGAGGCTGGCGTGGCAGGTGCCGCCGATGATGGCCTGGCGGCCGAGCAGGGCGCGGGCTGCTGCCAGGGAACCGTCACCCTGGCCCAGGTGCAGGCCGACGCCCAGGCGTGCGGCCAGTTCAGCGTCATCATTGATGATCAACTGGGCACCGTGGCGAGTGCACAGCTCGCCCAGTGCCTCGGCCTCGCGCAGGCGGCGGGCGTCGTCACTTGATTTGTCGCGATACTGCAGCAATTTGGTGCCGCCCTTCAGTGCGGCCTCGACATAGGGCAGCAGCTTGCCGCCGGCCAGCAGTTGGCTGTCGGTTATGGCGTAGAGACCGCGCAGTTTCATGGGCAGAAGTCCAACGGCAAGCGGCGCGGCACGTACTGGCCATGGCCGGGTTGTTCGGCGTCACGCAGCGTGCGCCAGGTGTAGTCGAGCGCGGTGCGCACGGCGCTGGACAGTTCCTCGCCCAGGGCCAGGCGGCCGGACAGGGCGCTGGCCAGGGTGCAACCCGAGCCGTGGTAGCTGCCGGGCAGGCGCTGGCAGGTGAAGGTGTGGCGCTGACCGTCCTGGGTGTAGAGGCGGTTGTGCACTTCGGTCTCGTCGCCGTGGCCGCCGGTGATCAGCAGGTTGCGGCAGAAGGGCAACAGCTTCTCCGCGCATTCGTCCGGTGTGCCTTCCGGCAGTTCGGCGAGGATGCGCGCTTCCGGCAGGTTCGGGGTGGCGATGGCGGCCACCGGTAGCAGGCGTTCGCGGATCGCGTAGCCCACCTCGTCCTTGCCCAGTGCACCGCCGCCTCCGGCACGCAGCACCGGGTCGCAGACCAGCGGAATGCCTGGCAACGACTGCATGATTTCCAGTACGGTTTCGACCATCTGCACCGAGCCGAGCATCCCCAGCTTGACGGCGGCCACCGGCAGGTCGGCGATCACGGCATGGGCCTGGGCCAGCACCCATTCGCGATCCAGAACGCGGAAGTCGGAAACGTTGACGGTGTCCTGCACAGTCAGGGCGGTCACCGTCGGAGCGGCGTGGCAGCCTTGTGCGATCAGGGCTTCGATATCCGCCTGGAGGCCGGCGCCACCACTGGGGTCGTGGCCGGAAAGGCAGAGGACTACGGGGCGAGAGTTGGTCGTTTTCATGGTCGGCGAGCTTACCATTAAACACCTCGCCGAGCCGCACCGGCGGCGCTTTGCCTCAGGGGTGTTCAGGGTGGCTTTGTTCTTCAGTCTGTAAGGCCCGGAATAGAGCTGTTTCGGCATGATGGCAATGTGCAGCTTTCAGCCGCCTTGCGCTGTGCTAGAGTGCTGTTTTTGAACAACCTGGCCCCGGGTGGCGCGCCGAATAAGGAGGTGGGGCTCCCGGACGCGGTCAAGAGGCCATTGCGGGGCTGCATGCGTATCCTCCTTTTCCTATCTCTTTGCCTGCTCGCGGGGCTGGCCAATGCCGTGGAGTTCGACGAGCAGCTGCGCAGTCTTCCGCTGGGCAAGCACATGGACGTGTTCGAAGACGTTCGTGGCGATGCCGAGATCGACGACATCACGTCCCCAGCCCTGGCCAGTAGCTTCCGTCGCAATGACAAGTCCGTGCTCAATGCCGGTTACTCTCGCTCAGTCTTCTGGCTGCGGGTCGACCTGACCTACCGCCCGCTCGACCGGGGTGGCCAGCAGGACTGGCTGCTGGAACTGGCTTACCCGCCGCTGGACCACCTCGACCTCTACCTGCCTGACGGCCAGGGTGGTTATCGCCTCGCCCGACGCACCGGCGATGCGTTGCCGTTCAACAGCCGTCAAATCAAGCAGAACAACTACGTCTTCAGCATCAGCCTGCAACCCAATCAGACCAGGCGTATCTATCTGCGGCTGCAGAGCGAGGGTTCCATCCAGGCGCCGCTGACGCTCTGGTCGCAGAAAGCCTTCCTCGAGGAACAGCCGGAACGCATTTATGTGCTCGGCATCATTTATGGCGTGCTGCTGGTGATGCTGTTCTACAACCTGTTCATCTTCCTCAGCGTCCGCGACACCAGCTACCTCTACTACATCCTCTATATCGGCTCTTTCGGGCTCTACCAGATATCGGTCAATGGCGCGGGCATCCAGTACTTCTGGCCGGACAACCCTTGGTGGGCGAATGCGGCGACGCCTTTCCTGATTGGTTCGGCGGCACTGTTCGGCTGCCAGTTCTCCCGTAGTTTCCTGCATACCGCCGACCACAGCCCCTGGATGGACCGCGCCCTGCTGGGCCTGATGGCCCTGGGCGGACTGGCAATGGTCTTGGCGTTGACCGCCAGCTATGGCCTGGCCCTGCGTCTGGCCACCTCCCTGGCGCTGATCTTCACGGTGGTGATTTTCGCCGCCGGTGTGCTGGCCTGGCTGCGCGGGATGCGTGTAGCGCGCTATTTCATCATTGCCTGGAGCGCCTTCCTCGTTGGCGGCGCCATCAACACCCTGATGGTGCTGGGTTACCTGCCGAACGTCTTCTTGACCATGTACGCCAGCCAGATCGGTTCGGCACTGGAGGTGGGTCTGCTGTCCCTGGCCCTGGCCGATCGCATCAACGCCATGAAGGAAGAGCGTGCACGCATCCTCCTGGACGCCGGCCGCAAGCTGGAAGCGCTCAACCAGGAACTGGCCAACAGCAACCGCCTGAAAGACGAATTCCTCGCCACCGTCACCCACGAGTTGCGCACGCCGATGAACGGTGTCATCGGTTCCCTCGAGCTGATGCAAACCCTGCCACTGGACGACGAACTGGAGCAGTACCAGCGCACCGCCTCCGGTTCAGCGCGGGACATGATGCGGCTGGTCAACGACATTCTCGCCATGACCGAGCTGCAGGCCGGCAAGCTTTACCCGCGGCGCGAGCCGTTCAGCTTGCGCGGTCTGGTGGACAGCCTGCGGGTGCAATACGCCCCCCGCGCCGAGGAAAAGGGGTTGATGTTCGACCTTACGCTCGACCAAAAGCTGCCGGACACTCTCGAGGGTGATGCCGGCAAACTTGCCCAGGCGCTGGGCTACCTGCTGGATAACGCCATCAAGTTCACCAATCACGGCCGAGTCGGCCTCAAGGTCAGTGGCGAGGAACCGGCCAACGGCAGTCTGGCGTTGCGCATTGAGGTCACCGACACCGGCATTGGCTTTGCCACTCCACCGGATGGCCTGATCTATCGGCGCTTCTACCAGCTCGACGGTTCCATGACCCGCGAGTACGGCGGTCTCGGCATCGGTCTTGCGCTCAGCCAGCAACTGGTGGCGTTGCTCGGCGGCAAACTTTCCCATCAATCCCAGTCCGGTCGTGGCAGCACCTTCAGCCTGGACCTGAGCCTGGCATTGCCGGCCCAGGCCCTGGTCGTGCCGGCGCGTCGTCCCGCTGGTCAGCCACAACGTCGACCGGAGCAATGCACCGTGCTGGTGGTGGAAGACAACGCCATCAACCAGTTGGTGACCCGCGGCATGCTGCTCAAGCTCGGCTACCGCGTGCGCACCGCGGACAACGGCGCCGAGGCCCTCGAACAGATCCGTCGCGAGCCCATCGACGCCGTATTGATGGACTGCCAGATGCCGGTGATGGATGGGTTCGCTACCTGTCGCGCCCTGCGCGCCATGCCCGGCTGTGCCGATCTGCCGGTGCTGGCCATAACCGCGCACAGTCATAGCGGCGACCGCGAACGGTGCCTCGCGGCTGGCATGAGCGACTACATGGCCAAACCGGTGAAGTTCGAGGAGCTGCGCGCCCTGCTCAACGACTGGCTGCTGTGCAAGCCGGTCGAGGCTGCAAGGTCGTTGAGCTGATCGCTTCGGCAGGCGTATGGCTTTGGGTGGCGGCGCATATGTCACCATGGTTGTTAACAATATATTTTGACAATCGATGCACCAGTATTCGGGGTCTCCAGACGTGTCCTGCTTACATGCGCTCAGAATATATTTTGACAATTTCGACTCGGTGCCCGCTAAAACGGCGTGTTTCTCAGACAAAATATTCTGACAATTTCTCGCGAATCGTCCTGGACGCTACTGCTACCGGTCCGAAGGCACGCAGCATCGCTGCCCAACAGTTTCAACAGCGCCTCATCCTTGACTCGTTGACGTCGGTCCAACGGGTCTTGTGTTCGCAACTATCTGCATATCGAAGGTGTCGTGGCAACACTGGGGCACCACATGGGCCCCCCTCCTAGCTTGCCCTTGAGTTTCTGTAGACGTTCACTTGGCAAGATCGCTGCTCCCCTTGGCGGCGCAGCTTTTTGTACGCCGGAGTGTGGGCCTGGAAAAGCATTGATCGGCCAAGGCCAGTGTTTAAGAAGTGCTGAGGTAGAATGGAGTTTTACACTCGCACAAATACCTCTTTCAATGACAAGTGCTAAGCTGGGTTTTTTCCCAACTCCTTTTCCAGATGAGACCCTCCACTCCGTAGTCACAAGGTACAATCTTCTGACGGCGACTACGTCAGCAGCGACCTATAAGGCTTTGTATGATGGAGTGATGATGGGGCTTTCAATGATCGTCCCCAAAAATTTTAGTGTCCTGGCTGATAGGATTCCAGGAAATAGCAGAGTCAATCGCTATGATTTATTGAGAAATAATACGCTACTGCCGCTATTCGTCCCCTTCCAAGACCCACTCACCGAGAATAAAACTGGATACGACCTTCTGCTTGATTCGAATTATTCACAGCAGTGGATAATGCCGCAGGGTTTGGGTTTTGTCAGAACTTGTTTGCTGTGCGCAAAGGATGACTATTCCAGATTCGGGGTTAGTTTTTGGCATCGCTCACATCAGATACCAGGCGTAACCTGCTGCTGGAAGCATGGGGCTAAGCTCTTCGATACTTGTCCTGCCTGCAATCTGAATTTATATCAAGGTCCATATAAACTAAGGCCGCTTGTAAGAGGGTGTGAGTGCGGCTGGGGTCCGTTGGACGATGGATACAGTGACGTCGCCCTAAGTGGAGCAAAAAAATATGCCATCTTTTCAAAAAAAAGTTCTTGATGAAGGCCTGCCCCCAATTGGGGTAAAAGTAATTGAAGAGATGTATGTTCGTAAGATGAACAGCATTGGTCTTCTCAGCAAAAAATACATCCCCAATAGTGCGCTTATCAAAGCTGTCAAAAACTCTCTCGGCGAGGACTTTATAAGCTCCTCCTATCCTTCCAGACGCATGGCCGACAGAAAGGTGTTCTATGCAGGCAGTAGTAGTCCAATAAATGTTCAGTTAACAATTGCACTACTTCTCTACGGTGACATTGAAAGCTTTAAAGAGGCGCTTCAAATCGCCAGTGGTATGCACTTCGATAAAGATTAATTCCGAAATGCTGACTTCGGCGAGCGGGCGGCAGAGTAGGAGGTCTTTTAGGGCAATAATGAGGAGTCATTAGCTTGCAATGCTTATCCCGATTTTTTGCACTTGGGATGAGATGATTTGGACGCTGGGCATAGTATTATTCTCTAGGCGTGTCCAAATGACCACTGTTGGGCCAGGCTGCGTAAAAAGCGCAGCTAGTGATGAGCGGCACGATGTTGGATTGTTTCTGCGATGCCTAGGGGCCCCGCAGACGCCTAGGCGTCACCCCGAGTCTTTCAACTGGTCTTGGAGGTGTGGTTTCGCGGTGCTGGTCAATGAGTTAATGAGGTTCTAGGTCTTCATCGCTGCGATCAGTGCACTATTGCACCCGTTTGAGGTTGTGCGCGAGCACGTACAGCCTCATCTCGATACTCCCCCCCCCCCCCGCTCGAGCATTTGGGGAAAGAAAAGGGGGCGCCCATCTAGGTCTTCAGCGTGTCAACTTGATGCTCGCTCGTCTGGCGGTTTATGCCCGTCTGTGTGGCGTCAGCATGGCCTGTTTTTATAGCCTAGGTATCGACGAAATAAAGTCCGTGAGTTCGGAGTAGTCGACAGTATCTACTGATACACACCATAGTATAGGCGAGAAAGAAATTCATCTACGAGCTCATAGCCGATTGGATTTGTGAGTAGATCAATCGGGGTTCGGCCGTTTAGGCCAAGCTGTGGCTTTACCATCCAGTGCTCAGCATTTGTTTGGTTTCCCAAGACAGTTTCTGCTTTTGCTAGCACCTCGACAAATTGTAAAGCGCGAGAGCTTTGCTCAGGGGTGAGAGGTTCCTTCGGTTTTTTCATTCGCCGGCTTAATGTTCGACCCGAAATTCCGAGAATCTTAAGTCTCAGGGTCTTATCATCCAGTACGCGGATGAGTTCGAATGATTTTATTACATCCTCTATGGCAAAGCCTCGTTCTATCAGTTGATAGATCTTGTATCTGTCGCCTGCTTCTGCTTGTCCTTTCAGCAGGCATTCTAATGGTTCGAAGCTTTGTACTTGCTGGTCGGTTTTAGATGGGGTCATTGAAATCATGTCTTCACCCTCTACGCCAGATCCTGATCTACCATATGGAGTCAATTGTTGCCCATAATAACTTAATTTTACTCCAATTTTCCAGGTTCTGATCAGTAGGGGCTAGGTTTTGTTCTCGCTCGGTACGTTAGGCAGCGTCGGGGCTGGTAACGAGTCTCACCCGATGCTTTTCTAAGATGTGAGCCAGACTTCTAAGCATTGTCGCTTGGTTGCTCTGCCGCGTGCATCGCGCCCGGTACTGCGTTGATTGGAGGGTTCATGAGTTGTGTAGGCCTACTGGAGCGAGTGGTCGAAACGGTCCTTTCAGCCGGGTGCCTACTGGCCGCTGAGTGGGAGCGTCCTGATGGTCCCCGAGGCAAAGGCGACAAGGCCGAAGTGGACGTCGAGATTGAGGAACAGTTACGTGCCAGCCTGCTCCGGCTGCTGAATTGCGATTTTTGGGGCGAGGAGACAGGACTTAGTTTCACGGAGGCCGAGTTCTGTTGGGTGGTCGATCCCAATGATGGGACGAGCGATTTCCTGCAAGGGCGTCGAGGATCAGCCATATCCGTTGGGCTGCTCCGCAATGCTGTTCCTGTCCTGGGGTAGTCTACGCGCCAGTCACCCCGGACCGTGGGCCCGATTGCATCTCCTGGACGAAAGGCCTTGGAGGCATCATGCGCAACGGCAAGATGCTCTTCAGTAGGTTGGATCACCTCGACCTTATGCCAGGCAGCAAGGTCCTGATGAGTACAGCCGCCGCTTCCAAACCGGAGCTTAATTCCGAACTCTGCGCGCCTACCAACTTCATCCCTATGCCAAGCATCGCTTATCTTCTGGCTCTTGTGGCCGCTGGCGACGCTATTGCGGGTGCCTCACTCGTTCCTGTGTCAGCACACGATGTAGTGGCTGGTCACGCTCTCTTGATCGGGGCGCGGGGCGTGCTGCTCGACCAGGAGGGTGCTCTCATCAGTTACGAGTCATAGGAGCGGATGTCACAGACCTCGATGCGGTGTTTCGGTGGAGCGCCCCGAGCATGCCAGGAGCTGTCTCAAAGGCGCTGGGACAAGCTGTTCATCAGTTGATTGTTACGCTCCGACATAGCGCCCAAGACACCGGTTATGGACATTGGCACTTGCCGATTGAATGACTGCTAGCAGCCTTTGGCGACTGGACGCGATAGTTGCTAATGTCTCATTCAATCGCGAGCACCTTGCGGCCCTGGGCATCACGAATCAGGCGGCCCAGGAAGCGGATCAGTACCTGGGCGGTCAGCGTTTCCCGATACAGCATGAAGCGCAGCTTGCCTCGATTGGTCACGCTGGAAGTCATGTTGGTGGCGAAACGACTGCCGCTGACCGGGCGTACCGGTGTCTCGCCAACAGGGGCGTAGCTGCGGCCAGCATGGCTGTCGCTGCGCATACCCGTTTCGTCCCCCCACTAAATCTCGGCGTTCTCGGCCTTGGCCCGCTGTGCGATACGCGGGTATTCGTTTTCCAGCCAGCGCTGAACCACTTCTGGCTTTTGCTGGTAAGCCCGATGCAGCGGTCGCTGCGGGGTGTAACCCCAACGCTTGAGGTATTCCCCCACCGTTCGAACCGGCATGAGAAAACCACAGCGCTGGCGGATCAGTTCTCGCACGGCATCCCGCGTCCACAGCGCAAATCCGAGCTTGAGTTGATCGGGCATCTTGTCGGTCATCAGGGTGCGAATCAGCACTTCCTGGCTGGGGCTCAAGCTGCGCCGATCACCCTGGCGCACACCACGCTGGCCGCCGGTAATGGCGGCCGTCGTACCTTGGCGCTCGGCGACCTCTGCCCAGTGGGCGACAGTGCGGGGATGGACGCCAAGCGCCTCGCCAATGGCCTTATAGGTGTAACCCTGCTCTCGCATGCGCAGGGCCGTGGCGCGCTTCTCGCGCTGTTCTTGAGGACTGAGTTTGCGGGCATCTGTATTCATAGCGACAGATTATCCAACATGCCCTATTTAATTGCCTGGTTAATAGCGCACTTAACGTTGGTCAACTCGACGAGCTTTTTGCGAACGCCAATGCATGCGTCCTTCCGTCCTACGACGACTACAGGAGAGCACAGATTGCTACTTCAGGCGCCGCAGCGAGAAACGCAGAATTCGAACGCGCTCACATCCACCTAGGAAGACGCTGAGCAGAATCGCCCCCCCCTGCGCAGCCATAACCCACCTCTCCCAAACCGACCACGGCACGGGCAAGGAACGTGACGAGGAAGTTGCCGCTCAGGTCGCACGCGATAGTCGCCAGCCCCAGACAATGGCCATGACTGTGGCGCTTTTGACACGCCCCCAGCGATCGGCCAGCAGGGGAATGGGGAAGGTCATGAGCCCCACAGTCAGGGCGACGACGCTGACCAGTGCGCCGAGTTGGGTGTCGCTCAAGGCCCGCTCGGCCTTGAGCGAAGGAAATATGGCGTTGATCATCTGGCGTGACATGTAGTCGGACAACATCAGGCCGAACGTAAGAGCAAACGTCAGACAGGCGTAACCACGCGAGACGAGTGGTGCATCATCGGTGGCGATGATGGTGCGGCTAATGGGTAGAGCCATAGATGGCACTCCAGGTTGATTCGCTTAAAGCGTTATCCGGCTTGCCGCACGACCGGGGCCGCTCGACAAGCTGTTATGCGGTGGGCGACCCACCGTATGAGTTTCCGGCTCGACTTCGTCCCACATGAGGTTGCCGCACTGGCCTGGTTTGCGGTTCGGAGCCCAGCCCAGTGCCTTGAGGGTTTCGTCGGTGTTGGCGTAGGACTTGCCGATCGTCATCATGGTGCGAGCTTCGTCGGCGCTGGCGATGTCGCGGCCCAGGTTCTTGGCCTGTTGCACGCACCGGGGGGCGGTTTGAAATGGATTCAGTAAGTGCCTTGCACGAGACCATCGGCGGCCAGCTTCTGCGCTTCTTCGATAAGCATTGGGGCGCCCAGCGCCATGCTGTGAATCCCCAGTACCGAGGTCAGCTGCAGTACCGCCAGCACCTCCTCTGCGCTGGCGCCGAGCTCCAGGGCCTTTCGGATATGGCGGCGCACGCCTGGGGCATACATGTGGGTGCAAGAGGCATCGACGGCGATGAAGATCAGTTCGATTGTCTTGGGCTCCAGAATCCCTTTGCGCACCGGATGCACGGCCATGGCGAGGAATTTCTCGATCCAGTCGGCATCCAGCTCGGCCAGCTTGTCCCAGGCAGGATTCCAGTTGCCGGCATCACGCATGGCATCGCAGGTTGGGGTGACGGGCTTGGGTTGATCGAGATTCATGGGACAGTTCCTTGGATAGAGAGCGATTGAGTTCACTCTAAAAGTGCCGGCCTGATTCGGATTGACTTAGCGGGACACCGACTTGACTTTTCGGGACGTTTGTCTGACTGTCCCGGAAAGCCTCAGATGTAGGTACCGCCACCGGCGTTAATGATCGAACCGACCAGGTAGCACTCATCAGAGGCCAGATGTGACACCAGCGCCGCATATTCCTCGGCCTTGCCCAAACGCCCCAGCGGGAGGATCTGGTTGATTACGCTGAGTTGCTCGGGTGACTGCTTATCGAGGAATTGCTCGAAGGCCGGGGTACTTACGCCACCTGGGCAGATTGCATTGACCTGAACATTGGCGCCGGCCACTTCGTAAGCCACCGAGCGGGTGAAGGCGATCACCGCGCCTTTGCTCGCGGAGTAGTGCGGGCTATGCGCACTCATGGCGGAGATGGCGGCGATACTGGCGATGTTGATGATCTTGCCGTAGCGCTGCGGCTCCATGCGATTGAGAGCCGCGCGAGTGCAATAGAACACGCCGTCGACATTCACCGCCCAGAAGCGCTTCCATTCCGCATTGTCCATGTGGCGGGTGATCTCCAGCGACTGCCGGGGCACCGGCTGGGTCAATAATGCGTAATGACGTTGACGTCGCTCTTCGTCATGGGGTTTATCCGGTACCAAGGCCGCATTGTTGACCAGGATATGCAGGGTGCCGAAATGCGCGTCGATTTGATCGAACATGGCGGCTACCTCAGCGCTTGACGACACATCACAGCGCAGCGCCAGGCATTGCGAGCCACGCCCCTCGATCTCGGCACGTGTGGCTTTGAGCGCCGCTTCGTTGATGTCACAAATGACCACGCAGGCGCCTTCGTCGGCCATTCGTAGGGCAATGGCGTGACCCAAGCCAAGTGCTCCACCGGTAATCAAGGCAACTCGACCATTCAACTTCATGCGAGGACACTCCATCTAAAAGATGGTCCTTAGCCTAGACAAGCCGCTGGCATTTAACTTGACTTTGCGGGACATCAATTTGTTAAGCTGACAAATTGCCGTCCCGAATCGGTAAATTAATCATGAGCGGTCTTGTTCGCAGTGCCTGCCTCACCAATTACGCGGAAATAGCCCGCTCGTTAAACGTCGATCCCATGCAGCAGTTGCGCCTCGTCGGCCTTGATCCGCGCTGCTTGCTGCAACCCGATCTGAAAATTCCCACCAAAGCCGTGGCCCGGCTACTGGAAAGCTCAGCGCGTGAGGCCGGCGTGGACGATTTCGGCTTGCGCATGGCGGAAACCCGCAAGCTTTCTAATCTTGGGCCGCTGGCGTTGCTATGTCGTGACGAGCCAACTATCCGTGCGGCTCTGGAGGCAATGCGCGACTTCCTCTACCTGCACAACCAAGGTTTGGTGCTGGGTATCGAGGAGAGTGACGGCGTGATGGTATTGCGCATGGAACAGATAACGGTCGGCAACCTGGCTGTGCGCCAGGCGATAGAGTTGGCGGGGGCGGTGACCCACCGCCTGCTGAAAACTTTGCTGGGCAGCCACTGGCATCCTTCAGTGGTCTGCTTCCGTCACGCTCCGCCGCTGGACGACAGCCGGCACCGCCGCGTATTGGGCACGTCGGTTCAGTTCAACAGCTTGATGGATGGCCTCGTCTGCCGCAGCAGCGATCTTGACAAGCCCCTGCCCAACGCTGATCCAGATATAGCCCGCTACGTTCATCAGTACTTGAAAAGTATCCGCGAAGAATCCAAAACAGCGTTACTGGAGCAGGTCCGCCAGATTATCTGGATGTTGCTGCCCACTGGGCGGTGCTCGGTGGAGCATGTGGCTGCCCACCTGGGACGTGACAGACGGACGCTGCATCGGCAGCTGACGCAGGAAGACGAGACCTTTTCCTCACTATTGGATCAGGCACGTACAGAGCTGGCAATGCGTCACTTGGCACACTCCACTCATCCATTGAGTGAGATTGCTGGCGTTCTGGGTTTCTCTGAGCTGAGTGCATTTTCACGCTGGTTCAGCCGGCACTTTTATTGCAGTCCATCAACCTGGAGAGCTCGCCAGGCTAACCGGTTGGTCGAGGGGGACCACATAGAAAAGCCTGCTTAGAGCACTTGGTGCAGGAGGCACTTCCCAGCCAGAAGCTAATTGCGCTACTTCCTCCAAATCCAGCTCTCACCACCGGACTGTCGCACAATAGGTGCGCGCCGGTTGATGTGCCGCTTTCCCACCTCAAGCTCATCCTGCGGCTGGATCGTCTCCGATGGTTCCGAGCCCGCCACGTCGATGGAGACTCGTTGAGTTTGCGCGCGAACCAACCTGAAGGTGCGCTCGCCGAGCAGGTCGGCAATTTGGGCGAGCGAGCGCTGGTCGGTAGCCAAGTATTGAATCATCCCGGTTTTGCTAGCCACTTTTCAGGCTTGTGAAATAGCACGTTGAGGTCGCCCGAGAAATTTGGTTGTTCGCGGAATCAGGGGGAAGAGCGAGTTGACAGTCAGGGAAGTGGGTAAATTGGCAGTCGCCAAACATCCCAACCCCCACGCCCTGCTGTCGCCGTGCATCCTATTGATCTTGCCGCTTTCTGGCCAGGCTACGAGGTCGTCGCCTGTTGCCCCGTTGCTGAACACACCCTGCTGATTGAGCTGGAGCCCCAGGTCGACCGAGTGTCCCGATGTGGGCGCTGTCTACAGCCCAGCCCATTGATCCACAAGCGGCGCATCCGTCAGGTGCCTCACTGCTTGTGGCCATTTAGCAGGAAACGCGATAGCGCCGGAATCAGGATCAGTGCACCCAGCATGTTCCACAGGAACATGAAGGTTAGCAGGATGCCCATGTCGGCCTGGAACTTGATCGGCGACCAGGCCCAGCAGATCACGCCGGCCGCCAGGGTGATACCGACCAGCCCCACCACTCGCCCGGTGAAGGCCACCGCGTTGCGGTAAGCCTCCGCCAGCGGCATGCCCTGGCGCTGGTAGTGCAATTGCACGCTGAGCAGGTACAGCGCGTAGTCCACGCCGATGCCCACGCCCAGGGCGATCACCGGCAGGGTCGCGACCTTGACGCCGATGCCCATGGCCACCATCAGGACCTCGCAGAGGATCGAGGTGAGCACCAGCGGCAGCAGCGCCACCAGCGTCGCGCGCCAGCTGCGGAAGGTGATCAGGCAGAAGATGGTCACCGCCAGGTAAACGTACAGCAGCATGGTGCGGTTGGCCTCGCGCACCACGATATTGGTCGCGGCCTCAATGCCGGCGCTGCCGGCGGCGAGGAGGAACTGGCGATCCTCGGTGCTGTTGTCACGGGCGAACTTGTCGGCGATGGCCACCACGGCGTCGAGGGTCTCGGCCTTGTGGTCCTTGAGGAAGGCGATCACCGGCATCAGCGAGCAGTCGGTGTTGAACAGTTCCGGGGCATTCACCGAGGCCTGCTGGGCGGCATAGTTCAGCACGTTCTGGTTGCGCTGGATGCTGTTCAGCTTGGGGTTGCCCTCGTAGGTGCCGGCGGTGATCTGGCGTACCGCGTTGACCAGCGACACGGTGGCCTGCACCCCCGGATGCTGCTGCAGCTCCCAGGCCAGGCGGTCGGCCAGGACCAGGGTCTGGTAGTTCAGGCAGCCTTCGGCCGGGGTCTTGATCATCACCGCGAACAGGTCGCTGGACAGCGCGTAGTGGCTGGTGATGTAGGCATTGTCGCGGTTGTAGCGCGAGTCGGCGCGCAGCTCCGGGGCGCCGCTGTCGAGGTCGCCGATCTTCAGCTGCAGGCTGACCACGAAGCCGGCGATACCCAGCAGCACCGCCACCAGCACGGTGCCGGTGGCCCACTTGGGCGTGGTGAAGCGGTCGAGCAGGTCCCACAGCTTGCCAAAGCCGCGATGCTCCTCCGCCCGGGTGTCGATCTTCAGCGCACGGGCGGCGGCCTTGCGACCGACGCCGATATAGGACAACGCCACCGGCATCAGCAGCAGGGAGGTGAAGATCAGCACGGCCACGCCGATGCTGGCGGTGATGGCCAGGTCCTGGATCACCGGAATGTCGATCAGCATCAGCACGGCGAAGCCCACCGCATCGGCCAGCAGCGCGGTGACCCCAGCGAGGAACAGGCGGCGGAAGGTGTAGCGCGCGGCGATCAACCGGTGGGTGCCGCGGGCGATGTCCTGCATGATGCCGTTCATCTTCTGCGCCGCATGGGACACGCCGATGGCGAAAATCAGGAAGGGCACCAGCACCGAGTAGGGGTCGATGGCGTAACCCAGCCAGGCGACTATGCCCAGTTGCCAGACCACCGCGATCAGCGAGCAGCCGACCACCAGCAGGGTGCTGCGCACGCAGCGGGTGTAGAGGTAGATGATCACCAGCGAGGTGGCCACGGCCAGGCCGAAGAACATCATCACTTGGATCAGGCCGTCGATCAGGTCGCCGATCAGCTTGGCGAAACCGATCACCCGGATCTTGTACTTGCCGGTGCCTTCCTCGCCCGAACCGTGCGCAGCACTGTCGCCGGCGAACTCGATCTTGTCGCGCAACTGCTCTTCGAGCAGCTGCGAGAACTGATGGTAGTTGAGGCTCTTGCCGGTGGCCGAGGCCTTGTCCAGCAGCGGCACGATCAGCATGGTCGACTTGAAGTCGCTGGCCACCAGGCTGCCGACAATGCCGGCACGGTTGATGTTCTGCCGCAGCTGCTCGATGTCCGCAGGCGAACCCTGGTAGGAATCGGGCATCACCGGGCCACCCTGGAAGCCTTCCTCGGTGACTTCGGTCCAGCGCACCGCCGGGCTCCACAGCGACTTCATCCAGGCACGGTCGACGCCTTCGGTGAGGAACAGCTCGTCGTTGACCTGCTTGAGCACGGTCAGGTATTCGGGGTCGAAGATATCGCCCTGGGTGTTCTCCACCACCACCCGCACCGAGTTGCCCAGGCCGCGCAGCGACTTGCGGTTCTCCAGGAAGTTCTGGATGTACGGCTGGCTCTGCGGAATCATCTTCTCGAAGCTGGGGCGCAGCTCCAGGCGGGTCGCCGCCATGTAGCCCAGCACCAGAGTGGCCAGCGTCATGAGCAGCATGAACAGGGGGCGGTGGTTGAACACCAGCCGCTCGAGCAGGTTGCCGGAGCGCCGATTGAAATCCACCAGTTCGCGGATCACCGGCATGGTTTCTTGCTTCAAATTGCCCATGTCTGGGTACTCGCTCTCAATTCTTCTGGTTATTCGACGGGCAGCGTGCGTACGCCACGGCTACCGACCAGCGCCAACGCGCCATCGGCGGCCAGGGCAGCACCGGCCACCGGCGACGGGGCGGTTTGCGCCACCAGTTGCAACGGGCTGTTGCCCGCGCCGCTCAACAGCATGTGCCCGGCCTGGGTGAACAGGCGGTAGTGTCCGCTGGCATCCAGCACCGCGGCGCTGATGCTGACCTGCAGGCCGCTGTCCAGCTGGGCCCAGGTGTAGCCACCATCGGTGCTGCGGAACACATGGCCGCGCAGGCCATAGGCGAGCACTTCGCCAGGTCGGCCGACGACACCGAAGTAGCTGCCCTCGTAAGGGGTCTGCATGGCGATGAAGCGCTCGAGAATGTCGTCCCACTTGCGCAGCAGGCCCTGCTCGCCGGCGATGTACAGCGCATCGCCGGTGGAGGCGATGGCGTTGAGGTGGAAACCCTGCGGGTTGTCGGTGCGGTCCTGGAACGGCGTCCAGCTCTTGCCGCCATCGGTGGTACGCAGGATCAGGTTGAACACGCCAACCACATAGCCGAGCTGGTCGTTGGCGAACCAGACATCGAGCAGCGGCTTGTCGGCACCCTCCTCAATCAGCCGCTGGCCTTCGTCGGCCAGCGTGGCCCATTGTTCGTTGCCCGGCTCGGCACTGGCCAAGGCGAAATAATGCTTGAACACCAGCTCGCCGATCTGTCGGCCATCGAGCTGCTTGCTCCAGGTTGCGCCGGCGTCGCTGCTGTGCAGCACCACGCCATCGTTGCCCACCGCCCAGCCTTGCTCGGCGGACGGAAAATACACGGCAGTCAGGTCGGAGCTGACCGGTACGGCGGCCTGCTGCCAGGCCTTGCCGGCATCATCGGAATAGAGAATGTGGCCACGCTGACCGACGGCGACCAGGCGCTGCCCGGCACGAGCCAGGTCCAGCAGCGGGCTACGCACCGCCAGGGCACTCGACTTGGCCGGCAGGTCCAGTACGTCGACGTAGTCGGATGCCTGGGCGAAAACCGCCAGGAATGTCAGCATGGCGACCAGCGCCCGCTGCAGGATCTTGTTGTTGTAGGAGCACATATTGCGCCCTCATGGCAAAAAGCGTCGGCCTGCACGCGAATGCAGGCCGACAGGAGGACTGCCCGGCAGCAAGCCGGGCAGGCGGAGTAGCAACGCGACGCTTAACGGATACCGGCACCGGCCAGCGATTCCGGAGACCACTGGGTGTTGGACAGCGGCTGGCTGTACTTCAGACCGCCGTAAGGGCCGGACAGACCGACGACGCTGTAGGTGCCACCGATCAGGTCGTAGACGGCGTAGGGGGTGGCATCCGGCACCTGCTGGTCATAGCTTTGGCTGAGGAAGGTATAGACGCCACGGTACAACTGGCCGCGCGCATCGTACTGGTCGGAAGCCAGGGCGACCCAACTATCCTCGTCTAGGTAGAAGCGACGCTTGGCATAGATATGCCGGGCATCAGCCTTGAGGGTCGCTTCGACCACCCACACACGGTGCTTCTCCCAGCGCACGAGTTCCGGCGCCATATGCCCGGGTGTCGTCAGCTGCTTGAGGTCATTGGCATAGGTCACCCGGTAGGCGTTGTACGGCACGATCATTTCCTGCTTGCCGACCAGCTTCCAGTCATAGCGGTCCAGCGCGCCGTTGAAGACGAAGGAGTCGTCCCAGGTGGCGGCGCCAGCGGTACCCGGGTTAGGCGTGTCATACGCCAGGCTCGGCGCCAACTTCACGCGGCGCTGGCCGGGCAGGTATTGCCAGCCGCGGCGCGGTTGTTCCAGCGGGTTGACCGCGTCGCGCAGCAGCACGGCTTCGCCGGCACGGCGGGCTGGGCCGGTGTAGGCCAGCTTGACCTGGTAGTAGGTGTCCTTGGCCATGAGCTGCTTGGTCAGGTCGTCGTAGGCGGCATAGTTGATCTGCCCGATGCCGGTGGTGGCCAGGCTGGCCACACCGGCGGCATCGACGTTCCAGTTGTCGTATTTCATGGCGATGTTGACGCCCTGGTAGCGCAGCAGGTGGTTCCACATGGCCTCGGCACCGGACTGCGGGATCGGGAACGGCACGCCTGGCAAGGCGTTCTCGATGGCATTGCCGCCGTCGGTCGACTTGGCCGCGGTGGCATTTTTCACGGTGTTGTCCAGCACGCCCTGGGGCAGCGCGGCGCTGCGGTGGGTCGGGAAGACCTCGATGCGGAAGCTGGGGTAGCGCTTAACCAGTTCGACGGTGACCGCGGTCAGTTGCCCCTTGTATTGCTCGACGTTCTTGCCGTCGATCACCAGCAGCGGCTTTTCAGCGGCAAAGGGATCCGGGCGCATGCTGTCACCGGCCTTGAAGCCGGCCGGAGCGGTGGTCAGGCCACCCTCGTAGGCCGGGATAGACCCGTCGGCGTTGGCGGCTTTCTCGGCGCCGACGAGGGTCAGCTCATTACCGAGTTTGGCAGCTTCGGCGGCAGAGACCGCTGCCTGGGCCTGGCCGACAATGGCCAGGGCCAGGGAGGCGGTCATCAGGGTATGGACGAATTTCATCTTGTTTTTCTCCTGCTTGCTCTGGGCAAGGCGTGGATCAGAAGGTGGTTTTCAGAGTCAGGTAAACGGCGCCGCGGTCTTCGGTGGCACCGGCGCCACTGAAGGAGGCATAACCGCCGGCGTAGCAGGTGTATTCCTCGTTGAGCCGGAGAGCGTTCGGCGTCGCGCCGTCATTGAATCTGTCTTCGCACTTGCTGGCCTCGCCGAAGGCATCGACGTACTTCAGGTCGATGTAGTACTGGTTGTAGATGGCCGCGCCCAGACCCACGGCATAGGTGCCGGTGTCTTCCGCGCCACCGCCCTGCACCGGGGAGACGCCGTCCAGACCGAGGTTGACCGACAGCGGCATGCTCAGGTCGACGCCGGGGAACACCTGATACCAGGTCGGCGTGAAGTTGACCGCCACGCCCCAGTTGTCACGGGTCGCCTTGTCCACACCGCGGTAGCTGCCCTTGCCCTTGTAGAGGTCCTCGTTCTTGCTATCGAGGCTGAGCAGGTTGCTGTAGTACAGCTCGCCCAGCAGGGTTGCGCTATCGAACAGCGGGGTGTCGGCGATGGTCATCAGACCGTTGAGGGTCCAGTGCAGGGTATCGCCAGTGGCGGTCGGGCTGTCGCCATCCTCAGGCAGGGTAGAGATCACGCCGGTGCCGCCAGTGCGCGGTCTGATCGGGCCCACGCCAGCGGCGAGAGCGGGACTGTAGATGGCCGGGATACTGGCCAGCGGCATATTGCTGCGAATGTTCAGGTCGCTGCCGACGCTGACGCCGGCGAACTCCTTGGACAGACTCAGGCCATAGATGTCGATGTCGTCGCCATAGGCGAACTTGTAGTCGACTGTAGCCAACCCGGCGTTATTGAGAGGATTCAGACCGCCTGCATCAACCAGGGCCTGGGGCAGGATATCGGAGGTGTTGCGGTAATAAGCGCCCAGGGTTCCGTCCAGCCACTCCGGCGACCACTTGGCCATGACGCCCCAGTCGCCCCGATCATCCGGGGTCAGATCGTCGTCACGGCGTACGTTGATCAGCGGGTCCCGGAAACCCAGCAGGAAGCTCTGCGCCCCCACGCCAACCACGTCGGAGCTGCCGTAGTAGGTACCGGCTTCGGACAGGCGGGCCGCATCCCACTTGAGGAAGTACTGAGCGGCCAGGGTCAGCTCCGGGTTGACGGTCAGGGTGGTGGAAATCTGGTTGCGCGGAACGAACAGTTCCTTGGCTTCGGTACCGGGCGATGCCGCCAGCTTAGCCAGGTCCAGGCCGGACTGGCCGTAGCTGACCGAATGCACCGGGTTGAGCAGGGTCTCGCCCCAGAACACGTTGTGTTGGCCGGCCTTGACACCCAGCAGCGACTCATCGCCCACCTCGGTGTTGTAGAACAGGAAGGCATCGAGAATCTCGCCAGACGGGCCGCTGTAGTAGCGCTGGGCATAGTTGCTCAGGTGCGGGCTGCCAAAGGCCCTGGGCGCAGTCGTGGCATCGTTGCCATTGACCAGCGGGTTGGAGTTTGAGCCGGTGTTGTCATAGGCCTTGTCATACCAGCTGGCGGCGCTGACGCGAAAGCCCATGCTGCTCTGATAGACCACGTCCAGCTCGGTCAGCAGGTCGACGCGGTTGGTAATGTTGGTGCCGGACTTGCGGAAGTTGTAGTCGCCGTCGTTGTTGTTGGGGGTGCCCAGCAGGCGCTTGTCGGCACTTTCGGTACGGACACCGTAGTTGTACTTGACGGTGTTATCGAAACGCACGGCCCAGTCCGGATTACCGGTATCGAGTTCGAAGGCCTGGGTCGATGAGGCGCCCATCCCGGCAAGGATCGCCGAGGCGAGCAGGCACCTGCGCAGGTTCGGACTGTGATTTTTCTTGTTCTTCATGCGTTGGCTCCGCTTCTTGTTGTAATGATTACTGCAACCTCCGGGCGTGCTCCTGCTACCTGGCCGGGGCGTATCCGGTTGGTTTGATGCGTCCCGGCCCGCCGAACTACCCGGCGACCTCTGAACCTGCGGGATCAGTGATCCAGAATCTGGATGAGGGCTTCCGCGCGCGGCCAGTCGCCGTAGCCGGAGGCAGGATTGAGATGGCCGACTTCACCGAGCTCGACGAGGGCACCGCCCCAATCGGCAGCCATGCCCCGGACTGCGTCCAGGCTGGCGAGATGATCGTTGTCGCTGGCAGCGACCAAGCTAGGGAAAGGCAGGCGCTGGCGAGGCAATGGCGACCAGCCATTGGCGCGCAGGGTGTCAGGGGTCGGGTAGCCTTCTGGCCAGGCAGCGTTGAGGTCCGGCGGAGTGGCCAGCAGCGCGCCCTTGATGGGGCGGTCGTAGCGGGCAGCCCAGTGGACGACCATCAGCACACCGGCGCTGTGGGCCACCAGGATCACCGGACCCTCGATGCTTTCGAGCTCGCACTGGATGGCCTCGACCCGCGCATTGAGGCTCAGCTTATCCTCGGTCAGAGGCTCGACCGTGCGGACCTTGGGCAGACGGGCGGCAAGCAGGGTCTGCCAATGCTCGGCCACATGATCGCGCAGGCCGGGAACAATAAGAACGGTGGTGTTACTAGCTTCGCTCACCTGGATGCCTCTGCGTTAAGGTCATTGTTCGAATTCGCTGGGCACGACAGTAACGGCACACGGGAGGTCGCCGCATTCCATTGAGCGTCAGTGACTGTGCAATTGATGACAGTAGATGCCGACACGCACGGTAGACGTATTCACACCTCTGGACAGAGCGTAAAAATAACGTTTACCTAGGTATGGACTCCTACCGATGGAAGAAGCCAACTTGGCATAATCTTGCTGTGGATACCGGGCCCGACAGAGCGAGCCTGTCATCAAAACCGATGTCTTCGAGGAGTCAAATTAGAAGACTGGTTTGCCATCTTCGGACAGCAAACCCGGCCCATGCTTCCAAGTAGCAGGGGCAAGAGGGACATAAGAATAATGAGGCAATCACCATGGCCCTAATGGCTCGTACAGCCGCCCTGACCAACTATCTGGAAGTGAGCCAGCAACTGGGCCTCAACCCTCAGCAACTGCTGAGTCAGTTCGGACTGAGCCAGCCGATGCTGGAGAATCTGGAGCTGCGCATTCCCATGACGACGGTGGCGTTGCTGCTGGAGGCTTCAGCACAGGTCAGCGGTTGCGAAACATTCGGCCTGCGCATGGCCGAGTCGCGGCGACTTTCCAATTTCGGCGCAATCAGCCTGCTTCTCACGCATCAACCGACGCTACGCGATGCGCTGAACACCATCGTGCAGTACCGTCATCTGCTCAACGAATCGCTGTCGCTTCACATTAGTGAGACGGGCAAGACTGTGATCCTTAGCGAGGAAATCATCATCGCCCCGTCCGTATCCATGCGCCAAAGCATTGAGCTGGCTATTGGCGTACTGCATCGCCTTTGCGGCGCCCTTCTCGGCTCGCACTGGCGGCCGCAAAGCGTGAACTTCACTCACGACGCTCCAGCAGACCTTCATGTCCATCGCAGGGTGTTCGGTGGCAACGTTGAATTCAACAGACAGTTCAACGGTATCGTCTGTCTCGCCGCAGATCTGAATACTGCCAATCCAACGGCGGATCCGCTGATGGCGAATTACGCACGGGGTTTTGTGGAGTCGCTGCCTGGCGCAACCAAGGGCTCGACACTGAACGAAGTGCGCCAGGCCATCTACCTGCTGCTGCCTCTGGACCGCGCCACCATAGGGCAGATCGCCCAATCCCTCGGCATGAATGTACGTACCTTGCAGCGCAGGCTGGAAGACAATGGCGTGACGTTTTCCGAGGTGTTCGACGAAGTGCGTCGCGACCTGTTGCTCCGCTACATGGAAAATCCACGCTATTCACTGAGTCAGGTCGCTAGCCTGCTGGGTTATTCAACGCCTAGCTCCTTCACCCGCTGGTTTACCAGCCAGTACGGTGTGGCTCCAGCCACCTGGCGCCGCCAGCGCCCCATCAACCAAGACTAGAAGTCTCTTCACGACCGAGATAGAACTTGGCGTCACCAAGGCCGCGCTCCGTGCGGCTAAGGCGACGACGGTGGAATATGTCTGTCCGCCAGGTCATGGACTTGTCCATAGCCGCTACTCACCACGCTCTGAACACCTTGGCAGCCACTAACAACCGTCTTCGGTCTGTTTCAGTCATGCCACCCCCATGACAACAGCAGGTAACGGCGCTTATTGGGCGCCTCGGTTCAATTCAATAGTCCGCTAGAGGGAGTCGTCTTTCGCAGTAGCTTTCCAGTTGCGGGCACATCCCTTTCTTCTCGATAAAAGAGAGCTTCATTCGTAGCGGCAACCAGGCTGCGCGACCGGGCTTGGTAGAGGCTGTCATGAAGTGGACAGCTTCCGTCATGCGATGGGAAGCGGCCATTAACCAACATTCGTATATTCCAGTCCATGGGGTCGCGGCCCTACAAAAAGAATTCAGTCTGGAGAAACGACATGGTCAAAGCTGTTCGCTTTTACGAAACCGGTGGGCCCGAAGTGCTTCGTTATGAAGAGGTCGAGGTCGGCGAGCCGGGGCCAGGCGAAGTTCGTATTCGTCACGTCGCTGTTGGCCTGAACTATGCCGACACCTATGTCCGTAGCGGCATCTATCAAGTTCCTTTGCCGAGTGGTATGGGCGTCGAAGCCTCGGGCGTCGTGGTGGCTGTAGGGGCAGGCGTGACCAACGTTGCACAGGGCGATCGCGTGACCTACACCGGCTTCATGAACACGCTCGGTGCCTACAGCAGCGAACGGCTGATCTCGGCAGCACCACTGATCAAGCTGCCGGAAACCATCGCGTTCGAAACGGCCGCGGCCATGACCATGCGTGGACTCACCTCGGCCTATCTGATGCGCCGTATCTACCCTTTCCAGGCGGGTGACAGCATTCTCCTGCACGCCGCTGCTGGTGGCGTCGGCCTGATCGTCTCGCAGTGGGCCAAGCTGCTCGGGCTGACGGTGATCGGTACTGTCTCCACCGAGGCCAAGGCCGAGATCGCCCGCGCCCACGGCTGCGACCACGTCATCAATTACAGCCATGAGGATATTGCCCAGCGCGTGCGCGAGCTGACGGGCGGACGTGGCGTCGATGTGGTGATCGACAGCGTCGGCAAGGACACCTTCATGGCCTCGCTGGACTCGCTCAAGCGCCGGGGCCTGCTGGTCTGCGTCGGCACCGCCTCGGGCAGCATCCCGCCCTTCGACCCGCAGCTCCTGGCGTGGAAGGGCTCACTGTTCGTGACTCGCCCGGCCCTGGCCGACTACATCGCCGACCCGGCGGAGAGGGCCGAACTGGTGGGCGAGCTGTTCGATCACGTCGGCAGCGGGCGGATCAAGATCGAGATCAACCAGCACTACGCGCTGGAAGATGCCGTCCAGGCGCACCGCGATCTGGAAGCGCGCAAGACTATTGGCTCCTCCATCTTCGTCATCTAAGGAGAACACCATGCGTGTCGAACAACTGACCTGCGCCCTCGGCGCGCAACTGTACGATGTGAACCTGGCCGACGCCGTACGCGACGAGAGCTTGTTCGCCGAGATCAGGCAGCTGCTGCTCAAGCACAAGGTGTTGTTTTTACGTGACCAGGACATCACCCGTGCCGAGCACGTGGCCTTCGCCCGCCGTTTCGGCGAGCTCGAGGATCATCCGGTGGCCGGCAGCCATCCGGATCATCCTGGCCTGGTACAGATCTACAAGACGCCCGAAAGCCCGGCGGAACGCTACGAGAACTCCTGGCATTGCGATGCCAGCTGGCGTGAAGCGCCGCCGATGGGCGCCGTGCTGCGGTGCGTGGAATGCCCGCCGGTGGGCGGCGACACCACGTGGGCGAACATGGCGCTGGCCTACGAGCGCCTGCCCGAACACATCAAGCAGCAGATCGAAGGTCTGCGTGCCCGCCATAGTATCGAGGCCACTTTCGGCGCGGCCATGTCGATCGACAAGCGCCTGGCACTGAAGGCGAAGTACCCGGACGCCGAGCATCCGGTGGTGCGCACCCACCCGGAAACTGGCGAGAAGATTTTGTTCGTCAACGTGTACACCACCCACTTCACCAACTTCCATACCGCCGAGCGGGTCCGCTTCGGCCAGGATGCCAATCCCGGTGCCAGTGACCTGCTGCGCTACCTGATCAGCCAGGCCTGCATCCCCGAGTATCAGGTGCGCTGGCGCTGGCAGCCCAGCAGCGTGGCCATCTGGGACAACCGCTGCACCCAGCACTATGCCGTGATGGACTACCAGCCCTGCCATCGCAAGATGGAACGCGCCGGGATCATCGGCGACCAGCCTTTCTGACCACAGCCTTAGCACTCCAACTCATTAGCACACCAGGAGAACACCATGAACTTCATCGACGGCGCGCTGTACCCCGAAAACCAGGAAAAACTCGTCATCACGGTTGCCCCCTATGGCCCGCAGTTTGAAGTCAGCGACTTCCCGGAAGACATTCCGGTCACCATGGAAGAGCAGGTGCAGAAGGCTGTCGACTGCTATGAAGCCGGTGCCACCGTGCTGCACCTGCATGTGCGCGAACTGGATGGCAAGGGCAGCAAGCGCCTGTCCAAGTTCAACGAACTGATCGCCGGCGTGCGCGAAGCCGTGCCGGACATGATCATCCAGGTCGGCGGCTCGATTTCCTTCGCCCCCGAGGGCGACGGCGAGATCGCCAAGTGGCTGTCTGACGACACCCGGCACATGCTCGCCGAGCTGACGCCAAAGCCCGATCAGGTGACCCTGGCCATCAACTCGAACCAGTTCAACGTCATCGAGGCACTGTCCGAGGATGACGTCGCCGGCACCTCGTTTGCCGACCCGGTGAAGTGCCACGCCTACCGTGAGATGACCATCCCGGCTGGCCCGGCCTGGGTCGAAGAGCACGTCAAGCGCCTGACGGCCAACGGCATCCAGATCCAGTTCCAGATGGGCAACATCAACTCGCTGGAAACGGTCGAGCGCATGATGCGCCGCGGCGTCTGCAACGTGCCGCTGATCCTGACCTGGATTCCGATCGGCGGCGGCGCCGACTCGATGACCCCCTACAACATGACCAATTTCATGCGCGCGGTGCCGGACGGCGCGGTGCTGACCTTCGAGGCCCAGATGAACAACGTGCTGCCGCTCAACATGATGGCCATCGCCATGGGCCAGCATGTGCGCTGCGGCATCGAGGATACGATCTGGACCCCCGATCGTTCGCGCAAGATGACCAGCGTCGAGCAGATCGAGCAGCTGGTGCGCATCGCCAAGGAGTGCGGTCGCCCGGTCGCCACCGCCAAGGAAGCGCGCGCGATCTACAAGATCGGCACCTTCTACAAAGACGCCGACGAAACCCTGGCGGCCAACGGCTTCGCGCCCAACCGCAAGGCCGGCCAGAAGGGCGCCACCCAGCACGGCTAATCGCGGAATCAGCCCCCTGCAGGTCAGGTCAGGGGGCTGACCTCGAGCAGGTTCTGCCAAGGCTTGTCCCGTCAGGACGGCGCCAGGCCTTGGCAGAACTTCGTTCATGAGCCAGAACAACAACCGGCAGACGCCACACAACGAGGAGCCAGCATGGCCTTTCACCACAGCCCGGCGGATGATGACGTCGATACTTCGATCGGCATTCCGCGCCCCTACGCCTGGATCGTCTTTGCCCTGACTTTCGGCCTGCTGATCTCCGACTACATGTCGAGGCAGGTGCTCAATGCCGTGTTCCCGCTGCTCAAGAGCGAGTGGGCACTATCTGACAGCCAGCTTGGGCTGCTCAGTGGCATAGTCGCCCTGATGGTCGGCCTGCTGACCTTCCCGCTGTCACTGCTGGCCGACCGCTTCGGTCGGGTCAAGAGCCTGGTCCTGATGGCCCTGCTGTGGAGCCTGGCGACCCTCGGCTGCGCGCTGGCGGAGAACTACCAGCAGATGCTCATCGCCCGCTTCCTGGTCGGCGTTGGCGAGGCCGCCTACGGCAGCGTCGGCGCCGCCGTGGTGCTGTCGGTATTTCCCAAGCACATGCGCGCCACCCTGACCGGCGCCTTTATGGCCGGCGCCATGTTCGGCTCGGTGCTGGGCATGGCCCTCGGCGGCGTCCTGGCGGCGCACCTCGGCTGGCGCTGGGCCTTCGCCGGCATGGCGCTGTTCGGCTTGCTGCTGGCCGTGCTCTACCCGATCATCGTCAAGGAGTCGCGGGTCTCGCACAAGCGCTTCGCCGATGCCGCACGGCAGGCGGCGGACAAGGCCGCGCGGCCGCTGCGTACCCTGTATTCCAGCCGTTCGGTGATCAGCGCCTACGTCGGGAGCGGCCTGCAGCTGTTCGTCTGTGGCACGGTGATCGTGTGGATGCCCAGCTACCTCAACCGCTACTACCAGATGGGCACCGACAAGGCCGGCGCCGTGGCGGCGATCATCGTACTGTGCAGCGGCGCCGGGATGATTCTCTGCGGCATGCTCAGCGACCGCATGTGCCGCAACCGCCCGGACCGCAAAATTACCCTGTCCATCGCCTACTGCCTGGGTAGCTGCCTGCTGCTGTCGCTGGCCTTCGCCCTGCCGTTCGGCTTGCCGCAGCTGGTGCTGATCTGCCTGGGCATGCTGATCGCCACCGGTACCAGCGGCCCGGCCGGCGCCATGGTCGCCAACCTGACCCACTACTCGGTGCACGGCACGGCCTTCGCCACCCTGACCCTGGCCAACAACTTGCTCGGTCTGGCCCCCGGCCCGCTCATCACCGGCAAGGTGTCCGACCTGATTGGCCTGCAGGCGGCGTTCCAGCTGCTGCCGCTGATCAGCATCGCGGCGGCGCTGGTGTTCTTCTATGCCAAGCGCCACTACCACAACGATATCCTGCGCCTGCGTGGCGAGATCCTCGACGCGAAGGCCAGCACCGCCGCCTGCGAGGTGCAGTCGTGAGTCGATCGCTGTGCATCGATGTGTTTTTCGAGTTCACCTGCCCCTGGTGCCTGATCGGCAAGCGCCAGCTGGAGCACGCGCTGGCCCAGCTGCGGGCCAGCCGTCCGGAGGTCGAGGTCAAACTGGTCTGGCATGGCGTGCAGCTGCTGCCCCATATTCCGGCCCAGGGCGAACCTTTCGCCGCCTTCTATCTCAATCGCCTGGGCAGCGCCGAGGCCGTGCGCATGCGCCAGGCCCAGGTGCAGCAGGCCGCGGCGGCGGCCGGGCTGGAGATCTCCCTGTCCAGCATCGCCACCGTGCCCAATACCGCCGATGCCCATCGCCTGATGCAACGGGCCGCCGCCGTGGCCGAACCGGCCCAGCGCGATGCCCTGCTCGAGCGGCTGTTCGCCGCCTATTTCCACCGCGGCGAAGACCTCGGTGATCGTCCGACCCTGCTGACCATCGCCGAGTCCTGTGGTCTCGAGCGCTCGGCGGTGGCCGATTGCGTGCGCGGCGATGCCAGCCCTTTTGTCGGCCTGGCCAATGCGGCGGGGGGCGGGGTGCCGCATTTCATATTCGACCGCCGCCGCTCGGTGTCCGGCGCGCAGCCGGCCGAGGTGCTGCTGGCGGCCATGCATGAGGCCCTGGCCCATGGCGCTGTCCAGGGGCAGTCGGCATGAGTCAGCGTATCGCAGTGCCGGCCGAGAAGGTTCCGGCGCTTGGCCAGCGCGCCTTGTTCGAGTTCGACGACCAGAGCCTGGCGCTGTTCAACGTCGATGGCCAGCTGTATGCCATCAACGACAGTTGCCCGCACCAGGGTGCCTCGCTGTGTGGCGGCAAGCTCGAAGGCCGGGTGATCCAGTGCTGCGCCCACGGCCTGCGCTTCAACCTGGCCAGCGGCTACCTGCTTAACTCGACCTCGCTCAAGGTGGCCTGCTACCCGGTCGAGGTGGTCGGCGAGCAGACCTTCATCGTGATCGCTTCCGAGGAGTCTGCGCCATGAGCGCCATCGCGCTTGCCACTATCCAAACGCGCGGACGCGAACTGGCGCCGGGCTTCGTCGTCAGCCTGATCGTCGCGGCCGCCGCGACCTTTCTCTCCGAGCACTACGGCGCCCCGGTGATGCTGTTCGCCCTGCTGCTCGGCATGGCGCTGAACTTCCTGGCCGGTGAAGGCCAGTGCAAGGCCGGCATCGAGTTCACCGCGCGCAGCGTGCTGCGTATCGGCGTGGCCCTGCTCGGCATGCGCATCACCCTCGAGCAGATCGCCAGCCTCGGTTGGAAGCCGGTGGCGCTGGTGGTGATCCTGGTGGTGGTGACCATTCTGGTGTCGGTGGCCGCAGCCAAACTCATGGGCTTCCAGCGCCTATTCGGCATGCTCACCGGCGGCGCCACCGCCATCTGCGGCGCCTCGGCAGCCCTGGCGCTGGCCGCCGCGCTGCCCAACCACCCGCAGAAGGAACGCGCCACCCTGTTCACCGTGATCGGTGTGTCGGCGCTGTCCACCCTGGCGATGATCCTCTACCCGATGATCGCCAACTGGGCCGAGCTGTCGCCGCAGCTGGCCGGGGTGTTCCTCGGCGCCACCATCCACGACGTGGCCCAGGTGGTCGGCGCCGGCTACAGCATGTCCACCGAGACCGGCGACACCGCCACCGTGGTCAAGCTGATGCGCGTGGCCATGCTGCTGCCGGTGATCGTCGCCGCGGCGATGATTACCCGCATGCAGGGCGCCGACCCGAGCGGCAAGCGCCCGCCGCTGCTGCCCCTGTTCGCCGTCGGCTTCCTGGTGCTGGCCTGCGTCAACAGCACCGGCTGGGTGCCGCAGGTGATCCAGGGCGGGGTCAACGAGCTGTCGCGCTGGTGCCTGGTGGTGGCCATCAGTGCCCTGGGCATGAAGACCCAGCTCAAGGAGCTGGCCGCAGTCGGCATCAAGCCGATCCTGCTGATGGTCGGCGAGACCGTTTTCCTCGTCGCCCTGGTGCTGCTGTTGCTGCATTGGGGCCTGTGACCTGCTGAATTGCCTTCCACGTCGGCCGCAGCGCTACGGCCAGTTACCTGTATCGAGAGAGACTGATATGAACGAGAAACCCATTTTCCAGCCCAGCGTCGAGAAGATCGCCGCTACCCGCCTGGCGGCTTTCATGCAATTCGCGCAGTCCCGCACCGGGCGCCAGTTTGCCGACTACGACACCCTGTGGCGTTGGTCGGTGGAGGAGATCGAGCAGTTCTGGCCACTGGTATGGGAGTTCTGTGGCGGTGTCGGCGAACTAGGCGACGTGGTGCTGGAAAATGGCGATCGGATGCCCGGCGCACGCTGGTTCCCGAATGCGCAGTTGAACTATGCGGAGACACTTCTGGCTCGCCGCGACGACAGCGATGCGCTAGTGTTCTGGGGTGAAGACAAGGTCCAGCGCCGCCTGTCACGGGGCGAGCTCTATGCCCAGGTCTCGCGCTTCCGCCAGGGTCTCGAAGCGCTCGGCATCGGCAAGGGCGACCGGGTCGCCGGCTTCATGCCGAATATGCCTGAAACTCTGGTGGCCATGCTGGCCGTTGCCTCGCTGGGCGCCGTCTGGTCCTCCGCCTCGCCAGACTTCGGTGTGCAGGGCGTGCTCGACCGCTTCGGGCAGATCGAGCCCAAGCTGCTGCTGTGCGTCGATGGCTACTGGTACAACGGCAAGCGCGTCGATTGCCTGGAGAAGAACGCTGAGGTGGCGGCACGCCTGCCGAGCCTTCTGCGTACCGTGGTGGTGCCTTATCTGGAGGACGCACCGGACGTCGCCAGCATCAGCGGCGGCGTACGCTACGCCGATTTCCTCGAGCCCTATGCCGCTGCCGAGATCGCCTTCGTTCGGGTGGCCTTCGACCATCCGCTGTTCATCCTGTATTCCTCCGGCACGACCGGGGTACCCAAGTGCATCGTCCACGGTCACGGTGGCTCCCTGCTGCAGCATCTCAAGGAGCACCAACTGCATACCGATGTGCATCCGGGTGATCGCTTGTTCTACTTCAGCACCTGCGGTTGGATGATGTGGAACTGGCTGGTCTCCGGCTTGGCATCCGGTGCAACAGTGCTGCTCTATGACGGTTCACCGTTCCTGGCCGGTCGTGACGGCCGTCCCGGCAGCATTCTGTTCGATTACGCCGACGCCGAGGGCATGACCCATTTCGGTACATCGGCCAAGTTCATCGACGCTCTGCTCAAGCAGGGCCTTTCGCCGCGCGGCAGTCACGCCTTGGTTGCCTTGCGAGGCTTTTTGTCGACGGGTAGCCCGCTGGCACCGGAGGGGTTCGACTACGTTTATCGCGAGATCAAGAGCGATCTGCACCTGGCCTCGGTCGCGGGTGGTACCGACATCCTTTCGGGCTTCGTGCTGGGGGTGCCGGTATTGCCGGTGTATCGCGGCGAGATCCAGCGCGCCGGCCTGGGTATGGCGGTGGCGGTATTCAACGAGCAGGGTGAGTCTGTCCGCGAAATCAAGGGCGAACTCGTTTGCACTCGGCCGTTCCCTTGCATGCCCGTGGGCTTCTGGAATGACCCCGACGGCTCGCGCTACCACGCCGCCTATTTCGCCCGATTCCCCAACATTTGGTGCCACGGCGATTTCGCCGAGATCAGTGCCCTTGGTGGTTTCGCCATCTATGGCCGCTCCGACGCCACCCTCAATCCCGGCGGCGTGCGCATCGGTACGGCGGAAATCTACCGTCAGGTGGAACTGCTGCCGGAGATCGTCGAATCCTTGGTGATCGGCCAGGAGTGGGCGGGGGACACCCGCGTCGTACTGTTCGTCAAACTGCGCGATGGTCAGCACCTCGACGATGACTTGGTGGCGCGGATCAAGCAACAGATCCGTAAGAACACCACGCCGCGCCACGTGCCGGCCAAGGTCCTGCAGGTAGTCGATATCCCCCGTACCAAGAGCGGCAAGATCGTCGAGCTGGCGGTTCGCAATGTGGTGCATGGCGAGCCGGTGAAGAATGTCGAGGCGCTAGCCAACCCGGAGGCATTGGAACACTTCCGTGATCGCAGTGAGCTGGCGAGCTGAGCGAGGAAGTTGCTGGAGGAGGGAACCTCTTTCTCCGCCGACGCGCCTGTGACTGGTACCACAGGCCACTTACAACAAATCCAATAAACCAAGGTGACTATTCGATGCTGGGCTTGATGCAACACCACCCCTTGCTGATTTCCTCACTGATTGAGCATGCGTGCGCGTCTCACCCAGACACGCAGATCGTTTCACGCTCGATCGAAGGTCCGATCCACCGCTGCACCTATGCCGATGTCGGGCGCCGCGCCAAGCAGGCCGCCAATGCGCTGAGCGCCCTCGGTGTACAGCCAGGCGAGCGCATTGGCACACTGGCTTGGAACGGCTACCGACACATGGAGTTGTACTTCGGTGTTTCCGGTATGGGTGCAGTGCTGCATACCATCAACCCGCGCCTGTTTGCCGAACAGATCGAGTTCATCGTCAACGATGCCGAGGACCAGTACCTGTTCTTCGATCTGAGCTTCGCCGCGCTGGTCGAGGAACTGGCGCCCAAGCTGTCGACGGTCAAGGCCTTTATCGCCCTGTGCGATCGCGCGCATATGCCGGCGCTGGATATTCCCAATCTGCGCTGCTACGAGGAACTGATTGCCGACCAGCCAGAACAGTTCGAGTGGCCGCTTCTGGATGAGAACACCGCCTCGTCGATGTGTTACACGTCCGGAACGACCGGCAACCCCAAGGGCGTGCTGTATTCGCACCGCTCCTCCCTGCTCCACTCGTTGGCGTCCTGCACGGCGGGGGGCTTTTCACTCTCGGCGGCCGATTCAGCGCTAGTGGTAGTGCCTATGTTCCACGTCAACGCCTGGGGCATGCCCTACGCCGGTGCTCTGAGTGGCGCCAAGCTGGTACTACCGGGGCCGGCGCTGGATGGCGCAAGCCTCTATGAACTGATGCGTGATGAAGGCGTGACCCTGGCGCTGGGCGTGCCCACCATATGGATGATGCTGCAGCAGCACGTCGAGAAGGGGTGTCTCAAGCCGCGCGACGAACTGCAGCTCAACCGCGTGGTGATCGGCGGCGCCGCCGCGCCGCGCGCAGTGGTAGAGCGCTTCGAAAAAGATTTCGATGCCCGGGTGGTGCACGCATGGGGCATGACCGAAATGTCCCCCCTGGGCACTGTCTGCCACCCATTGCCCAAACATGCCGGACAAGATCTGCAGCAGCGTCTTGACCTGCAGAGCAAGCAAGGCCGCGCGCTGTTTGGCGTATCAATGAAGATCACGGACGATGAAGGGAACAGCTTGCCACGCGATGGCAAGGCCTTCGGTCATCTGCTGGTCAAAGGGCCCTGGATCGCCAGCAGCTATTTCCGCGGCCAAGGTGGCCCGATCCTGGATCAGGATGGCTGGTTCGATACCGGCGACATCGCCACTATCGACGCGGATGGCTACATGCAGATCACCGATCGCGCCAAAGATGTGATCAAGTCCGGTGGCGAATGGATATCCTCGATCGATCTGGAAAACGTCGCGGTAGGTCACCCGGCTGTAGCCGAAGCCGCAGTGATCGGTATTGCCCATCCGAAGTGGCAAGAGCGCCCGCTGCTGATTGTGGTGCTCAAGCCTGGAAAGAGCGCGAGCCGCGAAGAGTTGCTGGATTATCTCAATGACAAGGTGGCGCGTTGGTGGCTGCCCGATGACGTGGCCTTCGTCGATGAGCTGCCACACACGGCCACCGGCAAGCTGCAGAAACTCAAGTTACGCGAACTGTTCCGCGATTATCGGCTGCCACTCTAGCCCATGAGCTAACCCCCGTTTCGCCAAGGAAGGTGTTTGGAAACGCTGCGCTTTCGAGCGTACTCGGCGCGGTTTCCGAACTGCGCAGTTATCTAAAGGCCCATCCACTCGTTCATCAGCAAGGAAACCGCCATGCCCCAGTACTGCGCTCCCTTACGTGATCTGCGATTCGTGCTGCACGAGGTCTTTGATGCCCCGGCCCTCTGGGCGCGCCTGCCCGCGCTGGCCGAACGGGTCGACGCCGACACCGCCGACGCCATCCTGGAAGAAGCGGCCAAGGTCACCGGGCAGCTCATCGCCCCGCTCAACCGCAGCGGCGACGAAGAGGGCGCGCAATGGTGCGATGGCGTGGTGACCACTCCGGCCGGCTTCAAGGAGGCCTACGCCACCTACATCGAAGGCGGTTGGGTGGGCCTCTCCGGCAACCCGGATTTCGCTGGCATGGGCATGCCAAAGATGCTCGCCGTGCAGTTCGAGGAGATGCTCTACGCCGCCAACTCCAGCTTCGCCCTCTACTCGGCGCTGTCTTCCGGCGCCTGCCTGGCGATCGACGCCCACGCCAGCGCGGAGCTACGAGCCACCTACCTGCCGCCGATGTACGAGGGACGCTGGGCCGGCTCCATGTGCCTGACCGAGCCGCATGCTGGCACCGACCTCGGCATCATTCGCACCAGGGCCGAGCCCCAGGCCAATGGCAGCTACACGATCACCGGCACCAAGATTTTCATCACCGGTGGCGAGCAGGACCTGACCGAGAACATCATCCACCTGGTGCTGGCCAAGCTACCCGACGCGCCCGCCGGGCCGAAAGGCATCTCCCTGTTCCTGGTACCCAAGCTGCTGCTCAACGCCGATGGCAGCCTGGGCGCACGCAATGCGGTGAGCTGCGGCTCCATCGAACATAAGATGGGCATCAAGGCATCAAGCACCTGCGTGATGAACTTCGATGGCGCCACCGGCTACCTGATCGGCGAGGCCAACAAGGGCCTGGCGGCGATGTTCACCATGATGAACTACGAGCGCCTGTCCATCGGCATCCAGGGCATCGGTTGCGCCGAAGCCTCCTACCAGGCCGCTGTCGGCTACGCCCGCGAGCGCATCCAGAGCCGCGCGCCTACCGGCCCGGTAGCGACGGACAAGGTGGCCGACCCGATCATCAATCACCCTGACGTGCGCCGCATGCTGCTGAGCATGAAGGCCCTGACCGAGGGCGGCCGCGCCTTCGCCTGCTACGTCGGCCAACAGCTCGACCTGGCCAAGTTCACCGAGGACGCCGACGAGCGCCAGCGCGCCGAGGCCCTGGTGGCGCTACTCACCCCAGTGGCCAAGGCCTTCTTCACCGACACTGGGCTGGAAAGCTGCGTCAATGGCCAGCAGGTGTTCGGCGGTCATGGCTACATCCGCGAGTGGGGCCAGGAGCAGCATGTGCGTGATGTGCGTATCGCGCAGATCTACGAGGGCACCAATGGCATCCAGGCCCTCGACCTGCTGGGCCGCAAGGTGGTGGCCAACGGCGGCGCCGCGCTGCGCCAGTTCTGCGCCGAGGTGCGCAACTTCGCTCACCACCACGAAGTGCCGTACGGCAGCGAGCTGGTCGTAGCGTTGGAGCGCCTGGAGACCGTAAGCGGCTGGCTGCTGGAGCACGCCAAGACCAACCCCAACGAGGTGGGTGCCGCCTCGGTGGAATACCTGCACCTGTTCGGCTACGTCGCCTACGCCTACATGTGGGCGCGCATGGCCAGCGTGGCCGAGGCCCGGCGCAGCGAGGACGAGGCGTTCTACACCGGCAAGCTGGCCACCGCGGAATTCTTCTTCCGCCGCCTGCTGCCGCGCACCCTGAGCCTGGAGGCCAGCATCCGCGCCGGTAGCCCCTCGCTCTATGAATTGAAGACAGAAATGTTCTGACGTTTGACGTGAAGCGCGGCCAGCGCTCCTTTGTGGCCGCGCCTTTTTTATCCCTCGTGAGGGTGCACTGGGCACCCTCATTCAGCCGGGCGCAAAATGGCCCCTGTTGGAGATTCAAATGAGTGAAGTCGTTATCGTCGCAGCCACCCGCACAGCTATCGGCAGCTTCCAAGGCTCCCTATCCGGCATCCCCGCCCAGCAGTTGGGCGCCGCAGTGATTCGCCAGCTGCTGGCGCAGACTGGCCTGGATGTCGCCGAGGTCGATGAGGTGATCCTCGGCCAGGTACTGACAGCCGGCTCAGGGCAGAACCCGGCGCGCCAAGCCTCGATCCTCGCCGGCCTGCCGTTCACGGTTCCAGCCATGACGCTGAACAAGCTCTGCGGCTCCGGCCTCAAGGCCCTGCACCTGGCCGTCCAGGCCATCCGTTGCGGCGACGCCGAGGTGATCATCGCCGGCGGCCAGGAGAACATGAGCCTGGCGCCCTACATCCTGCCCGGCGCCCGCACCGGCCTGCGCATGGGTCACGCCAAGATCCTGGACACCCTGCTCCATGACGGTCTGACCGACGCCTTCAACGACTATCACATGGGCGTCACCGCCGAGAACCTGGTGGAGAAATACGGCATCAGCCGTGAAGCCCAGGACACCTTTGCCGCCACCTCGCAACAGAAGGCCGCCGCCGCTATCGAGGCTGGGCGCTTCAAGGATGAGATCACCCCGATCCTGATCCCGCAAAAGAAGGGCGACCCTGTCGCCTTCGATACCGATGAAGGTCCCCGCGCCGGCACCACTGCCGAAGCCCTGGCCAAACTGAAACCGGCCTTCAAGAAAGATGGCAGCGTCACCGCCGGCAACGCTTCCAGCATCAACGATGGCGCTGCTGCCGTGCTGCTGATGAGCGCCGAAAAGGCCAAGGCGCTGGGCCTTCCGGTGCTGGCGCGTATTGCTGGCTACGCCAATTCAGGCGTAGACCCGGCGATCATGGGCATCGGCCCGGTGACCGCGACCCGCCGCTGCCTGGAAAAGGCCGGCTGGAGCCTGGACCAATTGGACCTGATCGAAGCCAACGAAGCCTTCGCTGCCCAGTCGCTGTCAGTGGGCCAGGAACTGGGCTGGGACATGGACAAGGTCAACGTCAACGGCGGCGCAATCGCCCTCGGCCACCCCATCGGCGCCTCCGGCTGCCGCATCCTGGTGACCCTGCTGCACGAAATGATCAAACGTGATGCCAAGAAGGGGCTGGCAACTTTATGCATTGGCGGCGGGCAGGGTGTGGCACTGGCCATCGAGCGGTAATTAAGGCTTTAGCCAAGGCGCAGCCAATCTCGAACCAGACTGCCATAATCGTCCAGGCAGCCCCGTGGCATTTATTTGGCGAACTGCTCACAGATTGGAGTTGAAGGTGTCTTTGTCGACGCTGTCGAACACTTGGTTGACGCCGACGCCACACCCCCTCACGAACACAGACTAGCTACAGCACTGACAGAGGCCCCGTGACCCAATGCACCACCTCACCGGCCATCTGTGGTAATGCGCCCAGAAAGACACTTAGCACCGCCATCAAAAGCATCCCACAGGCCTGAGTCGGACAATTCACTCTGGCGAATCCAGGTCATCCGCCCAGAAGAGACGGGCAAGCAGCCTTGCCACGTCCACCAATTTTCGACCTCCATCGCACCATCGGGGACAGACATGCTCTACGAACACGCCAACCCTGCGCACATCGCTGACGACTTGCTGTGTTGGCCCCCGGCCGAGGACCTGGAGCCGAAACACAGGAACTTGCCATCACCAGCAGCGCTCATCCTGCTACTGGCCTTCATGACGCTGCTGAATTCGTTTAGCACGGACATGCTCATTCCGGCCCTGCCGGCCATTAGCAGGGATCTGGGGGGCAGCGGCTGGCAAGTCCAGCAGTGCCTATCACTGTTCTTCGTGGCCTGCGCCTTCGCATCCCTCTGGTATGGCGCCATCGCCGACGCCTGGGGACGGCGGCCAACCCTTCTCGTCTCGCTTGTTCTGCTCGGCCTGGCAGCCGCCGCCTGCGCCTTTACCACCGGCATCGAACAACTCTGGGGCCTGCGTATCCTCCAAGGACTGGCTGCCGGGGCGGGCCTGGTCCTCAGCCGATCCATCCTCCATGATCTGTACCAAGGCCCCGATGCGCAACACCGTCTCAGCTGGATCACCCTGATCCAGACCTCGAGCCTTCTGCTGACGCCTTCCCTGGGTGCCTGGCTGTGTGCCCACTACGGATGGCGCATGGTGTTCGTCGCCCTGGCCGCCATCGCCCTGACCCTGGCAGCCGTCTACTGGCGCTGGCTGCCGGAAACCCTGCCGCGGGACAGGCGCCTGGGCCTGAATCCAGCGGCGCTGGGGCGGGCCTACCTGGGGGTGCTGCGAACCCCACGCTTTGTCCGCCTGTCCCTGGCCCACGTGGCCAACTGGGTCAGCATGGTCATCTACGCCATTTCGGCACCGGCCATCGTCGTCGGGCTGCTGGGACGAAAGGGGACCGACATCTATTTGGTCTATGGCCCCATCGCCCTCGGCCTAGTGGCCGGCTTCCTGCTATTCCCCCGTCTACTCTACCGCTGGCAGGCGAGCGGTACCCTGGCGGCGGCCTATCTCATCCTGAGCACCTCGGTGGCCCTGAACCTGGCGCTAGCCTGGGCCTGGCCCGCCGGCATGATCAATTTGGCACCCCTCTTCACCTACGCCTTGGGCCTGGCCATCGCCCTGCCCATCCTAGTCAGCGGCGCCCTGGAGCCCCTGCGCCAGAGCGCCGGCGTGGCCGCCTCGTGCCAGACTTTCCTGCAGTTGGCCATGACTGCTGTGGCGGCCGGCCTACTCGCCCCCCTGTTGTGGGACTCAATGTTATCCCTGGCGCTCGGGATCGGGATCCTGACTCTGGCAGGCGGCCTTGCCCTGCTCTTAGAAGGACGGGCAAACCGCCGACCGGCCCCTGAATCCATACACTGTTCGGAAACAGCGTAAGCCAACGGGAAGCCCAACCCTCAAGCCATTGTGCTAATTCGTCGACTGAACGCGTACCCAGAAACCGCCACGCAGCTGGCTCAAACCGCCTGACTTAGCCCTCCAGTTCAATTCCCAGGCGAGGATTTTGAAATGGCATCCAGGCTTGATAGCTCTCACTCCACCGCAGAGAGGGTTTGGGATCTAGAATATTGAGAACCACCTTGAGACCAAACCCGTATCCCTTTAGTAAAGCCTTGAGTTTAGTCTCGAACTCAATTTCTCGTCTGAGCCCAGAGTCGTTCTTGAGAGCGTCCAGAGCTGCAATCTGTTCTGCAAGTTGAGCCTCTAGGGAAATCCTGAAGAAGACTTCCCGAATCTGGTGAAATACGCCGATCCCGTTGCCCGAGTTTCCCGATGAAGCAGATGACTTTTGCCGACGCCGAGTACGCCGGCAAGCGCAAGCAGACCCGTAAGGAATTGTTCCTGATCGAGATGGATCAGGTGGTGCCGTGGAAGGGTTTGGTTGCCCTGATCGAGCCGCACTACCCCAAGGGTGAAGGCGGTCGTCCGGCGTATCCGCTGATGGCGATGCTGCGCGTCCATCTGATGCAGAACTGGTTCGGCTACAGCGATCCGGCGATGGAGGAGGCACTCTACGAGACCACGATCTTGCGCCAGTTTGCCGGGCTGAGCCTGGAGCGCATTCCCGATGAAACCACCATCCTCAATTTCCGTCGCCTGCTGGAGAAGCACGAGTTGGCGGCTGGGATTCTGGCGGTGATCAATGGTTACCTGGGCGACCGGGGCCTGTCGCTGCGCCAGGG
>NZ_AUIE01000034.1 GCF_000423545.1 Metapseudomonas resinovorans DSM 21078
TCCATGTGAGAGTAGGTCATCGTCAAGCTTCTATCCCAAACCCCCGAATCGTGAAAACGGTTCGGGGGTTTGTCTTTGCGCCGGAGAAAGTTTGCGGTGTCAGCGGCTTGTTGTGCTTGAGCTTGGCGACGGCCACATGGTTTTCGTTGGCGCGTATGTAAGCCTCGACCTGCTTGCGGTACTGGGCCAAGTTGATGCCGGTGCTGAAGTCGTTTAGCACTACCTCGGTCGATTCGCCGATCTGGCCGGTGAGCATGCTGTATACAGGGATGAATGTGCGGCGTTCGATCCTGTATCAGCGCTGGCTCGGCACGGATGGCTGGAATGCTCTCCATGACATCCAGTTGGTTGGCCAGCTCGCGGTAGGTGACGAAGTCGCCAGCGCAGCACTGCCAGCTGCAGATTGAGACAGCGCAGGTCGAACAGCTTGGCGGTGATGTGTTCGGCTCCTCGCTCGCTGGGCAGGCCGGCAACGTGCGCACGCAGGTCGCCCAGCGCAGCATCATCGAGATCGTTCCAGACACAGTGGTCGGCGAAGCGGACGACATATTCACGCTCGGTGCGCACGATGAAGTTGTCCTGATGCATCGCCGCCACTTCGCTATGCAGCTCGCCTGACCATCTGCAGGGTGCACCCCGGTTTGGACCGCTCGGAACCGCCCCTCTATAAGTCCTACGCGCTATGTGGTCTTTTGAGTCTGCACATGTGGGCAAAGGGCAGCGCACGATGGTGGCCGCACTGCTGCGCACGGTCTTCGCCCAGGACGGCCGTACCGAATGCCACCAGCAGTGGCGACTGGTAGCTGACCAATTGCGTGAGAAATACCCCAAGATCGCCGCGCTTATGGATGGCTGCGAGGACGAAGTGCTAGCGCACATGGCCTTTCCCAAGGCTCACCGGCAGCAGTTGCATAGCACCAACCCACTAGAGCGGCTCAACGCCGAGATCAAGCGACGCACCGAGGTCGTGGGCATCTTCCCCAATGATCCGGCGATCACACGGCTGGTCGGGGCGATGCTGATGGAGCAGAGCGACGAGTGGTGCCTGCAACGGCGCTACATGCAGTTGGAGGCCTTCGAAGCGGTCAGTGATAATCCGCAGGCCAAGCTGTCGGCAGTGATCAACTAAACGGCAAACTCAGTGGCCAGTGCCATGATGAGTTACACCACCTCCTGGGACACGATCGTGGGGAGCGTTCCACAACTACTCAGCGAGGGAACATGAGGATCGGTGCGATGATCGCTACAGGCACTTGGTGCCGCTGCGCTAACTGCAGGTGCGGTTTATTTGCATGGGAAGCTGAAGTAAGACGCTTTAGTAAGCCTTTGCTTTAAGTCGAAGGGGCATTGGTCTTCGACACGTTTTCGGTACACCGAGGCTGAAAAGAAAAAGCCCCCGAAATTCGCTAGGAAAATCAGGGGCTTAGTCTTGGTTTTTGGTGGAGCCGGGGGGATTTGAACCCCCGTCCGCCAGCTCTCCGCTTTCGGGACTACATGCTTAGCCAAGTCTACTGAGTTAGCTCTTTGCGGCCCGACTGGCAGGGTGCTCAGAGCGAGCTGTATGAGTTTTAGCCGTTACGTCTACAGCGAACTTGGCGGCGATCCTGTTCTATCTGACAGTCGTTTCGGGTTTACAGGCATCCCCTAATGACTGCTGGCAGCCGAAGCCGCCAGAAGGGTTAGGCCGCGAGGGCCGCCCCGTAGTTGTCGTCGTTGGCAACTAATAGTTTGCAGCAGCTAATTTACGAGGTCTGCTACCAGCTCGGCATGCCCCTAGAGTTTTGTTACCGGCGTCGAATCCTAATCGGCCCCAAATACTGCAGGGTGTACAACGGAGCGTAGTCTACGGCAAAGGGGCCAAAGCGTCGACCACGCTTTTGACCTAATGTCATGGGTGCTTGCTATATGATTGCAGGCTATTGTCAGGAAGACCTTTGAGCCGAGACGTCGCCATGCCGCGTTCTGCCCGAACCCCTTTGCGCCAGTGGATCTGGCGTGCCTTCGTACAGAGTGCCCTGATCCCGCTGATTCTGGTCGAATCGGTGTTGATCACGGCTTATCTGTTGACTAACAGTGCGATACGCGATGCCCAGGTGGACTACCTGCAGCAGAGCGCTCTGGAAGACCTTAGCAGCGCGGTGGTGCGCGAAGGCAAGGTGATCGATATGCGCCTGCAGGGCATCGAGGTGCCCACGCGGCTATTCCGCGACGCGGTAGGCCGGGCGTTGCAGGATCGCAGTTTCAAGCCTGATGACCTGGAGCGTCAGCGCCATGTGCTGAGCTCCGACGGTGTCTACTACACGCGCACCGACGACGGCCGTGCCGCGTCCTTCTATGCCAGCAGCACACCGGTGGAGCGCCAGGACCACGATAAGGCCCTGCGCCTGTCCCAGGTCGACCCGCTGATGCGCTCCATACGAGAGTCGAACCCGCTGGTGGCGGCTGTCTACTTCAACAGCTGGGACAGCTACAACCGCATCTATCCCTTCTTCATGACGCCTGAGCAGTATCCCCATGACATGGTGATACCCAACTACAACTTCTATTACCTCGCTGATGCCAAGCACAACCCGCAGCGCAAGACGGTATGGACTGACGTTTACCTGGATCCGGCCGGCCTTGGCTGGATGATGTCGGCCATTACGCCTGTCTACCGTGGCGACTTCCTCGAAGGGGTTGTGGGCCTGGATATTACCGTGGGGCAGATGCTCGGCGAGATCGGTAGCCTCAAGGTGCCCTGGCAGGGCTACGCGATGCTGGTAAGCCGCGACCACAGCATCATGGCGCTGCCTGAGGCGGGCGAGCGTGACTTCGGCTTGCGTGAGCTGACCCGTTTCTCCTACGACGAGGCGGTGCGTCGCGAGGTGCTCAAGCCCGAAGACTTCAATCTGGCTCGCCACCGCGAGATGCAGCCGCTGCTGGAGGCTATGGCTGTCGGCAAGGGCAATGTGCAGGAAGTGGAGCTGGGGGGGCGCAAGCAGTTGGTGGCCTGGGCCGAGATTCCGCAGACCGGCTGGCGGCTGATGATGGTGGTGGACGAGGCCAACATATTCAAGGAAACCAATCGCCTCGCCGAGCGTTACCAGCAGATCGGTTACTTGCTGATCGCCGGCCTGTGTTTCTTCTATGCACTGTTCTTCGCCTGGATGTGGTCGCGCTCGCGGCGCCTCAGCGGCGAACTCGCGACGCCCATGGCCGCCATCATGGGCATGATGAAGCGTATCGGGCAGGGCGATTTCCGCCCGCCCGCGCCGAGCAGTCGCATAGCCGAGCTGCAGGCCCTGGCTGAGGCGGTTCAGCTCAGCGGCGCCCAACTGCAGGCGAGCGAGGAGGAACGGTTGGAGGCCAGGCGCAACCTGGACCTGGTGCTGGAGAGCACCACGGAAAGCCTCTGGGAAGTAGACGCCATCACCCTCTCCATCAAAATGAGCGGGCGCTTCGTCAAACGCTTCGGGTTGCGCAGCGACAGCATCACCTTTGCCGAATTCAATGAGCGCGTGCACCCGGATGACGTGGAGCGGGTGCGCCGCCTGCGCATGTTGTTCTCGGTCAGCGACCAGGACAACTTCGACGCCGAATACCGCTTTGCCGATGTCGAGGGCCGTTACTCCTGGCTGCTCAGCCGCGGCAAGGTACTGGAGCGGGACTCCGACGGCCGTGCCCTGCGGGTGGCAGGCACTCATGTGGACATCACCCGGCTCAAGCAGGTGGAGGAAGAGCTGCGCATTGCCAGCCGCGAAGCCCAGGCGGCCAGCCAGGCCAAGAGCCGCTTCCTCTCCAGCATGAGCCACGAGCTGCGTACGCCGCTCAATGCCATCAATGGTTTCGCCCAGCTCATCGCTCTGGAAGCGGAGGGGCAGGAGGACCGTAAGGTGGAGGGCGACTACGCCCAGGAGATCGTCAACGCCAGCCGTCACCTCACCTCGCTGGTGGACGACATCCTCGATCTGTCGAGCATCGAGAATCGGCGCCAGAAGCTGCAGCTCAAGCCCGTGGATATAGGCCCACTGCTGGCCAGCTGTGCTGAGCTGATCCAGCCCGAGCTACAGGCTCGTCACCTACAGTTGCAGCTGGCGCCTCCACCTTCGCCGACGCTGCATGTGATGGCCGATGCCCGGCGTCTGCGCCAGGTGATGCTGAACCTGCTGTCTAACGCGGTTAAGTACAACAGCCCGGAAGGGATGGTGAGCATGGGTTACGAGATACGCCCGGCCGCCGTGCGCCTCTGGGTGGCCGACAGTGGTCCGGGCCTCAGTCAGGAGCAGCAGGCCATGCTGTTCCAGCCCTTCCAGCGACTGGGCCGGGAGAACTCCACCATTCCGGGCACAGGCATCGGTCTGGTGCTGTGCCGCGAGCTGGCGGAGTTGATGGGCGGTGAGATGGGCTTCAGCAGCGCGCCCGATATCGGTAGCCGCTTCTGGATCGACCTGCCAAGCATCGTTGGGTCGGATGACTACGAGCCGCCGGCGCTGGCCAAACTTGAGGTGGAAGAACCGCAGGTATTGCCGAAAGTGCTCTGCGTGGAAGATCACCCGGCTTGCCTCAAGGTGCTGCAGGAGGGCCTGCGGGACATGGCCGACGTGCGTGGAGCGGGGTCGGTCGGCAAGGCGCTGGGACTTCTGGCGGATATCACCCCGTCCCTGTTGCTGCTGGACCTGGATCTGCCCGATGGCGATGGTCTGGATGTGCTCGACTTCGTGCGCTCCAGCCCCCGACTGGCAATGATGCCGGTGCTGGTAGTGAGTGCGGCGGTGGATGAAAAGATCCTGGCCGAAGCACGTCGTCGTGGTGCTGACGCTTGCCTGAGTAAACCTGTGGACCTGAAGCAGGTACGCCGAATGGCACTCTCGCTGCTTGGTCAGGAGGCCTGACGCTCAGGATCCAGCTCGCGCTGGATCCTGAGTTGCTTTCTATTCGCTGGACTGCAGCAGATTCAGCGCTTGAGCCAGCACCTTCTCGGACTCGGCGTGATCGCCGGACTTATGTAGTTCCTCGCCCTCGACGCGAAGTTTTTTCACTTGCTCGAGTACGGCGGGGTCCGCGGGTGGATCGGTCTTCAGGATCTGGTCGATCTTCGCCATGTCCGCTGGGCAGTGTGAAGCGAGAACCGGGGCACTGAGCAGGGCGGCGGCAAGCAGAAGGGCAATACGGCGCATGTCGGACCTCCTTTTCGGGTTGACCGCTGGAGTATAGGAAAGCTCCAGCTTATGAGGTGGACTGCCCTGAAGCGAGTGGGGTTCAGCCGATGTGGCGCCGTGGTGGGCTGAAGCCCACCCTACAGATGGAAGTCCGGTTTTCGCCTTAGAGCGCTGCGCGAGCACGTGTCACGCGGTCCACCAGGTAGACCAGTCCGTGGTAGTCGATACCGCCATGCTGGGTCAGGCCGACTTCGCAGGTGCGACTGGTCGAGATGCCTTCCTCGCAGATTTGCACCGCGTCTTTCAGCGAGCGCAGCGAGTGCGCGTTCAGTTCTGGCGTGGTGAAGCCTTTGTCGCCTGCGAAACCGCAGCAGTGAATGCCTTCCGGCACAATCACTTCCCTGGTGCAACGCTTGACGATGTCGATCAACCCTTGAGCTTCCCCCAGGTGCTGGGTGCTGCAGGTGACGTGGACGGCCACTGGTTTGTCCTGGGGCGTGAACTCCAGCCGGTCCATCAGGTAGCTACGGATGAAACGCACTGGATCGAACAACTGCAGTCGCGAGTCCAGGCCGTCCTGCACCAGGCGCAGGGTGCAAGGGCTGGTGTCGCAGTAGACGGGGTCCAGGCCACCACGGCTGGCAGTCAGGAGCGCGTCCACCAGTTCGCGGCGCTTGTTTTCCGCTTGTTCGGCGTACCCCTTGGAGGCGAAGGGCTGACCACAGCAGAGGCTGTCCAGGTTCTCCGGGAACACCACCTGGTAGCCCGCCTTCTCCAGCAGCATGCGGGTCTTGTCGATAAGCGGCACCTGCTCGCGGTCACCCGCGGATGGGCCCATGGCGCGAGAGACGCAAGCCGCGAGGTAAACGACGCGAGGTCGCGCATCGGCGCTCGGCGGAGTGAAGTGGATGCGCGCTGCAGCCTGGGGCAGAGCGGGCGTCCATTGTGGCAGGCGGTTGCCTGAGAGTTGGCGCAGGGCACCGGATGTCTTCTCCAGCAACGGCGCTCCGAGTACCTTGCGTGCGCCATTGGCGATCCGCAGCGTCAGGCGTGCGCCCTTGAGGGCAGTGGCGAAGTGGTCGGCCAGCCAGTTGGCACTATCTGCATGGTGGGCGCTTTTCGCGCGCAGCTTGCGCACAAGGTCGCCCGTGTTAATGCCCACTGGGCAGCGCTGGGCGCAGAGGCCCGTGGCGGCGCAAGTGTCTACGCCCTGGTACTGATAGGCCTGTTCCAGCTCTTCGGTATCGACGCCGGCGCGTTGCTTGGCCTGGATGTCTCGCCAGATCACGATGCGTTGGCGCGGACTCAAGGTCAGTCCTTTGGACGGGCAGACCGGCTCGCAGAATCCACACTCGATGCACTTGTCGACGATCTCGTCCGCGGCTGGCAGCGGTTTGAGGTTTTTCAGGTGGATGTCGCGGTCGTTGCTGAGGATCACGTCCGGGTTGAGGATGCCGCGTGGGTCCAGCAGGCGCTTGATCTGCCACATCAGCTGGTAGGCATCGCTACCCCACTCCAGTTCGACGAAGGGCGCCATGTTGCGGCCGGTGCCGTGTTCGGCCTTGAGCGAGCCGCCGAACTCCACCGCCACCAGTTGTGCCACGTCATGCATGAAAGCTTCGTAGCGGGCGACCTGTTCGGGGCTGTCAAAGCCCTGGGTGAAGACGAAGTGCAGGTTGCCTTCCAGGGCATGGCCGAAAATTATCGCCTCATCGTAGCCGTGCTTGTCGAACAACTGGATGAGGCGATTGACCCCTTCGGCCAGTTGTTCGATGGGGAAGGTGACGTCTTCGATGATCACGGTGGTGCCGGTCTGGCGCACGGCGCCGACGGCGGGGAAGGTGTCCTTGCGGATTTTCCACAGCAGGTTGTAGACCGTCGGGTCTTCGCTGAAATCGACCTTTTGTTCCAGTGGGAAGTGGGCGATGGACGCCATGATCCGGGCCAGCTGTTCGTGCAGCAGGCTCTGGCTGGCGGCGCGGGACTCGATCAGCAGGGCGCAGGCGTCGCTCGACAGGCCCTTCACCCATTCGGGCATACCAGGCTTGTTCTCCACCGAGCGCAGGCTGCGACGGTCCAGCAGCTCCACCGCTGACACTGGCTGGCTCTTCAGCAGGGTAACGGCCTTGCAGCAGCTTTCCACGTCGGGGAAGACGATCAGCGCGCTGGCCTTGTGCGGGTGGTCGGGCACGGTGTCGTAGGTCACCGCACTGATGAAGCCGAGGGTGCCTTCGGAGCCCACCAGCAGGTGGCTGAGGATGTCCAGTGGTTCGTCGAAATCCACCAGGGCGTTGAGCGACAGGCCGGTGGTGTTCTTCAACCGGTACTTGTGGCGGATCTTCGCGGCCAGCTCGGTATTGGCGCGGGTCCTGCGGCCCAGCTCGGCCAGCTCGGCCAGCAGCGGGCCTTGGCTCTGGCGGAAGGCGGCAACGCTGGCAGCGTCTTCGGTGTCCAACAGAGTGCCGTCGGCCAGTACCAGGCGCAGACCGGCAAGGGTGTGGTAGCTGTTCTGGGCGGTGCCACAGCACATGCCGCTGGCGTTGTTGGCGACGATGCCACCGATCTTGCAGGCGTTGATAGATGCCGGGTCGGGGCCGATCTTGCGACCGAAGGGGGCCAGCCAAGCATTGGCCTGGGCGCCGATCACGCCGGGCTGCAGACGGATCTGTGCGCCGTGCTGGCGGATATCGCGGCCGTTCCAGTTATCACCCAGAACCAGCAGTACCGAATCGGTGATCGCCTGACCAGAGAGGCTGGTACCTGCAGCGCGGAAGGTCACCGGGACCAGTTCTGCATGGGCGGCCTTGAGCAGGGCGACAACTTCCGTCTCGCTCTCGACGCGGATCACCAGCTTGGGGATCAGCCGGTAGAAGCTGGCATCGGTCCCGAAGGCTAGCGCAGAAAGCGGGTCGTCGAAGCGACGCTCGCAAGGGATCAGGCGTTCGACGGTGTTGAGGAAAGGAATCGGCAGGCTCATGCGGTGTCCCGTCTATTGTTGCGGGCCGCGGCCGGCCCGCCGGGTTGTGTCGACCGGTCAGCGACCGAGTTCGCGTACCAGCGAGTCGGCGCTGATCTCGCCAACGGACTTGGCGCCGGTGAGCACCATGGCCACGCGCATTTCTTTCTCGATCAAGTCCAGCAGGTTGCTCACGCCTGCGCCACCGGCAGCGGCCAAGGCATAGACGAAGGCGCGACCGAGCATCACGGTGTCGGCGCCGAGCGCGAGCATGCGCACTACATCCAGGCCGGTGCGGATGCCGGAGTCGGCGAGGATCTTCAGTTCGCCCTTCACGGCGTCGGCAATGGCTGGCAGTGCGCGGGCGCTGGAGAGCACGCCGTCGAGTTGGCGGCCGCCGTGGTTGGAGACGACGATGCCGTCGGCGCCAAACTTCACCGCATCCTTGGCGTCTTCCGGGTCGAGGATGCCTTTGATCACCATCGGGCCTTCCCAGAAGTCGCGGATCCATTCCAGGTCCTTCCAGGAAATCGATGGGTCGAAGTTGGCGCCCAGCCAGCCGATGTAGTCCGCCAGTCCAGTCGGGTTGCCCCGGTAGGTGGAGATATTGCCCAGGTCGTGTGGTTTGCCGAGCAGGCCGACGTCCCAGGCCCAGGCCGGGTGGGTCATGGCTTGCAGTACACGGCGCATCGCCGCGTTGGGCCCGCTCATGCCGGAATGGGCGTCGCGGTAGCGGGCGCCGGGCACCGGCATGTCGACGGTGAATACCAGGGTGGTCACACCGGCGGCCTTGGCTCGTTCCAGGGCGTTCTTCATGAAGCCGCGGTCTTTCAGCACATAGAGCTGGAACCACATGGGCCGGTTGATGGCCGGTGCCACTTCTTCGATCGGGCAGACCGAAACGGTGGAAAGCGTGAAGGGAATGCCTTTGGCTGCTGCTGCCTTTGCCGCCTGCACCTCGCCACGGCGGGCATACATGCCAGTCAGGCCGACCGGGGCCAGCGCCACGGGCATGGACAGGGTCTCATCGAACAGCTTGGTCTCCAGGCTCAGCTCGGACATGTTCCTGAGCACGCGCTGGCGCAGGGCGATGCTGGCCAGGTCTTCAACGTTGCGGCGCAGTGTGTACTCGGCATAGGCGCCGCCGTCGATGTAGTGGAACAGGAAGGGCGGAAGCTTGCGCTGGGCGGCGGCGCGGTAGTCGGTGGAGGCAGAGATGATCATTTGGAGGATTACCCGGTTTTTCTATTGGCGGAGACCCCGGCTGGGCCGGGGCGCCGTCAGGCTTGTGCTCAGCGGGCGACCAAGGGGTCGCTGACGCCCAGCGCGTAGATCGCCACCAGTGCGATCAGGCCAGTGAACAAGACGTAGTAGAGCGTCGGCCAGACCGTCTTGCGCAGGGTGGTGCCCTCGCGGCCGAGCAGTCCGACGGTAGCAGACGCAGCGACCACATTATGGATGGCCACCATGTTGCCGGCAGCGGCGCCAATGGCCTGTACGGCCACGATCAGTGCCCCGGAGATGCCCAGGCTTTGTGCCACGCCGAACTGGAACTGGCTCAGCATCATGTTGCTCACCGTGTTGGAGCCGGCGATGAAGGCGCCCATGGCGCCAACGCTGGGTGCCAGCAGGGGATAGACGCTGCCGACGCTGTCGGCGACGTAGCGGGCCATGGTGATGGGCATGCTAGCCAGATCAGCAGCGTTGACGCCCGAGTTGATCAGGATGCGCACCATGGGCACGGTGAACAGCAGGACGAACCCCGCCCCGAGCAGCACGCTGCCGGATTCTTTCACTGCTGCAGCCAGCTCCCGTGCACGCATGCCGTGGAGGAAGAACGTGACGATCACCACGGCGATAAGAATCCCACCAGGGAGATACAGCGGCATGAAATCGGCCTTGACGCCGGATTCACCCAGAAGGTCCGGGAAGACCAGGGCGACGGACTTGAGCGCCGTGCCAACCTCGGGGAACACACGGCTGATGACCAGCAGGGCGCCGACCAGTACGTAGGGCAGCCAGGCGCGCAACGTGCTCATCGGACGTGCAGTCAGGCTGTCGAGCTTCATCTCGACACTGCCGAGCCACTCGTTCGGCCATTCGCTGGCCGGGGCAAAATCCCAGCTCCTTTTCGGAATCAGGAATCCCGAGCGAGCCGCGGTGGTGACGATGGCCAGGCCTACCAGGCCGCCCAGCAGGGAGGGGAACTCCGGGCCGAGGAATACACCGGTAGCCGCGTAGGGCAGGGTAAAGGCCAGGCCCGCGAAGAGGGCGAAGGGCAGCACTTCGAAGCCCGCCTTCCAGCTCTTCTCACGACCGAAGAAGCGGGTCAGCATCAGCACCATGATCAGCGGCATTACCGTGCCGACGGTGGCATGAATCAGCGCCACCTGGCTGGTGATGAGCTGCAAGAAGGCTTCCCAGGTGGAGCCATGCTGGACCAGTTGGGCTCCGATGGTGGCAGTATCCAGGCCGCTGTTCACGCCAATGACGATGGGGGTGCCGACTGCACCGAAGGAGACGGGCGTGCTCTGTACCAGCATGCCGAGGATTACCGCGGCCAGGGCGGGAAAGCCAATGGCGACCAGCAACGGAGCGGCGATGGCGGCTGGAGTACCGAAACCGGAGGCGCCTTCGATGAAACAGCCGAATAGCCAGGCAATGATGATGGCCTGGATTCGCCGGTCAGGGCTGATGGTGGCGAAACCGGCGCGAATCGCGGTGATGCCACCCGAATGCTTGAGGGTGTTCAGCAGCAGAATGGCGCCAAAAATGATCCACAGCACTCCGCCGGTAATGACCAGGCCCTGCACGGTGGAGGCCAGCACGCGGTTGAAACTCATGTCCCACACGGTCAACGCGATGCCCGCGGTCAGCAGGTAAACCAGGGGCATGGCACGCTTGGCCGGCCAGCGCAGGCCGATCAGCAGGATGGCCGCCAGGAGGATGGGGGAGAAGGCAAGGAACGCAAGCAGTCCGTTCGACATGTCGAGTCTCCGCTCAGCACTGCGCGTGGCGCGGTGGGTGGCAGGGGCGGGTGCTATCGGGCATGGCGTGGGGGAGAGGGTGCGGCATGCTGAAAACCTCGGCTCGTTCTTGGAATTGTTAGGAGTTGCTTTTGTAAAGTGGTAAGACCAATTTACAAGGCTGCGGGGAAAGAGTAAGAGCCGCGCATTCGTGATGTCAATTTCCAGCCTTGCGACTTTGGTCGAGCAGGACGAGGTTGCTGCGTCTGGACAGTGGGGATAGGCTTGCCTCCAGGGCTGGTTCCAGAGCTGGTTGGATGGTCAAACCAATAAGAGGTGAAAGATGGAAGTGGGGCTGGTGCGACAGCGCCGTTTGTCGGATGACATCGTCGACCAACTGGGCGCCATGATCCTCGAGGGGACGCTCAAGGCCGGTGAGCGCCTGCCCGCAGAGCGAGCGTTGGCCGAGCAATTCGGCGTTTCACGCCCGTCATTGCGAGAAGCCATCCAGAAGCTCGTGGCCAAGGGACTGCTGGTCAGTCGTCAGGGGGGCGGGACCTTCGTGGCCTCTGGGCTTGGTTCGACGTTCAGCGATCCGCTGCTGCAGTTGCTGGAAAACAATCCAGACGCGCAAAGGGACCTGCTGGAGTTCCGTCACACCCTGGAGGGCTCATGCGCGTTCTACGCCGCGCAGCGCGCCACGCCGGTCGACCATGAGCGGCTGAAAGCCGCTTTCGATACGCTGCAGGCCTGTTACGCCCCTGACAGCAAGGCCAGTCGCGAGGAGGAGGGGGCCGCTGATGCGCGCTTCCATCTGGCGATCGCCGAGGCCAGTCACAATGCCGTGCTGCTACACACCATTCGCGGGCTATTCGATCTGCTGAAGCACAACGTGGTGACCAACATTGGCGGGATGTACCTGCAGCGTGGCGAAACCCGCGAGATGTTGACCAGGCAGCACCGCGCCTTGTACGAGGCGATCATCGAGCGGCGTGCTGAGAAGGCACGGGACATTTCCCATCAGCACATCCAGTACGTGCAAGAGGTGCTGGAGGAAAGTCAGCTGGAGGCGCAGCGTTTGGCGCGGGCGCAGCGGCGGCAAAGCATCTGAGGCAAACAAAAACGCCGGGCATTGCCCGGCGTTGTCTTGTCCTGGGCTTATTCCTTGCCCTTGGTGCGCATGGCGCGCGCGATCTCGCGGTCGGAGTCGCGCTCCTTCTCCGTGGCGCGCTTGTCGAATTCCTTCTTGCCCTTGGCCAGGGCGATCTCGCACTTGATGAGGTGCTTCTTCCAGTAGATCGACAGCGCCACGCAGGCGTAGCCCTTCTGTTGCACCGCGCCGAACAGCTTGCCCAGCTCGCGCTTGTGCAGCAGCAGCTTACGGGTACGCACCGGGTCGGCGATCACGTGAGTGCTGGCCGTCTTCAGTGGGGTGATGTGGCTGCCGAGCAGCCAGGCTTCGCCGTCCTTGAGGAGCACATAGCTGTCCACCAGCTGTGCCTTTCCGGCGCGCAGACTTTTCACTTCCCAGCCGGCGAGAGCCAGCCCGGCTTCGAATTTCTGTTCGATGGAATAGTCGTGCAGCGCCTTCTTGTTGAGGGCGATGGTGCCTTCCGGATGTTTCTTTTGCTTAGCCATAGGCGGCGCATTATAGGGAGTCGCAGACGGCGCGGCTACGGCGGCGTAGGCTTGAGCGATACTGGCGAATCCCTGACAATGCGGCACTTTTTTGACCAGTCCGGCCCGACGTATCCCTAATGCAGCGCGGCTCGGAACCCTGTTTGAGGCCAAGATGACCACGCATATCCAGCGCTCCGCCCTGTTGCCGTTTCCTGCGCAGGCGCTCTACGACCTGGTCAACGATGTGGCGCGCTACCCGGAATTCCTGCCCTGGTGCTCGTCTGCAACCGTGATGGAAGTGAGCGAGAGCCATATGCTCGCCAGTCTCGAAGTCGCCAAGGGCAGCCTCAGCCAGCGCTTCGTCACCCGAAACAAGTTGGACAACGGGCAGGCCATCGAGATGAACCTGGAGGAAGGCCCTTTCACTCAGTTGCACGGTGTCTGGCACTTCAAGGCGCTTGGGGACAAGGCCTGCAAGATCAGCCTGGATCTGCGTTTCGATTACGCCGGCCCGATCATCAAGGCCACCTTGGGGCCGTTGTTCAATCAGGCCGCCAACACTCTGGTGGACGCGTTCTGCCAGCGGGCGAAGCAGCTTTATGGCTGATGTGATCCAGGTTGAGGTGGTCTATGCGCTGGCCGGCTGTCAGCGTTTGCTGCGCCTGACCTTTCCGCGCGGCATCAATGCTCGCGATGCGGTCATGCGCTCAGGGATGGAGCTGCATTTTCCCGAGCTGGACCTTGCCAACTGTCCGCTCGGTATCTTCGGCAAGGCACTGCCCAAGCCGGAGGAGCGTCTGTTGGATGAGGGTGATCGGGTGGAGATCTACCGGCCTCTGATTGCTGACCCTAAAGAGGTGCGCAAACAGCGTGCGGCGAAGGCCGCCCAGGTTCGTGCAGGTGAGCGGGACGCCTGAATCCCGTCCATGAAAAAGCCCGGGACCAGCCCGGGCTTTTTTGTTGCCGCAGGTTATTGCGGCGAGGTTTCCAGCGGTTCCGGAATCGGGACCGGTACAGGTTCTGCGCTATCCACTTCTTTCTGGATCTTCTCCAGCAGGGAGCCAGGTGCTGCCGGCTCTTCGGCCTTGGGCTGCGCTTGCTGCTCAGGTTTGGCCGGGGCGGTCGTGGTAGAGCTTTCGCCGCCGAGAATTGCTTCATCACGGCTCACGCCGGGCATGAAGTCGCCGGCCAGGCCGATCAATTGGTCGTTATTGTCGAACGCCAGACTGACGCGTTCCTGGAAGCGTTGGCCGCCACCCGGCTGGATGCTGTAGAGGTAATCCCAGCGTTTGGCGTGGAACGTGTCGGTGATCAGCGGGTTGCCCATGATAAACCTCACTTGACGCCGGGTCATTCCGGGCTTCAACTGGTCTATCATGTCCTGCGTAACGACGTTGCCCTGCTGGATGTCGATTTTGTAGACCCCGGGGAACGAGCAACCGGCGAGTGCGAGCAAGCCTGCGAAGGAGAGGCTGGTCAGCAGGAGCTTGGTGTTTTGCATCGGTGGGAGACTTCCACTATCTTGGACGGGCATCAAAAGTCCCGATCATACCTGCATTAAGGGAAGCTGCGAAAGCTGCATTCCTCGAGAAAGCTGACCATGGTTGAAAACAACGAACTGCGTAAAGCCGGCCTGAAGGTGACCTTGCCTCGGGTCAAGATCCTCCAGATGCTCGACTCCACCGAGCAGCGCCACATGAGCGCGGAGGATGTTTACAAGGCCCTGATGGAAGCTGGCGAAGACGTCGGCTTGGCCACTGTCTACCGGGTTCTGACCCAGTTCGAGGCGGCGGGCCTGGTAGTGCGCCATAACTTCGACGGCGGTCATGCGGTGTTCGAGCTGGCTGACAGCGGTCACCACGACCACATGGTGTGCGTCGATAGCGGCGAAGTGATCGAGTTCTTCGATCCGGAGATCGAGAAGCGCCAGAAGGAGATCGTCAAGGAGCGTGGCTTCGAGTTGGTCGACCACAATCTGGTGCTCTACGTGCGCAAGAAGAAGTAAGCACTTCGCGCACAAAAAGGCGACCTCTGGGTCGCCTTTTTCGTTTCTGGGATTAGCCTTGGGCGCTGGTCACCATCTTCCTCGCGTGGGCCAGGGACTCCTCGGTGAGGTCGACGCCGCCCAGCATGCGGGCGATCTCTTCGATGCGCGGTGCTTCTTGCAGCTTGGCCACCGCTGTGCGGGTTTCCTGGGTGCCGCGTTCCTTGTGTACGAAGAGGTGGTGATGACCCTGGGCGGCGACCTGCGGCAGGTGGGTAACGGTGAGTACCTGGCCGCGCTCACCTAGCCGGCGCAGCAGTTGGCCCACCACTTCGGCTGTCGGGCCGCCGATGCCCACGTCCACTTCGTCGAAGACCAGGGTCGGCACGCGGGAAGTCTGCGCAGTGATTACCTGGATGGCCAGGCTGATGCGGGACAGCTCGCCGCCCGAGGCGACCTTGGCCAGTGCCTTCAGTGGCTGGCCGGGGTTGGCGCTGACCAGGAACTCAACCTGCTCCAGACCATATTGTTGAGGTTCATCGACCTGGCTGGAATGCAGCTGGATGTTGAAGCGTCCGCCGGGCATGCCCAGGCGTTGCATTTCGGTTTCCACTGCGCCTGCCAGGCGGCCGGCCGCCTCGCCGCGCAGCCTGCTCAGTTCCGCGGCTTTCTCTTGGTAGTGACGTGCATAGGCGGCCAGTTCCTCGGCCAGGCGCTCAGCGGCTTCGTCGTCGGCATTGAGGGCTTCCAGCTCGTCCAGCAGCTTCTGTTGCAGCTCGGCCAGCTCGCTTGGCTGTACCCGGTGCTTGCGCGCCAGGGTGTAGATGGTGTCGAGTCGCTCTTCCAGTGCCTGCTGGCGCTCGGGGTCGGCGTCGAAGTGGTCTAGGAAGCGGTTCAGCTCGCCCATGGCTTCCTCGACCTGGATCTGCGCGCTGGACAGCAGATTGACCGCTTCGGCCAGGGCGCCCGGCTGAGAGTGGAAGGCAGTGAGGCGGTTGAGGCTGGCGGTCAGCGCACTGAGCACGTTGCCGGCATCACTCTCGCTGCACATGTCAGTGACCTGCCGGCAGGCAGCCAGCAGGCTTTCGGCGTTGGTCAGGTTCTTATGCTCCTGTTCCAGCTGTTCCAGCTCGTTCTCGCCCAGGGCAAGGTTTTCCAGTTCGTCCAGTTGATAGCTGAGCAGTTGGTGGCGGGCACGCTGCTCGTCGCCAGCGCGGGACAGGCGTTCCAGCTCCTGGCGGGTTTGCCGCCAGCGCTGGGCCGCTAGCTGCACCTGGCGAGCCAGGTCGCTCGCGCTGGCGAACTCGTCAAGCAGGCGACGATGGGTGTCGGCTTTGAGCAGGGACTGGTGTTCGTGCTGGCCATGGATATCGATCAGGAGCTCGCCGAGACTTTTCAAGTCGCCGAGCGGGCAAGGGGTGCCGTTGATATACGCGCGTGAACGACCCTCGGCTGTGATCACGCGGCGCAAGATGCAGGGGCCGTCCTGCTCGAGGTCGCGTTCATCCAGCCAGTCGCGGGCTTCGGCAATGTTGCTGACATCGAAGCTGGCGAGGATGTCAGCCTTGTCGGCACCGGGGCGCACCACGCCGCTGTCGGCGCGATCACCCAGGGTCAGGCCCAGTGCATCGAGCATGATCGACTTGCCGGCACCGGTTTCGCCGGTGATCACGGACATGCCGCCCTCGAGCTCCAGGTCCAGGTGCTCGACGATGGCGTAGTTATGGATCGACAGATGTACCAGCATGGTGCGACTCCCGCGCTGAGGTGGCTGTGTATTTATACAGTGTTTGTTTTCTGGCTGACAATTGCCTCTCCCCCTTGAACCGACAAATTGCGGCCCCATATAGGCGGACATATCAGCGGGTCTTTACCCGCAGCTGTCTTGTATGAGGAGGAAGGCATGGCCGACGAACAGACCCTGGATAACCAGACCCCCGAAGCGAATCCCGCTGCCGAAACCGCATCCGGTGACGATCTCGCCACCCGCGTACAGGTGCTGGAAGAGCAACTGGCCGCGGCCCAGGATCAGTCGCTGCGTGTTGCCGCCGAGCTGCAGAACATCCGCCGCCGCGCTGAGCAGGATGTGGAGAAGGCGCACAAGTTCGCCCTGGAAAAATTCGCCAACGACCTGCTGCCGGTCGTCGACAGCCTTGAGCGTGGCCTGGAATTGACCAGTGCCTCTGATGACGCGATCAAGCCGGTGCGCGAGGGCATGGAACTGACCCTGAAGCTGTTCCACGACACGCTAAAGCGTTACCAGTTGGAAGCCGTTGATCCGCATGGTGCGCCCTTCAATCCTGAGCATCACCAGGCCATGGCCATGGAAGAAAGCACCCATGTCGAGCCGGGCAGCGTGCTGAAGGTGTTCCAGAAGGGTTACCTGCTCAACGGCCGTCTGCTGCGTCCCGCCATGGTGGTGGTCAGCAAGGCGCCGAGTGCGACGCCGCCTTCGATTGACGAGCAGGCTTGAAATCCGGGCTCGGGCCCCCATCTGTTACATCAAGCGTTTATGTGCTGCCGCAGTCCGTGAAGAACGAGGCTGCGGAGAATCCAAAGTTTCGGGAGAGAGAATATGGGCAAAATCATTGGTATCGACCTGGGGACCACCAACTCTTGCGTGGCCATCCTGGAGAACGGCAGTGTCAAGGTGATCGAGAACGCCGAGGGTGCTCGCACCACGCCGTCCATCATCGCCTACACCAACGACGGCGAAACCTTGGTTGGTCAGTCCGCCAAGCGTCAAGCGGTTACCAACCCGCAGAACACCCTGTACGCAGTGAAGCGTCTGATCGGTCGCCGCTTCGACGAAGACGTCGTGCAGAAAGACATCAAGATGGTTCCCTACAAGATCGCCAAGGCCGATAACGGTGACGCCTGGGTTGAGGTGAAGGGCCAGAAGATGGCGCCGCCGCAGATTTCCGCGGAAGTGCTCAAGAAGATGAAGAAGACTGCCGAAGACTACCTCGGCGAGCCGGTGACCGAAGCGGTGATCACCGTTCCGGCCTACTTCAACGACAGCCAGCGCCAGGCCACCAAAGACGCCGGTCGCATCGCCGGTCTGGACGTCAAGCGCATCATCAACGAGCCGACTGCAGCAGCGCTGGCTTACGGCATGGATAAGGCCAAGGGCGACCATACCGTGATCGTCTATGACCTGGGCGGCGGCACCTTCGACGTATCGGTGATCGAGATTGCCGAAGTCGATGGCGAGCACCAGTTCGAAGTGCTGGCCACCAACGGTGACACCTTCCTCGGTGGTGAAGACTTCGATCTGCGCCTGATCGACTACCTCGTAGACGAGTTCAAGAAAGAGTCCGGCATGGACCTCAAGGGAGACCCCCTGGCCATGCAGCGCCTGAAGGAAGCCGCCGAGAAGGCCAAGATCGAGCTGTCTTCCGCTCAGCAGACCGACGTCAACCTGCCGTACATCACTGCAGACCAGACCGGTCCGAAACACCTGAACGTGAAGATTTCCCGCGCCAAGCTGGAAGCCCTGGTCGAAGACTTGGTCGCCCGTACCATCGAGCCTTGCCGCATCGCCCTGAAGGACGCCGGCCTGGACGTATCCGACATCCAGGAAGTGATTCTGGTCGGTGGCCAGACCCGTATGCCGCTGGTGCAGAAGCAAGTTGCTGACTTCTTCGGCAAGGAGCCGCGCAAGGACGTGAACCCGGACGAAGCCGTTGCCATTGGTGCTGCCATCCAGGGCGCCGTACTGGCCGGTGACGTGAAGGACGTACTGCTGCTCGACGTATCCCCGCTGACCCTGGGTATCGAAACCCTGGGTGGCGTTATGACCGCGCTGATCGAGAAGAACACCACCATTCCGACCAAGAAGTCGCAGGTGTTCTCTACTGCTGACGACAACCAGTCCGCCGTGACCATTCATGTGCTGCAGGGTGAGCGCAAGCAGGCTGGTCAGAACAAGTCCCTGGGCAAGTTCGACCTGGCCGAGATCCCGCCGGCTCCGCGTGGCGTACCGCAGATCGAAGTGACCTTCGACATCGACGCCAACGGCATCCTGCACGTGTCCGCCAAGGACAAGGCGACCGGCAAGCAGCAGTCCATTGTGATCAAGGCCAACTCCGGCCTGTCCGAGGAAGAAATCCAGCAGATGGTGCGTGATGCCGAGGCTAATGCCGAGGAAGACCGCAAGTTCGAAGAGCTGGCTGCTGCTCGCAACCAGGGCGATGCGCTGGTCCATGCCACTCGCAAGATGATCACCGAGGCTGGCGATAAGGCCACTGCCGAGGAGAAGGCTGCCATCGAGAAAGCGCTGGGCGAGCTGGAAGTAGCTGTGAAGGGCGATGACAAGGCTGAGATCGAAGCCAAGATGAATGCCCTGTCCCAGGCTTCCACCCCGCTGGCGCAGAAGATGTACGCCGAGCAGCCCCAGGCGGGCGAACAGCCGCAAGCCTCTACTGCGGACAAGGCTGGCGACGATGCCGTCGACGCCGAGTTCGAAGAGGTCAAGGAAAACAAGTAAGTGTCACGCTTGCTTCCGCTCCAGCGTGCGGGGCTAGTCGCCCCGCACGCCTGATCCGCCACGCGGGAGCTTGCTCCCGCGTTGGCGCGTCTGGGGCTGGTGAATTTGAGAGTGCAGGAAACCTATGGCTAAACGTGACTTTTACGAGATCCTCGGTGTCGAGCGTGGCGCCAGCGAAGCCGACCTGAAGAAGGCCTATCGCCGTCTCGCCATGAAATACCACCCGGACCGCAACCCGGGCGACAAGGCTGCGGAAGAGCAGTTCAAGGAGGCCAATGAGGCCTACGAAATTCTGTCTGACGCGAGCAAGCGTGCTGCGTACGACCAGTACGGCCACGCCGGCGTCGACCCGCAGATGGGGGCGGGCGCTGGTGCCGGTTTCGGCGGTGCCAGCTTCTCCGACATCTTCGGCGACGTGTTCAGCGATTTCTTCGGTGGTCAGCGTGGCGGTCAGCGTGGTGGTCCGCAGCGTGGCAGCGACCTGCGCTACACCCTGGAGCTGGACCTGGAAGAAGCGGTGCGCGGGACTACCGTGACCATTCGTGTGCCGACCCTGGTCAACTGCAAGACCTGTGAAGGCTCGGGTGCCAAGAAGGGCACCAGTCCTGTCACCTGCACCACCTGTGGCGGTATAGGCCAGGTGCGCATGCAGCAAGGCTTCTTCTCGGTCCAGCAGACCTGCCCGCGCTGCCACGGCAGTGGCAAGATGATCAGCGACCCCTGTGGCAGCTGCCATGGCCAGGGGCGCGTGGAAGAGCACAAGACCCTGTCGGTGAAGGTGCCGGCTGGTGTCGATACCGGCGACCGCATCCGCCTCTCTGGCGAAGGCGAGGCCTGTGCGCTGGGTGGTCCGGCCGGCGACCTCTATGTGGTGGTCAACGTGCGCGAGCACCCGATCTTCCAGCGCGACGGCAAACACCTCTACTGTGAGGTGCCGATCAGCTTCGCAGACGCGGCCCTGGGCGGCGAGCTGGAAGTGCCGACCCTCGATGGTCGGGTCAAGCTGAAGATTCCGGAAGCGACCCAGACCGGCAAGTTGTTCCGTCTGCGTGGCAAGGGTGTCGCCCCGGTGCGTGGCGGCGGTGCCGGCGACCTGATGTGCCGGGTTGTGGTGGAAACACCGGTCAACCTGGACAAGCGCCAGCGCGAGTTGCTCGATGAGTTTCGCAAGACGCTGCAGAACGACGGCTCCCATTCGCCCAAGGCCAGCAGCTGGTTCGAGGGCATGAAGCGCTTTTTCGGCGATCTTTAAACGACGAGCTGGAAGGGGCGGCGAAGTGTTTCAGGCTTTCCGTGCCGCCTTCCAGCTCCAGGCTTACAGCTTGGAGCTTTTATATGCGACGTATTGCTGTGATGGGCGCCGCCGGGCGCATGGGCAAGAACCTGATCGAGGCAGTGCAGCAGGCGCAGGGCGCTGGTCTGACCGCCGCCATCGATCGTCCGGATAGCACTCTGGTCGGCGCCGATGCCGGTGAGTTGGCCGCGCTTGGTCGAATTGGCGTCCCTCTGTCGGGCGATCTGGCCAAGGTTGTCGATGAGTTCGATGTGCTGATCGATTTCACTCACCCATCCGTGACCCTCAAGAACCTGGAAGTCTGCCGTCAGGCGGGCAAGGCCATGGTGATCGGCACGACCGGTTTTTCCGCTGAGGAAAAGGCCTTGCTGGCGACTGCCGCCAAGGAAATCCCGATCGTCTTCGCCGCCAACTTCAGTGTCGGCGTGAATCTTTGCCTCAAGCTGCTGGATACCACTGCTCGCGTGCTGGGTGATGAGGTGGATATCGAGATCATCGAGGCTCATCACCGTCACAAGGTCGACGCGCCTTCCGGTACTGCGCTGCGCATGGGTGAAGTGGTGGCTGATGCACTCGGCCGCGACCTGTCCAAGGTGGCCGTCTACGGTCGCGAAGGCCAGACCGGCGCCCGCGCTCGCGAGACCATCGGCTTTGCCACCGTGCGTGCTGGCGACGTGGTGGGTGATCACACTGTGCTGTTCGCTGCGGACGGCGAGCGCGTTGAGATTACCCACAAGGCCTCCAGTCGTATGACCTTCGCTCGTGGCGCCGTGCGTGCGGCGCTGTGGCTGGAAGGGCAAGAAGCGAGCCTGTACGACATGCAGGACGTGCTGGGATTGCGCTGAGTCGATATTCAGGATGTCTTTCGGGTGGACCGAAATGACGCATTCCTGTAAACTGCAGCTTTAGTGTGTCCACTAAAAGTTACGCAGAAATGGCTCAGATAAAAAAGCGGGGTGACGGTATCAACGTCATCCCGCTTTTTTACAACCTGCGTTTGCTTCAGCCTTGATCTACGGGAGGTCTTCTTGACTAAGCCAGCCATACTCGCGCTTGCCGACGGCAGCATTTTTCGCGGCGACGCCATTGGGGCCGATGGCCATACCATCGGTGAGGTAGTGTTCAACACTGCCATGACCGGCTATCAGGAAATCCTTACCGATCCTTCCTATGCCCAGCAAATCGTTACCCTGACCTATCCGCACATCGGCAACACCGGCACCACGCCGGAAGACGCCGAAGCCAATCGCGTATGGGCCGCCGGCCTGATCATTCGCGACCTGCCGCTGCTGGCCAGCAATTGGCGTAACAAGCAGTCGCTGCCGGATTACCTGAAAGAGAACGGCACCGTTGCCATCGCCGGCATCGATACCCGCCGCCTGACCCGCATTCTGCGTGAAAAGGGCTCCCAGAATGGCTGCATCCTCGTCGGTGACGACGCCACTGAGGAGAAAGCACTGGAGCTGGCGCGCAGTTTCCCCGGCCTGAAAGGCATGGACCTTGCCAAGGTGGTGTCCTGCGAAGAACGTTACGAGTGGCGTTCCAGCGTATGGAACCTGGAAACCGACAGCCATCCGGAAATCGCTGCCAGCGAGCTGCCCTACCACGTGGTGGCCTATGACTTCGGCGTGAAGTTGAACATCCTGCGCATGTTGGTCGCTCGCGGCTGCCGCCTGACAGTAGTGCCGGCGCAGACTCCGGCAAGCGAAGTGCTGGCGCTGAATCCGGACGGCGTCTTCCTCTCCAACGGCCCTGGTGACCCCGAGCCGTGCGATTACGCCATCCAGGCCATCCGCGAATTCCTCGATACCGAGATCCCGGTCTTCGGCATTTGCCTTGGCCACCAGTTGCTGGCCCTGGCCTCCGGCGCCAAGACCGTGAAAATGGGCCATGGCCACCATGGTGCCAACCACCCGGTGCAGGACCTGGATTCCAGCGTGGTGATGATCACCAGCCAGAACCACGGTTTCGCTGTGGATGAGTCGACCTTGCCGGCCAACCTGCGTGCCACCCACAAGTCGTTGTTCGACGGTACCCTGCAGGGCATCGAGCGCACTGACAAGGTCGCCTTCAGCTTCCAGGGGCACCCGGAAGCCAGCCCTGGTCCGCACGACGTGGCGCCGCTGTTCGACCGCTTCATCGCGGCTATGGCCGAGCGTCGCTGAGACCGCTGAAGAGGCTTGCGAAGATGATGCCGACCTTGGGAATCACCGACCTTTGGACCTATGTCCTGGGCACGCTGTTCATCGTCCTGCTGCCGGGGCCGAACTCGCTGTTCGTGCTCGCCACCGCCGCCCAGCGCGGCGTGGGCGCCGGCTACCGGGCTGCCAGCGCGGTGTTCCTGGGCGATGCGATCCTGATGCTGCTGTCGGCATTGGGGATCGCCTCGCTGCTCAAGGCTGAGCCGATGTTGTTCCTCGGCCTGAAGTACGTTGGCGCGGCTTACCTGTTCTATCTGGGTGTCGGGATGCTGCGGGGTGGCTGGCAGAAGTTGCGCCAGCCGGTCGAGCAAACCGCGCCAGTGAAGGACCTGGACGTCAATCAGCCGTTCCGTAAGGCGCTGCTGCTGAGTCTGTCCAACCCCAAGGCGATCCTCTTCTTCGTGTCCTTCTTCATCCAGTTCGTCGACCCGGGATACGCCTACCCCGGAGTGTCGTTCCTGGTACTGGGTGTGATCCTCGAAGTCATCAGCGCCCTTTACCTGAGTTTCCTGATTTTTTCCGGTGTGCGTCTGGCGGCCTGGTTCCGCCAGCGGCAACGGTTGGCTGCCGGCGCCTCGAGCGGCGTCGGCGCCCTGTTCGTCGGCTTTGGCGTGAAGCTGGCCACCGCAACCCTGTCCTGATTATTGCAACGAGAGTCCCATGCCCAAGCGTACAGACATCAAGAGCATCCTGATCCTCGGTGCCGGCCCCATCGTGATCGGCCAGGCCTGCGAGTTCGACTACTCCGGCGCTCAGGCCTGCAAGGCCCTGAAGGAAGAAGGCTTCCGCGTCATCCTGGTGAACTCCAACCCGGCCACCATCATGACTGATCCGGCCATGGCCGATGCCACCTACATCGAGCCGATCAAGTGGGCGACAGTCGCCAAGATCATCGAGAAGGAGCGCCCTGACGCGCTGCTGCCGACCATGGGCGGCCAGACCGCGTTGAACTGCGCCCTCGACCTCGAGCGTCACGGCGTGCTGGCGAAGTTCGGTGTGGAAATGATCGGCGCCAATGCCGACACCATCGACAAGGCCGAAGACCGCTCGCGCTTCGACAAGGCCATGAAAGATATCGGCCTGGCCTGCCCGCGCTCCGGCATCGCCCACAGCATGGAAGAGGCCTACGGCGTCCTCGAGCAGGTTGGTTTCCCTTGCATCATTCGTCCGTCCTTCACCATGGGCGGCACTGGCGGCGGTATCGCCTACAACCGTGAAGAGTTTGAAGAAATCTGCGCTCGCGGCCTGGACCTGTCGCCAACCAACGAGCTGCTGATCGACGAATCCCTGATCGGCTGGAAGGAATACGAGATGGAGGTTGTCCGCGATAAGAAGGACAACTGCATCATCGTCTGCGCCATCGAGAACTTCGATCCCATGGGCGTGCACACCGGTGACTCCATCACCGTCGCACCGGCCCAGACCCTGACCGACAAGGAATACCAGATCCTGCGCAACGCCTCGCTGGCGGTGCTGCGTGAGATCGGTGTCGAGACTGGTGGTTCCAACGTGCAGTTCGGTATCTGCCCGGACACCGGCCGTATGGTCGTGATCGAGATGAACCCGCGCGTATCGCGCTCCTCGGCCCTGGCTTCCAAAGCCACCGGCTTCCCGATCGCCAAGATCGCCGCCAAGCTGGCCGTCGGCTACACCCTCGACGAGCTGCAGAACGACATCACCGGCGGTCGTACCCCGGCGTCCTTCGAGCCGGCCATCGACTACGTGGTGACCAAGGTTCCGCGCTTCGCCTTCGAGAAATTCCCGAAGGCCGATGCCCGCCTGACTACCCAGATGAAGTCCGTGGGCGAGGTCATGGCCATCGGTCGTACCTTCCAGGAGTCCGTGCAGAAAGCCCTGCGTGGCCTGGAAGTGGGCGTTGCCGGCTTTGATCCCAAGCTGGACCTGAGCGATCCGGAGGCTGAAGGCATCCTCAAGCGCGAGCTGACCGTGCCCGGCGCCGAGCGTATCTGGTACGTCGCTGACGCCTTCCGCGCCGGCAAGACCATCGAGCAAGTCTTCGAGCTGACCAAGATCGACGAGTGGTTCCTGGTGCAGATCGAGGACCTGGTCAAGGACGAAGAGAAGGTCAAGACCCTCGGCCTGTCCGGCATCGACGCCGACCTGATGCGCAAGCTCAAGCGCAAAGGCTTCTCCGATGCGCGCCTGGCCAAGCTGCTCGGTGTGACCGAGAAGAATCTGCGCAGCCACCGCCACAAGCTGAAGGTGCTGCCGGTATTCAAGCGTGTTGATACCTGCGCTGCAGAATTCGCCACCGACACCGCCTACATGTACTCGACCTACGAGGAAGAGTGCGAAGCCAATCCGTCGACCCGCGACAAGATCATGATCCTCGGCGGCGGCCCCAACCGTATTGGTCAGGGCATCGAGTTCGACTACTGCTGCGTACACGCGGCGCTGGCGATGCGCGAAGACGGCTACGAGACCATCATGGTCAACTGCAACCCGGAAACCGTTTCCACTGACTACGACACGTCCGACCGCCTGTACTTCGAGCCGGTCACCCTGGAAGACGTGCTGGAAATCGTCCGCGTCGAGCAGCCGAAGGGCGTGATCGTCCAGTACGGCGGCCAGACCCCGCTGAAACTCTGCCGCGCGCTGGAAGAGGCCGGTGTGCCGATCATCGGTACCAGCCCCGACGCGATCGACCGCGCCGAAGATCGCGAGCGCTTCCAGCAGATGGTGCAGCGCCTGAACCTGCGCCAGCCGGCCAACGCCACTGCTCGCAGCGAAGACGAAGCCCTGGCCCTGTCGAAAGGCATCGGATACCCGATGGTGGTGCGCCCGTCCTACGTACTGGGCGGTCGCGCGATGGAAATCGTCTACCAGGAAGAAGAGCTCAAGCGCTACATGCGCGAAGCGGTGAAGGTGTCCAACGACAGCCCGGTGCTGCTCGACCGCTTCCTCAATTGCGCCATCGAAGTCGATATCGATGCAGTGTGCGACGGCGAAACTGTGGTGATCGGCGCGATCATGCAGCACATCGAACAAGCCGGCGTGCACTCCGGTGACTCTGCCTGCTCGCTGCCGCCGTATTCGTTGCCGCAGCACATCCAGGATGAGATCCGTGATCAGGTCAAGAAAATGGCCCTGGAGCTCGGCGTGGTCGGCCTGATGAACGTGCAGATGGCTGTGCAGGGCGAGGACATCTACGTCATCGAGGTCAACCCGCGCGCGTCCCGTACCGTGCCGTTCGTTTCCAAGTGCATCGGCGAATCGCTGGCCAAGGTCGCTGCCCGCGTAATGGCTGGCAAGAGCCTCAAGGAAATCGGCTTCACCAAGGAAATCATCCCGCCGTTCTTCAGCGTCAAGGAAGCGGTGTTCCCGTTCGCCAAGTTCCCGGGCGTCGACCCGATCCTCGGCCCGGAAATGAAGTCCACCGGTGAGGTTATGGGTGTCGGTGACACCTTCGGCGAAGCCTTCTCCAAGGCCCAGCTGGGTGCCAGCGAGATCCTGCCCAACACCGGCACCGTGTTCATCAGCGTGCGCGAAGACGACAAGCCGATGGTCACCCAGGTCGCTCGCGATCTGATCGAACTGGGCTTCGAGGTGGTCGCCACTTCCGGCACCGCCAAGGTGATCGAGGCGGCTGGTCTGCCGGTCCGTCGCGTGAACAAGGTGACGGAGGGCCGTCCTCATGTCGTTGACATGATCAAGAACGATGAGGTTACCCTCATCATCAACACCACTGAGGGGCGTCAGTCCATTGCTGACTCCTACTCGATCCGTCGTAACGCCCTGCAGCACAAGATCTACTGCACCACCACCATCGCGGCTGGTCAGGCGATCTGTGAGGCGCTCAAGTTCGGTCCCGAGAAGACCGTGCGTCGCTTGCAGGATCTCCATGCAGGAATCAAGGCATGACCAAATTTCCAATGACCGTCCAGGGCGCTCGCGCCCTGGAAGACGAACTCAAGCATCTGAAGACCGTACTGCGTCCGCAGATCACCCAGGCTATCGCCGAGGCGCGTGAGCTGGGCGACCTGAAGGAAAACGCCGAGTATCATGCCGCCCGCGAACAGCAAGGCATGGTCGAAGCGCGCATCCGGGACATCGAGGGGCGTTTACAGAACGCCCAGGTCATCGACGTCGCGGCGCTACCGCGCACCGGTAAGGTGATCTTCGGTGTGACCGTGGACATTGCCAACGTCGAAACCGACGAAACCGTGACCTACCAGATCGTCGGCGACGACGAAGCAGACATCAAGCAAGGCAAACTGTCTGTCAGCTCTCCCATTGCTCGTGCCCTGGTGGGCAAGGAGGAAGGGGACGTGGTGACCGTCAAGACTCCGAGCGGCATCGTCGAGTACGAGATTGTCGAAGTCCGCCACGTTTAAGTCTTCGCCTTTCAGGGCTGGCGCCATCGCCTGGCAGCTGGCCCAGACCTTCTGGGTTGGTGGCCTCTGGCTGCTGCACTTCGTCATGTTACCGGCGTTGGATCAAATCGGTCTGGCGCCGATGCTGGTGGAGGAGGTGGCTGCGAGTCTTCGGCCACTGCTGGTAGCTTTTGCTGGTTTCTGTGCCTTGCTCCAGGCTCTGCTGCTGATCCAGCATGCAGGGCTTGCGCGCCTTTGGCGCGATGCGCGTGCGCAGTTGCTGGCCGCCGTGCTGGCCCTGGTGGTGGTATTCCTACTGGTGCGCTTCTGGGCGCCGGAAGCCTTGTACTGGCTGAACTTCAGCTATCTGCTACTGGCTTTTTGTGGCCTGCTGCTGGTGATCCAGCCTTTGCCAGCAAAGCTGGTGGAGGGCCGGGCGCGCTGAGCGCGCGCCCTTGGCGGGAGACTCAGAGACCGCTGAAGCGGCTGATGTTGGAGAGGTTACGGTTTGGCTTTGGATTGCGGCGATAGACCAACGCCATCTTGCCGATGATCTGGACCAGCTCGCAGTTGCCGGCGGCGCAGAGTTCATCGATCAGGGCGCGGCGGTCATCACGCTCGATGATGCGGAACTGGACCTTGATCAGTTCGTGATCATTCAGCGCGCGCTCCAGTTCAGCCAGCACACCTTCGGTCAGGCCATTTTCGGCCACCGTCAATACCGGTTTCAGGTGATGACCGATAGATTTGTATTGCTTCTTGTGCTCCGGTGAGAGCGCCATAATCAGACCCCTGCGAAAAAAGGCTGGTAGTTTACCCGAGTGATTCCGGGGCGCACAGCCGAACACGAGGTATCCCGTGGCCAGCTCCAAGACTAGTCGTCGTTGGCTGAAAGAAGACTTCGACGACCCTTACATCAAAATGGCGCAGAAGGACGCTTTCCGTTCCCGTGCAAATTACAAGCTGTACGAGAGCCCGGACAAGGACTGAACTCTGCGGTCTGACATGACCGTAGTCGATCTCGGCGCCGCGCCGGGCACTGGGCTCAGGTCACCAGTTGGTATCCTGACAATGAATAGCATTCCCGATGTGACGTTCATTCAGGGGAAATTCAACGAGGATGCGGTCTTCGCCCGGATTCTCGACGCGATAGGCAAACACCCGGAAGGCCTTGTGATTTCCGATTTGGCCCCAATATGAGCGGTGTAAGGGCTGCCGACCAGCCGTGCTCCATGTACTTCCGTGAGCTGGCGCTTGACCGGACGGCCCGCGTCTTGCGATCGGGTGGCATCAAAATCTCCCAGTGGGAAGGTCTTGTTGCCACCACAAGCAAGTGCGGGGATGTTTGGCAAGGTGCATCTGCGAAAACCGCTTTCGTCGCGTGACCGCTCCCGGGAGCAATACCTGCTCGCGCGCGGCTTCCGTGGGGAATAGACTGCTACGGGGACATGAGTCATCGGTCCTCGTCTGCAGGCGGTGGATACTGCAGGGAGACTGCGAGGTCTCATAAAGGGTTACAGACGGCGCCTGCCAGGGGCAGGGGTTGTGTAGTAAGTTAGGCCGGTTAACCACCAGCCGTCATGCGGGGTGCGCTCCAGGAAGGGGCCCGTTCCAGAGGGTAGCTAATTGAACGATATGGCAAAAAATCTGATCCTGTGGCTGATCATCGCTGCTGTGCTTGTCACGGTGATGAACAATTTCTCCAGCCCGAGCGAACCGCAGACTCTTAACTACTCGGAATTCATCGAGCAGGTTAAAGAAGGCAAGGTCGAGCGTGTTACCGTCGATGGCTTCGTCATCACCGGCAAGCGCAGCGACGGCGAATCATTCAAAACCGTTCGTCCGGCAATTCAGGACGGTGGCCTCATCGGCGACCTGATCGATAACAACGTAATCATCGAAGGCAAGCAGCCTGAGCAGCAGAGCATCTGGACCCAGTTGCTGGTTGCCAGCTTCCCGATTCTGGTGATCATTGCGGTCTTCATGTTCTTCATGCGCCAGATGCAGGGCGGCGGCGGCGGCCGCGGTGGCCCGATGAGCTTCGGCAAAAGCAAGGCGCGGCTGCTTTCTGAAGACCAGGTCAAGACCACCTTTGCTGACGTTGCCGGTTGCGACGAGGCCAAGGAAGAAGTCAGCGAGCTCGTGGAGTTCCTCCGCGATCCGGGCAAGTTCCAGCGCCTGGGTGGCCGTATTCCGCGCGGCGTGCTGATGGTCGGCCCTCCCGGTACCGGTAAGACCCTGCTGGCCAAGGCTATTGCCGGCGAAGCCAAGGTGCCGTTCTTCACCATTTCCGGTTCCGACTTCGTCGAAATGTTCGTCGGTGTGGGCGCGTCCCGTGTTCGCGACATGTTCGACCAGGCCAAGAAGCATGCTCCTTGCATCATCTTCATCGACGAGATCGACGCTGTGGGCCGCCATCGTGGCGCCGGCCTGGGTGGCGGTCATGACGAGCGCGAGCAGACCCTCAACCAGTTGCTGGTCGAGATGGACGGCTTCGAGATGAACGACGGCATCATTGTGATCGCTGCGACCAACCGTCCTGACGTTCTGGATCCGGCGCTGCTGCGTCCGGGGCGCTTCGACCGCCAGGTGGTGGTTGGCCTGCCAGATATCCGCGGTCGTGAGCAGATCCTCAAGGTGCACATGCGCAAGGTGCCCATGGGTGACGATGTCGACCCGGGCGTGATCGCGCGTGGTACCCCAGGCTTCTCCGGCGCTGATCTTGCCAACCTGGTCAACGAAGCGTCCCTGTTTGCCGCCCGCGTTAACAAGCGTCTGGTGGAAATGAAAGAGTTCGAGCTGGCCAAGGACAAAATCATGATGGGCGCTGAGCGCAAATCCATGGTCATGTCCGAGAAGGAAAAGCTCAACACGGCATTCCACGAGGCAGGCCATGCCATCGTCGGTCGTCTGGTGCCTGAGCATGACCCGGTCTACAAGGTCTCGATCATTCCCCGAGGCCGTGCTTTGGGCGTCACCATGTTCCTCCCCGAGGAGGATCGTTACAGCCTGTCCAAGCGTGCGCTGACCAGTCAGATCTGCTCACTGTTCGGTGGCCGTATTGCCGAAGAGATGACCCTGGGCTTCGATGGTGTCACCACGGGTGCCTCCAACGACATCATGCGTGCCACCCAGATCGCCCGGAACATGGTGACCAAGTGGGGCCTGTCCGAAAAACTCGGTCCGCTGATGTATGCGGAAGAGGAGGGTGAGGTGTTCCTCGGTCGCAGCGCCGGTTCCCAGCACGCCAATATTTCCGGCGAAACTGCGAAGCTGATTGATCAGGAAGTACGCCGCATCATTGACGAGTGCTACAGCACCGCGAAGAACCTGCTGATCGAGAATCGCGACAAGCTCGACATGATGGCCGAGGCCTTGATGAAGTACGAAACCATCGATTCCGAGCAGATCGATGACATCATGTCCGGCCGCATCGCCCGCGAGCCCAAGGATTGGCAGGGCGGTTCCGGTACTTCTTCCGGCACTCCTGCCCCTCGCGAAGAAGCCAATCGCCCTGAAACCCCCATTGGCGGGCCGGCTGGCGAACACTAAGGCTTGTAGATGAAGTCAGTGCAATACCCGACCCGGTTGCCTTGCGGCAACCGGGTTCTTGATTTGGCCCAGCCGCACGTCATGGGCATCCTGAACGTCACCCCCGACTCCTTTTCTGATGGCGGTCGCTTCAACGCGCGCGATGCCGCGCTGCGTCACGCTGCAGAGATGGTGTCTGCCGGTGCGACCCTGATCGATGTTGGTGGCGAATCGACGCGGCCAGGTGCCCGGCCGGTCTCCCCGACCGAAGAGCTGGAACGTGTGGCCCCGGTGGTGGAAATCCTCGCCCGCGAGCTGGATGTGGTGATCTCGCTAGATACATCCACACCCGCTGTCATGCGTGAAGGCGCTCGCCTCGGCGCCGGGTTGATCAATGATGTGCGTGCACTGCGTCGTGATGGTGCGCTGGACGCCGCCGCTGATACAGGGTTGGCAGTTTGTCTGATGCACATGCTCGGCGAGCCGGGCAACATGCAGCAGGATCCGCAGTACCAGGATGTCGTACGCGAAGTCGGGGAGTTTCTCGCGGAGCGTACGCAGGCGTGCCTGGCTGCAGGGGTTCAGGGTGACCGGATCATCCTGGATCCGGGCTTCGGCTTCGCCAAGACCCTCGCGCACAACCTCAGCCTGTTCAAGCATATGGAGGCGCTGCGCGAGCTGGGGCGCCCTCTACTGGTTGGGGTTTCGCGCAAAAGCATGATTGGTCAGGCGCTGGGGCGGGAAGTCCATCAGCGGCTGTCCGGCGGCCTCGCCCTTGCGGCACTCGCTGTGGCCAAGGGCGCCTGCATTTTGCGCGTACACGATGTCGCGGAAACCGTTGACGCTGTCCGCATGATCGCCGCGGTGCAAGCGGCGGAATAAGAAAACACGGAGCACCCTCTCATGAGCAGAAAGTATTTTGGCACCGACGGTATTCGCGGGCGTGTCGGGCAGTTCCCGATTACTCCGGATTTCATGCTCAAGCTTGGCTGGGCAGCCGGTATGGCATTTCGTAAGCAAGGCAAATGCCGCATCCTGATCGGTAAGGACACGCGAATCTCCGGCTACATGTTCGAGTCTGCCCTTGAGGCCGGCCTGCTGGCAGCAGGTGCCGATGTGATGCTGCTCGGTCCTATGCCGACGCCGGCTATCGCGTACCTGACCCGTACCTTCCTGGCGGATGCGGGTATCGTCATCAGTGCCTCGCACAACCCGCACGACGATAACGGCATCAAGTTCTTCTCTGGCAAGGGCACCAAGCTCTCGGATGAGGTGGAGCTGATGATCGAGGGCCTGCTGGATCAGCCGATGACGGTGGTCGACTCTGCCCAATTGGGCAAGGTGTCCCGTATCAACGATGCCGCAGGTCGTTACATCGAATTCTGCAAGAGCACCACGCCTATCAGTACCGACTTCGCCGGTCTCAAACTGGTGGTCGACTGTGCCCACGGCGCTACCTACAAGGTCGCCCCGAACGTGTTTCGCGAACTCGGCGCTCAGGTGAGCGTGTTGGCGGCGCAACCTAACGGTCTCAACATCAATGACGACTGCGGTTCCACTCATATGGCCAGCCTGCAGGCTGCTGTGGTGGAGCAGAACGCGGATGTCGGTATCGCCTTCGATGGTGACGGTGACCGTGTTCTGATGGTCGATCACACCGGTGCGGTAGTGGACGGCGACGAGTTGATCTACCTGATCGCCCGTGACCTGCATGGTCGCGACAGGCTGAATGGCGGCGTGGTTGGCACGCTGATGAGTAACCTGGGCCTGGAGTTGGGTCTCAAGGAACTTGATATTCCCTTCGTTCGAGCGAAGGTAGGCGACCGCTACGTAATGAGTGAGCTCCAGGCCAATGACTGGACGCTGGGGGGGGAGAATTCAGGTCATATCGTTTGCAGCCATTTCACCACTACGGGGGACGCCATTGTCTCCGCCCTGCAGGTGCTGTTGGCCTTGCAGCGCAGTGGACAGTCCCTGGCAGAAGCGCGTCGGGGCATGCGCAAGTGCCCGCAAGTGCTGATCAATGTGCGCTATGCCGGGGGGGATGTAGACCCGGTCAACCATCCGGCTGTGCAGGACGCATGTGCTCGCGTCACGAACCAGATGGCCGGTCGTGGTCGTGTCCTGCTGCGCAAGTCTGGTACGGAGCCGTTGGTGCGTGTGATGGTCGAAGGCGACGACGAGAAGTTGGTGCGCGGCTACGCAGAAGAGCTGGCGAAAGTCGTGACTGAGGTATGTGCTTGATTTGTCTTGCTAGTTGGATTTCTCTTGGGTAATATCTGCGCCCACTTTGATCGACGAGATAAAGCATGCGCCGACCTCTGGTAGCCGGTAACTGGAAAATGCACGGTACCCGCGCCAGCGTCGCAGAGCTGATCAAAGGCTTGCGCCAATTGGCCTTGCCTGCTGGCGTCGAAGTCGCGGTAATGCCGCCCTGTCTGTACATCAATCAGGTCATTCAAGGCCTGGACGGTAAGTCGATTGCCGTCGGTGCGCAGAATTGTGCGGTAGAGCCGGTGCAGGGAGCCCTCACCGGAGAGGTCGCGGCAAGTCAGTTGGCAGACGTAGGTTGCAGTCTGGTTCTGGTTGGTCATTCGGAGCGTCGCCTGATTCTGGGTGAAAGCGACGAAGTCGTGAGTCGCAAGTTTGCTGCTGCTCAATCCTGTGGTTTGATTCCGGTGCTTTGCGTCGGTGAGACCCGGGAGCAGCGCGAAGCTGGTGAGACGCTCGAGGTTGTTGGGCGTCAGCTGGGTAGCGTGATCGAAGAGCTTGGTGTGGGTGCATTTGCGCGGGCGGTAATTGCCTACGAGCCGGTTTGGGCGATAGGTACGGGGCTGACAGCTTCACCGCAGCAAGCGCAAGAAGTCCACGCGGCGATTCGGTCGCAGCTCTCGGCAGAGAATGCCGAAGTGGCTCGCGGCGTCAGAATTTTGTACGGCGGCAGTGTGAAGGCGGCCAGTGCGGCCGAGTTGTTCGGCATGCCGGATATCGATGGGGGGCTCGTTGGTGGGGCGTCCCTGAATGCGGATGAGTTCGGTGCGATTTGTCGCGCCGCAGGAAGCTGACAAGATGCTGGAAACTGTCGTTATTGTGGTGCATCTGCTGGGTGCGCTGGGTGTTGTTGGCCTGGTGTTGGTTCAGCAGGGGAAAGGTGCAGATGCCGGTGCTTCGTTCGGTTCCGGTGCTTCGGCGACCGTCTTCGGAAGTCAAGGTTCTGCTACCTTTTTGAGTAGAGTTACTGCTATACTCGCCGCGGTTTTTTTCATTACCAGCCTGGGTTTAGCGTACTTTGCTAAAGACAAGGCTGATGCGCTGAGCAATGTAGGTCTGCCGGATCCGGCGGTTCTCGAGGTTCAGCCAAGCAAGCCGGCAGCTGACGATGTGCCGGTGCTCGAAGAGCAGAAGCCAGCCACCCAGTCGGGTGATGTGCCTCAGGCTCCAGAGCAGAAGTAAGGCAAGTTTTGCCGAGGTGGTGGAATTGGTAGACACGCTACCTTGAGGTGGTAGTGGCCATAGGCTGTAGGGGTTCGAGTCCCCTCCTCGGTACCATACAAAGAGATGCCCGCAGTGATGCGGGCTTTCTTCTTAGTGGGATGTTCGGTTGACCATGCAAGGTGCTGGCCGTATACTCTCGCACCAGCTTTGACGCGGGGTGGAGCAGTCTGGTAGCTCGTCGGGCTCATAACCCGAAGGTCGTTGGTTCAAATCCAGCCCCCGCAACCAGTAGTCGCGAAGCCCCTTTTTAGGGGCTTTTTGCTAGCTGGACAGTTGACCTCCGATCACGGATCAGGCGGTTTGAATGGATGGGCGTTTCGCCCATTTTTTATTTGCACAGCATGCGAGAGGCAATCAGGTGTCGAGCAAGCTAGAACAGTTGCAGGCCTTGTTGGCCCCGGTAGTCGAAGCGCTCGGTTATCAGTGCTGGGGCATCGAGTTCCTGTCTCAAGGGCGGCATTCACTGCTGCGGATCTACATCGATCACGAAAACGGCATTCTCGTCGACGATTGCGAGAAGGTTAGCCGGCAGATCAGTGGTGTTCTCGACGTCGAGGACCCGATCAGCAGTGAGTACACCCTCGAAGTATCGTCGCCGGGTATGGATCGACCGCTGTTCACCCTTGAGCAGTTCGCGGCCCATGCTGGTGAGCTGGTTAAGATCAAACTGCGTTCGCCCTTCGAAGGACGACGCAATTTTCAGGGGCTTCTCCGCGGGGTGGAGGAGCAGGACGTGGTGGTTCTTATCGAAGACCGCGAGTTCCTCCTGCCGATCGAACTGATCGACAAGGCCAACATCATTCCCCGTTTTGACTGAGACGCGGATCCCGCGGATCCAATGGATTGCGAAAGGCGAGGCGTACGATGAGCAAAGAAGTACTGCTGGTTGTTGAGTCGGTATCCAACGAAAAGGGTGTACCGGCTGGCGTGATTTTCGAGGCGCTGGAGCTGGCCCTGGCCACTGCTACCAAGAAGCGTTATGAGGACGAAGTCGACCTGCGTGTGGAAATCAACCGCCACAATGGTGTTTACGACACCTTCCGTCGCTGGACTGTTGTCGAAGAGGACGATTTCGAGGATCCGGCTATCCAGCTGACCCTTGATCAGGCCCAGGAACGGGATGAAAACGCCAAGATCGGCGACGTCATTGAAGAGAAGATCGAGTCCATCGAGTTCGGCCGCATCGCCGCGCAGACCGCCAAGCAGGTCATCGTGCAGAAGGTGCGTGAAGCCGAGCGTGCTCAGGTGGTTGAAGCCTACCGCGAGAAGCTGGGCGACATCATCTCTGGCACCGTGAAGAAGGTCACTCGTGACAACGTGATCGTTGATCTGGGCAACAACGCCGAAGCCCTGTTGGCCCGCGAAGACATTATTCCCCGTGAAACCTTCCGTGTCGGGGCCCGTGTGCGCGCCCTGCTGAAGGAAATTCGCACCGAGAACCGTGGCCCGCAATTGATCCTGTCGCGCACTGCGCCGCAGATGCTGATCGAGCTGTTCCGCATTGAAGTGCCGGAAATCGCCGAAGAGCTGATCGAAGTGATGGCCGCCTCCCGCGATCCGGGTTCCCGCGCCAAGATCGCTGTCCGTTCCAAGGACAAGCGTATCGATCCGCAGGGTGCCTGCATCGGTATGCGCGGTTCCCGCGTCCAGGCCGTATCTGGCGAACTGGGTGGAGAGCGCGTCGATATCGTTCTGTGGGATGACAACCCTGCGCAGTTCGTGATCAACGCCATGGCTCCGGCCGAAGTGGTGGCGATCATCGTCGACGAAGATGCCCACGCCATGGACATCGCCGTTGCCGAAGACAATCTGGCCCAGGCCATTGGCCGTGGTGGCCAGAATGTGCGCCTGGCTAGCCAGTTGACTGGCTGGACGCTGAACGTGATGACCGAAGCGGATATCCAGGCCAAGCAGCAAGCCGAAACCGGCGACATCCTGCGCGCCTTTGTCGATGAGCTGGAAGTGGACGAAGAGCTGGCTCAGGTACTGGTTGAAGAAGGCTTCACCAGCCTGGAAGAAATCGCCTACGTACCCATGGAAGAAATGCTCAGCATTGAAGGTTTCGACGAAGAAATCGTCAACGAGCTGCGTGCCCGTGCGAAGGACCGCCTGCTGACCAAGGCCATCGCGACCGAAGAGAAGCTGGCGGATGCCCAGCCTGCCGAAGACCTGCTTTCCCTGGAAGGCATGGACAAGGACCTGGCTGTTGAACTCGCTGTACGTGGCGTTATTAACCGCGAAGACCTGGCCGAGCAGTCGATCGACGACCTGCTCGACATCGACGGCATGGACGAAGAGCGTGCCGGCAAGCTGATCATGGCCGCCCGAGCCCACTGGTTCGAGTAAGTATCGCGGCCTGAGGAGAGAAGTGCATGACGCAAGTCACGGTGAAAGAACTGGCCCAAGTGGTCGATACACCGGTGGAGCGCCTGCTGCTGCAGATGCGCGAGGCGGGATTGCCGCACACCAGCGCCGAGCAGGTTGTAACCGACAATGAGAAGCAGGCGCTGCTGGCTCATCTCAAGAGCAGCCACGGCGAGCGCGTAGAAGAACCGCGCAAGATTACCCTGCAGCGCAAGACCACCACCACGCTGAGGGTCGCCGGCAGCAAGACCATCAACGTCGAAGTACGTAAGAAGAAAACGTACGTCAAACGTAGCCCCGACGAGATTGAGGCAGAGCGTCAACGCGAGCTCGAAGAGCAGCGCGTGGCAGAGGAAGCTGCTCGCCTGAAGGCCGAAGAGGAAGCTCGTCTGCGCGCCGAAGAAGTTGCCCGTCGCGAAGCTGATGCGCGTGCGAAAGACGCCGTTGATCCTGCCAAGGCTGATGCCCCGGTTGCGGCTGCCGAGCCAGTTGCCACTCCGGCAACTGCCCCGGTAACCGCTCAGGTCGGTGCTGCTGCACCGGCTGCTGCTGCTGCCGCTGATCGCAAGAAGGAAGCGCCGCGTCCGGAGCGCGCTCGTGACGAGGATGATCGCCGCGACCGCAAGCACGCACAGCACCGTCCTTCGCTAAAGGAAAAGGAAAAGGTTCCGGCTCCCCGCGTTGCCCCGCGCAGTACCGAGGAGGAAAGCGATTCCTTCGGTCGTCGCGGCGGACGTGGCGGCAAATCCAAGCTGAAAAAGCGCAACCAACATGGGTTCCAGAGCCCAACAGGACCTATCGTGCGTGAAGTCAGCATTGGCGAGACCATTACAGTGGCCGAGCTGGCCGCTCAGATGGCCGTCAAGGGTGCCGAAGTCGTCAAGTTCATGTTCAAGATGGGCACTCCCGTGACCATCAACCAGGTGCTCGATCGCGAGACCGCTCAACTGATCGCCGAAGAACTCGGCCACAAGGTCAAGCTGGTCAATGAGAACGCCCTGGAAGATCAACTGGCTGCGTCCCTGAAGTTTGAAGGCGAGGTGCTGACGCGTGCGCCGGTCGTGACCGTCATGGGTCACGTCGACCACGGCAAGACTTCGCTGCTGGACTACATCCGCCGTACCAAGGTGGCCAGCGGTGAAGCCGGCGGCATCACCCAGCACATCGGTGCTTACCACGTCGAAACCGATCGTGGCATGGTGACCTTCCTCGACACCCCGGGCCACGCTGCGTTCACCGCTATGCGTGCTCGTGGCGCCAAGGCGACCGACATCGTCATCCTGGTGGTGGCTGCTGACGACGGCGTGATGCCGCAGACCATCGAAGCGGTGCAGCACGCAAAAGCGGCTGGCGTACCGATCGTGGTTGCGGTCAACAAGATGGACAAGCCCGAAGCCAACCCGGACAACATCAAGAACGGCCTGGCCGCGTTGGATGTGATCCCGGAAGAGTGGGGCGGCGATACCCAGTTCGTACCTGTGTCGGCCAAGGCTGGTACCGGTGTCGACGAACTGCTTGAAGCCGTACTGCTGCAGGCTGAAGTACTGGAACTCACTGCTACTCCGTCGGCCCCTGGTCGTGGCGTTGTGGTCGAGTCTCGTCTGGACAAGGGCCGTGGCCCGGTGGCTACCGTGCTGGTCCAGGACGGTACCCTGCGTCAGGGCGACATGGTTCTCTGCGGCGTCAACTATGGCCGCGTCCGCGCCATGCTCGACGAGAACGGCAAGCCTGTGAAAGAAGCTGGTCCGTCCATCCCGGTCGAGATCCTCGGCCTGGACGGTACGCCGGACGCCGGTGACGACCTGACCGTGGTCGCTGACGAGAAGAAGGCCCGCGAAGTTGCGCTGTTCCGTCAAGGCAAGTTCCGCGAAGTCAAGCTCGCGCGCCAGCAGTCCTCGAAGCTGGAGAACATCTTCGAGAACATGGGGCAGGACGAGAAGAAGACCCTCAACATCGTGCTCAAGTCCGATGTGCGTGGCTCTCTCGAAGCCCTTCAAGGCGCCCTGGCAGACATCGGCAACGAGGAAGTCCAGGTGCGTGTGGTCGGTGGCGGTGTCGGTGGTATCACCGAGAGCGACGCCAACCTGGCGCTGGCGTCCAACGCCGTGCTGTTCGGTTTCAACGTGCGTGCTGATGCCGGTGCGCGCAAGATCGTCGAGCAGGAAGGTCTGGACCTGCGCTACTACAACATCATCTACGACATCATCGAAGACGTTAAGAAAGCACTGTCCGGCATGCTGGGCAGCGAAGTCCGGGAGAACATCCTGGGTATCGCCGAGGTGCGCGACGTGTTCCGCTCGCCGAAGTTCGGCGCGGTTGCCGGCTGCATGGTTACCGAGGGGCTGGTACACCGCAACCGTCCGATCCGCGTACTGCGCGACGATGTAGTGATCTTCGAAGGCGAACTGGAATCCCTGCGCCGCTTCAAGGACGACGTGTCCGAGGTGCGTGCCGGCATGGAGTGCGGTATCGCTGTGAAGAGCTACAACGACGTCAAGGTCGGCGACAAGATCGAAGTCTTCGAGAAGGTCCAGGTGGCGCGCACGCTGTAAGTGTCGCGCTTGCCACAAGCCGGGAGCCAGGAGCTGGAAGCCATCGCTTTCTACTCCTGGCTTTTGGCTTTTTAAGTGTTCATGAGTGAAACGAAATGGCTAAAGACTACAGCCGTACCCAACGCATCGGTGATCAGATGCAGCGTGAACTGGCGCTGCTGATTCAGCGTGAGATCAAGGACCCGCGCCTGGGTCTGGTGACCATTACCGCGGTGGACGTAAGCCGTGACCTGTCCCACGCCAAGGTGTTCATCACCGTGATGGGCCAGGACGACAATGCCGAGAAGGTCGAGTTGAACCGCGACATCCTGCAGGATGCCGCCGGTTTCCTGCGCATGCAGCTGGGCAAGGCCATGAAGCTGCGCAGCGTACCGCAGCTGCACTTCCACTACGACGCCAGCATCCGTCGCGGTGCTGAGCTGTCGGCGCTGATCGAGCGCGCTGTGGCAGAAGACCGCAAGCACCCGGGCAACGACGAGGAGTAATGGCGTGGCCCAGGTAAAACGTATCCGCCGTAACATCAGCGGCGTGCTGATTCTCGACAAGCCGCGCGGCATGAGCTCCAACGCTGCGCTGCAGAAAGTGCGCTGGCTGCTCAATGCCGAGAAGGCTGGTCACACCGGCAGCCTCGACCCGCTCGCGACCGGCGTTCTGCCGTTGTGCTTCGGTGAGGCGACGAAGTTCTCCCAGTACCTGCTGGATGCTGACAAGGGTTACGAAACCCTGGCTCAGCTAGGGGTCACTACCTCCACCGGCGATGCCGAGGGTGAAGTGATCGAGCGTCGCGAGGTGACCGTCGGTCGCGAGGATATCGAAGCGCAATTGCCGCGTTTTCGAGGCGAAATCAAGCAGATACCACCGATGTACTCGGCTCTGAAGAAGGACGGTCAACCGTTGTACAAGTTGGCGCGTGCTGGCGAAGTAGTGGAGCGCGAGGCGCGTTCTGTTACTATTGCGCGCCTGGAATTGCTGGCGTGCGAAAACAGCCAGGCAAGACTGGCCGTAGCCTGCAGCAAGGGCACCTATATCCGTACCCTGGTCGAGGATCTCGGCCAGGCCCTGGGATGCGGCGCCCACGTAGCAGAACTGCGCCGGACCCAGGCAGGCCCCTTCGGGTTGGGCCAGGCGATCAGTCTGGAGACACTGGAGAAGGCCCACGCCGAAGGCGGCAACGAGGCACTGGACCAGTTCCTCCTGCCGGTCGACAGCGGATTGGAACACTGGCCGCTGATCCAGCTGACAGAGCACAGCGCCTACTACTGGCTTCACGGCCAGCCGGTGCGGGCCCCGGAAGCGCCGAAGTTCGGCATGATGCGAGTGCAGGATCATACCGGTCGCTTCATCGGTATCGGTGAAGTGAGCGACGACGGGCGCGTAGCGCCGCGTCGACTGATTCGGTCGGAATGACCGATCCGAGGATGGCTGTTAATAGGCACGGTCAATCCTCTTTTTTGAACACGGGACACAGGTCCCGGCCTATTACTCTCAGAGGAAGCCCATCATGGCACTGAGCGTTACTGAAAAAGCCCAGATCGTTAACGAGTACAAGCAAGCTGAAGGCGATACCGGTTCTCCGGAAGTGCAGGTTGCCCTGCTGACCGCCAACATCAACAAGCTGCAGGATCACTTCAAGGCCAACGGCAAAGACCACCACTCCCGTCGTGGTCTGATCCGCATGGTTAACCAGCGCCGCAAGCTGCTGGACTACCTGAAGGGTAAGGACACCTCTCGTTACAGCGCCCTGATCGGTCGTCTGGGTCTGCGTCGCTAAGCGACACAGATGAGCTGGAAGCTGGAAAACCGGAAGCTGGACATCGTTCCAGCTTTCGGCTTTCCAGCTTCTGGTTTTTTAGGGGATTGAAACGGGTCCGACTCCCGACACTCCCACCATTTCCCCCAAGGCAACACAGAGAAGGAAAACACCGTGAACCCGGTAATCAAGAAGTTCCAGTTCGGTCAATCGACCGTTACCCTCGAGACTGGCCGTATCGCCCGTCAAGCCTCCGGTGCCGTTCTGGTCACCATGGACGAAGATGTCACCGTACTGGTGACTGTGGTTGGCGCCAAGCAAGCCGACCCGGGCAAGGGGTTCTTCCCGCTGTCCGTTCACTACCAAGAGAAAACCTACGCTGCCGGCCGTATCCCCGGTGGTTTCTTCAAGCGTGAAGGCCGTCCTTCCGAGAAGGAAACCCTGACCTCGCGCCTGATCGACCGTCCGATCCGTCCGCTGTTCCCGGAAGGTTTCCTGAACGAAGTGCAGGTCATCTGCACCGTGGTTTCCACCAACAAGAAGACCGATCCGGATATCGCCGCCATGATCGGTACCTCTGCCGCCCTGGCAATCTCCGGCATCCCGTTCAGCGGCCCGATCGGCGCCGCTCGCGTGGCCTACCACGAAGAGACTGGCTACCTGCTGAACCCGAACTACGAGCAGCTGAAAGCCTCTGCCCTGGACATGGTCGTTGCCGGTACCGAAGACGCCGTGCTGATGGTTGAGTCCGAAGCGCAAGAGCTGACCGAAGACCAGATGCTGGGCGCCGTTCTGTTCGCCCACCAGGAATTCCAGTCCGTGATCAATGCGGTCAAGGAATTTGCTGCCGAAGCCGGCAAGCCGACCTGGAACTGGAGCGCTCCTGCCGAGAACACCGCTCTGCTCAGCGCCATCAAGGCCGAGTTTGGCGAAGCCATCTCCCAGGCTTACACCATCACCATCAAACAGGATCGCTACAACCGCCTGGACGAGCTGCGTGACCAGGTCATCGCCCGCTTCGTTGGCGAGGAAGACGGTCAGTTCCCGGCTGGTGAAGTGAAGGATGCCTTCGGCCTGCTGGAATACCGCACCGTTCGCGAGAACATCGTCAACGGCAAGCCGCGTATCGACGGCCGTGACACCCGCACCGTACGTCCGCTGAACATCGAAGTCGGCGTGCTGGACAAGACCCACGGTTCCGCCCTGTTCACCCGCGGCGAAACCCAGGCCCTGGTCGTTGCCACCCTTGGCACCGCCCGCGATGCCCAGCTGCTGGACACCCTGGAAGGCGAGCGCAAGGACGCCTTCATGCTGCACTACAACTTCCCGCCCTTCTCGGTGGGTGAGTGCGGCCGTATGGGCAGCGCCGGTCGCCGTGAAATCGGCCACGGTCGTCTGGCCCGTCGTGGCGTTTCCGCCATGCTGCCGAAAGGCGACGAGTTCCCCTACACCATCCGCGTGGTTTCCGAGATCACCGAATCCAACGGTTCCAGCTCCATGGCTTCCGTCTGCGGCGCCTCCCTGGCCCTGATGGACGCCGGTGTGCCGATGAAGGCCCCGGTTGCCGGTATCGCCATGGGTCTGGTCAAGGAAGGCGACAAGTTTGCCGTGCTGACCGACATCCTCGGTGACGAAGACCACCTGGGCGACATGGACTTCAAGGTAGCCGGTACCGCCAAGGGCGTGACCGCGCTGCAGATGGACATCAAGATCAACGGCATTACCGAAGAGATCATGGAGATCGCCCTGGAGCAGGCTCTGGAAGCGCGCCTGAACATCCTCGGCCAGATGAACCAGATCATTGCCCAGTCCCGCAGCGAGCTGTCGGCCAACGCTCCGACCATGATCGCGATGAAGATCGACACCGACAAGATTCGTGACGTCATCGGCAAGGGCGGCGCCACCATCCGTTCGATCTGCGAAGAGACCAAGGCCTCCATCGACATCGAAGACGATGGCAGCGTGAAGATCTTCGGCGAGACCAAGGAAGCTGCCGAGGCTGCGCGTCAGCGCGTTCTGGGCATCACCGCTGAAGCCGAAATCGGCAAGGTGTACATCGGCAAGGTCGAGCGCATCGTCGACTTCGGTGCCTTCGTCAACATCCTGCCGGGCAAGGACGGTCTGGTGCACATCTCGCAGATCAGCGACAAGCGCATCGACAAGGTTACCGACGTGCTGCAGGAAGGCCAGGAAGTCAAAGTCCTGGTTCTCGACGTCGACAACCGCGGCCGCATCAAGCTGTCGATGAAGGACGTGGAAGCTGCCGAGGCTTCCGGCGTCTGACAATCGTCAGCCGATAAAAGAGAGGGCCCCTTGCGGGCCCTCTTTTTTTGCCAGGAGAATGGCGAACCGCCATCGTGCCTGGAACAGTCATGGACAAGACGCTCTGCCAGTACCACCCCGCCCAACCCGCCACCTGGCACTGTGTGCCCTGCCAGCGCCATTTTGGCGACTGCTGCATCCCACTCAATGCCGACGCCCCGGATGACAGCCCGGCGTGTCCGCTATGTCGCAGTCAGTTGACCTTCCTCGGCGCTGCCAATACTGCCCAGCCCTTCTGGGAACGTCTGCCTCAATTCTTTGGCTATGGCATGCAGGCGGGACCGCTGGCGTTCAGTGCGCTACTGGCCCTGGCCGGCCTGTTCATGCCGCGCTCGCTCATTCTCTGGGTTGCCCTGTTGAGTGTCGCCACCAAGTACTTCCACAGTGTTATCGAGGCCAGTAGCGAAGGCGAGCGCGAGGCGCCGAGCCTGATCAGTGCCTTCAGCGGCGAAGGCTTCTCGCTGTTCTTCAAGCAGATGCTGGTGTTTGCCATTGCCTTCGGTGCGCTCTGGCTGGCTGCGGACTTCAACAGCGAGACCCTGTTCTGGGTAGTGAACATCGCCATCGTCCTGCTGCTGCCGGCCAGCATCATCCGTTTGGCGTTGAGCAAGGAACTGGGAGCGGCGCTGAGTCCCGACCAGGTCGGCGAGGTGATCAAGGCGATGGGCTGGCGTTACCTTATTCTCTGCGCCTTCCTCTTCATCCTCTGGCAGTCCCCCGGCTATGTGGCTTGGCTGCTTTCCAGCGGTCTGCCCAAGGTGGTGCTGATGCCCATCGCCACGTTCCTGTTCGGTTACTTCGGTGTGGTGATGTGCAGCATGATGGGCTACGCCGTGTTCCAGTATCAGGGCGCCCTGGGTTTCGCAATTGCTGAAGAAGGCACCCAGCAGGGAGTGCCGGAGAACGAATGGCGCCGTCGCAAAGCGCTGGCCGAAGCCGAGATTCGCCTGAAGGAAGGACAGAGCGACGGCGCCCTGGAAACGCTCGCCAACGCGCTGCACCGCGATCCTGATGACCTGCGTCTGAACGAGCGCTACCACCAGTTGCTGTTTGGCTTGGGTGCCCAAGAGCGCTGCCTGCGCCACCTGGATCATTATCTGCCACTGGCCGCCCGGCAGAGTCCGGCCCTGGCCGCCACCGCGCTGCTCAATGCTCGCCAATTCAAGGCCGACTTCCTGCCGGCTGACGCCCTGATCTGCGAGCAGGTCGCCGCGGCGCTGCTGGATCGTCACAAGGTGCGCGAGGCCCTGAGCCTGCTGCGCAATCTCCATCAGCGCTTCCCTGATTACCCGCACATCCCTCGCGCCTACCTGCTCGCGGCCCGTGGCTTCGCTGAGGGCCTGGGGCAATTGGAGCCTGCGCAGAAGCTGCTGGCCTATGTTCGCGCGCGGTATCCCGCCTCGCCACTGCTCGACCAGATCAGTGCGCTAGAAATCACCATTGCGCGGTTGAGCAGCTCTGGCTGAGGATTCGGGCTTCATCGTGCAGTCTGCAAGGCGAGTGGGGGGCGAACTTGCAGACTGCATGCAGACTGATTCTGATTGATGAGCTTAAGTTTCTGTTTTTATGGGGTTTTTCTGTTCTTAGGAAGCTGGCACAGGCTTTGCGACATTCCTGGTGTCCCTGCAGCCGGGAGTTTGCTGCAGATGTTCCGAAGAAGAGAGGAGACCCACCTCATGAAACAGTCTTTCACCCAGTGGACCTTTGCCGCTGTCACTGCTGCCGCCCTGAGCCTGCCGTTCGCGGCCGGCGTCCATGCAGAAACCAGCGGTCACACGATGTTGGCAGCCAGCGAGACCATGCAGAAAGCCGAAGAGGCGGTCTCCGATACCTGGATCACCAGCAAGGTGAAATCCACCTTCCTGGCCGACAAGAACCTCAGCGGCATGGATATCAAGGTTGAAACCAATCAGGGCGTGGTCGCGCTGTCGGGGATGGTGAAGACCGATGCCGAGCGTGATCTGGCCATCGAAACGACCAAGAACATCAAAGGCGTCACTGCGGTTTCTGCCGACGGCCTGAAATCCGCCGAGTAATTCCGGGTAGACCGGGTAGGAAGACAAGGCCCCGCGGTTGCGGGGCCTTGTCGTTGGTGGCGATTAGCGCGCCAGGTGCTGCTGGTAGAGCGCCAACTGGCGGGTTTGCTCCGCTTCGGGGAAGGCTTTGCGCAGGTACTGGCCGAGCTCGCCCACACCGCGCAGGTCCTGGCGCTGACCCAGTTGCTTGGCCAGTTGCAGCGTCAGGCTTGGGAGCTGAGACGGCACTGGGCTTGCCTGGCAAAGCCGGCGCCAGGGCGCCAGGGCGCGGCTGCTGTCGCCGGCCTTGATCAGTCGCTGCAGCAGGTGCAGGAGCACGGCGGGGTGCTGCAGCAGGCGTTGTTGTGGGTCGGCGACATCGTCCGCCAGTTTCTGCAGCAGCGGCAGGGCAGCGGTCTGCTCCGGCAGGTTGAACAGCTGCTTCAGTACGGCAGTCAGCAGCGGCTTGTCCTGGCGGCTCTTGGCCAGCGGATAGAGGCGTTCCAGCAGTGGCAGCCGGCCGGGATAGCGTTGCAACAGGTCGAGCCCACGGGGGGCGGCCTGATCAAGGGCGAAGCGACTGATGAGTTGATCCAGAGCGGCGAGCTCTCGCTTGAAGGGGGCGTCCGGGTCCTCCTTGTTCAGGTAGACCTTGTCGACTTTGATGAAGCCCGCCAGGTGCAACAACCAGGTGGCGAGGAAGCCGAAGGCGAGGCCTCCGAGGTGGGCGTAGTAGTTCACGTGATCGTCGGCCGACAGCACGCCATACAGCTCCTTGCCGAGCCAGGCGGGCAGTATCCACAGGGCGGGCGCCTTGAAGTAACCGATCAAAGGGCCGAGCCAGTAGAAGAACCTGATCTTGCGCAGACCGTAGACGCCGATGGTCATGCCCATCAATCCTGAGACCGCCCCCGAGGCGCCGATACCTGCTACCCAGACAGGGTCCAGGGCCCACCAGAGCAGGTGCGAGGCGAGGCCGCTGGCCAGGTAGAGGCCGAGGTAGACCCAGCGCCCCAGGGCCGCTTCCAGCGCGAAGCCGCAGATGAACAGGAAGATCATATTGCCCAACAGGTGATCGAAGCTGCCATGCAGGAACATGGCGCCGAACAGCCCCTGCACGCTGAATTTGTTGGGGATGAAGCCGAAGCGCTGGGCGCTGATTCTGTCCCGTGCCGCCTCGGCCTTCTGCCGCGCCTGTTGCCAGTCAGTGTCAGCCTGGTAAGCCGGGGAGCGATGCAGCCAGTCCTCGAACTCGAGGTCGCGGAGGATGATGATCGCGAGGTCCTGGCGGCGCATGGCGTCGATGGCGCGGCGCTGGTCCGCGTCGAACTTCTCGCGTTCTACCAGGTGATCGACGAACAGGGCGCGCTCACGATTGAGCAAGCCGCCATCCAGATAGAGCTGCTGCGCCTCTTGTCCCCGCGCCTGGTCGCCGCCCTGGTAGACGATGTAGATCAGCGTATTGAGCAGGATCAGCAGCAGGGTGATGACCGGCGGTCGTCGCCAATCCAGGGGTTGATCGGCAGGGAGAATGATCATCGCACGCGCCTCAGTCGCGCTTGCTATCGATCTGGTTGAGGCGGCCGCCAACGAATCTCAGGTAGTAGTACATGCCGTTGCTGGGACCGTAGACCCACTCTTCCGTCTGCATTTCCTGGCGTCCGCTGCTGGTTTCCGTGTAGCCGATAAAGCTGCGCGAAGCGGGGTCGCCGCACTTGCGCTGGACCTCGACGCTACGGTCGCCGAGGCTGACCAGTTTGCTTTCGCAGCGGAAGGTGCTGGCATTGGCCTCTGAGACCAGGAGAAGGGCGGTTGCGAAGAGGCAAACGAGGGCTTTCATATGGCGGGCATCCTGTCCTGAGGTAATCAGCCGCAGAGCCTAGCATCCTGCCTGAGAGCCTGTCAGTTGCTCCGTTTGCTGCTGATATTGCGCAGGCGATTGCCCTCGAAACGGAGGAACTGGTACATGCCGTTGCGTGGCCCGTAGACCCATTCTTCCACTCGCACCTCGTTGCGCATGTTGTACTTGTCGACCACTTCCCGGAAGCCCAGGTCCGCGCGGCTGACTGGCTCGCCGCACTTTTCCAGTACTTCGCTGGTCGTGTCGTCGAGGCTGATGAGGTTGCTGTTGCAGCGCAGGGTGGAGGATGCCTGGGCGTTTCCCAGTACCAGCAGCAGGGGTAGGCAGAGCAGGAGGCGGAGTCTCACGGGGATGTCCGAGATGGTGGAGGTGATTAGAGCCTACACCCGGTGGCTTTGTGACGTCAGCGGCTGCGCCGTGTTTCGATGCGCACCAGGCGATTGCCCTCGAAGGTGAGGATGCTGAGCATGCCGTTTTTGGGCCCGTAGACCCACTCTTCCACGCTGAACTCGCGTCGGTCGTAGGAGCCCAGGGTGTAGCCGACGAGGTCGCGATGCACCGGCTCGCCGCACTTCTGCAGGACTTCGAAGGTGCGGTCGCCGATGCTGATCAGCTTGCTGCCGCAGCGCATGGTCTCGGCCACGGCCGGAATGGCCAGGACGAGCGCCAGCAGGGCGAACGGCAGCGTGCGCATGGGGTCTCCTATTCACTGTCCAGATGCAGGGGCGAGATCACCTCTCCTGCCTGGTTGGGCTCCACCAGGCTGACGTCCAGCAGGAAGATGCGGTCGTCTGCGAGGCCACCGCGATCCACCAGGTAATCCTTGATGCTGGCGGCGCGAGCCTGGCCCAACTGGCGTAGCAGCAAATCGCTCTGGGCCCAGGAAACCAGCACGGCTTCGCGCAGTTTGGCGGCGCGCTGGTCGCTGTCCAGGTCCTTCCACTCGGCCGGCGGCTGCTGCTTCAGGCGGGTGCGGTAGATACCCTCCAGCATAGGCGCCTTCTCGTCGTCCGGGACCTCGATCTGGCTGGCCTCGGCCGGAACCTTGTCGCCCCGGCGCTGGGCGATCTTGTAGTAGGTGCTCTGGAACTCCCGATTCAGGCGTTGCTCCGCCAGCAGGGGACCGTCGGCGGTCTTGGCGCTGGCGCCTTCCACCTCCAGGCGCAGGGTCGGACGTTTTTTCAACGCGTCAGCCAGGGTATCCAGCGACTTCTGTGCCTCGGCGTCCAGCTCGCTGCTGCCGGCCGGGAAGGGCACCTGGCCGAGGTCTTCGCTGCTGCCGCCGACCAGCCCGGCGACAAAGTTGAACGGCGCCTGCACGGCGCGCAGCACCAGGTTGCGCAGGGTCTGCCAGACGATGGGGGCGACGCTGAATTGCGGATCGTTGAGGTTACCGGCCACCGGAAGCGAGATGTCGATCTTGCCTTCGGTGTCCTTGAGCAGGGCCACGGCCAGGCGCACCGGCAGGTCGACTGCGTCGGGACTGGAGACCTGCTCACCGAGCTGCAGCTGTTCCAGCACCAGATGGTTTTCGGCTTTCAACTGGCCCTTCTCGATCTGGTAGTGCAGGTCCAGGTTCAACCTGCCCTTGCGGATGCGGTAGCCGGCGAACTTGCCGGAATAGGGCGTCAGGGTGGTCAGCTCGACACGCTTGAAGCTGGTGGCGATGTCCAGGCTGTCCAGCGGGTCGAAGGGGTTCAGGCTGCCCTTGATGGTCACGGGCGCATAGCGGTCTACCTTGCCGTTCACCGTTACCTTGGCGGGCTTGGGATTACGGTTGTCGAGGGTGCCGATTTCGCCATTGAGCTGCTGGATGGCGGTGGCGAAGTTCGGCGTCAGGCTGAAGTCGGCGAAGTTCGCCGAGCCGTCCTTGATGTCGATGCCACCGATACGAATACCCAGGGGCTTGCCGGCGGGTTCCGGTTTGGCAGGGGCGGTGGCTTGGACACCGGCTTCGGCGGGTTGCTTGATCACCAGGTCGCTGGCGTTGGTGGTCAGGTCTTCGTTGATGATGAAGCGCGCGTAGGGCTGGTTCAGGCTCACCTTGTCGATGTTCAGGCTGTCGCCATGCTGGTAGTTGAGGCCATCCACCAGCAGCTGCTGCCATCTGACGAAATCACGTTCCTTGATCGTGTCCAGGGTATGCAGCTGGTTGACCAGCGCTCGGCCGGTGATGCCCAGGGCCAGAGGTTCGGTGCTCTTGAGGTCTACGTTGAGGTCGCTGTCGAGCATGCCGCTGCGCAGTTCCAGGCGCACGAAGGGACTGAGGTAGGCCTGTGCGACCCGCAAGTCGACGTCGCGGGTCTGCACCTGCAGCTTGGCAGTGGTCGGCTTGAGCTGGACCTGGCCAACCGCCTGCACCTTGCCCTGCTTGCCGAGTCCGGTGTCGAGGCTAAGGTTGAAGGGTGTTTCGCCGCGGCTGTCGAAGTCCTTGAGGTCGAGGTTCAACGGGCCGAGTTCCAGTTGTACCGGGTCCTTGGGTACCCGGTCGGCCAAGTGGACCTTGTAGCCGCGAAGCTGAGTCTCACGCAATTTCACCACCCAGGGCTTGCCGGGTTCGTCCGTGGACTCGGCCTGGTCAGGTGCGGGCTTTTCTTCGGCCTTGGGCGCGAGCTTGGCCTCGCTGGCGAAGAGCTTCTGCCAATCGAGCTGGCCGTCCGATTCCCGGGCAGCCCAGGTCTCCAGATTCTGGCTGTGGATCTTGCCGATCAGCACTTCCTGCTTGACCAGGTCCAGGGAGCTGTCGCTGACCTCCAGTACTTCCAGGTTGACCAGCGGGCGGTTGTCCGGTGCCTTGATGGCGAAGGGCGCGACCTTGATCCAGATCTTGTCCAGATTCAGCTGGGTGCCCTCGGTCAGGCTCAGCCTGTAGTCGGTGGACAGGCTCATGACGCCTTCCTGCAGGACCAGGGGCACGGCGTCGCGAACATAGGGCCAGAAGGCCTTCATCTTCCCGTCAGTGATCTTCAGCTGGCCGCTGGAGGTGAATGGCACCAGGCTGATCTGGCCTTGCCAGTCGACACGACCGCCGTAGGGACCGGTGGCCACCAGCGACATCTCGGCGTTGTCGTCGGGCAGGGTACTGAGGTTGTGCAGCTCAAGGTTGAGGGAGTCGTAGACGAATTCGATCGGCTCGCTCGGGCGCTGGTCTTCGAAGTGCAGGCCGCCTTCGCTCAGCTCGATGCGGTCGATACGCAGCGGAAAGGGATCGCCCGCGGGTTCCTCTGGCTTGGGTTCGCTGGGCGGCAGCTTGAACAGCTGGGCCAGGTTGAGCGTCCCATCCTTGGCAAACAGCACCTCGGTTTTGGACTTGTCCAGCTCCACATCCGCCAGGTGCAGGGCGTTGGACCAGAGGCTGTCCAGCTGCAGGTTGGCGTAGAGGCGCTCGAAGCCGAGATGCTCGGTCTTGTCGTCGCCGATGTGCAGGCCCCAGAGCGTCAGCTCCAGGCTGAAGGGGTTGAGCTGGATGCGCTCCAGCCGCGCGGGGACGGTGGCGTACTGGGCCAGTTGCTGGTTGGCCACCCGCAGGGCGATCCCCGGGATGATCAGAAAACCAAGCAGACTGTAGAGGGCTACGACGATCAGCAGGGCGCAGGCGGCCCGTTTCAATCCTTTGTACATGAGGCGTCAACTATCCCGGCAAAGAGTGCGTTGGATTATGGCACGGCCTCAGGGTTCCGCCTGACGGTTGGCTCTCGTTGTCGCATGGCCTTCAGAGTTGAAGAACCAGGGTCTTGAGCGGTGGGCGCCCATCGCTTGAGGGGAAGTCGGAAGCGGGCGCCAACTGCTGGCAATCGCGTACGGGTCGACCCAGTTTGCTGGCACAGCGCAGCACTTGCTCGCGCCAGTCCTCCATGGCCACCCTTGCCAGGTTGTTGCTGCACACCAGCACGCCATTCTCGGCGGTCGCCAGCAGGGCAGGCTTGAGCAGGCTCTGGTAGTCGCGTAGCAGGTCCACGGTACCGAAGGCGCTCTTGGCCCAGGCCGGCGGATCGAGGAACACCAGGTCGAACTGGCGCTGTTCCAGGCGTATGTAGCTGGGCAGGCGCTGGCCGTGGCGGCGGGCGATGGGCTGCCCGGCCAACTGGCGGATGGCGGGGAAGTAATCGGACTGGATGAAGTGCATGGGCGCCAGCTCCGGGTTCAGCGCACCATTCTCGCGGCCGACGGCCAGGTTGCCCTCGGCAAAGTCCAGGTTCCAGACCTCGCTGGCGCCACCGGCGGCCGCACACAGGCCGACGCCACAGGTGTAGGCGAAGAGGTTGAGTACTGATTTTCCGGCGCTGTTGTCCTTGACCCAGCCTCGGGCGTTGCGCAGGTCGAGGAACAGCAGCGGGTCCTGGCCGGGATGGCGGCCGCGTACCCGGTAGTTCAGGCCCCATTCGCGACCCACCAGGTCTTCTAGGGCTGCGGCGTCAGCCTGGTACACCGGGTCCCGGCGGTCGACACGCGAATTACCTTGGGAGCGGTCGTTGTAGACCAGCATCAGTTTCTCGCCGAGGAACGCGTCCACCGTGGCGGCCAGTGCCAGCAGGGGCTCGCGTTCCAGTGGCTGGTGGAAGCTCTGCACCATCAGCTGCGGGCCGTAGCGGTCGACGGTCAAGCCGGGGGCGCCTTCCTGGCTGCCATGGAACAGCCGGTAGCAATCGGTGCCTTGGGCATGGAGTTCGGCCAGCAGCGGCTGACGGGCGTCGAGGGCGGCGCGCAGCGCCTGGGAGAGAGCAGAGGACATGCGCGGCGTCTCGCAAAAAGGGGCGCGCAGTTTAACAAAGCGAGTCTGTCGTGGCGCGGTGCCGGTCGACGACGGATCGTCGCCCGGTCCACCGCTCAGCGGGGCGGCAGCCCCATGCGGCGGCGCGCGCGATGGACGGCACCATTGCGCATGGCCCAGCGCAGCAGCGGTGCCACCTGCCAGACCAGATCGCGTACCACGCGCCGCTGCCAGGGGCGCTGGTGCAGGCCGAGCATGGCGCTGGCCCAGTCCGGCAGCAGGTCGATTCCCGCCTGCATCATCAGGACGCCGAACGGCTTGGCCATGGCGCTGGGTGCCGGGGCACCGAGAAGGAGGCGCACGACCTCCAGGCTGCGCTCGTCGCAGAGTAACTGTGGACGCATGGCGTCCAGGTAGTCCGCTACTTCCTGGCGGGACTTCGGTACGTCTTCGGCGCCCAGGCGCTCGGCGACGAGGGCGATTTCGGCGTAGTAGCGGTCCTGGTCTTCGCCGGAGAGGTGTGGGTTGAGGTAGCGCAGATGAGCCTTGAGAAAGCTGCTGACCTCGGCCACGTGGACCCAGGTCAGCAGGGCCGGGTCGCTGGCGGCGTAGGGCCGGCCGTCAGGGGTGGTGCCGACCACCTGCAAGTGGATGGTGCGCACCTTGTCAATCAGCCAGTCGGCATCCTTGACCGTGCCAAAGGTGGTGCCGGAGATGAATTGGCCGGTGCGGCGCAGGCGACCGAGCATGTCCTCGCGAAAATTGGAGTGGTCCCAGACACCGGAGAGCGCCAAGGGATGCAGCATCTGCAGGAGCAGCGCGCTGATGCCGCCGATCATCATCGAGGTGAAGTCGCCATGGACTTTCCAGGTCACCGAGTCCGGGCCGAACAGGCCGGGGTCGCCCTTGGGGTTCTCGAAGTCGAGCTGGCCGAGGGCGAGGCCGGTGAGGCCGATGATCTGGCTTTCGATACGGCGGCGAATGAATTCCATGGGCGAAGCGTTTCCAAGCGAAAGGCGCCAGCCCCCTGAGGGAGCTGGCGCCATGGCGGGTCTTACTGGTTGAGGCGCTTGTCGATCAGGCTCTGCACCACCGACGGGTCGGCCAGGGTGGAGGTGTCGCCGAGATTGTCCAGCTCGTTGCAGGCGATCTTGCGCAGGATGCGGCGCATGATCTTGCCCGAGCGGGTCTTCGGCAAGCCCGGCGCCCACTGGATCAGCTCGGGCTTGGCGAAGCTGCCGATCTCCTTGCTGACCAGGGCCAGCAGTTCTTTCTTCAGCTCCTCGGAGGGTTCCAGTCCCTTCATCGGCGTGACAAAGGCGTAGATGCCCTGGCCTTTGAGGTCATGCGGGTAACCCACCACGGCGGCCTCGGCGACGGCGTCGTGCAGTACCAGCGCGCTCTCCACCTCGGCCGTGCCGATGCGGTGGCCGGAGACGTTGATCACGTCATCCACGCGGCCGGTGATCCAGTAGTAACCGTCTTCGTCACGTCGGGCGCCGTCGCCGGTGAAGTAATAGCCGGGGTAGGCGGAGAAGTAGGTATCGATCATCCGCTTATGGTCGCCATAGACGCTGCGAATCTGGCTCGGCCAACTGGCCTTGATCGCCAGGACGCCGCTTCCTGGGCCGTCTATCTCCTTGCCTTTTTCGTCCAGCAGCGCCGGTTGCACACCGAAGAACGGGCGGGTGGCCGAACCGGGCTTCAGCATCGTGGCGCCGGGCAGCGGGGTGATGAGGATGCTGCCGGTCTCGGTCTGCCACCAGGTGTCGACGATGGGGCAGCGTTTGTCGCCAACCACGTTGTAGTACCACTCCCAGGCTTCCGGGTTGATCGGCTCGCCGACACTTCCGAGCAGGCGCAGGCTGGTGCGAGCGGTCTTCCTCACCGGATCTTCGCCTTCTCGCATTAGTGCGCGGATGGCGGTGGGGGCGGTGTAGAAGATGTTCACCTGGTGCTTGTCGATCACCTGCCAGAAGCGAGAGGCATCCGGGTAGTTGGGTACGCCTTCGAACATCAGGGTGGTGGCGGCGTTGGCCAGGGGGCCGTAGACGATGTAGCTGTGGCCAGTGACCCAGCCCACGTCCGCGGTGCACCAGTAGATGTCGCCATCGTGATAGTCGAACACGTACTTGTGGGTCATCGCCGCACCCAGCAGGTAGCCGCCGGTGGTGTGCAGCACGCCCTTGGGTTTGCCGGTGGAGCCGGACGTGTAGAGGATGAACAGCGGGTCTTCGGCGTCCATCCATTCCGGCGGGCAGTCTTCGCTGGCCCCGTGCAGGGCCTCGTGATACCAGAGGTCGCGTCCTTCGGCCCAGTCGATCGTGCCCTGGGTTCGCTGGACCACCAACACCGAGGACACCTTCGGGCAATCCTTCAGGGCCTTGTCGACATTCTGCTTCAGCGGGACGTACTTGCCACCGCGTACGCCTTCATCGGCGGTGATCACGGTGCGGCAGTCGGCGTCGAGGATGCGGTCGCGCAGGGCGTCAGGGGAGAAGCCGCCGAACACCACCGAATGCACCGCGCCGATACGTGCGCAGGCGAGCATGGCGTAGGCCGCTTCAGGAATCATCGGCATGTAGATACAGACCCGGTCGCCCTTCTTCACGCCACGGCTCTTCAGGACGTTGGCCAGGCGCGCGACATGGCTGTGCAGCTTGCGATAGGTGATGTGCGCGGATTCGCTGGGGTTGTCGCCTTCCCAGATGATGGCGACCTGCTCGCCGCGCTGTTCCAGGTGGCGATCGATGCAGTTGTAGGCGACGTTCAACTTGCCGCCTTTGAACCACTCGGCTTCGCCCTTCTTCAGGTCGCTGTGATGCAGTTGCTCCCAGGGCTTGAACCAGGTGAGAAAGCTGGTGGCCTGCTCGCCCCAGAACAACTCGGGCTGCTCGATGGACTGCTGGTAGAGGCGCAGGTAGGCATCGTTGTCGATAAGGGCGTGCTTGCGCACGGCGTCTGGCACGGGGTGAAGGCTGATCTCGTACATGGCGGGGTCCTTGTTGTTGTTAAGCCGAGATGGCGACAAGGGTGCATCCAAGCCGTCACCGGGTTCAAGGGTTGTCCACTGAGTTTTGAACCCAAGGTCCGCTGGATCGTTCAGCGCTGCGGATACTCGAGCTGGGTGGCTCCTCTGGCGGCCTTGCTGGCGGCGAAGGCGGTGAGAACAGGGGCGTCGCTGTGTTGCAGGGCGGAAAAGAACCGGTTCGGTAGTGCGATAACCCGTGCCCGACGTTCGCTCCGGAGATGGGGCTAACGCCTTGGGCCTACCGACAGCGGTTCTGTCGGTAGGCCCAAGGGTTGGGGCCTACCTGCGGTCCAGTCAGGGAATGAATTCGCCCCCACAGTCCCCTGGATGCGCCCGTGGGGTGACGATCAGCCGCGATGGCGCGCGCGGAAGAAGTCGATCAGACCCTGGGTAGAGCCGTCTTCGGCTTGGGCTTCGTCCTGGCCCGTGAGGCGCGAATAGACGGCCTTGCCGAGTTCCTTGCCCAGCTCCACGCCCCATTGGTCGAAGGCGTTGACGCCCCAGAGCACGCTCTGCACGTAGACCTTGTGCTCGTACATGGCGATCAGTGCACCCAGGCGGCGCGGGCTGATGCGTTCCACCACCAGGGTGTTGCTCGGGCGGTTGCCGGGCACCACCTTGTGCGGCGCCAGGCGCTGCACTTCGTCCTCCGGCAGGCCCTTGGCGCGCAGTTCGGCTTCGGCCTCGTCGCGAGACTTGCCGAGCATCAGGGCCTGGCTTTGAGACAGGCAGTTGGCGAACAGCCACTGATGGTGGTCAGCCACCGGGTTGTAGCTGGACACGGGGACGATGAAGTCCGCCGGGATCAGTTGGGTGCCCTGGTGCAGCAACTGGTGATAGGCGTGCTGGCCGTTGCAGCCGACTCCGCCCCAGATCACCGGACCAGTGCCGGCGGTCACCGGAGTACCGTCCTGGCGCACGCTCTTGCCGTTGGATTCCATGTCCAGCTGTTGCAGGTGATCGGTGAAGTTACGCAGGTAATAGTCGTACGGCAGGATCGCGTGGCTGTGCGCGCCCCAGAAGTCGCCGTACCAGACACCGAGCAAGCCGAGGATGACCGGGATGTTGCGGTCGAAGGGCGTGCTCTGGAAGTGCTGGTCCATGCTGTAGGCGCCGGACAGCAGCTCCTTGAAGTTGGAGATGCCAATGGACATGGCAATCGGCAGGCCGATCGCGGACCAGAGCGAGTAGCGACCGCCGACCCAATCCCACATGGGGAAGATGTTCTCTTCGCGAATACCAAAGGCGATAGCCGCTTCCTTGTTACTGGATACGGCGATGAAGTGCCGGTACAGCTCTTCCTCGCTGCCGCCCTGGGCCAGGTACCAGGCGCGGGCGGCCTGGGCGTTCTTCAGGGTTTCCAGGGTGCCGAAAGACTTGCTGGAAACAATGAAGAGGGTGGTTTCGGCGTTCAGGCGGCAGGCCAGTTCGCGGAACTCGCTGCCATCGATGTTGGCCAGGTAGTGGCAACGCACGCCCTTCTGGGCGAAGGGCAGCAGCGCTTCGGAAACCAGTTGCGGGCCGAGGAAGGAACCGCCGATACCGATGTTCACCACGTCGGTGATGGGCCTCTCGGTGTAGCCGCGCCACAGGCCGTTATGCACGTAGCCCACCAGTTCGGTCATCTGGTGCAGGACGCGGTGCACTTCGGGCATCACGTCGATGCCGTCGACCCGCACCTTGTCGCCGATAGGGCGGCGCAGGGCGGTGTGCAGCACCGGGCGGCGCTCGGAGGCATTGATCACGTCGCCGCGGAACATGGCCTTGATGGCATCGCCGAGCCGGGCTTCGTCCGCCAGCTTGACCAGCAGGTCCAGGGTGTCGGCACGGATCAGGTTCTTCGAAAAGTCCAGCAGCAGGCCACAGGCGCTGTGGCTGAATTGCTTGAAGCGCTCGGGGTCTTCGGCGAAGGCCTGGCGCAGGCTGAAGCCGGCAAGTTCCTGGCGATGCTGGTGGAGCGCAGCCCAGCTGGGCAATTGGGTGACATCGAGCGGCGTCAGGTGGTGGTCCATGGCGTACCTGTGTGCGACGTATGAAAAAGCCCGGAAAGGTCCGGGCTTCGGGTCATGCAGCTGTCCGGTCTCAGGCGACCTGTACCGGAATCGCGTTGCTGGTGTGGCTGAGTTCGTTGCCCGGAGCCATGTACAGCATACGCGGTTTGAAATTGGCCAGTTCGGCCTCGCTGTAGTGGGCGTAGGCACAGATGATCACGCGATCACCTACTTTGGCCTTGTGCGCCGCGGCACCGTTCACCGAGATCATCCGGGAACCGTTTTCAGCGCGAATGGCGTAGGTGGTGAAACGCTCACCGTTGTCGACGTTGTAGATCTGGATCTGCTCGTATTCGCGGATACCGGAGAGGTCGAGCCATTCACCATCGATGGCGCAGGAACCTTCGTAATCGAGCACGGCGTGGGTGACTTCGGCGCGGTGCAGTTTGGCCTTGAGCATGATGGCGTGCATGGCATTTTCTCGTCGTGGCGCGGGCGGCGGCTGAGTTTGCCCGAACCCCGGAGGGGGTTCAAGGCTGCGGCGGGAGTTGGTCAGGCTTGCGCTTCGAGGGTGAAGGCAAGGTTGTCGATCAGGCGGGTGTTACCCATGTAGGCGGCACCGAGGATCACCAGTTGCTGGTCCTGGCTGCCTGCGGGGCGCAGGTTCAGAGCCTCGCGGACTTCCAGGTAATCAGGGCGGAATCCAGCCTTGGCCAGTTCGGCCTGGCCTTCCTGTTCCAGCGCGGCGAAGTCGCGGCGGCCCGCGCGAATGGCCGAGGCCAATTGCTGCAGGGTGCGGTACAGGGCAGGTGCGGCGGCGCGCTGGGCGTCGTCCAGGTAACCGTTGCGCGATGACAATGCGAGGCCATCGTCAGCGCGAACCGTGGGCTCGCCGATGATCTGGATCGGCATATTCAAGTCTCGCGCCAGCTTGCGGATCACCGCCAGCTGCTGGAAGTCTTTCTCGCCGAATACTGCGAGGTCGGGCTGGACCATGTTGAACAGCTTGCTGACCACAGTGGCAACGCCTTCGAAATGGCCAGGGCGGCTACCGCCACAAAGACCCTCGGATACCAATGGGACGTTGACGCGGGTCTGGCCTTCCATGCCGTCCGGGTACATTTCTTCCACGTCCGGGTGGAACAGTAACTGGCAGCCCGCGGCGACCAGTTGCTCCTGGTCGGCCACCAGGGTGCGTGGATATTTGGCCAGGTCTTCGCTGGGCCCGAACTGCAGCGGGTTTACGAAGATGCTGGCGACCACGAAATCGGCGCGTTGGCTGGCTTTTTCCACCAGGGCGATGTGCCCGGCATGGAGGTTGCCCATGGTCGGCACGAAACCGATGCGCTTGCCTTCGCTACGCGCACGGGCGACGGCGGCACGCAGTTCGCGGACGGTTTTAACGGTGATCATGCGGAGAATCCGTGTTCGGCGGCAGGGAAGGTAACGTCCTTGACGGCTTGTACGTAGGCAGCCAGGGCAGCCTGGATGCTGGCCTGGCCTTCCATGAAGTTCTTCACGAACTTGGGCGCGCGGCCGGTGAGGGAGAGTCCCAGCATGTCGTGCAGGACCAGCACCTGGCCATCGGTGGCGCTGCCGGCGCCGATGCCGATCACCGGGATTTTCACCGACTGGGTGATTTCGGCGGCCAGCTCACTGGGGACGCACTCCAGCAGCAGCATGGCGGCGCCGGCCTGCTCGAGGGCCATGGCGTCGGCGCGCAGCTGGCGCGCCTGGGCTTCCTGTCGGCCCTGGACCTTATAGCCGCCGAGGATGTTCACGGCTTGCGGAGTCAGGCCCAGATGGGCGCAGACCGGGACGCCGCGCTCGGCGAGCAGACGGATGGGCTCGGCCAGCCAGGCGGCACCTTCCAGCTTGACCATGTGCGCACCGGCCTGCATCAGGGCGGCGCAATTGACGAAGGTCTGTTCGAGGTTGGCATATGCCATGAACGGCAGGTCGCTGATGATCAGCGCGCCCTGGTTGCCGCGCTTCACGGCAGCGGTGTGGTAGACCATGTCGGTCACACTGACCGGCAGGGTGCTGTCATGGCCTTGCAGGACCATGCCAAGGGAGTCGCCCACCAGCAGCACATCCACGCCGGACTGGCAGGCAGCCTGGGCAAAGGTGGCGTCGTAGGCTGTCAGCATGGCGATCTTCTCGCCTTTCAGCTTGAGCTCTTGCAGGGTGGTCAGGGTCACATCAGGCATGAAAACGTCCTCATCGGCGCCGTTTTGCACCGGCACGGGGCAACGGGACGCTTATAGTCCCGATGGGGGGGCATGAAGTCAATTGCAGGTGTTACCGACCTGTTACGGCGTTACCGCCAAGTCGGAAAGGCGCTCGAGGCCTTCGAAGGCACAGGCGTCCAGCAGGGCCTGCAGCGGGCGCCCATCGGGCAATTGCAGGTCGCCGGCGATCTCTGCCAGGGGATAGAGCACAAAGGCGCGGGCGTGCATGTGGTAATGCGGAACCTGCAGCCTGGGCTCATCGATCCGGCGTTGGCCGAACAACAGGATATCCAGGTCCAGGGTCCGCGGACCCCAGCGCTCATCCTTGCGCACACGGCCCTGGGCGAGCTCGATGCGCTGCAGGGCGTCCAGCAGGTCCAGGGGCGTCAGGTCGGTATCCAGGGCGGCCACGGCGTTGACGTAGCGGGGTTGGTCCGGCGGGCCGAGAGGGTCGCTGGCGTAGAGCGAGGATACCGATGCGAGGCGGGTCCGGGGCAGTTCGCCCATCGCCGCGAGCGCTCCGCGTAGCTGGGTAACAGGCTCGGCAAGGTTACTCCCGAGACCGATGTACACGCGTTCCATGATCAATCGCCCGAGGTGCCGGGAGCGCCGTCGCTGCGTGGGCCGCGCCTGCGGCGACTGCCGCCACGCCTGCGGCGCTGTCCGGAGGGCTGGTCGTCCTTCGTGCTGAGCTCGCGAATCATGTTACGGCGCTGGCTGTCGCTGGCGTCCTGGTAATCGGTCCACCAGTCACCGAGGCCATCGGTTTCTTCGCCGGCACTTTCGCGCAGCAGGAGGAAGTCGTAGCCGGCGCGGAAGCGCGGGTTCTCCAGCAGCAGGTCGGCGCGTTTGCCGTTGCGGCGTGGCAGGCGTTCCTGCATGTCCCAGATTTCGCGGATCGGAATGCTGAAGCGCTTGGGAATGGCGGTGCGCTGGACCTGTTCCATGATCAGGCCGTGTGCCGCTTCCTGCATGGCCGGGATCGGCGGCATGCCGCGCTCCTGCAGTTGCGCCGCGCGGGCAGGCATGGCCGGCCAGAGCAGGGCGGCAAACAGGAAGGCGGGGGTAACCGGCTTGCCTTGGCGAATGCGTTCGTCGGTGTTGATCAGCGCCTGGCGGATCAGGCGACCGGTGTATTCCGGGTCGCGTTCCAAGGCTTCGGCGCTGGCCGGGAACAGCGGGGCGAAGAGGTCGTACTCCACCAGCAATTCGAAGGTGCGTTCGGCCTTGCCGCTGAGGAACAATTTGAGCACTTCGTCGAACAGGCGTGCCGAGGGAATCTCTCGCAGCATGGGGGCAAGGCTGCGAATGGGCGCCGCGCTGTGCTTCTCGATCTCGAAGTCGAGCTTGGCGGCAAAACGCGCGGCCCGCAGCATCCGAACCGGGTCTTCCTGGTAACGCTGCTCGGGTATGCCGATCAGGCGCACCAGGCGGTTGCGAATGTCGTGCACGCCATGGGCGTAGTCGAGGATGCGCTCGGAGGTCGGGTCGTAGTACAGCGCGTTGATGGTGAAGTCACGGCGCTGGGCGTCATCTTCCAGGCTGCCATAGACGTTGTCGCGCAGGATTCGGCCGCTTTCGTTGCGGGCGGCCTGGTTGCTGTCTTCTTCTTCCTCGCCTTGCGGATGATTGGCGCGGAAGGTGGCGACTTCGATGATCTCCCGACCGAACTGCACGTGGGCCAGCTTGAAGCGGCGGCCGATCACCCGGGCGTTACGGAATTCGGCGCGGACTTGTTCCGGGGTGGCATTGGTGGCCACATCGAAGTCCTTTGGACGCAGGTTCAGCAGCAGGTCGCGTACGCAGCCACCGACCAGATAGGCCTGGTAGCCGGCTTTCTGCAGGCGCTCGACGACTATGACGGCATTGCGGCTGATGTCTGCACGGCGCAGCGAATGCTGATTATTGCCCAGTACTTCGGGTGTGCTGCGCGGATGTTGGGCACGGCGAAGGGGAGAGCGGAAAGACTGGAACAGCTTCTTCAGCATGGGATGCACTGTTTTGCGGAATGGACGGCCAGAAAAGGATATGGGCGCACGATGGCCGCGAATTCTAGCACTGGGAGGGGGGATGTAGAAGAAAAGGTCTGAAAGGAGTCAAAGCTACTGGGGGAGCCGAAGCTCCCCCCCAAATTGGTGCGTGCTTTGTTTTTATTGTATCGGGCTTGGTGTTTTTGTTGTTCGACCCGCTCCAGCAGGCTTTCTGCCTCTGGAAATGCCCTCCAAACGAGGGTTAATAGCAAACGGATTGCTTTGGACGCTGATGGTGCCGTGATCATTCCATGACCCAACCAGTACGGGTGCTGTCTGATGACAGTTTTATTGTTCTCGGTCTGGCTGTGGGGCAAGCCCCAAAGGCAACTCCTCTCCAAAAGAATCAGTTAGCTGCGCCTCCGTTGTTTTGTTTTTGTTGTGCTGGAGTCGATACGTCTTGTTTTTATTGTGGGGTTCAGCATTTGTTATTGTTGTTGTGCCGCAGATAAAGCAGATGCCGTGCCAACTTTTACGATTCCTTGTAAATCAAGGGTTTGCGATGGTGGTGGGCTGAATGAAGGGTAAAAAAAAGCCGGGTTTTCGTTACCTTTAAACCCGGCTTTGTTACGTGATGTTAGGCGGGGTAACAGCTTGGGGAACTGAATGTGTTCCCGGCTTGTCGCCCTCGCCGGGCGCTCAAGGCCCGGCAGCGGCGCCCGATTTACGGCGGGGAATGCCCAGGCGCTGACGGCGCTCCCACAGGCATTTGCGGCTGATACCCAGCTTGCGGGCCAGCTCGGTCTCGGTCATGTGGTCCTGGTGCTCCAGTACGAAGTGCTGGAAGTAGTCTTCCAGGGACAGGTCCTCGGTGGGCTCATGAGCTGTGTTGTTGGTCGGGCTCGGGGCGATGGCATCGTTGAAGTCATCGTCGTCCAGGTCGTCCAGCTCGATGTCGATGCCCAGCAGGTCCGCCGAGATATCCGGGCTCTCGCAGAGGATCACCGCGCGCTCGATGGCGTTCTCCAGTTCACGCACGTTACCTGGCCAGTTGTAGTGGCGGATTGCCTGTTCGGCGTCAGCAGCGAAGCGCAGGCTGTCGCGTCCCATTTGTGCACACTGGCGCGCCAGGAAGGAGCGGGCAATTTCCAGCACGTCGCTACCGCGCTCGCGCAGTGCGGGAAGCTTCAGGGAGATGACGTGAAGGCGGTAATAGAGGTCTTCGCGGAACTGGCCGGTCTTGGCCAGGGTCTTGAGGTCGCGGTGGGTCGCTGCGATCAGGCGCACATCGACCTTCTGCGACTGCACGGAACCCACACGGCGAATCTCGCCTTCCTGCAGGACGCGCAGCAGGCGCGCCTGAGCTTCCAGGGGCAGTTCGCCAATCTCGTCGAGGAACAGGGTGCCGCCATCAGCCGCTTCCACCAGGCCGGCGCGGCCAGCGGTAGCGCCGGTGAAGGCGCCTTTCTCGTGGCCGAAAAGTTCGGACTCGATCAGGGTTTCCGGGATCGCCGCGCAGTTCACCGAAATCAGCGGCGCCTTGGCGCGGCGGGAGAGATTGTGCAGGGCTCGCGCCACCAATTCCTTGCCAGTGCCGGACTCACCCTGGATCAGTACGGTGGAGTCGGTCGGGGAGACTTTGCGGATCTTGCTGTAGAGTTCGAGCATCGGCGGGCAGGAGCCGATGATGCCGATATCGCCGTCGGCGTTGGCGGCTGCTGCCTTGTCACCGCCACGACCGGCACTGGGGCGATCGTTCGGCGCCGACTTGGCGTCCTGGCGCTCCTTGAGAATGCGCGAAACCGCCTGGAGCATTTCGTCATGGTCGAAGGGTTTGGCGATGTAGTCCACCGCGCCCATCTTCATCGAGTCCACCGCCGAGCGCAGGCTGGCGTAGCTGGTCATGATCAGCACCGGGGTGCCCTGGGCCAGCTTGATCAGTTCGGTACCGGGAGCGCCGGGCAGGCGAAGGTCGCTGATGATCAGGTCGAAACCGGGAATGCTGTAACGCTCCTGGGCTTCCTGTACGGAGCCCGCTTCGCTGACCTGGTACTGGTTGCGCTCCAGTAGGCGGCGCAAGGCCGAGCGAATGATGGTTTCGTCTTCGACGATCAGAATGTGTGGCATTAATTCGGCTCTCTAGACGGTCTCAGCTCACGGCGGATGTTGCTTCGACAAAACGAGGCAGCGTCACCCTGATTCGGGTGCCGCGCTGGTGCTCGGAGTCGGCCGGGCTTTCGATGGTTATCTGTCCATAATGCTCTTCCACGATCGAATAGACCAGTGCAAGGCCAAGGCCGGTCCCTTTCCCTGGGTCCTTGGTGGTGAAGAAGGGTTCGAACAGGCGATCGATGATCGCCTTCGGAATGCCGCTGCCTTCGTCTTCGACGACGAGGTCGACGGTGTGCTCCGAAGCTTCGCTGCGCACGCGGATGGCGCTGCCCACGGGGGAGGCATCGCGGGCGTTGGACAACAGGTTGATCAGCACCTGGGCGAGGCGCTGGGGGTCGCCTTCGACAATGTGCTGCGGATCGCAGAGGTTGAAGAAGTTCACCTCGATGCTGCGCTTGTTCAGTGAGAGCAGGCCGATGGCGTCCTGCGTGACCTCGGCCAGGCACACCGGTTCGCTGGCCTGCTGACGGCCGCCAGCGTGGGCGAAGCTCATCAGTGACTGGACGATGCGAGTGACGCGCTTGGTCTGTTCGAGAATCTGGCTGCTGAGTTCCTTGATCTCGCTATCGCCCTCGCGCTCTTCGCGCAGGTTCTGCGCCAGGCAGGCAATGCCGGTGATGGGGTTGCCGATTTCGTGGGCGACGCCGGCGGCCAGGCGGCCGATGGACGCCAGGCGTTCGGAGTGGACCAGCTTGTCTTCCAGTAGTTGGGTGTCGGTCACATCCTCCACCAGCAATACCAGGCCGCTGCTGCCCGGGGCCAGGGGCTCTTCGATCGCCGCCTTGTGCAGGTTGAGTGCACGGGCCTGGCCGTCCAGGGTCAGGCGCTGCTTGTGCAAGTGTTCGTCAGGGAGGTTGATGAAGCCTTCCAGCAGGCCCTTCCAGGGATCGGAGATGGTCGACAGGCGCGAGCCGACGACACGCTGGGCCGGAATCTCGGTCAGCTCCTCCATGGCGCGGTTCCACATGAGGATTTCCTGGTCCTTGGCCAGGGAGCAGACCCCCATGGGCAGCTCCTGCAAGGTCTGGCGATGGTAACGACGCAGGGCGTCCAGTTCCGCGGCGAGGCCGGTCAGGCGAGAGTGATAGTCCTCCAGCCGGCTTTCGATGAAGTGAATGTCTTCGGTGACGTAACCCTCGCTGCCCGACTTGTAGGGCAGGAAGGTTTCCACCATGTCCTGGGCCACGCTGGGTCCCATCAGGCCGGAGAGGTTGGCTTCGATGCGATCCCGCAGGCGGCGCAGGGCGTAGGGGCGGCGTTCATCGAAGGGCAGGTGGAGGTCGCGCAGGGCCTGTTCCACTTCCTTCTGAGCGGTCTTGGCGCCCAGGGGTTTGGCCAGTTGGGTGGCAAACTCCTGGGGCGAGCTGGCCATCAGTTCACGACGTTGCGGTCGGCGAACGTTGTCAACCGTGCAGGCTTCGGCGGCGCTGCGCTCTTCCGGGCTGGCTTCGGTGAAGAGCGAGACCAGGGTAAAGATCAGTACGTTGGCCGCCAGGGAAGCGATGGCTGCTATGTGCCAGCTGGTGTCATCGAGCACGTAGATGGCATTGAACAGTGGCAGGTAGATGCCCTGCAGATTGCCCACCAGCGGCAGCAGCATGGCGAACAGCCAGACGAGGAAGCCTGCCAGCAGGCCTGCGATGAACCCGCGGCGGTTGGCGGTCGGCCAGTAGAGTACCGAGAGCGCGCCGGGCAGGAACTGCAAGGTGGCGACGAAGGCAACGATTCCGAGGTTGGACAGGTCCTGTTCGGCACCCAGCAGCAGGTAGAAGCCGTAGCCGGCCATGATGATGAAGGCGATCAGGGCGCGGCGGGTCCATTTCAGCCAGCGGTAAATGTTGCCTTCGGCCGGTGGCTGATACAGCGGTAGCACCAGGTGGTTGAGGGCCATGCCGGAGAGGGCCAGAGTCAGCACGATGATCAGGCCGCTGGCGGCTGACAGGCCACCGACATAGGCAAGCAGGGCGAGCACCGGGTTGTTGACGGCGATCCCCAAGCCGAGGGTGAAGTATTCCGGGTTGGTGGTGGCGCCGAGTTTGAGGCCGGCCCAGAGGATCAGCGGGATGGCGAGGCTCATCAGCAGCAGGAACAGCGGCAGGCCCCAACTGGCGCTGACCATGGCGCGCGGGTTGAGGTTCTCGGTGAAGGTCATGTGGTACATGTGCGGCATGACGATTGCCGAGGCAAAGAACACCAGCAGCAGGGTGCGCCACGGGCCTTCCTGCAGCGGTGTGTGCAGTGTGGAGAGTGCGGCCTGGTTCTGCAGCAGCCAGAGCTCCAGCTCCCGCGGGCCGTCGAACACGCCATAGAGGGCGTAAAGGCCGATGCTGCCCAGGGCCACCAGCTTGACCACCGATTCGAAGGCGATGGCAAACACCAGGCCGGCGTGCTTCTCGCGGGTGGCGATGTGGCGCGCGCCGAAGAGGATGGTGAACAGGGTGATCAGGGCGCAGAAGCTCAGGGCGACGCGGTTGTGTACCGGCTCGCGGGTAAGAATGCCGATGGAGTCGGCCACCGCCTGGATCTGCAGGGCCAGCAGCGGCAGCACGCCGATGATCATGATCACCGTGGTCAGCGCGCCGGCCCAGGTGCTGCGGAAGCGGAAGGCGAAGAGGTCGGCCAGCGATGACAGTTGGTAGGTGCGGGTGATGCGCAGGATCGGATAGAGCAGTACCGGCGCCAGCAGGAAGGCACCCGATACGCCCAGGTAACTGGCGAGGAATCCGTAGCCGTACTGGTAGGCCAACCCGACGGTGCCGTAGAAGGCCCAGGCACTGGCATACACACCCAGGGACAGGGTGTAGGTCAGCGGGTGACGGACGATCCAGCGCGGTACGAAGCCGCGGTCACTGAGCCAGGCCACGCCGAACAGGGCCAGGAGATAGGCAGCGCTGATCAGGATCAGCTGGGTGAGGCTAAAGCTCATCAGCATCGCGTTGACTCTGGAGAATGAAGGTCACCACGATCAGGATCAGCCACAGCAGGTAGGGGCGGTACCAGGCGCCGTTGGGGTCGATCCACCAATCCATGATGGCGGGGGAGAACAGGTAGATTCCCACCACCAGGAGCAGGACCAGCCGATAGATGTACATGCCATAAATCTCGTCGTGTCTGCCGCGATGGTAGCGAATGCCCAGAGGTGCCGCGAGTGGCTAGCGAAGCTGCGCTTCGGCCAGCGTTCGGGTGCGTGGAATTCGCCGTGCGTCCCAGTGTGCGATGCCCCAGTCCAGCACATCGCGGGGGAGGTTGTCGGCCAGGTCGGCTGGTGGCTCCTGGCCCAGGGCACGCAGTGCGCGTGCCAGCAAGGGGCCGGCGGAGTCTGCCGACAGCGGCGGTGAGCGGTAGGACTTGCCCAGCTTGTGGCCGTCCGGCTGGATGATCAGCGGCACATGCAGATAGCGCGGTTGGCTGAAGCCCAGCAGTTCCTGCAAATAGAGCTGACGTGGGGTGGAGTCCAGCAGGTCGGCACCGCGGACAATGTCGGTAATGCCTTGCCATGCGTCGTCCAGCACCACGGCCAATTGATAGGCATAGAGGCCGTCGCGACGACGGATGACGAAGTCGCCCACTTCCCGCCCCAAATGCTGGCGGTACTCGCCCTGTACGCGGTCGACGAAGTGGTACTCGAGCTCCGGCACGCGGATGCGAATGGCTGCGTCGTGCTGCGGGTGCTGGGCGTTGCGGCAGAAACCCGGATAGATGCCCTGGTGGCCTTCCAGCTGCTTGCGCGAGCAGGTGCAGGCGTAGGCCAGCCCCATCTCGTAGAGACGGTCGATCACCTTGGCGTAGTCCTCGTGGCGGTCGCTCTGACGAACCATCTCGCCGTCCCATTCGAAACCGTAGTTTTCCAGGGTATGGAGAATCGCCGCTTGTGCACCTTCGACTTCCCGCGGCGGATCGAGGTCTTCCATGCGCAGCAACCAGCGGCCGCCGACAGCGCGGGCGTCAAGGTAGGAGGCAAGGGCAGCGACCAGCGAACCGAAATGCAGAAAGCCGCTGGGCGTAGGGGCGAAGCGCCCGATATAGGCAGGGGAGGTCATGGAACAGGACCCTGTAACGCGACGGGGCGCCGTTGGCGCCCCGTTTCGGCATCAGGAGCCGAGCTGCTTTTCCTTGATTTCCGCCAGGGTCTTGCAGTCGATGCAAAGGGTGGCGGTGGGGCGGGCTTCCAGACGGCGGATGCCGATCTCGACGCCGCAGGAGTCGCACCAGCCGTAATCGTTGTCTTCGATCAGTTGGAGCGTTTCGTCGATCTTCTTGATCAGTTTGCGCTCGCGGTCACGGGCGCGCAGCTCGAGGCTGAACTCTTCTTCCTGGCTGGCACGGTCGGCCGGGTCAGGGAAGTTTGCGGCTTCGTCCTGCATGTGGTGCACGGTACGGTCCACCTCTTCCATCAACTCCTGCTTCCATTTGTTGAGGATGTTGGTGAAGTGAGCGCGCATGCGGTCGCTCATGTACTCCTCGCCCTTGGTCTCTTGGTAGGGCACGAAGCCACGAATCAACTGGCTGTTCTGTTGTTTTGCATTGGTGGGCATGGATGGCCGCCTCTCACTTTCTTAATCCATTGCGCAGGATTATGGTCCATCGCCGGCGATGCCGGCCCTGCGGCTGCAAGCGGGCGAACTTACCAGATCAAATCCGGGTACGCCACTCCCCAGCGTCGTACATGCTGCAGCGTCCAGGGACCATTGGTTAGAATCCTCTCTTTGTCTTAATAAAGGAAGGCCAATGGCCCAGTCCTACAGTGCGCGCAGCCGCGCCATCGAACCCTTCCACGTCATGGCCCTGCTGGCTCGTGCCAACGAACTCCAGGCAGCGGGTCACGATGTGATCCACCTGGAAATCGGCGAGCCGGACTTCACCACTGCCGAGCCCATCGTCCAGGCCGGACAGGCAGCCCTGGCCGCCGGGCATACCCGATACACCGCCGCTCGCGGCGTGCCGCAGTTGCGCGAAGCCATCGCTGGCTTCTACGCATCGCGCTATCGGTTGAACATAGACCCTGATCGCATTCTCATCACCCCCGGCGGCTCCGGAGCGCTGCTGCTGGCCAGCAGCCTGCTGGTAGATCCGGGGCGGCACTGGCTGCTGGCCGACCCCGGCTACCCCTGCAACCGTCACTTCCTGCGCCTGGTGGAAGGCGGTGCGCAGCTGGTGCCGGTGGGCCCTGAGACCCGCTATCAGTTGACCCCGCAATTGGTCGAACGGCATTGGGACGCCGACAGCGTGGGTGCCCTGGTCGCCTCGCCGGCCAACCCGACCGGCACCGTGCTGCACGCCGACGAGCTGGCAGCCCTGTCGCAGACCCTCAAGGCTCGCGGTGGCCATCTGGTGGTGGACGAGATCTACCACGGCCTGACCTATGGCATGGACGCCAGCAGTGTGCTGGAAGTGGATGACGACGCCTTCGTGCTGAATAGCTTTTCCAAGTATTTCGGTATGACCGGCTGGCGGCTCGGCTGGTTGGTGGCGCCGCCGGACGCGGTGCCCGAGCTGGAGAAACTGGCGCAGAACCTCTATATCAGTGCGCCTTCGATGGCCCAGTATGCCGCTCTGGCCTGCTTCCAGCCGCAGACCCTGGAAATCCTCGAGCAGCGTCGCAACGAGTTCGCCCGTCGTCGCGACTACCTGTTGCCGGCCCTGCGTGAGCTGGGCTTCCGCATCGCCGTCGAGCCGGAAGGTGCCTTCTATCTCTATGCCGACATTTCCGCCTTTGGTGGCGATGCCTACGCCTTCTGCCGTCATTTCATCGAAACCGAACATCTGGCCTTCACGCCGGGCCTGGACTTCGGTCGCAATCATTCCGCTCAGCATGTGCGCTTCTCCTATACCCAGAGCCTGCCGCGTCTGGAAGAGGCAGTGCAGCGCCTGGCCCGCGGTCTGAAGACCTGGTCCGGTCAATGAGGTTCGCCCCGGCCCTGGAGGAGGGCAGGCTGCTCAAGCGTTACAAGCGCTTTCTCGCGGATATAGAAACGTCATCAGGGGAGCACCTGACCATTCACTGCCCCAATACCGGCTCGATGCTGAACTGCATGAGCGCGGGCTGCCGGGTCTGGTTCAGTCGCTCCAACGATCCCAAGCGCAAGTTGCCCGGTACCTGGGAAATCGCCGAGACGCCCCAGGGTCGCCTGGCCTGCGTCAATACCGCACGGGCCAATGCCTTGGTGGAAGAGGCGCTGCAGGCCGGCGTTATCAGTGAGCTGGCGGGCTTCAGCGCCCTCAAGCGCGAAGTGGGCTATGGGCTGGAAAACAGCCGCGCCGATTTCCGTCTCGATTACCCCGCTGGTCCGGCCTTCATCGAGGTGAAGAGCGTCACCTTGGGCTTTGATGACACGCCGGTCGCCGCATTCCCCGATGCTGTGACCCAGCGTGGCAGCAAGCATTTGCGCGAGTTGGCCGCGCTGGCGCGAGAGGGCGTGCGCGCTGTGCAGCTCTACTGTGTGAATCTTTCGGGTATCGATGCGGTGCGTCCAGCCGAGGAGATCGATCCGGCTTACGCGGCAGCCCTGCGTGAGGCTGTTGCTGTGGGTGTGGAAGTGCTGGCCTATGGGGTGGCGCTGACGCCGGAAGAAGTTCGCGTGTGTCGTTGTCTCGAGGTGAAGCTCTGAGGCTCAGGTGTCGATGAGCAACCAGATGCCGTCGGCATCTTCGCGGCAGTCCAGAGGTTGCAACACGTCGCCGGCGCAGGGACCGGTCACGCATTCGCCCGACTCGATCAGGAAGAGCGCGCCGTGGGTGGCGCACTGGATCAGGCTGCCGCTGTGATCGAGGAACTGGCCTGGCACCCAGTCGAGCGGAATTCCCCGGTGCGGGCAGCGATTCTCATAGGCGTGGATCTGCCCATGCCGGCGCACCAGCAAGAGTTTCAGTCCATCAACGACAAAGCCCCGACTCTGGCCTTCGGCCAGTTCAGAGGGGCGGCAAAGCAGGATCATCGGCATCTCCACGGCAGACGTGCATTATCGCGCGCCGCCGTGGCTTGCCAAGAGGGGCACATCCGTGTGCTGAAGGAATCAGATCTCCCAGACCAGGTTGACCGAGGCATTGCGGCCCGGCTGGGTGTAGTGGCCCAAGCTGCGGCTGTTGGCGTCCAGACCCTGGACGTCGCCCTACTGCCAGTGCTCCTTGTCGGTCAGGTTGAACAGGCCGGCGTTCACCGAGAAGGCATCGGTCAGACTGCCGGCGTTACCGAGCTGTGGCGCGTGCGCAAGCCCCGCACCGATGGCGTGATTACCAGTTGGTAAGCCTTCGATGCCGAAGGACAATTGGCCGTGCAATTGTTCGGCGCGCGCAAAGCCGGTATTCCGGAGTGCGAGGATTGGCGAGCACTGGCGGAATCCGCACCGGCGCTTTGAGGTCGTGCAGCCTGAGGCGCCTGGCGCCCTGATCCAGGTCAACGCACTGTCAGAGTAGGGCGTTGGCTTTTCCCGCATTCAGCGATGGAGTTGTTTTCGATGCGTCTTGCCGTTCTAGCCAGCCTTTGCGCAGGCATCCTGCTTTCTCTCCAGGCCTTGGGCCGCGCCTGCCTAATGTCATGGCCGCGCTGTCCGCAGGCTTCTATCCTTCGGCTCCGGCCCTGACCGAGAAAAGCCTGAGCCAGCCATGACTGCATCTCTTCACTCCCGCCCACTGTTCATCGCCCTGGTCGTCCTGCTGCTGTTAGCGCTTTGGCTGTCGCTGGCGCTGGGGCCGGTCAGCCTGCCACTGGGCGAGACCGTACGCGCGGCAATGCGCTTGGCTGGCCTGCCGTTATCCGGTGAGGGGCTGGAGCAGGCCGAGCTGATCCTTGGGCAGATACGCCTCCCGCGCACCCTGCTCGGGCTTGCGGTAGGCGCCGTGCTGGCGTTGTCCGGCGTTGCCATGCAGGGGTTGTTTCGCAACCCGCTGGCGGACCCGGGGCTGGTTGGGGTGTCCAGCGGCGCAGCATTGGGTGGGGCTGTGGCCATTGTCGGTGGCACCGCGTTGGGTGGATTGCCAGAGGCATTTGCCCCCTACCTGCTGTCCATTTGCGCCTTTGCCGGCGGGCTGGGCGTGACGTTGCTGGTCTATCGCCTGGGGCGTCACGACGGGCAGACCAGCGTAGCGACCATGCTGCTCGCCGGGATCGCCCTGACCGCACTGTCCGGGGCGGTGATCGGCCTGTTCACCTACCTGGCTGATGACGCGACCCTGCGCAGCCTGACCTTCTGGAACATGGGCAGCCTCAACGGTGCCAGTTATTCGAGGCTCTGGCCGCTGTTGATCGTGACACTGTTCGTGGTTTTCTGGCTGCCGCGTCGGGCCAAGGCACTGAATGCCATGCTGCTGGGGGAGTCCGAGGCCCGTCACCTGGGCTTCGATGTGGAGCGACTGAAGCGCGAGCTGGTTCTCTGCACTGCCCTGGGTGTGGGGGCTGCGGTGGCGGCGGCTGGGTTGATCGGCTTCATCGGTCTGGTTGTGCCGCACCTGGTACGCCTGGTTGCCGGGCCGGATCATCGGGTCCTGCTGCCGGCTTCGGCCCTGGCCGGGGCTAGCCTGATGCTGCTGGCCGACCTGGCGGCGCGCCTGGTACTGGCGCCAGCCGAACTGCCCATCGGCATCGTTACAGCACTGATCGGCGCGCCGTTCTTCCTCTATCTGCTGGTGCGAGGTCGCCCCTGATGCTGCGCGTGGAACAACTGGACGTGCTGCGAGGCAGCAAACAAGTACTCACAGGCGTCGATCTGGCGCTGCAGCCCGGCGAGGTGCTTGGGGTACTCGGCCCCAATGGTGCCGGCAAGAGCACCTTGCTAGGTGCCTTGTGCGGTGAGGTGCCGGCTGCCGCCGGAGCGGTCAGCCTTGACGGCCGTGCCCTGGGCGACTGGAACGGGCCGCAGCGTGCGCGACGCCTGGCCGTGCTGCCACAAAGCTCGACCCTGAACTTTGCCTTCCGCGTCGAGGAGGTCGTGGCCATGGGGCGTATGCCTCACGACACCGGACGCGAACGGGATGCCGAAGTCATCGCGCAGGCGCTGCACGCGGCGGATGCCAGTCATCTGGCCGGTCGCAGCTACCTGGCGCTTTCCGGTGGTGAGCGCCAGCGCGTGCACCTGGCGCGGGTGCTGGCGCAGCTCTGGCCCGGGGGCAGCGGGCAAATACTGCTGCTGGACGAACCCACCTCGATGCTTGACCCGCTGCACCAGCACACCACCTTGCAGGCCGTGCGGGGGTTTGCCGAGCGTGGCGTGGCAGTGCTGGTGATTCTCCATGACCTGAACCTGGCTGCGCGCTATTGCGATCGGCTGCTGTTGCTCGCCGACGGTCGCCCCTATGTGCTGGGCACGCCGGAGCAGGTACTCCAAGCCGAGCCGCTCAAGGCCGTGTTCGGCCTGGAGGTGCTGGTGCAGCGCCATCCGGAACGCGGCCATCCCCTGATCGTTGCACGTTGATCGAACAAGGATTTTCCATGCGTCTTCTCCTGCTTCCCCTCTTCGGCCTGCTGGCCGCCTGCCAGAGCCTGCCGCCACTGCCCGAGTGGCAAAGTCCCGAGGGCCGGGACAACCTTGAGCTGGGCGTGATCCGCGACCTGCGCAGCGGCGAGCAACTGACCCCGGAGCAACTGCTGGAACGGCTTGCCGCCCCACCGCGGGTGCTGGTTGGCGAGCAGCACGACAACCCGGACCATCATGCCCTGCAGCTCTGGCTGCTGCAGGCGCTGGAAGCTCGACGGCCCCAGGGCAGTCTGTTGCTGGAAATGCTCGAGCCCGAACAGCAGGCCAAGGTGGATGCTGTGCGCAAGGGCTCACTGCCGGCGGATCTGTCTGAGGCCCTGGCCTGGCAGAAAAACTGGAGCTGGGAGCTTTATGGCCCGATCGTCCGCCATGCCCTGGCTCAACCCTATCCGCTGCTCGCGGCCAATCTCGACCGCAGCGAAATCAAGCGCATCTACAAGGAGCGTCCGGTCCTGCAGGGCGAGCAGTCCACCGCGGAGACAGTGCGCGGGCCATTGCTGGAGCAGATCCGGGAGTCCCACTGCGGCCTGCTGCCGGAATCCCAGATGCCGGCAATGCTTGCGGTGCAGCAGCAACGTGACCGGCGCATGGCGGAGCGGTTGTTGGCGGCGCACACCCCGGCAGTGCTGTTCGCGGGGGCTTTCCATGTGCGTCGTGATCTGGGAGTGCCTTTGCACTTGGCCGACCTGGGTAAGGCCGAGGGGAATGCGGTGTTGATCTTCTCGGAGGTGGGTAAACCGGTGGAGCAGGGCGCGGCCGACTACGTCTGGTACACCGCCGCTTTGCCGCCCATCGATCACTGCGCGGGTATGCGCCAGAAAATTCCGGCCGCGCGCTAGGCGCTGACAAGCAGGTTGCATTCGGATTTGCTGAATCTCAGGTAAAAAAAGACCCGGCAATTTGCCGGGTCTAAAACCGTGATTAGCCTGATGAGGAGATAACCTGAAGAGTCCGACTGCTTGGTCTCCCAGCTTACCGGCTGATCTCGCGATCAGTTGCTGAAATAATAACAATTCTCATTTTCAAGTCAAGCATCGGTTCGCCTTTTCCTTTTCGTCTCGTTTGCCGGCCCCTGAAAGCAAGAACCCGGCTTTGCGCCGGGTTCTTGCGGGGATCAAACCCTTTCGGGGGACAGCCGTAGCTGGGTGACCTCTTTATTCAGCAGGTCGATGCGCCGCGCCATGCTCTCGATCAGGCTGTGAGCAATGCGCGGATTGCTTTGCATCAGGCTGAGGAACTGTTCCTTGGGAATCACCATCACGGTGCAGGGCTCACTGGCCACCACTGTGGCGCTGCGCCGTTCCCGGGTGAATACCGCCATGGCCCCGAAGATCTCATCCTTCTGGACATCGCCCACCTTTTGTCCATCGACGAAGGCCTCTGCATGACCCTCGATGATGATGAAGACATGGTCCGCCTCGTCCCCCTGGTGGATAAGCTCCTCTCCCCCGGAGAAGTGCTGGAAGCCGGTGGAGGGGCGCACGTCCGGCTGCTTCAGGCGAGCGACGGCATCCGAGAGCAGGGCGGTATGGCCTACCAGGTACTGGATGAACAGCTCCTGGCGCTTTTCGTTGCCGTAGATGTGTTTGAACACTTCGTTGCGGCTGAATGGCATCAGGCTGATGGGTTCGTCACTGCTGTAGCGGCAGGAAGGCAGGTCGATGCCCTGACGCAGGCCGACCAGGTCGCCCTCCTGCAGGTAGAAAAGGGGGCGTTCATCGACGATGGCGTGGATCAGGCCGTTCTCGATCAGGAAAAGCTGGTTGGCAGGCAGCAAGGGTGAAAGGTCTTCGACTTGTTCCAGGCGTACCGCGGGGCCGCTTGGTTCCAGACCATCGAGCAGCTGCCCGGGGATGCTCTGCAGTCTGTTGATCAGCTGGTCGGCGTAGGCCGGTTGCTCCCCGAGTAGGTACATGGCAGTAATTCCTTGAACTGACTGGAATGGCGTCGCACACGAAGGTCCCTGAAACAATAGGGACCTTGTCTTGGCTCGTAAATCTCTCTTGGCGGAGGTTGTGAGCTAGCTCTTGTTGTGGACGCCCGGAGTGTCCAGTTGATGGTTCAATTCTGCCTTGTGGCCAGGTGTCAGGTCGTTCCAGTGGATGTCCAGCAGGGCGCCCTCAATGGCGTAGAGCAGCACTTTGGAGGCTCTGAAGCCGCGTGCCCGAACCGCCTTGTAGGCACTGACGGCACCGAGCCGGCGCAGGTCGGAAGCGCTGTGTATGCCGACGGCATGCAGCCATTGTGCTGAAGTCTTGCCCAGATTTTTCATGTGTTGCAGTTCGTCGTTCATCGAGCCTCCTTGCGATGGATTGGGCACGAGAGGGGCAGTGCTGTGGATAAGTGTAGCGGCCATTCGCAGTGCGTGGCCTTGTGCTATCGCTGCATCCTCGCGCGCTCCCTGCACGGAAAACGATCACTGCTGATGCGATAGGGACATTCCTGTTCGCGTCTTCCGGGCACAGGCATTAACTGGCCGGTGAGAAAGTGTCGGCGAATGGGAGATGGACTCCGGCTGCTCGGCTGAGAGTGACTCAGCCGGCAGTATAGAAGCCGCGACGGATGTTGCCCGGCGCGATAGAGGCGGGTCAGACGCCTGGCAGGTGCTGGCGGATGAGCTCCACCAGGCCGTCCAGGCTTGCGGCCTGGTTGGTGTCGATGCGCTTGCTCTGGAGCAGTTCGCTTGCATCCAGGGGCTCGCGGCTGGCCAGTTGTGCGCGTACCACGTCCATGGTGGCATCGGACGGGTCACCGCCCTCGGCTTGGCGTTGCGCCAGCCAGGCTTCGATCACCGCTTCTGGTGCGTGGCAGTCGAGGATCAGGAAAGGCGTACCGGTTTCTTCGGCGACCTTGTGCGCGGCCTGGCGTTGTTCCTGTTTGAGGAAGGTGGCGTCGATGACCACGGGGAATCCGGCATGCAGCGCGACCTCCGCCAACTGGTTCAGGCGCTCGTACGTAGCGATGCTGGCGTCCGCGTCATAGATGCCGCTCTGCAGGCCTTCGATGCCTTGCTGCTGCTCGCCGAACAGGCGCTTGCGTTCGACGTCCGAGCGCAGGCGTATGGCGCCCAGGGCTTCCACCAGGCGCAGTGCCACATGGCTCTTGCCCGAGGCGGATACACCACAGGTGATGGCCAGGAAGGGCGAAGGGATGGCGCAGTAACTTTCGGCCAGACCGGCATAGTTACGGTATTGGCGGACGGTGGCGGCCTTCTGTACTGCATCGGCCTGGTGGGCCAGGCTGAACAGGGCGATCTTGGCACGCACGAGGGCGCGATAGGCCTTGTAGAAATTGAGCAGTTCCAGGCCTTGGTAATCGCCGGTGAGCTCCAGGTAGTGGCTGACCAGGCGACGGGAAAGGGATTTGAGTCCGCGATCTTCCAAGTCCATGGCGATGAAGGCGATATCGGCGTAGACGTCAGTGAAGCGGAAGGGCTCGTTGAATTCGATGCAGTCGAACACCACGACTTCATCGTTGATCAAGGTGGCATTGCCCAAGTGAATGTCACCGTGGCACTCGCGAATGAAGCCTTCCTGCTTGCGTCGCGCCAGCAGCGGCTTGAGTCGCTCGTGGCTGCTTTCAGCCCAGGCCTCCAGCGCGTCCAGTTGTTGCAGGTCGGCCTTGTCGCTCAGCAGCGGACGGATCTGCTCGAAGTTCTGGCGAACCGGCATCATAACGGCGTCAGGAGTGCCCAGCGGGTGGTCGATGGTCACTTTCGGAGCGGCCAGGTGGAAGCTGGCGATCCGCTCGGCCAACGCATCGATGTGGGCAGGGCTCAGCTCGCCGCGGGCCTGCAGCGCGCTGAGCAGGTTTTCCTGCGGGAACTGGCGCATCTTGAGCACATACTCGATGGCCGGGCCTTTTCCTCCGATCTGCGGGGATTCAACGCTGCCGGTGATTGGCAGCACTTCCAGGTAGAGGTCATGGGTCAGGCGCTGGTTGAGGCGCAGCTCTTCTTCGCAGAAATGTCGGCGGTCTTCGAGGTTGGTGAAGTCGAGGAAGCCGAAGTTCACCGGCTTCTTCACCTTGTACACGTAGCTGCCGGTCAGCAGTACCCAGGATATGTGCGTCTCGATCACCTGGAACCCGTCCACCGCGTGGGGGTAAAGGGCGGGATTCTGCAGGGCGGCTAGCAGGGACTGGCTCACGGGCATTCCTTGTTCTGTCTCTGTGGAAGACCGGCATTATCGCCTCTGTGCGCCGGCCTGCAAACCGTCAGGGCGTGCCTGTTGGCTGTGGATAAAGTGCGTATAATGCGCCGCCATGACACGTCCCCGATCCCCCAAATCCCGCTCAAAACGCCGTTCTAGCGGCCTTCGCCCATGGCTGGGCTGGGCCTTCAAACTGGGTCTCGTAGGCCTGGTGGTGCTGGCCGGTTTCGCTATCTACCTCGATGCCGTGGTGCAGGAGAAGTTCTCCGGCAAGCGCTGGACGGTGCCGGCCAAAGTCTATGCCCGTCCACTGGAACTGTTCGTCGGGCTGAAGCTGTCGAAGGACGACTTCCTGAAGGAACTGGATGCCCTGGGCTATCGCCGCGAGAGCCTGTCCAATGGCCCGGGTGCCGCTTCGGTGTCGGGTAACAACGTCGAGCTGAACACTCGCGGCTTCCAGTTCTATGAAGGCGCCGAACCGGCCCAGCGTGTGCGCGTGCGCTTCTCCGGCGACTACGTGGCAGGCCTGACCCAGGCCAGCGGCGCCGATCTGGCAGTGGCCCGCCTGGAGCCCCTGCTGATCGGCGGTCTCTATCCCGCCCACCATGAAGATCGTGTGCTGATCAAGCTGGACCAAGTGCCTGCGTACATGGTGGAAACCCTGGTGGCGACAGAAGACCGCGAGTTCTTCAACCATCACGGTGTGTCTCTCAAGTCCATCGCCCGTGCCTTCTGGATCAACGCGACCGCCGGCGAGCTTCGCCAGGGCGGAAGCACCCTGACCCAGCAGTTGGTCAAGAACTTCTACCTGACCAGCGAGCGCACCATCTCCCGCAAGGCTACGGAAGCCATGATGGCCGTGCTGCTGGAGCTACATTACGACAAGCGTGAAATCCTCGAAGCCTACCTCAACGAGGTGTTCCTCGGTCAGGATGGCCAGCGCGCCATCCATGGCTTCGGCCTTGCCAGCCAGTACTTCTTCAGCCAGCCGCTGGCGGAGCTCAAGCTGCACCAGATCGCTCTGCTGGTGGGCATGGTCAAGGGACCGTCCTACTACAACCCGCGTCGCTTCCCGGAACGCGCGCTGGAGCGCCGCAATCTGGTGATCGATCTGCTGGCCGAGCAGGGTGTGGTCACTCCAGAGGAGGCGGCTGCCGCCAAGCAGAAGCCGCTTGGCGTGACACGGCGCGGCAGTCTGGCTGACAGCTCCTACCCAGCCTTCCTCGACTTGGTGAAGCGCCAGTTGCGTGAGGACTATCGCGAGGAAGACCTGACCGAAGAGGGGCTGCGCATTTTCACCAGCTTCGACCCCATCCTGCAGTCCAAGGCTGAAACCGCACTGAGCGAAACCCTGAAGCGCCTTTCCGGGCGCAAGGGCGTGGATCAGGTGGAGTCGGCCATGGTCGTGAGCAATCCGGAAACCGGTGAGATCCAGGCGCTTATCGGCAGCCGACAGCCACGCTTCGCTGGCTTCAACCGCGCGGTAGATGCGGTGCGGCCCATTGGTTCGCTGATCAAGCCGGCCGTGTACCTTACTGCTCTGGAGCGCCCGAGTCAGTACACCCTGACCAGTTGGGTTGCCGACGAACCCTTTTCTGTGAAGGGGCAGGATGGCCAGGTGTGGCGTCCGCAGAACTACGATCGCCGCGCCCACGGCACCATTTACCTGTATCAGGGGCTGGCCAATTCCTACAACTTGTCGACCGCCAAGCTCGGCCTGGAACTGGGCGTGCCCAATGTGCTCAAAACCCTTGAGAGACTGGGTGTTTCCCGCGAGTGGCCGGCTTATCCCTCGATGCTCCTCGGTGCTGGCGCGCTGAGCCCGATGGAAGTGGCGACCATGTACCAGACCTTGGCAAACGGTGGTTTCAATACACCGTTGCGGGGGATTCGCAGTGTGCTGACTGCCGAGGGTGAGCCGCTCAAGCGCTATCCCTTCCAGATCCAGCAACGCTTCGATCCGGGTGCCATCTATCTGGTGCAGAACGCCATGCAGCGAGTCATGCGCGAAGGTACTGCGCGGTCGGTGTACAGCCAGCTGCCATCGTCCCTGACACTGGCGGGCAAGACCGGCACCACGAACGACTCGCGGGACAGCTGGTTCGCCGGCTTCAGTCAGGATCTGCTGGCAGTGGTCTGGCTGGGGCGCGATGATAACGGCAAGACGCCGCTGACTGGCGCCACCGGTGCGCTGCAGGTCTGGACCAGCTTCATGCGCAAGGCTGACCCGCTGCCGCTGGACATGCCCATGCCGGACAACGTGGTGCAAGCGTGGATCGACCCGCACAGTGGTCAGGGTTCTGACCCGAGTTGCCCGGGCGCAGTCCAGATGCCCTACATTCGTGGCAGTGAACCTGCCCCTGGCGCAGCTTGCGGCATGGGCGCACCCGTGGACTCGGTCATGGACTGGGTTCGTGGTTGGATGCAATGAACCGAGAGGATGAAAAGTGAGTAAAGCCTGGATTCCTGCCCTTGCGGCAGCCGCTCTGCTGGCAGGTTGTGCCACCCCGCAGCGAGGCGCCATTCCCGTGGTTGACTCCGGTGCGCCCTTGTCTGAACTGGAACAGGGAACCTCCAACCGCGGTGGCTACAATCAGACGCCCGCCGCCCCGCGCAGCGTGCCCGAAGATTCCGGCGTGGTGGTGATGGTGCCTGGTGCCGCCTCCGGCGCACCCATTGCGGCGCCGGCGTCCAGCGCGCCCATCAGCGGCAGTATCACCAGCGGCGGAATTACCCCCGGTCCAATCACCACTGGCCCAACAGTGACGGCACCCAGCGCACCCGTCTATGGCTCGCCCAGCTACGGCTCTCCGAGCTATAGCGCGCCAGCGCCCATCGCTCCAAGTGGTATTCCCGGCAACGGTGGTGGATTGGCCGCCGACGAGCAGCTCGATGGCCCGGTGCTGGCGCTGCTGACCACTGCCCAGCAGCAACAAGGTAGTGGTGACCTGAATGGCGCCGCCGCCAGCCTGGAGCGTGCCCAGCGCATTGCGCCGCGTGAGCCCCAGGTGCTCTATCGCCTGGCTGAAGTACGCCTGGCCCAGGGGGATGCGGCACAGGCTGAACAGTTCGCACGCCGCGCCATGACCTATGCCAATGGGCGGCCGGCTCTGCAAGCCAGCCTGTGGGACCTGGTCGCACGCTCCCGCGACCGCCTGGGCGATCCGTCCGGCGCGGCGCTTGCGCGTGAAAAGGCCAAGGTCAATCTCTAATGGACCCGCGTTGCGTCGAAGTGGCTGACCAGCTCCTGCTCATCGAGCGGGAGTTACGCGGTCTTGGCTGGTGGGCAGAGGTTTCGCCCAGTGCGGATGCCTTGGCCAGTCAGGCGCCGTTCTGCGTGGACACGCTGGCCTTCGAAGAGTGGCTGCAGTGGATTTTCCTGCCCCGCATGAAAGTCATTCTGGAGAATGACTTGGAGCTGCCTCACGCATCTGGCATCCGCACCATGGCGGAAGAGGCTTACCGGGAGCGGCTCACGGATGTAAGCGCGTTGCTCGACGCTTTGGGCGCTTTCGACCGGCTGATAGGTGGGACGAACTGAGGCACCGCCTCAGTTGCAATTCTCGCTGATGGCTTTTTCGGCCTCCTTCATCCGGGACTGTCGCTCTTCCTCGCTCAGGCGGCGTACTTCCCCATTCACTTCGGCACGTAGTCGCGGATTGTTCTGTAGTTGCGCCAGATTGGTGCGTATGTTTTCGCAGTACTTACGACGCTCCGCTTCCTGAGTCGCGACTTCCGCCTTCACTTTTTCGTCGATGGCCTTCTGGTCGCCCACAGGCTTGCTCTGGGGCAGCGGTGCCGCTGGCTGAGCGATTTCGCTGTCCAGACGCGGCAGGGCAGGGCGCGGCTTTGGCACTGAGGTATTCACGCTGGTGGCTTCCTGGCCTTCAGGCGGCTGGGCGCCAAAGTGGGTGACACCCTGGGCGTCCACCCATTTGTAGACCTGGCCAGCCATGGCGGACGTGCTCAATGCTAGCAGCAGGCTGGCGGCAAGAATCATGCGGTGCATGCGGTTTCCTTCTGATGGCGGAGAATCCTGCGCTAACTATAACCAAAAGCCGCCGGCCTTGATCCTGCGTCGCGTCACAGCAATCCATGCAAGATTCCGCAACGGATTACTTGACTTGTCTCGCGCTAATCCGAAGAATCCAGGGTTCGCTGTTCCAGTGGGCCGGCCGCAAGTCGGAAGCTGTAGCAGTCGATGAGGTGCACACCCGCGCCGACCTGTAACACCCGCAACGCGTTACCTCGCGCTGGGTGGGAAAGCCCCGCAACAACTCTCAGGGGCCGACCCGATGCTTGTTCAGTCAGCAGCTGACGTAGTCGGCGACCACCAGTCGCTCACGCGCTGCCTGCAAGCAAACCTATTCAGGCCGTCCGGTCGCGGGCGGTTATCTGGCGTTCTAGAGGTGAAAAACGTGGAGCTTTTATCTGGCGCTGAAATGGTCGTCCGCTCACTGCGTGACGAAGGCGTTAAGTACATCTATGGGTACCCGGGTGGTGCCCTCCTGCATATCTACGACGCCCTGTTCAAAGAAAACGATGTGACCCACATCCTGGTCCGTCATGAGCAGGCTGCTACCCATATGGCCGACGGTTACGCCCGCGCCACCGGCAAACCCGGTGTCGTGCTGGTGACCTCAGGCCCTGGCGCAACCAACGCCATCACTGGTATCGCCACTGCCTACATGGACTCCATCCCGATGGTGATCCTGTCCGGTCAGGTGCCCAGCAACATGGTCGGTACCGATGCCTTCCAGGAAACCGACATGGTCGGTATCTCCCGCCCGATCGTGAAGCACAGCTTCATCATCAAGCATCCCTCGGAAATTCCCGAGGTGATCAAGAAGGCCTTCTACATCGCCCAGTCCGGCCGTCCCGGTCCGGTCGTGGTCGACATTCCGAAGGACATGGGCGATCCGACCCAGAAGTTCGAGTACAGCTACCCGAAGAAGGTCAAGCTGCGTTCCTACAGCCCCGCAGTTCGTGGACACTCAGGTCAGATCCGCAAGGCTGCCGAGATGCTGCTGGCCTCCAAGCGCCCGATCCTGTACGCCGGCGGTGGCGTCATCATGGGTAACGCATCCGAGCAGCTCACCGAACTGGCCAAGATGCTCAACCTACCGGTCACCAACACCCTGATGGGGCTGGGCGCTTTCCCGGGTTCCGATCACCAGTTCGTTGGCATGCTCGGCATGCACGGTAGCTATACCGCCAACCTGGCGATGCACCACGCCGACGTGATCCTGGCCGTTGGCGCGCGTTTCGATGACCGCGTCATCAACGGCGCCGCCAAGTTCTGCCCGAACGCCAAGATCATCCACATCGACATCGACCCGGCTTCGATCTCCAAGACCATCAAGGCCGATATCCCGATCGTGGGGCCGGTGGACAGCGTGCTGTCCGAGATGGTCGCCATCCTCAAGGAAATCGGCGAGACCCCGAACAAGGATACCGTTGCGGCCTGGTGGAAGCAGATCGATGAGTGGCGCGCTGGTGGCGACCTGTTCCCCTACGACAAGGGCGACGGCAGCATCATCAAGCCGCAGAGCGTGATCGAGACACTCTGGGAAGTGACCAAGGGCGATGCCTACATCACCTCCGACGTAGGCCAGCACCAGATGTTCGCGGCCCAGTACTACCGCTTCAACAAGCCCAATCGCTGGATCAACTCCGGTGGTCTCGGCACGATGGGCTTCGGCTTCCCGGCGGCCATGGGCATCAAGCTGAACTTCCCGGAAACCGATGTGGCCTGTGTCACTGGCGAAGGCAGTATCCAGATGAACATCCAGGAGCTGTCCACCTGCCTGCAATACGACCTGCCGGTGAAAATCGTCAACCTGAACAACGGTACGCTGGGCATGGTCCGCCAGTGGCAGGACATGCAGTACAACAGCCGTTACTCGCACTCCTACATGGAATCGCTGCCTGACTTCGTCAAGCTGGCCGAGGCCTATGGCCACGTCGGCATTCGCGTGACCGATCCGAAGGATCTGAAGGCGAAGATGGAAGAGGCGTTTTCGCTGAAGAACCGTCTGGTGTTCCTCGACATCCAGGTCGACTCCAGTGAACACGTCTACCCGATGCAGATTCGGGATGGCGCCATGCGCGACATGTGGCTGAGCAAGACGGAGCGGACCTGAACATGCGACACATCATTTCCCTGCTGCTGGAGAACGAGCCGGGCGCACTGTCCCGCGTGGTTGGCCTCTTCTCCCAGCGCAACTACAACATCGAAAGCCTGACCGTGGCTCCGACCGAAGACCCGACCCTGTCGCGTCTGACCCTGACCACCATCGGGCACGATGAGGTGATCGAGCAGATCACCAAGAACCTCAACAAGCTGATCGAAGTGGTCAAACTGGTGAACCTGTCGGAGAGCGCCCACATCGAGCGCGAACTGATGTTGGTCAAAGTCAAGGCTACCGGCGCCCAGCGCGCCGAGGTCAAGCGCACCACCGACATCTTCCGCGGCCAGATCGTCGATGTGACGTCCAGCGTTTATACGATCCAACTGGCGGGTACCAGCGACAAGCTTGACAGCTTCATCCAGGCCATCGGCACCAGCTCGATCCTGGAAACCGTACGCAGTGGCGTCACCGGGATTTCCCGTGGCGACAAAGTGCTGACTATCTAAATATTGCGATAGGCCCGAGGGGCCCAGTTAATAGGGGTGTTTCCATGAAAGTGTATTACGACAAAGACTGTGACCTCTCGATCATCCAGGGCAAGAAAGTTGCCATCATCGGTTACGGTTCCCAGGGCCATGCTCATGCCTGCAACCTGAAAGACTCCGGTGTCGACGTAACCGTCGGCCTGCGCGCTGGCTCTGCCACCGTTGCCAAGGCTCAAGCCCATGGTCTGACCGTCAAGAGCGTGCCTGAAGCCGTTGCCGCCGCCGACCTGGTGATGATCCTGACCCCGGACGAGTTCCAGTCCAAGCTGTACAAGGAAGAAGTCGAGCCGAACCTGAAGAAGGGTGCCACCCTGGCCTTCGCCCACGGCTTCGCCATTCACTACAACCAGGTTGTACCGCGTGCCGACCTCGACGTGATCATGATCGCGCCGAAAGCTCCGGGCCACACCGTTCGCTCCGAGTTCGTCAAAGGCGGCGGCATCCCTGACCTGGTAGCCGTTTACCAGGACGCCTCCGGCAACGCCAAGAATGTTGCTCTGTCCTACGCTTGCGGCGTGGGCGGCGGCCGTACCGGCATCATCGAAACCACCTTCAAGGACGAGACCGAAACCGACCTGTTCGGTGAGCAGGCTGTTCTGTGTGGCGGTTGCGTAGAGCTGGTGAAAGCCGGCTTCGAAACCCTGGTTGAAGCCGGTTACGCGCCGGAAATGGCCTACTTCGAATGCCTGCACGAACTGAAGCTGATCGTCGACCTGATGTACGAAGGCGGCATCGCCAACATGAACTACTCGATCTCCAATAACGCCGAATACGGTGAATACGTAACCGGTCCGGAGGTCATCAACGCTGAATCCCGTCAGGCCATGCGTAACGCTCTGAAGCGCATCCAGGATGGTGAATACGCGAAGATGTTCATCCAGGAAGGTGCCTCGAACTACGCTTCGATGACTGCCTACCGTCGCAACAACGCCGCTCACCCGATCGAGCAGGTCGGTGAGCGTCTGCGTGCGATGATGCCGTGGATCTCTGCCAACAAGATCGTCGACAAGACCAAGAACTAAGGTCTTATCCTGATCAGAAAGAACGCGGCCTCGGCCGCGTTCTTTCGTTATGGCGCCGGGGTTCTGGTATAAAGCCTGTTTGCCGGGCGGCGCACTCCTGAGCCCGTCCACCACATTCCGTACTCGTTGCAAGGATGTTGTTCATGAGTGAACGTCCCGAAGAGCCGAACCAGTCCACCGATAACGACAGCCTGCTGCCGATCGACGAGCACGTCGAGGAAGGCCAGGATTCGGAAGGGCGCAAGGTCCGGCATCGTGGTATCTACCTGCTGCCCAACCTGTTCACCACCGCCAATCTGTTCGCCGGCTTCTACGCCATCGTCAACGCCATGAACGGCAATTTTTCGGTGGCGGCCGCTACCGTGTTCGTTGCCATGGTGCTGGATAGTCTCGACGGTCGAGTGGCCCGCCTTACCAATACGCAGAGTGCCTTTGGTGCCGAGTACGACTCCCTGTCGGACATGGTTGCCTTCGGCGTTGCCCCGGCGCTGTTGGCCTTCGAATGGGCGTTGAGCGGCCTGGGCAGTGTCGGCCTGACTGTTGCGTTCATCTATGTGGCAGGCGCTGCACTGCGTCTGGCGCGTTTCAACACCCAGATCGGCAAGGTGGATAAGCGCTACTTCATTGGTCTGGCCAGCCCCGCGGCTGCCGGCGTGGTTGCTGGTACTGTCTGGGCCTTCAGCGATTTCGGTATCAAGGGCTCGAACATGTCGTTCATCGTTGCCCTGCTGGTCGCCCTGGCTGGCATGTTGATGGTGAGCAACATCAGGTTCTATAGCTTCAAGGATCTGGACTTGAAGGGGCGCGTACCTTTCGTGGCCATCCTGATCGTCGTGCTGGCCTTCGCCGTTGTGTTCAGCGATCCGCCGCGCATCCTCCTGCTGATCTTCCTGGCTTACGCCGCATCCGGCCCGGTGCAATACTTGCTCCAACTGCGTCGTCGCAAGCAGGTCGAGTGATGTAATTTCCTCGCGGCTCCGCAGTCTACTGGGCATCCTAGCCCGAGTTGCGGAGCCGCCATGCTGATCCAGATCCCCTCTTCGTCCGTGTGCCGCGAGCACGAAGTTACGCCCGAATCCGTCTATCTCTCCCGACGCCAACTGCTTGCAGCAACTGGTGGCCTGTTTGCCATGGCTTCGTTGCCGCTCCATGCCCGGGAAACATCGGCCTATCCTGACGCTGAGGCTGCCCAGGCGCCGGTCTGGTTCAGCGATAAGCTCGCGAGTACCCATTGGCAGGCCGTTACTCCGGCGGATGAGGCGATTACACCCTTTCAGGATGCAACCCACTACAACAACTTCTACGAGTTCGGGACCAACAAGGGGGACCCGGCGCGTTACGCGGAGAACATGCAGGTCGAACCCTGGACGGTGCGTATCGATGGTGAAGTGGGTAAGCCTGGTACCTACTCGGTAGAGGACCTGGTCAAACCCCAAGGTCTGGAAGAGCGTATCTATCGGCTTCGTTGTGTCGAGGCGTGGTCCATGGTCATTCCTTGGCTGGGCTTTCCCTTGGCTGATTTGCTCAAGCGTGTGGAGCCAACCAGCAAGGCCAAGTTTGTCAGCTTTGAGACCCGTCTCGCGCCAGAGGAAATGGCGGGGGTGCGCTCCGGTTTCTCCCTGATCGATTGGCCCTATGTAGAAGGTTTGCGCCTGGATGAGGCGATGCATCCGCTGACCCTACTTGCCGTGGGTATGTATGGTCGCGTGCTGCCGAACCAGAATGGCGCGCCGCTGCGTCTTGTCGTGCCGTGGAAGTACGGTTTCAAGAGCATCAAGTCCATCGTTCGGATAAGTCTGGTCAGCGAACAGCCTCCTACTACGTGGCAATCCATCGCCCCGGAGGAATATGGCTTCTATTCGAACGTCAATCCTGAGGTGGATCATCCCCGCTGGAGCCAGGCCCACGAACGACGCCTTCCCAGTGGGCTGTTCAGCCCGAACATCGTGCCGACTCGTATGTTCAACGGTTATGACGAAGTGGCCAGCCTTTATAGCGGGCTGGATTTAAGGAAGTACTACTGATGCGGTTCAAACTCTGGAGGCTGTTCGTATTCCTGGTGGCGCCGATTGCGGTTGGCCTGTGGCTTTATCAGGCCTGGATTTTCGCGTTGGGGCCGGACCCGGGCAAAGTACTGGTCGATCGTCTGGGGCTGGGGGCTCTCTGGTTGCTGCTCATTACCTTGTCCATGACGCCGTTGCAGAAGCTGACTGGCTGGGGTGGGTGGATTGCGGTTCGCCGTCAACTCGGGCTCTGGTGCTTCACTTATGTAGTGCTGCATATCACTGGCTATGCCGTGTTCCTTCTCGGTCTCGATATGCAGCAACTGATAATCGACCTCGGTAAGCGCCCTTACATATTCGTAGGTGCCTTGGGTTTCACTGGATTACTGGCGTTGGCGGTCACCTCCAACCGCTTCAGCATCCGCCGGCTGGGCAAACGCTGGAAGCAGCTGCACCGCCTGGTCTACGCCATCCTGGCGATAGCGCTGCTGCATATGCTCTGGGTCGTGCGGGCGGACATGGCCGAGTGGGCTGGGTACGCCACGGCTGGTGCTGTGCTGATGCTGCTGCGGTTGCCGATCGTGGAACGGTTTCTGCCCAAGGTTTTCCAGATGTTCAGGCGGCATGACAAAAAGGTTTCAATTAAGTGTTGACGGCAGAATCTGCATCCCTATAATGCGCACCTCTTCCAGCGCAGTTGCCAAGCAAAACTCCTTGTAGATCAACGAGTTAAGTGGTTGGTGAAGGTGCTGGGAGGTTCCGCTTCGCAAGGTTCGCCACTGGCGAATGAAGTTGGAAAGGAGGTGTTGACAGCGTGATTGAGCGCTGTAGAATGCGCCTCCCGCTGACGAGAAGAGAGATCGGATCGAAGGCGCAAGCGGTTGAGTAGAAAAGAGATTTTCGAAAAACAGCTTGACAGTAAGAAAGGCTGCTGTAGGATGCGCGGCCTCGGTTGAGACGAAAGACTTGATCGAAACGCTCTTTAACAACTGAATCAAGCAATTCGTGTGGGTGCT
>NZ_AUIE01000035.1 GCF_000423545.1 Metapseudomonas resinovorans DSM 21078
TCGACAACAACCGTGCCGAGAACGCCATCCGCCCCTTCGTGATCGGCCGCAAGAACTGGCTGTTCAGCGACACGCCCAAGGGCGCCACAGCCAGCGCGCAGCTCTACAGTCTGATCGAGACCGCCAAGGCTAATGGGCAGGAGCCCTATGCCTGGCTGCGCTATATCCTCGAACGCCTGCCCTTGGCCAATAGCATCGAAGACTTCGAAGCCCTGCTGCCGTGGAACTGCCCGCCGACGAGCGCATCCTGATAACAAAGCCTCGTCAACGGAAGACGGGGTTTATGGAGCGGATACCGCGGTTGGTAGGCCACGAAGGAAATCCAGAGCCTCGTGATAGTCAGCAATACGCTGCTCACTACCTTTAGGACCAACGGTAAAGACTCCGGCGCGGCGCAGATTCGGCAAGAATCTGGAACCATCTCTAGCCACCGGAACACTAACCGCGGTCCCCCCTACTTTTTTTCTGGTAACGCCAACTCGTCTTCCAGATATTTCGTCAAGACATCACTATCGAAGCCTAGAATTGAGGCGTAGCGTTGACGCAACAGCTCTTCGCGTCGTTTGACGAAGTCCAGGAAACACTCCAACCGGAATAGATTCTTGTCAGCGGGGATTAGATGTTGCTTTGAGAACTCTTCAGTCCTTGACATGACCCAGCCATCAAAATCGCTATCAGACTTCTCCATGTTGTCTACGGATGGTAGCAACTGCAGGTTTGCCAAGCAGTCCTTTGAACTTACAAACGCTTCGACAGCCCATTCCGATACGCCACTGGAAAGAAGTCTTGCCTTAGAAAGCTTTGCTTGTGGGAATATGTGATCAACATGATACTGTGAAGCCCCCCAGCGCTTGTCTGCATAGAGCAACGAAAGCGCTAGGAAACACCCTTTATCAGAGTACTTTATCGCCAGAAGATCATTCAGGCTGCGACTGTCCGTAAAGTCGATTTGACTGTGCTTACGCAGGCCAACGAGCAAATCTCTTTCCGGAAAACCCTCAGAAACCGCGAGTGATTCCTGAATAATTTTTCTCGCAAGCGCAATAGTATTATCAGAAGATCCACTAAACGCACTTCCGAGCAATGCCTTCATCAACCACCGATGAATAGAAACAATAGCGTCCGCACCCATCGCATCGGTAGCATTGAAGCGCACCTTTGTTTTGAATAGGTAGTAAGCCACCGGCAGAAGGGCGTTAGTACTTGTCAGCGTATCCCGATCAATGCCGAAATCGTTGACTATGCGAACTGTACTTTCAAGGGCAACCTTGATGGCGTCCCAATTTTTGCGAATTAACTCAAGGTTAGACTTATTGAAGTTAGATACTTTGTACGCATTCGGCAGGTCTGAAAGAACCAGGCAAGCTTTCATTACCCAGTCTTTATCGAAGTCGTTGTGACGTGCAAGCCCAGAATTCAAGTAATCAACAAACTGGTAGATTTCTTCTCGGGCATTCAAATCCCCCCAGGTTGTTGTAATCGTGGACAGCAGCAGATCTGACTTACTTAGTTTTGTGCCGCCTTCATTCGCTCGAACGAATACGTCCAAAACCCTTTCAAGAGATTTACTGGTCTCTGTGAAGTACGCAATTACCTCATCCTTCCAAATCGCTCGATAGAGAGTTTCAAGATTTCTCTCAACTATCTTTCTATCAGTTCTATCTACCCCTTGACTCTCCAGTTTTTGCAGCAGATCATCAACATAGGAATCAAACTCTTTCTGATCCCCAAACTCTAGAACCCTGCTGACAGGGAACCAATAACTCCCCGCACCTAGAGCTGGATCGTCCTTGAAGAATTGAAGACCATATGTTACGTCAGTAAGCGAATCATCTTCACTGCGCGCATCCTGCAACAAGTCAAGATACAGATACTGCCTAACCCACGCATCCGGATTATCCCACCGCTTATTCTTCAGCTTACTCTTGTAGCTTCCCTTCAAACCTATCAAAAGAGAAGTTAGACGCTGCTGACCATCAAGCACAAGCGTGACCTGCTTATCAGTCAGATACGCAGACTCGTTATGGAAATCTCCGTAGGTAAAGTCCTCGACAAACTTATATATATTAAGATTCTCGATCTGAGCTGGACTTACGTCCCAGAATAAAAATGAGCTGATAGGATAGCCCTTTAGCAAGCTATCAAAGAGCCTAACAATTTGATCTGGAGTCCAAACGTACGGCCTCTGAATGGCTGGTAAAAAATAATCCACATTGAGACGTCTAATTACACTGGCGATATTGCTAGATTTATAAGCCACCACTAACTCCCTCTATCGTCTAAACATACCGCCCCAGAAAAAACTGAAGGCTGCAAATGAACACCATTGCATGCCACATATTCAAGCGCGCTTAAGCTACCAAATGGCAATCTGCCACATCAATATCAATTCAGCTGGATCAGACATAGCTCGTCGATCAGCCCTACCATGGCTTAGTAGCATATAGGTGGAATCGGCTGTCCAATGCATCGGTCGAAGATGCGGATCAGAGCGTTGTAGTCGCAGACAACTGCGTCGATGTTGGCCTGAATCCATTCGCACTCTTCGACTCCCCACCAGCTGAGCTCGTAACCGGCGTTGACGATGATGAACTCAAACAGGATGCGCTGAGCCCGTCCGTTTCCGTCGCGGAATGGGTGGGTCATATTCAGATCGCCAAACAGTTCAGCGGCAGCGGCGACCAGGTCGTGGCGATCCAGTCCCTCGAACCAATTGGCATTTGCCAGGGTACGGAATAGCTTCTCAGCCTCGGGCTCAATGCGGGTGACATTGCAGAAGTGAGTGCCGCCCTTGGAGATATCCACAGTGCGCAGCTCGCCGGCCCAGTCGTAGATGTCCTGGAACAACTGGTGATGAATACGCTTTAGGGATACCAAGTCGTATGGCGGGGGGATGAATTCGATTTCGCTGGCAGCGATTGCGGAGAGTGTGCGCTCTGCTTCGTTGAGCGCTTCGTCAGAGGTTAGGCCCAAGCGGTTTCTAAGCACCGAAGTGCCGGGGTAGCAGTAGGGGTCTTGGCCGACGCCGTATTTGTCGACCATCAGCCTTGCTTGTTGCGGTAAGCGTCCAGGGCAGCTTCGCGAGTAGGCAGCTTGCGGTCCGCATCGGCCGGCGTCACGTCAAAGCCTTCCAGACGGAGACTGGCGGCATAGTTGGACTGGCGCACCTTGGCGAAGTAGGCCTTTTTGGCCTGTAGGGACAGAGCTGGCATTGGGTCGCGTCTCTCGCTGATTACTGCGCGATTATAGCGGATACCCCGGTTGCGTAGTGGGCAACAGCGGCTGCCGAAAGTGGTGACTACATTAGGCGTTTTTTCTGGAAAGCTTTGGTTTGGCGAGGTTGGCGGGTGCCTGGACAGCCCGTTTTATGGGCCTTTGGGGTACAGCAGGTTGCCGCTCGGGTGATTGATCAGGCGCGGCGAGCGCGGGTCGTCGCCGAGCTTCTGCCGCAGGCGCGAGACCAGCAGGTCGATGCTGCGGTCGAAGGCCTCGATCGAACGACCCCGCGCAGCGTCCAGCAACTGCTCGCGGCTGAGCACCCGGCGCGGGCGTTCGAGGAAAACCCAGAGCAGGCGGAACTCAGCGTTGGAAAGCGGCACCACCAGCCCTTCGGGCGACTGCAGCTGGCGCAGCACGCCGTCCAGACGCCAGGCGTCGAAGCGGATGCTGCTGCGGCTGTCGGTGCGAGGCGTGTCGTGGTCGTCACGCACCCGACGCAGGATGGTCTGGATGCGTGCCACCAGTTCGCGTGGCTCGAAGGGTTTGGCCATGTAGTCATCGGCACCCAGCTCCAGGCCGATGATGCGGTCCGCCGGCTCACAGCGGGCGGTGAGCATCAGGATCGGGATATCCGACTCCGCACGCAGCCAGCGGCACAGGGACAGGCCATCCTCGCCGGGCAGCATCAGGTCCAGCACCACCACGTCGAAGCGTTCTTCGGCCAGGGCCAGGCGCATGGCCTGGCCATCGTCCACGCCCACCGCCTCGATATTGAAGCGCGCCAGATAGCCGCAGAGCAGCTCACGGATGGGCGCGTCATCGTCCACGATCAGGGCGCGGACGCTCCAGCGGTTCCGGGGAAAGGGCGTGTCCGAAGCGGAAGTCGATTGCAGGGTGAAGCTCGTGCCGAGGAGGAGGGCGTTTGGCGGCCCAGGAACTACACGCGGGCGTGCTTCGGGTGGACGAGCTACTTGGCGATGGACGTTGCGAGGCGCGGTGGGCTTTCTCACCTCCAGCCCTTCCCCATTCGGAGAAGGGCTGGGAGTGGGGGGATGCCTCAGCCTGCCCGAGCGAGAATGGCGCGCGCCACCCTCGACCCGTTCTCCTTGCCCAGCACCGCGCAGATGCGTTGCCCGGCTTCCACCAGCTTGTTCATGTCGATACCGGTCTCGATGCCCATGCCGTTGAGCAGGTAGAGCACGTCTTCGGTGGCGACGTTGCCGGTGGCGCCCTTGGCGTAGGGGCAGCCGCCGAGGCCGGCGACCGAGCTGTCGAACACGGTGATGCCTTCCAGCAGGCTGGCATGGATGTTCGCCACGGCCTGGCCGTAGGTGTCGTGGAAGTGACCGGCGAGGCGGTCACGCGGCACACGGGTGCCCACCACGTTGAACAGGTGGCGGGTGGCGCCGGCCGTGCCGGTACCGATGGTGTCGCCCAGGGACACTTCATAGCAGCCCATGGCGTAAAGCTCGGCGGCAACGCTAGCCACTTGCTCGGCGGGCACCTCGCCTTCGTAGGGGCAGCCCAGCACGCAGGACACATAGCCACGCACGCTGATGCCGTGGGCCTTGGCCGCGTCCATCACAGGCACGAAGCGCGCCAGGCTCTCGGCGATGGAGCAGTTGATGTTCTTCTGCGAAAAGGACTCGGACGCGGCCGCGAACACCGCCACCTCCTTCACCCCGGCTTCCACGGCGGCTTCGAAGCCCTTGAGGTTCGGCGCCAGGGCGGCGTAGGTCACGCCGGCCTTGCGCTGGATCTGCGCGAAGACTTCGGCGGAGCCGGCCATCTGCGGCACCCACTTGGGCGAAACGAAACTGCCCACTTCCACATAGCCGAGGCCGGCGGCGGTGAGGTCGTCCACCAGGCGCACCTTGTCGGCGACGCTGATAGGTTGCTTCTCGTTCTGCAGGCCATCGCGCGGGCCGACTTCGACCAGGCGGACCTTGCTGGGAATAGTCATTGCGTCATCTCTCTTTCGGTGCGAAACCCATCAACCCCGCGATGGGTTTCGCGGGCTCTACCCATCCTACGGTCATGCCGGGTCAGGCCTCTTCCAGCTCGACGAGGGCGGTGCCTTCGTTGACCAGCTCGCCTTCGCTGCAATACAGCGCCTTGACCACGCCATTGTGGGGCGCGCGGATGCTGTGTTCCATCTTCATGGCTTCGAGCACCACCAGGGCGGTGCCGGCTTCTACTGTCTGCCCGGTTTCCACCAGGACGCGCACGATACTGCCGTTCATGGGCGCCGTCAGCCCGCCGTGGTGGGCGTGGCTGGCTTCGACTTCCTCGATCGGGTCGACCCGGCCGACGCTGCGCAGCTCGCCATCCCACTCCAGGTAGAGGGTTTCGCTCCGGCGGATCGCCAGATGCTGGCGGCGCAGGCCGTCCTGCTCCAGGGTGACGTATTCGCCCTTGAGCTGGATCGGGCTGGCGGCGGTACCACGCAGGCGTATGACCTGGCGCTCGTCGCCGCAGGTCAGGTGCAGGTCGGTCGCGCTCGGCAGGCCGGCACGCCAGCCGCTGTTGCGGCTCCAGGGCGAGTGCGGGTCGTCGCCGCGCACGCGCTCGGCCTCGCTCTGGCGGAAGGTTTCGCCAGCCACCTGCCAGAAGACCGGGGGCAGGGCGGCCGGGGCGGGCAGCAACTGCTCCTGATGACGGGCAATGAAACCGGTGTCCAGCTCGGCAGCGGCGAAGGCCGGGTGGGCCAGCACGCGGCGCAGGAACGCCAGGTTGGTCTTGAAGCCGCCCACGGCGGTTTCGTCGAGCATGGCCAGCAGGCGTTGGCGGGCTTCTTCGCGGTTCTCGCCCCAGGCGATCAGCTTGGCCAGCATGGGGTCATAGAAGGGCGATACCTCGTCACCTTCGGCCACCCCGCTGTCCACGCGGCGGCCGGGGCCGGCGTTGGCTTCGCGGTAGAGGGCCAGGCGGCCGCTGGCGGGCAGGAAGTCCTGGTCCGGGTCTTCGGCGTAGAGGCGCACTTCGATGGCGTGGCCGATCAGCGGCACCTGCTCCTGGGTAATGGGCAGGGCTTCGCCACGGGCAACGCGAATCTGCCAGGCCACCAGGTCCAGGCCGGTGATGGCTTCGGTCACCGGGTGCTCCACCTGCAGGCGGGTGTTCATCTCCATGAAGAAGAAGTCGCCGCGTTCATCCAGCAGGAATTCCACGGTGCCGGCGCCCACGTAGCCGATGGCCTGGGCAGCGCGCACAGCGGACTCCCCCATGGCCTTGCGGATTTCCGGCGAGAGGCCGGGGGCGGGCGCTTCTTCCACCACCTTCTGGTGACGGCGCTGGATGGAGCAGTCGCGCTCGTTCAGGTACAGGCAGTTGCCATGGCTGTCGGCGAACACCTGGATTTCCACGTGGCGCGGCTTGAGGACGTACTTCTCCACCAGCATGCGCGAGTCGCCGAAGGCAGACTGCGCTTCGCGCTGGGCGGAGGCCAGGGCCTCGGCCAGCTCGCTTTCACGCTCCACGACCTTCATGCCCTTGCCACCGCCACCAGCAGCGGCTTTCAGCAGCACTGGGTAGCCAATGCGCTCGGCGGCGGTGCGGAAGGTGTCCAGGTCCTGGGCTTCGCCGTGATAGCCGGGCACCAGCGGCACGCCGGCAGCTTCCATCAGCGCCTTGGCGGCGGACTTGCTGCCCATGGCGTCGATGGCGGTGGCCGGTGGGCCGAGGAAGATCAGCCCGGCATCGGCGATGGCGCGGGCGAAACCGGCGTTCTCGGAGAGGAAGCCGTAGCCGGGGTGGATGGCCTGGGCGCCGCTGGCCTTGGCGGCGGCGATGAGTTTGTCCACCAGCAGGTAGCTTTCCGCCGGCTTGGCGCCGCCCAGGTCCACGGCCACGTCGGCCTCGCGCACGTGGCGGGCGTTGCGGTCGATGGCGCTGTGCACGGCCACGGTACGGATACCCAGCGCCTTGGCAGTGCGCATGACGCGGCAGGCGATTTCACCGCGGTTGGCGATCAGCAGGGTGGTGATCATTGTTATTGCTCCTGCCAGGACGGTTTGCGTTTTTCCAGGAAGGCGCGCAGGCCCTCCTGGCCTTCGGGGCTCACACGGATGCGGGCGATGGCGCTTTCGGTGTAGCGGCGCAGATTGGGGCTGAGGGCACCGCTGCCGACTTCGCGCAGCAGGTCCTTGGTGGCGCTCATGCCCTGCGGGCTGTTCTGCAGCAGGTTGGCCGTCCAGGCTTCCACGGCCTGGTCCAGCTCCTCGGCTGGATAGCACTCGGCGAGCAAGCCCAGTTCACGGGCGCGTTCACCGCTGAAGCGTTCGGCGGTCAGGGCGTAGCGGCGCGCGGCGCGCTCACCGATGGCCTGGACGACGAAAGGGCTGATCACCGCCGGGGCCAGACCAATGCGCACTTCCGACAGGCAGAACTGCGCGTCCACGGCGCCGATGGCCATGTCGCAGCAACTGATCAGGCCCAGCGCGCCACCGAAGGCCGCGCCCTGCACCACTGCGAGGGTTGGCACTTTGAGGTGGTAGAGGTTGTACATCAGCTCGGCCAGCTCGCGGGCATCGTCGAGGTTGGCGGCGTAGTCGAGCTGGGCGGATTCCTGCATCCAGGCCAGATCCGCGCCGGCGGAGAAGTGCCGGCCGCGGCCGCGCAGGACCAGGAAGCGCACCTTGCCATGCGCCTTGACGGCATCCAGGGCGAGGATCAGCTCTCGGATCATCCCGGCGTTGAAGGCGTTGTTCTTGTCCGGACGGTTCAGCCAGAGGGTGGCGATGCCGTTGTCGGCGATGTCCAGTTGCAGCGTGTTGAAGTCGGTCATCCTGCTCTCCTGTAGGAGCGAGCTTGCTCGCGATCAGCGGTGGTACCCGGGGTCGCCAGCAAGCTGGCTCCTACGATGGCTCCACCGCTCGCAAGCAGGGTTTACATGCGGAACACGCCGAAAGTGGTTCGCTCGATCGGGGCGTTGAGGCTGGCCGAGAGGGCGAGGCCGAGCACGTCGCGGGTCTGCGCCGGGTCGATCACACCGTCGTCCCACAGCCGTGCGCTGGAGTAATACGCATGCGCCTGGCGCTCGTACTGCTCAAGGATCGGCTGCTTGATGCGGGCTTCGTCTTCGGCGCTCAGGCTGTGGCCAGCACGTTCGCTCTGCTCGCGCTTGACCTGGGTAAGCACGCCAGCGGCCTGCTCGGCGCCCATCACGCCGATGCGGGCGTTGGGCCACATCCACAGGAAGCGCGGGTCGTAGGCGCGGCCGCACATGCCGTAGTTACCGGCACCGAAGCTGCCACCGATGATCACGGTGAACTTCGGCACCTTGGCGCAGGCCACAGCGGTCACCAGCTTGGCGCCGTGCTTGGCGATGCCGCCTTCTTCGTACTTCTTGCCCACCATGAAGCCGGTGATGTTCTGCAGGAACAGCAGCGGGATGCCGCGCTGGCAGGCCAGTTCGATGAAGTGCGCGCCTTTCTGCGCGGCTTCGGCGAAGAGGATGCCGTTGTTGGCGAGGATGGCGATGGGGTAGCCGTGCAGGTGGGCGAAGCCGCACACCAGGGTGGTGCCGAACAGCGCCTTGAACTCATCGAACTCGGAGTCGTCCACCAGGCGGGCGATGACTTCGCGCACGTCGAAGGGCTGCTTGGCATCGGCCGGGATCACGCCGTACAGCTCATCGCTGGCGTAGCGCGGCGCCAGGGGCGTGCGCAGGTTCAGTTCGCCGGCCTTGCGCCAGTTGAGGTTGGCGATGCTGCGCCGGGCCAGGGCCAGGGCGTGCTCGTCGCTCTCGGCGTAGTGGTCGGCCACGCCGGACACCTTGCAGTGCACGTCGGCGCCGCCCAGTTCTTCGGCGGTCACCACTTCACCGGTGGCGGCTTTCACCAGCGGCGGACCGGCGAGGAAGATGGTGGCCTGGTTGCGCACCATGATGGTTTCGTCGCTCATTGCCGGCACGTAGGCGCCGCCGGCGGTGCAGGAACCCATGACCACGGCGATCTGCGGGATGCCCATTGCGCTCATGTTGGCCTGGTTGAAGAAGATGCGGCCGAAGTGCTCACGGTCCGGGAACACGTCTTCCTGGCGCGGCAGGTTGGCGCCGCCGGAGTCCACCAGGTAGATGCAGGGCAGGCGGTTCTGCTGGGCGATGGTCTGGGCGCGCAGGTGCTTCTTCACGGTCAGCGGGTAGTAGGAGCCGCCTTTCACCGTGGCGTCGTTGGCCACGATCATGCATTCCACGCCTTCCACGCGGCCGATGCCGGCCACCACACCGGCGGCGGGTACGTCTTCGCCATAGACCTCATGGGCGGCGAGCTGGCCGATTTCGAGGAAGGGCGAGCCGGGGTCCAGCAGGCGATTGATGCGCTCGCGGGGCAGCAGCTTGCCGCGCGAGGTGTGGCGTTCCTGGGCCTTGGCGCCGCCGCCTTCATGGATGCGGCCGAGCAGGCTGTGCAGGGCGCCGACCTGTTCGAGCATCGCCGCGCTGTTGCGGGCGAAGTCCGGGGAACGGGTGTTGATCTGGGTGTGCAGGATGGCCATCTGGCGCGCTCCGTCGAGTGTCTGTACCGGCGCTTTCCTGTAGGAGCCAGCTTGCTGGCGAAGGCGTGTCCGCGAGCAAGCTCGCTCCTACAGGGGCTCGGTGTGGCGATCAGCGGGTTTCGTTGTACAGCTCGCGGCCAATCAGCATGCGGCGGATTTCGCTGGTGCCGGCGCCGATCTCGTAGAGCTTGGCGTCGCGCAGGAGACGGCCCGCCGGGTACTCGTTGGTGTAGCCGTTGCCGCCCAGCAGCTGGATGGTGTCCAGGGCCATCTTGGTGGCCATTTCGGCGGTGTAGAGGATCACTGCGGCGGCGTCCTTGCGCGATTCCTCGCCGCGGTCGCAGGCCTTGGCCACGGTGTACAGGTAGGACTTGGAAGCATTCATGCCGGCGTACATGTCGGCCAGCTTGCCCTGCACCAGTTGGAATTCGCCGATGGACTGCTTGAACTGCTGGCGCTCGTGCACATAGGGCAGCACCACGTCCATGCAGGCGCTCATGATCCCGGTCGGGCCGCCGGAGAGCACGGTACGTTCGTAGTCCAGACCGCTCATCAGCACGGCCACGCCACGACCTTCCGCACCGAGGATGTTTTCTTCCGGCACCTCAACGTCTTCGAACACCAGCTCGCAGGTGTTGGAACCGCGCATCCCCAGCTTGTCCAGCTTCTGGTGGCGGGAGAAGCCCTTGAAGTCGCGCTCGACGATGAAGGCGGTCATGCCGCGTGAGCCGGCGTTGACGTCAGTCTTGGCGTAGATCACGTAGGTGTTGGCGTCCGGGCCGTTGGTGATCCACATCTTGTTGCCGTTGAGCACGTAGCGGTCGCCTTTCTTGTCGGCGCGCAGCTTCATCGACACCACGTCCGAGCCGGCGTTGGGCTCGCTCATGGCCAGCGCGCCGACGTGTTCGCCGGAACACAGCTTGGGCAGATACTTGAGCTTCTGCTCGTGGGTGCCGTTCTTGCGGATCTGGTTGAGGCAGAGGTTGGAGTGGGCACCGTAGGACAGGCCGACCGAGGCGGACGCGCGGCTGATTTCTTCCATCGCCACCACGTGAGCCAGGTAGCCCATGTTGGTGCCGCCGTACTCCTCTTCCACGGTCATGCCGAGCAGGCCCATGTCGCCGAACTTGCGCCACATGTCCATGGGGAACTCGTTATCACGGTCGATCTGCGCGGCACGCGGGGCCAGTTCGGCTTGGGCGAACTGATGGACGGAATCGCGCAGCATGTCGATGGTCTCGCCGAGACCGAAGTTGAGAGTGGGGTAGCTCATCGTTACACCTGTGCTTGTCATTGTCGGAGGATGAGTGGATCAGGCGTTGACGCCCTGTTTGCGTTCGGTTTCGGCCATGGCCGCCAGGCAGCGTTCCTCGGCCGTATCCAGTTCCAGCTGCATCTGCTGGATATCCAGCAGCTGCTGTTCAAGCTGCGCGCGGCGCGCGGCGATCTTGTCCATGAAGGTCTGCAGCTGCTTGCGGTTACCGCTGCTGGGGTCGTAGAGGTCGATCAGTTCCTTGCATTCGGCCAGCGAGAAACCGATGCGCTTGCCCCGCAGGATGAGCTTGAGCGCCACCAGGTCCTTAGGGCTGTAGATGCGCTCCTGGCCGCGGCGCTCGGGGCTGAGCATGCCTTGCTCCTCATAGAAGCGGATGGCGCGGGTGGTGACGTCCAGTTCGCGGGCCAGGTCGGAAATGCTGTAGGTGGTGGGCATGGTCGGGGCTCGTGGCTGTGTTTACCTTTACGTTAACGTAAACCTGTGCCAACCTGACTGTCAACTACGCTTCGCAACAGCAGGCGACGGCCGGAATGGCTTGATACTTGCTGCCTGCAGGGGAGTTGGTCCGCTCTTTACGGACGTGGGCCGGGGGTGTAGACATTCAAGGCGAGCGACTTGACCGCCGGCCCATGCCGGGGCGCACGCTGGAGCGAGAGATGGCGCAAGACATTCGAATAAAAACCGCTGCCGATCCATTGCACGAGTCGCGTCAGGCTCGTTTGAAACTGGCCAGCGAAGGCGAACTGCCTCAGGGCGTGCTACGCGACGAGATCGATGCCTCGTGGCGGCGCAGTCTCGGCCACGGCCTCAATTGCCTGGAGGGCGAGCAGGTCGAGCAGCGGCACGACCTGCAATTGCTGCTGGACAGCAACCGCCTGCTGATCGATGCCGCCACGCCGGAGCTGGAGTACCTGGTCAGCCAGCAGGGCAAGGGCGGGCTGATCATCCTCGGCGACGCCCAGGCCAACGTCCTGGCCATCGAAGGCCAGACCGAATTCCTCAAGAGCTTCGGGCTGCGCGACCTGCGTCCCGGCAGTTGCTGGAGCGAGTCCCTGCGCGGCACCAACGCCATTGGCACCGCCGTAGTGGAAGGGCGACCGACCCTGATCAACTGCGGCGAACACTACCTGGACCGCCTCAGCCCGTTCTCCTGCACCTCGGTGCCCCTGCGCGACCCCCAGGGCCGGGTGGTCGGCGTGATCGACCTGACCCGTGAAGGGGTCATGGCCCAGCCCCAGGACAACCTCGCCACCCTGATGCTGGCCGCCGGTAACATCGAGAGCCGCATGTTCGGCCTCTGCTACCCGGATCATCTGGTGCTGGCCTTCCACAGCCGCCCGCAATATCTCGGCAGTGCCTGGCACGGCCTTCTGGCCGTCAGCCTGGACGGCGAGGTACTCGCGGCCAACGAGCGTGCCTGCGACCTGTTGCAGATACGCCGCGAAGCGCTGGTGGGCCGCCGTTCGAGCGACCTGATCGGTGAGCGCTCGCCGCAATTCATCACCCGTCTGTTGCAGGGCGGGGTGAGCAGCGTGCAGACCGCCAAGGGCGAGTTCTTCTTCCGCGCCCTTCAGGTGCCGCGCCACACCAGCCTTGGCGGCACCGCACCCGCTGCCAGGGCGCCGGCCTCGCAGAAAACCTTGCTGCTTGATGAACTGGCCGGACGCGACAGCCGTTTCGCCCGCGCCCTGCGCATGGCGCGCCAGGGCCTGGCCAATGAGCTGCCGGTGCTGCTGCTGGGCGAGACCGGCACCGGCAAGGAAGTGGTGGCCCGCGCGTTGCACCAGTCCAGCCCGCGTGCCGACAAGCCGTTCGTGGCGGTGAACTGCGCCGCCATCCCGGAGGGCCTGATCGAGTCCGAACTCTTCGGCTACCGCGAAGGCGCCTTCACCGGTTCGCGTCGCGGGGGCATGGTCGGACGGCTGATGCAGGCCCATGGCGGCACGCTGTTCCTCGACGAGATCGGCGACATGCCGCTGAGCTTGCAGGCGCGCCTGCTGCGCGTGCTGCAGGAGCGCAAGGTGGCGCCCCTGGGTGCCGGCGAAGAACAGGACATCGACGTCGCCGTGATCTGCGCCACCCACCGCGACCTCAAGCGCCTGGTGCAGGAAAAGCACTTCCGTGAAGACCTTTACTACCGCATCAACGGCGTCAGCCTGCGTCTGCCGGCCCTGCGCGAGCGGGATGACCTGGGCGGAATGATCAGCGGCGTGCTGCACAAGTTCGGCGCGTCCAACGTAAGCCTCGACAAGGACCTCACCGAACTGCTGTCCGGCTACGACTGGCCGGGCAACATCCGCCAGCTGGAAATGGTCCTGCGCTCGGCGCTGGCCATGCGTGAGGCGGGCGAGAAGGTGCTGGGGCTGGATCACCTCACCGACAGCCTGCTGGACGAACTCACCGCCAGTTGCCGCCAGCCCGGCAGCATCCGCGAGAACGAGCTGGAGCTGATCCGCAGCGCCCTGGACCGCCACCAGGGCAATGTCTCTGCCGCCGCCGACGCCCTCGGCATCAGCCGCGCGACCCTGTATCGCAAGCTGAAGCAACTGAGGGGATGACTCGCCCAAGCTGCCAATGCGGGGCTGAAACCCTGTGGGGGCGAATTCATTCGCTAAGCAGACCGCAGGTCTGCCCTGCAAGACCGAAGGGGGCTGCGTTGCAGCCCATAGCGAATGAATTCGCCCCCACAATGAACGTGCAATCCCTGGCGATTACCCGATGACCCGTCTCCTCCTCAAACTGGTGGAAACCAGCGACCCCGACCTGCTGCGCCGTGCCCTGGCCTGGCTCTATGGCTTCGTCCGCCCGCAGCTGCGCGCCATCCTCGTTCTGCTGGGCCTGTCCCTCGGCGCCTCCCTGCTGGTGCTGGCCCAACCCTGGCTGACCAAGACCCTGATCGACGACGGCCTGCTCGCCAAGGACTTCGGCCTGCTGGTGCAGGTGGCGGTGGCAATGATCGCCGTCGGCATCCTCGGCACCGTGCTGTCGGGCATCAACCGTTACCTGCACACCCGGCTCTCGGGGCGCATCCTCTTCGCCCTGCGTGATGACCTGTACCGCCACCTGCAGCAACTCTCGCCGGCCTTCTATGGCCGCAAGCGCATCGGCGACATCCTTTCCCGGCTGGATGGCGACGTGGCGGAAATCCAGCGCTTCGCCGTGGATTCGCTGTTCTCCGCCGTCTCCAGCGTCATCGGCCTGATCGGCGCGGTGACCCTGATGCTGCTGCTGTCCTGGCAACTGTCATTGCTGCTGGCGCTGCTGATCCCCATCGAAGTGCTCTGGCTGCGCTGGATGCGACGCAAGGTCGAGCGCGAGGTGCGCAGCCTGCGCGAACGCTCGGCGGACGTGTCGTCGTTCCTGGTGGAAACCCTGCCGGCGATGAAGTTCATCCAGGCCGCCGGTCAGCAGAAACGCGAGTCCGGCCGCCTGGAAAGACTCGGGCAGGGCTACATGAGCCAGTTGCTGCGCGTGCAAATCACCGAGTTCTTCACCCATGCCGTGCCCGGCACCCTGACCTCGCTGTCCCGCGCCTGTGCCTTCCTCATCGGCGGCTACTGGGTGATCCAGGGCACCTGGCAGTTGGGCGCGCTGATCGCCTTCTCCACCTACCTCGGCATGGCCGTGGGGCCGGTGCAGAGCCTGCTGGGTCTCTACGTTGCGCTGCAACGGATGACCGTGAGCCTCGGCCGGGTGATGGAACTGCAACAGGAGCCGGTGCCGGTACGCCAGCCCGACGCGCCCAAACCCATGCCGGAGGGCAGGGGAGAGCTGCGCCTGGAAGGCGTGCATTTCGCCCACGAGCAACGTGCCGGTGCCGTGCTGCGCGACGTAGACGCCTGCATTCCCGCTGGCCTCAAAGTCGCCATCAGCGGCGCCTCGGGCGTCGGCAAATCCACCCTGATCGACCTGCTGCAACGCTTCTACGACCCGGACCAGGGGCGCGTCCTGCTGGACGGCGTCGACCTGCGCGAGCTGGACCTCTTTGCCCTGCGCCGGCGCATCGCCGTGGTCAGCCAGGACATCGTCCTGTTCCGTGGCACCCTGGCGGAGAACCTCGGCTACAGCGCCCCCGACGCCAGCCGTGAGGCCCTGGAACAGGTGGCGCGGCTGGCCCGCCTGGACAGCCTGATCGAATCCCTGCCGCTTGGCCTGGACAACCCACTGGGCGAGCGCGGCCAGCAACTTTCCGGCGGGCAGAAACAACGCATCGCTATCGCCCGCGCGCTGCTGCAAGACCCGCTGATCCTGGTGCTGGACGAAGCCACGTCGGCGGTGGACGAAGCTACCGAGCGCGAAGTGATCGCCGCCATCGACCAGCTCTTCGCCGGGCGCACGCGCATCCTTATCAGCCACAGGCCATCCACCCTGGCCCAGGCCGACATCGCCTTCCGCCTGGAGCACGGCCAGTTGCACAGCCTGGAACCCGAGCAGGTGAGCCATGGCCAATGAACTCGCTATCGGCATTATCGACAGCGGCTTCGCGCCGGAGCAGGGGAGCCACGTTGCCCTGGCCCGGCGCTTCTGGCTGGAAGGCGGTGAGTTGCTCGATGGCGACACCCAGCCGGATGCCCTTGGCCACGGCAGCGTTGTGCTGGACACCTTGACGCGCCAGTGCGGCCCGGTCCGCCTCTGTGTGGCCCAGGTATTCGCTGAGCGCTGGCAGACCAGCCCGCTGCAGATTGCCGCTGCCCTTCACTGGCTGATCGAGCAGAACGTGGCCCTGGTCAACCTGAGCCTCGGCCTGCGCAACGACCGCCCGGTGCTGCGTGAGGCCTGCGTGCTGGCCCATACCGCCGGCATCCTGCTCTGCGCCTCCAGCCCGGCCCAGGGCGAGCCGGTGTACCCGGCGGCCTATCCGGGCGTGATCCGCGTGACCGGCGATGCCCGCTGCGCGCCGGGGCAATGGTCCTGGCTGAACAGCCCGCAAGCCGACTTCGGTGCCCATGTGGCAGCGGCCAATGGCGTGGCGGGTTCCAGCGTCGGTTGCGCGGCCCTTTCCGGCATCATCGCCGGCTTCCTGCAAGCCCATCCCGGCGCCGGCCGCGAGGCTGTGCTCCAGTGGCTACGCGAGGGAGCGGCCTTCACCGGACGGGAGCGCCGTGGCCATGACTGAGATCGTCGTGCTGGGTGCCGGCCCGGCTGGCGCGGCAGTGGCCCTCGGGCTGCGTCGGCTGGGCTACTCCGTGCGGGTGGTCAGCGAATGGCGCCGCTTTGCGGCAGTGGAGGGCGTGTCCCAACGGGTGCTGGATGGGTTGCGGCAAGCCGGTCTTGATCGTGCGCTGGCCTGCGCCGCCGCTCCCTCGCCGCGGCGGGTGCAGTGGAACGGCGACGGCCAGTCGATCAATCAGGAATGCCTGCTGGATCGCCCGCAGTTCGATGCTGCCATCCGCGAAGACCTGCGCGCTGCCGGCATCGAGGTGCTGGCGGCGCGCGTGCTGAAAGTGGAAAGCACCGGCGATGGTCATCTGATCCATATCGAACCGGGCGAACCCCTGCGCGCGGACTTCCTCGTCGAAGCCCGTGGCCGCCAGGCGCCGCTGGCCGGTGGTCGCCTGCGCGGACCGGAAACCTTGAGCCTGCTCAACCAGTGGCAGGACGCCCCCGGTCAACCGGCCTCGGCGGTGGAAAGCCTGCCCGATGGCTGGGCCTGGATGGCGCGCCTGACGGACGGCCGCTGCTACTGGCAGATCACCCTCAACGCCCGCGATCTGCCGCCCAAGGAGCAACTACCCGACTACTGTGCCCACCGCCGCAGCGAGTCCGTGCTGGTGCGCGAGCTGTTCGGCGCCCAGGCCCTACAGCCGGCCAGCCTGCACGCCCGCAGCAGCACGGCGATTCTCTTCCACGAGGCCAGCGGCCCCAACTGGCTGCGGGTAGGGGATGCCGCGATGGCGGTGGACCCGCTCTCCGGCAACGGCATCTTCCAGTCGCTGTCGTCGGCCCTGCAGGCATCGGCAGTGATCAACACCATGATTCAACGCCCCGAGTGCGCCGAACTGGCCCGGCGTTTCCACCAGCGCCGGGTGGAACACCTCTTCCTGCGCTTCGCCCGCACCGGGCGGGACTTCTACGCCCTGGAACAACGCTGGCCAGACGCAGCCTTCTGGCGCGACCGCCGCACCTGGCCCGACGCCGAGCCCATGCACGCGCCGGCGGACTTCAGCCAGGTGCGCGTGGAGCGCGCACCGGTGATTCATGGCGACCTGATCGAAGAAGCCGACGTGGTCGTAACGGCGGACCAGCCGCTGGGCATCTGGCACCTGCAAGGCATCGAACTCGCCCCTGTCGTTTCCGCCCTGCATCGGGGTGAGCTGCCCCAGGCCCTGGCCAGCCTCCCGGAACAGCCTCGTCGCCTGGTGCAAGGCTGGCTGCTGGCCCAGGGCTACAGACCCTGAACCCCGCTCAGGCCACTGCTTTTTCTGTTGGGGGCGAATTCATTCTGCTTGGCAATTGAGATGGCTATGTCTGCGTTACGTGTTGTCGGGAGCTGCATTGCCCGTAGGAGCTGGCTTGCCAGCGAATGGCCGCGTTTCGCTGGCAAGCCAGCTCCTACAAGGCTCTTGGCCCGATGGTCAATCTCTCGAAACAGCTAACGCAGACATAGCGATTGAAATCGCCCCTACAACGACGACGCCCAGCCTGGGCAATCAGGTGCTTGCATTGAAGCGGTACAGCGCGTGCAGGCGCAGCACGTAGCCGATCTTGATCGAGGTCGGACCCAGCATCGTCAAAAGGTGCGCCAGTACCAGCGCACCGATCGACAGGTAGGCGTCAAGGAAGTAGGCCAGCAGGACCCCGATTGCCAGCATCGCCGCGCCGCCTGCCAGCATATGGGTGGAGATTTTCAGTACGCGCCTGGGTGATTCGAAGAAGGCCAACATGGCCGGCTCCCTCTACAGAAGCAGCAGCGTTGCTCGGCTGGCTTCCGCCACGGGGTGACGGAAGCCAGGGTCGGATGAGGGCTCAGGCCACCGGAATCATCGGGTCAGCGGCTGCCAGGGCGGTGCTGCGATCAGCTGCCGGGGGGTAGATCCAGATGCTGTTGATCTGGCTCTTGAGCTCCTTGGCCTCCTGTTTCAGCAGCTTGACCTGGCGGTCCCAGCCTTCGGTGAACACCGCACCCCAGGCGCCGAGGTCCAGGCAGGTCACGTACTTGGGCTGGCGGTAGGCGGTGGGCGGCACGCCCAGCAGGTCGGCCGCAACGTTGTTGCCGGCATGGCGACCGAGGGAGATCGCGTGCTGGCAGGACATGGCGGCGAAGTTGCCCAGGTCATCGGTGGCGGCATAGGCAACGTCGCCAGCGGCGAAGATGTTGTCCTGACCGAATATCTTGAGGTTCTGATCCACGTGCAGGCGTCCCTGGCCATCGCGCACGCTGGTCAGTTGCTCGGTCAACGGGCTGGCGCGAAAACCAACGGTCCAGATCAGCGTCCGGCTCTCGATGCGACGGCCATCGGAAAGGGTCACGCCATCGGCGTCGACCGCCGATACGCTGGTATTCAGCTCCCATTCGATACCCAGGTGTTCGCTGGCCTCGACTATCGGCGGGCGGATTCCATCGCCCATGGCTGCCGCAATCTTCGGGCCGCGGTCGACGATGATCACGCGGATATGCTGGTCATCGCCGAGTACGGCGCGCAGGCGTGCCGGCATCTCCGTGGCGGTCTCGATGCCGGTGAAGCCGCCACCGGCGATCACCACGGTGTTGCGCGCGTCGCTGGCCGGCAGGTCTTTGAGGGACTTCAGGTGGTTCTCCAGGCGCACGGCCGACTCGATCTGGTCGACATCGAAGGCGTGGTCCTGCAGGCCGGGTACCGGCGGCCGGGCCAACTGGCTGCCGGTCGCCAGTACCAGGCGGTCGTAGCCCAGTTCGTGCGGCTGGCCGGCCTCGTCGCGGTAGCCGACGATCCTGGCCTGCTCATCGATGCGCTCGGCCGTACCCTTGATGAAACGCACGCCTACCGTGTCGAGCAAGGCCTCCAGGGGCGCGAACATGGCATGCACGTCGGGCTCGTAGAAACGCGGACGGATGCGCAGTTCGGCCTGGGGCGCCAGCAGGGAAATATCCACGTCGTGACGACCGTGCATGTCCAGCAGGCGCGCTGCGCTCAATGCACTCCAGAGTCCGCCGAATCCCGCGCCAATTACCAGAATATGCTGCTTCATGACTTGCTCCTGAAAAGAGTGGGTAAATGACATTGAAGTTGTTGGTTCATGTTCGGCGGAACGAGTTATATAGGCCGGGTTTGCCGCTGCGAGTTTCGTCGCATTCATTCGTCCGCTGTGGGTTCATGCTATTTGCGGACTGCGAAAGATGCACTTCTACATCGGTGCATTGGCGTTATGCGTGGGGTGGGTTGATATATACGAAGGTATATTCGAAGGGCGCCAAAGAATTTGCCGGATCGGCTCGGTGCTACTGGCGAAGGGCGTTCTCGATGCACTCCAGCAACTGGTCGGCCGAGAAAGGCTTGGGCAGGCAGGCGATCAGGCCGGGCATCGTGGTGCCGATGCGCGGAGCTGCTTCGGGGAAGGCAGTGATCAGAATGGTAGGAATCCGCAAACCCATGGTGATGAGCCGTTCGTGCAGTTCGACACCGCTCATTCCCGGCATCTGGATATCGGATATCAGGCAGTGCGTGTCCGCAGGGCCGGCGGAGTCGAGAAACGCCAGGGCATCGCAATAGGTACGGGCCTGGTAGCCGCTTGATCTCAATAAACCTTCCAGCGCCGTCCTTACGGATTCGTCATCATCGACGACTGCAATGACTGCCGTAGTGCCTGCCTGAGTTTGTTGCGTCATTTTAAGTCGCTCGTGATGGCGATTGTCGTAATTGAAAGATACGCCGTCCGGAACTGCGGAGAAGTATACCTATGTATAGTCAATCGACACTGAGGTGTTGATACCCATACCTCGACAATGCACGGCAAAATGGCTGGGAAGATTGCATCGGTATAGACCGCATCGGGTTTTATGGGGCATCTACCCAACTTCTCCTGACGGTCGGCAAGTCGCCGCATGCAATACCCATGTACAAGGGCGCACGCCCAAGAGGTATCCCGGCGGGACAGATGTACAAGTGACCTCCCGTCGTTGGCCTGAATAAGCTGGACCCACATCGTTGGCCTCTGGCTATCCGGACGGACAGCGAATTGTCGTGCGAATCCACCTATCCAGGCAGCGAACATGATGAACCGAAATGACCTGCGGCGTGCCGACCTCAACCTGCTGGTTGTCTTTGAAACCATGATGCGGGAGCGCAATGTGACGAGGGCCGGTGAGCGACTGTTCCTGGGGCAGACCACCATCAGCAGCGCCCTCGGGCGATTGCGCGCGTTGTTCAACGACCCGCTGTTCATTCGCACTGCCGGGGTGATGGAGCCTACGGCGCGTGCCGTGGAAATCCATGCACGGCTGGCGCCGGCCCTTGAAGGCATAGCCGAGGCCTTGAGCTGTACGCAGGCGTTCGATCCGCTGACCAGCGATGCGTCCTTCCATGTCGGGCTTTCGGACGATGTCGAATACGCACTGCTTCCGCGCCTGATGCGGCAGCTGCGGGACGAGGCGCCGAACGTGACCCTGGTGGTGCGCAGGGCGGACCGCTGGCAACTGCCCCAGTTGCTCAGCGCCGGCGAGATTTCCCTGGGCGTCAGCCTGACGCAGGAGCTGCCGGCCAGCACCCACTGCCGCAGACTGCGACCCATGCAGCCGATGTTGTTGCGCGCCGACAGCGCTGCCGGCCCTCTGGATCTGGACGCGTTCTGCCGACGTCCCCATGTGGTGGTGTCCTCCATGGGCAATGTCATCGACGACGTCGATCACGCCCTTGGGCTGGCCGGGCGCCGGCGCAAGGTGGTGTTGGCGGTGCCGCAGTTCAGTGCCTTGCCCGCGCTGCTCGCCGCAAGCGACATGCTGGCCATGGTGCCGGACTACGTCGCCCAGGCCATGGCACAGCTGGAAGGCATGCGCGCCGAGTTCGTGCCGCTCGACCTGCCAACGCCGGACCTGTCCATGGCCTGGCGCGGCGCCAGCCACAACGATCCGCGCGAACGCTGGCTGCGCTCGCGCTTCTGTCGCTATGTTGGCACGCAGGAGCGCGCCGCAGTGGCCGCCTGATGACCCGGTGTCTGCGTTTGTCCGTACGGCCGGTGGCGTTGCCGGCCAGGGTGACGTGGACTAAATTTTTCTGGATATCTACACCGCACGCACAGTCGGTCGGTGAAGAGGAGGCGAGATGAGTTCCTGGTCGCATTCAACGACGACCCAAGCCCCAACCGACCACAAGGAACCGATGGTCTATGTGGTCGACGACGACGAGTCGATGCGGCTCGCGCTCGACGGATTGCTACGTTCGATCGGCCTGCGCGTTGAGACGTTCGAATCGTCGCAGGACTTCCTCGCCTTCCCCAAGCAAGACGTGCCCAGCTGCCTGATCCTCGACGTCCGGCTGCGCGGCGAGAGCGGCCTTGCCCTCCAGGAACAGTTCGAGAAAAGCGGCGTGTGCATGCCCATCGTGTTCATGACCGGGCACGGCGACATCGCCATGACGGTCAAGGCGATGAAGGCGGGAGCGGTGGATTTCCTCGCCAAGCCGTTCCGCGACCAGGACATGCTTGACGCGGTCGCCGCCGCCCTGGCGCGGGATGGCGAGCGCCTGACCGCCGAGCGCTCGAACGCCACGCTGCGCGCCGCCTACGACTCGCTGACCGTGCGTGAGCGGGAAGTCATGGGCTTCGTCGTGGCCGGCCTGATGAACAAGCAGATCGCCGCCGAACTGAACCTCAGCGAAGTGACGGTAAAGGTCCATCGCGGGCAAGTGATGAAGAAACTGGCTGCGCGCTCCGTCGCCGACCTGGTGCGCAAATCGGAAGCCCTCGGCATCCAGCCGCCGCGCAAATCGTCCTGATCGCACCGCCATGGCGCGCCGGCAGCTACCTGATGGCCACATGCGGCAGGCCCACCACGACCAATGACACCGACCTCTATGACTAACAGACAGCAGATCGTTTGGGACGACGGCGAGCGCGTCTTCTGCCGGGAGCCGTACCCGGAGGAGGGCGGCAGCCGCGTGCTGGTCGTCCGGCTCGCCGCCGAACAGCCGTCACCGGCCAGCCTGGAGCGCCTTGCCCATGAATTCGGCCTGAAAGATGAACTGGATGGCGCCTGGGCGCTGCGCCCGCTGGAGCTGGTACGCGAGGCCGGGCAGCACCTGCTGGTGCTCGAAGACCCCAATGGCGAGCCGCTTTCTCGGTTGCTTGATGCACCTATGGAGATGGGCAGTTTCCTGCGCCTGGCCGCGAGCATGGCCGCGGCGCTGGGCAAACTGCACCAGCGCGGGCTGGTGCACAAGGACCTCAAGCCTGCCCACATCCTGGTGAACTGCGCCGACGGCCAGGCTCGGCTCACCGGCTTCGGTCTCACCTCGCGGCTGCCGCGCGAGCGCCAGGCCCCCGAGCCGCCGGAAACCATCGCCGGCACGCTCGCCTACATGGCCCCCGAGCAAACCGGCCGGATGAATCGTTCGATCGATTCGCGCAGCGATCTCTACGCCCTGGGCGTCACCTTCTACCAGATGCTCACCGGTGCGCTGCCGTTCGCCGCCACTGACGCCATGGAGTGGGTGCATTGCCATATCGCCAGAAAGGCCGTGCCGCCGGACGAGCGGGAAGCGACGGTGCCCGGCGTGGTCTCGCGCATCGTCATGAAACTGCTGGCCAAGACCGCCGAGGAGCGTTACCAGACCGCTGCTGGCGTCGAGCATGACGTGCTGCGCTGCCTCTCGGACTGGCAGCGGCAGGGCCACATCCACAACTTCCCCCTGGACGAGCAGGGCGTGCCGGACCGGCTACTGATCCCCGAGAAGCTTTACGGCCGGGAGCGGGAGGTGAACACCCTGGTTGCCTCGTTCGGGCGGATCGTCGGCAGCGCCTCGCCGGAGCTGGTGCTGGTCTCCGGATACTCCGGCATCGGCAAATCCTCGGTGGTCAATGAACTGCACAAGGTGCTGGTTCCGCCGCGAGGGCTGTTCGCCTCCGGCAAGTTCGACCAGTACAAGCGCAACATCCCCTATTCGACACTGGTGCAGGCCTTCCAGAGCCTGGTGCGGACGCTTCTGGGCAAGAGCGACGCGGAACTGGAAACCTGGCGCGGCTCACTGCTGGACGCCCTGGAACCCAACGCCCGGCTGATGACCGACCTGATTCCCGAGCTGAAACTCATCATTGGTGAGCAGCCACCCGTGCCAGAGCTGGAACCCCAGCAGGCGCAGCGCCGGTTCCTCCTGGTGTTCCGCCGTTTCATCGGGGTTTTCGCCCGGGGGGAGCATCCGCTCGCGCTGTTCCTCGACGACCTGCAGTGGCTCGACGCGGCGACCCTCGATCTGCTGGAGGATCTGCTGATCCATTCGGAACTGAGGCACCTGATGCTGATCGGTGCCTACCGTGACAACGAGGTCGATGCCACGCACCCGCTGACCGGCAAGCTCCAGGCCATCAGGAATGCGGGCGTGCGGATCGATGAAATCACCCTGACGCCGCTCGCCCTCGAACACATCAAGCAACTGATCGCAGAGGCGCTGCATTGCGAGCGCGCGCGCATCGCGCCGCTGGCCCAGCTGGTGCAGGACAGGACCGCCGGTAACCCGTTCTTCGTGATCCAGTTCCTGCAGGCGCTCGCCGACGAAGACCTGCTCGCCTTCGACCATGCGACACGGCAGTGGCGCTGGGACGCGGAGCGCATCCTTGCCAAGGGCTACACCGACAATGTCGTGGACCTGATGGTCGGCAAGCTGGCACGCCTGCCCCTGGAGACGCAGCAGGTATTGCAGCAACTCGCCTGTCTCGGCAACGCCGCCGGGATCGCGACACTGTCGACGGTGTTGGGCGTCACGCCGGAACAGGTCCACGCCGTCCTCTGGGAGGCCGTGCGTCAGGAACTGGTCGAGCGGCAGGAGGGCGCCTACTCGTTCGTTCACGACCGCATCCATGAAGCAGCCTATTCCTTGATCCCCCTGGCTTCGCGCGCGGAAAGCCACCTGCGTGTCGGGCGCTTGCTGGTGGCGCAGCTATCCCCGGAACGACGCGAGGAGGCCATCTTCGAAATCGTCGGCCAGCTCAATCGCGGTGCGGCGCTGATCAGCGACGTGGGCGAGCGGGAGCGGCTTGCCGAGTTCAACCTGCTCGCCGGCCAGCGCGCCAAGGCGTCCACAGCCTATGCGTCGGCGCTTGCCTACCTCGGCGCCGGTGCCGAGTTGCTCGACGAGCAGTGCTGGGAACACCGGCATGCGCTGATGTTCGCCCTCGAATTGAACCGCGCCGAATGCGAGTTCCTGACCGGGCAGTTGTCCGTCGCGGACGCGCGGCTGGCGGCTTTGTCCCATCGCGCCACGAGCACGGTCGAGCGAGCGCAGGTCGCCTGCCTGCGAATGGATGTCTACCTGCTCCTCGATTGCAGCGACCAGGCGGTGGCGGTCTGCCTCGCCTACCTGCGGCATGTCGGCATCGAGTGGTCGCCCCATCCGGAGGACGCCGAGGTGCGTCGCGAGTACGACCACATCTGGTCGATGCTCGGCGACCGCGAGATCGAGGACCTCATCGACCTGCCGCTGATGGACGATGCGGCCACCCTCGCGACTGTCGATGCCCTGACCAAGCTCTTCCCGTCTGCCTTGCAGACGGATGCAAACCTTGCCGCCCTGACGATCTGCAAGGGGATCAGCCTCAGCCTCGAACGGGGCAATTGCGATGCGTCGTGTGTGAGCTACGCCAATCTGGGCAGGGTCGCCGGACGGCGCTTCGGCGACTACCAGGCCGGCTACCGCTTCGGCCTGCTCGGCTGCCAATTGATCGACCGGCGCAATCTGAAGCGTTTCGAGGCCAGTAGCTTCCTGTGCTTCTCGATCTTCTCTGTGCGCTGGATGAGGCCCGTGGGAGAGTGCCGTGCCCTGTTGCAACGTGCGTTCACCGCGGCGAACCGGGTGGGCGATCTTGCCTACGGCGCCTATGCGGGCAACAGCCGCAACTCGGACCTGCTCTTCGCCGGTGAGCCGCTGCCCGATGTGCAGGTTGAAGCCGAACGCGGCCTGGCGTATGCCGAGAAGGTGCGCTTTGGCCTGGTCACTGATTTCATCTCCACTCAGCTTGCGCTGATCCGCATGCTGCGCGGCCTGACACCGGTGTTCGGCTGTTTCGACGACGAGCCGCGCACTGAAGCCCACCTGTCCGCCAGCTCGGACCTGGCGCTCGCCTTTTGCTGGTACTGGGTACGCAAACTGCAAGCCCGCTACCTGGCCGAGGACCACGAGGCCGCCATGGACGCCGCGCTCCGGGCGGAAGAACTGCTCTGGACCTCGTACTCCTTCTTCGAAGAGGCCGAGTACCACTTCTACGGCGCGCTAGTCCGGGCCGCCCGTTGCAATAGCTTGCCGGCCAGTGAGCATGCAGCGCACCTGGAAGCCATGGCTGCGCACCACCGGCAGCTTCAAGTGTGGGCGCAACAGTGCGCGGAGAACTTCGCCGGCCGGGTTGCGCTGGTGGGTGCCGAGATCGCCCGCGTCGAAGGTCGCCTGCTGGATGCCGAGCAGCTCTATGAGCAGGCCATCCGCTCGGCGCAGGAGAGTGGCTTCGTGCATATCGAGGCCCTGGCCAACGAGCTCGCCGCCCGCTGCTATGCGGCGCGCGGTCTGGAGAAGATCGCCCGCCTGTACCTGCGCGACGCCCGCTACGGCTACCTGCGTTGGGGGGCCGACGGCAAGGTGCGGCAACTGGAGGCGACGTACCCCTACCTGAGGGCGGAGGAAATCGCGCCGGGCCCGACCACCACCATCGCCACACCGGTCGAGCACCTCGACCTGGCCACTGTACTCAAGGTGTCGCAGGCGGCCTCGGGCGACATCGTCCTGGAACGGCTGATCGATATGGTCATGCACACGGCTATCGAGCAGGCCGGCGCCGAACGGGGCCTGCTGATCCTGTCGGAGGGCGGCGAGCACCGGGTCGTTGCGGAAACGGTCACGGGCGACGACATGACCCGGCTGCGCGACGAGGCGGCCAGTTCCGCGCTTTTGCCCGAGTCGATCCTCTACCGGGTGCTGCGCACTCGCGAGAGCGTTGTGCTCGACGACGCCCTGGCCGAGCCACCTTTCGCCGCCGACCCGTACGTCAGCCAGCACAGCACCCGCTCCATCCTCTGCCTGCCGCTGATGAACCAGGCCAAGCTCATCGGCGCGCTCTACCTGGAGAACAACCAGACCGCCCGGGTGTTCAGCCCGGCGCGCACCGCCGTGCTCAAGCTGGTGGCCTCGCAGGCGGCGATCTCCCTGGAAAACGCCCGCTTGTACCGCGATGTCGAGGAGCGTGAAGCGAAAATCCGGCGCCTCGTCGACGCCAACATCATCGGCATCATCGTCTGGAGCGCCGAAGGCGAGATCCGCGAGGCCAACGACGCCTTTCTCCACATGGTGGGCTACGAGCGGGAGGACCTGCTCTCGGGCCGTGTGCGCTGGTGGGACATGACACCGCCGGAACAGCGCGAGGACAGCGAAAAGGCCTTGGCGGAGGCCGTCCAGTACGGGCGTGCGCAGCCCTTCGAGAAGGAATACATCAGGAAGGATGGCAGCCGCCTGCCCGTCATCCTGGGCCTGGCCTCCTTCGAAGCGAGCCTCAAGGAAGGCGTCGCCTTCGTGCTCGACCTGACCGAACGCAAGCAGGCCGAGGAAAAGGTCCGCGAGGGTGAGCGGCGTTATCGCGAGGTCCAGACTGAACTGGCCCACGCCAACCGTGTCGCCACCATGGGGCAGCTCGCCGCCTCCATCGCCCACGAAGTCAACCAGCCAATCGCCGCCACGGTCACCAACGCTCATGCCGCGCAGCGCTGGCTAGGCGCCCAGCCACCTAACGTCGACGAAGTCGGGCAGGTGCTCGCGCGCATCATCAAGGATGCCAATCGGGCCTCGGAGGTCCTTGGCCGGATTCGCGGATTGATCAGGAAGGCGCCGCCGCAGAAGGAGCCGGTGGACGTCAACGAAGCCATCCGCGACATGATCGACTTCACCCGCAGCCAGGCCACCAAGGGCGGCGTCTCGGTACGCACGCAACTCGCCAATGGCCTGCCCCGCATAGAAGGCGACCGGGTCGAGCTGCAGCAAGTGCTCCTCAACCTCATCATCAACGCACTGGAGGCCATGGGCGCCAACGCCGACGCACCGCGGCACCTGCACATCACCACGGAGGAGGGCGATCCTGGCGGCGTGCTGGTGACCGTGAGCGACAGCGGACCGGGCTTCGCTGAACTGGCCAGCGAGCAGTTGTTCGCCCCGTTCTACACCACCAAGCCCACGGGCCTGGGGATGGGCCTGTCCATCTGCCGCTCGATCGTCGAAAGCCACGGTGGCCGGATGTGGGCCGGCGCTAACCAGCCCTGCGGCGCCATCGTCCGGTTCACCCTGCCGGCTCATCCAGTCGGGGAGGCGTAGCGGCAAGTCCCGCCACCACCCTGGATGGCGTCCGGGCTAGGATTGTCTGCCGCCCGGCACGCACGCTTCCTTGCTCACACAGGCCTCGCGACCATGACCAGACCAGGACCACCGGCGCGGGTGATTTCCACCCGCCGGCGATGCCGCCACGACTCCGACGCCATGTGCCCGAGCCAAGGCAACGCAACGCATGCCTGCCCGGCCTCCGTAGCCCTACGGATGGCTGGAGCGCGGAGGCGCGAGTCATGATGTCCGCCGTGAAACCCCTGACGCTTACTCGCACATTCCTGTTCTGGCTGGTGCTGTTCTGCCCCGTCGCCGCCTGGATCGGCTGGCAGGATTACGCCGACCGCTACGAGCGCTTTTTCCAGGACACCAGCATCGTGCAGCGCATGCTCAGCCAGAAGACCGTGCAGCACGAAGCTGTGCTGGAAACCCTGGCGGCGCTGTCGCACGCCCCCATTCCTGAACGCCTCTTGCCCAGCCTGCAGGCGTCCATGCCGCAGCTGCTGGGCCTGGGCCACCTGCGTGACGGGGGCTGGGCGGGCAGCACTGCTTTGCCGCCAGCCCTGCCGGCTGCGCTGGAAGAGGCCCGCCAGGCGGGGCACCCCGTCACCCTGCCGCTGGACGAGGCGTGCTATTGGCTGGTGGCCCCATCGGGCTGGAGCCTGTTGCTGGACGCGCGGCAGCTTCTGCCAGCCACCGATTTCCCGCCCTCGCTCGCCTTGCTGACGCTGGACCTGGGGAAGGGGGCGCTCACGCTGCTGGCGCGTCAGCCCGCCGCCGGGGCGCCGGGTTGGGCCCTCGATGTGCGCAAACCGTTGGGTGCGGTCAGCCAACCCTTTGCCCTGCACAGCTGGCGCACGCTGACGCCCGCCGACTGGCCCTGGCTGGAATGGTTGGCCTGGGTCGTCGCCAGCGGCCTGCTGGTGGCCGGCGCCGCTGCCTGGCAGCGGTCGCGCGCTGAGGCCAGGCGGCGACAGGAGGAGGTCCGCCTGGCAGCAATGGCACGGTTGAACACCCTGGGTGAAATGGCCGCGGGCCTGGCCCATGAGTTGAACCAGCCACTGACGGCCATCCTCGCCCAGGTGCGCGCGGCCGAGCGCCTGCTGGACGACGAAGAAGAGCGCCCCGCCGTGCGCCAGGCCCTGCTTGCCAGTGCTGGCCAGGCTCGCCGCGCGGCCGACATCATCAGCCGCATGCGTGAGCTGGTGACACCCAGCTCACCGTCATCGCGCACGCTAGTCGACCCCGACGCCCTGATGGCTTCGCTGCTGTTCCTGCGTGAAGACGAGCTGGCGCGTCGAGGCATCCGCCTGGCGTGGCGCAACACCAACCCGGGCGTTCGCCCGTTGGGAGACCGGGTGGCGCTTGAGCAGATCCTGCACAACCTGGTGCAGAACGCCGCCGATGCGCTGGTCGGCACACCGGCCAGCCGGACCATCGTCGTGACCGGCGGCGTCGAAGGCAGAGACTACGTATTCAGCGTCAGCGACAATGGCCCCGGTATCCCCGCCGAGGCCTTGCCGCGGCTGTTCGAGCCCTTCTACAGCACGCGGCCGCAAGGCATGGGGCTGGGCCTGGCATTGTGCGAAACGCTCGCCGGTGCCATGGACGGCCGCATCACGGCCAGCAACCTCGAACCCCGGGGCGCTCGCTTCACCCTGAGCCTGCCCCTGGCTGGAGCCGATGCATGAGCCTCCCCGCGCAATCCCCGCTGGTGTACCTGGTCGACGACGATGATGCGGTGCGCGACGGGCTGGCGCTGCTATTGCGCAGCGTCGGGTTGCGCAGCGAGGGCCATGGCGACCCCCGGGCCTTCCTGTCGTCACTGTCGCCACAGGCCATCGGTTGCGTGGTGCTGGACATCCGTATGCCGGGCATCGGTGGGCTGGATGTGCTGGCAAGGCTGGCGGAGTCCTCCGATCTGCCGGTGGTCATGCTGACCGGCCACGGCAACGTCGACTTGTGCCGCCGCGCCTTCAAGGGGGGCGCCGTGGAATTCCTGCAGAAGCCGGTGGATGACGACGTCTTCCTGGACGTCGTGCAGGCCGCCGTACGCAGCCATATCGCCAGCCGCGAGCGCCTGGCGGTCACGCAGGCAGCCGCCGAACGCCTGGCGCGCCTGTCCGGGCGCGAGCGTGAGGTGCTGGTGCGCATCGTCCAGGGCATGAGCAACAAGGAAATCGCGCGCGAGTTCGATCTGTCGCCGCGCACGGTGGAAACCTACCGCGCCAACGTCTTCGCCAAGCTGGAGGCCGACTCGCTGGCGCAGCTCATTCGGCAGTACGCCAGCTTGCTCGACGCCCCGTCTCCGTAGCGCTACGGAGGGCGTCCCGTAGTCGGGCGCATACCGCGGCAAGCGGGTTCTGGACACACTGGCCATTCCTGAAATCGAACCACGAAAAGGACATAGCCATGCCTCGTTCCTCCCTTGCCGCACTGCTCGGCGCCCTGGCTTTCGCGGGCACCGCCAACGCCGCCGTTCTGAACGAAAGCAACCTCTCGAGCGCGGACGCCCAGAAGCTGGCCGCCGCCACCGTCGCCGCGTGCCAGGCCAAGGGCTACAACGTGAGCGCCTCGGTCGTGGACCGCGCAGGCCTGCTGAAAGCCTTCGCCCGCGCCGACAACGCCGGCCCCCACACCATCGAGGCCAGCCGTGCCAAGGCATTCACCGCCGCCTCCGCCAAGACGCCGACCCTGGCCATCATGGAAAACGCCCAGAAGAACCCGGTCGCGGCCAACCTGACCGACATTCCAGGCTTCCTGCTGCTGGGGGGCGGTGTTCCGGTCAAGGCCGGCGATACCGTCATCGGAGCCATCGGCGTGGCGGGTGCCCCTGGCGGTCATCTGGACGCGCAGTGCGCCGACGCCGTCCTGGCCGACAACGCCGCCCTGTTCAAGTAAGCGCAGTGCCCGGCCTCTCTCGGCAGGGGGGCCGGCCACTCCGGTGACCATGAGCATCGGCCTGGTGCTGGCCCAGGTGCTCGAGACTACGCACTGAGGCGATTGCGTCGCTCGGACTGCCTGGGCTGCCAATGGGCGTCGCGTTGGCTTGAACGCTGCCGATAGTCTTTTCTCCAAGGATGTGATCGCGAGGTCGTCATCTTGGAGAGCCTTGTTCATGGAAAGTCTGCTGGTCGCTGCCGGGGTATTCATCTGCCTGAGCGTTGCCTCGCTCACGATGATGCATTTCTATCCGCGTCTGTCCTTGCGCCATCGGGATGAAGAGACCAACACGGTTGTGCGCCTGGTGGCCAACATATTCGTGGTGATGACATCCCTGGTGTTCGGCCTGTTCATCAACTCGGCCAAGAACACCTTCGAGTCCATCGATGCCAGCATCCATGCCTATGCCGCCGACATCATCATCCTCGACCGGACCCTGCGCACCTACGGTTCCGGCGCCGATGCCGCGCGCCGCCAACTGACCACCTATGTACGGGAAGCCATCGCGAATCCGTCCAGGAGCAATGATGCGCTGCAGCGGCGGGTGAGCGGGGCAGTCCGGTACCTGGACGACCTTGGTGACGAGCTGGCCGCCATCAGTCCTACCGACCGCTACCACGAAACCATGCTCGCGGACCTCCGCCAGCAGTACCACAGCCTCCTGCAGAAACGGTGGCAGATCGTGGAGCAATCCGAAGGCAACATCCCCAGCCCGCTCATCACCATGCTCGTTGCCTGGATGACCCTCGTCTTCGCCAGCTTCGGCTATCGTGCGCCCCACAATCCCATGGTCGTCACCATGCTCCTGGTGTCCGCATTGCTGTTCGCAGGTTCTGTCTACCTCGTGCTCGACATGGACATCCCCTTCAGCGGGCCCATCCAGATATCCGACGAGCCCCTGCGCAGGGCCCTGGCCGAGATCGAGACGCTCTAGCAGCAGGCCGGCGGGCAAGGCGAGCGGCGTCGCCGCACGTCAGTGTCTTGGTCTCGCCTGGCCTTCGTTCGCTATCGCAACCCGCTATGGGCGGCATGCGCCTCTGGTATTGGCGTGGGTTGGCGGGCCTCCCTAGAGTCGCGGAGGGACCGCGTGTCCGTTCATACCAACAAGACCAGAACGAGCCTTTACATGCCCAGCTTCCGCCTCAGCGCCATCGCCCTGGCGCTTTTCCTGTCCGGCGGCGTCCATGCCGACCTGCCCGCTGCCGGCAAGCCTGCCACCGAGTTCACCCGCAGCCTTAACCAGGGCTGGCTCGAGCGCCTGCCCTTTGCCGACAAGGCCGATTTCGAGAACGCCCGCCGGGGGCTGCTCGAGCCCTTCAAGGGTGTCGTCGAAAATGCCGACGGGCTGCCGGTGTGGAACCGCAAGGCCTACGACTTCCTGGATGGCAGGGATGCCCCGGCCAGCGTCAACCCCAGCCTCTGGCGCATGGCACAGCTGAACAACATCGCCGGTCTGTTCCAGGTACGCGAACGCGTTTACCAGGTGCGCGGGCTGGACCTGTCGAACATGACGATCATTGAAGGTGACAGCGGGCTGATCCTCATCGACCCGCTGATCAGTACCGAAACCGCCCGCGCCGGCCTGGAGATGTACTACCGGCATCGCCCACGCAAACCGGTGCTGGCCGTGATCTACAGCCATTCCCACGTCGACCATTTTGGCGGTGTTCGTGGCGTGATCGAGGAGGCTGACGTGAAGGCTGGCAAGGTGCAGGTGATCGCGCCGGAGGGCTTCTACGAACACGCTGTCAGCGAGAACGTGCTGGCCGGCCCGGCGATGATGCGCCGTGCCCAGTACATGTACGGTTCGCAGCTGCCACGGGGCGAGCGGGGTCAGGTGGATGCCGGCCTGGGCAAGAGCACGCCGAACAATGCCACGGTGACGCTGATTCCCCCCACCGAGTTGATCGCCAAGCCCCTTGAGACGCGCACCGTCGACGGGGTGGAGATCGAGTTCCAGCTCACCCCCGGCACCGAGGCGCCGGCGGAGATGAACCTCTATTTCCCGCAGTTCCGCACCCTTTGCATGGCCGAGAACGCCACCCATACCCAGCACAACGTGCTGACCCTGCGGGGCGCACTGGTGCGTGACGCCAAGGTCTGGGCGCACTACCTGGACGATGCGTTGGTGCGCTACGGCGACAAGGCCGATGTGCTCTTCGCCCAGCACCATTGGCCCACCTGGGGAGGCGCCGAGATCCGTGACTATCTGGCGGACCAGCGTGACATGTACGCCTTCCTCGACAGCCAGACGCTGCGCCTGATCAACCAGGGCCTGACGCCCACCGAGATCGCCGCGCAACTGTCGTCGTTGCCGCCGCGTCTGGCCAGCAAGTGGTACAGCCGCGACTACTACGGTTCCCTCAGCCACAACGTGCGAGCCGTCTACCAGCGCTACATGGGTTTTTACGACGGCAACCCGGCCAACCTCGACCCCTTGCCGCCGGAAGACGCCGGCACGCGCTACGTCGAAGCCATGGGCGGCGCCGACTCGGTACTGGCCAGCGCCCACAAGGCCTTCGCGGCCGGGGAGTATCGCTGGGCCGCGCAGTTGCTTAACCATCTGGTCTTCGCCGAGCCCGGCAACCAGGCGGCGCGGGACCTGCAGGCCGACACCCTGGAGCAGTTGGGTTACCAGAGCGAGAACGCCACCTGGCGCAACGTCTACCTGAGTGGCGCCCAGGAACTGCGCCAGGGCGTGGCACAACCCCGTGGCCGCAACGGCGCGCCAGACATGATCCGCGCCCTGACGCCGAGCATGTTCTTCGACTACCTGGCGGTGCGCATCGACGCCATGAAGGCCGCCGGGGAGGACTTGCGCATCAACTGGCGTTTCAGCGACCTGGGCGAGGATTACGCCTTGACCCTGCGCAACGGCGTGCTGACCTACCGCAAGGGCATGCGTCATGCCGAGGCGGAGGTGGACTTGACCATGACCAAGGCGCTGCTGGATCGCATCTCGCTGAAGGAAACCGGCTTCCTCAAGGAGGCTACCGTGGGTGGCATCGAGTTCGAGAGCGGCCGCCTCAAGCTGCTCAAGCTTCTCGGTGGGCTGGACGAGGCCAATCCGCAGTTCAACCTGGTGGAACCCTGATTCCACGCCAAGGCCCCGGTCGCGCAGTGTGGCTGCTGCGCGCCGGGGCTTTTTTGTGGCGGTAGGTCAGGCCGGCGGTTATCTGCGCGATTCCGCCAACTTCCAGGCTTCGGCGCGGCTTCCTAGTGTGGGGCTGGGGGTGTTGTATTCCCGTGTTGGGTAGCCGGCGCGCGGATAGTCATTGTTGTCGCTTCCTTGTGAAGGGCAGTGGGCTGCGCCGAGCGCCAGGCGCCCTGGAGGGCGACCAGCGTCATCACCACCAGGGCCAGGCTGGTACCGATCACCAGGACCGGTCGCGCACGACCGCATTCGTCCTGCAGCATGGTCTGGCTGATCCGGTAGCGCCCGCTCTGGCCGGTCCACAGCAGACCCGCGGTTGCCAGGGCGATGATCATCAGCAGGGGCGACTGGCCACGTAGCGCCAGGCAGGCGATCACCAGCAGGGACACCTGGGTGCGACGCCAGGCCAGCTCGGTGCGCTCGGCCTGCAGGCCCCGGTCGGTGTTGCTAGTGGTCATCTCAGCGGGGCCAGAACAGGCTGGCCAGGATCAGCGCCGCCAGGCAGCAGCCCAGGGTCAACAGCGGCACCAGCACCGGCAAGGGCAGGGCGCGACCGTGGCGCAGCGCCCGCTCAACGGCCAGCCAGCGCAGGCAGGCGCCGATGCTGACCAGCAGGCTCAGGGCCAGCAAGCAGAGGGTGATGGTCAATCGCAGCCAGGGCTCGAAAGCCTGGCCCGCGAAGGTTTCCACGGCGATGCCGCCGCCCATCAGGGCGAGCGCCGTGCGGACCCAGGCCAGGAAGGTGCGCTCGTTGGCCAGGGTGAATCGCGGGTCGGGTTCGTCGCCGCCAAGCAGGGTGTCGCTGAGCGACTTTCGGGGGGATGGGGTGGGCATGGTGTTCCGGCCAGGAAGGGCCGCCATCGGCAGGGCGCACGATGGCGGCAGGAGGGTCACTCAGCGCAATCCCTTGCTGCGCAGGGCGCCGGGTGAGTAGTCAGAAGTGCTGGCCTGATAGCTGAAGTCGAATGGATGGCGCTGTTCGCTGGTCAGGCCGGAGGCCAGGTAGCGGCCGTTGTTGAGGTCGTAGGTGATCTCCATGGCGTTGACCGCCGACTGCCCGCTGTAGTGGTAGTAGCTGTGGGCCTCGCCGATGCGCCAGAGCTCGCCACGGTTGTCGTAGTGGTCAGCCTCGAGGATGGCCCAGGTGTCCTCGTCGATGAAGTAGTGACGCTTGCTGTAGATATGCCGCATGCCGGGCTTGAGGGTGGCAACCACCTCCCATACGCGGTGCAGCTCGTAGCGGGTGGCGTTGGGGTTGACGTGGCCGGGTTGCAGCAGGTCGTCGTAGTGCTGGTCGGGGGAGGCCAGCCGGTAGCTGTTGTAGGGCACGTAGAGGGTCTTCTTGCCCACCAGTTTCCAGTCGTAGCGGTCCGGCGCACCGTTGAACATGTCTCGGCTATCGGCGGTACGCAGGCCGGCGGTGGTGGGGCCAGCCGTGTCATAAGCGATGCTGGGGGCACGCCGTACCCGCCGCTGACCGGCGCTGTAGACCCAGGACAGGCGCGGCTCGGCCACCTGGTCGAGGGTTTCATGCACCAGTACCACTTCGCCCACCATGCGCGAAGGCGCGGTCAGCAGGTGGCTGTAGTAGTAGAGGATGTTGCGCGCCTGCTCCGGTGCCATGCCCTTCACCGCGTCGCGGCGGGTGAAGTATTGCTGGGTCGTCATGATGGTGTAGGCGCCGTCCTTCTGGGGCGCCGCGCTGTCGGAGGTCAGGCTGAAGCTGGCGTTGCGATTGCGGGTCAGATGGTTCCAGAGCACCTCCAGCCCATTCTGCGGGATGGGGAACGCGACCATTCCAGAGAAGCCTTCCACGCCGTTGCCGTCATTCATCAGGCGGGCGCTGGTGGCGTTGCGTGCGGCAGATTCACGGAGGGCGTCGGGTATGGCCGCCGAGCGGTGGCTGGGGTAGACCGGCAGGTGGAAGCTGTTCGGGTAGCGCTTGAGCAGGGCGATCTGCCCGGGGCTCAGATGCTCCTGGTGCTCGGTGTAGTTGCGCGCATCGATAGTGAACAGTGGCTGCTCACCGCGAAAGGGATCGGCCGGCGTGCCATTGGCCGTCAGCTCAGGCTTGGCGGGTTGCAAGCCGCCGTCCCAGGCCGGAATGCGGCCGTCGGCGCTGCCGGCGCGTTCGGCACCGATCGGGGTCAGGGGGCCTTGCAGTTTGGCCGCCTCTTCCGGCGAGACAGCGGCCAGGACCTGGCCGGACAGGAGGAGGGTGCAGAAGAGTGCGCCGCCACGCACCAGGCTGTGGGTGTTGATCATGAGGGACTCCACTTAGAAATTGACGCCCAGGCTGATGGACAGGTAATCGCGGTCGCCACGGGTGCCGTAGTCGCCGTCGATGAAGTCGGTGTATGCCAGGCTGGCGCTGTAGGTGTTGTTGAGGGAGGCGTCGAGGCCGACGCTGATGGCCTTGGAACCTTCACTGAAGGCCGAGCCTTCGCCGGGGCCGTTGCCGTCCACATCGTGCTGCCAGGAGAGGTTGGGGCGCAGGTCGATACCGGCGATGGCGTTGGGGTAGCTCAGGTTGGTGCGCACCCGGTAACCCCAGGAGAAGCGCGTGAGAAAGCCCTGGTCGTTACAGTGCTCTGGCGTTTTCGAGGTACCCGCACAGGCGCCGCTGGCGAGGATGCCGCTGCCATAGGTGCCGCTGCGGCCATAGCGTGGACCGAAGGTGCCGTCCAGGCCGCCGACCCAGGTGGCTCCCGCTTCGCCTACCACCACCAGTTGATCGGCCCCCAGTACCTGGGCGAAAGAGTGGGTGGCGGTGACCTGCGCCTGGGTGACTTCCTTGCGTCGGTAGCCGTTGAACAGCGTGCTGTCCGCGTTGGGGCGGATGTCTTCGGCCACCAGGGGCGAGCGTGCGGCGTTGTTCAGCAGCGATTGGATGACGTCTGTACCGTTGAGCTGGATCGGCATGTTCGGCCGGTAGCTGATCTCACCCTGTAGCGCGGTACCGGTGCTGAGGTTGGTGGAGAACGACAGGCCATACAGGCGGATGTCTTCCGGGTACTGGGCCAGGTACTGGGAGGTACCCAGGCGCAGGGCACCGGCCAGACTCTGGCCGTTGGCGCTGCGAAGGAAGGCACCGCAGTTGGCCAGGGGCACGCCGAGGTTGGCGCACAGCTGCGGGGCGAAGCTGGTGTTGGTGTAGTAGGGGCTGCTGATGGTGCCCATGTAGGGCACGCGGCTGTGGTAGTTGGCGATATAGGCGCCGAATTCCGTGTCCAGGTTGGCGGCGAACCAGCGCAGGGACATCCCCCACTGGCCGCCGTTGCGGGCATCTTCATCGCCGGCACGGGGAACACGGATGCCCTCGTCGGTGAGGTTGACGCCGAACGGCGTAAGGCCAGCCACTGCCGCCGGGTTGCCGGTGAGCACGTTGCCCACGTCGAGGCCGTCGCAGCCATCGGCAAGGAAGTCGTTGCTGGAGAAGAAGGTGCCGCAGTTGTCCAGCTGGGTCTGTTCCCAATCCAGCTGGTAGAAGAAGTCCCCGGAGATCGCATCAGTCAGGTTCTGCGACACGTAGAACATATTTACCGGAACCAGGCCTTCCTTCACCTCCGAACCCGGACGGCGCAAGGCCGAAAGATTGAAGGGGTTGACCACGTTCATACCACCCTGGATGAACGTGCTTTCGCCCCAGTTCACCACCTGCTTGCCCAGGCGCGCCGAGCCCGGTTGATCGGCGATGGCGTAGTTGTAGTAGACGAAGGCGTCCAGTAACTCGGTGCCCGCAGTCTTCGCCGAGCGCTTGCGGTTATTGTCTTCCACGTTCTTGAAACGCTGGTCCTGGTCCCGCAGGACGTAGTCGTACCAGTAGCTGCCCCGCACGAAGACGCCGACGTCACCGTGGCTCAACTGCAGGTCATGGGTGCCTTTGAAGATGCCGGAGAAGGCGTCGCCCGAGCGGAAGTTGCGCCTGCCGTCGTCGCTGGTGGCGCTATTGAGCTGCTTCGGGTCAGGGTTGGCGGTAGAGATGCTGGTGCCGATGGAGAGCGAGGAATCCAGTTGGCCCTCGATCTCGCCGATCTGGAAATCGGCTGCCAGTGCATGACTGACAAGACAACTCAGCGGCAATAGGAGAAAAGGCGGACGAATAATGCCGCGCATATTGAATCTCATCACTCATTATCCTCTTTGTTTTCGAGTGAGAACCAAGTTTCAGGCGCAGGCACAACAAGTTCGGGTATATCCAGGCAATAGGAATCCCGGCCGCTTGAGCGACGAATCGACACTATTCGGCAGAATGGATATCGAGGTGGGAAGTTGGCTCTGGTTGCCTTTTACTTATTGTTCTGCGTAGTTGGGTGAAGTTGCGGATACTCCCTTCTGTCGGATGTTTAAGCGATACTAGGGGCGCCCCGGAACCCCGACAAATAGTGTCTTCCGATAGTTGCCATATCACTTCGGCATAGCCAGCGAGACCCCTATGACCCTCAAGCAGCTCCGCTACCTGATCGCCATCGCCGAGGCAGGAAGCTTCTCCGCCGCCGCGCGCCGCTCCTTCATCGCGCAGCCGGCCCTGAGCCGGCAGATCGGTCTGCTGGAAAGCGAGCTGGAAATACAGCTGCTGGAGCGCCAGCACGATGGCGTAGCCCTGACCGATGCCGGCCGGCGCCTCTACGAGGTGGCGCGTTCGGTAGTGCAGAAGCTGGATTCGGTGAAGGACGAACTGACCTCGACACGGGGGGATCCCAAGGGGCATGTGTCCGTTTCCATTCCTGCTACCGCCTCGGCATTGCTGCTGCCGGAGATCATCTCGCGGGCGGCGGAGAAGTTCCCCAGCATCACCCTGACGGTGTGCGACGGCCTCACCCGCGAGGGCGGCCAGGCCATCGAGCTGGGCAAGGTGGACTTCGGCGTGGTGCCCAATGCCGAGGAGCTGGAGCACGTAGCCGCCGAACCCATCTTCAGCGAGGACCTGTATTGGGTGGGGCCGGCCAGCGAGGCCGAGAAGAACACCCCCATCACCCTGGCCGAGGCGGCCGCCACGCGGCTGGTGGTGGCGCCGCGGGCCTTGCACCTACGACGGCGCATCGAGCAGGCGGCGATGGAGGCGGGGGTGGTGCTCAACGTGGCCTACGAACAGCAGTCAGCCCCGGGGATTGCCAGCCTGGTCCGCAGTGGGTTGGCGGCGACCATCTGCAACTGGCCGCCGCTGGTGGAGCTGTTCGAACCGACGGGCGCGCGGATGGTGGTGGAACCGCGCATCACCCGCACCGTGTCCATCGCCCACTCGATCCACAAACCGCTGTCCTTCGCCGCGTCCTGCATGCGGGACCTGGTGCGCACGATCCTGCTGGATGCGGTGCGGGAAGGCCGCTGGCGCGGCAGCCTGATCGAGCGCGTCGACGAGGAGACTCAGGCCCTGGAGCAGAGCGCGGGCGAGTCGTCCTGAGCCAGTCGCTCGCGGGAGCGCTGCGGGTTCATCGTCACCAGGCCGATCAGGCCCGCCACGATCAGCACGCCGCCGCACACCAGGAAGCCCTGGGCGTAGCCCTGCGGATGCCCGGCACCGGCGCCATGCACCAGCAGGCCGGTGACCACAGGGGCCGAGAGCCCGGCCAGCGAGGCCACCGCATTGCCGATGGCGAGGATGCCGCCGCGCTGGCTGCTGGGCGTGAACTCCGCCAGCATCGCCGGCCCCACCGAGTACATCACCAGTGCCAGGCCGCCGCTCAGGGTCAGGGTGATGATGCGCGTGGTGACCGAAAGCTCCTGGAGGATCAGCGACGCGGAGAACAGCCCGGCGACGATCAGGCAGCCCGAGACGAAAGCGCCACGGGCCAGGCGTGACGGCACGCCGCGATGCAGCAGGCGCTGGGACAGCCAAGCCATGAACAGGCTGAGCGGTGTGGTCACCACCACGAAGAGGACGAACATGCGGCCGGTGTTCAGCGGGTCGATGCCCAGGCCCACTTCCAGGTAGCTCGGCACCCAGGTCAGGGTCAGCGCCAGGGACCAGTTGGCAGCGAAGTGGCAGGCGTAGTTGCCCAGCACGCTGCCATCGGTCAGCAGGCGGCGGTAGGGCACGCGGTGGGTGTCCGGGGTCACCTGGCCGGCGCGCAGGTTATCGAGGGTGCCTTCCCGGCCCAGCAGCAGCCAGAGGGCGCACCAGACCAGGCCGATGGCCGCCAGCACGGCGAAGTTGGTGCGCCAGCCGTAGTGCAGGCTGATCCAGGGGATCATGGCGCCGGCCACCAGCAGGCCCATGGCGCTACCGGAGTGCAACAGCGCGACTGGCAGGCTGCGGCGATCATCGGGAAACCACTTGTACAGGGCGTGGGTCGCCACCGGGGAGGCGGGGCCTTCACCGATGCCCAGCAGCACACGGCAGGCGACGATCATCCAGAGGGAACTGGCGAACAGCATGGGCAGCTGGATCAGCGCCCAGAAAAGCCCCATGCCCAGCAACAGGGTGCGGGTAGGCCGGCGGTTGGCGAGAAAACCGCCGACCACAGCGGAGACGGCGAAGAGCCAATGCAGGGCTCCGCCGATCAGGCCGAACTCAGTGGGGGTCAGGCCCAGTTCCTCGGTCATCGGCACGGCGACCAGGCCGATCACCACCTTGTCGAGGAAATTGACCAGCATCATGAAGGCCAGCAGGACCGCAATGGTCCAGGCGCTGGCAGGGCGGAAGGCAGTGTTGTCTCGGTTCATGGGGATGCTCTTGTTGTAGTTGTAGAAGACCCCGTCCGGCTTCCCCGGCCAGACGGGTACTGCAGGGCGCGTCAACCGGGCATCAGAATACCCTTGGCGATGGTGTTGCGCTGGATCTCACTGGTGCCGGTCAGGATGCGCATCATGCGCGTTGCGCGGAATAGCCACTCGACGGGATGGCCCGCAACAAGCCCCGAACCGCCGTGGATCTGCACCGCACGGTCGGCGATGCGGAAGGCGGTTTCCGAGGCGTACAGCTTGCACATCGATGCCTCGACCTTGATATCGCCGCCGGCGTCGTTGCTGAGGGCGGTGGCGAACATCATGCTGCGTGCCGCATGGAGCTCGGTGGCCATGTCGGCGAGCATGTGGCTGATGGACTGGAACAGCGCAATGGGCTGGCCGAACTGCTTGCGCGTGCGGGCGTGGTCCATTGACAGGTTCAGGGCCAGGCCCGCCATGCCGAGCATGGTTGGGCAGTGCAGCAGGCGGTTCAGCGTGATGCGCCCCATGGCCAGCTTGAAGCCAGCGCCTTCGTCACCGATGCGGTTCTCCACGGGGACGCGGACGTTCTCCAGCAGGATGTTGCCGTGGGCGCCGCCGCCGGACATCACCGAGTAGTCGCTGTCCACCTGAACCCCGTCGGCAGTGAGGTCGACGAAGAATGCCGAAATGCCCTGGGGGCCGCGTCCCGGCTCGGTCACCGCCAGCAGCACGGCGATGTCGGCGTAGGAAGCGCCGGAGATGTAGCGCTTGGCGCCGTTGAGTACGTAATGGTCACCCTCGCGGCGGGCTTCGGTACGGATGGCGGTGGCGTCGGAACCGGCTTCCGCCTCGGTCAGGGCAAAGCACACGGCCTTATCCGCCCGGCATACCGGCTTCAGGAAGGCGTCCACCTGGAAGTCGCTGGCGACCCGGAACAAGTGGCCGATACGGGGTGGCCCGGAGAGTTCGCCCAGTATGTGCGGGGCGAGGGGCGAGCCGGTCAGCACCGCCGCCTCCTTCACTGCACAGAGTTCGGCAATGCTGAGTCCGGCGCCGCCCAGGTTTTCCGGTAGCAGGGCGTTGTAGAAGCCCAACTCGCAGGAGCGCTTCCAGATATCCCGCAGCAGGGGCCGGGCGACCGGTTGGCCCCAGGTGATACCTTCCCGCTGCCCCAGCGGGTCGAGTTCGTCGCGGACGAATGTGTTGATGCCGTCGATAACGCGACTGGCCTTCTCGCTTGGTTTGAGCATTTGCCTGTCTCCCTTAGATACGTCGTTCGCTGTTCTGCCAGTACGCTTCGCGGATCAGGCGGCGCACGACCTTGCCGTTGGGGTTCTTCGGCAGTTCCTTGACGAAATCCACCGCGCGGGGCTTCTTGAAGCCCGCCAGGGAACGCCCGCAATACTCGATGATGGCTTCGGCGCTCAGGCTCTCGCCCGGTTTCAGGACCACCACCGCGCGGACTGCCTCGCCCCATTGCTCGTCCGGTACGCCCACCACAGCCGCCTCGAACACCTGGGGCAGGCTGTAGAGCACTTGTTCCACTTCGGTGGGGTAGATGTTGAAACCGCCGGAAATGATCATTTCCTTCTTGCGGTCAACGATGAACACGTAGCCGCGCTCGTCCACCGTGGCCAGGTCGCCGGTGAGGTAATAGCCGTCGCGCATGACCTCGGCGGTCAGCTCCGGCGCCTGCCAGTAGCCCTTCATGATGTCCGGGCCCTTGACCACGATTTCGCCGATCTCGCCGGGGCCTACGTCCTCGAAGGCATCGTTCACCACCCGCAGGGTGGTCTCGAAATAGCAGCGGCCGCAGGAGGCCAGGCGGCGCTGGTCGTCGCCCTCGATCAGGTGGTCCTGTTCGGTCAGCACCGTCACCAGGGAGCACGTCTCGCCCGCACCGTAGCCCTGGGCCAGGATCGGCCCGAATACGTCGATGGCGCGCTTCACCAGGGCAGGAGCCATGGGGGCGGCGCCGTACATCACCAGGCGCAGGCTGGAGAGGTCGAAACGCTCCACCTCCGGGACGTTCACCAGGCGGTTGATCATGGCCGGCACCAGGAACAAACGGGTGACCCGCTCACGCTGGATGGTCTCCAGCAGCAGATGGTCGTCGTAGCGCTCCAGGAGGAGGTTGCAGGCGCCCACGGCCAGCAACGGCATGATCTGCATGCCACTGGCATGAGTGATGGGGCCCACATGGGCCATCACATCGCCCGGGGCAGCACGCCGGGTAGGGCTGGCGATGCTCTTGCGGATCAGCGCCTTGCGGTTGCCGAAACTGAGCATTGCGGCCTTGAGTACGCCGGAGCTACCAGAGGTGTAGTGCAGCACCGCCAGGTCATCGTCGTCTGGCTCACAGTGCACCGGGGCCTCGCTGCCTCGTTCCAGCACGTCCGGATAGCGGGCGTCGCCAGCTTCGTCGTCGAGGGAGATGATCCAGCGCAGGCGCGGCACTTCACTGCGACGGGCGTGGAGGGCAGCGGCGAAGCGGCCGTTGGCCAGCACCGCCTGGCTGTGGGAGTCGTCAAGGACCTGGAGGATTTCGTCCAGGGAGAGGCGGGCGTTGATCGGCACCTTGACCATGCCGGCCTTGTAGAAGGCGATCTCCGCTTCCACCAGCTCCACCCGGTTCAGCGCCAGAATCGCCACATGGGCGCCCCGGGTCAGCTCCAGGGCCTGGAGCCCGGAGGCAAGACGATTGGTGCGAGCCTCCAGCTGCGCGAAAGTGATCCGTTGCCGGCTATCGACAACCGCCTCGTAGTCGGGCCAGTACAGGGCACTTCGACTGATGATCTTTCCTAAGTTCATTTATTGTTCTCATCGGCAGGACAACTGCGCCGATGCTAGCCAAGCGAACTTCGCGGCAACTAATACAACAGTACGATGCAGGCCATAGCGATATGGAATAGCTGCAACAACGCGGTGAATTCGCCCAACTTTCCTGTGGCGGCGATTTCAGTTGCCCCGGGCGCCGTACCCAATCACCTGCAGCGCACGGCCAACCCCCTCTCCCTCTGGGCGAGGGCAGGGGTGAGGGAAATCGATCCTGGCGCGAACGTCAGGCCCGGTCCTGTGGAGGCGACTTCAGTCGCGAAGAAACAACCCCCACAACACCGAGCCCTCACGTCACAGCACACGCCGCCCAATCGGCAACTTCACCATCTCCACCAGTTGGCAGAAATCCTCGTGGCTACTGCGGGACAAGTGAATCACCGCATCCAGGAGGGCGCCTTCCCGGTACTCGTTGAGGTAAGGCCCCGGATCGCCGTCGCGCAGTGCCGCGTTATCCATCAACACCTCGGCAATTACCTGAGTGGTATGCAGCCGCGCCTCCAACCGCTGCACCAACCGCTGGACCCGCCGCTCTTCATGGGAAGCACTCATGGCGACACCTCCACGCCGTCCACAATGAATGCCGGCAAATCCCGCCAGGCCACCCACAGCTCCCGCTGCCAACGCACCACACCCACCTGCCGGTTGGCCCAACTGATAAAAGCCCGTCGCGGCTCGGCACTCGGGTCACGGTGATAGTCGTGCAGCGTCGGCACCAGCACCTCGCTCAGCCAGCGACTGATCTCGGCATGCGCGGGTCGCGCGAAGCGAAACAGCGCCTTGTAGGCCCCGGCATCGCTGATGGCTTCCACTTCTTCATGAAGGCCGCTGGCGCTCGCCAGCAAAACGGTGCGCCTTTCAAAACGCTCCAGGGCATGGAGCAAGCGACGGGCGTTGCGAACACCCATCAACTGGGCAAAGTCATGGGCGACGAACCAGGGCTGGTTGTCGATCATCACGGCGCGCAGGCGGTGGGTGTGGTGATGGAAAAGGATGGGGGTGTATGCGTCGTGCATGGTGGAGCTCCTAGCTCTAGTCCTTGGAGTCGTCACCGTCCGCTGTCAGTCGAAGGGTGACGGACCACGCGGGGTTGACAGACCGGAGCTAGGACCCGGCAGACCCGAGGGCCTCCCCGCGCGATCCGCCATAGAGCAGTGCAGTTCAAAAACTGCATACGCGTGGAGGCCTGCAAAAAACGTCCGCCGTTTTTCGCATGCACCTTGTGGCGCAATCGCGCCTAGCTAACAGGCTGTCAAACCCGGCCACGGGATTGACCGTGGCCGGGGCAGGATAGGGATAGAGGAGGGGGAGGGCAAGGGGATACGAAAGGGGCTGCTATCGGCCGGACACAGTCATTAGAAACGCCTACAAAAATGGAGGAATTCCAGTCTCTCCGAAGGCCTTTCTCATTTCGCTACCAGAGTAAGTTCGTTCCCAGAATTCGACATGTCTGCCGTCTCGCCGGTGAGGTACAGGTAAATCGACTGATTGTCGCCAGCCCCCGCTGGCCTATTCCCATTTCACGACATGCGATGATCGACAGATGAACACTAGTGAGCCAAAAACGCAGGAGCTATCTGGTCTCCGGTACGAATAGTCGCCTTCAGAGCGCTAGTTCTTGTCGTACCAAGCGGCGTCGCGAAATGAGAACTGCGCGTCCATTTATCAGCCCTCGATTTGCGCATCAGTCTCATCTGGCTAGGCTAGTGCTTGTCATGGCAGGGATGGCCGCACCGCTGCACTGCAGTCGCTACCCACAAAACTGCACGTGGACCCAAGTGGGCGACCATGTATCGGAAGTGCCGTGATTGTCTTGTTTGGCAGGGGATGCTCCATGATGAAATTTGGCACTCGCACTTCGCGTCACGTCTGTGTTGCGGCACTCGCATCCGGTCTTGGCCTCCTCGGTAACCAGGCGCACGCTGGCGGCATCCTGATCTACGAGGCCGGGCAGGAAGGCGCGGGCTTGGCCAACGCCGGTTCCGCCGCGCTGGCCACCGACCCCAGCGTGCTAATGAGTAACCCCGCCGGTATCGCCGGGCTCAAGGGCACGCAGATCAGCGCCAACGGCCAATTGATCCTCGGCCACCTGCGCTTCTCCCGCGACGCCAACAACCAGTTCGACGGTAATGAAGGCGGCAATTCCCTGGAGTGGCTGCCCGGCGCGAGCCTGTTCGTCAGCCACCAGGTTGGGGAGCGCTCGGCCATCGGCTTCGGCACCTACGGCAACTTCGGCCTGGCGCTGGATTACGATGACGACTGGGCCGGCCGCTACTTCAGCCAGGAGGCGGCGGTGATCGGCGTGTCCTTCCAGCCGACCGTCGCGCACCAGTTCACCGACCAGCTCTCGGTGGGTGTCGGCCCGCGTATCGTCTACGGCTACTACCGCACCGAGGTGGCCATCAACAACAATCTGCTGGGTCTGCGCGACAACCCGGACGGGCAGCTGGAGTACAAGGACACCGACGTCGGCGCCGGGGTCAACCTCGGCCTGCTCTACAAGCTCGACGAACGCACCCAGGTCGGGCTCGCCTACACCAGCAAGGTGAGGCTGGAATTCGAGGACAAGCCGGACGTACGCAAGGTCAGCAACCCAATCATCAACGCCGCCCTGCGCCGGCTGGATGCGGACTCGCTGGAATTGGACATGAACATCCCGCAGACCCTGCTGCTCAGTGTGGCCCACCAGCTCGATACGCAGTGGACGCTGCTCGGCAGCCTTGGCTGGCAGGATTGGAGCGAGTTCGGCGATATCGGCGTGGAAGTCGACGCCGACGCCGGCAATGTCGACCGCACGGTGGACCGCCAGTACAAGGACACCTGGCACGCCTCCGTCGGCGCGCAGTACCAGGCCACCCGGCAGCTGCGCTGGAGCATGGGCGTGGGCTACGACAGCTCCGCCGTGGACGACGAGGACCGCACCGTCGACAACCCCATGGGCGAGGCCTGGCGCTTCGCCACTGGGGTCAATTACCAGGTGGAGGAGGGGCTCGACCTGCACCTGGCCTACACCCTGGTCTGGCTGGGCGACATGGACGTGGACCAGACCAAGCGGCGTTCCGGCACCACCCTCTCCGGCAGCTACGACAACGCCGCCCTGCACATCATCGGCGGCGGCGCGACCTGGCGTTTCTGACCCGGAGTGCCGAGCGTGCGACAACGGACAACGACCCACACTGCAGGATCGACCACCAGGAGCTACACCATGACATTGAAGCCGTTAGCGGTAGTGCTGTGCCTCGCCTCGCTGGGGATGGCGGGTTGTGCCAGCAAGTACGTGGAACCCGAGGAGTACTCAGGGTTCCTCAAGGACTACAAAGCCCTCCAGGAAGAGAAATCCCCTTCCGGCGCACCGGTGGCGCGCTGGATTAAGCCCGGGGTGGACGTTGGCCAGTTCACCAGTGTCCATGTCGAGCCGAGCCAGTTCTACCCACAACCCAAACCCACCGAGAAAATTCCCGCGAGCACCCTGCAAGGCATCACGACCTACTACGACCAAGTGCTGCAGACCCAGTTCGCCAAGGCGCTGCCGCTGGCCGACGGCCCCGGACCCGGCGTGCTGGTGGTACGTCCAGCGATCACCGGAGTCAGCGCCTCGACCAAAGGGTTGCAACCCTACGAGGTAATCCCGATCGCCCTGGTCGCCGCTGGTGTGAGCGCCGCCACCGGCATCCGCGATCAGGACACCAGCATCGCCACCGAGGCGGCCTTCCTCGACGGCGGCAGCAACGAGGTGGTGGCCCAGGTGGTACGCAAGGGCGCCGGTGCCGAGTTGGACAATTCTTCCCAGGTCATGACCGCCAGCGACACCAAGGCGGTGCTCGATGGTTGGGCGCGGGACATGGTCACGTCGTTCCAGGGCTTAAAACGACAATAGTCACGGCTTGGCGACAGGCTCCCGATAGGGGAGCGTCGCCCGGCCCCATGCAGCATGAATTGATAGGAAAACATCGCTGGCAGTTGCCTCGAAAGGTACGGCGCATCAGGCAAGAAGGAGTTTGAAATGAAAGCGCACACTCGTTCCCCGTCCCAACCTGCCAGCCCAGCGGCCACCCGCCTGTGGAGCTTCAGCACCTCGTTCCTGCTGGCGGCGGCCATCTCGACCACCAGCCAAGCCTGGGCCGCTGATACACCCAAGCCGGCCACCGACGCCACCAAGGCGGCCAACGCCGCGCTGCTCAAGGAACTGCCGTTCAACGACAAGACATCCTTCGAGCTGGCCCACAAGGGCTTCATCGCGCCCCTGCCTGCGGAGCCGATCAAGGGCGCCCAGGGCAACATGATCTGGGACCCGGCCAAGTACGCCTTCATCAAGGAAGGCGAAGCCGCGCCGGACACCACCAACCCGAGCCTCTGGCGGCAGTCCCAGCTGATCAACATCTCCGGCCTGTTCGAGGTCACCGATGGCCTCTACCAGGTGCGCAACTACGACCTGTCGAACATGACCATCGTCGAGGGCAAGGACGGGATCACCATCATGGACCCGCTGATCTCCTCGGAGACGGCCAAGGCAGCGTTGGATCTGTACTTCAAGCATCGCCCGAAGAAACCCGTGGTGGCGGTGATCTACACCCACAGCCACGTGGACCACTACGGCGGCGTGCGCGGCGTGGTGGACGAAGCCGACGTCAAGGCCGGCAAGGTGAAGATCTACGCTCCGCTGGGCTTCCTCGAACACGCGGTGGCCGAGAACGTGATGGCCGGTACCGCCATGAGCCGACGCGCCAGCTACATGTACGGCAACCTGCTGCCGCCGAACCCGCAGGGTCAATTGGGCGCGGGCCTCGGCACCACCACCTCGGCCGGTACGGTGACGCTTATCCCGCCCACCGACATCATCCAAAAGACCGGCGAGAAGCACGTCATCGACGGCCTGACCTACGAGTTCCTCTATGCGCCGGGCAGCGAGGCGCCGGCCGAGATGCTCTATTACATCAAGGAGAAGAAGGCCCTGAACACGGCCGAGGACTCCACCCACACCCTGCACAACACCTATTCGCTGCGCGGCGCCAAGATCCGCGAACCGCTGCCCTGGTCGAAGTACCTCAACGAGGCGATCAAACTCTGGGGTGACGACGTCCAGGTGATGTACGCCATGCACCACTGGCCGGTCTGGGGCAACAAGGAGGTGAAGGAGCAACTGTCGTCCCAGCGCGACATGTACCGCTACATCAACGATGAAACCCTGCGTCTGGCCAACAAGGGCTACACCATGACGGAGATCGGCGAGCAGGTGAAACTGCCGAAGGCGATCGCCAGCAAGTTCTCCAACCGCGGCTACTACGGTTCGCTGAACCACAACGTCAAGGCCACCTATGTGCTGCACTTGGGCTGGTTCATCGGCAACCCGGCCACCCTCAACGAATGGCCGCCGGAAGAGCAGGCCAAGCGCTACGTCGACATGATGGGCGGCGAAACGGAAGTGCTGAAGAAAGCCAAGGCCTACTACGACAAGGGCGACTACCGCTGGGTGGCCGAAGTGGTGAACCACGTGGTGTTCGCCAACCCCAACAACCAGGCGGCGAAGGACCTGCAGGCCGACGCGCTGGAGCAACTGGGCTACCAGGCCGAAAGCGGCCCGTGGCGCAACTTCTACCTCACCGGCGCCCAGGAACTGCGCAATGGCGTGGCCAAGCTGCCCACGCCTAACACCGCGAGCCCGGATACCGTGCGCGCCATGGACCTGGACCTGTTCTTCGACTACCTGGCCATGCGCCTGAACGGGCCGAAGGCCGAAGACAAGAAGATCACCTTGAACTTCGACTTCACCGACCTCAAGCAGAAGTACGCCCTGGAAATGGTCAACGGTGTGCTCAACCACACCGCAGACATGCAAGCCAAGGACGCCGACGCCACCGTGACCTTGACCCGTGACACCCTGAACAGGATCGTGCTGCAGGAAACCACCCTTAAGGACGCGATTGCCAAGGGTGACATCAAGGTGACGGGTAGCGAAGGCAAGCTGGAGGAACTGGTGTCTTACCTCGACAACTTCGACTTCTGGTTCAACATCGTCACGCCCTGATGCTCCAACTGATGCTTCTAGGCATCGAGGCAAGCCATTGGCCAATGGCTTGCCTTTTTTTGCCGAGAGTCGGCAAGTGGGGCTGAGCGCTGAGCTCTTCCAGCAGCCCCGTCTACCTGCCATTTGGTGCCTAAGCGACGACCTGGCTGTAACCGCGCCTCGCGCTGGATGCCTTAAGCAAGAAGGTACGGATCATGGACACTATTCGCGGTACCGCATTTCTGCAGTTTGGCGATCTGCTTGCCGAACACGGGGCATCCCTTAGGGAGCATCTCGCTCCGCATCGTATCGGCATGGACGTCGTAGGCGATTACGAGAAGAAGTTCTCCTACAGAAGTCTTGTGCAAGTTTTTGAAGGCAGCGCGCACGCTCTGGAAATGCCCTACCTCGGCATGGAACTGGCTACCCGTCAAAAGTCGACGCTGCTCGGTCCGCTACAACACCTAGGGCAGACGGCACCGACCGCCGGAGAGGGATTAGCAGCCGTTGTACGCTACATGTGCGTGTACAGCCCTTCGATCCTATTTCATCTGGAACGTCGCCCCGGCTGTACCTTGTTGTGCTTCGACAACGCCTTGCCGTGCATCCAAGAGATTCCTCAGATAGTCGAAAAGTCGCTGCTGCACGGCAAGCTGTTGATGGCCGAACTGCTAGGCGACTCATTCCGACCAACGACTGTACTGCTGCGCCATCAACCTCAGGCGGATCTCGCGGAGTACCAGCGCTACTTTGGTTGTCAGGTTCGGTTCGGCCAGGATCAGAACGCGCTCGCGATTAGACTGAAGGACATGCAGCGCCCCTGCGTTCGGCACGACCCGATGCTGCACTCCATCGTGAAGTTCTACCTGGAAGCCCATTCGGACACGAATGAGAAGCTGGGCTTCGAGGTAGAACGTCATATTTATGCGTTGCTACCCAAACAACGCTGCAATTTGGAGCAGATTGCCCAACTGCTCGACCTGCACCCCAGGGCGTTGCAGCGGCGCCTGGCCAATGACGGTATCGATTTCGAAGAGCGCGTCGATGAGATCCGCCGGCACCAAGCCGAACAACTGCTAGGGCAGTCAAAATTGACGATTGGACAGATTGCCCAGGAACTCGGTTACCGGCGGACATCGTCCTTCTGCCGCGCACACCAACGCTGGTTCGGCATTTCTCCTAATGAGCATCGATATTTGTTGAGAACCTGAGCGGGTACATCGGTGCCTGCCGATTGCTTCGTGATCAAAGGGGGTTCCATGCGAGTTGTATCGTTACGCGTGTTGTCCGCGGTGCTCGCGTGCCTGGGTACATCACCGGTACTGGCCGGCTCTGCGGGTTTTGCCGGTATCGCCGCCAGTGCCGACAGCGCCGAGACCGCCAGCGACAACCCCGCCGGCATGGCGCGGCTGGATAAGCCCACGGCAACGATCAGCCTGTTGCAGGCGACCGGGATGGGCAAATTCGAGGTGGACGAGGGACAGACCACCACCAGCGGCGGCGACCCGGACAACGATCTCAACCCCGTCATGGTGCCCCAGGCCTACTACGTCAGGCCGCTCACCGACGATCTGCATGCTGGCATTTCGCTCACCATTCCTTCCGGGTTCGGCTCGGAATACGGCTCCGACTGGGCCGGCCGCTACTACACCGATAGCTACTCGCTGGTGTACGTCGCCGTGACACCCGCGCTGTCCTGGCGGATCAACGAGCAGTGGTCGGTGGGGGCCTCGCTGGGCATCAACTACATCTCGTCGCAATCGGAGGTAGTCCTCAACACGCTGACGCCGGGTGCCGGCGATGGAAAGCTGGAGGCCGACCTTGACGGAGTGGGCACCAACTTCAGCCTGTCGTTGCTGTGGGAGATGACCGAGAAGACCCGCTTCGGCCTGGTCTATACGAGCGAGTCAAAGACCGATATCGACGGCGACCTCAAGTTCCGCAACCCCGGGCCGGTAATCGGCGGGCTGCTGGAGAGGGGCATCCTGGATGACGAGATCGAGGTCGAGCAGGTGATGCCCCAGCGCATCATCGGTGGCGTGTACCACGAGCTGGATTCGGGGGCGTTCATCGTCGCCGACATCGCCTGGGTGGAGTTCTCGAAGTTCGGCGCCAACTCCATCTCCATGGATGGCACCACCCTCGACCTGGAAGACGGCGGCTTCAACAACTTCTGGGCCGGCACCCTGGGCTACGGTTTTCCGGCTAACGGCGGCCTGCGCTATACCCTCGACACCTTCTACGTTCAGGCTCCGGTGGACGACGACAAGCGCACTCTGGCCCTGGCCCTGGACCGCATGTGGGGTGTCGGCGCTGGGGTGCAGGTGGACTACGGCAATGGCAAGGCCATGGAGTTCAACCTGCACCTGGTGGACTTCGGCAAGTCCCCCGTGGATACCGGCCCCTCGGCGGTACGTGGCCGGGTGGTGGGGGAGACCGAGCATCCCTACGCCGTGATCATTTCCGGGGCGTACCACTTTTAATTCTGCGGGTGCGGAAAGAGTTGCCCTGAATGTGTATCCCTGTCGGGGCCAAGCGAGAGATAGGAATGTCTTCTATTGGCCGACAGCAGCACTACATCCCCCACCTACGCACTTCAAAGCCGGGAAACCGACAACAATGTGCTTTTGCCGTCCAAACCGACACCGCTTGCAGGTCCGTCCGTTGGGTTTCGCTTCGCTCTAGCGGAACGCCGCCCGCACCAACCTACGTCGCTTTTCTCGCGCACAAAAAAAGCCCGCCATGAAGGCGGGCACAAGCCGTCCAGCATAAAACTCAGTAGGCGTCGTCCATGCCGTCGTCGATGGCGATGCCTTGTTCGCGCATCTGTTTGATCAGGCCTGCGCGGGTTTCGGGCAGGTTGAGCAGGGCGACTTTGCGGACTGCGGCCACTTCGGCCTCGGTGTAGGGCTGGTAGTTGTCCGGCACGCTCATGCCGGCCATGCCGTCCTTGCGCATCAGCCAGTTGAGCAGGTCGGCCAGTTGGGCGTTGTTCAGCGCCGACTGGGACATGCCCGGCACTCGCACCAGGAACTCACGGCCGCCTTCTACCTTGAGGAAGTTGCCGACGAAGTCCTTCATCTTCGGTGTGTCGTTGGCCTTTGAGCCGGTGCCGTCGCCCAGGTGGCAGCCGGCGCATTGCAGTTGGTAGTTCACCGGGGTGCTGTAGCCCGCCTGGGCGATGGGCTTTTGCAGCTCTTCGTTGCCCGGTGCGTGTTTCTGGTTCGGGTCCGGAATGGCGCGGGCCAGGGCCAGCGGGGCCGCCATGGCGCACATCAGTCCAGCAATCAACAGGTAACGCATGGCGGCCCTCCGGGGTCAGATCGCGACGCCGCGGATGATGGAGACGGTGCAGTGGTAGATGTGCGATTTAGCCGCCAGGCACCAGTTCACGTCGTTGTTGTTGAACGGACGGTACATCGGCTCTTCGCTGTCGTTGCGGGTGCAGGCGCACTGGGCGCAGCTGTGCTTACCGCAGCAGTCGTTGTAGGAAATGATGTAGTCCTTGTTGTCGGCCGGGTTGCGGCAGGTACCGATCCAGGTCACCTGGGAGGCCTCGGTGCCGGGCGGGCAGGAGGTCACCGAGCCGCCGCAGCAGCTGCACAGGAAGCCGTCGATGGAGCAGTAGCGCCAGTAGTCGCAGCTGTTGGGGTCACCCGGATCGCCGGCTTTCGGGGCTTCGGCGGCCAGGGCCTTGCTGGTGCGGTCGATGGGCAGCAGCACCGGCAGGGCGGCGCCGGCGACCATCAGCGAACCCAGACGGGCGAGGAGTTTGCGTCGCGAAGTGGTGTCAGCGACGTGGCGCGTGGAGCGCTCGAACAGGCGGTCTAGCAGTTTCATGGAGAGCTCCCTTCCTCAGTGGTTGTGTGCGCCGTGGGCGTGCGAGTGGTTGTGCAGGTACTGCTGCAGGGTGGCGCTGCCCAGGTGCTCGGCTTCGAACAGGCTGTCGAGGTGCTCGCGGGAGTTCACCAGGCCCTTGGAGCGCAGCACGCCGGCGTTGTCGATCAGTGCGGCGTAGGGGAGCTTGCCGATCTGGTAGGTCATGCCCACTTCCGGGCCGACTACGTAGGTGGCGTCTTCCAGCTTGTGCTCGGCGATCAGCGCCTTCTGGGCATCCATGTCGCCGTCGCTGACGTAGATCACGTCGAGGCGGTCGGCCTGGTCCTTGGCGATGGACTTGATGGCCGGCAGCAGGGATTTGCAGATCGGGCAGGTGGGCGAGAGGAAGAACAGCAGTTGGGCTTTCTCGCCGGCATAGCCGAAGTTGACCGGGCGGCCGTTACGGTCGGCGGCGGTGACCTTGGGGGCGGGTTCGTTGACGGCCACGCCTTTGTCGACCATCAGCGCGCCGGCCGGGGCCAGGCGGCCGTGGAGTACGCCGATCTGGCGAACCAGGCCCATCACGGCGAAGGCCAGGGCAATCAAGAGGCACCAGAGCAGGACGTTGGAAACGATCAGGGCTTCCATAATTCACCTTCCAATAAGTTTGAGCAGACGGGGAGCGTTGGCCATCAGGCCATCGGCAGCGGCATAGATGAGCAGGGCCACGGCGCTGGAGGCGATCACGACGAAGCTGTCGAAAACGCCCAGCTCGCGGCTGAGGGGGGCGAGGCTGGCGATCAGCGCCAGGCCCACCAGTACGGCGTTGCGGGCCAGCAGCACCGGACGGATCGGCTGGGCCTGTTCGGGGCCGGCGCAACCGCAGTCGATGTCGCGGCGGCCGCGCCACAGGTTGATCGCGATGGCCCCGGCGTAACCGGCCAGCAGGGCGGCGGCGACCCATGCGGCAACCGGGCGGCTGGCGGGTACCAGCAGGGCGAAGGCCACGGCCACTTCGATGAAGGGCAGTACCCGTGCTACCGGGCGTACCAGGCCGCGCGGCAGCAACTGGTAATCCTCCACCTGGTTGGCGAAGCGCGCCGGCGCACGCAGCTTGTGGGTCGCTGCGCTGGCCAGGATCACCGCAACCGCAACGGCGGCGGCGATGACGAAGATAGGATCAGGTTGCATGGCTGCACCTCGTCAGTGGCTGAGGACCTGGATCGGCGTCTTGGCGATGCGTTCCATGGTGCCGGTGTGCTTGCCGCTCTTCAGGTCGAAGACTTCCAGGCCGCCGCTGATGTTGGTGCCCAGCAGCAGGGGCTGGTCATCGCTGGTGGCGTGCAGGCTCCAGATCGGGTTGGGTGCTTCCAGGGTGCCGATGCGCTTCTGGGTCTTGAGGTCGTAGACCCAGACGAAGGGGCTCGGGTCTTCCCACTTCATCGGCTCATGGGCGTCATGCATCAGCACGTAGAGGCGGTTCAGCTTGGGCGCGACGGTGATCAGCTGCCAGCCGCCCGGTGCCCAGCCGGCCTTCTTCTCGGCGGCATCGCTCACCAGATCCCAGGCCTCGAGGATTTTCGGCGACTTGCCGGAGAAATCCACGCCGCGCACGGTGCCGGTGGTGGTGACGAAGTAGTAGGTGTCACCCACGGCGTAGGCGCGCTCCACCAGCTTCTCGGCGTTCGGGTCGAAGAAGGCGGTGTGGGTCCGGGAGATTTCCTTGCCTTCGTCGTTCAGCGTCACCAGTTGCAGGTTGCCGTCGCCACACAGGGAGGCGAAGGAGCGCTTGCCCACCGGGTAGTTGAGCACGCAGCCGGGAATGGCGATCTCGGTCGCGACGGCTTTCGCCTTGGTATCGACCACGGTCACCGAGGTGGACGGGGTGAAGTTGTAGACGTAGACGAAGCGGTCATCGGCGCTGGTGCCCAGGGCGTAGCGCTGGGTCAGGGTTTCGGCGCGCTTGGTGGGGATCAGCACTTCCCAGGACGGCGACAGGTTGCTGGTGTCCCAGGCGGTCAGCACGTCGGTGCGGGTGCCACGGGTTCCACGGGAGTAGAACAGGTCGGCGGTGTACAGCAGCTTGCCGTCGCGGCTCAGGGTGGAGGGCGCGGCAAAGCCGGTGCTTACCATGCCGAGCATCTTTTTCTTCTCGGGATCGACCACGGTCACGCGGCCGGCGACGAAGTTCTCGAACTCCACGTCGACGATGTAGGCGCGGTGCGGTTCCGGTGGGAAGGGCAAAGTGGTCTGGCCGATGCCTGGATCAGCGGGCAGCTCGGCACTTGCGTTGCCGAGGCCGATGAGCGAGACGCCCAGGGCCAGCGTTGATTGGGCGAGGATCCTGGTTATTCGCATAGGGGCGGCTCCCTGAATTATTGGTCTTTATCGCGGGTGCAGGGCAGAAATCTGCAGTCCTAGTCTGCCTCTGGCTGCCGGCGGGGAGCTTGTTGTCCGTGCCAACCCCTTGTGTGCCTGTGCCACTTCTTTTGGCAGGCTGCCAACGCTTTGGAGAATGCGACAGAAAGCATAGACCCGGCGGGGGGAAGCTCAGGCAGGGAGAATGAGTGGTGGAATTGCATCGGGGGGGCAGCTGCGCCGCCCTTGGCGATTGAAATGGCTCTGTCTGCATTACGTGTTGTAGGTAGCTGCATTGCCCGTAGGCGCTGGCTTGCCAGCGAATGGCGGCGTTTCGCTGGCAAGCCAGCTCCTACAAGTCTCTAGGCCCGAGGGTGAATTTCTCGCAACCGCTAACGCAGACATAGCGATTGAATTCGCCCTTACAAGGAGCCGCGAGGCCGTCAGGTCCCTGACTTCAGCTTCGTCCAGGCACGGGTGCGGGCGCGTTCGGCGTTGCGCTCCAGCGGTATCAGGGTGAAGAGCGTGGCCTGGGCTTCGGCGGTGGGGTAGAGGTTGGGGTTGTTGCGGATTTCCGGGCTGACCAGGGCGGTGGCGTCCTTGTTCGGGTTCGGGTAACCGACGAAGTCACTGACCGGGGCGATCACCTGGGGCTGTAGCAGGTAGTTGATGAAGGCATGGGCGTCTTCGGGGTTCTGCGCGCCCTTGGGAATGGCCAGCATGTCGAACCATACCGGTGCGCCTTCCTTGGGCAGGCGCATGTCCACCACCACCCCGTTGCCGGCTTCCTTGGCGCGGTTGGCCGCCTGGGAGAAGCTGCCGGAGTAGCCCACGGCCACGCAGATGTCACCGTTGGCGATATCGGCCATGTATTTGGAGGAGTGGAAGTAGGCGACGTTGGGGCGGATCTTCTGCAGCAGCGCGCCGGCCTTGTCGTAGTCCTTCGGCTCGTTGCTGTTGGGCGGCAGGCCCAGGTAGTGCAGGGCGATGGGCAGGATCTCCGACGGCGAGTCCAGCAGGGCCACGCCGCACTGCTTGAGCTTGGCGATGTTCTCTTCCTTGAAGATCAGGTCCCAACTGTCCACCGGGGCATTCTCGCCCAGGGCTGCCTTGACCTTGGCCGGGTTGAAGCCGATCAGCACCGTTCCGTACATGTAAGGCACGGCGAAGCGGTTGCCCGGGTCGTTGGCCTCGATCAGCTTCATCAGCTGCGGGTCCAGGTGGTTCCAGTTGGGCAGCTTGCTGCGGTCGAGCGGCTGGAACACGCCTGCCTCGATCTGCTTGGCGAGGAAGACGTTGGACGGCACCACCACGTCATAACCCGAATTGCCGGTGAGCAGCTTGGCTTCCAGGGCCTCGTTGGTGTCGAAGATGTCGTAGATCAGCTTGGCGCCGTTCTCCTTCTTGAAGGTGTCCAGGGTCTGCGGGGTGATGTAGTCGAACCAGTTGTAGACACGCAGGGTGCGCTCTTCGGCCAGGGAATGGGTGGCGAGCAGGCCGCACAAGGCGGCGCCAAGAAGGCGGGGGAGTGTGTGTTTGATCAATTGCGGCAACCTTTGGGTGAGCTGAGTTGGGCCTAAATCGATATCTATCCGTTCAGGTCGCAATTCTGTAAGCAAATGCCGCGCCATGTAGGTGGGAAGGCCGATATACATCGATAAAACCCCAAAAAGACTGGGCGCGAGGGGAAGCGGGGATTACCGGGCGTAACGGCCGATGGCACCGGGCTACCCAAGTGAGTTCAAACGAACCCCTACACGATCACCCGCACCAGTTGCCAGGCAGCGAAGCCCAGCAGAAAGACCCCGGCGGTGCGGTCGATCCATTGCATGGCGCCCACGCCCAGCCGATGGCGAATCGTGGAGACGCCAAGGCTCAAGGCCAGCCACCAGAGGGCGGAGCCGAAGAACACCCCCAACACCATGACCAGGCCATCCGCTCCGGAAAGGGCCTTGCCGCCGGACAGCGTGGCGAAGATGGCGATGAAGGAAAGGATGGTCAGCGGGTTGCTGAGGGTCAGCACGAACACCGAGGCGAAGGCCGGCAGTGCGCGCACCGGGTCGCCTGCGCTGGCGGCGCGATCCGGGGGCGTTGCGCGCAGCATCTTCAGGCCCATCCAGGCCAGGAACAGGGCGCCAGCGAGCGCGAGTGGCGTGGACAGCGCGACGAAGACGCGGGTGATGGCGCCAATGCCGAAGGCCCCCAGCGCGCCGTAGCAGGCATCCGCCGCTGCCGCGCCCAGGCCGCTGATGAAGCCAATGCGCGCGCCGTGGCCCAGGGTGCGCTGGATGCACAGCAATCCGATGGGACCAACCGGGGCGGCGATGGACAGGCCGATCAGGACGGACTTGAGAAACAGCAGGGCTTCCATGCGCAGGCTCCGGAGGCAGTGGACATGGCGAATATTCTGCGCTGCACTGCCTGGAGCTTGAATGCAGGAACTACGGTAGTTTCGTCGGATCGCTTGAATATTTAACGAGATGAGGTGGGGAGGCCTGAAAAATATGGAGCTTGACGCAAAGTCCTGGAAGATCCTGCAAGTCGTGCAGCGCGAGGGGCGTATTTCCCTGACCGACCTGGCCTCGCGGGTAGCGCTGTCGCTGCCGGCCACCTCCGAGCGCCTCAAGCGCCTGGAAGAGGCCGGCGTGATCGAGGCCTACCGCGCTGCGGTTTCGGCGGAGAAGGCGGGCTACTCGGTCATGGCGCTGATCGGCATGACCACTCCGCAGCCGCAAAAGGCGCGGCTGATCGCCCAGTTGCAGCAAATGCCTGAAGTGCTGGAGTGCCTGCACGTCACCGGGCAGGACTCCTTCATCCTGCGCGTGGTCACCCGCGATATCCGCCACCTGGAACGGTTCGTCGGCAGCATCAACCACTTCGGCGAAACCCGAACCTCCATCGTGATGTCGGCACCCATTCCCCTACGCGGAGTAGAACCGCCGGATGGGTGACAAAACCGTGTAGGGGCGATTTCAATGGCTATGTCTGCGTTGGCTGTTGCGAGAGATTTGCCATCGGTCCAAGAACCTTGTAGGAGCTGGCTTGCCAGCGAAACGGGGCCATTCGCTGGCAAGCCAGCTCCTACGAGCAATGCAGCTGCCTGCAACACGTATTGCAGACATAGCCATTTCAATCGCCAAGGGCGGCGAAGCTGCCCCCCGGTCATGAAGCCCGGACCTGCGGCCCGGTTGGCCAATGAACTCGCCCCCACAGATGGAGCAATCCATCTTCTTGGCTCGAATGGCGGCAATCTGCCATACGGTCTCACTGCCCATTCCGAGTTTGTTTAGAATGCCTCCCGTTTTGCCGTCCGTTCTGGGGCGGCTCTTTCGAATGAAAGGTTCTTCATGCTCACCGGCAGCTACGACTACTCCCTTGCTCTCATTTCCCTGCTGGTGGCCATCCTGGCGTCCTACACGGCGCTGGACCTGGCCGGGCGGGTGGCCCGTAGCCAGGGACGTGGCGCGGTGCTGTGGATTGCAGGCGGTGCCATCGCCATGGGCATTGGAATCTGGTCCATGCACTTCATCGGCATGCTCGCCTTCAGCCTGCCCATTCCGCTGGGCTACGACCTGCCGTTGACCCTGCTGTCCCTGCTGATCGCCGTGCTGGTATCCGGTTTCGCCCTGTGGCTGGTGAGCCAACCCGAGCAGCCCCTCTGGCAGTTGCTCTGTGGCGCCGTGACCATGGGCGCTGGAATCAGCTCCATGCACTACCTGGGCATGCACGCCATGCGCATGGTGCCGGGAATCGACTACGACCCCGGCCTGTTCTACCTCTCCCTGGCCATCGCCGTTGCCGCCTCCGGTGCGGCGCTGTGGATCGCCTTCCGTCTGCGCCACGACACCCCCTATGTGCGCCTGGCGCGAGCGGGGGCGGCCCTGGTGATGGGCGCGGCCATCGTCGGCATGCACTACACCGGCATGGCGGCGGCGAACTTCCCGCTGGGCAGCATCTGCGGCGCGGCCGTTGCCGGCCTCGACAGCCGCTGGCTGGCCAGCCTGGTGATAGTGGTCACCCTGGCGATTCTGGCCATCGCCCTGCTGACCTCGGTGCTGGATGCCCGCCTGGAGGCGCGCACCGCCCAGCTCGCCAGTTCCCTGGAGCGTGCCAACCAGGAGCTGACCCACCTGGCTCTGCACGACAACCTCACCGAGCTGCCCAACCGCACGTTGCTGGAGGACCGCATCGACCAGGCGATCCACAAGGTCAATCGCAATGGCGGATGCTTCGGCCTGCTGTTCATGGACCTGGATGGCTTCAAGCCGGTCAACGACGCCTTCGGCCACCATGTGGGCGACCTGTTGCTGCGGGACGTGGCCCAGCGTCTGCGCGAACACCTGCGCGCCGAGGACACCCTGGCGCGCATCGGCGGTGACGAATTCGTGCTGCTGGCCAGCCTCGGCGAGCCGAATGACGCAGTGACCCTTGCCAGCCAACTCGTCGCCCTTGTGGGCAGTGTCTTCGAGGTGGCTGGCCAGGAGCTGCGGGTGTCCACCAGCGTCGGCATCGCCCTCTATCCCGGCGATGGCGCCACCCGCGAAGAGCTGCTGATGAATGCTGACGCGGCCATGTACCACGCCAAGGGCGCGGGCAAGAACGGTTATAGCTTCTTTGAACAGTCGATGAACACCAACGCCCGCAACCAACTGCAGCTGCTCCACGACCTGCGCCAGGCGCTGGATGCCGGTGAGCTGGTGCTGCACTACCAGCCCAAGTTCGCGGCCGGTGACGGTCGCCGGGTGATCGGTGCCGAGGCGCTGCTGCGCTGGCAGCACCCACGCCGGGGTCTGCTGATGCCCGACCAGTTCATCGAACTGGCGGAGAAAACCGGGCTGATCATTCCCATCGGCAATTGGGTGTTGGACCAGGCCTGCCGGCAGATGAGCCAGTGGTACGCCGAAGGTCGACGCGACTGGCGCGTGGCGGTCAACCTGTCGGCCCTGCAGTTCTGTCATGCCGGGCTGATCGACAGTGTCCAGGCGGCCCTGGAGCGATATGCGCTGCCGGCCAACTGCCTGACCCTGGAGATCACCGAAACCACTGCCATGCAGGACGCCGACACCAGCCTGGGCATCCTCGGTCGACTGGCGGAAATGGGCGTGGACCTGTCCATCGACGACTTCGGCACCGGCTATTCCAGCCTGCTGTATCTCAAGCGCCTGCCGGCCAATGAGCTGAAGATCGACCGGGGATTCGTCCGCGACCTGGAGCGCGACAGCGATGACGCGGCGATCATTTCTGCCATCGTCGCACTCGGCCAGGCGCTGGACCTGCGCATCGTTGCCGAAGGGGTGGAGACCGAGTCCCAGCAGGCGTTCCTGACCGGCCTTGGCTGCGATTCGTTGCAGGGTTTCCTGTTCGGCAAGCCCGTTCCGGCGGATCAGTTCATGGTCGGGGTCGAGGCGCTGGCCTGAAGGAGGGCAGTGCATATGGCGAGCCGTTGCGCTAATTTCATACCCCCCGGGGTAATCGCCAGCAGAGACAGCCAATGACCAACGAAGTGGTGGCCGCCCATCAGGACGCCATGCTCAAGCGCCTGGCCCGCGTTGAAGGGCAGATTCGTGGCCTGCAGGCGATGATCCGCCGTGGCGATGACTGTGAAGCTATCGCCCAACAGTTCAGCGCCTCGCGCAAGGCGCTCGACCGTGCCTACCAGCAGATGCTGATGTGTCTGCTGGAAGAGGCCATGCTCGACCCGGAGCAGGATGCAGGCGACACCCTCGAGCGCGTTCGCGCCATCTTCACCAAGTACACCTGAGTTTTTCGTGGCGGCGTTAGCAGCCCGTCGCATAGGGTCTTGAGCGTCTGGATCACATACCCCTGGGGGTATATGATCACGCCACCTGAAGCCTTGTGGCCGTCGCGGCCCGGAGTCCCTATGACAATCGACTGGCTCTCTTTCACGCCCTGGAGCGCCCTGGCCGGTGGCGCGCTGATCGGCTTGTCCGCCAGCCTGTTCATCCTCGCCAATGGCCGCGTCGCCGGCATCAGCGGCCTGCTTGGCAGCCTGCTCGAGCGCGCCGGTGATGGCCTGGGCGAGAAGGCCCTGTTCCTCCTCGGCCTGTTGTTGGCGCCGGTGCTCTGGACGGCAATCGCCGGGGCGCCGCAGGTGCGGATCGACGCGGGTTGGCTGGCGCTGCTGTCTGCCGGCCTGCTGGTGGGGGTGGGTACCCGCTACGGTTCCGGCTGCACCAGTGGCCACGGCGTCTGCGGACTGGCGCGCCTGTCGCCGCGCTCGCTGGTAGCGACCCTGGCCTTCATGGCGATGGGGTTCCTCACCACCTATGTGATGCGACATCTGATTGGAGGTGGCCTGTGAACAAGCTCAGTGCTTTTCTCGCCGGCCTGATATTCGGTCTGGGTCTGCTGCTCGCGGGCATGGCCGACCCGGCCAAAGTGCTTGCCTTCCTCGATCTGGCCGGCGCCTGGGACCCGTCCCTGGCCCTGGTGATGGCCGGTGCCATCGCCGTTGCGTTGCCGGCCTTCAGCCTTGCCAGGCGACTGCCGGAGTCCTGGCTGGGGCAGCCGATGCAACTGCCCGCCAAGCGTGGCCCTGATCGCCGGCTGATCGGCGGCAGCCTGCTGTTCGGTGCGGGCTGGGGCATCGCCGGCATCTGCCCGGGCCCGGCTGTGGTACTGCTGCTGACCGGCCATTGGCAGGCCTGGCTGTTTTTCCTGGCCATGCTGGGCGGGATGCTCCTTTACGCAGGCCTGGACGGTGGGTACAGGCGGCTGAGCCTGAAACTAAGCTGAAGAAACCAGGATTGGAGCTCGCACTATGAAACCGCGTGTGGAAGCCTTCTTCGACCCGGCCACCTGTTCTTACAGCTACGTCGTCAGCGATCCGGCCAGCGGTCGCTGCGCCATCATCGACCCGGTGCTGGACTACTGCGCCGCCAGCGGTCGCACGTCCCATGCCGGGGCCGAGCGCATTGCCGCTTACGTGCGGGAGCAGGGCCTGACGGTTGATTGGCTGCTGGAAACCCACGTCCATGCCGATCACCTTTCGGCCGCGGCCTGGCTCAAGCAGGAGCTCGGCGGGCGCCTCGCCATCGGTGGGCTGATCACCCAGGTGCAACAGCGCTTCGGCGCGCTGTTCAACGCCGGAAAGGACTTCGCCACCGACGGTCGCCAGTTCGACCGCCTGCTGCAGGACGGCGACCGTCTGGCCATCGGCGAGCTTGAGCTCCGCGCCCTCCATACGCCGGGCCATACCCCGGCCTGCATGACCTACCTGATCGGGGACGCCGCGTTTATCGGCGACACCCTGTTCATGCCCGACTACGGAACCGCCCGCTGCGATTTCCCAGGGGGCGACGCCCGTGCCCTGTACCGTTCCATTCAGCGCCTGTTCGCGCTGCCGGATGAAACCCGATTGTTCCTCTGCCATGACTACAAGGCACCGGGCCGCGACGAATACTGCTGCGAATCCACAGTGGCCGACCAGCGCGCAGGAAACGTCCATGCCCACGAACGCATCGACGAAGACGCCTTCGTCGCCATGCGCACCACACGGGACGCCACCCTGGCCATGCCGGCGCTGATCCTGCCGGCGGTGCAGGTGAACATGCGCGCCGGCCAATTGCCGCCGGCCGAAGGCAATGGCATCCGCTACTTGAAGATTCCCCTCGATACGCTCTGAATCTTCATTTCCGCCTAGCCGACATCCCGCTATCACTCGCACGGACGCCCGCTAAAGGGACGCCCTCCGCTCACCAAAGCTGCGGCAATCCACCGCACGCAGGTTCGGCTTCCGGCCCTGAAACCCGGATGCTAGAGTCGCCGCCCATGAAAATCGCCCGCCAAGACCGCTCGCTGATTGCCTGGATGCTGTATGCCTGCGTCCTGTTCAATCTGTTCGCCTGTGGTTTGCACCACGGCCAGGCGATGGGGCTGGAGCTGAGCGGTCTGGGCGGGGCGTTCTGTTCCACCGTATCCGATGCCGGCCCGACCCTGGATGGCGACTTGAGCGGCAGTGCCAGCAGCGGCTGGACCGGCGCCTTCAAGTGTCCCGTTTGCGGCACCGTCACCCTCGGCATCGCTGCACTTTTCGTCCTGGCCTGGTTGCTGCGCCCGTCCCGAGTGCCGCAACCAACGCCGGAACACCCTGGAAACACCCACCCGCGCTTCAACTGGCCCCCCGCCAACCCCCGAGCTCCCTAGCGGCGTCACGCCGACTTCCGCGCATTTGTCGCGCGGCGGTCGCCCGTGCCTGACCGGTCTGCAGACCGGATTACAACAACGCCAGTACAAGACCTTAGGGAGTGCGCCATGCACAACGTCTCCATGCTCAGCCTGCTTGCCATTTCGGTGGCGCTGGCCAACTTCGCCCACGCTGAATCTGTGGAACTGGACAACACCCTGGTGCAAGGGGAGTACCGCAAGGACCCCACCGCCCCGACCATCGCCGAGAAGAAGGAAGAGTTCTCCCGCATCCCCGGCGGCGCCGGGGTGGTGGACGCGGAAACCTACAAGACCGGCCGCAGCAGCACCCTGCAGGACGCCCTGGGGATGGCGACCGGCGTATTCATCCAGCCGCGCTTCGGTGCCGAGGAGGCGCGCCTGTCGATCCGTGGCTCGGGCCTGCAACGCACCTTCCACGGTCGCGGCCTGCTGCTGATGCAGGACGGCGCGCCGGTGAACCTGGCCGACGGCAGCTTCGATTTCCAGACCATCGAGCCCCTGGCCACCGACCACATTGAAGTGCTGCGCGGCGCCAACGCCTGGCGCTACGGCGCAGCCAATCTGGGCGGCGCCATCAACTTCGTCAGCCCCACCGGCAAAACCGCTCCGCCAGTGACCCTGCGTGCCGAGGGCGGCAGCTTCGGCTATGAGCGTCTCTACGGTGCCTTCGCCCAGGACTTCGGCAACTGGGACGGCTTCGTCAGCCTCAACGGCTACAACCAGGACGGCTACCGCGACCATTCGCGGCAGGAGAACCAGCGCTACTTCGCCAACCTCGGCGGGCTGATCAACGAGGACCTGGCGACCCGTTTCTACTTCACCCATGTGGAAACCGACTCCGACCTGCCGGGCAGCCTGACCAAGGCGCAGATGCGCCGCGATCCGGAGCAGGCGTCTGCCAGCAGCATCAGCGGGGACCAGCAACGTGATTTCGACCTCAATCGCGTCGGCAACATCACCGCCCTGCAACTCGGCGGCGGCCACAGTCTGGAACTGGCCACCTTCTACAGCGAGAAGAAACTGTTCCACCCGATCTTCCAGGTGCTCGACATCAACAGCGAGGACTACGGCGCACGCCTCTCGCACAAGTGGCAGAACGACGAGGGCTGGCGCTGGACCGGCGGCGTGGAAACCAGCCATGGCCGCAACTGGGACTCGCGCTATGTGAACGTTGGTGGCGAGAAGGGCCGCAAGGTCAACGAGCTGCACCAGACCGCACGCAACGTCAACGCCTTCGGCGAGCTGGAAATCCCCCTGGCCGAGCGCCTGCCGCTGATCGGCGGTGCGGCCTGGCTGCACCAGGAGCGCGACGTCGATGACCGCCTGCGCTGCAATGCCTTCGTGACGGCGGTGTGCGTGCGCCAGGATGAGTCTTTCAACAAGAGCTACATCGGCCGCCTCGGCCGGGTCGGCCTGCGCTATGAGCTGAACGAGGACGTGGTGCTGTTCACCAACTTCAGCCAGAGCTTCGAGCCGCCGACCTTCAGCGAGCTCACCGGTGGCCAGGTGATCACCGCCAACGATGCGCAGAAGGCCAATACCCTTGAGGCGGGCATGCGCTGGCAGCGTGATGACGTTGACCTCGACCTGGCCGTGTACCGCAGCGAAATCCGCGACGAACTGCTGGCACTCAACGACGGCAATGGCCAGCCGCTGGGCACCATCAACGCCGACCGCACCATCCACCAGGGCATAGAGCTGGGCGGCGCCTGGACCCTCGGTCAGTTCGTGCTGCGCGGCCAGTACCTGCTCAACGACTTCCGCTTCGACGACGACGATGTCTATGGCGACAACCGCCTGGCCGGCCTGCCGCGCCAGTTCATCAAGGGAGAGGCGCTGTGGCAGCGTGAAGGCTGGTACGCCGGCCCGACCTTCGAGTGGGTGCCTAACCACTACAACGTCGACCAGGCGGAAACCCTCTATGCCGACGGTTATTCCATCTGGGGCCTGAAAGGGGGTTACCGCCCGGCGGAGGGCTTCGGCTTCTTCATCGAGGGCCGCAATCTCTCGGACAAGACCTATGCCGCCACCACCGGCGTGATCGCCGATGCCCGGGGCCTGGACAGCGCCCAGTTCATGCCGGGCGATGGTCGTAGCGTGTACATCGGCCTGGAGTGGCGGATGTGACGGCGGCGCTGGGAAGCCTCGCCCCCCAGCGCCTGACCTGGCGCCAGCGCGTGCTGTCGTTGGACGGCTAGCCACCGGGCGTGTTGGCTGCGGTCGGCGAACCCGCCGAAGCGACTGCCCGGGAGCGCGATACAGCGACTGGCTGAAGGGCGGTTTTCCTCCGATGTAAGGACTGGGCTTTCTCGCAGGGGCACATACCCTTGAGGTTAAGGCCCCAACTGCCCAAGGGCCGGGAGCAGCCCCTATGAGCAGTCGTGCGTTCTCCCGCGTTCGCCGCAATCGCCGTTGGCCAGTGACAGGCGCCTGCCTCTGGCTGTTCCTGATGACCCTGCTGGGGGCCGAGTTGGCCGGTGGTGACCTGCGGGGCGCCTTCCCCGACGAGGGGCATGGCCAGGGCCAGGGCAGGGGACGGACGGAAAGGGGGCACGAGGGCACGGGCTTATAATGGCCGGTGCAGTACTTCCAGAGTTCAAGCACCCCCGCCATCCAGCTTTTCGCGCTCGTGCCAACTCTGACGGACGGTCGGGGCCTCGCGGCCCCCTGCCACCGGAGGAGAAAGGCGATTCGCCCGGCCACCCCGTTCGGCCAGCGGCAGTCCAGCGGTCCATTCATCCCGGAGCGCCCTTCGGGCCCCGCAGCCCCCACCCTTGCGACAAGGGTATTCGGCCTGGCGCCATTCTCCGTTCAGCGACCACCCGCCCCACCCAGGGCGGGTGCCTGACAGGAGCTGCAGTCATGAAAAGAACAATTGCGCTCTCCATCCCCTTATTGCTGCTTGCCGGCGCCCTGGTCTCCACGGCGTTGGCGGAGGACGATCTGCTGCGCTTCAAGGGCGGTATCGGTGTGTTGCCCCTGTCCAGCGGTCAGGGCACTGAAGCCATCGCCACCGTGGTCAACCGCAACATCGTGCGCGGGGTGCAACCGGCCGGGCAGATCTGGCTGATCCGCAGCTTTGATGCGCAGCTCAGTATTGCCGGGGCTTTCCGGGCAGAAGGTCGTGGACTGATCCTGGGTGGCGGCAACAACATCGGCAGGGCCACCGGGCAGTCCGTGTTCGCCACCCTGTTCTGCGGCAGCGTGGCGCCTTTCACGGAAAGCAGCACCGACCTGCTTGGTGTGCCGCTGGACGAGGAGGGTGACTTCAGGATCAACGATGTCTTCGACCCCGTGCCGCCGAACCCTTGCGACAGTCCGGTGCTGCTGATCCGCAATGCCGCCAATGCGAGCTGGTTCGCAGCGGGCATTCCGCGGAGCAACGACCGGGTGGATGAGCCTGACGACGAACCACCGATGGGCGATGTGCCCATGCCGGTTACGCCCTGAGGTCTTGAGCGGCTGACCATCGCTGATGATCCAGCCTCCCGATATACTCGCCGGCATCTTCCCCAACCGATACGACAGGAGGGTGCCGTGGACTACCTCGGTGCGTTGCTGGCCATCTCCGGCGTACTGATGCTGAGCGTCGTCAGCCCCGGTCCCAATTTCGCCATCGTCACTTCCACGGCGACCCTGCGTTCCCGTCGTGCCGGCGTCGCCACCGGGCTGGGCCTGGCGGCTGCCTCCGCCACCTGGGCACTGCTGGCCGTGGCCGGCCTGGGGCTGATCGTGTCGCAGGTGGAATGGCTCTACCTCGGCATCAAGCTGGCCGGTGCCGCCTACCTGATCTGGCTCGGCGGCCGGATGATCCTCGGGGCGCGCAAGCCCCCGGTTGCCACGCCTGATGCACTCGAGTCCGGGGTTTTCGCTGCCGCCCGCAAGGGTTACCTGGTCAGCATGACCAATCCCAAGGCCCTGGCCTTCTACGGCAGTATTTTCGCCGTGATGGTCCCGGTCCACGCGCCGGTCTGGTTCCATGCAGCCATCGTCGTCATCGCCGCCGGATTCTCCGGCCTGTGGTACTGCAGCATGGCACTGCTCTTCTCCAGCCCCGCAGTACGCGGCGGCTTCATGCGCTTCAAGGCGGTGTTCGAGACCCTGATGGGCGTGTTCCTGCTGGGCCTGGGCGGACGGTTGCTGCTCAGTCGCTGAGCACCAGGGCGAGACGTGCAGTTCCGTAGGATGCGGTGGAGCGGAGCGATACCCATCAGAGCGTGTGTCGATGCGGCCGAAGGGCGAACCTGCGGTCCACTTGGCGATTGAAATGGCTCTGTCTGCATTACGTGTTGCAAGCAGTTGCATGCCCGTAGGTTCTTGGCCCAATGGTGAATCTCTCGCAACAGCTGACGCAGACATGGCGATTGAAATCACCTCCACAGGAAAGTCGAGTGCCCTGAGAAGGGGCATGCTGGCTACGTAGTATTACGTAGTCGTGCTTCGTAGTTGTGCGAATGTCTCCGCGGGCTCAAGGCGCCGATAGTGTCCGCTGCCCCTATCCGGGCATAAACAACAACAAAAGCCGCCGCAGGTAACCCCCAGCGGCAGGAGACAATTCAATGACTCAACTGGCTACTCGAATCGCCTGGTTCGCCGTTGCCCTGCTGGGCGCAGTTGCGCTTGGTACCGTGGCGCTGCGCCGGGGCGAAGCCATCAACGCCCTCTGGATCGTTACTGCTGCAACCGCGATCTACCTGATTGCCTACCGCTACTACAGCCTGTTCATCGCCAACAAGGTGATGCAGCTGGACGCCTCCCGCGCAACACCTGCAGTTCTCAACAACGACGGTCTGGACTACGTTCCAACCAACAAGCACATCCTCTTCGGTCACCACTTCGCCGCCATCGCCGGCGCCGGCCCGCTGGTGGGCCCGGTACTCGCCGCTCAGATGGGCTACCTGCCCGGCACGCTCTGGCTGATCGCCGGTGTGGTCCTGGCCGGTGCGGTGCAGGACTTCATGGTGCTGTTCCTCTCCACCCGTCGTAACGGCCGTTCGCTGGGTGACATGGTTCGCGAGGAGATGGGCCGTATTCCGGGCACCATTGCCCTGTTCGGCTGTTTCCTGATCATGATCATCATCCTTGCGGTGCTGGCGCTGATCGTGGTGAAAGCCCTGGCCGAAAGCCCGTGGGGCATGTTCACCGTGATGGCGACCATCCCCATCGCGGTGTTCATGGGCGTCTACATGCGCTACATCCGCCCGGGCCGCATTGGCGAGATTTCCGCCATTGGCGTGGTGCTGCTGCTGGTGTCCATCTGGCTCGGCGGCATCGTGGCTGCCGACCCGGTGTGGGGCCCGGCCTTCACCTTCACCGGCGTGCAGATCACCTGGATGCTGATTGGCTACGGCTTCGTCGCTGCCGTGCTGCCGGTGTGGCTGATCCTCGCCCCGCGTGACTACCTGTCGACCTTCCTGAAAATCGGCACCATCGTTGGCCTGGCCATCGGCATCCTGGTTCTCGCGCCGGAGCTGAAAATGCCGGCGTTGACCCAGTTCGTCGACGGCACCGGCCCGGTGTGGAAGGGCACCCTGTTCCCGTTCCTGTTCATCACCATCGCCTGCGGCGCGGTGTCCGGCTTCCACGCGCTGATCAGCTCCGGTACCACGCCCAAGCTGCTGGCCAACGAAACCCACGCCCGCTACATCGGTTACGGCGGCATGCTGATGGAGTCCTTCGTCGCCATCATGGCCATGGTTGCTGCTTCGGTGATCGAGCCGGGCGTGTACTTCGCCATGAACAGCCCGGCCGCGCTGGTGGGCAGCGACGTGCACACCGTTGCCGCCACCGTCAGCAGCTGGGGCTTCGCCATTACCCCGGAAGTGCTCCAGCAGACCGCTACCGATATCGGTGAGCACAGCATCCTGGCCCGTGCCGGTGGTGCGCCGACCCTGGCCGTGGGTATCGCGCAGATCCTTCACCAGGTGCTGCCGGGTGAGAACACCATGGCCTTCTGGTACCACTTCGCGATCCTCTTCGAAGCGCTGTTCATCCTCACTGCTGTGGATGCCGGTACCCGTGCCGGGCGCTTCATGCTGCAGGACCTGCTGGGCAACTTCGTACCGGCCCTGAAGAAGACCGAATCCTGGACCGCCAACGTCATCGCCACCGCCGGCTGCGTGGCCCTCTGGGGCTGGCTGCTGTACCAGGGCGTGATCGATCCGCTGGGTGGTATCAATACCCTTTGGCCGCTGTTCGGCATCTCCAACCAGATGCTGGCGGGTATTGCGCTGATGCTGGGCTGCGTGGTGCTGATCAAGATGAAGCGTCAGCGCTACGTCTGGGTCACCCTGGTGCCGGCCGTGTGGCTGCTGATCTGCACCACCACCGCAGGCCTGATCAAGCTGCTCGACCCGAACCCGGCCGTCGGCTTCCTGGCCCTGGCCCAGAAGTACAGCGATGCCGCCGCCGCCGGCCAGATCCTGGCCCCGGCCAAGGACATGGGGCAGATGCAGCACGTGATCTTCAACGCCTACACCAATGCCGGGTTGACCGTGCTGTTCCTCTTCGTGGTGATGAGCGTTCTGTTCTTCGCCATCAAGGTAGGGCGCGGTGCCTGGATGAAGACCGAGCGCACGGACAAGGAATCGCCGTTCCAGCCGATTCCGGACGCTTGAGGAGACCGCGAGCATGTTCAATGACCTCGGCCGCATGGGTAAGTACCTCGGGCAGGCCGCGCGCATGCTCGTGGGCATGCCCGACTACGACAACTATGTCGAGCACATGCAGAGCAAGCACCCGGACAAGCCGGTAATGAGCTACGAGGAATTCTTCCGCGAGCGGCAGGATGCCCGCTATGGCGGCGGCAAGGGACGGCCCATACGCTGCTGCTGAACCTTCGATGCGTTAACCTGAGCGCCACGCCTGTCGTGGCGCTTTTTACTTGTAGGAGCGAGCTTGCTCGCGAACGGTTTTGCCCGGGCTTTTCGCGAGCAAGCTCGCTCCTACGGGTTCGCTCCTGATTCCGAGGAAACCTCCGATGTCTGCCCATCTCCCCATTCCCGTCACCGTGCTCAGCGGCTTCCTTGGTGCCGGCAAGACCACCCTGCTGAAACACATCCTCAAGGCCGATCACGGCCTGAAGATCGCCGTGATCGAAAACGAGTTCAGCGAGACACCCATCGACGGCCAGTTGCTGGGCGATGAGCCGGTGCAGGTGATGACCCTCGCCAACGGCTGCGTCTGCTGCTCCATCCACGTCGAACTGGAGAAGGCGCTGTTCCTCCTGCTGGAGCAGCTGGATGCCGGCGAGCTGGCGTTCGACCGTCTGGTGATCGAATGCACCGGCCTGGCTGACCCGGCGCCGGTGGCGCAGACCTTCTTCGCCGATGAAGAGCTGTGCGAGCGCTATGTGCTGGACGGCATCATCACGCTGGTGGACGCGGTGAACGCTGAGCGCCACCTGCAGGAAACCATGGCCCAGGCCCAGGTTGGCTTTGCCGACCGTATCCTGGTGAGCAAGCGCGATCTGGTGGATGAGGCGCACTTCGATGCCCTCTGCCAGCGCCTCTCGCGCATCAACCGTCGCGCGCCGATTCGCGTGGTGGACCACGGCCGCATCGATCTCGCCGAGTTGCTCGACGTGCGTGGCTTCAACCTCAACGCCGATGTTGGCCCGGCAATGACCCTTCGCCCCCTCGTGCCGGCCGGTACGCCGGATCGCATCGGCACCCTGGTGTTGAAAAGCGAGCGCCCGCTCGACATCGACCAGCTCAGTGCTTTCATGGAGCAATTGCTGGAGGAGCATGGCAATTCCATGCTGCGCTACAAGGGCGTGCTGTCCATCGCCGGCGAAGAGCGCCGCCTGGTGTTCCAGGGTGTGCTGAGGCTCTATGGCTTCGACTGGGACAGCGAGTGGCAGGCTGGGGAAGTGCGCGAGAGCGTGATGGTCTTCATCGGCGACCGGTTGCCGGAAGAGCAGATTCGCGCGGGGTTCGAAGCGGCGCAGGTGTGATGCCAGCTCCGCGAGTGAGTCGGTCCGCTCGGATCGACGCGTAGGATGGTGTTGAGCAAAGCGATACCCATCAGTGGAAGCGATGGGTATCGCCGTTCACAGGCTTACCAGAGCGGCAGCACGTAGCTGAGGATCAGGCGGTTTTCGTCGATATCGCTACCGAAGTTGGTGGAGCGCACCGTTGCATTGCGCCATTTGACGCCGAAGTTCTTCAGCGGGCCTTCCTGGAAGACGTAGGCGATGTCCATGTTGCGTTCCCACTCCTTGCCGTCTTCACGACCGGCACCCAGGTCGATGTTGTCGCCGGTCAGGTAGCGGGTCATGAAGGTCAGGCCGGGAATGCCGAGGCTGGCGAAGTTGTAGTCGTAACGGGCCTGCCAGGATTTCTC
>NZ_AUIE01000036.1 GCF_000423545.1 Metapseudomonas resinovorans DSM 21078
GTAAGCGAACGGGCATCACACCTTGCCGGCGGGTACCCAGTTATGCGGCAGCAGCTCGGTCAGGGCGCTGGCCTTCTGCGTCGGCAGGCGCATGAGCACGTCCTTCAGGTAGGCGTACGGATCGTGTCCGTTCAGGCGGGCTGACTGGATCAGCGTCATCAAGGCTGCGCCACGCTGGCCACTGCGTAGCGAGCCGGCAAACAGCCAGTTGGAGCGCCCCAAGGCCCAGGGGCGGATCTGGTTCTCGATCCAGTTGTTGTCAATGGGCAGGTTGCCGTCATCCAGGTAGCGCACCAACGCCGCCCAGCGCTTGAGGCTGTAGTCGAGTGCCTTGGCGATCGCGCTGCCTTCCGGCACCTTCTGCCGCTGCCCAAGCATCCAGCTATGCAGGCCATCGATGATCGGCCTAGCTTTGTCCTGGCGCAGTTGCCGACGCTGTTCGGCGAGCAGCTCTCGCCCCTCGCGCTCCACCTCGTACAGTTGGCCGATGTACTGGAGGGCCTGCTCAGCCAGTTGGCTCTGGTTGGCGGCATGCAGGTCGAAGAACTTGCGCCGGGCATGGGCCATGCAGCCGATCTCGGTCACGCCTTGCTCGAAGCTGGCCTTGTAGCCGGCGAAGTCGTCGCAGACCAGTTTGCCTTGCCAGTCTCCCAGGAAGCTGCGCGCGTGCTCGCCGGCCCGGCTCGGCCTGAAGTCGTAGACCACGGCCTTGAGGTCGGCAAAGGGGCTGGGTGCATAGGCCCAGACGTAAGCCCGCTGGGTCTTCTTCGTACCCGGGGCGAGCATCTGCACTGGGGTTTCGTCGGCGAGGATGACGTCCTGCTGAAGCAGGCAGTCGCGCAGCGCATCGACCAGGGGTTGCAGCTGGACGCCGCAAGCGCCGACCCATTGCGCCAGCGTGGAGCGCGCGATGGCCAGGCCGGCGCGGGCGAATATCTTTTCCTGGCGGTATAGCGGCAGGTGATCGGCGAACTTGGCCACCATGACCTGAGCCAGTAGCCCGGCAGTCGGGATGCCCTTGTCGATCACCTGCGCAGGCACTGGGGCCTGAATCAGCGTTTCACACTTGGCGCAGACCCACTTGCCACGGATATGCCGCTCAACGGTGAAGATGCCCGGGGTGTAGTCGAGCTTCTCGCTGACGTCTTCGCCGATGCGCTTGAGTTGACAGCCGCAGGCACACTGGGTGCTGTCCGGCTCGTGAAGTATCAGCGTGCGCGGCAGTTCGGCCGGCAGCGGCGCTCGCTTGGGCTGCTGCCGTAGCTCGCGCTTGGCGGGCTCTGGTCGGGCCGCCTCAAGCTCTGCCTCGATGGCGGCGATGTCGGCATCGATCATCTCGTCCAGCAAGTTGAGCTGGTCGACATTGAGCTGCTCGCTGCGGCGGGCGAAGCGGTGGCGCCGCAGCACGGCGAGTTCGTGGTTCAACCGCTGGTTGAGCGTCTCCAGATGATCGACGCGCTGGCTCAACTGCGCGGCCAGTTGGCGCAGTTGCTCAGGTGTCAGATGATCGAAAGCGGCAGGATTCATGCCGCCGAGTGTGAGGATTTCTGGCCCCCTCGGCGATAGGCCATTGGCCTAATTGCACCCCGGCTACAGGAGCCTGATCTCGGCATCAGGCCCAAGACGCTGCCAAGGCAGGCCGACCACCAGGGCCTGCAACTGCTCGGGACTGAGTTCCAACTGCTGTCCCTGCCAATTGCCCGACCAGACGAAGCGCCCCTTATTCAGCCTCCGAGCAGCCAGCCAGATGCCGAAGCCATCGTGCACCAGCACCTTCATCCGATTGGCGCGCTTGTTGGTGAACAGGTAGGCACAGTGCGGCTGCGCCGCACCGAATACCTGAACCACCCGGGCCAACGCTGTTTCGGTGCCGGCGCGCATGTCCAGCGGCTCGGTGGCGAGCCAGATGCGCTCAATGCGGATCACTTCAGCAGCTCGCGCAGGAAGCGGGCGCAGCCTTCAGGGTCGTTGCCCGGCCACTGCACCGACAGTTTGCCGGCCCGATGGGGAATGGCGATCTGGATGGCCATGTCGGCCGCACTCGGGGTAGCCGGCAGGCTCGGGGCGAGAGGAATCGGAATAAAACTGGAGGGTGCAGCGGGCAGATGTGCCTGCTGACGGCGAATCCACTTGTGCACGAGATTGGCGTTGAGGCCATGGCTCAAGGCCACGCCGGCAACCGAGGCACCGGGCTGGGTGCACTCATCGACGACCTGGGCCTTGAAGGATTTGGGATAGGAGCGGCGTTGGCCTGGCACGGGAGATCCTCCGCAAGGGGCTGAAATGGTGTCCACCAAAAACAGGTGGACACCATGCCGCTAGCTGGAAGAACCGGGGAGGTGTGTTGGCCAGACGCTTACAGCCAAACGACGAGCTTCGGCTTCGAAATGTGCAATCGAGAATGGCTTGGAGTGACGACCTTTGGCTTTCATCGACGATCACCAGAGTGAGGATCGCAAGGAGCATTCAGTCATGGCGATTAGAGTACCCAACCGGAGTCATGGCGAACAAATCCTCACACGAGGTCCTAGAGCTCAGTTTTTCCTCACCGGCCCCAGAAGATCCTAATTTTTGGCCTACACGCCAAGTTTTTCCTCAGCGCCCGACAATCCAGCCATCAGGCCCCAGAAGCTAGAAGTGATACTTGTCGAGTCGGCGCTTAAAGGCTTCCGCCGACCCCTCCATGATATCCAGCACCGCCGTAGCCGTATCAGTTCGATCCAACCCACCTGCCGCAAGCTTCGTGCCTCGTCCTTGGGCCACCTCCAAGGCATACACCAGGTCGGTATCGGCATTCACGGGAAGGTTGGCATTGTGCGTGGCCAGGATCAGCTGACGCTGATTCTTTACCTTGCGCAGCAAGGGAACCAACTCGCGATAGATAAAGTTGGAATCCAGTTCATCTTCCGGCTGGTCGATAACGATCGGCCCCTCGCCTTTGGCCAGCAGCAAGTTCAGCACCGCGGTGTTGCGCTGCCCTTCCGACAATGCCTGACTCTGAACGCCACCTACCAGCGTCCCGTCGGCTCGATACAACTCGATATCGACGCGCTCCTCGACCCGGGTCAGCCGGGCGACTCGCCATGCGTCCTGCTGGTCCTTGAAGTAGCCCTTCAGCTCGTCCTTGTACTCCAGCAGGGTTCGTGGCAATTCGCGCCGCTCAGCAACAACTTCGCGGATGTGCAGCCAAGGCGAGTCCGCCTCCGGCTGGACCAGCAGCTGGTACTGCAAGAAGCTCTCAAATAGCTCCTTGCCAATATGCTCCCACGCCCTGCCCAAGCGGCTGCGACCATCGGGGGCCATCTGGTCCCAAGCCTGAAGGAAGCCCGCGGCATCTGCCAGCTGACGGAGATAGACCTCGAGGTCGTGCGCCTCGCCTTGCAGTAGGGCGTGCCCCTCTTGGGGCTTCAGTGAGATGACATCCACCTGACCTGGCAGGCTCTCCCACCCCACCTGGATCTCCGCGTCATCGGTGTAGGTCGCTTTGACCCGCTCGAACTTCGCCCGCGTCGAGGCGGAGAAGGCATCCCCTTGATCACGGCCGAATGCAAACCGAAGTAACTCCAGTGCCGTGGACTTGCCCGTCCCCCGCCCGCCGATCAAGGTGTTGAGATTCGGTGAAAAGTGGACTTCCTGATCGGCGAGGAACTTGAGTCCCCGGCATTTCAGGAAGACGATCCGCGGGTGGGTCTGCTCGTCAGACGGACGTGCGACCTGTAAACGAAGCCGCGATTGGCCATCCAGGAACGCCTGCCTCAACGAAATTATCGAAGGCTTCGACGACTTGACCCAGGTGTGGCGATAGCCCAGCGCATTCGGCAGGGGGCGACCTTCGGTGTCTGTTTGCAGGGACTTTGCATCCGACGACTGCACATAGGCGGGTTGTCGTCCGACGCGTGACCACTCGTTGTTGCGCCCCTCCAGGATGGCGCGGTATTTCTCCGACATCGGAAAGCCCGTCAGCTCCAGGGCCAACAGACCCGGAAGCTTATAGTCGTCGATGTTCCGCGGGGCGGACAGCAAGCCATCCTGCTGGTCGGCGTGCGCCGCGATGACGATGCCCTCATGCTCATTTTGCACCGTGTCCAGCAGGGTGTTCAGGCTGATCGACTCATTACCACGACGCAGTGCAGTGGGCATCCCACCACGAAAACGCTGGTTCTCCGCCAGGCCCAGCTTGATCAGGATCATGTTGACGCGCCGCAGGTGACTCACTTTGGTAGCAGGCTTGAACAGGCAGAGGGCGTGGTAGCCGATGTCCACCTCAAAGCCCGGCAGGATGAAAAGCGGCGGACGTCCAAGCTCTCGGGCGACGGTCTTGTTCTGCTCGACGAGGTGGGTGAGGAACCAGTCGCGCGGTTCTGTTTTCTCGGAAAAATTGTGGTCCGTGATGCCGATGACTTCGAGTTCCAACTCATGGCACCGACGCAGAAAGCGCTTGGCCTTGCTCTGGATATCCTCCTCATTCGGCACGCCATCGCGAAGTGGCCGCCGGGGGCTCAGCAGACGTAAATCGTCATCGGCCCAGTGCCGGTTATCTTCGGGCGTCTGAACCTGAAAATCCATTTTGAACCAACGCATGCCGTGGTATTCGCTCACCCTCGCCTCCATTAACGTCGCACGCCCTAACAGTGCCGACCAGCCGCCCCATGGTGGCATGCCGCTCACATGGCACGATGCCTCATGGCGCCAGGGCACAACCTGATATCACTGCAATATTGGAATGACTCTACCCTGCCCGAATGTCGCCCGGGTAGTGCATGCGGCGCTGCGGGGCAATTTCCTCGTTGCGGTAGCCGCGAGGTGGGAAAGCGGATCGCGATCAACCCTGGTGAGGGTTGCAGGGCCACGAAACCGAGTCGCAGTAGGGGTATCCTGTGCCAAAGATGTAGAGGCGCGCCTGCCCTCTTTCGGGAGGTTCTCGATGAAAATCACCGCGACGCAACCCGTTGAATCGGTCACGGATGTCCTATGTGACGTTTGTGGCAAAAGCACACGCATTGAAGGGTATGGACTGCAATATGGAACGCTTCGCGCCAATTGGGGCTATGGTGCGGCCCATGATGGCGAGCGTTATGAGGTCCATCTGTGCGAATCCTGTTTTTTCGGAACGCTTTTAGGCCTCAGACGTGAGCGCATGGTGAACTTCATGTTCAGCGATGAAGACCCAGACCTCAGCAATTTTGGGCGCGTCGCTCGCGATGATGATTTCAATGACGGCGGCGACTCGGCCTGACAAAAGCGGTTGCCCCGCGGCACATTTCGTCCGCGAACCTCCAGCTGTCAGCACGATAGTTCGGCCTGCTCCTCGCCGCTTCGTGGACGTCAGAGTGTGGACCTGAATTCCCTCACATTGGCACGATAGGAATGGCAGCTAGTGCCCAGTTGGAAGCTCGCCTTAAAACTATGCTCCGTCTACCAGAACGACCTGCCACGGGCGCGCCAACAGCTCCCGACAGGTACTCTCCGCACCGCCGAAGCAAAACCTGACAGGTTGATTAAAAGCCGCTGGCGTCGCGTAACCTAGTGCTTGTCCCTGTTCGTTCCAGAGGCCACCAGCACCCGCCCGCAGTAGCGCGTGGCCTGCCACCACATCGTGGGTCGACACCGCGTACAAGGACACTGCAGCGACCCCGTCCCCCGCAGCCACCCGGGCGAACCGATAGGCAATGCTGGGCATGGGGTAGAAGGTGGCGGGCGCACAGAGCTCGGCGTTCTGGGTCGGTCGGGTACGCGCCGCGAGGCTGACGAAGACTTGCGCACCTTCCGCCAGTCCGCCTGCCGCGACGTTCGGCGCAACCAGCGCGCCATTACGCAGCAAGTGCGGCATCCCCTCGGCCCAGGCAATGCAATCGGCGCCGTGCGCCGTCAGCGGGGCATAAACGACGCCCAGTACCGGCACACACTCTCGTAGCAAGCCGACCGAAATCGCCGAGCCCAGGTGGCCTTGCAGGAAGTCGCGGGTACCATCGTTGGGATCCACAACCCAGCAGTAGCGATGGCCCGTCAGCCGCACACCGGTTTCCTCACCGACAAAGTCGCAGAGGAGCAGCTTCGTCAGTCCCTGGCGCAGCATGACCTCGACCTCGCCATCAATTTCGGCCTTGTCCCCGGCGCCTCTCGGCCCACCAGGTCGCACCACCTCAGCAGCGATCAGGTGGCCAGCTTCCAGCACCAAGGCGATCACCGCATCAAGCAGCGCGCGATCTACGCCCTGGCGAGCTAACGCCCCCGGTGACAACGGGACAGGTTGTTCACGCATGCCGGAACCCTCGAAGTGGGCGAGCGAAGGGGCTGGCTGGCAGTCACGCCAGGCCGTTAACGGCGGCCCCAAAACTCAGGGTCAGTGATAGACCCCATACTCGATGCGCCCGAGAAAAGTCTCGAGTACTTCCAGGTCCTCTGCGCTGGAGAGCATGTCGATCGGACGACGCCGCTCGAGCCCCAAGGCCCGAGCCTCCATCCAGCGCTCGGCGGCCTCCCGACTGCCGAAAACTTGGGTGGCGCGCGCCAGTACTTTGGCATACTGCACAGCAAAATTCTCAGTCATGGTGGTCGCTCCTCTCCGGGTCATGCAGACGCCCGGTCCCAGTTAGCCAAGCCTAAGCTCCCTGCCCTCTTACGCCGAGATACGCTGGTGAGGCTTCAATCAGATCACCTGCCCTCGTGTCGGCAGGCTCGCTCACCGCGCGATCCCCACCTGCCCCCTGCGCCCGACAGGCAAATCGGACCCAACAACCGACAGCAGGCTATTCACTCCGAGCGGCGCAGCTCGCCAAACGGCATCTCCGGCTCAACATAGCGCAAAGCGGCCTTGGCATCGCGCCAGCCGACGTAACTCATCAGCGCCTTGGCGCTCCACTGGTTGCGACTGGCCCAGGTCGCAAAGCCGCGGCGCAATGAGTGGCTGCTGTAGCGTTCGCCCTCCAAGCCACTGCGTACCATCGCCCGTCGGAGGATGCGCGAGATGCTGTACGCGTGCAGTCCGTCTTCCGCCAGGTTGCCCCAACGGTCCACCGCACGAAACAGCGGGCCCTGGCGCAAACCCGAAACCGCGATCCAGTCGAGATAGGCCGCCACCGGACACAGGCGTTTCAACGCCGGTACCGTGAACGACCGCCCGGCGTTGTCGCGGTCGCTCTTGCTGCTGGGCAAGAACAACTCCATCCCTTCCCCTGGCCGCGCCTCGACAAACTCCACACGCAGCCGGCACAGGTCATCGCTGCGAAACGCCCGCCAGAACCCCAGCAGGATCAAGGCGCGATCCCGGCGGCAGCTCAACAGGGCGTGGCGGTCGACCTGTTCCTGCGCCGTCAGCCAGTCGATGCAGCGGGTCAATTCGCTCAACTGCAGCGGCTCCGCCTGCCGCTCAAGCCTCGGGTGCAGGGCCTGGATGCCGCGGAGCACCTCTCTTACGTGCGGCGCCTTGGTCGGATCGGGAAAGCCCTGGCTCAGGTGCCACTTGGCCAGGGCAGCGAGATTCGCCCGCAGGGTCGAGCTGGCCAGGGTCTCCGCGTAATCCGCGAGGTAGCGGGCAATCGCCTCACTGGTCGCGGGCAGGAAGCCGCCCCAGGTTTCCTCAAAATGCGCGAGCGCCTGCTGATAGCGACGCTGGGTGCTTTCGCGCCGCGCGGCCTGCAGGTAGCGCTCCACCTTCTCCGTCACCGTCTCGCCCTCCCGCGTACTGGAAAAACTATCCTTTCTCCCCTCAACCACCGCTGAGGTTTGAGAATGCCCGCTTCTCAAACGCCAGTTCGTCTGGATCAGTCGCCCCAATTTAGGTACCGGTACAGCTGTACTTCCATACTCCATGACACACCACGAAATCGTCGGAGTGACAACATGGCGCGCAGCGGCATTAACAAAGCGCAAGTGCAAAAAGCCCGCGAGGCACTCCTAGCACGCGGAGTGCGTCCCAGCATCGACGCCGTGCGCATTGAACTAGGCAATACGGGGTCGAAAAGCACCATTCAACGCTACCTCAAAGAACTTGATACACCTGTGCCCGAAGGACCGGGCTTGAATGAAGAGATCACCAACTTCATCTCTGGCCTCGCAGACCGGCTACAGCAGCAGGCGGTAGCCTCCGTCGCGATTGAGCGTGAGGCGGTTGCTCGCCAACAGCAGGAATACCGCAGCCATCGTCAATTCAGCACGGACCGGATTGAGCAGCTGCGCTCGGAAAACGACAAGTTAAAAGCGCAACTAGATAGCCTGAACAACGAGTGTGGTGGCTTGCGCAGTCAGCTTCACCGCAATGAACTTGAGCGCACTCGGCTGGTAGAAACCCAAACGGGTCTGCAGCAGCTGCTCGATGAACGCGCCGCGCAATTGCGCTCGCTGGAGGACAAGCATCAACATGCCCGAGACGCGCTTGCCCATTTCCGGGATTCCAGCCAAATGCAGCGCGAGCAAGATTCCCACCGCCATGACGGTCAGATACAACACCTACAAAGTGAACTCAGGACACTCCAACACACTCTTTCCAGTCGGCTAGAAGAGGTCGCTACCCTAAATCGGGACAACGAACGCCTATTGGCCGCCGCCGGTGAAAACATCAAGCAACAACGGCGTCTGGAGCAGGAAATGCAAAAGCAGCGCACAACCCTACAGACCTTGCGGCAAGAGGTGGTCAACCGACAAACCGAACGAGCTGCCTTAGAAGAGCGCCTACAGCAAAAGCAAGCCGAAGCGCTCCTGTTGCAGCAACATGCTGAACAGCAACGCGTGCAACTGCTCCAGTTGCAAAAACACATTCTGGAGCATTCAATTCCTGCTGATGCCCTGAAGCCGGAACTTGAATCAAATCCGACTAGTAGCAATAGCTCAAAGCCCTAAGGCTGGAATGACTTGCAATCATGCTTTAGCCGCCAGCGGGCCGAATTAACTTCGTTCTGCCACGCTTCCACCCCTTCCACATGCCGGTAAATCCGCGCGGCTATCCAGCCGGGTTTCCTGCCCAGCAACAGTTTGGGTAGTCCTGCAAAGTCGTCAGGTTTCTTAATCAGCATTGCTAAAAACACTGAAAGATCCAGACCCCAATCATTGAACCAACCACTATCGATTAGATCAGCAATTAGTTTCCGGTACTTTTCCACACCATATTGGAAGCCCTCAGCCTCTAGCGGCCACTCTCCACAAAAAGAAATACTGTGAATATAACGGCACCACCTTAAATCATCGATCAAATCGTAAAGCTCAGCGGAGACATGCGATAGAGGAGATACAGCACAGAGCACCTGGAGAAATTTCGGCAACAAATTTCCGGCGACACTTCGACCTATTGCATACCAATCCGACTGAGTTCTAACCAGCAGAAATAAAACAGGTAGATACTTTAAAGATATACAATCAGATAGCTGATCAATACTTTTCACTTTCTCAAGATCAAGATTTAGCTCTTTACCTAGCTCAAGACATAGTCCGCCCCAGCTTTCCTCAGGCCGAGGTTGACGGCACAATGCCGGCCAAAGAGTGCTCTCCAGTTCCTCACGAAGGATTGGGAAGTCTGAAGTCACCACCTTCAGCACATCAGAGGATAGGACTTTTCCGTTTAAGCAATCTCTCCATTTTTGGTCGTCTTGTTCATGCACTTGCTGATTTTTGCGTCCCTCGTACCAGCGAGCCATAGCCGGCCCCGTATGGGCAACCTGAGCCTGATCCGCCAAGGTATGGAAGAGGAGCCTACCCAGAGTGCACCGGACTGGGGCGTCGAGACTCCGAAACGAGTAGTAAGGCTCGGTGTACATGGTATGGAACCCCCGTCGCCTGAAATGTATGCCCTGTGTAAGGGTTTAGTACCCTTTACGTACATGGCGAATCCTCCGACGCATGCGCAAACTTTTTTCTCGGAGATAGAGCGGTTCGGATCTGTACGCCAAGGGCTGGCGGACTCGGCTTCGGAGCAGGATCCTAGTAACGAGCCGTGGGATTCGCTGCTCGCGAGATCTCTCCAGCAAACCACGTATGCTGGAAAGTCTCGGTTACCTGAGATGCTTGCTCATCCAACACCGAGACGATAGGGACAAGTTCCAGCGGGCTCAGTAGTTAGACCCGAGACTTGACTGGGGAGGGCGTACTCCGGTGATTTCTATACCAGCGGAACTGAGGAACTCTCTCAATCTGTTGCCAGGCCCAAAATTGCGGGGTGGCAGATATGGCAAGCACGTATCAATGTTCCCTTCGCGCAAGAACAACCGGACCGTCGCTTGTGAAACACTCCTCGAAGCAGGATTCTGCTTGGAACTTGAACGACTGTCTGAAATAACAGCCTACCAGTCGCAACCCTTTACTCTAGTACTCAAACACACTGGGCAACGCTATACCCCTGATTTTGCAGCTGAGCTACGCAAGGGATGCGTGGTGATCTACGAAATCAAAACAGATCTGGCACTGACCGATCCCCCAACACGTGACCGATTGCTCAACCTCCAAGCTCTGTTCGCCTTATGCGGCTATCCATTGGAAATAATTTGCGAAAGTCGTTTCTGGCACCCCATAAGAACTCAAAACCTTTACTTTCTTTATCAACAAAGCTTTGGCGCCGATAAACTATCGGCCTCCTTGGTTCCTTCACTACTCAGAGAATCACCACGCCGCACAATGACGGTCCAAGAACTCCTTGATAGGCAAGTTACAGCGGCCGGTATTGCTTATGCGGTGTTCTTCGGACTTGCCTTAGCTGATCTTCATCGTCCTTTTGGGAGTCGGACACAGATCCTATTTAGAGGCAATCATGGACTGTGAAAATAGAGAAAATCTAGAACTAAACATTGGTGAGCACTATCAATACCGCACGCAATTGTACGAAGTCATCGCAATCACGGGCCAGCGAATACAACTAAGGAGCGTGCATCAACGTAAAAACATCTGTTTCCAAAGTTATGAAACACTCTCCTACGCGCATCGACTAGGTCTATTTAACAAGATACAAGAGGCGCCCTTACTTGCAGAAGCAAACAAGATCATAGCAGGTCTATCAGCAAAGGCCCGCGAACGCCTGAACAAACGACTCGCATACGTACGTGGAGTTTTAGATAAATTTAAAGGATATTTACCAAAAGAAGAGACCGAAAAACTCGTAATTGAAATCGGAGCTCAAATCGGCGATGCAACGCCCCCTCATTACACCAGCATATATCTTTGGACGAGAACCTATCTTCGCGCCAACGAAAATCCAATCTCGCTGCTATCCACGAGAATAGTTAGAAAAAAGTATAGAATACAACGCCAGCCAGAAGAAATACAGGAACTGGTCAACTACCACATTGAGCTTCTCTACCACTCAGATACTCCCGCCCCTATCAGCCATGTAATTGAAGCAATAACATATAGCGCTGAGGATCTAAATAGCAAGCGCGCAAACTCTTCTCAATTAGTCATACCCAGCAAATCAACACTACGTAGAACTATCGAAGAGTTAGACACATTCGAAACAGAGCTACACCAACTGGGCCGAAACAGTGCCATTAAAAATCAGCGCTGGAGCAAAAAATGTCGAAAGCTGCATCGACTGCTTCAACGCGCCGAATGCGATACGCATTACTTAGATGTCATTGTCGTTAATATTGACGGAGAAGTGCTGGGCCGACCTTATTTAACAGTGGTTTTGGATGTCTATTCGCGACGAGTAATAGGATGGGATATTTCTCTCAACCCACCTAGCATTGAGAAGACGATACGTGCAATCAAAATGTCGCTTTCTAGCGAACATGAACGTAACGGACTGGCAACACATTACATCGTAGACAATGGTTCAGAGTTCGTCGCCAAAAAGCTAAGTGATTGTCTGGCTCTGCTTGGCGCCGAAATCACATTTTGCGAACCAGGAGAACCCAATCAAAAGCCTTTCGTTGAAAGATGGTTCAAGACTCTCACTGTCGGCCTGATTCATCACATCAAGGGAACCACTTTCTCAAACATCGTTGAGCGAGGCGACTACGACTCAGAAGGTGAAGCAATTTTTACCCTTGAGCAGATTCGAGAAAAATTCAAAGATTGGCTTGATACTGTTTACCACTGCGACTTCCACCGAGGCTTAAACACTTCGCCAGACATATACTGGGATGAACATGTAACCCCGGCTTTCCCCCCAAAAAGATATTCCCAGGAAGACCTTAGAAGAATCTTCCTCAGCATGGTATTTGCGACTCCGATAAATGGACGCATTGGCTTTGACAACTTGCAATGGACTGGCTCCGGCGTTGCCTATCTCAGCACTTTAAAACATAAAGAAGAAACTCTAATGCTTTACTACGACCCGAGCGAACTCGGTACCGCCTGGGTATGTCATCCATCAAGCCCCGACGACATATACAGCATATCAGCGGTCGATCCCTATCAGATCGGGTTAACTATGCATATGCACAACTTAGTTATGAGTGATTTGAAAGAACAGGAGAAGAAATTTGACTATAGTGTGGCTCGAAATAACCGCGTACGAATTAACATCGAATCAGCCAACGCAAAAGGGAAACGTGGCAGACGAAAACACGCTCAGTTGACGGAGGATGGCTCTCTCAATGCAGTTGAGCATATGAAAGCTAGGAAATCGTCCAAAGCCCCCAGGCCACGAGCCAAGCTCGATCCAGAGAAGCACCTCACAAAAAGCGTAGCGCCAAAAGTAGCCCAAGTCGTGGAAGTGAACTCATGACAAATGACGAGAAGGTAACAAAGTTCCAGACCAAGATAGTCTTTTTTCCGAGCTACCTACAAGCTTATACGATTCTCGAAAAAGCAGTGGAATGCACACGCTTACGGGGCGTCCCATCGTCTGCCATCCTATTTGGCCCATCAGGAAGTGGTAAATCAACACTATTAGAGATTTTTTGCAACGCTTTTTCTCAAGGAAAATTAGAAATAGGACATGATGGGCTTTATAGAACTATTCCAGCACTTCTTTGCGAGGTCCCAGCAAAAGCCACTATAAAACAATTTGCAAAGGAGATACTGCATGGACTGCAATGCTCAGATTACCGGGGAGATAGTACAGACTTGGAGTTTAGAATACTGGAGCTGCTTAAAACCCATAAAACCGAGTTCATTGCTATTGACGAATTTCACCAATTAGCCCAGCCAGACACCATCATCACAGCAGGCCACGTGACCTCTTGGTTACTTAGCTTACTTAACCGATCCAAAATACCAATAATAGTGACTGGCCTGGAAGGTTGCAAAGAAGTCATATATAGAACAAAACCACTTGCTAGGCGCTACCCCTTTATAGCCGAACTTAGACATCTCACTTTTGACGAAAGAAAAAGTTCAGAATATATGATGACACTGCAATACTTAGATCAAGAGCTATACGAAATAGGGGAATTAAAGAAAGGAATCCACTTAACCGACCCCAGCATCTCGACTCGACTTTTTATCGCAACGCAAGGAAATTTGGAGTTTATTAGGCTAATTCTATCTAACGCATTCCAAGCCTGTTTAAAACGTGGGGACCGCGAGTTAACAACGTCTGACTTTCTTGAGGTATGCTCTTTTTTAGAGCTGGATGATAGTCTTGTACAAGACCAGAATCCATTTGAGATTGGACTTAAGCAAAGCTATTCAATAATTAGTGGTGCATTGGAGTGAGTGTCCTTGCTTTCATTCCATTCCCACTACCAGAGGAAAGCCCCTCAAGCCTATTGAAACGTGCTGCGCACAGAAACGGGTATCGTTCCATAAATCAGTTTCTCGCATATCATTTCAACTATCCACAAACGCGAATCAATTTATTTCGCCGAGATTCTGATATCGCTAGGTACTTATGCGAGCAAGCTGGTGAGCACGCTGAAACTGTCAAAAATGGATTCTATCAATCATCTCATAAAGTTCTTACCAGACCAAACCTGGTCATCAATGGCATTGAAATCAAAAAGACCCTCCTCCGATACAACGAAGCAGCCATATGTAGTGAATGCATCAAAGAGGGCTGGGACAAATACATAAAAGACATTCGGTTGGCATTAAATTGTCCGTATCATTATCGTAGATATTTACTCTTCTGCCCCAGTTGCAAAAGAAAATTTACATGGAAAAATCAAACAACAATTGAATGCAAATGCAAAGCTAAACTCAACTCCCCCTCATGCACTGAAGGTGAAGTATGGGCAGAGGTTCAGTTACTACGACTTATGAGATCTCAATCGCAAGCGTCGATGGATTTACTCAGCGATTCGCTTTCTCACCTGGGGTTCAATTCCTCTAATGGCAATCCAAATACGAATAGAATAATATTCACCACCGCCATAGCAATTGTTTTTAATGATACGAATAAGATCATTAACGGCCTCATAAGCCTATCAACTCAGGAAACAACAGACATAAACCTAATTTTATCAAAACTTAGCCCACTGACACCAAAACATTTGATATCGACCGTGTCAAATAAATTACCCACTTACACGCGAGCTAAACATCCGGTCGCCCCCCTTCCTTTCTCTCTGAGCCGTACGCAGCTTCAAAACTACCTCATCATACCCAACAGTGAATGGAATAAAATCCGAAAACACCCGTTGTTTCCTAAGAAGGAATCACGGCTCTATTCCTTCTCACCACAAGATATCAATACAATCAAGACCATTCAAAAACTAATACGCGAAGAACCAAATAACCCGCCTTGCAGAAAAGTTCCAAAATCCCTCATAAATATGACGATTGCCTCGAACATCCTCAACGTTAGCACCGCCGTTCTTAGAGAATTGATTCACTCCAATCTTTTAGGTAAATATTACAAATACCCTAAAGGCCCAAAATTGCTTTCAGCGCAGCATGTGAGATCATTTAAAAAAGACTACATCTGCGTCCAAGCACTATCAAATAAAACAAAAAAATCCATCCAGTCAATTAAAAAAGCAATAGCCAAACTCTCCATAAAAGTAGTTCCTCTACGACCGAATTCAAAGTACACCGCGGTAATCTCAAACAGCGATGCAGACAGAATTACCCAAGAACTCAGTTCCCCCTCACCACTCACCGAATCAAAAACTCGCCATAAACGCTCAGCAAATCTCCCCTTTCTAAATCCCAACGAAAGATCTGAATACTACTGCCCAAAAGAAATCCGCAAACTAACCGGACTAGAGCTGTCAACTATAAGAGCAATGATTAGATCACGAATCTTAATATCAACTTTTAAATCAAAATTCGGAACATATCTTGTCCACAAGAATGAAGTTGAAAATTTCCACAAAGAATATATTACAATATCCGAACTCTCTAGAATCTTACAAACTCCACGAAATATGACTACCTCCATACTAATGTCACATGGAGTTTCCGCTCAACGCGCCGAAAAAACCACCCTCTTTTTAAGGAAAGATATTCCGCTTGAGTTAGTTAGCAGCACAAAAGTCAAACCCGCCAACTCCACCCACAGCCACATGGAACGCAATTCATTTAGTATCGCAGAAGTGTGCAGACTAACCGGAGCCACGAGGAGAAGCATCAACGACTTATTACAGAAAACAATACTTCCGCTCAGACCAACCCCCGATCAGGGCCAGATTGAAATCTCTTCGAGCGAACTTCAGGCAATTCAAAAACACATTAGGCAATCCATACTACTTTCAAGCATACTGGATCACTACCAAATCTCATCACAATCATTTAGTCGATTATTTTTCTTAGGAAACTATTTGGAGCGGCTCACCATTCATAAAGAAATCTACATTAGTCTCCGGGACCAACGCAGAGCAACAAATATTCTAGAAAGATTCTGCACATGTAAGCAGGCAGATATTCTGTTGAATGCACCTACGGGTTTCGCGAGAAACCTCTTAAAATGCGGAAAAATTCAACCCGCCAGGGTTCCCGCGGGAGTTCACTCCTCGCCGACACTGCTGAGTAGAGAACAGATATTAAAAATCGTTGAAGAAAAGAACGGGCCTACGTAACTGCTCGCTGTAACCGAACACAACCACCAATCAGCTGGCTTATTAGTCTACCTTTGTTAAAAACCTACCGCCTGATACCGAGCCAACTTAGGTTACCCATACAACCTGCGCTTCTGAAACTCCACACCCAGATCCCTCGATCTTGCCTTCGGCTTCTCCTGGTTCAATCCGAAATGACGAGATTTGTTTGGACTTCACTTTTATTGGAACTGAAATTCGCTTATATCTGAGAATTTTTGGCCTAACCTACTGATTCTTCTACAGCTGATTTCACCGAATTTTGAGAGCCTTCGGGTCACGTAATTTTTCAACAAACACTGAAACTTTTTCACTGAATGTTGAAACAAATGCACCGAGTTGGTGCATAGCCGCTACCTGGGGAGGCAGCGGCGCTGGCCATCCTCGGATGGCCTTAGCAACAGGGCAAGACCATTAGCTCCAAAGGAACTGGGGTAGAAAGGAGTAAGAGAAAAGGGCCGGTGAGCAACGCTCACCGGCCCTTTTTCATTTCTGTGTCCCGTCCTGAATAAGGTATACACCTTCGCCCTTGTTTTCAGGAGGGCAGTCCAACTCCTGCTCGGCCATACGAAGCTTGAGAGTACCGTTCGATACCTAGGAATTGAGGTCGACGACGCCTTGGAAATGGCGGAACAAACAGAGGTTTGACCATGCATAGCGACGGTCGAAGTGAGGCCGTCGCTAACCCAGCCATTGGCTGCTATTCGAATCACCTCACCATCACTTCCCGCGCCATCGAGGGCGCGGGCTAGCAGTCACTCGTGCGCCTTGCTAGTGACTTGAATGATTGGGCGACTCGATGCCGGGCGAGTGATTTCAATCCACGATCTATTCCGCAGCGGTATCGGCGGCGGGGGCCTGTGTATGCTGTTTCGGCTTTGACTGAAGACGTCGCGCTTGCCCGCGCTGCCGCGAAGCCTGCCGCTTCGCATGCAGCGCCTGAGCCGCCGTCACCGTGCCAACTGCCTGACCGCTCAAGTCCAGGCGCGGCGCATTCTCCGTCATGCTTGCCCAGTATCGACTTCCCTGGCACCAGGTAGCGATGCCCAGCTTGAGTTGTTCGCTGGTGATCCCCAGCAGCTCCAGGTGTTGCTCGGCATCCTTGAAGATGCCCTCCTTGAGCGGAACCTTGGGGGCCGGATTGACCGGGAAGGCCAATGGGAAGTGCTTCTGCAATCGCCAGATCGCTTCCACCGCAGGGTCCTGCTCACGAGGCATCGTTGGCGGGGCGGACTTCCGCTTGCGCGGCTTCGAGTTATCGGTCTTTGCCTGCTCTTTTTCAGCCCGCAGGCGGTCACGCAGCTCAGCTAGTTGTTCAAAACCCATCGTTCAGTTCACAGCGTCATGGTTGATTCGTGCGGCAAGGTTATCTCATACAGTCTTTTGGAACAGCCTAATCAGTCGTCGGCACGATCAAGGCAAGTGATCGCGGCATCCCAGTCGCTCGCCGACGAGCAATGGAGCGGCAGGGTATGCGGCAGTTCCGGTCTGGATGGAGGACAAGGGGCTGCTTCGGGCCGACTCCGGTCTGTCGCGGCCGGCAGCAGTCGACCCAAAACGGCCGGTGAGAACGCAGAAACCGGCCAATAGCCGCCGGAAGCAATAGACAGCATGGGGCGCTAGAGGCTCTCTGGACTTAAGAACAGAGGCGGTGCTGCAGGCTTGAGGGTATGGACGGTCCGACATCCCCGAAACATGCAATGGCATCGGCCCATAGCGCCGAGAACATCCCGAGAGAGCCAGGGAAGCGGCAAGCCCTGAGGGCTCGCCGTCGTTCAGTTGATTGCGGCTGTCGATTACAGCGTTGAGATGGTACCGCCGTCGATACGGTGCTCGGATCCTGAGATCGAGGCGGCACGGGGGGACGCGAGGAAGACGATCAGATCGGCAACCTCTTGAGGCTTGGCCGGCCTACCCAGTGGGATTCCGCCTATCGACTCCATGACAGTTCGTTTGCCTCCTTCGTAGTCCGTTCCTGCCTGGGCAGCCAACCGCTCTGCCAGTCTTACGGACGCCTCGGTCTCAATCCACCCTGGCGCGACGCTCAGCACACGAACCCCCTTGGGCGTTACTTCTCTTGCAAGGGATTTGCTGTAGGTGGTGAGCGCTGCCTTGGCGGCGGCGTAGGCGGTGGTGGACTCAGGCAGAGGCATCATGCGCTGGATCGAGCTCACATGGATGATGACGCCTGAGCCCTGGGCAAGCATGGATGGCAATAGCGCGCGATCCAGGCGTACGGCAGGCATCAGATTCAAGTTCAGCTCTGCTAGCCACTGCTCGTCACTGATGGCGGCAAAGCCACCACCAGGAGTGCCTGAACCACCGACCACGTTAATCACGATATCGACACCACCCCAGCTCTGGAGCACAGTCTGCGCGACGTGAGCCACGCCTTGTGCCGTTGTCAGATCGGCACCGATATAGGTGACGCCATCCACAGGTCGTACTGACACGTCGCGCGCCGATGTTGCCACCCGGGCGCCAGCCTCCACGAGGGTCTGCACGACTGCAGCGCCAAGGCCCATCGTGCCGCCGGTGACGACTGTGCGCAGGCCATTGAGTTGAAGGTCGAAGCTCATGCCGTGATCTCCAGCGATGCGATCAGGCCGCGTTCAAGACGAAAGCGGTACGACAGAACGATCGGGCTGCCAGGAAAGTTGCCGGTGACGTTGGCGCGGACGAGTTGGAATCCGTCCTCTCGCTCAATGGCAAAGGGCACGCTCGTCGCGCTGTACTTGGCCGATGCCTCGGCCATAAAGGCCTTGATGGCGTTGATGCCCGTGTAGGTATGACCGTCGTCCTTCATGACGGCTTGCGCCGTGAAGCAATGTGCCAATGCCTCAGGGTTGTGTTCGGCAGCGAAGTACGCAGCAATTGGCTCGGGCAGGGTCAAGGTATGCATGTTGTTGGCTCCATGGGGTCAGGACAGCCTTAGGATGCGTACCGGACAGAATTAATTGAATATTCTAGAATCTGGATGGACTGTGTAGAAATGAATACATAATGCGTGGATCCGAATTTGCTGAGCTAAAAGCCTTTGTGGCCGTCGTGGAGCGTCAGAGCTTCGCGCGGGCCGCAGAGCATCTGGGCCTATCACCCTCTGCACTCAGCCAGACCATTCGACAGCTCGAAGGTCGCATTGGCGCACGCCTGCTCAATCGCACGACCCGAAGCGTCGCGCCATCGACGAGTGGCGAGCTGCTCTACAGGCGTATCGCCCCCTTGTTTCGAGAGATGGCTGTTGCCGTCGCCGAAGCCAGTGAGGCAACAGGACAGATAAGCGGCACGCTGCGTATCAATACGCTGGGGATCGCCGCGAGAACCCTCATTGCGCCCCGGCTGGCAGGCTTCCATCAGGCACACCCTGATGTGGTGCTCGACATCGTGGTCGACGACGCACTGGCCGATATCGTTCTTGGCCGTTTTGACGCGGGCATCCGTGTGGGTGGCCGGCTTGAGAAAGACATGGTGGCCGTCCGCCTCACCCCAGACCTGAACATGGTCGCTGTGGCATCTCCGGACTACCTCGCACGTCGAGGCATCCCCCAGTCACCTGCTGAGTTGCAGGATCATGCATGCATCAACTGGCGGCTGCAGATGGACGGTAGGCCCTATCGCTGGGAGTTCCAGGAACGGGGGCAGCCGCTGGAAGTGGCGGTCGACGGCCCCGTCGTCACCAATCACCCTGACATCGGCATCACTGCCGCTCTACACGGGCTCGGCATTGCCTATCATTTCGAGAAAGAAGGCGTGGGTGAGCTTTTGGCCCAGGGACGGCTGATCCAAGTCCTTGCTGACTGGTCGATCTCGCGTCCAGGGCTGTTCCTCTATTACCCGAATAGGCAACACCGGCCAGCCGCCCTGGGTGCGTTCATAGACTGTCTATTGGATCGCAACCCGTTCGATCAGCCCTGTTCCGAAACCCATCGACGATAAGCGCGAGGCAAGGAGTAGCGGGAAATATGACATTGAGCATCTCGAAGCAACAGGGGACGCGACGGTAGCTATTGAGCGCTTGTCGAGACCATTGACCCCTAGGGAGTGGGGACGTTCAGGAGTAAACGAAAGGGCCGATGAGCATTGTTCACCGGCCCTTTTTATTGCAGGCTTCAAAAGAGCGCCATTTCTTCCACGCTGCATCGCTAGCTCTCACCCCGAAAAAAGAACCGCAGATCAGACGTAGCTAATCCGCGGTTAGAGGGCTTGGCAGACTTCAGCGCACCGACGCAAAAGCACTGAAGAGGTTGCCACGCCAATGCACATTTCTAACCAGTCGACCGATTTGGAGGCACCGTCATGTCAGTGAAAGTCGAACATCCGACCAGTCAGAGTGAAGAGCTCTGGACAGTCCGCTTTGGTGTCCGCCGGGCGCAATTTCGCCATGAGCGTTGCGCCAGGGATTTCGCGGCCAAACTCAAGCAACGGATCGAGGCATCGCATAGCTATCCGCGGATAGCGGCTAGTGACCTTGGTCGGCCAGCCAGATGAGCTGCACCAGTCGAAAGATCGACCAGTTGCGCCGGCAGATCCCGGCTTTCGCCTGCGAGCCCGGCTGCCACGATTGCTGCGGGCCGGTAACCGCGTCGTCCGAGGAAATGTCACGACTACCGGTGAAAAGCGACGCCGAGCATGACGCGGCTCTTGCGCAGTGGAACTGCGTACATCTTGGCCCGCAGGGCTGCGAAGCCTACGAGCAGCGCCCGTTAATCTGCCGCTTGTTCGGGACTACCCCGAGCTTGGCCTGCCCGCGCGGCCGTGGGCCGGAAACATCGACGGAGGCGCATGTTGTACGCCAGGTGCATGAGCTGATTGCCAGCACCCGCCAAGTGCTTGTTTAGCCGGCCAGCGTAAAGTGCATTGGAGAACGAAGCGAGAAGTTGGGGCGAGTGAGCGGGGGAAGGGCTTTGTTTGGTGGATGAAAAGAGCGTCATCCACCAGACGCACTAATAAATCCACGTGGCTAGAACCCATTCGATATCGACTCCAGTCAACGACTACCAGTCGCTACGCCAGCCAGCATCCCGGGGCCGCCTACTTCCCCGGCTGAAGAACGGCCCGCCCGCGAGTTTGTCGCGGGCGGGTAGTCCAGGTGACGAGGGTTGTCCCTTGCCTGTGACGGATAAGATGAGGTCGCAGTATCAACCCGAGCGAACCTCGACGCGCCTGCCACGCGCGCGCTCTTCCTTGGGCAGTTCGATACGCAGCACACCGTTACTGCATCTGGCTCTGGCCTTCTCGGCAATGACCGGAGCGGGAAGCTGGAAGGTGCGCCGGAAACTGCCGAAGGTGCACTGCCGGACGCGATAACGCCCATTGCCCTGCTCCTGCTCGATGCGCTTTTCACCGCGAATGATCAGGGCATCTCCCCGCACTTCAAGATTCAGATCCTCCTTCACCATTCCGGGTACCTCGAGGCGAACGACGACCTGGTCGCCATCCTCGTAAAGATCGCCGGCCAGCAATCCCCAGTTCGATGCGAGTGTGGGTGGTGAAGTGCCATCTTCCAGTGCGCTCCTGCTCCGATTGATGGGCGTGAAACGCGTCAGCGCCTCGCTGGCACGCTCACGAAGCTGGCGCCAGCCCTCACCCAGTGAATGCCAGGTTTCCTCCAGGCCATGCTTGAGTTCAGCTAGTTTGTCCATGGGGTCGACCTCCACACACTCAAGGCCCTATTCGCTTTTCACGACGATCTTGCGCGGCTGGGCATGCGCATGCTTGGGAACGCGCAAGTTCAGCACGCCGTCTCGTAGCTCAGCGTCGATCTGGGTGGTATCCAGCTCGGAACTCAAGGTAAAGGCTCGCCGGAATCGCGACAGCTGGACCTCAGCGTAGACGGCCTCCAGCTGTTCGGACATCTCCGGCATGATCTCCCCTTCCAGCACAAGCGTGTCACCTTCCACATTGACCACGAGACGCTCCTTGGGTACGCCCGGAAGGTCCGCAAACAATTGGATTCCGTTGTCGTCTTCGAAGACATCGACACGCGGCAGCAGTGTTTGGGTTTCAGTCTCGCCGCGCACGACCGCTTGCTTGTCGTTCATGGTGATTCCTCCTTCAAACCGATGCTGTTACTGAATGGCTATGCGCCTGGGTTGCGCAGCCTCCCGCCGAGGCAGAGAGATGCGCAGAACGCCGTCGCAATAGTGAGCCTCGACCTTGTCGGTATCGACCTCATCGTTGAGGCTCACCGTGCGCTTGAAGCGTCCGGAATAACGCTCGTTGGCGTACACGGAGCAATTGCTCTCATCCGTGCTGCGCGCGGGTCGGCGCTCGCCGGATATCGATAGCAACCCTCGGTGAATCTGCAGGTCGAGGTCGTTCGGATCGACACCAGGAACGAAGGCGTAGACCTCCATGCTGGACGGTGTGCTTCCCACGTTGATCGCAGGAAAAGCACCGCTGGCCAGGGCACGAATGCTGCCCGGACGCCCGAGACCCGGTCCCAGGACTTGTTGCAGTTCGCGCTGCAGCCTCTCGAACTCGGCAATAGGATCGCTCGACAGATTAAGAAGGGACTCGTACATGACAAACCTCCTCCCGGCTGACGGACATGATCTCGAACAGAAGGCTCGAAGCTCCCGGCTCCAGCCCCTGTCGACGTGAAATATGTAAACGATTTCGAGGTTTTCAAGTCCTGGCTTAAACGAATATGGAATTAGATATTCCCCCCCTTTGCACGTTGAATCTTTGCCCTGGCCCCACTGGATGTAGCCCGGGGAACGGCTCAAATCCGGGATTCTCGAGCTCGGTCAAGTTCGACGATGAAGCCAAACACGCCTCGCCTTTACTCGTGCGGGCCGGCCCTAAAAGCCGGGCAGGGGCGGCAAGTCTTTGGCAGCTCACCAGCGTGAGGCTGGAGCCTTTGGACAACGGGCTTGAGCTTCTCGGCGATGACCTTGGCAACCGCTTTTCTTGGCTTCGTCCGCAAGCGCCTCACTCACAGCGCGAATGATTGCGGGTGGCATCCCCCCTACCCGGCTTCCCCTTGCGCAATCAGCCAAATCCCACAGACCAACAGCGTTGCCGCTTCCGCGGGCCATCCATAGGCTCTGTCTCCGGCGCCTAAGAAACGCACTAACCAGAGCGGTCCTCCGCACCCGACAGCCATGCGGCTTTTTTGTGCTCGCGGCATAATCGCGCCCGCACAAAACCTCTGCTCTGTCGGGAGTGGACTAATACAAGACCCGAAAGGGAAATATGTCCGGCCCGTCTCTGGTGGGTTTCTTAGCTCCCGACTCCCATCACGCCGTAAGAAGCGACCAGAGGTAATGGATATGCCCGAGTTCCCCCAGTTTCACCCCGCCCCTCCCGCCAACGCCGAAGTCCTGATGCCCGCCCGGTTCATCCGCCACAAGCGCCAATTGCGCGCAGTGCTGCTGGATGAGGAGCCGTGGTTTGCCGTCAGCGATCTGGCGCGGCTGATCAACCACGCACCGCTGACCGAGCGCGTGCAGCGCAATCTGGACGAAGACCAATTTCAGCGCGCCTGGATGCGCAACAGCCATGGCGAGTTCGAGCAGGAGCTGCTGGTCAGCGAGTCCGGCGTCTATGCGGTGCTGATCCTCTACTACCACCCGGAAAACCGCTGCATCCGCCAATGGCTCACCCATGAGGTGATTCCGCGCCTGCGGGAAGAGGAACGCTTCGACGGCCACGGCCCCCACCGCGAGCTGATCCAGTGGCAGGACCGCAAAATCGAGGTGCTGCACTGGCAAGGCAAAGCGTGGCTGTACTTTGGCGACTGCCCGAACCTGTTGCAGCGCCCGCCCTACGTGATTGGCTAGCAGGATGAAGTCTCTGTAGGAGCGAGCTTGCTCGCGAACAGTCCGCGCCGATCTTTCGCGAGCAAGCTCGCTCCTACAACTGCGGCGGTGAAGCAGGCGCAGACATCATGCGCCGATTGCGACCGTCCAGCGGCCCACGGCAAATCCACGTACCCGGTGCGTGGCCCCTTGCTCGTCAAGGGCAGCTTGTTGCGTTAGCAGAGCATCAGGTCGAGGCCTGCAGGTGCACCCTGGTTTCGCGAATGTCCTTGGCGGGCGAGGTGCCGAACATTCGACCGTATTCCCGTGTGAACTGCGGGACGCTCTCGTATCCGACGTCGGACGCGGCTTTGCTGATCGCAGTGCCTTCGAGCATGGAGCGCCTGGCTTCGATCAGCCGCAGCTGCTTTTGAAACTGCAGCGGGGTCAGCGAGGTAATGGCGCGGAAGTGGGCATGGAACGCGGAAATGCTCATTCCTGCAGCTTCTGCAAGTTGCTCCATTCGTAACGGCTTGGCGAAGTCGGCACGGATCCTGGCAACTGCGCGGCCGACGCGCTGGGCATGGCTGTTGGTGACCCCGAGTGAGCGAATCGCGCTGCCGTGCTTGCCCGACAGCAACCAGTAATGCAGTTCGCGCAGGAGTTGCTTCCCCAGCACCGGAACGGAGGCAGGGCGTTCCAATAGGCGAATCAGGCGACGCGCCGCGTCCGCGACCTCCGCGTCGGTCGGCTCCACCCGGACGGGCGCTCCAATGGAGAAGGGCGCCGCCCCCATCTCGACCACGAGTGATTCGATCAGCGCAGGGTCCAGCTCAACGACGAAGGAGTAGTACGGCTCGCCGAGGGAGGCTCGGGTGATCTGGCTGACCGTCGGCACATCGGTCGTGATCAGCAGCGACTCACCTGCACTGAAATCGAAGGTGCTGCTGCCCATCGCGACACGCTTGCCCCCTTGAAGTACCAGGGCAACCAGCGGTTTCGAGATCGCATATTGCAGCGGTGTGGGCATCGTCTCCCGGAGGATGACCAGTCCGGGAAATGGCGTCTGCGCGACTCCATTCCTGTGGTTCGCGTCGGCATAGCGGCGTGCGGCTTCGAGCAGATTGTTCGTCATGAATGGAATCTTGCCGGTAAGTCGATACAGATCAATACGAGCCGGAAGAATTGGCAACAACCAAATAGGAATAGGCAAAGGAAGTGGTTAAGTCTTCTTGAGATACCTGCGTGATCTTCATGTGCAAGTGCTGCCTCGTATTAATAGGCAAGACATGTCGATAATCACGCAACCTGGAAAGGTCATCGCTCCCCATAGTTGCAGCACCTGCAACGTCCACCCCAGGAGACCCCGATGACCACCATCTCGATTATCACCGGCGCCAACCGTGGCCTTGGCCGCAACACCGCTGTCAGCATCGCCCGCCATGGCGGCGACGTCATCCTTACCTACCGCAACGGCGCCGAGGAAGCCAAAGCCGTAGTCGCCGAGATCGAGGCGCTCGGACGCAAAGCGGTAGCGCTGCAACTGGACGTCACTGACGTCTCGTCCTTCACGGCCTTCGCCAACACCGTCGCCGAGGCACTGTCCACCACCTGGAACCGCAGCACCTTTGACCATCTCATCAACAACGCCGGCCAGGGCGAGATGGCGTCCATCGCCGACACAACCGAAGCGCAGTTCGACGCGCTGTTCAACACACACGTGAAAGGCGTCTTCTTCCTGACCCAGGCGTTGCTCCCACTGATCGAGGATGGTGGGCGAATCGTGAATTTCTCGTCAGGTCTGACCCGTGTATCGGTCGCAGGCTTCTCTGCCTATTCGGCGGCCAAAGGCGCAGTCGAGGTCCTCACGGTTTATATGGCCAAGGAGTTCGGCAGCCGTGGCATTGCGGTAAACACTGTGGCTCCCGGAGCCATCGAGACCGATTTCCTGGGTGGCGCGGTGCGCGACCTCCCTGACCTGAACAAGCAGTTCGCCGATATGACGGCGTTGGGCCGGGTAGGTGTGTCGGATGATGTCGGCCCGATGGTGGCGAGCTTGCTGAGCCCGGACAATCGCTGGGTTACCGCTCAGCGAATCGAAGTGTCAGGCGGCCAGACCATCTGAAGTGACCTGGGTCCATCGTGCTACGGCGCCGCCCAGGACAATCGGTGCCCCCGTAGGTTGGTCCGAGCAAAGCGAAGCCCAACGTTCCTGACGGAGCGTTGGGCTTCGTTCCTCCACCAATCCTGCTTAGTGCGCTCGGGCGAGGGGTTTCCGCGTCATCACCACGCCGGCCTCTTATAAAGCACTTTGACTTGTACAAATTTCGCGTTACGCTCCTAAAATATTGTACAAACATCACATGATGTACAAATATTAAGGAGACACCGGGATGTCTGTTTTCTTGCAACGCTTTGCGCAGTCGTTCTCCACGCTGGATGCGAACCGCTTGGGCGCGCTGGAGGAGTTGTACACCCCGGATGTGCAGTTCCGCGATCCGCTACACAGCCTGAATGGCCTCCCCGCGCTTCGACAGTACTTCGGGCAGATGTATGCCGGCGTCCAGGATCTGCATTACGAATTCCAGGGCTTCAATGAAGCAGGCCCCGATCAAGGCTACCTTCGCTGGACCCTGTGCTTTCGTCACCCGCGCTTGGCCGGAGGTGCCGTCATCCAGGTGGAGGGCTGCAGCTATCTGCGCTGGCGCGAGCGGGTTTACCTGCACCACGACTACTTCGACGCCGGGGCTCTCCTTTACGAACACCTGCCCTTGATGGGGCGGCTGATTGCCTGGCTCAAGCGGAGGCTCGCATGAGCCGCATCTGGCTGACTGGCGGCAGCAGCGGCATAGGGGCGGCGCTGGCGGAAATCCTGCTCGAAGAGGGTCATCAACTGGCCTTGAGTGCCCGCCAGATTGCGCCTTTGCAGGCACTGGCCGCGCGCTTTCCCAGCCAGGTTCTGCTTGTAGCAGGCGATATCAACGAATGGCAGCAGGTCGCAGAGATCGGCCGGCAAATCGAACGCACGTGGGGTGCCCTGGATCTGGTGATCCTCAATGCCGGCACCTGCGAATATCTGGAGCCGGGGCACTTCGACACTGAGCTGGTGGAGCGAGTGGTTCGCACCAACCTGCTCGGCGCCAGCCACTGTGTACAGGCGGCGTTGCCTCTGCTTCGCCGCGGCAAGCGCCCGCACCTGGTTGTCATTGGCAGCGCGGTGACCTGGCTGGCTCTACCGCGTGCGGGGGCCTACGGCGCGTCCAAGGCGGCGCTGCGTTATCTCATCGAGTCCCTGCGCATCGACCTTGCCGCCGAAGGCATCGACGTAACCCTGGTCAGCCCCGGTTTCGTCGACACCCCGCTCACTCGCCGCAACGACTTTCCCATGCCCATGTGCTGGTCAGCACCGCGCGCAGCCAGACGTATCGCCACTCGCCTGCGGAATCGGCCTCTTGAGATCAACTTCCCGCAGCCCTTCATCCTTGCCATTCGCCTGTTCGGCAGCCTTCCGGTGCGCTGGCGCCTGGCGCTGGGACGACGTCTGGCACGCCCTCAACAAATGGACTGAATCGTGCGCATCGCAATTATCGGCAGCGGTATATCCGGCCTCACCTGCGCGCACCTGCTGGCGCGTCGCCATGAAGTGACGGTGTTCGAAGCCTCCCATTGGGTCGGCGGCCACACCCATACCGTCGACGTCGAGTGGCAGGGGCGAAGCTATGCGGTCGACACCGGTTTCATCGTGTTCAACGACTGGACCTACCCGAACTTCATCCGCCTGCTGGAGCAACTGGGCGTGGCCTCGCGGCCTACCGAAATGAGCTTCTCGGTGCATGATCCGGCCAGTGGCCTTGAATACAACGGCCGCGACCTGGACAGTCTCTTCGTACAGCGCCGCAATCTGTTGTCGCCGGCCTTCTGGGCGATGCTGCGCGACATTCTGCGCTTCAACCGCGAGGCACCGGCCAGCCTGCACGAACAGCGCATCGACCCCGCCACCCGGCTGGGTGATTACTTGCAGATGCGCGGCTACGGGCAGCGCTTCATCGAGCACTACATCGTTCCGATGGGCTCGGCCATCTGGTCGATGTCGCGGGCACAGATGCTTGATTTCCCGCTGCAGTTCTTCGTGCGCTTCTTCCACAACCACGGCTTGCTTTCGATCAGCGATCGCCCGCAGTGGCGGGTGATCGAGGGCGGCTCGCGCAGCTACATCGAGCCGCTATGCGCCGGTTTCCGAACAGGCCTGCGGCTTGGTTGTGCAGTGCAGCGAGTCAGCCGGAGCGTCGACGGCGTGCGCGTGCTCAGTGCTACGGGATGGGAGCGCTTCGACAAGGTGGTATTGGCCTGCCACAGCGATCAGGCCCTGTCCCTGCTCGAGGCCCCAAGCCTGAATGAGCGAAAGGTACTTGGCGCTTTGAACTACGCCTGCAATGAGGTGCTCCTGCACACCGACGACAGCCTGCTGCCAAGGCGGCAAAAGGCGTGGGCGAGTTGGAACTATCGGCTGGGCGGCCCACCGGGTTCTCCAGCCACGCTGACCTACAACATGAACATCCTGCAAGGCCTGGACGCGCCGGTGACCTTCTGCGTCAGCCTGAACCAGGGCGCAGCGGTCGACCCGGCCAAGGTGCTGGCACGTTTCGAGTACGCACACCCTCAGTACAGCCACGCGGCGATTGCCGCTCAATCCAGCCAGGAAAGCCTGCAAGGCCAGCAGCACAGTTACTTCTGTGGGGCTTACTGGGGCAACGGCTTTCACGAAGATGGCGTGGTGAGCGCACTCAAGGTCGCCGCCCATTTCGGTGAAACGCTGTGAACAGCAGCCTCTGTCGCGGTTGGGTCAGCCATCGGCGCTTCGCGCCCCGCCCGCACACCTTCCGCTATCCCATCGGAATGCTCTACCTGGACCTTGCGGAGCAAGAACAGGTGCTGAACATGTCGCACCTTCTGCGGCCCTGGCGCCTGGCGCCGTTATGCTGGCGTGAGCGCGACTACCTGCCAGCCTGGACTCGCGCCGGCATCCCCCTGGCCGAGGCCGTGCGGGAGCTGCTGCGCGACGCGCTGGGCGCCGCCCCTCAAGGCGCCATCCACGTGCTGACCCAGCCGCGCAGCTGGGGCCTGTCGTTCAACCCGGTGAGCGTCTACTTCTGCCATGACGACACAGGGCGGCTGGCGGCGATTCTCTGTGAGGTGCGCAACACCCCCTGGCGGGAACGTCACCACTACGTGCTGCCGGTCCACCCCGGAGAGGCGACCGAATTTCGGGTGGCCAAGGCCTTCCACGTCTCGCCCTTCCTGTCACAGGACATGGATTACCGCATGCGTTTCCTGGCCGAGGGCTCGCACCTTCGCGTGCACATGGAGAACTGGCGCGATGGGGAAAAGCTGTTCGAGGCCAGCCTCAGCTTGCAGCGCCAGGCACTCGACGCTGCAGGACTGCGCCGTCACGTCCTGGCCTTCCCGTGGATGTCCCTGCGCACCTTGACCGCCATCTACTGGCAGGCCCTGCGGCTGCTGCTCAAAGGCACCCCCTTACACGATCACCAGGCCAGCGAGCGCCACCTGAGCGTCGGCCACCCCGCCAACGAGGACTCCACGCATGCCCGATCCCACTCTGAGCGCTAGCAAAGCCGGCAACCTCAGCCCGCTCGCAGGCGGCCTTTTCAAGCAGGCCGTCCTCGCCCAATTGCGTCGACTGCGCCATGGCCACCTGCGGATTCTGTTTCGCGGCGAGCAACTGGGTTTCGGCGATCCGGCCAGCCTGCTGCAGGCCGAAGTCGAAGTCCTGGACGACGCGGTCTGGGGGCTGGTCGCCAGCAATGGCTCGATAGGCGCTGGCGAGGCTTACATCCTGGGTTACTGGCGCAGCCCCGATCTGGCTGCAGTGACCCGCTTGTTCGTCGCCAACCTTGCCGTGCTCGACGCCATGGAGGGCGGCCTGGCGCGGCTGGGCCGCCCGATGCTGCGGTTGCTGCACTGGCTCAATCGCAACAACCGAAGCGGTTCGCGCCGCAACATCATGGCGCACTATGACCTGGGCAACGCGCTGTTCGAACGCTTGCTCGACCCCACCATGATGTACTCCGCCGCCATGTTCGAAAGCGCCGAGCAGGGCCTGGAAGCGGCTCAGTTGAACAAGCTCGAACGCATTTGCCGCAAGCTCGACCTGCGCCCAGGCGACCACTTGCTGGAGATCGGTACCGGCTGGGGCAGCCTCGCGCTTTACGCTGCCAGCCACTACGGCTGCCAGGTGACCACCACCACCCTGTCAGAAGCGCAGTACGCGCACACCCTAAGACGTGTCGAGGCACAGGGCCTGCAGCAGCACATCCGCGTGTTGCGTGAGGACTACCGCGATCTCGAAGGGCGCTACGACAAGCTGGTATCCATCGAGATGATCGAAGCGGTCGGCCACCGCTACCTTCCCGAATACTTCCGTCGTTGCGCTGGGCTGCTCAAGGACGACGGCCTGATGCTGCTGCAAGCCATCACCATCCGCGACCAGCGCTACGAACAGGCGCGCCGCTCGGTGGATTTCATCCAGCGCTACATCTTCCCTGGCGGTGCCCTGCCCTCGCTGACCAAGATGCTGCAGACGGCCAGCGCCGAGACTCAGCTCAACCTTCTGCACATGGAAGACTTCGGCCTGCACTATGCCCGCACCTTGCGGCTATGGCACGACAACCTCCGGCAATCACGCCAGGCCTTACTGGAGCTCGGCTACGACGAGACCTTTCAGCGCCTCTGGGAGTTCTACCTGTGCTACTGCGAAGGCGGCTTCGAAGAGCGCGCCATTGGCGTTGCCCAGTTGCTCTGGGCAGGCCCGGCCTCTCGCAGCGCGCCCCTGCTGGAACGGCTGTAGGCCGAGTCATGGGCCGGGCCTGGCTGCTGGGCAACGCGCTCTGGCTGCAATTGGGCTGGTGGGGGTGCGTGCTCGGCGCACAGCATTCCTGGTTGTTGTTCGCAGTCGCCGCCGGACTGCTCGCGCATTTGGCACTGTGCCCCCTTCCCCGGGCGGAGGCTGGCGCATTGCTGCGCGTGACCCTGGGTGGCTGTGCGATGGACACGGTGCTTGGCGCATTGGGTGTATTCGACTTCGGCCAGTTCCCTCTTCCGATCTGGCTTGTCCTGCTCTGGCTGGTATTTGCCTGCGGCCTGCGCCACAGCCTGGCCTGGGCGGCGCGGCCAGCCTGGCGAGGCATGCTACTCGGGGGAATCGGCGGCCCACTGGCCTACTGCGCAGGCGCGCCATTGGCTGACGTTTCACTGCCGCTTGGCATCGCCGGTACGGCGCTGGTTCTGGCTCCGCTATGGGCTGCCTGGATGCCGCTGGCGTTCCGCCTGTCGGGCGCGCGCTGAGCGACGGCACCGTTCCGAGCAGTAGCGAACCTCGTTCCAGCAGCGCAGCCAACGCCGGCGCCAGAAGAACGGGCGGTCGCAGACCGGGCACACCTTGCTCGGCAGTTCAGCTTTCTTCACAGGGCCTCTCCGGCATCCAGCCGCACCAGCAGTTCCTCGCCGCGCAACCAGAGTGCCTCGCGGCGCGCTTCATCCATGTTCAGCAAATTGCGATAAACCATGGCCAGGCGCGGGTTTTCCCCCAGGCGATCGCGGTGGCGCATGAGGAAGTGCCAGTAGAGCGCATTGAAAGGGCAAGCTTGCGGCCCCGTTGCCTCGTCAACCCGGTAGCGGCATCCCTTGCAGTAATCCGACATTCGCTGGATGTAGCGGCCGCTCGCGCAATAGGGCTTGGAGCCAAGGTACCCGCCGTCGGCGTGCATCACCATGCCCAAGGTATTCGGGAGTTCGACCCAGTCGAAGGCATCCAGGTAGACCGCCAGGTACCACTCGCAGATGGCCTTGGGGGCGATGCCGGCGAGCAGCGCGAAGTTGCCGGTCACCATGAGTCGCTGGATGTGATGGGCATAACCCAACTCGAGGGTTTGGCCTATCACCTGGGCCATGCAGCGCATGTCGGTGGCGCCCGTCCAGTAGAACTCCGGCAGCGGGCGGAGATTACCGAATGCGTTGAGTTCGGCGTATTCGGGCATGCGCAGCCAGTAGATGCCGCGCACGTACTCGCGCCAGCCGATGAGTTGGCGAATGAATCCCTCGGCGGCATTCAGGGGCACCTGCTTTCGGCGGTAGGCCGCTTCAACATCCGCGCACAGTTGGCGCACATCGAGCAGGCCGATGTTCAGCGCAGCGCTGATTCTCGCGTGGAACAGAAACGGCTCGCCGGTGGCCATGGCGTCCTGGTAATCGCCAAAGGCGGCCAGAGAGAAGTCGAGAAAGTGCTGCCACAGTACTTGTGCGTCGGCGTGGGTCACCGGGTAGTCGAAGGCGTCCAGGTTGCCGTAATGGTCGCGGAATCTCGCCCGGACCAGCGCCAGCACTTCTCGGGTCATCGGATCCGCTTCGAAGCTCGTGGGGAACGGGCCACGCAGGCCACGCGGCAACGTTCTGCGGTTCTCCGCATCGAGATTCCAGGTGCCGCCCAGCGGACTGCCGTCTGGTTCCAGCAGGAGGCCGGTACGTTTGCGCATCCCGCGGTAGAAGTGCTCCATCCGCAACTGCTCGCGGCCGCTGGCCCAGCGTGCGAATGCCTGTCGAGAGCACAGGAAGCGTCGGTCGGCGTGCCACACCAGCGGCAGGCCGGAGTCCTTGAGCGCCTGCTCCAGACGCCATTCACCGCACTCGGTGATATGCGCCTCCCTGGCTCCCAATGTCTCCATCCAACGGCACAGCTCCCCCGGCAGGCTGCCGCTATTGCCGTCATCGTCCAGGCGCACATAGATCACATGCCAGCCGCGTTCGCGCAGCGCTTCGGCGAAGTGCCGCATGGCGCTGAATATCAGAGCGATCTTCTGAGGGTGGTGAGCCACGTAACGCGCTTCGGCGTCCACCTCAGCCATCAGCAATGCGTCTTGCCGGGGGTCCAGGGCGTCGAACAGGCTCAGGTCGAACGACAGCTGGTCGCCGAGCACCAGACCGAGGCGACGGGCAGGCACCGTCATAGGCGGACCGCCTGCTGCAACGCAAGAACGCAACCGCAAGCCAGCAACAGCGTCTCGGGCTCGCAAGGCCTCGACCAGGCATTCGGAATGACCAGCGCTTTCAGGCTCATGCTTTTTCCACGCTCACCAGGGTAGGCGCTCGCCGTCGTAGGCAAAAAAGCCTCCGCTCTCAGCAGGCCCAAGGCGGTCGATAAGGCTCAGCAGATCTGCTGCTGCCTGTTGCGCCGGACGTGCTAGCGCCGCGCCTCGAAACGGCTCGGACAGTCTGGAAATCACCGTACCGGGGTGCAGGCTGAACAGGCGCGCCTGAGGTCGGTTGCGGGCCAACTCGATGGCCGCGGTCTTCACCAGCATGTTCAACGCCGCCTTGGAAGCCCGGTAGGCGTACCAGCCACCCAGGCGGTTGTCGCCGATACTCCCCACCTTCGCGGAGAGCAGCGCCATCGTGCCCCTTGCATGCAGCAACGGTAGGAAATGGCGCAGTACCAGTGCCGGCCCGAGTGCATTGACCTGGAACACGGCCTGCAAGGCGTCTGCCTCGAGCGCGGCCAGGCACTTTTCCGGGTTCACGCCGGCACGGTGCAACAGGCCCGCGGTGAGCAGGATCAACTGATATGGCCCTTCGGCTGAAAGCTCGGCAGCGGCCCGAGCGATGCTCGGCGGATCTTCCAGATCAAGCCGGGGCGAGCTTCCACGCCCCAGCTTGCGCACAGTGGCGCAGCGTGGGTCTTCGCGCAGTAGCTCGCAGAAGGCGGTCCCCAATGCGCCACTCGCGCCAATGACCAAGGCACGGTAACCATCATCCATCGACTGAAGACTGAGCATTTCTCAAGCACAAACTGATCAGGAGCCGCAGCACGGGCCTGCTGGGCAAGCGATTCATTCGGCAGCGACCTCAAGGCCAAGTAGTCGGCGTCGCAGCTCGGGGTTGCGAGTGCGCGGGTCCAGCCAGATTGCAAAGAAGGCACGGGCGAAATCCGGGTCCTCCACCTCTCGACTCAACTGCCCATCCACATAGAAGCGACACCCCCGGCCTGGCAAGTACAGGCCAGTGATGCTCTGGCCGGGAGCCACATCGACAAAGGCTTCGCGCATTTCATACGCCCAGCGTGACAAGCGCTTCTGGTCGAGACTTTCACCACCGAGCCGGCGTATCTCGTCCAGGCTGGTCTCGACCAACGCGTCACGCTTGATCTCACGGCGGTAGGTCAGCTCCAGGGCGAAAGGCTGATCCAAGGTTGGGCTCGAGTCCCGGCTCCAGAGCCTCGCTTCGTAGACTGCAATGCCAAACCACTTGAACTGGCCAGTGCCAACAGACCGCGCCCCTGGCAAGTCGTCACGCCAGTCCGCCAGCGCCGCTGTCGTGCCCAGCCATAGCGTCAGGGCCAAACCGCTCACCGTCGGAAACATGCGCTTAGGCAGCCTGATTAGTGCCACCTCGATCCTCCAACTGCCGTAACGTGAACGTCATTATAAATTGTACAAATGACAATCTTGTACAATTTATAGCGCCATCAGGCTGAGCAGTCCAGCTGCGCCAGGCTGGAATCGGCTTCATGCACAGCGCGGCCATCGGGCTTCTCAGCTGAGTCTGGTTGTCTGGCGTTGCCCTTGCCTGGCGGATGAAAAGTGCGTCATCCCCCTTGCGCGGCGGATCAATCGCGCATCGCTGACCGAGCGCGTGCAGAGCAATCTGAGCAGCGCCCCGTTGAAGACCGGTTCAGGCGCTGCATCGTTGGGCTGGGTTCCTCAGCCCGATCTGCGGACTGACATGGGCATGAGCCGCTCGCGCATCAGCGCCATGTAGGCCTCTTCCGAGGTTTCGCGACGGGCCCTGACCAGGGGCTGGATATCCTCGGTCGCCACATAGCGCAGGCGGTCGCTGCGATCATTGGCGGCCTGCAGGATCACCCGTGCCACATCTTCGGAGCTGGCCAGGCGGTTGGCGCGCAAGCCGTCGAACACCCGCTCGGCCGCCGCGACGAACCCTGCATAGTCCTCTGGCGTATCGACCTGGCTGGCCTCGGCTGCCAGCCGGGCGGAGAACTTGGTGTCCAGCACCCCACCCGGCTCCACCAGTTTGACGAGGATGTTCTGCGACAACAGTTCGTAGGACAGGGACTCGGAGAAGCCTTCCAGCGCGAACTTGCTGGCGTTGTAGGCAGAAATCATCGGCAGGCCGAACACACCGGCACCGGAGCTGATGTTGATGAGTGTGCCGCGCTTGCGGGTGCGGAAGTGCGGCAGGATGGCGCGGGTCACGTCCATCACGCCGAACAGGTTCACATCGAACTGTTCGCGGATTTTCTCCGGCGTCAGTGACTCGAAAACGCCATACAGGCTGAAGCCCGCGTTGTTCACCAGCACATCGATGCCACCAAAACGCTCGATTCCGGCGGCAATGGCCTCATGGATGCTCGCCGCTTCCTGGACGTCCAGGCGTGTCACCAGCACATTGCCGACGTCGGTCAGTTCCTCGCCGGCACGAACGTCACGCATGGTGGCAACGACGTTCCAGCCCTCTCGGGCGAATAGCTTCGCGCTGTGCAGGCCGAAACCGCTGGACGCTCCCGTGATCAGGACCGTTTGGCTCATGAGTGAATCCTCGACAGGTAGTGGAGAAACCACCTTAAAGGCGCTTATTGTTCTGGATAAGCCAGACAATCCCGCACGAGCTGATGAGCCAATCAGAACAATGAACCGCTCCGGACTTCTCGAACTCAACGCAGTTGTCGCCGTCGCGCAGCACCGTAGCTTCCGCCGCGCCGCCACCGAGCTGCAGGTTTCACCCTCGGCGGTCAGCCATGCCGTTGCCGCCCTGGAACAACGCATGGGCGTCCGGCTGTTCCACCGCACAACCCGCAGCGTCTCGCTTTCCGAAGCCGGCGAACAGTTCCTTGCCCGCATCGATCCCGCCCTGCGGGAAATCGCAGCGGCCATGGAGTCGGCCAATCGCTTCCGCGAGACGCCACGTGGCACCCTGCGCATCAATACGTCCGAAGGCGCGGCACAGATGACCCTGCGCCCCATCATGCTGACCTTTCTTCAACGCTATCCCGACATGCAGCTGGAGCTGGTCACCGACGATGCCCTGGTGGACATCGTGGCCGATGGCTTTGACGCCGGCATCCGCCTGTTCGAGAGCGTGCCACAGGACATGATCGCCCTGCCCTTCACGCCGCCGCTGCGCCTCGCGGCGGTCGCCTCGCCGTCCTACCTGGCGGGCAGGTCCATCCCCACCGTCCCCACGGACCTGCTGCAGCACCTGTGCATACGCCGCCGCTTTCCCGGAGGCACGCTGTTCAAATGGGAATTCGAGAAAGATGGCCAACATGAGGTGGTGGACATGCCCGGCCAACTGACCCTGAACAGCCAGGCACTCACCCTGCAGGCCGCACTGGAGGGTGCCGGCATCGCGGTGCTCGGTGAGTTCGCGGTCGCGCCCCACTTGGCCAGCGGCAAGCTGGTGCGCCTGCTCGATGACTGGATGCCGAGCTACCCCGGACTCGCCCTCTTCTACCCGGCCAATCGTCATCCTTCCGCCGGCATGAAGGCGTTCATCGAGGTGGTGCGGGAATTCGCCCGCGAAACGCCCACCGACGCCCCACCCGCCAGCTCTCCGGCCCGGATACGAGAATGGCTTGACCCGGCCGGATGAGGCACCCGTTCAGCTTGCCTGGATAAAGGACTCGGATGCCGAACGCTACACCGCCCGATGTCGATAGGAAAACTCCGGGTCAACGTGATCGATGGTACCCAGGATCTGCTCGGGCGAGCCCATTGCCGGCGCCATGGTCCAGCGCTCAAAGCGGTCGTTGCCGATGCGCAGCATGCCGGAGTGGGAGTTCTTGTCGCGGTCCACTTCCGGTTCCGGATCGTAGAAACCCAGACTGAAACGCACCTGCTCGACATCTGCGGGAGCTCCGGTCAGGAACATCCAGCCGGGTCCCACGCCGTGTCGATCGGCGTACTCACGAAGGGTCTGCGGGGTATCCAGTTCGGGCGCCAGGGTGATGGAGTACAGGTGCACCTGCCGCCCCAGGCGAGCGCCCAGGAGTCGTTGCACCTGTTTCAGGTTGGCGGTCGCGGTGGGGCAGATGCCGGCGCAGGAGGTGTACATCATGTTGATCGCCACGACCTTCCCGCGAATCAGGTCATCGTAGAAGCGCACACGCTTGCCGTATTGATTGGTGAGCATCACGTTGGGCAATTGACTGGCCGTACGGTTGGGGCGATCCGCCCGCGCGCCCTGAGTAGCGCCCAACCCGAGCGCAATCCCCACTCCGGCCACACCCAGGAGTCCGGCACTCACCAGCAGATTTCTTCTCGTGTTCATGGCTCGACACTCCTAGGCACTCGGTTCTTCGTTGTCATCTTCATCACCTTCGAGGTCCCAGCGGATCATCATCGCGTGGTCCTCGTGGATCACGTTGTGACAGTGCATGACGTACTTGCCCTTGAAATCCCGAAAGCGAAAAAACACGACCATCGTCATGGTCTGGTCGAGCACGAAGGAATCCTTGCGACCTCGCTCGTGCAATGGAATCGGTACTTCGACGCCATCGACCAACTTCTTGAGCATGATCCCCTCCTCGAAGTGCGAGTGAATCGGGTGCGACCAGCCACCTCCCGTGCTGGCGAACTCCCAGATTTCCGCGCTCCCCTGGCGAACCCGCGCCCTTGGCCGGTTGACATCTACCAGTTGTCGATTGACCTGCCACAACCCATTGCGCCGATCGAACTCCCAACGCCGAACCGGCAAACTTTCCAGCTCTTCGGGCGACGGCATATCCGGCAATGGGCGCAAGTACCGGGGCACCTGGCTCAGGTCCTGCTCAGGTGGATGGCGATCGACGATGAACTTCATGACGCGGGTGCCGGGGGCTTTGGAGTCCTTGGGTTTGCGCGTGCTCTCCTGGCGCAGCCGGTTGGTCAGGTAGAGTTCGGTGCCAATGGGGTACTTCGAGAAGTCGACGATTATGTCGGCCCGCTCCGCCACGCCAAGCCGGACGTGGGTGAAGTTGAACAGCGCTTCGGGAAGCAGGTTGCCGTCGTTGGCGATGTAGGTGAATCGCTGAACCGCATTGCGCGAATTCACCAGGTACAGGTCGTAGAAACGGCTGGGGCCGCTGTTCAGCAATCTCAGGCGGTACTTGCGGGCCGCGACCCGCAGCACCGGTTCGATCTTGCCGTTGATCACCACCTTGTCACCCAGGACGCCCTCGGCATGGAGCTGGTCGTAGAACAGCTGCCCGTCGGGCAACGGCGTAAATCGACGATCACCGAATGCCAGAGGGTAGTCGTAGGGATGGCTGGGAAGCCGCAGGGCGCTCGGGCGCGGATCGCGTTCATCGCCGGAATCGATATGGTCGAACAGCAGGTAGAAACCAATCAGCCCGCGATAGACGTTGGGCGCGGTGTAGTCCAGCGTGTGGTCGTGATAGAAGAGCGTTCCCAACGCCTCCCGATAGTCGCCGATACCGTTTTGCAACTCATCGTAGCCGGCATAGATATTGGGGTAGAAGTGATCCTTGAACGTCCCTCGGCCCTGCTCCGGGCCGGAGCGGTTCAGCGTTGGCCCCGCCTCATTGATGCTGTAGTAGTCGCCCGGAAATCCGTCGCTCTCCGAGGGGGTGTGCGCGTTGTGCAAGTGCGTTGAGATTTCCGGCGTACCGAAACCGACGTGATCCGGCGGCAGGTCGTTGTAGATGCGACAGATCACCGGCGCACCGTATTCGGCAAAGATGGTCGCCGGGACGGTCGCATCGGGGTTACTGCCGCGATACGCCCAGACTTTCTGCTTGGGCAGGTCTGGGTGGGTCACCCACTCTGCATTCTGCACCACGCGCAGCTCATAAAGCTCCGGCGCGCCCAGCGCGCCGGTCAGTTCTTCGTAGCGCTGATGCGCGTCACGCCCCGCCTCTCCTGCCGAGACGTTGGGCTCGATGGTAGGCGGCGGAACCAAGGCATCGGTATGCGCCACCGGAACGATGACCTGCGGCAGCTCCTCCATCCAGGGCCGGGTCTTCGGGCTGGGCGGAAAGATCGGTTGCGGCGTGGTGACCCATTCAACGGCTTGGCTGGGCTTGCTCGCCGGGAGCCAGGGTACTGCCAGGGCAGCCGCTGATAATTTCAGGAATGTTCGCCGTGTTGTGTCGCTGTTGTTCTGCTTGCTGGATAGTGCTTCCTCAGTGTTCCGCTTGCGGGTTCGCATCTGGTAGTTCCATCACCCCATCCTCAACGCATGCCATTTCAAACCGCCCTAGCCACGGTTAATCGAATGTCCTCTCCCCGGCGCCAAATGTGACCACCGCGCAATCGCTTCTTGTTGAGCGAATGTCGCTTCTTCATAGTTAAAGCAGGTTTTCTAGAACTAGCGGCCCACTCGTCTGGCAATACGCCACCACGCAACACCAAGAAACAAATCAAGTACTTATAGAGACCAAAAAAATCAAACAAGAAAATGGTCAATTTAATGACGAACCGTTATCCCGGGTTATGCCCTGGAGAATCGTCGGAGGACGAAAGGCCAAACACGCCGCCTCGGTGACTTATCCAGGCGGCCCGTAGGATGGCGTAGAGCGAAGCGAAACCCATCGGCGCGGATTGATGGGTTTCGCCGGCTCGCGGAACGCCGCCCGACCCATCCTACGCAGTCATGCATTCCCCGAAATCAGCAAAGCCGCGCCACCGCCTCAGCCAGATCGGCGGCCACCCAAGCCTCGGCAGCTCGGGTCTCGTCTCCCGGTCGATACTTGCCGGTCCGCACCAGGCAGGCATGCAGGCCGGCAGCTTGCGCGCCGAGAATGTCAGCCACCAGGTCGTCGCCAATCATCAGTGTGTTGCCGGCGCTTGCACCCATATCGTCCAGGGCACTGCTGAAGAAGGCCGCGGACGGTTTGCCCAGCACCAGCGCGGTGGTGCCGGCGGCATACTCCAGGGCGCGCACGAAGGGGCCTGCGTCCAGGTGCAGGGCGCCCTGGTCACGGAAGTAACGGTTGTCGCCCATGCAGATCAGCGGCGCGCCCTCGATCAGCAACTGGAAGGCGCGATTCAGACGCTCGTAGTCGAAGCGCATTTCCGCATCGCCCAGCACCACCGAATCCGGCTCCGCGGTGTCGAGCCATTCGGCGAACTCTTCATCCAGCCCCGGATGGATCAGGCAGAACGGCCGTAAGCCCGCTTCTTCTATGTGGCGGCGCACCGCCCTGGGCGCCGTGAAGAGTTGCTCCGGCTGAACGTCGAAGCCCATGGCGGTCAACTTCCTGTGGATGGCCGACCGGCTCTGCCGCGAGGTATTGGTGAGCAAGCGCAGGGGATAGCCCTTGTCCTGCAACCGACGCACGGCCTGTACGGCACCGGGTATGGGCTGGTCGCCGTCACAGAGCACGCCGCTGATATCGAGCAACACGGCCTGCACGGCGGTTCTGGGGTTCACCCGAAGCCCCGCGCCAACACGATGTCGAATACGCCACGACGAAGCGCGCCGTCTTGCTCCAGCTCGATGGTGTTGGTGGTGCGGTCATGGGCCCAGGGGTCCCCGGCGATGAAGGGGTCGCCCTTGAAGTAGAGCTGCAGGGTGACTGGCACATGGAGCGATTCCATGACACGGAAATGAATGTGCGCGGGGCGCATCAACCCGCCGTACTTTTCCAGCCCGGGCAGGTTCGGCGGTACGGGGTAGCGGCCGGGCATGACAGTCTCGATGCGGTACTTGCCCTGCGCATCGGTGTAGAGCATGCCGCGCAACTTGAAGTTGCCCTTGTCGGTGTAGTTGCCGGGCGTCTCGGTGTCGTACAGGCCGGTACTGTTGGCCTGCCAGACTTCCACCAGCGCATTCGGGATGGGCGTTCGGCAATCGGCGCTGAACACTGTGCCAGTCACCACCAGGCGCTCGCCCGGCTCCTCGGGGCCGGCCAAACGCGACTGAAACGGCGCGCCGAAGCGGTAGTAAGGGCCGAGGATATCGCCCTGGGTCACCGGGCAGCCTTGCTGGGCGAAGGCAGACCTCGCCAGCAGCCCGCCGCCCAGAAGGACAACGCCGCCGCCAAGGAAATGACGCCGCGAGATGCCTGCCTTTGGATGCTTGTTCACGCCCACCTCCTCCCGGTATGGCCCGGTCGTAGTGACGACGGCACGCCAGAATGCCAACCGTCAGCACATACGGTGAGGCGCGTGCCTTAAGAGTCTAGGCACTGGCCAGCGCGCCGTCAGGCCGGTTGGTAGACGCCAGGCGGCGACACTTGACGGCGCGAACGACGGACGCCTGCCTGTCCGTCGGTAAACCCAATCGTCCGCTCGTACCATCACTCCCCTTCCTTTCAGGAACCGCGCCCTGCCCCGATCTACCCTCTGGGTACTGCGTAAGGCCCAGAAAGGCCGGCCCACCGGAGTGATGCCATGAAAGCAAACGATGAGCTGAACCTCGAATCATTCAGTCTGGAACCGATGGAGTCGGCCGCAAAGGCGCCGTCCTCTCCCGGTCGGGCCAAGTTCCAGATCGATACGCGCGGCGGTGGTGATCGTCGCAAGGCCTGTGATCGCCGCCAGACGATCCGCTTCGAGCAAGACCGCAGGCAGGGAAATAGACGGGGCAAAAGCAGCGACCCTTGGGACCAGAACGTCGACTTCTGACCCGTGTCAGCGCCCGTCGAAGGGGCGGGCTTTGCTCGATGCGGTCAGCGTGATGAGGGCATCGCGTCAGGAGTAGCGAAGGTCGCTGATATCGATACTGACCAGTAGTTGCGCCTCGATCGCCCGGTTGTTCGCGTCGCGGCGATAGGCCCGTCGCTTGCCGGGCATGCGCAGTCCTCCACTCTCGACATAGTCATGGACGTACTGGGCGGCGGGCAGGCCGCCGCTTACGTCGACGCTGTAGTCGTGTCGGCGCAGCAGGAAATCATCGTCGAAATAGAAGTCTTGCAGCGCGCAGTGGGTGGCTACGTTCTCGGGGAAGTGCACCCGCAAGCGCCGCCAGCGCTGGCCGTCCTCCGCCCAGGGAACGATCTCTTCTGCCCTTACCCCGGGCAGCGTGAACAGAAATGGCATGGTCAGGTACGACCACATCGCGTAGCCATTGAAGTAGGCCCGATGAAGCGGGTCCCAGGGCGTCGTTTCGTCGTGATCACGGAAAGACGTCCGCGGGTCCTGCCGCTCCGCTACCACGTGCCCCTCGGTGGTTTCGATCGCGATCCGGTCGGGCGTGTAAGCCGTACGCTGGTTCGGGGCGCCGAATGGCATCACCGATGCGCGCTGCTCGTGCAGCCAGACAGTCATCTGCCGTGGGTTGCTGTCCTGGGTCAGCCCCTTCATGCCCCACAGTAGGCCGCCAGTCACGATGCTGGCGTTCACCCTGCTGAATGCGCGCCAGCGCTCCGCCCCACCATGGGCCATCAATACCCGCGCCAGCAGTTCGCCGCCCTGCCCGTTCATGGCAATCGTCCTCTAAAAGAGGGCCGACCTACCGGCCCCATTACTGGAAAGCCAAGCCCAGAGCCGGGTACTGCGCCAGCGACGCTGTCGGCTGGTGCTTCGTGCCAAGTGGCCGGAGTAATGGCCAGTGGATTTAGACGATCTGCATCGAACTTCGTACGTTCTGTGCCCAAAGGCCAAGTGCATGCGGCAACACTATCTCCACACCCCACGCAGCCCGCGGGGGATCACGAGGAGATGACTCATCAACGGCTCGGATGAGATCGAAAACTGATGGCCCCTGGCGTGAGGGGCACGGAACAACGACTCGATTGTTCTCACGCAGGTTGCACGTTGAACCCTCGTCCCATGGCCACTCAATCGGATTCGCCGGGACGACCCTTAGCCAAGTTACTGGAAGCCAGATCATGAACACGATTGAAATCACCCACCAAGCCAAGAACACCCTGCCGAACAAGCTGTCGCTCGGGACCTCCATCACGGCGGTCGGCATCTACGGCGCCTACTTCGCTCTCGCCGTCATCTACTTCTGGTTCGGCGGCATGAAGTTCACGCAGTACGAAGCAGAAGGATTGGTACCACTCGTGAGCAACAGCCCGCTGCTGGGCTGGCTCTATGACCTGTTCAGCGTGCGAACCTTCTCTACCCTGCTCGGGTTCCTCGAAGTGTCCATCGGTTTGCTGATTGCGGGACGCTTGCTGTCGCCAAAGCTTTCGCTGGTGGGCGGCGCCCTCTCCGCCGGCTTGTTCTTCACCACGTTGAGCTTCATGTTCTCGACCCCTGGTGTGATCGAGCCCAGCGTGGGATTCCCCGGCATCAGCGTTGCACCGGGCCAGTTCCTCCTCAAGGATCTGGGATTGCTCGCCGCGTCCATCTTCGTGGCCGGCCACTCGCTGGCCAGGATCGAATCCCGCTGAGCTTGCCGGAACCAAGGCCTGGGGCACCAAGGTGCTCCAGGCCTTCTCTGTTTCCCCCGAGAACCGCCCCCATTCACCTGCCCTCCGGAAACTCGGCACGAAGTGAATTGCCGGAGCGAAGTTGAGCTGCTAAAAGCGGAATTGCCATTCAGAAAATAGATTCCGCCATGAGCGAAAGTGACAAATCGAATAGCCGCCTCTTCGACCTCGACCTGCTGAGAGCCATCGTCACGGTGGCTGACTGCGGCAGTTTCACCACCGCCGCAACGCGCCTGCATTCCACCCAATCCACCATCAGCCAGAAGATTCGCCGCCTGGAAGAGATGGCCGGGCATCGCCTGCTGGAGCGTGGCAATCGCGACGTGCTACCCACCGACGCCGGCGAGACGCTGCTGGGCTACGCGCGGCGCCTGCTGGCGTTGAACGACGAGATGGTCGAAGCACTCTCCGGCGCCACGGTGGCGCTGACGGTGCGCATCGGCGTGCCGGACGATTTCGCCAGCGGACGCACCACGGAGCAACTGGCGGCCTTCAACCGGCGATACCCGCAGGTGAAGCTGGAAGTCACCAGCGGGCTCAGCCGCGATCTCTCTGCCAGCTACGACCGTGGCGAGCTGGACCTGGTGCTTCTCAAGCAGCGCCAGAACAGCCGTGAAGCGGTCGCCTGCTGGCCGGAGAAGACGCGTTGGGTGGACAGCGCCAACAACCCCTGCATCGACCTCGACCCGCTGCCCATCGTCACCTTCCCGCCGCGCGGGGTGTACCGCGACGAGATGATCAGTGCCCTGGAATCCGTGGGCCGTCGCTGGCACATCAGCTTTACCAGTTCGAGTCTCAGCGGCATCCAGTCGGCCATTGCGGACGGCATGGGCATCGGCCTGCTGCCGCTGCGTGCAGTGACGGCGGGGCACGCGGTGGTGGCTAAAAACACGGGGTTGCCCTCGGTCGATGTCTTCGAAGTTGCCCTGCTTCATCGCCCAGCGGCGGACCCGATGGTGCAGGAACTCGCCCGCGTGCTGACACGGGTCCTGGCCCAGGACACTGGGGGCTGAGCGGTGGCCGCGCTCGCATTCGAGAAATGAATACGGCGGATTTCAACATTTAATTTGTGCATGAACTCGCTGCTGGATATGTTGGTTCCCAGCGACGGCCAGCACCCCCGGTGGCGCGCCGATCTGCACGAATTGTTCGCCCTGGCGCCACGCGCCAGGCAGCAAGACAACAATGAGGAAATACCCCATGGCCAAATCCACCTATTACGCGCCGCACGGCGGGCACCCGGCACAGACCGAGCTGCTCACCGACCGCGCGATGTTCACCGAAGCCTATGCCGTTATCCCCAAGGGCGTGATGCGTGACATCGTCACCAGCCACCTGCCCTTCTGGGACAACATGCGCATGTGGGTCATCGCCCGCCCGCTGTCCGGTTTCGCCGAAACCTTCTCCCAGTACATCGTCGAGCTCGCCCCCAACGGCGGCAGCGACAAGCCTGAGCAAGACCCGAACGCCGAAGCCGTGCTGTTCATCGTGGAAGGCGAGCTGAGCCTGACCCTGCAGGGCCAGGTGCACACCATGCAGCCGGGCGGCTATGCCTTCATTCCGCCGGGCGCCGACTACAAGGTGCGCAATACCTCCGGCCAGCACACTCGCTTCCACTGGATTCGCAAGCACTACCAGAGAGTCGACGGCGTACCGCTGCCGGAAGCCTTCGTCACCAACGAGCAGGACATCGAGCCGAAGGTGATGCCGGACACTGAAGGCCGCTGGAGCACCACCCGCTTCGTCGACATGAGCGACATGCGTCATGACATGCACGTCAACATCGTCAACTTCGAGCCGGGCGGCGTGATTCCCTTCGCCGAAACCCATGTGATGGAGCACGGTCTGTACGTGCTGGAAGGCAAGGCGGTGTATCGCCTGAACCAGGACTGGGTCGAAGTGGAAGCCGGCGACTTCATGTGGCTGCGCGCCTTCTGCCCGCAGGCCTGCTACTCGGGTGGCCCGGGTCGCTTCCGCTACCTGCTGTACAAGGATGTGAACCGCCACATGCGCCTGACGCTGAACCAGCCGCACTGATCCACCTCGACGGGAGCCTAAGGGCTCCCGTCGTCGTTTCTGCCTGTGCTGGGAATGATGGGTATCGCTTCGCTCCACCACATCCTACGAATGGGCGCCATGCTGACCGTAGGTTGGCGTAGAGCGCAGCGAAACCCAACGATTGAAGGCCCGTCATGCGTGGAGTCGGGGAACGGCATTAAGGCCGCGCCGGTTACGGTGAGCCGAACATTGCCGTCCAATAGATGCCCGCGTCGCTTTTCGGGTCCACCGCGTAGGCGGCGCCCAGTTCGCGGAACGCAGGGTTCATCAGGTTGGCGCAGTGGCCCGGGCTGGCCAGCCAGCCTTCCACCACCTTGCTGGCGGTATCGAGACCTGCAGCGATGTTTTCACCGATCACCTGGGCGGTGTAGCCGGCCAGCTCCGCACGGTCGCCGGGGGTGCGGCCGTCGCGGTCCTTGTGGTCGAAGAAGTTCTGGTTGGCCATGGCGCGGGTGTGCTCCAGCGAGGCGCCGGCCAGGGTGGCATTCCAGGTCAGGGGGGAGGCGGCGGCGAAGGGTTGCGAACCGCATTGGCGCGCCTGGGTGCGGGCGGTGTTGATCTGTTCCAGCAGTTTCTGCCCTTCCACCTGCCAGTCGCCCAGACCGCCGGCCAGCAGCGGCCGAGCCAACACGATGCGCCAGTCCACGCCCTCACGGCTCACGCCGACATCGACGAACTGCGGGTCCAGCACCACCTGGCAGAAGCTTTCCTGCAGCGCCTTCATGGCTGCCTGTGCGTCACGGGGGCCGGAGAGGTTGATGGCCTGCACATTGACCAGCGGATAGGCCGTGCGCGAAAGCGCTTGCTGCAAGTCGCCAATGCTGCCGGCCGGCAGAATCAGCCGCGGGTCCGGCCTGAGCGGTGGCAGTTCCATGGAAGCCTGGCCGGCGCAGGGCTGTACCTGGCCACGATAGGCGTTGATGGACTCGACCAGCTGCGTCTCTTCGTTCGCCACCGCGGTGCCGGCCAGCACCAGCCCCAACGACAGTGCAGCAAGGCGCAGAACGGATGACATGACCTCCATGGAAACCTCCCTCAAGCTGATTGCGCCCAATGATGCGCGATTCCACCCCATCCTGTGCAACCTCTCGTGGCAATTCAGCGAACGACGCTGATGGGGCTGACCAGCAAGGAGACGGGGCGCACCGGTGGCGGAACACGGGGTTCCGCCACTGGCCTCAGAGCACCTTGACCGCGCGCCCGATGAACTGCACAGGTCCGGTGGGCTTGCCGACGGGGGAGCCGGTGGCGCTCTCCAGGGTCAACTCGAACAACTGGTTGGGTTGCAGCGGCGGCAGTTGGTCGATAGGCACGCGCAGCGGCTGGCCCGGCTTGACCAGTCCGAGGGAGACCGGCCCTTGCCAGTCATCGGCCTTGGTCCAGAACTCCAGCGCCTTGCCAGCCGGAACCTCCACCACACCAAGGGGGATCAACTGGACTTCTGTGGGGCTGCTGGCCTGCACGACCCAGCCCGGCGACTTGTCCAGGGGGGCCACCAGCACGACCAGGTAGGCAGGCGTGTCCAACGGCACCGCGCGGGTCAGCAGCAGTGTTGCCAGCACCAGCGAAAACGCCAGCCCGGCACCCGCCAGCCCCCGCCAGAGCGGCAACAGCGTCCACCAGGATGGCGCTCTGGCGGGTTCGTGTCCGGCACGGTGCCCCAGCTCGCCGATGCTGCGTTCGATCCGATGCCAGAGGTGGGCGGACGGGGTGCAGGGCTCGGCCAGGTTCGTCAGTGGCAGGAGCCGTCGCTCCCAGGCATCCACCGCTGAGCGCAGGGCATCGTCATGGGCGAGGCGGCGCTGCACTTCCTGGCGCTGCTCGGCAGACAGCGTGCCCAGCACATATTCGCTGGCCAGTTCTTCGAGGTCGTCTCGGGCGCCTTCGGTCATCCCATGCACTCCCGCAATGCAGCCAGGCTGCGTTTGATCCAGGACTTCACGGTGCCCAACGGCGCACCCAGCCTGCTGGCGATCTCCGCGTGGGAATAGCCCTCGACATAGGCGTGCAGGATGCATTCACGGCGCGGGGGCTCCAGCCGATCCAGGCAACCGTAGATGCGACCCGCGCCGGTGCTCCATTCGAAAGCCCCAACGCTCTCGCGCAAGTCGTCCCAGGCGCCAGCCGTCTCATCGCCCTGATCGCCCAGGTTCAGTTCACGGGCGCTGTCTCGCATGAAATTGAGGGCCAGGTGGCGGGTGATGCTGAAGATCCAGCCCCGCGCCGAGCCCCGCGCCGGATCGAAACGGGCAGCGTGGGTCCAGATGCGCAGAAACGCGTCGTGGACGATGTCCTCGGCCAGGGCATTGTCCCGCGCGATGCGTCGGGCCACCCCCAGCAATCGCGCCCCTTCCTGTTGGTAAAGCGCCTGCAACGCCTGGCGTTCGCCGCGGGCGCAGGCCCTCAGGCAGCTGTCATAATCAAATTCGGGTTCGGCCAAATAGTTGCTCCCTGCCTTGTCATCGCGCCGGGAGCCCCCGACGTTGTGTCGGGGGTCCCTGTGGAACGGATAGACCGTCACTTGGCCGTCCAGAAAATGTAATCGGCCTGGTACTTCACTATCTCGCGCTTGCCCATGGTCGTGGCGGAGCACTCGGAAGCAGGCGCCACGCCACCCTTCAGGGCGACCCGTTGAATGTAGCTGACACCCTTCATCAGGCCATCGCCAGTCGCAGGGTTGGCCTTGACCAATTGATACGGCAGGTTTCCCGCCCCGGACGGCGCAATCGCCAGTTGGGTGCCGGTAATGCTTGAGCCATCTTGCGCCTGCCAGGTGGCCGGCGGGCCGAAGTAGCTGCCCACCGGCTTGCCGTCGCGATCGTTCAGTACTGCCTTGGGACCGACGAAGGTCCACTCCACCTGGCCCTTGGCATCCACCTTTTCACGGCACTCATAAGTGATCTCGCCGACGCCCGTGGTTTCCAGGGCCACCTTGTTGCCCTCCGGGACCTTCACGGCGTCTGGCAACATGGCCTGGGCGAGCACCACTGGCGCGGGCGCCAGCAGGCAGGTGAAGGCAAATGCTGTGGTGAAGCGACGAACAAAGGCTTGAGCGTTCATGAACGGCCCTCCAATGGGGTTTCAGGTCAACAGCCCGGTTGGCTGTTACCTGTACTACCCACGCGCAGGGCAATTGGATGCAGTGCGGAGAAGAAATTTCAGCAATCGGCGACGCGCTCAGTGGCACTCGATCCGGTTGCGCCCAGCGCGCTTGGCTCGATACAGCGCCATGTCGCTGCGCGACAGGCTGGCTTCCGCGCGGGTGTCGGTGGGATGGAGCGCAGCGATACCAACGCTGACCGCCAGCGCCAGGCGCTCTTCGCCATGTTCAACGGGAGAAGCTGACAGTTCGCCTTGCACCCGCGCGGCGAACAACCGCGCCTCGTCGATGGAGACATTGCTCAGCACCACGGCGAACTCCTCGCCGCCCATGCGCCCGGCGGCATCGGTACGGCGCAACTGGGTACGGAGGATCAACGAGAAATGCCGCAGCGCCTGATCTCCCACAGAATGCCCCCAGCGGTCGTTGATGGCCTTGAAGTGGTCCAGGTCGAACATCAGGATTGCCGCGCTGTAACCCGCTGTTCGCTGCACGCGCGCCAGCTCGGCATCCAGCTGCGCCATGAAGTGCCGGCGATTGGAAAGCTGGGTAAGGGAGTCCGTGGTGGCGAAGACTTGCAGCTCAGCTTCGATCAGCTTGCGTTCGGTGACATCGGTGATGAAGCCATGCCAGAGCACGCCGCCGTCCGCCAGCGGTCGGGGACGCGCATCCCCCTGGCGCCAGGAAAGGCCGCAACCAGGCAACTGCACGCGGTACTCCAGGTGCCAGGGCGTGAGATCGCGAGCGGAGCGCTCCAGGGAATCGAGGTAGAAGATCAGGTCGTCGGGGTGGATGATGCCGTGCAGCACGTTGGCGTTCCGGGTCAGTTGCTCCGGCGCCAGCCCATAGATCTCGCGGACGCCGTTGCTGACGTAGGGAAAGAAGGCGCTGCCGTCCAACTGGCGCCGGTACTGGAAGACCATGCCGGGAATTTCGTTGGTCAGGTCGGTCATCAGCGCCGCCGCTTGCTGCATCTTCTCCGAGAGGTTGCGCATGGCGGTGACGTCGGTGGTGGTACCCACCATACGCAAGGGCTTGCCCGCCTCGTCCCACTCCACCACCTTGCCGCGGCTGCACACCCACTTGTAGAGGCCGTCCCGGCAACGCAAGCGGTGCTCCACCTCGTAAGCCTCGGTACGGCCGTCGAAGTGGGCCTGGATGCTGGCCTGCACATAGGCCAGGTCCTCGGGATGGACGCGCGTGTAGCTTTCCTCGATGCGGTTGCCCACCTCGTGATCGGCATAACCCAGCAGCGCTTTCCAGTCGGTGGAGTAGTGGATTTCACCGGTCAAGGCATTGCGGTCCCAGATGCCGGTGCCACTGCCGGCAATGGCCAGGGCCATGCGCTTCTCGCTTTCCCGAACACGCTCCAGCTCCAGCCGGTCCACCAGCATTCCGCTGGCCAGTTCGGCGAACTCGCGCAGCACCTGCTGCTCTTCAGCGTCCAGATCGCGGGGTTGATCGTGCAGGAGCCAGAGCCGGCCCACCAGGGCGCCATCGGGCGCCAAGAGTGGACAGGCGGCGAGAAAGCCCAGGTCCGGCAAGGCTTGCGCCAGCGCTTCCGGACACCCGTGCGGTTGCTGAAGGAGGTCGGGGATCACCACGGGATCATCCCCACGAAAGCCCGGGGGGAGCGTAACCAGGCCATCGGACAACGCCTGGACGCATGCCGGCCCGGCGCAGCTGCGGATCTGCTGGATGCCACCGGCGCCCGTGGTCATCACGGTGGCCATCACGCCGAACCGGCTCTTGAGCAAGCGGATCAGGTTGTCGAATCGCTCATCGCTCGCGCTATGGGGCGCACTGGAACTACTGGGCAACTGCATTCGGTCTCCGCTCGCAGGGGCCATGGGCGCCATCTGGCGTTGATCAGCCTGGGTACCAGCAATCTATCCATAATGGCCATTAGACGCCAGATTCCCCCGAAGGTCCCTCACGGAACTGACGAGCCGGCTGGCAGCCGCCCCCTCTCCCCAAGTAAAATCCTGCGCCATTTCCCCAAGAACCTGCGAGAGAGCCACCATGGGCGCCCAGTGGAAAGCCAAACCTAAAGAAGCCGCCGCCAACGCCCGAGGGAAGATCTTCGGCAAACTGGTGAAAGAGATCATGATCGCCGCGCGTAACGGTGCCGATCCTGACATGAACCCCAAGCTGCGTCTCGCCGTGCACCAGGCCAAGAAGGCCTCCATGCCGAAAGACACCCTGGAGCGCGCCATCAAGAAAGGCGCGGGCCTTTCCGGCGAAGTGGTCAACTACGAGCGCACCCTCTATGAAGGCTTCGCGCCGCACCGGGTACCGGTGATCGTCGAATGCCTGACCGATAACGTGAACCGCACCGTCGCCGAAGTGCGCGTGCTGTTCCGCAAGGGCCAACTGGGCACTTCCGGCTCGGTCTCCTGGGACTTCGACCACCTGGGCATGATCGAGGCGGAACCTGCCAGCGCCGATGCCGACGTGGAACTGGCCGCCATCGAAGCAGGCGCCCAGGACTTCGAAGCCGACGACGAAGGCGCCACCCTGTTCTACACCGACCCGACCGACCTGGACGCCGTGTGCAAGGCGCTGCCGGACTTCGGCTTCACCGTGCAGTCGGCCAACCTGGGCTACAAGGCGAAAAACCCGGTCAGCCTGTCCGGCGCCGAGCTGGAGGAAGTGGAAGCCTTCCTCGATGCCCTGGACAACCACGACGACGTACAGAACGTCTATGTCGGCCTGCAAGCCAGCTGATCCGGCAAGCCGCCGGCAGTTCCACGAGGAGCATGCCGGGCAGGCCCGTGACGAAGCGCTGCGCCTATTGGCGCAACGTGACGCCATGGGCCCGCGCTGGCTGGCCTGGGTCGCCACCGAGCTGTATCACCTCAAGCCTTCGGCGTTCGCCAACATGGTGCGCCGTGAGCTGGAACGCCTGAACACGGCCGACCAGCAGTTCGGCCAGGCGTCGAAAGAGGTGCATTGAGCGCACCGCGCCCGTAGGTTGCGGCTGAACGCAGCGAAGCCCAACGATGTGGGAGTCGGGTCTATGCGTTGGGCCGCGCTTCGCTCTACACCAACTTACAGGCGCCGCCTACGATTGGGCCTGCGCCGCGCGCCGCAGATTGAAACCCCACCCCTGCTGCATCCCCATCGCCGCGACAAGGATGGCCGCCACGCCCACCCACTGCAGCAGTTCGAGCTGGCGGCCGAAGGCGAACCAGTCCACGAAAATCGCCGCAATCGGGTAGATGAACGACAGTGCGCCGGTCAGAGCGGTCGGCAGTTTCTGGATGGCGCCATAGAGCAGCACGTACATCACGCCAGTGTGGATCACGCCGAGAGTCAGCAGGATGGACCAGGTACCGGTGCCCTGCGGCAGACTGGACAGGTTCGCCATGGGTGCCAGCAACAGCACCCCGGTGGTGACCTGGATCAGCGCGATCAAATGCGGTGGCACCCCGCTCAGCCGCTTGATGATCAGCGCGGCAATCGCATACAGCAGCGCCGCGCCCAGGGCCAGGGCAATGCCCGCCAGGTAATCGCTCCCACTCTCACCCTGCCCGCCATGGGCGCTGACGATGGCCAGCATCCCCACGAACGACACGGCCAGCCATGCCAGCTTCTGCAGGGTGATCTTTTCACCGAGGAACAGCGCTGCCAGTCCGACCAGCATGAAGGGCTGGACGTTGTAGATCGCCGTACCGATAGAGATGGACGCCCGCGAGTAGGAAGCGAACAGCAGCACCCAGTTGCCGACGATGGCCACGCCGCTGAGTACCGCCAGGAGGAAGGTCGCTCGGGTCAGGATGCCGGGGCGCAGGAAGCCCATCGCCGCGCAGATGACGAGCAAGGTCAGTGCGCCGAACAGGCAGCGCCAGAACACCACATCCAGCACTGGCTGCCCCGAGAGCATCACCAACCAGCCAATGGTGCCGGAGATGAGCATGGCGGCGACCATTTCCAACGAACCGCGATGTATTGATTTGTCCATGATGGGCTCCTCTGTGTGGCGCACAGTATGACGAGCCATAACCGGCAGTTTCCATGCGATAGCAAAGGCGTATTTCGCCATCTACCTTTACTATCAAGGCACTTTTATCCGTTTACCTAACGAGACTGCCATGACCGACGACATCGACCAGTTGCTGATCTCCGCCTTGATGGAAGACTCGCGCCGTTCCCTCAAGGCCCTCGCGCAGATCAGCGGCCTTTCCTCCCCCAGCGTGGCGGAGCGGCTGCGCAAGCTGGAAGAACGCGGTGTGCTCACGGGCTACACGGTGGAGGTAGACCCGAAGGCCTTTGGCTACCAGCTCCAGGCCATCGTCCGCATCCGCCCATTGCCCGGCCAGTTACAGGTGGTGGAACGCAAGATCCAGGACATTCCGGAATTCACCGAGTGCGACAAGGTGACCGGCGACGACTGCTTCATCGCACGGCTGTGCGTGCGCTCCATGGAACAGCTCGACACGCTGCTGGACCGCATCAACGTCTACGCCGAAACCAGCACCGCCATCGTCAAGAAAACCCCGGTGAAGCGACGACTGCCGCCGATGGCTTGAAAGTCTTGCCGCACGGCGCTCCGTTGAGGAGCGCCGCCCGGCAAGTTGGTGCCCGGCGCCAACCTGCCAGAGCGGCGTAGCGCGTTACTCGCCCTTCCCCGCCCCCAGCTTTTCCACCAACGCCTTGGCCAGCGCATGGTCGGAGAACGGGTTCTGGCCGGTGATCAACTCGCGATCCACCACCACGTTGGGACTCCAGGCCGTGGCGTAGGCCATGTCGCCGCCTGCGCCCGACATCGCCTTGGCCGGGTAGAAGAGGATGCGGTCGCCGTTGAGGGAGCGTTCGAATACCTGCTCTTCCGGGTCGGCGAAGATGGTCATGCGGTAGCCCTGATAGACCCAGTTGCTCGCCGCCGGCTTCTCGCCACGGGCCAGGGCCGCCTGGTAACTGGCGGGGTCGTCCTGGGCCGAGAGCAACGCAATGGGTCCGTGGCAAATGGCGGCAGTGGGCTTGCCGGCCTGGTGGAAGTGACGCAATAGCGCTCCCACTTCGGGGTTGTTGGCCAGGTCGATCAGCGGCGCGTGGCCACCGGGAATCAGCAACCCGGCATAGCGGTCCAGGTCTCCGGCCAGTACTTCTTGCAGCGACAGGCTGTCGTTCATGCCCGGCAGGCCTTCGACCACCCTCTGGATGCGCTTCATTTCCGCTGCGTCTCCGCCGAAGTACTGCGGATCGATGGAGCGTTCATCCACGCTCGGCGCGTTGCCCCTGGGGGTCACCAGTACCAGCGCGTAGCCCGCCTTGAGCAAGTGGTCCGCGGGTACGCCGAACTCGTTGAGGTAGAAGCCGGTGGGGTACTGCTTGCCGTCCTTGAGTGGCAACTGATTCTCGCTGGAAAGCAGCACCAGTACCTCGCCCTTGGGCGCCGCGTTGGCCGTGCCGGCCAGCATCGCGCCGGCAAGGGCCAGCGCCAGGGTGGAAACCTTGGTCATGTTGAATCTCCTGATCAATTGAACGGTGCCACGTCCAGCGGACGGGCGAGGCGTACCTGGGTGGGCGTGGCCAGCCAGTCGGCGGTGGCGGCGCGATACGCCTGGTAATGGCCGCTCTGGCGATGGGCTTCGACGGCAGCCTCATCGGCGTAGAGCTCGAAGAGGTCGAAAGCCAGCACCTCGCCCTCGCGGATGAACAGGTCGTAACGCAGGTTGCCGGGCTCAGCCCGGGAGCGCTCGACCATCACCCGCAGGGCCCGCTCCACCGCGTCGCGGTGCTCGGGCCTGGGGCTGATGGTGGCGAAGATGCTGAGGGTCATGGGGTCTCCTGGATATCAGCGCGTCAGTGGCCGCCATCCTAGGCAAGGCACTAAGATTCGATAATTCGAAAGCCTTTATTTCTGGCATCCAAAAAATGAATATCACTAAGAAGGACCTGAACCTGCTGCAGGTCTTCCACGTGCTCTACCAGGAACGCAATGCGTCGCTGGCGGCCGAGCGCATGGCCCTCAGCCAACCGGCCTTGAGTCACAAGCTGAACAAGCTGCGCCACCAGTTCGGCGACCCGCTCTTCGTCCGCGCCCCTCGCGGTCTCACCCCAACGCCCCGTGCCCACGAGCTGGCGCCCCAGGTGCAGCGCCTGGTGGGCGAGCTGGAAGCCTTCTACGAGCTCTGCGACGGACAGGACTTTCTCGGCCGCGCCGAGCGCCTCCATCTCTACAGCACCGACTACGTGGAACAGATGCTGCTGCCGAAACTTCTGCCGATCCTGCGCAGCCAAGCGCCGAACCTGGTGCTGGTCACCCACAACACTCGTGGCCAACTCCCCCGCGACGAGCTGGAGAAAGGCACCTGCGACCTGGCGATTGCCGGCTTCTACACCGACCTGCCAGGCACCTTTCACCAGCAGCGCCTGCTGAGCGAGGACTTCGTGGTCCTGGCCTCCCAAGGCAACGCGCGCCTGGCCAACGGCCTGGACCTGGACGCGTTCCTCGCCTGCGAGCACCTGCTCACTACCCTTACCGGTGACCTCGATGGGCTGATGGATCGGGCCCTGCAGGCCAGGGGACTGAGCCGCCGGGTCGCCGCCGGGCTGTCCAGCTTCATTGCACCGACCCGACTGATTCGCGGCACCGACCTGCTGCTCACCTGCCTGCGCTCACTGGCCGAAGAAGCCGTGGATCGCGACCCCGACCTGCGCATGCACCCGCTGCCGTTGACGCTGCCGCGGGTCGAGGTGATGCAGATCTGGCATGAACGGACCGACGCCGACCGCCTGCGCCGCTGGTTCCGCAAACAGGTCCAGCAGGTGGCCGATTCCATCGCGCGCTGACCCTCGAGTCGCTTCGCGCCTGACCCGGCTCTGGAGTATCGTCGCCAGATCTTGATCACAGAAGGCAGGTGGGCGATGGCAGCCCTGGATGACAACCCGGCTCCGCAGGACGCGACCGGTAACAAGAACGACGGCTCCGCTCCCATTGCACGCAAGGCCGGCACCCGTGGCGATGCCGCCGTGATCGCCACCTTGCTGCCCTATCTCAAGCCCTACACCGGCCGCATCGCCCTGGCGCTGGGGCTGATCTTCGCCGCCAAGCTGATCAACCTCTATGTGCCGATCGCCCTCAAGCAGATCGTCGATGGGCTCAATGTCGAGCCCAGCCTGTTGGTGCTGCCGGTGGCCCTGCTGCTGGCCTATGGCGCCTCGCGTATCGGCGTCACCCTGTTCACCGAGCTGCGCCAGGTGGTGTTCGCCCGGGTCATGGCGCGGGCCTCGCGGCAGATCACCCTCAAGGTGTTCCAGCACCTGCACGGGCTGAGCCTGAGGTTCCACCTGGGCCGGCGCACCGGCGGCGTCGCCCGTGACGTCGAGCGTGGCGGGAGTGCCATCTCCGACCTGCTGGACTGGACGCTGTACACCATTGTCCCGACCCTGCTCGAAGTGCTGCTGGTCACTGCAGTGTTGGTCTGGGCGTACGACTGGGGCTTCGCCTTCATCACCCTCGCCACCCTGGTCGCCTACGGCATCTGGACGTTCGCCATCACCGAATGGCGCACCCGCTACTACCGCGCAGCGGTGGAGGCGGACACCCGCGCCAATGAGCGCGCGGTGGATTCGCTGCTCAACTACGAGACGGTGAAGTACTTCAACAACGAAGCCCACGAGTCGGCACGCTACGACGAGAACCTGCGCCATCTGGAGAACGCCAAGGTCAAGGCCACCAAATCCCTGGCGCTGCTCAACCTGGGCCAGACCTCCATCGTCGCCATGGGCGTCACGGCCATGATGTGGCGTGCCGCCGCGGGCGTCGTGGCCGGCGAACTCACCATCGGCGACCTGGTGCTGGTGAACACCTACCTGCTGCAGCTGTCCGCCCCGTTGTTCATGCTCGGCATGATGTACCGCGAGGTGAAGCAGGCGCTGACCAACATGGAGCGGCTGTTCGGCCTGCTGGACGAGCGCCAGGACGTGCAGGACGCGCCGGGCGCCACCCCGCTGCAAGCCACCCGGCCACGGGTGCGCTTCGAGAACGTGCACTTCGGCTACGACCCGCGCCGGGAGATCCTCCACGGCGTGGACTTCGAGATTCCCCCCGGTGGCACCGTGGCGGTGGTCGGCCATTCAGGCTCTGGCAAGTCCACCCTCGCCCGCCTGCTCTACCGTTTCTACGACATCGATGCCGGGCACATCCGCATCGATGGCCACGACCTGCGCGAACTGACCCAAGGCTCGGTGCGCAGCGCCATCGGCATCGTTCCCCAGGACACCGTGCTGTTCAACGACAGCATCTACTACAACATCAGCTACGGCCGCCCCGAGGCCAGCCGCGAGGAGGTGGAAGCCGCCGCCCGCGCTGCGCATATCCACGATTTCATACTGCGCCTGCCTGACGGTTACGAAACCCCGGTGGGCGAGCGCGGCCTCAAGCTCTCCGGGGGCGAGAAACAGCGCGTGGCCATCGCCCGCGCCCTGCTGAAGAACCCCGCCATCCTGATCTTCGACGAGGCCACTTCGGCCCTCGATTCCAAGTCTGAAAAGGCCATCCAGACCGCGCTCGACCGCATTCAGGTCGGTCGCACCACCCTGGTCATCGCCCACCGCCTCTCCACCGTGATGGACGCCGACCAGATCCTGGTGCTCGACGCGGGCCGGGTGATCGAGAAAGGCACCCACCGCCAGTTGCTGGACATCGGCGGCAGCTACGCACAGATGTGGCTGCTGCAGCAGCAGGAACCCGAAGCGGACAGCTCGCCTAGCGCCTAGCCCGCAGGATGCGGTTGCGCGCAGCGGTACCCATCTCCGCCAGAGCGCACCTTATTCCTTGCTCTCCAGCACATCCCCCGCCCAGCTCAGGGCGGCCATCACCGTAGGGAAACCGATGGTGCTGGTGAGCACCAGCAGGGTGTGGTGGATATCTTCGGGCGTGGCACCGGCTTCCAGGGCGCGGCGCGTGTGGCTGTGGACGGCACCTTCGGAGTGGATGGCCGCCGCGGCGGCGAGCTGGATCAATTGCAGGCTGCGCTCATCCAGGGGGCCGGTCTGGCGCACCACGGCGCCGAGGGTTTCCACGGCCTGAAAGTACGCCGGATGCTGCTTCTTGAAGCGCTTGTAGGTGTCGAGATCGTGCTTGCGTTCCATTGTGGCCACCTCGCTTGGGCATGCCCTTACAGCTTAGGCAAGCGCGCCTCGACTATGGTGAATGGACCCGACCCCGCACAGGGAAGACACGCGCCATGCCCAAGACGCACCGCGACAGCTCAACACCTCTGATGCCATGGCCCGTAGTCTGATCGGCATTGTCCTGCTGGCCGTTGCGCTCTATCTCGGGCTGGGAGCGGCGCTCCTGGTCTTCCAGCGCTCGCTGATCTACTTCCCGCAGCCCCGTGCCATCGGCAGTCCCGACCGGTTGCTGATGTTGCCGGTGACCGACGAGCGGATAGCCGTCACCGTGCGTCCGCTGGCCAGCCCCAAGGCGCTGATCTACTTCGGCGGCAATGCCGAGGACGTCTCCCGCAGCCTGCCGGACTTCGCCGAGGCCTTCCCCGACCACGCCCTCTATTTGCTGCATTACCGGGGGTTCGGCGACAGTACCGGCAATCCCTCGGAAGCCGCCATCCTCCAGGACGCCCTGGCTTTGTTCGACAAGGTTCATACCCTGCATGGCGAGGTGGCGCTGGTCGGCCGCAGCCTGGGCAGCGGCGTGGCTATCCAGTTGGCAAGCCAGCGCCCTGCAGCACGGCTGGTGCTGGTCACGCCCTACAACAGCATCCTCGAACTGGCCCAGCGACAGTTCCCCATCTACCCGGTGCGCTGGATGCTCAAGGACCGGTACGAATCCTGGCGCTACGCCCCGGTCATCACCGTGCCCACGTTGTTGATAGTCGCGGAACGGGACGAAGTAATCCCGCGCTGGAGCAGTGAAAAACTCTTCGCCCAGTTCCGCTCGGGCGTGGCACGGCGGGAGGTGATACCTGGCGCCGGGCACAACGATATCGGCGGCCGGACGGAGTACCTGAGGCTGATTCGCAGCGGGCTTTAGACGCGGGCGGACGATGGGCTGAGCATCTCGATCTCGCGAATCTCGAAGTCGCGCCGCAGGTAGTCCATACGGTTTTCGTGAAAGCGGCGCATGTGCGGCAACGCGCTGTGGACTTCCAGCGCGGCCCGGCTCTGCCAGACCTCATAGAAGATGAACAGGCTCGGGTCCTGGGCATCACGCAGCATGTGGTACTCGATGCAGCCCGCCTCCGCCCGGCTGGGCTCGACGTAGGCGCGGAACAGTGCCTCGAACGCGTCGGCCTTCTCAGGCCTGGTGTGGGCATGGAGGATGAAACCGTAGGGTTGGGTCATGGCGATGGCCTCTGGATGGCGTGATTTTTATCAACCCTACCGCAACTAACACATATGAATTAGTGACTTTCAAGCAAGTATCAATTGCACCCGAACGGATTTTTCCGCAGTGGGGTGACCGGTAGTCTGCCGCCACATCAACTTGCGGAGGCTACTGCCATGAAAAAGATCCTGTTGCTCAACGGCGGAAAGAAGTTCGCCCACTCCGACGGCCGCTACAACGCCACCCTGCACGACGCCGCGCTGGCCTTCCTCGACCGCGCCGGCTTCGACGTCAAGGAAACCCAGATCGACGCCGGCTACGACGTTTCCGAAGAGGTGCAGAAGTTTCTCTGGGCCGATGTGGTGATCTACCAGATGCCCGGCTGGTGGATGGGTGCGCCCTGGACCGTGAAGCAGTACCTGGACGAGGTGTTCACCGCCGGTCACGGCAGCCTTTACGCCAATGACGGCCGCACCCGCTCGGACGCCTCGCAGAAGTACGGCAGTGGCGGCCTCATCCAGGGCAAGCAGTACATGCTGTCGCTGACCTGGAACGCGCCGCAGCAAGCGTTCGACGACCCCACCGACTTCTTCGAGGCCAAGGGCGTGGATGCGGTGTACTTCCCCTTCCACAAGGCCAACCAGTTCCTCGGCATGAGCGCCCTGCCCACCTTCCTCTGCGTGGACGTGATGAAGCGGCCGAATATCGAGGCCGACGTGAAGCGCTATGAGGAGCACCTGGCCGAGGTGTTTGGCATTCAGAGCTGATCGGCCGGCCGTAGGATGTGGTTGAGCGAAGCGAAACCCATCAGATGAAATCCAGGAGCGGCGGTTGGAGCTTTCCCGGATTTCATCCGGGCTACTGATTCAGCGCGGCCCTTGGCGAATGAAATGGCTATGTCTGCGTTAGCTGTTGCGACGTTGAGAGAAGCGCTCTAGCGCAGGCCTTTTAGGCTTCCGCGCCAGCTTGACAAAACCCTCACCCCCGGCCCCTCTCCCAGAGGTAGAGGGGTGACTCGCGCCAGCGAAGCACGAACCATCCTGAAGCCCACACGGGCCTGATACCGGGCAGACGAGGTGGGGCAGCGACTGCGCCCCTTCAGGAGGCCGAGCGGAATCGTTGCGCAGGGGGACGAGCGGCATGGATGCCGCGAGAGGCGTGTGGGGCCATGGATGGCCCCTCTCGCCGTGCCCCCGGAGCAACGATGGAGGGAGGGCAGTCCGGCGAAGCCGGACCCGGATGCAGGGGCAAGACCTTTGCTTCCTTTGGGTCGTCTGCCAAAGGGAGGCGCCTGGGAAGGCGAAACCAGAAACATCCGCAGAACTCGATAATCAACTTGGCTCAGGACGTTCTAGCAACACTTAACGCAGACATAGCCAATGAAATCGCCCCTACAGGAAGGTCTTGCCGGCAAAGGCCGCTGCCGCTGCAACGGTCAGCACCAGCAGGCCGATCAGCACCTTGTTCGGCGACTGACGGGCCGCTTCGGTGGGCGCGGCCTGCTTCTGCGCCGCCGCGCGCAGCGGATTGGCCACCGGCTGGCGCCCCATTGGGCGTGGCACGGCGGGCTTGGGGATTTGCGCCACGGGCATGAACAGCGTGGCGTCTTCGTCCACCGCTTGCGGTGCCGCCACCTTGGGGCCGATCACCAGCAGGTTCACCGAACCCATGCGGATCTGGTCGCCGGGCTGCAATACCGCCGTGCTGACTTTCTGCTGGTTGACGAACACGCCGTTGGCCGAAGCCAGGTCCTTGACCTCCAGCACATCGTCCTTGAGGAAGAACTCGCAGTGCCGGCGCGACAGCTCCTGGTCGCTGAAGCACAGTTCGCACTTCACCGAGCGACCGAAGGTGATGGAGCCGGTGACGTGGTACTTCTGCCCTTCGTGCTCCCCTTTGATGACTTGCAGGTACCAGCGCGCCGCGGCTTCGACCTTGGGTCGGGCCTTGGCCGGGTCCACCAGCAGGAGTTCGAGGTTGCCGATGCGCACAGAGTCGTCTGAACGCAGCTGGAAACGCGCACCGATGCGCTCGCCATTGACGAAGGTGCCGCCGGGCGTGCCGCAATCGCTCAGGTAGTACTGGCCGTGGTCCTGCCGGATTTCCGCGTGGAACAGGCTGATCTCCGGGTCCGCCAGAACCAGGCTGTTGCGGCTGTCCTGGCCGATGGTGAAGCGTTCGTCCACCAGCCAGATGGGCGCCTGGCGGTTATCCGCGAAGTGAATCCTGAGCATTGTGGGGTCCTTGGAGGCAGGGCACAGGGCAATGATAGCCATGTGCCTGCTCCCTGACCTTGCTGGAGTTGGCAGTTAGTTGAAAAGGCGGTTCCACAATTTTTTGATGGGGTTGGCCTGCTCTTCCTGACGAGCCTGCGGTTTGGCCGGACGCGCCGTGGCCACCCGCGCCGCCTTGGCCTTGCGCACCCGCTGCTCGTGAACGGCGCGGAGTTCGAGCAGGGTCGGGTTCGTCGGCGCCACCTGCAGGCCGGCGTCGATGTATTCCAGTGCCAAGGCGAACTCGCGCCGGCGATAAGCCTCTTCGCTGTGCTCGACAAAGCGCTGCGCCACCTTCTCCAGCCCGGCCAATGCCTGTTCGTTGCCGGGCGCCAGGGTGAGCACCTGCTGGTAATAAAACACCGCACTGTCCTCTTCCGGCTGAAGCAGGTTGTCCTCGGCCAGGCGCTGTTCGGCCAGCACCAGGAAGTTGGCGACGCGTGCGGCCAGGACCCGCTGCAGGCCATCGCCCGCCTTGGCATTGTCCTTGTCCAGGCGCAGCACTTCGTGGAAGTAGAAGTCGGCGTTGTCCGCTGCCGGCGCCATCAGCTTGCCTTCGGCCAGGCGCTGTTCGCCCAGTTCCAGCAGGTCGGCGATTTTCATTCGTAGTACGACGTAGTAACCACCACCGCTGGAAACGACCAGCAACATCAGTCCGGCCAGGCCCCAGAGCAAGCCACGGTAACGACGGTTTGCCGCCGGCTGCTTCGCCGTCGGGTTCACGGCCACGGCCGGCGCGATGCGGGTGAAATCGAGATCGAGGTCGCACAGCTCGTGAAGGCTGTCCAACAGCACGTGGCAATCGGCGAAGCGCTCGTCCGGGTCCTTGGCCAGCATGCGGTCGATCAGGTGCTGGTAGTCAGCCAGCCCCCTGCGCAGCACGGGCGGGTCCATCTGCACGTGGTTGAGCACGGTTTCGGCGTAGCTGGCTCCACGATAGGGGTTCTCGCCGGTCAGCAGCTCCAGCAGGATCACGCCCAGGCTATAGATGTCGCTACGCGCATCCAGCGCCTGGCACTGGGCTTGCTCCGGGCTGCTGTAGGCCGGGCTGCCGACCGCGACATTGAACTGGGTCAGTTCGCTGTCCAGCTCCAGGTCCTTGGCGATGCCGAAATCGGTGAGCACCGCCGTGCCGTCGTCACGGAAGAGGATATTGGCCGGCTTGATATCGCGGTGTATCAGGCCCTTGCCATGCACCACGGCCAGGGCTCCGGCAATCTGCCGGACGATACGCAATGCCTCCAGCGGCTCCAGCGCCTGCCCCTTGTAGCGGCCCAGGTCGCCACCGGAGAGGAACTCCATCGCCAGGTAGTGGCGGCCGTCGGGCAGACGGTCGATATCGTGGATGGTGACGATGGACGGGTGGTGCAGGGAGGCGAGCATGCGCGCTTCCCTGATGAAGCGGCTGGTAAAGGCTTCATCGTCCAGTTTATCCAGCACCTTCACCGCCACCTTGCGGTTGAGCGATTCCTGGGTGGCGAGGTAGACCTCGGCCATCCCGCCCTTGCCCAGGCGGCCGTGTACGAGGTAGCCGGGTATATCTAGCAGATTGTCGTTCATGGATTCAGGATCTTCGCGATTTGAGCAACCGGCTCAGGAACGAATTCGACCTGTTTGCCGCCACAGTGGTTTCCGACAACGCCAGGCCGATCACGATGCAGGAGATGTTGTCCCGACCACCGGCATCGCAGGCCAGCGCCAGCAAGTGCGCCACCAGGTCGTCCAGGGTTTCCGCACGGGCGCACTGGGCGAGGATCTCGTCATCGGCCAGCTCACCGGTCAGGCCATCACTGCAGAGCAGCAGGAGTTCACCGGGCGCCAGTGCGTCTTTCGCACCACCGACTTCAAGGTCCTGGTGTTCCTGGCCAAGGCACTGGGTCACCACATTGCGCTGCGGATGGCGGCGAGCCTGCTGCGGACTCAACTCACCCGCATCCACCAGCGCCTGCACCAGGCTGTGGTCATGGCTGAGCCGAGTGATGCCGTCGACGCCGACACGGTAGGCGCGACTGTCGCCGGCCCAGGCCAGATCGAACATCGCTCCGTCGAACTTCACGGCCACCAGCGTGGTGCCCATGCCGGAGCCCGATGCCGCCGCGACCACGGCGCGATGGGCGGTCTGCACGGCGACGACCAGGTCCTGTTTGGCGGCCACGGCCTCGCGCAGGGCATCGAGGGCCACCGCGCTGGCGACTTCGCCACGCTGGTGGCCGCCCATGCCGTCGGCCACGGCCCAGAGCCCCAGTTCAGGGGCGCACAGCAGCGCATCTTCGTTGTGTTCACGCACGCATCCGACGATGGATTGCGCGGCGTATCCCAGGAGCTCGGACATGGGGTTCCTACTACCGTCCAGCGATGATCCCGCATGATGCGGCCGTCGCCGGGCGCTGTCACCGCCTGGCGCACGAAGTGTTAAGCAATCGAGGGTTTGCCGGGCCATGCAGCCGCCCGCAAGGCGACTATGCTGTTTTCATCGGCTCCGTAATCCAACCGGCTCGTGCAGCCCAGGAGGTGGTAATGGCCATTGAGCGCTTCAAGGCAGGGATGCGCTGATCCATCCACCCTCTCTCGGAGATAGACGCCATGAGCAAAGGTCTCGACTCAAAACGCGAAGCGAAGAAAAAGCCCCAGAAAACCCTTCTGGAAAAGCGCACGGCCAAGCGCGGCAAGAAATCCAGTGGCGGCCTTCTCGGCAGCCATGCGCCGAATCCGTGAACCCTCCCCCGCTGTGAAAACGCCCTCCGAATGGAGGGCGTTGTTTTTTGCGCTTTGCCGACTCTCCAAAAATGGCTGGGCCTGGCGTCGATCAGTGGGTCTTCGTCCCGTGGGCTTGCTGGTCGGCATGGTACGAGGAGCGCACCAGCGGGCCGGACGCCACGTTCCTGAAGCCCATCTCGGCACCCTTCTCGGCGAACCAGGCAAAGGTATCCGGGTGGACGAAGCGCTGCACCGGCAGGTGGCTGCGCGATGGCTGCAGGTACTGGCCGAGGGTCAGCATGTCGATCTCGTGCTCACGCATGCGCTGCATGACGTCGATCACTTCCTCGTCTGTCTCGCCCAGGCCGAGCATCAGGCCGGATTTGGTCGGCACGCGGGGCACGCGCTTCTTGAAGTTTTCCAGCAGGTTCAGCGACCACTCGAAGTCCGAGCCGGGACGCGCGGCCTTGTACAGGCGCGGTACGGTTTCCAGGTTGTGGTTGAACACATCCGGCGGCTCTTGCTCGGTGATAGCGAGTGCCACGTCCATGCGCCCACGGTAGTCCGGCACCAGGGTTTCCAGCTGGATGCCCGGAGATAGCTTGCGGATTTCGCGCAGGCAGTCGACGAAGTGCTGGGCACCGCCGTCGCGCAGGTCGTCACGGTCCACCGAGGTGATCACCACGTATTTCAGGCGCAGGTCGGCGATGGCGATGGCCAGATTCTTCGGTTCATCGGCATCCAGCGGCTTCGGCCGGCCGTGGCCAACGTCGCAGAAGGGGCAGCGGCGGGTGCAGATGTCGCCCATGATCATGAAGGTCGCGGTACCGCCGGAGAAGCATTCGCCCAGATTCGGGCAGGACGCCTCTTCGCAGACGCTGTGCAGCTTGTGCTTGCGCAGCACGTGCTTGATGCGGGCCACCTCCGGCGAGGCGGGAATCTCTACCCGGATCCAGTCGGGCTTTCGCGGTATCTCCTCAGTGGGAATGATTTTCACCGGAATGCGCGCCACCTTCTCGGCGCCACGCAGCTTCACGCCGACTTCGATCTTGGCTGTCTGGGTCGAACTCATGATCTCGCCTCGCGAGAAAGAGGTTTGTCTGGGTGTAGGAGCGAGCTTGCTCGCGAACGCGGGCACGCAGTGCTTTTCGCGAGCAAGCTCGCTCCCATGGGGTCGTGGGTGGATATCAGCCACGGTAGTAGCGCTGTGGCACGAAGGGGGTTTTCACCACCCGCATGGACAGGGGTTTGCCACGCACCAGGGCATAGACCTCGGTCTCCAGCGCCGTGTAGCGGCTGTCGAGCGTCCCCATTGCCAGCGGTCCGCCCAGGCTCGGGCCGAAGCCTCCACTGGTGACCTGGCCGATAACCTGCTGTTCAGCGTTGACGATCTGCGTGCCCTCGCGCACCGGCGCGCGGCCGCTGGGCAACAGCCCGACGCGTTTGCTGACAACGCCCTCTTGCTTCTGGGCGAAGATGCGCTCGGCGCCCGGGAAGCCACCCGCGCGCGAACCGTCGGCGCGGCGGGCCTTGGAGATGGCCCAGATGAGGCTCGCGTCTACCGGCGTGGTGTCGGTGTTCATGTCATGCCCGTAGAGGCACAGGCCGGCTTCCAGGCGCAGGGAGTCGCGGGCGCCCAGGCCAATGGGCTGGACTTCCGGCTGGGCCAGCAGGGTGCGCGCCAGGGCTTCGGCCTGGGCCACGGGCACGGAAATCTCGTAACCGTCTTCGCCGGTGTAGCCGGAGCGGCTGATGTAGCACTCCACGCCTTCCAGGCGCACGCGGCCAAACTGCATGAAGGTCATTTTCTTCACGTCCGGCGCCAGGCGGCCGAGCACCTCGGC
>NZ_AUIE01000037.1 GCF_000423545.1 Metapseudomonas resinovorans DSM 21078
GCACGCTGTTGTTCCAGCCCTTGGCGGCATTCCAGTTTGCCGAGAGGTGGATGTAGCGGCGGCGCAGCAGTGCTTCTTCCTCGGCGGTCAGCGGCGTGAACGCTTCGCGCAGGGCAAAAGCCTGGAGTTTGGCGGCGATGGGCTGCAGCTCGGCGGGCAAGGCAAAGGCCTGAGTACTGGGTACCGCTCTAAATGCTACTCCGGCACGCACTGCCAACTCCCGGATGATGCGCAGGTACACCAGCGACAGTTCGCCGCGCACTTCCCGCTCACTGGCGATGGCGGCGTACACGCGCTTTTCCGCCTGGGTATCGCGTGCACGGCGTCGGGTGGGCACCGACCAGGTGACGATATCCAGCCCCTCGGGCGGCACAAAGGTCAGCCAGTGGGGTGCCTCCTGATAGAAGCGCAACTTGGTGCGCGAAAAGGCAGCACTGCGCTCGTTGGCGAGCTGATCGAGTTCAAAGCTGCTGTCTGGCTTGCTCAACAGCAGCTTCTCCCGGGCCAAGGGCAGGTAGCCGCCGCCAATATCCGAATGGCAACCGGGCAACTCGATATCCAGTGTGGCCTGGTTAAGGGAGAAGTTGTGGCGATACTCATCGCGGGCCACCAGGTGCACTATCTGGCGCGCCATGTTCGGTGCCAGTCGCAGTTCAAGTCCAGGGTTGTTCGCATCGTGCGCGCTGAAGTCGCCATCAAGGAGCGAGACAATGCCGGCCACGGTGTCAAACAGCCCAATGAAGTTGAGGACAAAATCGCTGCGATGACGCCACGCGAACCCGGTTGCGAACAGGGGCGCGCCAGCGGGCAGCGAGCGGGCCAGCAAACTGTTCGCCCCCTTGAGCAGGTCGTTGGCACAATGTCGCGCAGCAGCAGCGCCACGACTGAAACCGAACAGGTCAATCTCGATCCGACGAATCTTGGCTTGGGGATTCGTGGCTCTGAAACGATCCAACTGCTTTAGAGCCAGGGCCGGCATCTGCTCGACCCGTGCCACCACGCCGGTCTCTCCCTGGCCAGTGCCCTGGCTGTAGAGGGAGTCGCCCAGCCCGCTGCGGGTACCGATGCCTTCAATGTATACGGGGACGTAGGCCTCTTCGGGGTCTGGCGGCAGTTGTACGAGCGTATCGTCTGGATAGAGGCCATAGAGGCGCGCCACGTTGCTGGCCTCGTTGCCGTAGCTGTTGTCCGGCGTGTTGCCTTCGCCGTCAAAGCCGTAGGTGGCACAGTATTGCCGAATATCCTCACCGGCCTCCTGCGACATGCCCAGGCTGACCGCATAACAGCCCTCCGTGGCGGCACTGTTGGCCTGGTTGTTACCGGTGCCGTCGAAGAACAGCCCCAGGCGCAGCACGATGCCAGCGTCCTCCAGCTCCTCCTCTTCTTCCTCCTCTTCCAGCAGGCTGCTCCTGGTCGGTTTGGGAACGGCGCTCAAAGGCGTCGCAGCAAGCGGCGCCGCTGCCACGACAGGGGCTGAAGCGGGCCTTGTCGTGGTCTTGGCGCCACCACGATCCGATTGGTAGGTCGCCGTGAACAACGACGGCAGCAGCTTGGCCCGGCACGGGCAGCCGCTGAAACTGTCCAAGGTGCCTGCCACTGGAGCCCCATGACTGCTGATGAACGAGACGCCGCCGATGATTCGGTAGACCTTGCCATCCTTGCCGCAAGAAACCCGATCCCCCTGGCGAGCATGTGCAATGCCGAACATCATGACGCGGGTATCTGCTTCCAGCACGGTGCCACCACAGGTGGTCTTGTCGCCCAGGCGAATGAAATATCCGGTAGCCACTGAATTCCCTCTCTACGAGACACCGCACGTGGATGGTGCGGGCCTTTCCATTGACGATGGGGCACTGGCTCACCCGCAGTCGGGTGTTAAGCCAGGTGCCTAGTCCAAGGCTCTGCGGGTGGCGTGCCGCAAGTAAATAGGAAAAGTCCGAAAGATCAGGCGCAAGGTCAGAATCATCAGCGCGGTGGATCACAATCCTTCGCGTGATGGGCATCGGTCGTTCGACGCTCTACAACTATTTGACCGAGGCGAACGCAATGCCCAGCGGGCGGCATAGCGCCATCCCTTACGACGCGTTGATGCAATTGCGGCAACGGCTCGACCGTTTGCCGAAGAAAAGCCCAGAGCGAGTCGCCCAGGTGGCCGTGATCGCGGAGTTAGATGGCGTATCCACCAGCACCCTGTACCGCCAGCCCGTGCCGCTGAGCTCCGCGACAAGATGCTGGCAGCAGGGCTTCCGATTTAATGCGGGCCGAAGACCGGCTATGGACGTCAAGCCACGTGCCGCTTCGCCATCGGGGTATCCGACGGCGTTGCTGAGCAGTCCCGTGCGCGGGCACGGGCCTACTTGACGCTTTTGATGAGATTGTCGCGTAGCGCCACGATCGCCTTCTGGATCTGCTCGAACGCTTCCGGCTCCAGGCCGGTCGCCTGGCTGAGGCTCCCTTCCAGTCCTTTCTCACGCAGTGCTCGACCCTGGCTCGTCAAACTGAGTCGCACTTGACGTTCGTCCTCAGGATCTCGCTGCCGCTGAACGAGCCCCATTGCCTCCAGCTTCTTCAGGATGGGCGTGAGCGTGTTCGATTCGAGAAACAGCTTTTCACCCAGTCCGCCAACGGTCTGATTGTCTTGCTCCCACAGCGCTACGATGGTGATGAACTGCGTGTAGGTGAGCCCAAGCTGCTCGAGAACGGGTTTGTAAGCCTTTCCGAAAGCCAGGTTCGCGGAGTAGACCGCAAAGCACAGAAAGTCGGAGAGTGGTGCGGGCTTTGCGGATGCCGCCTTGTTGCTGGGTTTCATGTGTTTCTCCCTGGGACGATGGCCATTGCCCGGAAGGAGCAGGCCATAAATCGCATACGATAATATCGGAACAGCACCAACTCAATACCACACTGAGAGAACGCCCCGAGTACCTGATCGCTGGTCGGATGGTCCCTGTTTCCGTAACATTCGCCCCCCTATTTTTGTCATCCCTCGCGACCGTACCCGCCGGTCCACAGCTCAGGTACACCATGAAACCAGCCCGTCTGCGCGCCGATGTCCTGGCCGGACTCACCACGTCGTTCGCCCTCGTTCCCGAATGCATCGCTTTCGCCCTGGTCGCCCACCTCAACCCGCTGATGGGCCTGTACGGCGCCTTCATCATTTGCACCCTGACTGCGCTGTTCGGCGGTCGACCCGGGATGGTGTCCGGTGCGGCGGGGTCGATGGCGGTGGTGATCGTCGCGCTGGTGGTGGAACACGGCGTGCAGTACCTCTTGGCCACCGTTTTGCTGGGCGGGGTGATCATGATCGCGTTCGGGGTATTGCGCCTCGGCAAGCTGGTACGCATGGTGCCCTACCCGGTGATGCTCGGTTTCGTGAATGGCCTGGCGATCATCATCGCGCTGGCCCAACTGGAGCATTTCAAGACGGGGGAAGACTGGCTGGGCGGCATTCCGCTGTACCTGATGCTGGGGCTGGTGGCACTGACCATGGCCATCGTCTACCTGCTGCCGCGCCTGACCCGCGCCGTGCCGCCCGCGCTGGTGGCGATCCTTAGCGTCGGCCTTCTGGTCTACCTGCTCGGCCTGCCGACCCGCACCCTCGGCGACATGGCGCACATTGCTGGCGGCCTGCCCACGCTGGCCCTGCCGCAGGTGCCCTGGGACCTGGAAACCCTCAAGGTCATTGCGCCTTACGCCGTGCTGATGGCACTGGTGGGCCTGCTGGAAACCCTGCTGACCCTGAACCTCACCGACGAGATCACCGAGAGCCGCGGCTACCCGGACCGTGAGTGCGTGGCCCTGGGTGCGGCCAACATCGTCTCCGGCGCGTTCGGTGGCATGGGCGGTTGCGCCATGATCGGCCAGACAGTGATCAACCTCAGCTCCGGCGGCCGTGGCCGGCTCTCGGGGGTGATCGCCGGGGTGATGACCCTGCTGTTCGTGCTGTTCCTCTCGCCGCTGATCGAGCGCATTCCGCTGGCAGCACTGGTGGGCGTGATGTTCGTGGTGGCCCAGCAGACCTTCGCCTGGGGCTCGCTGCGGGTGGCGGGCAAGGTGCCACTGAACGACGTGCTGGTGATCGGCGCCGTGACCGTCATTACCGTCTTCACCGACCTGGCCACTGCCGTTCTTTGCGGCATCGTCATCGCCGCCTTGAACTTCGCCTGGCACCACGCCCGTGAACTCTATGCCGACAGCCACGTCGAAGCCGACGGCAGCAAGCTCTACCAGCTTCACGGCACGCTGTTCTTCGCGTCCACCACTCCCTTCCTCAACCAGTTCGACCCCGCCGACGACCCGCACCAGGTGACCCTGGACTGCCGCCATCTCAGCTTCGTCGATTACTCGGCCATCGCCGCGCTGAAGACCCTGCGCGAACGCTATGCCAAGGCCGGCAAACACCTGCGCGTCATACACCTGTCCGAGCGCTGCAAGAAGCTACTCAAGCGAGCCGGGGAGCAGCACTAGCCACCCCTCGTCCGAAGGGCTGGCGGGATCAGGGGCGTTCGAGGGGATTCTCGCGCGGTTCACGGGCCGGTGGATTACCACGCACGGGGGAAACGGACGGGCATCAGTGTGAGAGGCTGACGGTGAACTATGCGCGACGGGCTTGAGGAACGAACGACCGCGGATTGAACCAGGCCGTGCCCCCATATCGGCCGCAATTTGATGGGTATCGTGGCCTCCACCCATCCTACGATTGCATCCCGCCACGGTGCGCAGTTCACGCCGTCCTCCCGTCCCGCTGAAGGTCACTTGACCCTGAAGTAACTACAGGGTGTTCACTGCCGTCACCTCCCCTTGCAGGAACACCCCATGAAAACCGAACTTCACATCGCCATCGAACAGGCCTTCCAGCAGGCCTGCGACGCCCTCGCCGCCCAAGATCCGCAACGCGCCTACCCCTGGCTGGAACGCGCCCACATCCTCAGCCAACGCCTGCCGTTGCTGCATACCCGCAGCCACTGGCTGATGCTGAAGGCCGGCTGGCAGCAGGGCGATTTTCGCGAGGTGATTGGTCAGGCCTTCCGCATGCCCGCCGCCCTGCTCTTCTCGCGAATCTGGGTCCCCCTGGGTAACACCGGCCGGGCCAGAGTCAGCGCCTTCAAGCCGATGCCAATGTCCGAGGAGCTTCGCCAACTCCTGGGCTGAACAGACTTGGGGGGGCAATGTTCCGCGCCAACTGGGAGCCTGATGATTGGTGGAATATCTAACGCAGGACTCCGACGGAATACCGACGCACGTTTTCCTGACATCGACTACCGTAAAACTGTCCCCTTGCAGAGGACAATTGAAGTCGCCACGGTCGCCACCTCCCCCCGTAAGTTGACCGCACCGTGGCGGCCTTTTTTTGCCTGTTTTCCTTGTGGGGGCGAATTCAACCGCAGGGCTGCCCCTACCCTCGCTTAACCGCCTGCAGGGTGTAGCTCAGCGGCAACCGCCAACGGTCCCGCTCCAGCCGCCACTCGCCCGCCTCGTCCAGCACCATTCGGCCGGGCAGTGCTTCCCAGGGAATGCTGTCGTGCTCTTCCAGGGCGGTGAGCTGCAGGCCATACCGCAGCAGCGCTGTAACCACCTCGCCCAGGCCATGGTTCCATTCATAGGACCGGGTCGCGGTCAGTCTGGCGTCGGTTTCCACGTAGGTACTGTCGTCGTCCCATTCCATGGGCTCGGCCCGTTCGAAATAGGGGTACTCGATGACCAGCCCGTCTTCCCGCGCCTCGTTTACCGCACAAAGCATCGGGTGCCCTTCACGCATGAACAACCGACCGCCCGGTTTGAGCAAGGCAGACACCACACGCGCCCACTCGTCGATGCGCGGCAGCCAGTTGATCGCGCCGATGCCGGTGTAGACGAGATCGAACGTACCCGCCGGCAGCACCTGGTCGGCTGCGTAGACGTCGGATTCGACGAAGCCGATTTCCTTCCCGCAGCGACACGCCAGCAAGCGCGCCTGCTCAAGGGAGGCTGGGGAGAAATCGAGGCCGCTCATCCGTGCGACCAAGCGGGCAAGGGACAGCGTGTCGGTGCCGATATGACACTGCAGATGCACACCGTTCTGGCCTGTGATATCGCCCAGTCGCGGCAGGTCGAAGCGCACCACATCCGACAGGTAACCCGGATCGCTGGCAAACGCCTCGGCGGCATAGTCACGGGACGCGGCATGCAGGGGGGCACGCTCGTCCCAGTTGACCTTGTTCAGTTCGAGGTAATCACTCATGAGGCAAGACTCCGTTCTTCCCTGGAAAAGAGCGGAACGCTACCCCTGCACCGTGCAACCGTCTACCAGTTCTGCACGAACAGCTGGATGCCTGTCAGCAGCAACCCCGCCCAGGCGATGCGATAGAACCAGGCGTGATTCACCCGCCCCTGCAACCAGATACCCAGCCACACCCCGACCACCACGATGGGCGCCAGGGCGAGACTTGCGGTCAGGCTGGTGGTGGTGAACTGCCCAAGCAGCGCATAGGGCACCAGCTTGATGGCATTGGTCAGCAGGAAGAAGCAATTCACCGTGGCGACGTAGCGCACCTTGTCCATCTGCTGCGGCAACAGATACATCATGATCGGCGGACCACCCGCATGGGCGACGAAACTGGTGAAGCCTGCGATGCCCGACAGCAAAGTGCCCTTGGCCACCTTCGGTGCACTGGGCGCCTGGGCCGCGGCAGCGTTCAGCACGTTGAGCAGGAAGAAGACGATGGCGATGCCGCCGATCATCAGACCGATGAGCCGCTCGCTGAGCAGACCGAAGCTCAGGGTGCCCACCAGCACACCGAGCAATGCGCCAGGAAGCATGATCTTCAGGTTGCGCGGGTCCCATTTGCCGTAGAAGCGGCGCAGACCGGTGATATCCGCCATACAGAGAATCGGCAGCATGATCGCCGCCGCCTGGGTGGGCGGCATCATCAGGGCCAGCAGCGGCACCGCGATGCCCCCCAGAGCGCCGCCGAACCCTCCTTTGGAAATGCCCGTCAGCAGGACGGCGGGAATGCCCAGTAGAAACAACTCGGCGAATGACATCGGTAGACAGCCTGTTCAGGTGGACAAACGGACGGGGCGCCATTATGGCGGGCTTTTCGTCGAGTGCCTCCGTCCTGGGGCCCCGAAACGGGCGGTCAGCGAACACCCCGGCCCAACTGACTCATCGACGTAAGGGCAACCGTTCGTCCAGATGCAGGCACCCGCCTATTGACGCCATTTTGTTTGTGCGCAAACATTTCTCCATCGTATACGATTTAATCGAATGCGATCACAAAGCAAAACCACCACCCGGCAACCGCTCAAGCACACGAAGCAATGAGGAACTCCCCATGACCACCAAGATCGAAAAAGTCCTTTTCACTGGCAAGACCCACACCACCGTAGCCCACCGCGAAGGCGCGTCACGTAATGACCACGGCCGCCTCGACATCAAACTGTCGGCCCCCCGTGGCGGCAGCGCGAACTCGGAACTCCAGTTCGACGCAACCCTGCCCCACCCCACTGCCGAGCAACTGTTCGCCGGTGCGTGGTCGGCCTGCTACATCGCCGCTATCGGGCTCGTGGCCCAGCAGCGCAAAGTGGTGCTGCCGAAGGACCTGGCCGTCGAGATCGAAGTAGACCTGGGCATGACCGGTAACGCTTATTTCATCCAGGCTCGTTTCAACGTCAGTTTCCCGGGCGTACCGCACGAAGTCGCCGAGGCAATCGCCAAGGAAGCCCACGAGATCTGCCCGTACTCCAAAGCCACCCACGGCAACATCGACGTCGCACTGAATGTGATCGCCGATTGATGCACCGCTCGCCTAGTGCATCGCGAGCTACATAAAAGCCGCCCCGGCCTGAAAGCCGGGGCGGCTTTTTTGTTCGCGTGGCACGGTTGGCGTTGCCCGGGGCTAATTGCCCGCACGCCCCTCAGCCGCCTCGAATATCGCCAGGAGATCCAGCGCCGTGCTTTCCAGGTACTTCCCGGCCCGATAGTCCGGCTTCATGGCATCGCCACCGGCGATCACATCCTGCGGCCGTTCAATGAAACGGCCAACCAGCGTGAAGCGTTCGTCCAGCACCGCCACGAGGGGGATCTGAATGCGTTCCAGCCCAAGGCGCTCCTGCAAATCGTCCTCCGCGCGCCCCTTGGAGATCACGGCCAGATCGACGCGCGGCTGCAAGCGATGCAGGAAATCCATGACCGTGACGTTGATCTGGCAGTCCGGGCACCACATCTCACCCGCCACCAGCAGGTGGTAGCGGCCCTGCACGGCCTGCAGGCGCTGCCGGGTTGCTTCGCTGAGCGCGCCGGGTTCGGCCAGTTTGCGCTGCACCGCCTGCACGGCGGCGATTTCTGCCGGCAGACCGCGGCCGACGAACGCGTCAAAGCGTTCACCGATGGCAAAGAGTTGCTCAAAGGAGGCCATGGGGGGGTTCCTCAACTACAGAAATAAAGGTGGCATCCCAGCAGAAATACCGGGGCACGGCAAATGGGTGAGATCCGTTTGACGACGCGGGCTGTCGGCCTATCAAGAGGAGCAGGCCTTCGTTCACGGCATCGCCGCCAAGGCTCTGGTTCTGGCCGAAACCGGCCTGTGGAACCGGTGGATCAGAGCAAGCGAGGGACGACTTCGGGCAAGGCCTAATCCATCGCCAGCATCAGGAACAGTCCCACCATCAGCAGCGCCGAAGCCGCCAGGGCGGTACCGGCTCGAACGTGGTTCCAGCGCGTCCAATGCTCCACATAGTCGCGCCACGGGGCGACGGCATCGGGGCTGCCCGCGTTCAGCTTTGCCAGGGCGTTATTGCGCGGGACGTTGCACACCAGCGTGACGCCGAAATTACCCAGCAGGTACATCAGGCTGCCGACGAGCAGGAATAAGGTACCGGGTACGTCCCAATGCACGAAGGTGTAGAGCGTGAGCAGCGCGCAGGCAGCAGTCGTGCCCAGGAAGATGGCGAGGAAGACTCGGTTGAGCACCGTCTGGTTGATGGCCTGCATGGCGGCGATGCCGGCTTCCGGCGCAATGCGCGCCAGCGCCTGCATCACGAAGTTGGAGAATGCGAAGAACAGCCCGCCCATCAACCCGCAGGCAATCACGGCGAGGAAGGCGAGCACAAAGGCCAGGTCATCGATAAAGGGCATGGTCGGGTTCTCAGGGGCCGTCCAGTCAAGTCCAGGCCCCGCGCCTGTGAGGTTCAGGGGAGAAGGAAAGCAGATTTATGCTTGTTTGTGCATTCGCCTTGAGTCGATAACGACCCGCTGCGGCATGCTCGCAATCGCCGCTCAGGGCAGTCTCCTTGTCACTTTCCAGATTCCCCCACGGATCGGTCGGCAGGTATTGGCTCGCAGTACAACCGCATGCGAAGGGTTTAACGCACCGTTCGTCCCCCATCCACCTGCCTTACTACGCCCCCGTGCATTTTGGATCAGACGAGGATTCCTGCCGTCCAGTCGTCAACCGAGTTGCCGAGGACACGAGCATGGCTGAAGAAAACGAATCCAACCGGCATCTGCGTGAAGTGTGGACCTGTCTTAATCGAATGGACGAGCGATGCAGTACATATCCCAGGCCCTCACGTTGCGCGCGGGCCAATAACGTTCAGGGAGGGGGGAGTTGTACGCAGACGGGGCATTCGGGGGGCACGACCACCACGAGCCCTGCGCCACTTGCACGAAGGTCTGGAGCGCCTGCAACGAGCCGTGGACAAGCTGACGACGAAAGGCCGGGATTAGGCTGGCTATGTCTGCATTACGTGTTGCAGGCAGCTCCTACAAGGCTCTTGACCCGATGGTAAATCTCTCGCAACAGCTAGCGCAGACCTAGCGAATAGGCTCAGCGCGCCACTTTGCAGGTCATTTCAGTGCCATACCAGGTCACCTTGGCTTCGCCCTGGTGCTCCCAGAAATCCATGCCGTCGGTGCTGTAGTGGGCACCGCTGGCGGCGGGGTGGCTGATGGCGATGGTCTGGTCGTTGCCGTAGGTGAACACCGCTGCAGTGGGCTCGAGGTTGTTATAGAACGCAGCGGTGAAGGGTTTGCTGTTATCCCCGCAGATGAATTCCACGGCCTTGGGCGCCATCACCGAGCCGGACTGGATCTGCAGCTCCACCAGACGCGTCTGGTAGCTCAGGGTCAGGCACTGGTTCTGATCGTCCGCCTTCCAGCACTCATCGCGACCCTTGAGCCAGCCGCGCTGTTCGGCACGCAGTCGCTTCTGGGTCGCCGCGTCGGTCGCGGCCAGGGTTTTCTTGTAGACATCCGAAAGTTGGCGGTCCAGAAGGCTCAGGTCAGCGCTCTTGCATACCTGCTGCTCGACGCCCTGGGCCTTGGCGCAGTCGAAGGATGGGCCGGAGTCGGCCATGGCCAATGGGCTGGTGGCGCTGAGCGCCAATAGAAGTCCTTTTGCGGGAATCATTTCGGCCTCCAAGCCTGTGGTGGGGACGATTGCCAAGTAAAGCCCAGAGCGCCCGAAATATCCTCCCGGTAAAGGGATTACGGATCCTCCAAGTGTCGGGGAGTCAGGTCATCGTCCCCGGACAGATCAGGCTGCCCGATGAGGAAGAGGCTTTGCGCGTTCGATCCTGGCCCGGCGGTCAGGCGAGTTGAGTGCTTCCCACAGATCATTGCGACGCTGCAGGTTCAGCCAGAAATCGGCCGAGTTGCCGAAGACCCGGGACAACATCAACGCCGTGTCCGCCGTGATGGCGCGGCGGTTGTTACAGAGTTCGTTGACGAGCTTGCGCTGAACACCCATGGCCTCTGCCAGTTGACCCTGGGTAATGCCCATGGGCTCGAGGAACTCTTCGGTGAGCATCTCGCCGACGCTCACCGGCTTACGTTCGGTAATGATCATGCTTCACCTCATCGGTAGGAGTGATTGTCGAGGTACACCCCCGACGCTTCGCCTTTGTCCCCATCCCACTCGAACACCAATCGCCACTGCTGATTGACGCGAATGGAATGCAGCCCCTTCAACTTGCCCACTAGCTTCTCGAAGTGATTGCTCGGTGGAATGCGCAGGTCACTGTCAGTCGTGGCATCGTCCAGCAGCTGTAGCTTTCGAAACAGCCGGTTGCTGATATCGGCTGGAATCTGTTTAGCGTGTTCGTCACGAACGAAGAACGCTTCCAGCCATGCCTCCCTGAAGCTTTTGATCATGAGTCAAATTCTTAGGATTTGTGCCACTGTACCGCACAAGGGTACACCGCGACTACGGCCAAAGGGTGTGATCGCCCTCTCCAGCACAGGCCTCAATGCGGATGCAGCAACAGCGCGAACAACTCGGCATGGCCGCTGACGTTGAGTTTGTTGTAGAGGTTGCGCCTGTGCACTTTCACCGTCTCGGGTGAAATCCCCATGCGCTGGGCAATGGCCTTGCTGGAAAAGCCCTGGAGAATCAACCGCGCGGTATCCATCTCGCGCTCGGTCAGGCGCGCGTCGAATCGACCCAGGATGGAGGCCAGGTCGCTGGCCATCTCTTCGTTCGCCGGCCCCTCCGGAGGCATGATCTGCACGTGCCTGCGCATGGCCGCCAGCACCCAATCACGCACGCAGAGCAAGCGCCCATGTTCGTGGTCGGCGAAGGCTTGCTCGCGTCCCAGCGAGAGGCTGAGCACGGCATCGTCCAGGTTGCAGATGAACTGCAGCTCGCCGCCACCGACCACGGCGCGGAAGTAGCTCAGGTAGTACTCGCTTTGCAGGAACTGGTCAGGTGCAACGGATTCAAGGCGGTGCAGGCCATCAGCGATGCCGTTGCATGCGGCCAGGTAGAAGGGGTCGAGCAGGTAGCGGCCGGCGCAGTAATCGGCCAGGTCCTCGCGCTCGTCCAGCCCGCCGCGGAACTCGAAGTCGGCCAGCAATTGCGGCACCCGGCCCGGGCGCATCAGTGCCACCAGCGCGTTGTCCACGGGAACCAGCAGCCGCAGCGTATCCACCAGGCTGCGCCAGAAGCCTTCCTGCCCCAGGCTGCCAAACATGCGCGCCAGCCCCTGGTGCACCGGCAGTTCTCTCAACAAGGCTTCCACGCTCTACCCCTTTCGCATAACCCGTGATGGGAATGTCCAGCAACGCCTCAGACCTCTAGCCTCGGAACCCTCGACCACCAAGGGCCTGCCAGGGGCCAGGAGTGCCGCATCATGCTTCGTCACCGCTCGTACCTCAACCTCGGATTCGGCGCCTGCCTGTCGGCGTGGCTGTCGACCGCCGCAGCCGACGCGCCCACCGTCCACGTGTACAACTGGTACGACTACATCGGCCAGACCACCCTGGCGGACTTCAAGCGCGACACCGGTATACAGCCCGTGTACGACACCTTCGACAGTGCCGAGATGCTGGAAGGCAAATTGCTCACCGGTGGCAGCGGCTACGACGTGGTGGTGGCCAGCAACTTCAGCCTGCCAACCCTCATTCAGGCCGGCGTACTGGAGCCCCTGGACCCGTCCCGGCTGCCCAACTTCAAGCACATGGATCAGGACCTGCTGGCCAAGCTGGCCGTCAACGATCCCGGCAATCGCTACGCCGTGCCTTACCTCTGGGGCACCAACGGCATCGGCTACAACGTCGACAAGGTCCGCGCCGTGCTGGGCGACCAGGCCCCGGTGAACTCCTGGGACCTGCTGTTCAAGGAGGAGAACCTGGCCAAGCTGAGCCAATGTGGCGTGGCGATGCTCGATTCGCCTTCCGAAGTACTGCCCATCGTCCTGCACTACCTGGGGCTGCCGCCCAACAGCACCAACCCCGACGACTACAAGAAAGCCGAGGCCTTGCTGCTCAAGCTGCGCCCCCATATCGCCTACTTCAACTCATCGAAGTTCATCAGCGACCTGGCCAACGGCAACATCTGCGTAGCCCTGGGCTGGTCCGGCGGCATGCTGGAAGCCAGGACCAACGCCGAACAGGCCGCGAACGGCGTGAAGATCGAATACAGCCTGCCGACCGAAGGCGCGCCCGTGTGGTTCGACACCCTGGTGCTGCTCAAGCAATCGCCGCACCCCGATCAGGGCCTGGCGTTCATCGACTACCTGATGCGGCCGGAAGTCATCGCACCGATCTCCGATTTTCTCAGCTACCCCAACGGCAATCGCAACGCCACGCCGATGGTCGCCGAAGCCACCCGCAACGACCCCAGCGTTTATCCGCCAGCCGAGGCCATGGCCAGGCTGTTCACCCTGGAGCCACTGCCCAAGAAAGCCGAGCGCGTGCGCACACGCGTCTGGAGCAAGGTGAAGAGTGGCCAGTGATTCAACCCTCCATCTTTCCTGTAACTACCTGCCATGAGTAAAACGATGAAACCACGTGCCCGCGACCTCGGACTCCAGTTTGGCCAACTGCAACCTGGCCCCCTCAATGCCATCACCGACGTACCCGGCGTGCGGGTCGGCCATTGCGATATACGCGGCCGCACAGCCGAAGGGCGTGATATCCAGACCGGCGTCACGGTGATCGAACCACGCCCGGGCTCGACCAACCTGCAGCCCTGTTTCGCCGGCGTCCACATCCTCAACGGCAACGGCGATGCTACCGGCCTTGAGTGGATTCGCGAGGCCGGCCTGCTGACCAGCCCGATCGCCTTCACCAATACCCACAGCGTGGGCACCGTGCGGGACGCTCTGATTGCCCTGGACCGCGAGGAGCAACCCCAGGATGGCCGGCTGTACTGGAACATGCCGGTGGTGCTGGAAACCTTCGATGGCCTGCTCAACGACATCAACGGCTTTCACGTGCGTATCGAGCATGTGGCCCAGGCCCTGGGCAATGCCGTCGATGGCCCGGTGACCGAAGGCGCGGTGGGCGGCGGCAGCGGCATGATCTGCCATGAGTTCAAGGGAGGCATCGGCACCGCCTCGCGCCGGCTGAGCACCGAGCAAGGCGGCTGGACGGTCGGCGCCATCGTCCAGGCCAACCACGGTGTCCGGCAAGAGCTGCGCGTCGATGGCTACCCGGTGGGCCGCTACATGGAGCAGGTGGACTCACCCTTCCTCAAGGCCCGCCTGCCGCACCCCGGCATGGGCTCGATCGTCGTCTGCCTGGCCACTGACGCGCCATTGCTGCCGCACCAGTGCACGCGCCTCGCCCAGCGCGCCAGCATCGGCCTGGCCCGAACCGGTGGCGGAACGGAAGATCACAGCGGCGACATCTTCGTGGCCTTCTCCACCGGCAACCAGCACCTGCCGGCACCCGCCTACGAGGCCAAGGGTGCTCCGACCTGCGACAACCTGCGCATGGTCAACAATGACCACATCAGCGAATTGTTCCTCGCCGCCGCCGAAGCCGTGGAGGAAGCCATCATCAACGCGATGCTGGCCTCGCCCACCACCGAAGGCAACGGCCATCGGGTACCGGGGCTGGACGTCGAAACCCTGACCAAGGCGCTGCACCAGGCGGGTTGGCCGGGCCAGAAACCCTGACAAGGACGAAGCTTCCTGTGGGGGGCGCTTTCATTGGCCCCCACAGTAAAAGCCGCCGCCCGTGCCGAGCCGGCCCAATGGGTTTACCATTGCGCCCTTTCCTCTCCACTGGCTGCCCCCAATGACCGACCCCGTCCGCTTGTCCAAATGCGTTATCGAACTCACCGGCTGTTCGCGCCGGGAGGCGGAGCTCTATATCGAGGGCGGCTGGGTGACGGTCGATGGCGAGGTGGTCGAACAGCCGCAGTTCAAGGTTGAAGGCCAGACAGTCGCTCTACTCCCTGGTGCCACGCCCGATCCGCAGGAGCCGGTGACGCTTTTACTGAATCAGCCCGCCGGCCTGTCCTTCGAAGCCGCCCAACGCGTGCTCAACCCTGAAAGCCGATGGCCGGAAGACCGCGCCGCTGTGCGCCTGCTGCGCAGCCACTTCGCTCGCCTGACCACCACCCTGCCGCTACAACCGGGCGCCAGCGGGCTGCTGGTGATGACCCAGGACTGGCGAGCCCTGCGCAAGCTCAACGAAGACGCGAACAAGCTGGAACAGGAATACGTCGTCGAAGTCAGCGGCACGATGCTGGACAAGGGCCTCGACCGCCTGAAACGGGGCATCAAGGTCAAAGGCCAGGACCTGCCACCAGTGAAGGCAAGCTGGCAAAACGAAACCCACCTGCGCTTCGCTCTGAAGAACCCCAAACCGGGCCTGATCGCCGCTTATTGCAGCGCCGTTGGCCTCAAGGTCGTCGGCATGAAGCGCATTCGGATCGGCGGCGTACCCATGGGCAAGGTGCCGGTCGGGCAATGGCGCTACCTGGTGCAGGCCGAGCGGTTCTGAGGCACGGCGGCATCCTGTAGGGGCTGATTGAAGACTCGTAGGATGGGTAGAGCGAAGCGAAACCCATCACCGTAATCGATGGGTTTCGCAGGCTCTCCCCATCCTACGCTGCTGATGCACTGCCGCATCCTACAAGGAGCTCGCCCCCGCATTCCCGGCGAACGACTCCGGAAAATCCTCCCGCAAGGCTGCGGAAATCCACTGGCTGAACCACTCCACATCCGCCGACACCGGCCCTGGCGGCGTCAGCAGTTGGTAACTCTCCAGCGGTACGTCCACATCCACGGCCTTCACCAACACGCCATTCTCAAGCTCCTGGCGCACCAGCACCTCATTGGCCAGGGCGATGCCTCGGCCACCCTCGGCCAGTGACAGCACGTAGTCGTTGCTGACGTAAAGCACGTCCGCACTCACCTGCACCTCTACGCCGACACGGGCGAACCAGAGGTTCCACCATTCGCTGTCGTAGTGGATCAGGTCGTGGCGGGCGAGGTATTCGGCACCTTCGATCGGCCCGGTGCGGGCCAGGTATTCCGGTGAACACACGGGGAACACCCTTGGCTGCATGAGGATCGTACTCGCGCTGCTGTAATCCCCCGGCATGCCGTAGACGATGCCGAGGTCAGCGCTCTTGCCGTCGACTTCGGTGAAGGTGGAATTGGGTTCGATGACGATCTTCAGCCCCGGCCGCATGCGGCTGACGGCTTCCAGCTTGGGCGTCAGCCAGCGCTTGGCGAAGGCCGGCACGGCGAGGATCTTCAGCCAGCGCACTGCGCCTTTCTTCGCCACCTCGTCGCCGGCATCGGCGATCTGCGCCAGGGCGGAGCTGATGCGCGCGTAGTACTGGCGCCCAGCCGGCGTAAGCTCGACGCCGCGCGGCGTACGGTTGAACAGCTGCACCCCCAGCCATTCCTCCAACAACTTCACATGACGGCCGATGGCGGGCTGGGTGACATGCAGGGCCTTCGACGCGGCAACATAGCTGCCCAGCTGGGCGGCAGCCTCGAAGGCGCGCACCGCGTTGAGGGGTGGCAAACGGCGGATGGACATGGGCGGCACGGCACCTTTCTGATGTTAGTTTTTTTAATAGCACATGTAAGAAAATTGAGCTTTATAGGCCGCTCCCCCTGCCAGATGATCGGCCCCGAGGCGCGAAGAACAACAACCTCGCCCGATCAACTCCCTGTTGCCCCGGCATTGCCGGGACTGCCTAGAACAACAATCGAAAGCCCGAGGCCCGGAACGTCCGCCAGCATACGCGGCCGCCCGAACCACGGGGAACAGGAGAAGTAGTGATGAATGCTGTGCATGTCCCGTTGCCTGCGGCGGCGGTCTCGGTTCGTTCGGTACGCAAGGTGTACGGCGACCCGCAGAACGGGCCGGTAGCCCTGAAGAGCGTGGATCTGGATATCCGCGACAACGAGTTCTTCACCCTCCTCGGCCCATCCGGCTGCGGCAAGACCACCCTGCTGCGGATGATCGCCGGGTTCGAGTTCCCCAGCGCCGGGGAAATCCTCCTCTACGGCGAGAACATCGCCGACCTGCCGCCCTTCCAGCGGCCGGTCAACACCGTATTCCAGCACTACGCCCTGTTCCCCCACATGACCATCGCGGAGAACCTCGCCTTTGGCCTGGAGTCCCACCCCATGGGCAAGCGCATGAGCCGCGCCCAGGTGGCGGAGCGGGTCCGCGAGATGCTCGCGATGGTGCAGATGGAACGCTTCGCCGCACGCCGCCCGAGTCAGTTGTCCGGCGGCCAGCAACAGCGCGTGGCGCTGGCCCGCGCACTGGCGCCGCATCCCAAGGTCCTGCTGCTGGACGAACCGCTTTCGGCCCTTGACCTCAAGCTGCGCCAGGCCATGCGCGAGGAGCTCAAGAGCATCCAGGCGCGCACCGGCATCACCTTCATTTTCGTCACCCACGACCAGGAAGAAGCCCTGGCGATGTCCGACCGCATTGCCGTGCTCTCCGAAGGCCAGGTGCAGCAGGTCGGGCGCCCGGACGAAATCTACGAGCAGCCACGCAATCGCTTCGTGGCGGACTTCATCGGCGAAACCAACTTCATCGAGGCACGGCTGCTGCAGGAAGACGGCACCCAGGCGATCTACCAGGGGCCGGGCGGCAAGCCGTTCCGCGCCGCCGCCCGCGAAGGCGTCAAGCCTGGCCAGGACGTCTGCCTGTCGATTCGCCCGGAACGCCTGCACCTGGTGGAGCCGGCCCAGAGCGGCGCCATTCCCTGCCGCGTTGACAACCAGGTCTACCTCGGCACCGACCTGCACTACCACGTCAGCCTCGGCGATGGCAGCCGCCTGACCGTGCGTACGCCGAACCGTGGCGGCCAGGGCCAGCGCTTCCGCCCCGGCGAAGCTGCCGCCCTGCTGCTCGATCCAGACAGCGCCAGCGTACTGCTGGATTGAACCCGTCACCTGCCAACGGTCAACTGCCATGAACCCGACATCCCTTGCGCCCGGCGCCATGCTTGCGCGCCGCCAGGCCATGCAGAGCTTCCTCGGCGTGTCGCCCGCGCTGGTCGCCATCGGCCTGTTCCTGATCCTGCCGATCCTGATCGTGGTCGCCTATTCGCTGATGGAGGCCAACCCCTACGGCGGGGTCAACCGCGTCTTCAGCACCGAGTCCTACCTGTCGTTGCTGTTCGAGCGCCAACTTGACGACAGCCTGGCCTTCGCCGACTCCTACCTGGTGATCGCCCTTCGCTCGGTGGGCATCGCTGCCGCCACCACCCTCATCACCCTGCTGGTGGGTTTCCCGGTCGCGGTCTGGCTGTCCATGCAGCCGCCCCACCGCCGTGGCCTGCTGATCTTCCTGATCACCGTGCCCTTCTGGGCCAACCTGCTGATCCGCACTTACGCCTGGATCCTGCTGCTGCGTGGCACCGGCGTGGTGAACACCGGCCTGATGGGCCTGGGCCTGATCGACCAGCCGCTGGAGCTGCTCTACACCGACGGCGCGGTGCTGCTCGGCCTGGTCTACACCTACGCGCCCTTCGTGGTGCTGCCGATCTACGCCTGCCTGGAGAAGATGGACATGCGCCTGCTGGAAGCCGCGCAGGACCTGTATGCGGGCCGCGTGCGCACCCTGCGCAAGGTCGTCCTGCCCATCGCCCGGCCGGGCATTCTCGCCGGCGCCATCCTCACCTTCGTGCCCTGCCTGGGCGCCATGATCGCCCCGGAGCTGCTCGGCGGCGGGACGAAGATGATGCTCGGCAACCTGATCTTCCGGCAGTTCAGCGACGCCCGTAACTGGCCCTTCGGCGCGGCCCTGTCGCTGGTGCTGATGGCCGCGGTGATGCTGGTCCTGACCGTTTATGCGCTGCGTGCCGAGCGCCAGCGCGCCGCTCGTGGAGGTGTCTGATGTTGCGCCTGTTGAGCAATCGCCGCCTGGGCGTCCAGGAGTTTCCCGGCTTCGGCAGCTTCAGCTTCCTGTTCTACCTGTACCTCTATGCGCCGATCCTGGTGCTGGTGATCTTCTCCTTCAACGCCAACCAGTCGGCCACCATCTGGACCGGTTTCAGCCTCGACTGGTACCGCGCCGCCTTCGCCAACCAGGCGCTGCGCCAGGCCGCCGGCAACAGCCTGCTGATCGCCGTGTGCGCCAGCCTGGCGGCCACCGCCATCGCCACCCTGGCGGCGCTGGGCACCTCGCGGGGCGCGAAGTTCAAGGGCATGCGCCTGTCCATCGGCGCCATCATGCTGCCGCTGGTGCTCCCGGAGATCGTGGTCGGCGTCGCCACCCTGGCGCTGTTCTCCACCCTCGGCCTGTCGCTGGGCTACGGCAACCTGATCATCGCCCACACGGTGTTCTGCATCCCCTTCGCCTACCTGCCGATCCGTGCCCGGCTCGACGACATGGACCTGTCCCTGGAACAGGCCGCCGCCGACCTCTATGCCGGCCAGTGGCGCACCTTCCGCAAGGTCACCCTGCCCTTGCTGATGCCGGGCATCGTCTCGGGGCTGATGCTGGCCTTCATCGTCTCGCTGGATAACTTCGTGATCTCGATGATGGTCTCCCAGGCTGGCACCACCACCTTGCCGATCTTCATCTTCGGCCTGCTGCGAATGGGCGTGACGCCCGACGTGAATGCGGTTTCCACCTTGATCCTCGGGGTCTCCGTGCTGTTCGTGACCCTGTCCTATCTGCTCGGCAAGAAAAAACACTGAACTGGAGAGCCAACCCATGAATGCAGTGATGAAAACCCTGGGCGCCGGCCTGGCGCTGGGCCTGAGCCTGTCCGCCCAGGCCGACGGCCAACTCAACGTGGTGAGCTGGAGCGGCTACTTCTCGCCGCAGATCCTCGAGAAGTTCCAGAAGGAAACCGGCATCAAGGTCACCGTGGACTCCTACGACTCCAACGAAACCCTGCTGGCCAAGCTCAAGCAGGGTGGCACCGGCTACGACGTGGCCATCCCCTCTCACCAGTTCGTGCCGATCCTGGTGCAGGAGAACCTGCTGGAACGCTTCGACCCGGTGCAACAGCCCTACTACGCCGGCATCGTCGATAACTTGAAGAAACCCACCTGGGACCCGGAAGGCGCCTACTCCGTGCCCTTCATCTGGGGCACCACCAGCGTCGTGGTGGACACCGGCACCTACAAGGGCCCGACCGACAGCCTGGCGCTACTCTTCCAGCCGCCGGCCGAGCTGCAGGGCAAGATCAACATGTTCGACTCAGCCAGCGAAGTGATCGACGCCGCCAGCGTCTACCTGGACATTCCCCTGTGCAGCGAAGACCCCAAGCAGATGCAGCAGGTGCTGAACCTGCTGAAGGCACAGAAGCCCTTCGTGAAGACTTACAGTTCCAAGGCCGGCTCCATACGCGAGAACCTCGCCTCGGGCGAGATCGACATGTCGCTGTTCTGGGGCGGTTCGTCCATGCGCGCTCGCGAAATGAAACCGAGCCTGCGCTACCTCTATCCGAAGGAAGGCGTAATGGCCTGGGTGGACAACCTGGTGATCCCCAAGGGCGCGCGCAACCCGGATAGCGCCAAGCGCTTCATCGCCTTCCTCAGCCAGCCGGAAAACGCCGCACTGACGCAGAACTTCCTCAAGCACCAGAGCCCGGTCAAAGGCGTGGAGCCTTACCTGGACGCCAGCCTGAAAGATGCCCCGGAACTGCACATCCCTGACGGCACCAAGGTGCTCTTCAGCAAGACCTGTGGCGAAGGCGCCATCCGCCTGGCCGACCGCGTCTGGACCAACCTGATGCGCTGAACCGCCCGCCCCGCCCGACCGGGCGGGGCCTTCCGCAACCCGCCGTTTGCCCAAGGCAGGATCATGAGCAAGAACGAACCCCTCAGTGAGCTGGTGCAACTGCCAGCCCACCAGCTTTCCCTGCACATCCGCCAGCGCCAGGTGTCCTGCCGCGAGGTGATGCAGGACTACCTGGCCCATATCGAACGTTTCAATCCACGGGTGAATGCCCTGGTCAGCCTGCAGCCCACCGAGCGACTGCTGGCCGAGGCCGACCAGCGCGACGCTGAACTTGCCCGTGGCGACTACAAGGGCTGGATGCACGGCCTGCCCCATGCGGTGAAGGATCTCTCCCTCACCCAAGGCATCCGCACCACCCTCGGCTCGCCACTGTACAAGGACTACATCCCCGACCGCGACGGCATCATGGTCGAACGCCTGAAAGCCGCCGGCGCCATCATCATCGGCAAGAGCAACACCCCGGAATTCGGCCTCGGCTCGCAAACCTACAACCCGCTGTTCGGCGCCACCGGCTGCGCCTACGACCCGACCCGTACCGCTGGCGGCAGCAGTGGCGGCGCGGCGGCGGCGCTGGCCATGCGCCTGGTGCCGGTGGCCGACGGCAGCGACATGATGGGCTCGCTGCGCAACCCGGCGGCGTTCAACAACATCATCGGCTTCCGCCCGTCCCAGGGCCGGGTGCCCTTCGATGATGCCGCCGACCTGTTCCTCGACCAGTTGGGCTACGAAGGCCCCATGGGTCGCAATACCCGCGACGTTGCCCTGCTGCTTTCGGTACAGGCCGGGGGCGATGCGCGCTCGCCGCTGTCCATCAGCGCAGGCAGCCAGGACTTCGCCGGTGCGCTGGACCATGACTTCAAGGGCGCCCGCCTCGGCTGGCTAGGTGATTTCGACGGTTACCTGCCCATGGAGCACGGCGTGCTGGACCTGTGCCGCACAGCCTTCAAGGACTTCGAATCCCTCGGCTGCCAGATCGACGAGGCCCGTCCCGACTACTCCATGGCCAGGCTCTGGGACACCTGGCGCACCCTGCGCCATTGGCAGGTGGCCAGCTCACTCGGCAGCCATTACGCCGACCCGGCCAGGCGCGAGCAACTCAAGCCGGAAGCGATCTGGGAAGTGGAGAACGGCCTGCGACTGTCGGCCATGGACGTGTCCCGCGCCTCCGCCGCTCGCACCGACTGGTACCGCGCCATCTGCCAACTGTTCGAACGCTACGACTACCTGCTGCTGCCCAGCGCCCAGGTCTTCCCCTTCGACAAGACCCGGCACTGGCCGAAGGAGATCGCGGGCGTCGCTATGGACACCTACCACCGCTGGATGGAAGTGGTGATCCCCGCCACCCTCTCCGGCTGCCCGGCGGCCAACGTGCCGGTGGGCTTCGACAGCCGCGGCCTGCCCATGGGCCTGCAGATCATCGGCCCACACCAGGCGGACCTCGCCGTGCTGCAACTGGCCCATGCCTATGAACAGGCCAGCGGCTGGACCCGGCATCTGCCGGGGTGTCTGGTGGTTTGAGGGCGTCTGCTGTTCTTTGTAGGGGTGAATTCATTCGCCAAGGGATGCGCAGCGTCCCCGCAAACCCAAGGGCAGCTCTTCGGCCGGCGCATGAGTTGGCTATGTCTGCATTGCCCGTAGGAGCTGGCTTGCCAGCGAATGGCCCCGTTTCGCTGGCAAGCCAGCTCCTACAAGGCTCTTGGCCCGATGGTAAATCTCTCGCAATAGCTAGCGCAGACATGGCGAATGAATTCGCCCCTACAACCGCTGTTCCTGGCCGGTACGGCTTTCCTGCGGTCGCTGGCCGGACGATGCCGTTCGTTCGGCTGGGTTGGCGCTCAGGCGCTGGAACTCGAACACCGGTGTCTTGGCCGGTTTGCTCCTGAGGGCGACGCTGCCCGGCCCCTGGCCAGCGTACTGGCCGTAGACGCCCAACATGAACATGCCGATCACCATGAAGATGGCGGCACGCTCGATCGACCTGGGGTTCTTGCCGGAAGGCTGGTGCAGGACCTGCAGCCTCGGCGAACGGGATGCGCGCTTCATCAGTCGTCCAGGAGCCGGTCCATCAATTCCAGGCCCAGGCGCTGGGTGCTGGATTCGTCCCGCAGCTCGCGCTGGCTGATGCCGGCGATCTTGGTCCGAGGGATGGCGAGGTGCTGGTTGCGCAGGGTGATGGAACAACTGCCATCGGGCTCCCACAAGCACTCGAACTGAAAGGTGACGCTCATTTTGTTCAAGGTGTCCTCAACCTGGCGAAGCATCAAATTATTCATTCTCAGTCCTCCCCACCAATCGAGTGGCCGGACTGAAAAACCTAGCAGGGAAACTCGCCACGTAAATGTCATTGGGCGGCTATTCATCGGAAAGCTTCCTCCAACACAATGACAACCCCGTTGCAGAGCCTTTGCAGACAAACGGTCCTTGAAACCTGCCTCAGCGGGTACGTCACTTGCCATAAGGCAAGTTCGAGGCGGCCCGCATGCCCAACGATCCTTTAGCACCCGTGTTCGGCGTCGAGGAAAGCTTTTTCCTGGTCGACACACGCAGCCGCAACCTGCCAACGCAACTGCCGGATGGATTTCTCGAGGCGGCACGGGACGCGTTCAGGGAAGGCTTCAGCCAGGAAATGTTCCAGAGCGTGGTGTGCCTGGACATGGCCCAACCGACCCTGCTGGAAATCAATGAGGCCCGCGCTTGCCTGCTGGAGAAACGTACGCGCCTGGCTGCCATCGCCAGGGAGCATCAGCTGGCGCCACTCTGTGCAGGCTCCCACCCCTTCGCCGACTGGCATGTGCAGGTGCCGTCGGATGACCCGCACTACCAACCGCTCTTCGAAGACCAGCGGATGATCGCTCACCGCAGCCTGGTCTGCGGCATGCGCGTGCACGTGGTGGTGCCGCTGGAGATCGACCGCATCCAGGTGATGAACCGGGTACTGGGCTGGCTTCCGCTGCTGTTGGCGCTGAGCACCTCATCGCCTTTATGGAACGGCCGCCCAACCGGGTTGATGAGCTACCGCCAGGCAGTGTGCGCCGAGTGGCCGCACAAGGGCATTCCCGAGCACTTCCCCGACGAGCCTGCCTTCAACGCCTATCTGCAGTGGCTGATGGCCTCGGGGTCGATACGCCGCGAAGGCGACCTGGCCTGGTGCATTCGCCCGTCGCCGCGCTTTCCCACCCTGGAACTCCTCGCGGCCGATGCCTGCCCCTCGGTGGAAGACGCCCTGTGCATCGTCGCCCTGTTCCGCGCCCTGGTCAGTTGGGCCATGGTCCAGGACGACGGCGACCTGCAAGACGCCCCCCTGCAACGCCTGGTCCTGAAGGAGAACCACTGGCGCGCCATGCGCTTCGGCATCCACGGCATGTACCTCGACGGCTCGGGCGAGGCCAGCCTCTCCGCCGGGGCCTGGCTGGCAAGGGCGTACGCCTGCTTTGGCGAACTCGCCGAGTCCGAGGGCGATGACCAGGCCTTCGTCCGTGGCCGGCATGTGCTGCGTTACGGCAGTAGCGCCGACCGGCAGCTACTGCGCTACCGGGAAGCCCTGCAGTCCGGCCTGCCCCGGCAGCAGGCGCTGGTGGCGGTCATCGACGAGCTGATTGCCGAAACCACTGGTGGCTAGCCGACCGGGCTGACCTTCAAGACACAGGAAATGCTCTGTGTGCGGCCGTCCCAGATATAGCGGAAGTGCGCGCCCTGCACCGGCAGGCTGACCGCAGGCGGGCGGAAGGCCGCCACGCACTCGTGGCCGGGCAGGCGCACGCTGTTGTACAGCAGCCCCCACTTGCCGGCATTGCGGTGAAGCCCGCCGAAGGCCTGGCTGGTGCCGTAACTGGCCATGTCCGGGTCATGCAGCTCGACCCGGTCGCGCACATCGAGCATCGGGCTGACCACCTTGTTCACATAGGCCCGTAGCGTGATTTCGATGCTCGCCTCCCGGGTGGCACGCCAGAAGTGCTCCTGGTGGTAACGGGTTTCGGCGATGGCCGCGTCGAGGGAGCTTGCACAGTAGTAGACGCCGAAGCTGCCGTCGGTAAAGCGGCTGGCGCGACCGATATGGGTGAATACGGCCATCACCACGGTGGAGCCGCTGCCACTGACACGGTCTTCGGGGGCAACGCGGGAAATCTCCCCCACCTGGTCGCGCAGGCGGTCGTTGGTCATGGCCTCGATGGCGTAGGCCAGCTCCAGCTCATCGGGATCGAGGGTGTCTTCGAATACGGAAATGGGCGGGAAGGCGCTGTTGACCAGGCGATAGGCCTTGCTCCACTCGGGAATCCGTTCCACCAGCAACTCCTCGGTCATCAGCCTCGCACTCCATCGAGGTAACGGCGCACATCGGCCACATCCACCACCTGGCCACCGAGCATGTACTGCAGGGCGCTGCGGCCGTTGAAGGGTGCCGCGCTGTTGGGCTTGTGCACCCATTCGTAGGCACGCGCTTCCTGGTTGCTGAAGAGGATACGCAGGGACTTGTGGATGCCCATCAGGTAGGAGATCCGCTCCAGCGTGTCGTGCGGCAGGCGCACGCTGGGCAGCTTCTTGTAGCTGAAATAGGTGGTGTTGCCGATGGAGCCGAGCAAGGTGCGCTGCTGCTCCTTGGAGCAACCCCACTTGTCCATCAGGTTGAAGAAGAACTTCAGGGCCACGCGGCCGGCTTCGCCGCTCTGGAGGTCTGGAATGACATGGCGGGCAGGGCTGCTCATGGCGTCTCCTGGGTGAATGACTATGCTTTCAACTCTACTCCTGATCCGAACTATTTCAAGTATTCAGTTCGTATGCGTAGTCACTTTTGTCCTGCTGACGGCCTTCATGTGCGATCAATGGAAAAAAACGCCAATGTAGCGGAGCGCTCAGGACCTAGGCCCCGCCGTCCACGCTGGCTAGAGTGCCGGCGCACGCCATTCGCGAGGGCCACCGCCATGCTCGACGCCACCACCGCCCGCCGCTCCCGTTACCTGGAGAACCGTCACCTGGCACTGGCCCTGTTCGCCGAGCAGGGCTACGGCCAGGTGAGCATGCGCGACCTGGCGGCACAGCTGGGCATCAAGGCCGGCTCCATCTACCACCACGTGGAAAGCAAGGAAGCCCTGCTGTTCGAGTTCATCGAAGAGCTCTACGAGCAGTTGCTGGACAATGCTGCCCTGGCCACCCGCCGACACCGCGACCCAGCCAAGTGCCTGGCCGCGCTGATCGACGCCCACCTCGCCCTGCATCAGCCCATGGGCCTGCACTTCCGCCTGGCCGAGCTTGAAGCCCGCTGCCTCTCCGGCGAGCGCCTGGAACAGGCCCGCGCGCTGCGCCAGGCCTATGAAGCCGCCCTGCTGGAGCCCTTGCAGCAACTGGTCGGCCAGCCCCTGGATGTCGCCGGACGCGGTGCCGTGGCCAGCATCGTGTCCCTGCTCAACCAATTGCCGGCCTGGCTGGATGCCAGCGGCCTGCCGGCGGAACAAGGGCTGGAGTTGATGAAGCGGATGGTACTGGGCAGCGTGCGCGGTGCCATGCGCCTGCCCTGAGGCGGGAGCACCGTCGCAAACAGCCGGGCTACCGACTGGGCAGCCCTTCGGGCTGCATGGCGATTGAAATGGCTATGTCTGCGTAAAGTGCTGAAGGTCCTGGAATCCCTTGTAGGAGCTAGCTTGCTAGCGATTTCGCACTGTGCGTCAGGCCGGAAGAAACCGCATCTCCTTGCTCTCCCCCAGCAGGAACGCCCGGTTGTACTCGGCGCTTTCGCGCAGGTACTCGGCCGCCAGGGCGATGCGTTTCAGCTTGCGCAGGTCCTCGCGGTAGTACATCCAGAACTGCCGCGTGACTTCCACCTGCCCTGGCAGCACTTCCACCAGCCGCGGGTCGGGCCCGGCGATGAAGCACGGCAGGATGGCCATCGCCCGGCCCTGCAGCGCCGCGTGGTACTGGGCGATCACGCTGGTGCTGCGCAGATGGCTGACCGCGCCGGGGATCACGTCCTCCAGATAGAGCAGCTCCGGGCTGAACGCCAGGTCATCGACGTAGGTGACGAACGCCCGCCCGGCCAGGTCCTCGCGGCGTTCGATCGGCCCCTGGCGCTCCAGGTATTCGGGCGTCGCGTATAGCCGCAGCCGGTAGTCACACAGCCGCGAGCAGACGTAAGGCCCCCGCTCCGGGCGCTCCAGGGCAATGGCGATGTCCGCGTCGCGGCGCGACAGGCTGATGAAGTGCGGCACCGGCAGGATGTCCACCGAAATGTGCGGGTAGCGGTCCTGGAAGCGGCTCATCTGTGCAGTGACGAAGTACGAGCCGAAACCTTCGGTGGAACCGATGCGCAGATGCCCGGACAGCGCCAGGCTGGTGCCCGAAACCTGCTCGCAGGCGGCCTGCAGGGTGCTCTCCAGCGACTCGGCATAGCTCAGCAGGCGCTGCCCCTCGGGTGTCAGGACGAACCCGGCATTGCGTGATTTCTCGAACAACAGCGCGCCCATGCCCTGCTCCAGGGCACGGATGCGCCGCGAAACCGTGGTGTAGTCCACGTCCAGGCGCCGGGCCGCGGTGCTGGCGGTACGGGCGCGCGCCACTTCGAGGAAGTACTTGAGGTCGTCCCAGTTCAGGCGCCCGACCAGGGTAGGATTTTTTTGCATATCGAACCGGCTTTTTTGGCTATTCCAAGGCGTATTTGTGCCTACCTATACTCGGTCCAACGCACCTTGGCCAGCTTCCAGGGCCAGCCCGCCAGACAACAACAAAGGAAAGGCGACCATGAGCGACAACCGGCATCCCTTCGTCACCGCCCGCGACTTCCTGTTGGCCCATCGCACCGACTACGACACCGCCGTGCGCGAGTTCAGATGGCCGGAGCTCAAGGAATTCAACTGGGCGCTGGACTACTTCGATGTGATGGCCAAGGGCAACGACGCCCCGGCGCTCTGGATAGTCGGCGACCAGGGTCGCGAGCAGCGCTACAGCTTCCAGGACCTGTCGACCCGCTCCAACCGCGTCGCCAACCACCTGCGCCAGCTCGGCGTGCAACGCGGCGAGCGCATCCTGCTGATGCTCGGCAACGAGGTCGCGCTCTGGGAGATCATGCTGGCCGCCTTCAAGATCGGCGCCGTGGTCATCCCCGCCACCGCCCTGCTCACCCCGGAAGACCTGCGCGACCGCCTCGACCGGGGCCGGGTCAGCCATGTGATCGCCGGCAGCGCCAACGTGCAGAAATTCGACGGACTGGCCGGTGACTACACCCGCCTCTGCGTCGGCGAGCCGGTACCGGGCTGGATCAGCCACGCCGGCGCCCTCGCCTGCTCCGGCGAATTCGAGGCCGAAGGCCCCACCCTCGCCACCGACCCGCTGCTGCTCTACTTCACCTCCGGCACCACCTCCAAGCCCAAGCTGGTGCTGCACAGCCACCAGAGCTACCCGGTGGGCCACCTCTCCACCCTCTACTGGATCGGCCTGCAGCCCGGCGACGTCCACCTGAACATTTCCTCCCCCGGCTGGGCCAAGCACGCCTGGAGCTGCTTCTTCGCCCCCTGGAACGCCGGTGCCTGCGTATTCATCTATGACGTCCCGCGCTTCTCCGCCCGCGGCCTGCTGGAAACCCTGGCCAGCCACAGCGTCACCAGCCTCTGCGCACCGCCCACCGTGTGGCGCATGCTGGTGCAGGAAGACCTCGCCGCCTACCGCTCGCGCCTCAGCCTGCGAGAGCTGGTGGGCGCCGGTGAACCGATGAACCCGGAGATCATCGAACACATCCGGCAAGCCTGGGGCCTGCCCCTGCGTGACGGCTTCGGCCAGTCGGAAACCACCGCGCTGATCGGCAACACCCCCGGCCAGCCACTCAAGGTCGGTTCCATGGGACGCCCGCTGCCCGGCTACCGCGTGGTGCTGCTGGATGCCGACGGCAACCCGCGTGAGGAAGGTGAAGTGGCGCTGCAGTTCGACCCGCGCCCGCTGGGCCTGATGACCTGCTACGAAGACAGTCCGGAGAAAACCGCCGAAGTCACCCGTGGCGGCCACTACCGCACCGGCGACACCGCCGCCCGCGATGCCGAGGGCTACATCACCTTCGTCGGCCGCGCCGATGACGTGTTCAAGTCCTCGGACTACCGCATCAGCCCCTTCGAGCTGGAAAGCGCCCTGATCGAGCATGACGCCGTCATGGAAGTCGCCATCGTGCCAAGCCCGGACCCGGTGCGCCTGGCCGTGCCCAAGGCTTTCCTCATCCTTGCGCCGGGCCATGTTCCCAGCCCCGCCCTGGCCGAGGCGATCCTCGCCTTCGCCCGCGAACACCTGGCGCCCTACAAGCGGGTGCGCCGCCTGGAGTTTGTCAGCGAACTGCCCAAGACCATCTCCGGAAAGATCCGCCGCGTCGAGCTGCGCCGCATCGAACTGCAGCGCCGCCAGGACCACACGCGAGCCGAGCTGGAGTTCTTCGAGGAAGACTTCCCGGCCCTGCGGACCGAGACCGCTCGCTGACCCCCACCCCATTCACCGGGGCCGAACCATCGGCCCCACGGGCGACCTCGCCCTGACGATTCACTCACGACAGGATAGGAACCATGAGCCAGAACACCGCCATCCCCACCGTCAAATTGCTGATCGACGGCAAGCTGGTCGAGTCCCGCACCAGCCAATGGCGCGATGTGGTCAACCCGGCGACCCAGGAAGTCCTGGCCCGCGTGCCCTTCGCCACTGAAGACGAAATGAACGCCGCCGTGGCCAGCGCCAGGGAAGCCTTCAAGACCTGGCGCAAGACCCCCATCGGCGCCCGCGCGCGCATCTTCCTCAAGTACCAGCAACTGATCCGCGAGAACATGAAGGAGCTGGCCGCCCTGCTCACCGCCGAACAGGGCAAGACCCTGCCGGACGCCGAGGGCGACATCTTCCGTGGCCTGGAAGTCGTGGAGCACGCCGCCAACATCGGCACCCTGCAGATGGGCGAACTGGCCAACAACGTCGCAAACGGCGTGGACACCTACACCCTCAACCAGCCCCTGGGCGTGTGTGCCGGCATTACCCCCTTCAACTTCCCGGCGATGATTCCGCTGTGGATGTTCCCCATGGCCATCGCCACCGGTAACACCTTCGTCCTCAAGCCGTCCGAGCAGGACCCGATGGTGACCATGCGCCTGGCCGAACTGGCCATCGAAGCCGGGATTCCGGCCGGCGTGCTCAACGTCATCCACGGCGGCGTCGACGCGGTGAACCTGCTCTGCGACCACCCGGACATCAAGGCCGTATCCTTCGTCGGCTCGACCAAGGTGGGCACCCACGTCTACAACCGCGCCACCGCCAACGGCAAACGCGCCCAGTGCATGATGGGCGCCAAGAACCACGCCATCATCCTGCCCGACGCCCACAAGCAGCAGACCCTCAACAACCTCGCCGGCGCGGCCTTCGGCGCGGCGGGCCAGCGCTGCATGGCGCTCTCGGTGGTGATCCTGGTCGGCGAGGCACAGACCTGGCTGCCGGACCTGGTGGAAAAAGCCAGGAGCCTGAAGATCGGTGCCGGTGTCGAGCCGGGTACGGATGTCGGCCCGGTGGTCTCCTGCGCCGCACTGGACCGCGTCAGCAGCCTGATCGCTGCGGGCGAGCGGGAAGGCGCGCAGTTGGTACTCGACGGCCGCAACCCGCAGGTGACCGGCTACGCCAGCGGCAACTTCGTCGGCCCGACCATCTTCGCCGGCGTCACCCCGGAGATGAGCATCTATCGCGACGAGATCTTCGGGCCGGTGCTCTGCGTGGTGAACGCCGCCAGCCTGGACGAGGCCATCGCCTTCATCAATGCCAACCCGAACGGTAACGGCACCGCCCTCTTCACCCGCTCCGGCGCCGCCGCGCGGCACTTCCAGGAAGAGATCGATGTCGGCCAGGTGGGCATCAACGTGCCGATCCCGGTACCGGTCCCGCTGTTCTCCTTCACCGGCTCCCGCGCCTCCAAGCTCGGCGACCTCGGCCCCTACGGCAAGCAAGTGGTGCAGTTCTACACCCAGACCAAGACCGTAACCTCGCGCTGGTTCGACGAAGACGAAGTGGGCGGCGCGGTCAACACCACCATCACCCTCAAATAACCACCGCCCCGTCGGTTGGCGTAGAGCGAAGCGAAACCCAACGTTCCCGAACACCGGGGTCGTTGGGCCACGCGCAGCTCGAACCAACCCATAAAACCTGCAAGCGAGAACGGACTATGAATATCGGCTTCATCGGACTCGGCAACATGGGCGGCCCCATGGCCCTCAACCTGGCAAAGGCCGGTCACCGGCTGCACGTCTTCGACCTGTCGCAACTGGCGGTGGCGCAACTGGTGGAGGCCGGCGCCCGCGCCGTTGACTCCCCCGCCGCCGTGGCCCGCGCGGGCGTCGACGTGATCATCACCATGCTGCCGGCAGCGCAGCACGTGAAAACTGTCTACCTCGGCGAAGACGGCCTGCTGGCCAATGTGGCCAAGGGCGTGCTGCTGATCGACAGCTCCACCATCGATCCGCACAGCGCCCGCGAAGTGGCCGCCGCCGCCCGCAAGCAGGGCAACCCCATGCTCGATGCGCCGGTTTCCGGCGGCACCGGTGGCGCGGCGGCCGGCACCCTGACCTTCATGGTCGGTGGCGAAGCGGCGGACTTCGACCGCGCCCATCCGGTGCTCTGCGCCATGGGCCGCAACATCGTCCACTGCGGTGACACCGGCAACGGCCAGGTGGCCAAGGTGGCCAACAACATGCTGCTGGGCATCTCCATGATCGGCGTCGCCGAAGCCATGTCCCTGGGCGTGTCCCTGGGTATGGACGCCAAGGTGCTGGCCGGCATCCTCAACACCTCCAGCGGCCGCTGCTGGAGCTCGGAAATCAACAACCCCTTCCCCGGCGTGCTGGAAAACGCCCCTGCCTCGCGCGGCTACAGCGGCGGCTTCGGCAGCGACCTGATGCTCAAGGACCTCGGCCTGGCCACCGAAGCCGCACGCCAGGCGCGCCAGCCGGTGATCCTCGGCGCGCTGGCGCAGCAGCTCTACCAGAGCTTCAGCCTGCAGGGCCACGGCGGCCTGGACTTTTCCGCCATCATCAAACTCTACCGGCAGGACGGCTGACCAGCCGTCCGGGAGCATCACGATGCAGGATTTCGAACTCTCCGAAGAGCAGCGGATGATCCGCGACATGGCGCGGGATTTCGCCCGTGCCGAGGTGGCGCCGCACGCGCAGGCCTGGGAAAAGGCCGGCTGGATCGATGATGAGCTGGTGCAACAGATGGGTGATCTGGGCCTGCTCGGCATGGTGGTGCCGGAGGCATGGGGCGGCACCTACATCGACTACGTGGCCTATGCCCTGGCGGTGGAGGAAATCTCCGCCGGCGACGGCGCCCTCGGCGCGCTGATGAGCATCCACAACTCGGTCGGCTGCGGCCCCCTCCTCAACTACGGCAGCGAGGCCCAGAAAGACCGCTGGCTGCCGGAGCTGGCCAGCGGCGCCGCTATCGGCTGCTTCTGCCTCACCGAACCCCAGGCCGGCTCGGAGGCGCACAACCTGCGCACCCGCGCCGAACTGCACGACGGCCAGTGGATAATCAATGGCGCCAAGCAATTCGTCAGCAATGGCAAGCGCGCCAAGCTCGCCATCGTCTTCGCGGTGACCGATCCGGAACTGGGCAAGCGCGGCCTGTCCGCCTTCCTGGTGCCGACCGACACCCCCGGATTCAACGTCGACCGCAGCGAGCACAAGATGGGCATCAAGGCCTCGGACACCTGCGCCGTGACCCTGAGCGACTGCCGCATTCCCGCGGAAAACCTGCTGGGCCAGCGCGGCAAGGGCCTGGCCATCGCCCTGTCGAACCTGGAGGGCGGCCGCATCGGCATCGCCGCCCAGGCTCTCGGCATCGCCCGCGCAGCCTTTGAAGCAGCCTTGGGCTATGCGCGGGAGCGGGTGCAGTTCGGCAAGCCGATCATCGAGCACCAGAGCATTGGCAACCTGCTCGCGGACATGCAGACGCGCCTGAATGCCGCGCGCCTGATGATCCTCCACGCCGCCCGCCTGAAGAGCGCCGGCCTGCCCTGCCTGTCGGAAGCCTCCCAGGCCAAGCTGTTCGCCTCGGAAATCGCCGAGCAGGTGTGCTCCAGCGCCATCCAGATCCACGGCGGCTACGGCTACCTGGAGGATTACCCGGTGGAGAAGTACTACCGGGACGCGCGCATCACGCAGATCTACGAAGGATCGAGCGAGGTCCAGCGATTGCTGATTGCACGGGAGCTGGCGAACTACACGCTTTGATCGGCGCGTTGGGGCGAACCTGCGGTCCGCTTGGCGAATGAACTCGCCCCTACAAGGAAGTCACCCAGCCTCGTAGGGGCGATTTCAATCGCCACCCAAGACACTCGCTGTCAGCCCACCGACTCCAGCAGCCCACCCAACGCCTGCAGCGGCCGCACGGCGCGCGGCAGCGCGTTGCGGCGCTTGCCGGCGTACTGGTAGAGCGACTCGGCAATTTCCTCGGCGCGCACCGGCAGCACCGACAGCAGCGTGTCGCTCAGGCCATGGCTGGCCTGGCAGAAGCCCTGCATGTAGACCGCCGCCTTGAAACGCTCATCGGCCTGCACACGGTAGTCGCGGCCCACCTCGAACTCATCGAGGTACTCGGCCACCGGCGCCAGCAATTCGCGGTGCATCTGCCGTTCGTAGCCGGTCGCCAGGACCACCGCGTCATAGACATGGGTTTCCACCTCGCCGCTGGCGCTGTTGCGCAGTGTGATGGCGATGCCGGCGTCGCTGGCTTCGGACTTCTCCACCTTGCGCAGGCAACGGAAGGCATGGCGCTGCAGGCCGGAGACTTTCTGGCGGTAGAAGATGCCGTAGATGCGCTCGATCAGGTCCAGGTCCACCACCGAATAATTGGTGTTGTGGTACTCGTTGATGATGCGTTCGCGGTCGGCGATGGGCTGGCGGAACACCAGGTCGGTGAATTCCGGGGAGAAGACTTCGTTGACGAAGGGGCTGTCGTCCGCCGGCTTGAGGGAGGAGCCGCGCAGGATCATGTCCACCTTGACGCCGGGGTAGCTGTCGTTGAGGTCGATGAAGGCCTCGGCCGCGCTCTGGCCGCCACCGATGATGGCGATGCGCATGGGCGCACCATTGACGCAGGGCTGCGTGGCCATGCGCTCCAGGTACTGGGCGTGGTGGAATACCCGCGCGTCGCCCTTCAGGTGGGCGAATGGCGCCGGAATGCGCGGTGTGCCACCCACGCTGACCACCACCGAACGGGTGCTGCGGGCAACCTCGCGGCCATTGGCATCGCGGGAGATCACCTTCAGGCCTTCGACATTGCCGCCTGCCAGCTGCGGCTCCACACGCAATACGTGCTCGCCGTAGCTGGCCTGCTCGGTGAAATGCCCGGCGACCCAGCGCAGGTAGTCGTTGAACTCCATGCGGCACGGGTAAAAGGTGCCGAGGTTGATGAAATCCACCAGACGGCCGTGCTGGTGCAGGTAGTTGACGAAGGAGTAAGGGCTGGTGGGATTGCGCAGGGACACCAGGTCCTTGAGGAAGGAAATCTGCAGCTCGCTCTGGGCCACCAGGGTGTTGCCGTGCCAGCGGTAGTCGGCCTGGCGGTCGATGAACAGCGAGCGCAACGCGCCGTGCTCGCCAGACAGCTCCTCCAGCGCAATGGCCAGGGCGATGTTCGAAGGGCCGAAACCTATGCCGATCACATCTAGGTCGGTCGGGGTGTGCATCGGGGTCATCTCGTAGTCCTCTGAGTCATGAGCCGGGCCAGGCGCCAGGGGCATGCCGTCGGCATGCGTGCTCAGAAGTAACGAGACGTGTCTGCGGAAATTTAGCGGGGCGCGGGGAAGATCTTCCTGTGGGGGCGCATTCATTCGCCATGCAGGCCGCAGGCCTGCCCTTCGTACTGTTTCGGGGGTGCTACGCCGACCTTGGCGATTGAAATCGCCCCTACACCTCCCACTCCTGAATACGCACGCGGCAATGCTTCATCGCATTGACGATGTGCTTTTCCACCATCCCCTTGGAAATGCCCAGCCGCTCGGCAATCTCGTTGTGGCCCAGGCCCTCGATCTTGCGCAGGAGGAAGGCATCGCGACACACCGCCGGCAGTTCATCGAGGGCACGCTCGACCATGTCCAGGCGCTGCTTCTGGTAAAGCGAAACCTGCGGCGAATGCACCCGAGGTCCCTCTTCCTGCTCCAGGACTTCCAGGGGCTCGTTGCGGCGCACCAGATTGCGACGATGCTCGTCGATGGAAAGGTTGATGGCGGTGCGATAGAGGAAGGCGCGCGGCTGCTCGATCGCATCCTGGCGCGTCCGTTCGAGCACCCGCAAATAGGCGTCATGCGCGACGTCGGAGGCCAGATGGCGATCTCCCAGCGTCGACGTCAGGTACTTGACCAGTTCCCGGTAGTAAGACTCCAACATCACTTCCCCGCCGCGCCGCCGGTGGACTTCCTCGAACCTGTGAAAATGTGAACAATGCCCGGTACTGGCACTTGGTACCCGCACAAATTTATAATAATTCTCATCAACATTTGAAGCCTGACCACTGATTTAACTGCCACGCCACCAGGCCCGCAACGGATCGACTCCCCTATGAACACGCCACCGCCCGCCACCTCCAGGGGCGAAAAGCTCACCGAGGATGCCGCCTACTGGTGCATGCGCCTGCACGATCAGGACTGCACCGACGAGGAGCGCCTGGCGTTTCAGCACTGGGTCGACGCGGACCCTGACCACGCCCGCGAATTCGCCGAGATGCTGGAAATCTGGGACATCTCGTCCGAGCTGCCGAAGCGCCGCAGCCCCCTGGCTGCGCAACCGGCATCGATCATCGAGTTCCCCAAACCGGCCCCACGCCAGAGCGGCCGCCTGCGCCGGATGGCGGTAGCCGCCGCCCTCGCCCTCTTCGTGCTACCGGTGGCCGGCTACACCGGCTGGAGCCTCGGCCTGGTCCCCAACGACTACCGCCGCTACGAGGCCGAGAACAGCCGTCGCCATGTGGTCCTGCCCGATGGCAGCGAAGTGGACCTGAACCTTGGCACCCGCCTCTCCTACGCCAATTTCAAGGACCAGCGCAGCGTGTCGCTGAGCCAGGGCGAAGCTTACTTCCATGTCGCCCATGACTCCCGGCACCCCTTCGTGGTGAGCGCCGCCAGCGGCACCATCACCGTCACCGGCACCCGCTTCAACGTCTGGAAATACCAGGACGAAGTGGTGGTCACCGTCACCGAAGGCTCGGTACGGGTCAGCAGCGACCGCCAGCGCAACCAGGGCAGCACCCTCACCCCCGGCATGCAGGCGCGTTACCACGCACAGGACTACTTGCCCGCCGTGGGCCCGGCCGATACATCCGCCACGCTCGCCTGGCGCGACGGCAAGCTGATCCTCGACGACATGAGCCTTGCCGAGGCCCTGCCGCTGATCAACCGCTACCTCGACCGCCCCGTGCTGCTGGCCGACCCGGCCACCGCCCAGGTCCGCGTCGGCGGCATCTACAACACCCGCGACATCCACGGCCTGGTCAACACCCTGCCCAAGGTCCTGCCGCTGAAGATCAGCAAGAACCAGGAAGGCAGCACGGTACTGAGCCTGCGCTGAATCGACCTGTGACACTAACCCTGTGGGGGCGAAAACCCTGTGGGGGCGAATTCATTCGCTAAGCAGACCGCAGGTCTGCCATTGCGGCTTCAAGGGACTGATGCGCAGTCCTTGGCGATTGAAATCGCCCCCGCAGGAAAACCGTCGCTGAAGCCCTAAATTCCCTCTTCCCCGGCTCGTTCAGTCAGGGATGCGCCAATCCCACCCCGCCGCCGGACCCCTGATGCATGAGAAGTCGCCGCACCAAAGCCTGGGCCCTGACCGTTCCCCTGATCGCAACCGCACTGGCCCTGGCCGGTTGGCAAACCTTCTCCTCCGGTGATGCTCCGCCCGCCACGGTCGCCGTCACCCGCGCAGACCTCGAAAGCAGCGTCACCGCGCTCGGTACCCTGCAACCGCGTCGCTACGTCGACGTCGGCGCCCAGGCGTCGGGCCAGGTCCTGCGCCTGCATGTGGAAGTGGGCGACGAGGTGAAGGAAGGCCAACTGCTGCTGGAGATCGATCCCTCCACCCAACGCGCCAAGGTGGATGCCGGCCACGCCCAAATCGACAGCCTCAAGGCGCAGCTGGAAGAACAGCAGGCCCAGCACGACCTGGCGCGCCAGCAGCACCAGCGCCAGGCCAACCTGGCCCGCAGCGGTGCCACCCGCGATGAAGATGTGCAAACCGCCAACGCCCAACTGCGCGCCACCCAGGCCAAGCTGAAAATGCTCAAGGCACAGATCCGCCAGGCCGAAGCGACCCTGCGCAGCGACGAGGCGGAGCTCGGCTACACCCGCATCTACGCCCCCCTCTCCGGCACCGTGGTCGCCCTTGACGCCCGCGTCGGCCAGACTCTCAACGCGCTGGAGCAGACGCCCCTGGTGATGCGCATCGCCAGGCTGTCACCGATGACCGTCTGGGCCCAGGTGTCCGAAGCCGACATCGGCCGGGTCAAGCCAGGCATGACCGCCTACTTCACCACCCTCGGCGGCGAAGGCCGGCGCTGGCAGGGCAAGGTGCGGCAGATCCTGCCGGTGCCGCCACGTCCGCTGGAGCAGATGAACCAGGGCGGTGGCAGCCCCGTCAGCGGCACCGGCCAGGGCGCCAGCAGCGGCCGCGTGGTGCTCTACAGCGTGCTGCTGGACGTGGACAACGACGACCACGCCCTGCTGTCGGAGATGACCGCACAGGTGTTTTTCGTTGCCGCCAGCGCCAAGGGCGCCCTCAGCGTGCCCCTTGGCGCCCTGGAAGCCATCGACGGCAAGCCCGACACCTACCTCGCCCGCGTGCTCGACAGTCGCGGAGAACCGAAGGCACGGGAAGTCCGCACGGGCGTGCGCGACCGCCTGCGCATCCAGATACTGTCCGGCCTGGAAGAAGGCGAGCGACTGCTGGTCGGCCCCGCCGCCAACGAAGGCTGAAGCCCGCCATGAGCGAACCCCTGATCCATCTCGAAGGCATCCGCAAACGTTACGGCGGCGAAAATGGCGCGCCACAGACCGAAGTGCTGCGCGGCGTCTCGCTGTCCATCCGCACTGGCGAGTTCGTCGCCATCGTCGGTACCTCAGGCTCGGGCAAATCCACCCTGATGAACATCCTCGGCTGCCTCGACCGTCCCAGCGACGGCCGCTACCGCTTCGCCGGCCAGGACGTCGCCGACCTCGATGACGACCAACTGGCCTGGCTGCGGCGCGAGGCCTTTGGCTTCGTCTTCCAGGGGTATCACCTGATCCCGTCGGCCTCGGCACGGGAAAACGTCGAGATTCCCGCCATCTACGCCGGCACCCCGGCCGAGCAGCGCCACCGGCGCGCCAGCGACCTGCTCGCCCGACTCGGCCTCGAACAGCGGATGGACCACCGCCCCAACCAGCTTTCCGGCGGCCAGCAGCAACGGGTGTCGATCGCCCGCGCACTGATGAACGGCGGCCACATCATCCTCGCCGACGAACCCACCGGCGCGCTGGACAGCCACAGCGGTGCCGAAGTCATGGCCCTGCTGGACGAACTGGCCGACCTCGGCCACACCATCATCCTCATCACCCACGACCGCGAAGTGGCTGCGCGGGCGCGGCGGGTCATCGAAATTCGCGACGGGCAGATCCTCAGCGACAGTGGAAACACCGTCGCGCCAGCAGTCGAAACCGACGCCATGGCCGAACGCCTGGCGCGCGGCGACAGCGGCGGCGCCTCCCTGCTGGCGGACATCCGCGAAGCCATGCAGGCAGCCTGGCGCGTCATGTGGGTCAACCGCTTCCGCACCGCCCTCACCCTGCTCGGCATCGTCATCGGCGTCGCCTCGGTGGTGGTCATGCTGGCGGTGGGCGAAGGCAGCAAGCGCGCCGTGATGAACCAGATGGGCGCCTTCGGCTCCAACCTCATCTACCTCTCGGGCCTGTCCGAAACCCCGCGCAGCCCGGCCGGCATCGTCACCCTGGCCGACGTCGAGGCGCTGGCCAGCCTGCCCCAGGTAAAGATGATCATGCCGGTCAACGGTGGCGATACCGTCGTGCGCTACGGCAACGTCGACCACCAGGCCTATACCCGCGGCAACGGCGTCGACTTCCCGCGCATCCTCAACTGGCCAGCGGTGGAAGGCAGCTTCTTCACCCAGGCCGACGAAAACAGCGCCGCCGCCGTGGCGCTGATCGGCAAGAAGGTGAAGGAGAAACTCTTCCGCAACGGTGAGGACCCGCTTGGGCGCTACATCCTGATCAACAACGCGCCATTCCAGGTCATCGGCCTGCTGGCGGAAAAAGGCGCCAGCTCCGGCGACGAAGACGCCGACAACCAGATCGTCGTGCCCTACTCCGCCGCCAGCGTGCGCCTGTTCGGCCAGCCCAACCCGGAGTTCGTCATCATCGCCGCCGCCGACTCCGAGCGCGTGCATGAAGCCGAGCAGGCCATCGACGCCCTGATGCTGCAACTGCACCGGGGCGTTCGCGACTACGAGCTGACCAACGACGCGGCGATGATCCAGGCCGAGGCGCGCACACGGAACAGCCTGTCGCTGATGCTCGGCGCCATCGCCGCCATCTCCCTGGTGGTGGGCGGTATCGGCGTGATGAACATCATGCTGATGACCGTGCGCGAACGGACCCGCGAAATCGGCATCCGCATGGCCACCGGCGCCCGCCAGCGCGACATCCTCCGCCAGTTTCTCACCGAAGCCGTGATGTTGACGCTGATCGGCGGGCTGGTGGGCCTGGTCCTGGCCATGCTGATCGGCGGCGCCCTGCACCTGGCCGACGTGGCCCTGGTGTTCTCCCTGCCCGCCGTGCTCGGCGCCTTCGGCAGCGCCCTGTTCACCGGCGTCCTGTTCGGCTACATGCCCGCGCGCAAGGCCGCACAACTGGCGCCCGTGGTGGCCCTTTCCAGCGAATGAACCCGATGAAGCCACGCCTTACCCTGCTCTCCCTTTGCGTTCTCCTGGCCGCCTGCGGCTCGCCCCTGGAAAAGCCCGAAAGCGGCATCACTGCCCCAGCGGCCTGGCAAGGCCCCAACGACCCGCAAGCCGCCCGTACAAGCACCGACTGGTGGCAAAGCTTCCACAGCGCCGAACTCGGCCGCCTGATTGAACAGGCCCGCCTCGCCAACCAGGACCTGGCAGCGGCCATGGCCCGCGTACGCCAGGCCGAAGCCTCGGCGCGCATCGCCGGTGCCGCACTGCTGCCGAGCCTGAACGCCAACCTCGACGCCAACCGCCAGGGCCTGATCAGCGGCGACGGCTACAGCCAGCTGGACGCCAGCGGCGAGGACAAACGCATCGACTACTTCAGCGCCGCGCTCAGCGCCAGCTACGAAGTGGATTTCTGGGGTGCCAACGCCGCCGCCCGCGACGCCGCCCTGCAACGTCTGCGCGCCAGCGAGGCGGACCGCGCCACCCTGGAGCTGACCATCAGCGCCGGCGTAGCCAGCACCTACATCCAGGCGCTGGCCCTCGGGCAGCAACTGGAGATTGCCCGGCAGAACCTGGCCAACGCCGAGCAGGTGCTGGACCTGGTGCAGTCCCGCCATGCCGCCGGTGCCGCCACGCAACTGGAACTGGCCCAGCAACGCAGCCTGGTGGCGGCGCAGAAACGCCAGCTCCCCCTGCTCGCCCAGCAACAACGGGAAGCGCAGATCGCCCTGGCCGTGCTGCTTGGCCAGCCGGTGCAGGACCTGAAGCTGACCGGCCGACTCGAAGACCTGAACAACCCCGGCATCGCCGCCGGCCTGCCCAGCGACCTGCTCACCCGTCGCCCGGATATCGCCAGCGCCGAAGCGCAACTGGTGGCCGCCGACGGTGACCTCAAGGTGGCCCGCGCCGCCATGCTGCCCAAGCTGACCCTCACCGCCAGCCTCGGCAGCGGTGCCGACCATTTCCACGACTTGATGCGCAACCCCTACTACAACCTGGCCGCCGGGCTGGCCGCGCCGATCTTCAGCGGCGGTCGCCTGACCGCCGAGCGCGACCGCGCCAAGGCGCGCCAGGACGAGCTGCTGGGAACCTACAACAGCGCCATCCTCAACGCCCTGGCCGACGTGGAGAAAGCCCTCAACAGTGCCGACGGGCTCGACCAGCAACGCCGCTGGCAAGGCGAAGAAGTGGAACAGGCGCGCCTCGCCTTCGACCTCGCGCAAACGCGCTACGAAGCCGGCGCCGAAACGCTGCTCACCGTACTGGAGACCCAGCGCACCCTGTTCCAGGCCCAGGACCAGCAAGCACAATTGCAGCAGGCCCGGTTGCAAGCGTCGGTGAGCCTGTACCGGGCGCTTGGCGGGGGATGGAGCCCAGCTCCAAACACCCCGTAGGACGGGGTAGAGCCAAGCGAAACCCACCGGCGCGGATTGATGGGTTTCGCAGCACCTAGGGTGGACGTCGCTTATTACGTCCACCATCGGTGCCACATCTGGCACCGTTGGCGGACCGGTGAAGCGTGGTCCATCCTGCGAAAAGCGTGCTACACCGTCCGCCCCAAGCTCCTTGCATAGAACGGCCGCCGTGGCGCGCGCTTGAGCAGGTCGGGCACGTCCTGGTCCGCACTGAAGGCGATGCGGATGGCCAGTTTCATGGTCTCGATATCGGTCTCCACCGTGGTCATCTCGGCGTCGTGCAACCACTGCCCGCAGCCATGGCTGGTCGGACCAAGCCAGGGCTCGTCCACTTCCACCCATTTGCCCGGCGCGAACCAGGGCACGCCGTTCACTTCGCGACGCACCACCTCGCCCGGATGGGCGCGTTCATGGGCGCGGAACCAGTCTTCCAGGCGGTCGTCGATCCAGCCGTGGAAAGACCAGAACACCGGGTTCACATGGGACGAGAAGGGGTCGCCGAGGTAGTCGTTCTCCGCGCGGAACCAGCGCGGCGAGAAGTCCACCGGGTCGCGGTCGAAGATCACCGGCATGCCGTTGGACGGGTCGCGGGTGACCGCAGCCCAGCGCATGTGCAGCCAATCGTGCATGCCCAGCTCCAGCTGCGAGCCGAACTCACCGAGCTTGAGCTTCGCCAGGTACTCCGGGTCCTGGTACTGCGCTTCCCACATCTGGAAGTTGGCGTGGAAGGCTTCGTTGCTCTTGATATCCAGCAGCCACTTGTTGAACTCCTCGTCCTCGGGCGCTTCCCAGGCCGGCGGCACGGCGTAGCCGTCGTGGTTCACCGTCTTTGCCGCGAAATCCTCCAGGCCATAGCCGATGTACTGGCGCGGCAGCGGCAGGCTGGTCCAGGACGGCAGCGGCTGCAGCCTGCGTGCAGCCATCAGCATGTGCCGGTGCATGAAGAGAAAATCCACCCCGGAGCCATTGCGGTGCTTGGCCTTGCCACGGGCATCGCGCTCCTGCCCCAGCGGGCCGGGCTGCCAGCCGAGGCCGCGCAGGGCGTTGCGCTTGTCGTCGTCGAGGTCGTCCCATTTGTCCCGCGAAGCGTGCCAGAGCTGATGGAACAGCCGGTGGCCCGGCGATACCAGCCAGGCCAGCGTTTGCGGTTGCAACGGAATACGCTCGCGGGCTTCGGGGAAGGGTTGCTTCACCGCCAGGAATTTCAGCGGCGTGCGCATGGGCTCATCCAGCCAGGCCAGACGGCCGCTGAGCGACGCGCTGCTGCCGTCGCTCGCCCACGCACCCCAGACCTCATCCAGCAACGCCGTGCATTCATAGGCTGCCGGGCGGCCATCCTCGGCCAGGCGCCAGCGCACGCGAGTCTGCTGGCTGCTGGAAAGGTCGCCCAGAACCTGGAACGTCTTGCCATCGGGGATGCGCAACACGCCACGAATGGAACGACCGGCCGCCGCGACATCCAGAAGCAGCTCGCACTCACCGGTCAGGCCGGGCAGCACGGCATCCACCACGCGGAAACGCCAGCTGCCGCGCAAGCGGTTGCCCAGGTGGCTCTCGGTGGTTTCCGGCAGGGTCAGACTGGCTTCGTCCGGCGTCAGCTTCGCCGCCTCCTTGCGCTCCCGATCCTGGTGCCAGGCATGGATGGCAGTGGTTACTACCACGGCGGTCGTGGCCGCCACGCCTGCCATGAAACGTCGTCTGGTGAAGCGCATAACCTGTCGTCGATCCTCGTGAGCCGTGTCCTATCAAGGCAAGGACGAGTCGCCATCCGCGAAATTTAGCGGGGCCGAAGCGTAGGATGGGTAGAGGAACGAAACCCATCACAGCCTGGCGATGGGTTTCTCAGGCTCTACCCATCCTACGGAGCTGAGCTAAATTTCCACGCCCCTCGCGCGTTCTGATGCATAACGCGTCCATCATCGAGGGAACCATGCTCCGCTCCAGAAAACTCCTGCTGACCGGCGTCGCCCTGTTCGTCCCGGCCCTGGCCGCGGGCCTGTTCTTCGGCCAGAAGTACCTGCTGGAAGAAGGCCCCGCCTACCCGCCCAAGGTGATGAAGCACGCCAATGAACTGCAGGAGCGCATCCTCTCCTTCGACAGCCACATCAACGTGCCCATCGACTACGGCACCCCCGGCTCGGAAGCCGACAAGGACAGCGGCACCCAGTTCGACCTGCCCAAGGCCGCCCGTGGCCGTCTTTCCGGCGCGGCGCTGACGGTATTCGCCTGGCCCGAACTGTGGAACGGCCCCAACGCGCCGCATCGCCCCACGCCGGCCTTCCTGCCCGAAGCGCAGCAGGAGCAGGAAACCCGCTACCGGATCATCACCGGCATCGCCCGCGACTTCCCCAACCAGGCCGCCATCGCCTACACCCCCGATGACTTCCGGCGCCTGGCCAGCGAGGGCAAGTTCGCCATCGTCATCAGCATGCTCAACGCCTACCCGCTGGGTAACGACATCAGCCGCCTCGACCACTGGGCCGCGCGCGGCATGCGCATCTTCGGCTTCAGCTACGTGGCCAACAACGACTGGGCCGACTCCTCGCGCCCTATGCCCTTCTACAACGACACCCCGGACGCCCTCGGCGGCCTCTCCGATATCGGCCGCCAAGCGGTGAGCCGGCTGAACGAGCTGGGCGTAGTGATCGACGTGTCGCAGATGTCGCGCAAGGCCGTGGAAGAAGTCACCCGCCTCACCCGCGCGCCGGTCATCGCGTCCCACTCCGCCGTGCGCGGCCTGGTGGATATCGACCGCAACCTCAGCGACCAGGAACTCAAAGCCATCAAGGACACCGGCGGCGTGGTGCAGGTCGTGGCCTTCCCCACCTACCTCAAGCCGCTGACCCAGAAAACCCGCGAACGCCTCAACGAACTGCGTGCGCAACACGGCCTGCAGCCCCTGGAAAACCTCAACCAGGCGCTGATGCCCGCCGACCCGGTGATCGCCATCTGGCCGGAACAGAAGTTCGGTGAATACGCCGGCGCCCTCTACGGCATCCTCGAAGAAGAGCCCAAAGCCACCCTCAAGGACTACGTCGACGCCATCGATTACGCGGTGAAGAAGGTCGGCATCGACCACGTCGGCATCAGCTCCGACTTCAACGACGGCGGTGGCGTAATCGGCTGGGAGAACGCCAGCGAAGCCCGCAACCTCACCGCCGAACTCATCACCCGCGGCTACTCCGACCAGGACATCGCCAAGCTCTGGGGCGGCAACTTCCTGCGCGTCTGGGGCGAGGTGCAGAGGCTCGCCACCGTCGCCGCCCATCCCTGATCCCCTCTCAATCGGACGCAGTCATGACCGATCGCCGTACCTTCCTCAAGCAGGCGGGCCTGCTCGCCGCCAGCCTGCCGCTGATGCCCGTCGCCGAACGCGCCGGAGCCGCCGCGCCTGCCGCAACCGGCAACAAGTGGACTGACCTGCGCGCGCTGTTCGAGCTGGACCCGAATTACCTGCACTTCTCCAACTTCCTCCTGGCCTCCCACCCGCGCCCGGTGCGCGAGGCCATCGCGCGCCTGCGCGAGCGCTTCGACGAAAACCCCGGCGAAGTGGTGGACTGGCACCGCGAAGAAGTCTGGAAACATGAAGACGCCGTGCGTGCCGAAGTCGGCCGCTACCTCGGCGTGCGCCCCGGCCAGGTCGCCCTGATCGGCAGCACCACCGAAGGCCTGGCGATGGTCTATGGCGGCGTGCAGGTGCGCCCGGACCAGGAAATCCTCACCACCGTCCACGAACACTACTCCGCCTACACCACCCTGGAATACCGCCAGCAGCGCGCCGGCACCAAGGTGCGCAACATCACCCTGTTCAAGGACCCGCAGAAGATTTCCCTCGATGAAGTGCTGGGCAACATCGCCGGCGCCATCCGCCCCGAAACCCGCGTACTGGGCATGACCTGGGTGCAATCGGGCAGCGGCGTGAAGCTGCCCATCGGCGAGATCGGCAAGCTGGTGCATGAGGCCAACCGCAACCGCGACGAGCAGGACCGCATCATCTACGTGGTAGACGGCGTGCACGGCTTCGGCGTGGAAGACGCGACCTTCGCCGACCTGAACTGCGACTTCTTCATCGCCGGCGCCCACAAGTGGATGTTCGGCCCGCGCGGCACCGGCATCATCGTCGCCCGCTCCGAACAGCCGAAAGGCATCACCCCCAGCGTGCCGACCTTCACCGAAGGCAAGAGTTTCGGCACCCTCTTCACCCCCGGCGGCTACCACGCCTTCGAGCACCGCCTGGCATTGGGCGAGGCCTTCAAACTGCACCTACAACTGGGCAAGGCCGACGTCCAGGCGCGCATCCACCAGCTCAACAGCCACCTCAAGCAGCGCCTGCTGGAATACCCCAAGGTCCAACTGGTGACCCCGGCCAGCCCGGACTTCTCCGCTGGCTTCACCTTCTTCCGCGTCCAGGGGCGCGACTGCGACAGCGTGGCCAACCACCTGATGAAGAACCGCGTGATCGCCGATGCCGTGGAGCGCGACGTCGGCCCCGTGGTGCGCCTTGCGCCTAGCCTGCTGAACAACGAGGCGGAGATCGGACAGGTGATGACGATCCTCGCTCCCCAGCTTTCCTGATCACTTTCCAGCTAGGACTTTCCATGCGCACTTCCACCCTGCTTCTCGCCAGTCTGCTGGCGACCGCCGCCAGCGGCGCCCAGGCCAATGCCAAGGCCGAGCCCGGCCAGGTGTTCAAGGACTGCAAGCACTGCCCCGAAATGGTGGTGCTGCCCGCCGGCAGCTTTTCCATGGGCACCCCGGACAGCGAAGTCGGCCGCCAGCCCGACGAAGGCCCGCTGCGAACCGTGACTTTCGCCAAACCCTTCGCCATCAGCCGCTTCCAGGTGACGGCAGAGGAATGGGACGCCTACCTCAAGGCCACCAAGGTGAAGATCGCCGATGGCGACACCCGCCCCGGCCGCGAATGCATCGCCAGCAAACCGCGCTATGAACAAGGTCCGCGCCAGCCCGCGGTGTGCATGAGCTACCCCGATGTGCAGGCCTACGTCGCCTGGCTGTCGAAGCAGACCGGCAAACACTACCGGATGATCAGCGAGGCCGAGCGCGAGTATGGCTCCCGCGCCGGTAGCCAAGGCCCGTTCCCCTTCCCCTTCGATGAAGGCCAGCCCTACAGCATCGCCAAGCATGCCAACGTCTACGGCGCGGCGGACGGCTACAACTACACCGCCCCGGTGGGCAGCTTCGAGCCCAACGCCTTCGGCGTGTACGACATGCACGGCAACGTCTACGAATGGGTCGCCGACTGCTGGCACGACAGCTACAACGGCGCCCCGAACGACGGCAGCGCCTGGATGGACGAACAATGCGAGCTGGTGCAAATCCGTGGCAACGATTGGGGCGAACCGCCGATCTTCTCCCGCTCCGGCAACCGCAATAACGCCTACCCCACCGACCGTGGCGACTGGATCGGGTTCCGTGTGGCCCGGGAGCTGTAAGCCTTCACATATTCCTTGTAGGGGACGATTGAAATCGCCCCTACAGTGAACTGCCACGCCGACACCACCTAAATCCCCCCATTCCCCGCTCGTCTTCCCCTGTGTCAGCCATTGCCTTGGCCATCGAGGACTCCCCATGACCACCCGCTCCCCCAGCGCCGTCGGCGAACTGTTCAAACTCCTCAGGCCTTATTGGCCCGTCGTGCTGGTTTCCACCCTGCTGGGCATGGTCGGCGGCCTGTCCGTCACCGCGTTGCTGGCCACTATCAACAAGGGGCTGCATGCCGACGGCGGGATGAGCAACGCCCTGGTGCTGGCCTTCGCCGGCTTCTGCGTACTGGCACTGGCCAGCTCGATCATTTCCGACATCGGCAGCAACTACGTCGGCCAGCACATCATCGCCAGGCTGCGCAAGGAACTCGGCGCCAAGGTGCTCTCCGCGCCTATCCAGCAGATCGAGCGCTACCGTACCCACCGCCTGATTCCAGTGCTGACCCATGACGTCGACACCATCAGCGACTTCGCCTTCTCCTTCGCGCCGCTGGCCATCTCGCTGACCGTCACCCTCGGCTGCCTGGGCTACCTGGCCATGCTCTCGCTGCCGATGTTCCTCATCACCCTGCTGGCCATCGCCATCGGCTCGCTGATCCAGTACGCCGCCCAGGCCCGTGCCTTCCAGGGCTTCAACGACGCCCGCGAAGCGGAGGACCTGCTGCAGAAGCACTATCGAGGCATCGCCGAAGGCGCCAAGGAACTGCGCATCCACCGCCCACGCCGCCTGCGCATGCATGAAGCGAACATCCAGGGCACCGCCGAGCGCATCTGCACACTGCAGATCGGCTCGATCAACACTTACGTGATCGCCAAGAGCCTGGGCTCGATGCTGTTCTTCGTGGTCATCGCCATCGCCCTGCTGGTGCAGTCTTTCTGGCCAGCGGCGGACAAGGCGGTGATCAGCGGATTCGTGCTGATCCTGCTGTACATGAAGGGCCCCCTGGAGCACCTGATCGGCGTGCTGCCCGTCGTGGGCCGGGCGCAGATCGCCTTCCGCCGCATTGCCGAGCTGAACAGCCAGTTCTCCTCCCCTGAGCCTCATCTGCTGGAAGCCGCGACCGACCCCGCGCCGCGCCGCGTGCACAGCCTGGAACTGCGCGACCTGCGCTATGCCTACCCGCCAGCCGAGGGCGCCGCGCCCTTCCAGCTCGGCCCGGTGAACCTGACCCTGAAGCAGGGCGACATCCTCTTCATCGTCGGCGAAAACGGTTGCGGCAAGACCACCCTGATCAAGCTGCTGCTGGGCCTCTATGCGCCCACCGGCGGCGAGATCCTGCTGGACGGCAAGCCGGTGGACGCCGCCAATCGCGACGACTACCGCCAACTGTTCACCACCGTCTTCGCCGACTACTACCTGTTCGATGACCTGATCCAGGGCACAGGCACCATCCCGGCAGACGCCAGCCGCTACCTGGAACGGCTGGAGATCGCCCACAAGGTCCAGGTGCAGGACGGCACCTTCAGCACCACCGATCTCTCCACCGGCCAACGCAAGCGCCTGGCCCTGGTCAATGCCTGGATCGAGGAACGCCCGGTGCTGGTGTTCGACGAATGGGCCGCCGACCAGGACCCGACCTTCCGCCGCATCTTCTACACCGAGCTACTTCCGGAGCTGAAGGCGCTGGGCAAGACCATCATCGTCATCTCCCACGACGACCGGTATTTCGATGTGGCGGACCATCTTTTGCGGTTGGAGAGCGGGAAGGTGGTGAGTGCCGAAGGCGTTGCAGAGCTGGTGTAGGGCCGAAGGTCCGCCATGAGGTTCCTGGGGCTGCTTCGCAGCCCTTGGCGAATGAATTCACCCCTACAAGGAACCGCCCCGCGCCCGCCCCCGAAACACCTCGTTACACCTCCCCTGGCGGATTCGCCGTTCTCATCCGTCCTTACCAGACAAGCCCTGAAAAATTCGGATTCCCCATGCGTTCCTTCGCCACCCTCCTTCATCGCTGGGCCGGCCTGGCCACAGCTGTTTTCCTGTTCATCACCGGTCTGACCGGCGCGATCATCTCCTGGGACCACGAGCTGGATGACGTGCTCAACCCTCACCTGACCCAGGTCAGCAGCCAGGGGCCGGCCATGGACCCATTGGAGCTGGCGCGCCAGGCGGAGGCCCGTGATCCGCGTGCGGTGGTTACCTTCGTACCGCTGGCACCGGAACCGGGTGAATCCCTGGAGCTGGGCGTCACGGGCCGGGTCGACCCGGCCACAGGCAAACCCTTCGAGCTCGGCTACAACCAGGTCTTCGTCGACCCCGTGACCGGTGCGGAACTGGGCAAGCGCGAATGGGGCGCGGTCTGGCCGGTGACCAGCGAGAACCTGGTGTCCTTCCTCTACGTACTGCACTACAGCCTGCACATTCCCGAATTCTGGGGCATCGACCACTGGGGCCTCTGGCTGCTGGGTATAGTCGCCATCGTCTGGACCCTCGACTGCTTCGTCGGCCTCTACCTGACCCTGCCCGCACGCCGCCGCCAGGCCGCCGTCAAGGCCAGCAAAGCCGCCAGCGGACCGTCCTGGTGGCAGCGCTGGAAGCCGGCGTGGAACGTGCGCTGGAGCGGCGGCTCCTACAAGCTCAATTTCGACCTGCACCGCGCCTTCAGCCTCTGGACCTGGGTGCTGTTGCTGATCCTGGCGTTCACCGCGTTCTCCCTGAACCTGTATCGGGAAGTCTTCTTCCCGATGATGCAACTGGTCACCGAAGTCACTCCCGGCCCCTTCGACAAACGCGAGGAAACCCCGGAAAACCAGCCCATCGAACCGCGCCTGGGCTTCGCCGAGGCCATCGCCACGGCCAAGGCGGAAGCCACCCGGCGTGGCTGGGAAGAACCGGTGGGCAGCATCTTCTATGCACGTCAGTTCGGTATCTACGGCGTCAGCTTCTACCACCCCGGCGGCGACCACGGTGACGGCGGCGTGGGGCCGGCAGCGCTTTACTTCGACGGCCAGGACGGCAGCCTGCTGGGCGACAGCCAACCCTGGAAAGGCACCGCCGGCGACATCTTCGTGCAGGCCCAGCTGCCCCTGCATTCCGGGCGTATCCTCGGCCTGCCGGGGCGCATCCTGATCTCCGCCATGGGCGTGGTGATCGCCATGCTATCGGTCACCGGCGTGATCATCTGGTGGCGTAAACGCGCGGCCCGCGTGCGTTCCCTGCAGAACAAGGCGCAACGCCAGACGAGCGCTGAAGACGGCGAAATCCTGCCTTCCAGTTGACCCTCCCGCCGCCGCAGGCCTGCTCTGTTCGATCGGGCCTGCGGACCCGTCCGAAGATTTTCTCGCGAATCCATTCCGGTTTTTCCTGCCTCGTTCGTTTAATTCCAAACAAGAACGAAACGCAATTGCCAACACAACAACGAATCGAGATCAGGAAGATGCCTTTCAAACCCACGTTGTCCCCCTTCACCAAAGCCTTGCTGATGCACCGCACCCTGCAGCGCAACCTGGCGGCCGCCTCCCTCGGCATGGCACTGACCCTGCCCTTCCCGGCCATGGTGCAAGCCCAGCAGGTGAGCCTGGACATTCCCGCGCAGTCCCTCGCCGGTGCCCTGCGCCAACTGGGCCAGCAGGCCAACCTGCAGATCCTCTACAGCCCCAACGACGTGGCCAACCGCCGCAGCCCGGGCGTGCGCGGCAACTATGAGCCCGCCCAGGCGCTGGCCGCCGTCCTTGCCGGCAGTGGCCTGCGCTACAGCGTCGACGGCAACACCGTGACCCTGGTTTCCCCCAGCGACAGCAGCGCCCTGGAAGTGGCGCCCACGAGCATCAACAGCACCGGCCTCGGCGAAACCACTGAAGGCACCGGCTCCTACACCACCGGCGCGACCAGTACCGCCACCAAGCTGCCGCTGTCGATTCGCGAAACCCCGCAGTCGGTCAGCGTGGTCACCCGCCAGGTGATGGACGACCAGAACGCCACCAGCATTAGCGACGTGCTCAAGCACACTCCGGGCGTATCGGTGCAAGCCTACGACAGCGACCGCATGGAGTTCTCCGCCCGCGGCTTCGCCATCACCAACTACCAGTACGACGGCGTCAACACCATCTATGACGGCGTCTACGACCAGGGCACGACCCACGTCGACATGGCCATCTACGACCGCGTCGAGGTCATCAAGGGCGCCACCGGCCTGATGACCGGCTCGGGCGACCCGTCGGCCACCGTCAACCTCGTGCGCAAACGCCCGACCCGTGACTTCCAGGCCTCCATCACCGGCATGGCCGGCTCCTGGGACAACTACCGCACCGAGGGCGACGTCTCCGGCTCGCTGAACACCGAAGGCACCGTGCGCGGCCGCTTCGTCGGCGCCTACCAGGACCGCCAGTCCTACCTGGACCACTACTCGCAGAAGAAGGACATCACCTACGGCATCCTCGAGTGGGACCTGACCCCGGACACCCTGCTGACCTTCGGCATCGACCACCAGAACGTCAGCCCGCGCGGCACCTCCTGGACCGGCAACCCGGTGTACTTCGCCGACGGTTCGAAAATCGACGTCAGCCGCTCCTGGAACCCCGGCACCGACTGGAGCCGCCGCGACTTCGAGTCCTACACCTACTTCACCTCGCTGGAACAGAACCTGGCCAACGACTGGAAGCTGAAGGTGAACGTGAACCAGATGCGCAACGAGCACGACACCCTGCTCGGCTCCGCCAGCGGCGGCAACCCCGACCCGGCCACCGGCCAAGGTGCCTTCTTCTACTGGGGCCACTGGGAAGGCAAGCGCGTCCAGAACACCTTCGACGTGAACGTTTCCGGCCCTTTCGAGCTGTTCGGCCGCGAGCATGAGCTGGTGGCCGGCTTCACCACCGCCGCCGCCAAGACCACCGGCGACGACTTCGATAATTCGGCATTCGTGGAAGTCCCCGGCAACATCTACGACTGGGATGGCAACTACCCGAAGCAGGGCTTCCCGAAGATCGGCGACTACGAGATCAACCAGCGCCAGAACGGTGGCTACCTGGCCGCACGCTTCAAGCCGGCCGACGACCTGTCGCTGATCCTCGGCACCCGCGTCAGCGACTTCAAGTACGACGAGAAGCACGACAACCTCGACGGCACCCCGCGCCTGAACCGCTCCAGCTACGAGCAGCACGGTGTGGTCACGCCTTACGCGGGCATCGTTTACGACCTGGACGACGTCTACTCGGCCTATGCCAGCTACACCAAGATCTACCAGCCGCAGTCCCTCAAGGACGCTGACCTGCAAACCCTCGAACCGGTCGAAGGCGACGCCTACGAGACCGGCCTGAAAGCGGCCTACTTCGACGGCAAGCTGAATGCCACCCTGGCCTTCTTCCGCATCGAGCAGGACAACTTCGCCCAGTACGTCGAGACCAACCCCGAGTTCATCGACATCTACCGCGCCATCGATGGCGCCACCACCAAGGGCCTGGAACTGGAAGTCGTGGGCGAAGTCATGGACGGCTGGAACATCACCGCCGGCTACACCTATGCCCGCACCCGCGACGCCGACGAGCAGCGCGTGTTCGGCTTCCCCCTGGCGGCCACCAAGCCCGAGCACCTGGTCAAATTGTTCACCACCTACCGCCTTCCCGGCGAGCTGAACAAATTCACCGTGGGCGGCGGCGTGGACTGGCAGAGCGGCTTCTACGCGCAGATCTGGAATCCCGCCCTCAACGACAACGCCATCCTGGAGCAAGGCAGCTACGCCCTGGTCAACCTCATGACCCGCTACCAGCACGACGAGCACCTGAGCGTGACCCTCAACGCCAACAACGTGCTGGACAAGGAGTACTACACCGGCATGGGCAACTTCTCCACCGTGTTCTACGGCGAACCGCGCAACCTGATGCTCACCACCAAGTGGGACTTCTGAGGGTCTGAAGCGGAAACGACAAAGGCGCCGAAAGGCGCCTTTGTTTTTTGGAGCACGAAACCCATGGCGAGAACCTTGTAGGGGCGATTTCAATCGCCAAGCGAACCGCAGGTTCGCCCTTCAATCCTCAATGCGGATGTTGCAACTCCCGCAATGCAGCGGTGGCCAGAAAGCCGGAGCGCGAAGCGTAACGTCTATCGTTCTTCACCCGCTCATCGATGCGACGCAACAGATGCTCCGGCATGGTCGCATTGAAACGTACGGAAGCGCCGAGATATGGCGTGGTATCGAACTCCACGACCGCCCAGACACCGCCGGCATAGTCAGGATTGGCCAGATGAACATCCACTTCCTGCGGCTGGGGAATGGGTTCACCATCCGCCATCAACCCTTCGAAATGCAGGGCCAACGCCTCCGTGAGGTTGTCCAGCGCCTCACTGACGGTTTCACCGGCAGAAAAACATCCAGGCACATCCGGAACCGTCACGCCGTAGTCGGAACCAGGGTCCTTATGAAGTACAACTGGAAATTTCATGAACTCCACCATCTGATTGCTGTTGCTGGACCTGGGCTTCATCTGAGGCCTGCCTGCTTGAGAATGTTGCGGACAGTCCCCTCCGGTAAATCGCTCTTGGGGTGAGGCACCGTAACCCTGCCCTTCTTGGCTGGGTGCTTGAACTGGTGATGACTGCCTTTGACATCCACCTCGAACCAGCCATCCGCCTCGATCAATTTGATCAACTCCCGACTTCGCATCCTTGCACTCCATGGCTTGCGCCTTGGTGTGTACCGTACACATCAAATCTCGGACTGGTCAATTCCGATTCGCAGTTGTGGCTTGCTGGCTCGGATTCACCGCCCTTCGCGAATAAATTCGCTCCTACAAAATTACTCGAAGCAGAACACAAACCTTGTAGATCCTATGCAAAGGCCGCCCGCACGCCGATTCTTAATCCGGGGGATAGAAGGTTTGGCCCAGAGGAGGAATCGACATGCGAACGGCCTACGTTGAACAGCATAGTGCGAATGAACCGGTCCTGGCAGTGGCGCTGGAGTTGGCCAAGGCCAGTTGGAAAGTGGCGCTGAGCGATGCCCGGCGCAACCCCCGGCTGAAGACAGTCGACGCACCGCAGCCCCTGGCGCGCCTGGAGCAGGTGGTGCAAACGATCGCGGAGACGCGCGCGCTCTGGGCGTTGCCGGCGTCCGCCAGAGTGGTCGTGGTGTATGAAGCGGGCCAGGATGGTTTCTGG
>NZ_AUIE01000038.1 GCF_000423545.1 Metapseudomonas resinovorans DSM 21078
TGGAGCAGTTCGTCGTCGGCGAGGACGAGGCCCGCCTGATGCGCACCCACCAAGGGGCCAAGGTGGCCTTCAACGTGCAGAGCGCGGTGGATGGTGAGCATGGCCTGATCCTGCACCATGCGGTCACTCAGGATGGCAGCGACAATCAGCAGCTGGAGCCGATGGCCAAGGCTGCCCAGGCGGTCCTGGGGCAGGCGCAATTGACGGTCACCGCGGATGCCGGCTACTCCAATGGCGAGCAGTTCCAGGCCTGCGACGATGCCGGAATCACCGCCTATGTGCCGGAGAATCGAGGAATCAACAACCAAGGGGGTGACACACCGCTGTTCGACCGCAGTGCCTTTAGCTACGACGCGGAAACCGACCAGTACCAGTGTCCGGCGGGCCAGTGGCTACCGCTCAAACAGCTCAGGGGCACCCAGCGCACCTATGCCGTACGCAGCGACTGCAGTGACTGCCCGTTGAAGCCGCAGTGCACCAATGCCCGGCGCCGACACGTGACCCGGCATGCCCATGAAGCGGCGTTTGCGCGGATGCAGCAGCGGATGCAGGCGCATCCGGAGATGATGGTCAGGCGCCGATCCATCGTCGAACACCCCTTCGGCAACCTGAAGCAGTGGATCCTGGGCAACGGCCGCTTCCTGCTCCGCCAGTTGCAGGGCGCACGCACGGAAATGGCCCTGGCGGTAAACGCCTACAACCTGAAACGGGCCCTCAACGTGCTCGGCGCCCGTCGGTTGATCGAGCTGATGGGATAAATCCCGCTCCTCGCTCTCGATTACCCAGAAACACCAACGCCCCGAACCAGTCGGGGCGTTGGCTTGGCCTGCACTCAGGGAGTTTTCACACGGCCTGTATCGGCGCCCATTTCTGTTCAGACTTTCAACAGCCGCTCTCGCAACTTCTGGATCTCGTCGCGCAATTGCGCCGCGGCCTCGAACTCCAAGTCGCGGGCAAGCTGGAACATCTTTTCCTCCATCTGACGGATGCGCTTGGTGATCTCGCTGGGCGAGCGCAGCTCCGCCTCGTACCGGGCGCTCTCCTCCGCCGCCTTCGCCATGGCCTTGCGCTTGTTGCTGCGCGAACCCGGCACTGTGGCACCTTCGAGGATGTCCTGGATGTCCTTCTTCACACCCTTCGGCACGATGCCGTGGGCTTCGTTGAAAGCCACCTGCTTACTCCGGCGCCGGTCAGTCTCGTCCAGCGCACGCTGCATGGAACCGGTGACATTATCGGCGTAAAGAATCGCCCTGCCGTTGAGGTTCCGTGCCGCGCGACCAATGGTCTGAATCAGTGAGCGCTCGGAACGCAGGAAGCCCTCCTTGTCCGCATCCAGAATGGCCACCAGCGCCACCTCCGGCATGTCCAGGCCTTCACGCAGCAGGTTGATCCCCACCAACACATCGAAAGCACCAGTACGCAGATCCCGGATGATTTCCACACGCTCCACGGTATCGATGTCCGAGTGCAGGTAGCGCACTTTCACATCGTGGTCGGCCAGGTAGTCGGTCAGGTCCTCCGCCATGCGCTTGGTCAGCGTGGTGACCAGCACCCGCTCCTCCACTGCAACCCGCTTGCGGATCTCCGAGAGCAGATCGTCCACCTGCGTCCTGGCTGGCCGCACTTCGACCTCCGGGTCGACCAAGCCCGTGGGTCGTACCACCTGCTCGACTACCCGCCCCGCATGCTCACCTTCATAGGGCCCCGGGGTCGCCGAGACGAAGATGGCTTGAGGGCTGATGGCCTCCCACTCGTCGAAACGCAGCGGACGGTTGTCCAGCGCGGACGGCAAGCGGAATCCGTACTCCACCAGGGTTTCCTTGCGCGAACGGTCGCCTTTGAACATGGCGCCGACCTGGGGCACCGTGACGTGAGATTCGTCAATCACCAGCAGGGCATTGGCTGGCAGGTAATCGTACAGCGTGGGCGGCGGCTCACCGGGAGCACGGCCGGAGAGATAACGGGAATAGTTCTCGATACCATTGCAGTAGCCCAGCTCAAGGATCATCTCCAGATCGAAGCGAGTGCGCTGCTCAAGGCGCTGCGCTTCCACCAGTTTGTTGGCAGAACGCAGCTGTTCCAGACGTTCTTTCAGCTCTTCCTTGATCTTGTCCACCGCCTCCAGCAGCACTTCGCGAGGCGTCACGTAGTGGCTCTTCGGGTAGAAGGTGAAGCGCGGCAACTTGCGGATAACCTCGCCGGTCAGCGGATCGAAGGCCGCCAGGCTCTCCACTTCATCGTCGAAGAGCTCGACCCGGATGGCTTCAAGATCGGATTCCGCCGGGAAGATGTCGATGACATCGCCGCGAACCCGGAAGGTGGCACGGGCGAAGTCCATGTCATTGCGCGTGTACTGCAGCTCCGCCAGGCGACGCAACAGGGTGCGCTGATCGATACGGTCGCCGCGGTCGATGTGGAGGACCATCCTCAGGTAGGACGCCGGATCACCCAGACCGTAGATGGAGGACACCGTGGCAACGATGATGGCATCCGGCCGCTCCAGCAGGGCCTTGGTCGCCGACAGGCGCATCTGCTCAATATGGTCGTTGATCGAGGCGTCCTTCTCGATATAGGTGTCCGACGACGGAACGTAGGCTTCCGGCTGGTAGTAGTCGTAATAGGAAACGAAGTACTCGACCGAATTGTTCGGAAAAAAAGCCCGGAACTCACCGTAAAGCTGTGCCGCCAGAGTCTTGTTTGGCGCCAGCACCAGTGTCGGGCGCTGAACCTGGGAAATGACGTTGGCAATACTGAACGTCTTCCCCGACCCGGTTACCCCCAACAGTGTCTGGTGCGACAGGCCGGCTTCCAGCCCTTCCACCATCTGGCGAATGGCCTCCGGCTGGTCGCCGGCGGGCTGGAAGCGGGTGACAAGCTGGAACTCCGACATGCTGACCTCGAATTTGGATGTGACACGTGCGCAGAACGGGCGTCATACCTGGCGGAAAGCTTGCGCGCGATGTCGCCGCAAACTGTCTGGGCCGCTATAATACCGGCCCGATTGCGCAACCCCTAGCGCACATCGTTCGGGGTTGCATTTCCTCCTCACCTTCCTCCTCCGAGCTGCCGCATCATGAGTCTGTTTTCTGCCGTCGAAATGGCTCCGCGCGACCCTATTCTAGGTCTCAACGAAGCGTTCAACGCCGATACCCGTGCCAACAAGATCAACCTGGGCGTGGGCGTCTACTACAACGAGGAAGGCCGCATCCCGCTCCTGCGTGCTGTAGCTGAAGCGGAAAAGGCCCGCATCGAAGCCCACGCTCCGCGTGGTTACCTGCCGATCGAGGGTATCGCCGCCTACGATCAGGCTGTGCAGAAACTGCTGTTCGGTGCTGATTCCGAACTGCTGGCTCAAGGCCGTGTAGTCACTACCCAGGCCGTGGGGGGCACCGGCGCCCTGAAGACTGGTGCCGACTTCCTCAAGCGCCTGCTACCCAATGCCGTCGTCGCCATCAGCGACCCGAGCTGGGAAAACCACCGCGCGCTGTTCGAGTCGGCCGGCTTCCCGGTGCAGAACTACCGTTACTACGATGCCGCCACCAACGGCGTGAATCGTGCCGGCCTACTGGAAGATCTCAAGGCTCTGCCTGCCCGCTCCATCGTGGTCCTGCACGCCTGCTGCCACAATCCCACCGGCGTCGACCTTGGCCTGGATGACTGGAAAGCCGTCCTGGAAGTCCTGCGCGAACGCGAGCACGTGCCCTTCCTCGATATCGCCTACCAGGGCTTCGGCGAAGGCATCGACCAGGATGCATTCGCAGTGCGCCTGTTCGCCGAGTCGGGTCTGCAGTTCTTCGTGTCCAGCTCCTTCTCCAAGTCTTTCTCGCTCTATGGCGAGCGCGTCGGCGCCCTCTCCGTAGTGACCAACTCGAAGGAAGAAGCCGGCCGCGTGCTGTCCCAGGTCAAGCGCGTGATCCGCACCAACTACTCCAACCCGCCGACTCATGGCGCCACCGTGGTTGCCTCGGTACTCAACAGCCCCGAACTCCGCGCCATGTGGGAAGCGGAACTGGGCGAAATGCGCACCCGCATCCACAGCATGCGCCTGGCCATGGTTGAGCAACTGACCAACCAAGGCGCCAAGCGCGACTTCAGCTTCGTTGCCCGCCAGCGCGGCATGTTCTCCTACTCCGGCCTGACCGCCGAGCAGGTTGAACGCCTGAAGAACGAGTTCGGTATCTACGCCGTCAGCACCGGCCGTATCTGCGTTGCCGCGCTGAACAACAGCAACCTGGAAAGCATCACACGCGCCATCACCCAAGTTCTCTGAAAAGAAATCGGAGAAGCTCAAGCAGATGCTTGACTTCTCCTTTCTAATCAGTAAGATACGACGCATCCGATCCGCGATAGCTCAGTCGGTAGAGCAAATGACTGTTAATCATTGGGTCCCTGGTTCGAGTCCAGGTCGCGGAGCCAAATTGAAAAGCCCTCGGCACATGCCGAGGGCTTTTTCTTTATGGGCCGAATTCGAACCAAGGTCTGCACTCCGGGTTATCCAGCACTAAAAAAGCCGGCTCGTTAGGCCGGCTTTCTGACACTCTGCGCTACTACTCCACACTCAGCTTGTCACGATTCCTATCAAGCGTCTTCACGCCAATGCCCTTGACCTCCAGCAGATCGTCTATTGAAGAGAACGGACCGTTCTCCTCTCGATACTGGACTATGGCATTGGCCTTTGCCTCACCGATGCCGATCATTTGATCCTGGAAGGCCGCCGCATCGGCGGAATTGATATTGAGCTTGCCAGACTGCTGTGCAGCGCCTGCCACAGCAGCTGTAGCCTCCACCTTCGCGGCAACCGCAGACTGGGTATAGCCGAAGAAAAGCGAACAGATCACAAAAAACAGCGAGGCGAATCGAACACGAAACATCGTGAACACTCCTTGTCATCAGTAAGGGGACGCGGTACTTCCTAAACCGCCCCACACAAACTAATGCCTCGAGCTATTGGGCTCAATTCGTCGTTGTTGATGGATCCAGTCAACAATTTCCTCTTCTGGGGTGTAACCATTGACTGTTTCGCGTAGGAGCTGACGCACGCGGACGTAATCATCGCTCTCGACGGCCGCGAACAGCTCGGACAACACACGTTTGAACGCATCCCAAGGGAGATGCTCTTCATTGGCGCGCATGATCATCGGGTGCTCAGTGGGGCTGACGTTGTCGCCGATGAGGAGCTCTTCATAGAGTTTCTCACCCGGCCTAAGACCACTGAACTCGATGGCGATATCACCCGTGGAATTCTTATCGGAGCGGACCGTCAGACCAGACAGGTGAATCATCTTCTCGGCAAGCTCGGCGATTTTCACCGGCTGCCCCATGTCCAGCACAAAGACATCCCCCCCCTGCCCCATCGAACCAGCCTGGATCACCAACTGCGCTGCTTCCGGAATCGTCATGAAGTAACGCGTGATGTTGGGATGGGTTACGGTTACCGGACCACCGCGCTTGATTTGCTCGCGGAACAGAGGAATAACCGAGCCGGAAGAACCCAGGACGTTGCCAAAACGGACCATGGTGAAACGGGTCTTGTTGACCCGATGAACCGCGTCGCTGTCGCCAAATAGCACTGGTGCGGTTTCTCGACTCAGCGCCTGCAGGGTCATCTCGGACAAACGCTTGGTGCTACCCATCACGTTGGTCGGCCGTACCGCCTTGTCCGTGGAAATCAGCACGAAATTCTCGACACCACCTTGAACCGCAGCCTGGGCGGTATACAAGGTACCCATCACGTTGTTGAGCACGCCCTCAGCCACGTTGTGCTCAACCATGGGCACATGCTTGTAGGCAGCAGCATGATAGACAGTGTCGACTCTCCAGGTTCGCATGATGTCCGAAAGCCGATCCAGATTGCGCACTGACCCCAGAATAGGTATCAAGCTAACGCTCAGTGACTCGCGAAGAACACGCTGTTCAAGCTCAATCTGGATGTTGTAGAGATTGAACTCGCTATGCTCGAACAGAAGCAGCGCCCTTGGACCGCAACCCAAAATCTGCCGGCAGAGTTCCGAGCCAATTGAGCCGCCCGCTCCAGTGACCATGACGACTTTTCCACGGATGCAACGCTCGAACAGCTCTTTACGCGGAGGTACAGAATCACGCCCCAACAGATCGGCAATATCTACTTCCTGAATGTCATCGACCTTAACCCGCCCGCTCGCAAGATCCATGAAACCGGGGATACTGCGTACATGTAGAGGGAAAGCCTCTAGAGTGGCCAGAATCTCTCGCCGCCGGGCACGAGATGTAGAGGGAATCGCAAGCAGAACCTCCTCAGCCCCCGTCTGCTCAATCATCTGCTGGACGTGTTTTGGCTTGTAGACCTGTAAACCGGCGATCACCCTGGTCGCGATACTGTCGTCATCGTCGATAAATGCAACAGGACGCATTGCTCGTCCCATGCGCAGGGCAGCCACCAGTTGGTTGCCGGCAGCACCTGCACCATAAATCGCGACTTTAGGAAGACCATCCACCGAATTAACGAAAGGAACTTGTCGCGCAGCAGAGAACCAATCCCCCAAAAAATACTGGCGCATGAACAAGCGCAAGCCACCCACCAACACCAGGCTCAACCACCAGTAGTTGAAAACCAGCGATCGGGGAATCAACTCGGGGGCGTCCCGATACCAGTAAATCGCCAGCGCCAGAAGCAGAGCCGATAGGCTGACAGCCTTTGCGATCGCGATAAGCGCATCGTTGCCGAAATACCGCATCACGGCCCGATACATCCCGAACCGTATGAAGAGCGGTATTGCGAGTACAGGTGCCAAGGCGAACAACCAGGCGTGTCCACCTAACGGGTGCACAAGTTCGTCGGTTCCCAGTCGCACGACAAAAGCAAACCACAGTGCCCCCCATACTAGGAGTACGTCGACGCTAACCTGCAACAGACGCTTATAGCGGCGAGGTAACCGCAACAACCATTCGCGCAACATCTTCAGGGTTCCTTATCCCATCTTGGTCCGACCAAGGGAGCAAGCTTTACAAAAGCTGCGAAAAACGCGGCGTTTTGCATTGATCCTAGCAATCTATCCCTCGCCAAAAGGCAAGCGCTTGGGCCACGAAGTAATAGCACACCCTTCTGGTGAGCCTTAAGCCCCGACTTCTTTCTTACCTGCATTGAAGCGGATGGCCAGCCCGACGAGCGGCAGGTAGGAAAATACCAGCGCCGAGAAACCATCAACCTTGCCCAAAGCAACGACGCAAGCCCAGGGCAGCAGCCAGAACAAATTGATCGCCCCTATAGCCAACGTCACCGGCAGATGCCGTCCAAACGATCTGGAGGCGTACTGATAAGCATGACTACGGTGGGCTTCATAGACCTTGTCACCCCTGAGAAGGCGGCGCAACAACGTCCAGGTGGCGTCGACAATGAACACTCCCAGCAATATCAACCAGCACCAGAGCAACAAAGGGTTGATCCAGGCCGCGTGCAAGGAAAGGGTCCCAAGAATGATGCCAAGAAAACCGCTACCGGCATCTCCCATGAAGATCTTGGCGGGCGGGAAGTTCCAGAACAGAAATCCACTCACTGCCGCTGCCAGAAACAACGGAACCACCATGACCTGCTGCTCCCCGAGCAAGTAGTAAAGCAGCGCACCGCCCAGGCAAACACAAACAGCCTCGACGCTGGCGATTCCATCAATCCCATCCATGAAGTTGTAAAGATTCAAGAGCCAGACCAGATAGAGGCTGCCGAACACATAACCGAATGCACCAAGATCAAGACTTGCCCCGAAAAGACTAAGTTCGGGTAAGCCACCAACCAACCAGAGCACCCATCCAGCCCCAATGAAATGGGCCAATAACCGCCAGCGTGCGGCGATATGCCCATGATCATCCAAAAACCCGACAGCGGCGATCCAAGCACCTGCACCAAATAGAGCCCACATCACCGATGAGCTCAACACGCCACCCAGGAAAAGCAACGGCAACGCAACCAGGAAACTGACCACGATTGCCCCGCCGCCGCCCCTAGGAGTGGGAATGGAATGTGAGCTACGTGCGTTAGGCACATCCAAGAGTTGTCGTGCTAACGCATAGCGACGCACTCCACCGGTCAAGGCAAAAGAGCTGAGAACCAGGACCGGAAAAAACCACCAGATGATCATTTCGCTTGGGTTTCCATGTAGTGCTTGGCAACCTTGCTCAATGCCTCGTCAACACCAAGAGGTGGGTTCCAATTCAATAGGCTACGGGTCTTGCCGATATCCACCTGGAGAGATCCGCACAACCGTTTCGAGAGGGCACGCTTGCCGAGCAACGCTGCGGTCGCTTCAAGCAGCCAGACAGGAACTGGAAGCAAGCGCGCAGGTTTGTCCAAGGCAAGTGCCATGCGGCGCAGCAATTCGCTCGTCGACAAGTCTTCGCCATCACTCACGAGAAAGGTCTCGTTAGCTGCAGCCGGATGGTCAACGCAGGTCAGGATGAGAGAGACCAAGTTATCGAGCGCTACCAAGCTACGTCGATTGTCGATCGAGCCGAGAGGCAAAGGAACCCCCTTGTCGAGCCAGCGCATCATGCTCAGGAAGTTGGCCTTGACCCCAGGGCCATAAACCAGCGTCGGGCGGATAATCACCACCTCCATGCCGGTTGCCGAAGACAGCTCACGTAATTGCTGCTCGGCCTCCATCTTGGATACGCCATATGGGTCGATTGGAGCGGGTCTGTCTGTAGCCGCAAACGGTGCATTCGGCAGAGTGGCCTCGCCGTTGACCTTGATCGAACTGATGAAAATGAAACGCCGAACGCCAGAGTTCGCCGCCTGCCTTGCAAGCTGAAGCGTCCCCTGGACGTTGACCCGTCGGAAGGCCGAAAGCGGGTCCGTCTCGCTCTCATTCATCACATGCACCCGAGCAGCGCAATGAACAATCGCCGTCACGCCGCGCACGACCCCACTCCAATCGGTATCCCCCCCGATTTCAGGGACCACGCAAACCTCAACATCCTGTGGAACATCTTTTGGAATCGAGCGATAGGAGCTGCGTAGTTGGTAGCGGCCATCAGCCAATAACCGCCCCAGGACTGCACGCCCGACAAAACCGCTGGCACCGGTCAATAGAATTCGCATTATTCAGCTTCAGGATTTCCGCCACACGGTGCGATTGATGTAATCGGTGTAGCTGAGAACAACCCTGACCACCTGCTTGGAAACAGGACCACCGTGATAGTCATCAACAACAGGAATTACCCGCTGGTCGCGGCAGTGCTGACTAGTAATAACTCTTACGGACTGCAGTACCGCTTCTCGCTTTAATCCACTCATGATGAGAGTCCCCTCATCCATCCCCTCGGGCCGCTCATGAGCATTGCGAATCGTGATCGCGGGGAGATTTAGTAGGGAAGCCTCCTCAGTAATGGTTCCACTGTCAGAGAGCACACAGAAAGCGGACATCTGGAGCTTGATGTAATCCAGCAAGCCAAACGGCTTGACGAACCTTATGAGCGGATGATCCAAAGACTCGCCCAAAGCTTCCAACCGCTTACGCGTACGCGGATGGGTCGAGACGATCAAGGGAAATCCGTACTCATCGGCAAGAGCCCGCAGGGTACCCAGGAGATCTCGCAGATTCTCCGCGGTATCAACGTTTTCCTCCCGATGCGCGCTTACGACAAAGAACTTGTCCTGCTCTAGGCCGATCCGCTGTAGTACATCCGACTGCATGATCTTTGGCATGTAGTACTCGAGCACCTCCGCCATATGCGAGCCCGTCTTGATGATAGTCTCAGGACGAATTCCCTCTGCAATCAGGTAGCGGCGAGCATGCTCTGTAAGCACCATATTGATGTCGCTGAGGTGATCCAGCACCTTACGGTTAAGTTCTTCAGGAACCCGCTGATCGAAGCATCGATTCCCAGCTTCCATGTGAAATACGGGAATCTTTCGGCGTTTCGCAGCAATCACCGCGAGGCAGGTATTGGTGTCGCCGTAGAGCAGCAACGCATCCGGCCTCTCCAGTTCCAGCACCTCGTCTGCCTTGGCGATTACCTCAGCAATAGTCTTGGCTGCTGTCTCCCCAGCTGCACCAAGGAAGTGATCGGGTTTGCGTATCCCCAAATCTTCAAAGAAAACCTGGTTCAACTCGTAATCGTAATTCTGTCCCGAGTGAACCAATACGTGCTTGAGCTGGCTGTCCAACTCAGCAATCACACGGCTCATCTTGATAAGCTCCGGGCGGGTCCCGACCAACGTCATGACCTTAAGCATTCATAGCCTCCCGGATATAGTCGAGCTTGAGGAGCACATCCTTGACACCTTGAACATCCAACCTATCAGTGTTGTGCGAAGTGTAATCATCAAGCTCGGCGATTTTTTCTTCACCTTCGACGAAGTACTTCTTATAGTTCAGATCACGGTTGTCCGCTGGAATGCGATAGTACCGCCCCATATCCTCAGCTTTTGCCATTTCCTCTCGGGAAACCAGGGACTCGTAAAGTTTCTCGCCATGACGAGTGCCGATCACCTTGAGCGAACTATCCTTGGAGAATAGTTCCTTAAGCGCCTGCGCCAGATCACCAACGGTGGATGCGGGAGCCTTTTGTACAAATATATCCCCCTGCATTCCATGTTCAAATGCATGAAGAACCAGATCCACCGAATCTTCGAGAGACATGAGAAACCGAGTCATATTGGGGTCGGTCAGTGTGAGGGACTCACCCGCTTTCAACTGATCAACGAAAAGCGGAATCACAGAGCCGCGCGATGCCATCACATTGCCGTAGCGAGTTGCACATATCACAGGCCCGGCAGCAGGAATCATTCGCGACTTGGCTACCATCAATTTCTCCGCCATGGCCTTGGAAATACCCATGGCATTGATTGGATAAACCGCCTTGTCAGTACTTAGCACGACTACTCTCTGAACCCCCTTGGCTATAGCGGCGTTCAGAACATTCTCCGTTCCCATCACGTTGGTCCGCACCGCCTCCATGGGATAGAACTCGCAGGAGGGTACTTGCTTTAGCGCAGCGGCATGAAAAACATAATCCACACCAACCATCGCCTGAGCAACGCTGTCGTAATCCCGTACGTCGCCTATGTAAAATTTTACCTTGTCATTAGCCAAAGCAATCCGCATATCCTCCTGCTTCTTTTCATCTCGACTGAAGATACGAATCTCTCTCACTGCAGTATCGAGAAAACGCTTGAGGACCGTGTGACCAAATGATCCTGTACCACCGGTTATCATTAGTACTTTATTATCAAACATATAACTCAACCTTTCGAACGCGTTAGCGGGCTGCATGCATCATGGAAATAAGGCGCGACCAATCTGGCGCCACATACCCAGTAGCTTGTCTGAAGCGCTCACCATCAAGAGAGCGATCTATGACCAGCGAATCATCTGGCTTTATCTCAATATCCTTGCCATATTGCTGAGCAACCAACTGCAAAAGATCGAACTTCGAAATAGGTTGCGCTGCGACGTGGAATAGTCCGCACAGCCCCTCACTGGGAACTACGAACTCTTTCATCACTCGCGCTAGCTCTACAGTCGGAAGTCCAGAAAATATCGCCTTGGAGAAACCTTTAACAACACCACTTTGAGACAGGAACCAGTCAATCAATGCATAATTTGAAGACAATTCATGCCCAATAATTGAAGTTCTAAGGGTGATAGCATTTGAATAATTATGCAACTCCCCTATATACTTCGACCTACCGTAGAGATCCTGCGCGTCCGACAAATCATCTTCAGTATAACCGCCTTTCTGACCGGAAAAAACACAGTCAGTACTAACATGAAAAAGGCGAGCCTCAATCAGGCTGCATAAGTTTGCCAGGCGATGCGGCAGCATAGAATTGATAGGCAAAGCGCTTAACGGGTCTTTCGAGTCAGCCAACTGCTTAATCAAGCCAACACAATTGATCACCACTTGAGGCCTAACCTTTTGGAGAACCTTGGCTAGTGCATCCTGGTCCAGTACGTCGATTCCTGCAATCAAGTGGTCATGAGATGCAACCGAAAAGTGGTTTTTGTCTCTTGAACTTCGTAACGTACCCCAGACATCATATTCCGGATCCTGACTGAAAACCCTGAACACGGCACCACCAAGCATTCCAGTTACGCCCAACACCAAAACTCGCATGCCCAGCCTCCGCCTAGCAGTACAAATTAAAAATACAAATCAAGCGACAATTAACGCTTACTTGTGCGCCACAACAATCTCATCGTAAAGATCTAAGCAATCTTTCGTAAGACCGTCCCAAGTATATCTCTCAAGAACCAGGTTCCGCAGGCGCTGCCCCATCTTTTGAAGCTCATTCCTGTCTGCTATTAACTCTGCCAAGGACCTCGCCAACGAGTCAGCATCAACGCTCGATACATGACCACCACCAATCTCCTGAACCTCGTTGAAGCCGCATTGGTCGGTAAGCAATACCGGCGTGCCAACCAATCCGGCCTCCAGTGCAACCAGCGACATGGCCTCCTGCCTGGACGGCACGATAAGCAAGTCAGCAGCGCTCAACGCATCCTGCTTGTCCAGACCGCTCAAGAAACCAACAAAATGGATACGCTGAGCTAGAGCACCTCCCTTGACCTCCGCCTTGAGCCCACAACCAAGTTCATCGTCGCTCCCTGCAAAGACCAAATGTGCCTCCGGGAATCTATTCGCTATCCTGGAAAATGCTTCCAACAGAATATCAGGACCCTTGATCGGGCTTAACCGGCCGAGAAACAAAAGCACCATGGCGTCTCTATCGAATCCATGGCGCTCAAGGAAGCGAGAAGCATCAGCCTCTTTAGCCTCCACAGGGTTGACACCGTTGGGGACAAGAACAATTCGTGAGTCGTCAATCCCATACTCATGGAAGTGCTCACGCTCCAAAGCTGTAACAGCAAGACATCGTGCAGCCTTGGCAACCGTTTCGTAACCAATCACTTGATTGAATATTTTTTTCAGGAAAGCAGATCTCCCAAATATCCTCAAGGACCCGGCTGGACAATAAACATAAGGCTTACCAAGTTTACGGGAAACTCTCGCCACCACTGTCCCTAGCAGACTCCAATGACCCGTAATATGAACAACGTCAACTCGAGAAACTAAATCCTGCATCTTCGAAAGGGAAATACGTGGCACATAAAAGCGGCGGAATAGACTGCCAACCAGAACCAGTTCCACCCCTCTCAACTCATCAATTCGAGTTTTGCTAACACCCGCATCCGTAGCAAGAACCATGCAGGACACGTTAGCCCTAACAAGCGCCTTGGCGAGTTGAAACGTTCTTTCTGCTACCCCCCCTCCAACAGAAGGATCAATAGCATCACAAACATGCAGAACCTTCACTTCTCGCCACCCTTACTTTCCATGTACCAACACATGAACGACTCAAGCGAGCGTTCAAAATTTGCTGAACGGAGAAAACCCCACGATGCGATCTTGCTACAGTCGTACCTCAATTCAGGGTTTGACTGTGAGCGCCCAGCGACAACCAGAAGCACACGCAAAAGCCATACAGGAATTGATTTCCCATTCACCGAAAACTTCTTGCATGCAACTTTTCCTAGAATATCGTCGACCGCCTGGTACTGATTATTCACATTGTCATCGTCACTAATGATGAAAACATTACCTGCCAACGGGCGATCACAACGGGCAAGGAACATAATCGAGGCAACCACGTTATCAACACTCACCAAGTGCATTCGACGCTGACCGTGCAGGAAGCGAAAAAATCCACGGCGCCACTGCGAAGAGCCAAGAATCGTCGACGCCAACTTGCGAAGATTTTTTCCGTGCGGACCGAATACGGCCGTAGGTCTCAAAATCCCTAAGTCGACCTCATTACCAAGCTCCGATCGCAGTGCCAGCTCCGAATAATATTTCTGCCGCTCATACTCGTTAGCTGGGTGGCAGGGGGTTTCTTCGTCGACACGAACTTCAGACGTCTTTCCGACCACGGTAGCGGTGCTGATATAGATAAGTCGCTTGACCTTGGCGAGGCGACATGCTCTTGCAAACCCGATGATGTCTAGATTGACCTTGTTAGCATCTGAGCCCGATGAGGGCTGCGCCAAGTGGATGACGACATCGGCCCCGTCCAGGAAGGGGACAAGCGTTTCGGGGTCATGCAGGTCTCCAGAAAAAGCAACACCTGCCTGTAATTGGTAAGCAGAAGCCTTTCGCCGCAGCGTTCTCACCACCACATCGTCGCTACTAGCGAATGCGGATACGAGGAAAGAACCTATGAACCCTGACGCCCCCGTAACGCAGATTACTTTCTGACCGGCAGACGAAAAAGTATCAGGCATGAGAGAACTCTCGAGAGAAAATCATTCGAAAAATTCCGACTGCAATTAACGCCACGCAACACTCCAAAACGAACACACCCCACAGATACGGAAAATTCATCTGACAAATAGAGTTAGCCATCAGAATCGCAACCCAGGACGTCAGAAGCCTACTTCTCGTCATTAATAATGATAGCTTCTCGATGGCGATCAGGATGGCGGTCAAAATCATCATCCCGAGAAATACCACAAGAAGCGAGCCACTATAAAAAAGCACTGCAACAACACCAGGCAAAGTCAAAAAAGTCACATCATCCTGATGCTTATAAAACGAACCTGCCAAGCGCTGATAAATGGCGTCAACACCTTTCCCCGGATCCTCTATTACTCCTGAAAACAGAAGCGAGGAATCTCGTTTGTCACTTGACGCAACAGCTAAAACGCCTTCCATTCCGATCCAGCGGTCCACAGCCAACTGCATGACCTGAAAAAACATACCTTTATACAGCGCTTGCGAATCAACAGTCGGTGGAGGCTGCAGCACTCCCCCTCCTTGATACTCTTGGGGGGCCTGATACTCTTGGGGGGCCTGATACTCTTGGGGTGGCTGCGGAACCTCCTCAACTCGATACGTGTTAACCCTAAAGGCGGAGACAAGAAACATAGTCGAGACAAAAAACGAGATCATGACAATAGGTAAAAGCCAACGCCAAGAAGACACCATCCGAGAAAGATAGGCAGGCTTGTGAAAATACAAACTCACCCCAACAGCCAAATACAGGAATGGCAACATAGCGCGACTAGCCATAGATACGGACATGACAAGAGCGAACAAACAGACCCCAAAAATGACCGGCCAATACCTATCTGATCGACGAGCAATCTCCCAATCCAAGGCAAGAATAAAAGCCATCGGCGCGCCGCAATACACCAACCACGCTAGCAATGCCCCTAACCCAAACTGCAGCTTCAGCTTCGCATTCACCCCGACCTGAAAGAAGGCAAAATTATAGTTAGCCAAGTAGATCAGCAGTGCAAAAAATATAATCGCGCCCCACACGTATGGCAGAAATCTTGAGTACACGCGGGGATAGCCAGAGCAATCATTCACTGAAAAATTAACGAATTTGAATCGCCCGACAAAAAAGATCAACAGCCTGCACGAAGCAACCCCTAACGCCGCAACCGAAGCAACCTTAAGAGCCAGATCCACCTGCCCGGGATCTCCGGAAAACTGGCCTACTGGCTCAACAAATGGATAGTCGAAAAACCGATGTGAAAGCCACTTTACCCAGAACCCCAAGACCAAGAATAGCGTTAAAAAGAAATATGTATCAAAACGCGGTCTTAGCAAGGAAACGACAAGAAGGAAAAAGAAAGAAGAATGAAAAATCGCCAATACAGCCACATCACCCGAGTGCTGGATGAACGACCAACTCACCAAATAACACAGAACACCAGCTAGAAGAAACAGAGCGCAACGCAAAATCAACCCAAGAAGGGGATTACCACTAAATCCAGGCATCAAAATCTGTCCCATCTGAGAGCTCCTTGGACAGCCAACATCATTCATTATTTTATTTTCATCATAAGCCAGTGGCGATAACGACCAAATAGCCCATTCAATAAAAGTCGAAGAGTTTGAACACTAAAAACGGATGACGCACTGAGTTCGATTGAATTTTTCAAGCAACGCAACGCAGCAAGATATCTACCAGCTCGCAAATGAAGTCGAGCCATCAACACACTGGCATTGGCCTCTGCCTCAGGACGCGCCGCGCGCAAATAATCAGGAATATCAGATCGGTCAAAGAATTTTTTCAGTACGTATCGATACTCATCGGTCTTCCGCTCATCCGAAGGAGCAAATGTCTGAGACCCCCCATGGACCCTAAAACATGCCAAGACACCTGAGACTTTTACTACCTCACCAAACAATCCCACGCGCAACAGGAAATCGTAATCAGGTATTTGCCTCAACGAGACGTCCCAACCACCAGCACACGACAAGAGTTCCCGCCTGAACAATGCGCCTGGCCCAACCGGACACGCTCCTTGCAACACCACGTCACGATGATCAAATTCAGGCGCAATAACGTCTCGAATGTGTCGTGACTGCTCATCGATCAAACGGTAGTCCGGATAGACTAGCAAAGCGCTTTTGCTCCGTTTTAGAGCAGAAACCAGGCATTCAACAGCCGTTGGTTCAAGCTTATCATCAGCGCTCAAATAACCCAGTATCACTCCGCTGCTTATCTGCCAACCAACATTCAGGGTTGCTGCCTGGCCACAATTCTCGTGGCTGACCACCTTACAACGGTCCGCATAGGCAGACATAATGCTTTGAGTACCATCTGTCGAACCATCATTAATCACGATCAGTTCAATATTTTCATAGCTCTGAGCAAGAATACTTTCAATAGTCTCCGCCAGATAAAGCTCAGCATTATAGGCAGGTACAACCAGCGATACTAACGGATCACTCAAATCAGAAAACTCAAATTTATTACTTTCAAAATTCATTTCAAGCTCTTCAGATAAGCATACGGATGCAGCAGAAGATCAAAAGATGGATGAGTCCATATTCCGTTGGCACGATAGACCCATGACCACATTACGATACACTGCAGAGACAGCCCTGCCGAAGTAGCCGCAGCAACCCCAAGTGCGCCATACCGGGAAACAAGAGCCAGACTCAAGATTACCGAGACTAGACCCGCACTTACGGTAATCCACATCATTGCCTTTTGTCTCCCAGTCATCATCAACGTGTATCCAGCGGCTCCACACACCATACTAACCAACTGTCCAGCCGCCAAGAAAACCAGAACGACGTGAGCGCGGGAATATTCTTCCCCATAAATATACCCAAGCAACACTTCACCAAAAAATAGAAAACACATGAAAACCAGGACTGCGGGAACAAACCCAAGCATAGCCGCACCCCGCAAAATTTTCTCAAGCCTAGCATGCTCACCCTTGGCAAAAAGCTCACTTATAACAGGCATTAACGCTGAGTTAATGACCAGCATAGGAAAAGTTAAAAACTGAATCATTCTGGAAGCAGCCCCATACAATCCGACTGTAGCGCTATCAGTTTTATATACCAATATCCAAACATCTACCTGCATCAAGACAATCAACATTAAGTTGGTGACCCAGAGCGGGGCGGAAATGAAAAGCAACTTCTTCCACCCATAGCCGACGGTAATCCAGCCCCCTCTGAAGTTACGTGCCACCCCCAAGAATGCGACTGAACACGAGACCACAGTGGAAAGAACTACTACCCCGACAACCTCTGAAAGACCACCACGACCGATACATACCAAATAGGCCGCAAGGCCAGTAACCGATAAAAAGCTTGCCAGAAACCCACTGAACACAGATGCCTTAAAAAGGTCCTGGAGACCTCTGAAAATTTCGGAGAGCACCATCAAAATCGCAGCAGAAAATATCCACCCACCAACTAGCACCGGTAGATAGCCAGATGAGGAAGCCGCCCCACCCACCCCCCAAAAACCCTCTCTATATATAAAAAAAGCCAGGACAGCAACAAAGAACGAAAAAAACAATGAAATACAGAGCCCTTCCCCAATGACTCTCTTGGCCTGATCTTGCTCCCCCCTACCCAGAAACTCAGAAATCAATCTGACCAGAGAAAAATTTAGACCAAACAAGGAGAGAGCGGAAGCAACTGAAACCGCACTTAGAATCAGGAAGTACGCCCCAACTTCTGCGGGATCTAGAATCCTTGTCAATAGTACGCTAGTAATGAATCCAGACAAGGACGCCAGCAGGCGAAAAACGAATGCCCACATACCTCCCTTGAGCAACTTTACAACTAGTGAATCCAATCTAGCCACGCCTATTCCCTGCGCAATGCACTATTACCTTGCTAAGAATCAAGTTCTTATTAATCTTAACCACTAGAACCATCCCTGAATATAAAATCATTATAAAATAAATTAAATAAAGTATTTTATATACTAAGTCAACCTGCGCGAGAGGCCAGTATCTCGATCAGCCTTTCAACTTGACTATTCATATCGAAGTTCTCCTCGAAATACCTACGACCTGAAACCCCCATAGACTCTCGGTCCTCTGGAGTCATATTGTAGAGAATCCTAATGCAGCCAGCTAACGAGTGCGCATCCTCGGGAGGACATACAACTCCCGCGCCAGACTCTGCCACTACCCGCGCCCCTTCACCATCAAGCGAGGCAACTATCGGTCTTCCGGCGGCTAAATAGGCCTGTACCTTACTTGGAATGGTCGAGGAGAATATCTTCTGGTCTTTCAGAGAAACCAGCAATGCGGAGGAAACCTTGAAGATATGAGGCATGGACTCCATTGCAAACCGTCCTGGTATCACAAGATTGCTCAGGCCCAGCAATTCCTTCTGGGCCTTGAGCCAACCGGACATACTACCACTGCCGACCACAAATATTTTTATGTCTTTACAGTCTTGCAAAAGAGCAGCTGCATCAACGATCGTTTCTATTGCCTGAGCACTTCCAACGTTCCCGGCAAAAACAACCCCGAAGCATCCCTCAAGCTCCCTGGAGAGCTCTAGCGGAATCGCTCCACCCGCTCCAGTAATGGACTCTGGATCAATGGAGTTTGGGAAATAGATTATTTTTGAAGCAGAGGTATATGCTTTTACGGGCTCAAAAAAAGCACGCGATTGAATCAGAACAGTATTGCAGCAGGAGTAGATGATACGAACTACCTTCCCAACAAGCTTCAGTGCAACGCCTTTCTTGACAAACCCCGTAGCGGAGAGGCTTTCAGGCCAAAGATCCTGAACCCAGACCGCCAAATGTGCTCCTTTTATCCACTTCAATAGAATTGCCGGGATTGCTTGCGTTATTGGCGAAACTGCAAATACCAGGATAAAGTCAAAGTCTCTCCCTCTAAGCAATCGCGGCAGATACCAGACACCCGAAGCAACAAAAGAAAGATAATTCAGAGCGAGATTTAATGCGCCGCCTTTTCCGCGCGGACGCAGAGGCACCCGAACCACCTCGATTTTATCCAAGTAGCTTTCGACCTGAACACCTGACCTTTCATAGCCACTAAAAATCTCACCGTCTGGGTAATTTGGCTTACCTGTTGCAACAACTACTTCGTGCCCATTCTCAACCAACTTCCTCGAGAAATCATTTATCAGGAAGTTCTCCGGCCAAAAATACTGAGAAACGATCAAAATCTTCATACGTTAGATACTTTTCATAAATCCATTTACCTCTCCAACGATGCCACTCGAGATAAACAGAACTGATCTCACCACATCCCGCAGCACAGACCAATCAATAAAAATTAAAGCTTCAGGGTATCAACTAAACTCCCCGACATCAGAAGGTGCAGCGTAACTTTCCGGTAACTTCTACTAATGGCCACCCCAGACGCCTAAGAACGCAACTCGAGACTTTAAATCGAAGCCGCACGGGCCGCCTTACCTGAAACCATTGAGCAGAGCAGGTGATAAGCAACATTAGCCACCACAAGAAAGCGCTCTGCGCCACAGCACTGCTATCAAGGCTATTCGAGAACAATTAAGAACGATTCGCTCATGCCCCACGACTGTAAAGAGCAGTATGGATAGAAGGAGCAACGCAGCCCTCCTTAAGGAAAGGCTCGTTCTATCACACAGGGACCTCAAGACTCCCTTTTAACCCTCTTCATTGACTCGATCGCGCAATTCCTTGCCCGGCTTGAAATGCGGCACGAACTTGCCATCCAGACGCACAGACTCGCCGGTCTTGGGGTTTCGCCCAACTCGCGGCGCGCGGAAGTGAAGGGAAAAGCTGCCGAAGCCACGAATCTCTATCCGATCCCCTGTCGCCAAGGCCTGGGACATCTGCTCCAGCATGGTCTTGATAGCAAGCTCGACATCCTTGGACGACAGCTGGCCCTGATGGGTGACAATTCGTTCGATCAACTCCGACTTGGTCATGGTTTTCCCTTCTAATTCAAGCGGCTAGATCAGCTCACTGAGTTTTTAGCACGCCGACGGAGCTTTGAACAGCCCAAACGCCAGAAGGGAAAACGCAGATAACAAAAAGGGCGGCCTAGGCCGCCCTTTTTGCTAATGGAGAGGGTGATTAGCCCTGGTTCTCCATCTGAGCACGAATCAGGTCACCAATGGTGGTCGGGCCGGTAGACTCGACTTCCTGCTTGCGCAGTTCCTTCATGGCGTCCTTCTCGTCATCAACGTCCTTGGACTTGATGGAGAGGCTGATTACGCGGCTCTTACGGTCGATGCTGATGATCTTGGCTTCAACTTCTTCGCCTTCCTTCAGCACGTTGCGCGCGTCTTCAACGCGGTCACGGCTGATTTCGGAAGCTTTCAGAACGCCTTCGATCTCGCCACCGAGGCTGATAACAGCGCCCTTGGCGTCAACTTCTTTCACGGTACCGCGAACGATGCTGCCTTTCTCGTGCATGGAGGCGTAGCTGGAGAACGGATCGTCTTCCAGTTGCTTGATGCCCAGGGAGATGCGCTCGCGCTCCGGATCAACGGAGAGGATGACGGTTTCCAGCTCGTCGCCCTTCTTGAAGCGGCGAACGGCTTCTTCGCCAACTTCGTTCCAGGAGATGTCGGACAGGTGAACCAGACCGTCGATGCCGCCTTCCAAGCCGATGAAGATACCGAAATCGGTGATCGACTTGATGGTGCCGGAGATCTTATCGCCCTTGTTGAAGCGGCTGGAGAAGTCTTCCCACGGGTTGGACTTGCACTGCTTGATGCCCAGGGAGATACGACGACGCTCTTCGTCGATGTCCAGAACCTGAACTTCCACTTCGTCGCCAACCTGAACGACTTTCGACGGGTGGATGTTTTTGTTGGTCCAGTCCATTTCGGAAACGTGCACCAGGCCTTCCACACCCTCTTCCAGCTCGGCGAAGCAGCCGTAGTCGGTGAGATTGGTAACGCGAGCAGTAACGCGAGTACCTTCCGGGTAGCGCGCCTTGATGGCGACCCATGGGTCTTCGCCCAGCTGCTTCAGACCCAGGGAAACGCGATTGCGCTCGCGATCGAACTTCAGGACCTTGACGTCGATCTCGTCACCAACGTTGACGATCTCGGACGGATGCTTGATGCGCTTCCAGGCCATGTCGGTGATGTGCAGCAGACCATCTACGCCGCCCAGGTCAACGAACGCACCGTAATCGGTGAGGTTCTTGACGATACCTTTGACTTGCTGGCCTTCCTGCAGGGATTCCAGCAGAGCTTCGCGCTCGGCGCTGTTCTCGGCTTCCAGGACGCTGCGACGGGAAACGACAACGTTGTTGCGCTTCTGGTCGAGCTTGATGACCTTGAATTCGAGCTCTTTGCCTTCCAGGTGGGCGGTGTCGCGCACAGGGCGCACATCCACCAGGGAGCCCGGCAGGAACGCGCGGATGCCGCTGACGTCGACGGTGAAACCGCCTTTGACCTTGCCGTTGATAACGCCTTTGACCACTTCCTCGGCGTTGAAGGCTGCTTCCAGAACCAGCCAGGACTCGGCACGCTTGGCTTTCTCGCGGGACAGCTTGGTTTCACCGAAGCCATCTTCCACAGCGTCAAGCGCAACGTGGACCTCGTCACCCACCTTGATGGTCAGCTCGCCTTGTTCGTTGTAGAACTGCTCGACCGGGATGACGCCCTCGGATTTCAGGCCAGCATGGACGGTGACCCAGTCACCATCGATGTCGACCACGATGCCGGTGATGATTGCACCCGGCTGCATGTCGAGGGATTTCAGGCTTTCTTCAAAAAGTTCTGCAAAGCTTTCGCTCATGTTCATACCTGTAGTCAAAGGCCAGGAAAGGCCCTATTCCGCACTCCAGCCAATGCGGTCAAGTCATCAATAGAGGCAGCGGGGATCGAAGCTGGTATCCCGCGCTGCCCCAGTGGCGCCCTTTCCAACCGAAGCTGGTAGTGACGCAAATCCTAGGGGTTGACACCGGCTTTTTCGACCTCAAAACGGAGGAATCGAGCCGATATAAGGGCTGGAATGGTAGCAACGGGGCTGACGCCCGTCAATTCCAGGCCCTCAGGCATTTCGTAAGGGTGCGGCAGTCTACAGCAGAGCGCCCGCGCCCTGTAGATAAAGCGCCAGACGGTGCAGCATGGCGTCACAGGCAGCCAACTGTTCGAGGCTGATGAATTCGTCCGGCTTGTGGCCCTGATCCATGCTGCCGGGGCCGCAGACCACAGTGGGAATACCGCTTTGATCGTACAGCCCGCCTTCGGTACCGAAGGCAACGGTTCCGAATTCCGCCGAACCACTGATTAATGCCAACAACTGTGCTGCTTCACTATCAGGCGATGTCGCCAGCCCTGGATAAGCACTCAACGGCTGGAGGCGAATGCCAGTGTCAGGTTGAACGACGCGCATTTTCGGCACCAGCTCCGTTTCAGCGAAAGACTGCAGCTCGTCGGCTACTTGCCTTGCATCGAAATTCGGCAGCGCCCGCACTTCGAAATCGAACTCGCACTCCGCCGGCACGATGTTCAGCGCCCGCCCGCCCTTGATGGTGCCAGTCTGCACGGTAGAGAACGGGGGGTCGAAACGCTCATCATGGCGCTCCGGTCGCGCCAGTTCGGCACCGATCTCTCCAAGTTTGCCGATCAACCTTGCTGCGTATTCGATGGCGTTGACACCTTGAGGCGCATAAGCCGAATGACAGGCGGCACCCTGCACCTGGCAGCGCATCGCCAGCTTGCCCTTGTGCCCGAGCACAGGCTTCAGTTCAGTAGGTTCGCCAATCAGACAAAGCCACGGCTTGTGCGGTCTGCTCTCCAGCTCAGCGAGCATCGGCCGCACACCCAGGCAACCGACTTCCTCGTCATAAGAGAAAGCCAGATGCACCGGCATCTGCAGCGGCCGCTCAAGAAAGCCGGGCACCGCCGCCAACACGGAGGCGATAAACCCCTTCATATCCGCCGTGCCGCGCCCATACAGCCGCCCTTCCCTGTCGGTCAGGCGGAATGGGTCGACCGTCCAGGCCTGCCCGTCCACCGGCACCACGTCGGTATGCCCGGAAAGCACGACGCCACTCCGATCCCGGGGACCGATGGTGGCAAACAGATTGGCCTTGGTCCGCTCCGCGTTGTAGAAGAGCTCGCTCTCCACCCCCAACTCCGCCAGGTAATCCCTGATGAAGGCGATGAGCTCCAGATTGGAATCCCGACTGACGGTCGCAAATCCGACCAGCCGCTCCAGCAATGCGCGACTGCCCGACTCACTCATCACCCGGCACCCCGTAGCTGGGTGCGGCGGTAGGGTCCAGCGCCCGAGTCAGGTAGTCCTGCATCTGCGGCCGATAGGCCTGCCATAGCCCGTCCAACTGCCCGATGGGGTCCTCATCAGCCCAGTCCACTCGCAGGTCGACGATCGGCCAAGTGAGATCCCCCACCACCTTGAGCGCCGCCGAATGAACAGGCCCAGCCTCACCGCCCGCCGACATCGCGGCATGCATCGCCGCCAGTAGCCGGTCGGCCAGCATCCCCGGTGCAGACTCAAAGGCCTGCACCATGGCTTCTATGACATGACGACCGGACAGCAGGTTACCCGCTGCAGCGCATTGCTCGCCTGCCTCGGCGTTGTGCACGCCCAAGGCTTCGCTGCCGCTGAACAGCGCGACGCGGCCCTGGCTATCGATCACCGTCACCTGCCGGTACTGGCTCCAGCCATTGCTGCTCAGCGCGCGATCCAGGGCCGCCGCCGGCTCCAGCTGACCATCCAGCAGATCGAGAATCTGCGGCCCCAGGGCCGGCAGCGTGACGTTCTGCGTCGCCACCGCTCCCACGCCGGCACGAACCCACGGACAACGGGCGCCAACGGCGATGCTCGATGAGCTGATGGCAATTCCGAGCTGGCCCGTCTCAGAGCAGCGCCCAATGATGGAGAACGTCATAGCCTTGCTCCTTATGCCTTCGCCGGCTGCCAGTCATCCGGAATCACCGCGATCACGTCGATCTCCATCAGCCACTGGGGTTGGCCCAGGGCCGACACCACCAGGCCGGTGGAAATGGGGAACACGCCCTTCAGCCATTTGCCCACCTCCTGATAGACCGGCTCGCGGTAACGCGGGTCGATCAGATAGGTGGTGGTCTTGACGATATGAGACAGGTCGCTGCCCGCCTCCTCCAGCAGTTGCTTGACGTTCTTCATCGCCTGCTCGGTCTGAGCACGCGGGTCGCCGAGCCCTACCAGGCGACCTTCGAAATCGGTCCCGACCTGTCCGCGGACATAGACGGTATTGCCGGCGCGCACGGCCTGGCAGAGGTCATTGTCCAGCGACTGGTTCGGATACGTATCTTTGGTGTTGAACATGCGGATGCGGGTATGAGTAGGCATCGATTTACTTCCATTAATCTGACTGTTTGAACCTGCGAATCAGGGCGCGTGCCATCAGGACTTTTCTATCGATCAGTCTTCTGCCTGGCGCTGCGAGGGGTCGCGGTAAGCGAGGTATTTGCGCTGCGTGGCGATATGGTCAGCAATGTGCTTCGCATCGTGCCAAACGCCCCAGATGAATGTGGAGCCACGACGCGACAGCCACGGCAGGCCGACGAAATAGATACCCGGCTCGCTAGAAACACCGCGCTGATGCTGCGGCTTGCCCTTGGCGTCGAAGGCGTTGACCTTCAACCAGCTGTAATCAACTGCATAACCGGTCGCCCAGATGATCGAAGTGACGCCGGCCTTGGCGAGGTCCAGCTCGAGAATCGGGTTGCTCACGCATTCCGGATCCGGGTAGGTAACGCGGGCTTCGGGCTCCTCCGGGAGATCGAGACCATTGCGCGCGATATAGGCATCTGCGGCATCCAGCAAGGACAGATAGTTCTCGTCACCGCGGGCGATGTTGTCCGCCAGGTCCTGTTGGAATGCCACCAGGTCGCCATCGAACGACTTGGTCAGACCAACGAGCGTCACGCCCTGATGGGCCAGGCCACGGAAGTCGACCGTATGGCCGCCACGGGCACCGCTTACAGCAATGGTCACGTGTTCTTTGCCCGGCTGCGCGGCTTCCGCATCCCACAGGCCAAGCACGCCGAGCCACCAGCAGAAATCGCGGTTGCGGTAGGCACGCGGCGGACGATCATGCGGGCCAACTGACAGATAGACCTGCTTGCCGGCGCGCTGCAGCTCATCAGCAATCTGCACGCCCGACGATCCGGCCCCCACCACCAGCACGCCGCCCTCTGGCAGTTGCTGCGGATTGCGGTACTGGGCGGAGTGGATCTGCGTGACCTTCGCATTGGTGGGTGCGATCGGCGGGATGATCGGGCGCTGGAAAGGTCCGGTAGCGGCCACCACACGGTTTGCCTGGATCACGCCCTCGGACGTTTCAATGGTGAAACCCGGACGGTCGGTATTGCGTACTACCGACTTCACTTCCACGCCGGTGCGGATGGGGGCATCGAACTGCTTGGCATAGGCTTCGAAGTAATCCGCAACCTGTTCTTTCGGGGCGAAGGCATCGGGATCGAGGTCGAACTCCAGTCCCGGGAAGCGATCGTGCCAGGCCGGGCCATTGGCAACCAGCGAATCCCAGCGCCCCGTGCGCCAGGCTTCGGCGATGCGATTGCGCTCCAGGACAAGGTGCGGCACCCCAAGCTTGCTCAGGTGCTCACTCATGGCCACGCCGGCCTGACCGGCGCCAACGACAAGCGTATCGATTTCAATGTTCTCAACTGGCCTGTCCGCGCACTTCTGAAACGCAGGTTGGTTCAGGTCGGTCATAGCTTGCCTCCTCTGATTCTGATCATTGTTGTTCTGCTGTTGCGGCTATCTGTTGGGGGTTGGCCGCATTCTGTTCAGAGCGAGGGATTCGCGAAATTATGATTTTTGTAGTCGCTGGCTAGGAAAAAGCTGCCTGCACTGAAAGTGCGCGGCCCGCGTGGCATAAGGCTTTGGCTATAGGTTTTTTAGTTTCAGACGCGACAAATTAAATGGCTTCTCGACGTTTACGGCGCCCGCGGAATCGGCGTGGCGTCAACGTGGCACCGGCGACCCCGCGCTCGCCTGGCTGCGAAGTCGGGTGCTGGCCGGAGCCGACTGAGCCCCACTGATCGAAATCCATTTGCCGCACACCAGCCGCGCCTGATATCTGTATAAATCCACAGTACAAGCCCAACCCAGTTCCCTCTCCATGCCCGCCGCCCTCGAAGATCCGTTTTACTACCTGCACAACTTCCACACGCTGATCGACTGGATCAGCGAGCGCTACAGCGACCTGTTGGATACCGAAGAGCGGGACTTCATCGACGACTTCCGCGCCCTGCCCCGCGCCTCCAGGGCGCTGCTGGTACGCATGGTGATGCGCAAGGGCAATCTGTTCCGCGCCAGCAAGCTGAACTACGCCGAGATCGGCAATACACAGGAAGCGGCGGCGCCCCTGATTGCCCTTGGCTGGGTTGATGCAACGCCGGAACTGGACCTCGCGCAGCTCTTCGGCCTGCTCACCCTGGCCGAGGTGGACGCCTGTTTCGGCCGCTCACCCGGGCGGAAAACCGAGCGCCTGGCGGCCCTGCTCGTCGAGAACCCCGAACCTCGTCCGTTCTCCGACTGGTACCCGACCAGCGACGATTGCATCTACGCCGTCGGCCTGATGGAGATATGCGACCGTCTTCGACTGATGTTCTTCGGCAATCTTTATCAGGACTGGTCGGAGTTCGTGCTCGCCGACCTCGGCATCTACCAGTACGAAAAAATCGAGATCGATGCCTCTGCGCGAGGCTTTCGCGACCGTGCCGATCTCGAGTTCTACCTGCTGCTGCATCGCTGGCGCGAACGCTTCGATGCGGGCGAAGCACTGGATCAGTTGCTGCCCGAACTCCCCCTGGAAACCCATGGCAACCCGTGGCTGGACGCACGTCGGCGCAAGCTGTTGTTCCAGGTCGGCCAGCACTGCGAACGCGGCGGACTGCTGGACGCGGCGCTTGGCCTGTATGGCCTCAGCGACTACGCGGGAGCGCGCGTGCGGCGCATCCGTATTCTGGAGCGTCTCGGTGCCCACGACGACGCGTTCGATCTGGCCCAGACAGCCAGCTCCGCACCAGACAGCGAGGAAGAGCAACAGCACCTGGCACGCATTCTGCCTCGCCTGCGCCGCAAACTCGGTCTGCCCAAAGTGCCTCCCGCCGCCAGCACGCCAGTGCGGCGTATCGACCTGGTCCTGCCGCAGCCGCCAGAACCGCTATCGGTGGAGCACGCGGTGCAACTGCATCTGCACGAGGACGACGCCCCTGTGCATTACGTGGAAAACACCCTGCTCAACTCGCTGTTCGGCCTGCTCTGCTGGGATGCCATCTTCGCCGCCTTGCCGGGCGCCTTCTTTCATCCCTTCCACAACGGCCCAGCGGACCTGCTCAGCCCGGATTTCCATGTGCGCCGCGCGACGCTGTTCGACGCCTGCCTGGCGCAACTGGATGGCGACGAGTACCGAACCAGCATTCGTCGCACCTACGCCGCCAAGCAAGGGCTGCTGTCGCCCTTCGTTTACTGGGGCAACCTCGATGAAGCGCTGCTGGACCAGGCGCTGACCTGCCTGCCGGCAACGCAGCTCAAAGCCTGCTTCCAGCGAATCCTGGCCGATATCAAGGCCAACCGCGCCGGTTTGCCGGACCTGATCCAGTTCTGGCCGGAAGAACGTCGCTACCGCCTGATCGAAGTGAAGGGCCCCGGTGACCGCCTCCAAGACAACCAACTGCGCTGGCTGGAGTTCTGCGCCACACACGAGATCCCGGTAGAAGTCTGCTACGTGCAGTGGGCGCAGGACTGACCATGAGCTATAGCGTCGCCGTGCGCGCGCTCTGCGAGTTCACCGCCAAGGGTGGCGACCTCGACCTGCGTTTCACCCCGGCCCCCACCGCCCTGGAAGGCATCGCCGGCCACTCGCTGGTCACCAGCCGACGAGGCGCGGACTACCAGGCCGAACTCTGCCTCAATGGCGAGTTCGGCCCTTTGCGGGTGCGTGGTCGCGCCGACGGGTACGACCCGCATCTCAACCGACTGGAAGAAGTAAAAACCTACCGCGGCGACCTTCAGCGCATGCCGGCCAACCACCGCCACCTGCACTGGGCACAGGTCAAGGTCTATGGCTGGTTGCTCTGTCAGCAGCAGGAACTGCAGGAGATCGAACTGGCGCTGGTCTACTTCGACATCGGCAGCCAGAAGGAAACCCTGCTTACCGAACACTATCGGGCCGAGGACCTACGCGCCTTCTTCGAAGAGCAATGCCAGCGATTCATCGCCTGGGCCGAGCAGGAGCTGATCCATGGGCAGGCGCGCAATACTGCGCTGGAAGCGCTCGCCTTTCCCCATACCCGGTTTCGCCATGGCCAGCGCCAACTTGCCGAAGCCGTCTACAAGGCCGTGAGCACCGGCTGCTGCCTGATGGCCCAGGCCCCCACCGGAATCGGCAAGACCCTGGGCACCCTGTTCCCCTTGCTCAAGGCCTTTGCGCGCCAGGGCCTGGACAAAGTGTTCTTCCTCGCCGCCAAGACTCCAGGCCGCCAACTGGCCCTGGACGCCTTGCAGCAACTCGACAGTGGCCCGCTGCGGGTGCTGGAACTGGTCGCCCGAGACAAGGCCTGCGAGTACCCGGAAAACGCCTGTCATGGCGAATCCTGCCCCCTCGCCCAAGGTTTCTACGACCGCCTGCCAGCCGCACGCGAAGCAGCAGCACAACGGCGTTGGCTGGACCGAAACGCCCTTCGCGACGTCGCCCTCGCCCGCCAGGTCTGTCCCTACTACCTGGCCCAGGAAATGGCGCGCTGGAGCGACGTGGTGGTAGGCGACTACAACTACTACTTCGACTCGAGTGCCCTGCTTCATGGCCTGGCCACTGCCAACCAGTGGCGCGTGTCGGTGCTGGTGGACGAAGCCCACAACCTGGTGGAGCGAGCCCGCAAGATGTACTCGGCCGAACTCGACCAGGCGAGCCTCAAGGCCCTGCGCAAGCACGCTCCTGCGGTACTGAAGAAATCCCTGGAGCGGGTCGGCCGCACCTGGAGCGAATTGAACAAGGAACAGGTCGAGGACTATCGCGCCTACGATGCGCCCCCTGCAAAACTGCTGAATGCGCTCCAGGCGGTAGTCACAGCCATTACCGATTACCTCACCGACAATCCCACGGCCATGGACGCCGCCCTGCAGGACTTCTATTTCGAGGCCATGCAATTCAGCCGCATGGCCGAGCAGTTCGACAGTCACTCGCTATTCGACCTCAGCAAGCGCCCCGGAAAAGGCTCGAGCAGCCTGTCCCGCCTGTGTCTGCGCAACCTGGTGCCGGCGCCGTTCCTCGGCCCACGCTTCGCGGCCAGCCGCTCCACAGTGCTGTTCTCGGCCACCCTAAACCCGCGCCATTACTACTGCGACCTGCTGGGCCTGGCCCCCAATACACCCTGGCTGGAAGTGGACTCCCCCTTCAGCGCCGAACAACTCCAGGTGCGGGTAACTGCCGACGTTTCCACGCGCTACCAGCACCGCAGCGCGTCAATTGCCCCCATCGCCGACCTGATGGCCCGGCAGTTCGCAGAACGCCCCGGCAACTACCTGGCCTTCTTCAGCAGCTATGACTACCTCAACCAGGTAGCCAGCCTGTTCGCCCGTCAACAGCCGCACGTACCCATCTGGCTACAAGGCCGGCAGATGGACGAGGCCGAGCGCCACGCCTTCATGCAGCGCTTCGAAGTCGGCGGCCAGGGCATTGGCTTCGCCGTGCTCGGCGGCGCCTTCGGTGAAGGGATCGACCTCCCCGGCGAGCGACTGATCGGCGCCTTCATCGCCACCCTTGGGCTGCCGCAACTGAACCCCGTGAACGAGCAACTGAAGCGGCGCATGGCCGCACTGTTCGGCGCCGGTTACGACTACGCCTATCTCTATCCCGGTCTGCAGAAAGTGGTGCAGGCGGCCGGACGGGTCATCCGTACGACCGAAGACAGGGGCGTGGTCCACCTGATCGACGACCGCTTCGCCCGACCGGACGTGCAGCGGCTGCTACCCAGCTGGTGGTCCGTCGATAGCGCATAGCCTGCAGCGGCGAAGCGCGCTTCGACGCGCCGCCGGCCCTGCCCTATCGCCTGCAGGCGCCCATATCCACCTTCCCCACGAACGGGTTGCCATAGCCCATCACACAAGCCACGCGCTGGTTGCGGTTGCGCTCCCAGGCTTCCACCGGGTACTGGCGGTTCCAGGCGTTGTAGAGCTTGCGGTCCTGGCTGGAAATACGCAGGCCGTAGCGGTCGCTCATGTAGAAATAGGTCCGCGCGATCATCCCGCGGATCTGCTGACGCGGCATCGCCTTGCGCGCCTTGAAGTCCACCACCATGGGGCAGGCTCCGTATTGACTGGGCTTCTGTGGTAGCCACGCGAAGCTGTAGTTGCTGCGGTCGCCATTCACCTCGCCGATGCTCGGCACCAGGTTATGCAGGTCAGCCTCGGCGCGCTGATAGGTCGGGTCGTTCTCCGTGCAGTTCTTGCGCCCGCCTTTCTGCCAGCACTGGCGCTGATGGCCAATCACCCAGGCCGGCACTATGTGCTCCCACTCGATGCGCTTGGCCCGTTGCGGCGCTTTCCTCGGCACATAGCCGCAGCTCTTCAGGTCCACGCGGTTACCCTCGTAACGGCAGCCGCAATAAAACTCCACCGGGTGAGTGGCATAGAGCTTCCAGGCAACCTTCTTGGCTTCATTGAAGGTGCGGGGTGCAGCGGCTTCGGTGGCGGCGGAGAACAGCAGGCAAAACAGCAAGATAGAGCGAATCATCAGGCTTCTAATTCCCGGTACTGCGTCAAGGGGAAATGACTGACAGCAGATTTTTCCTTTGGTTTGGTTGCCATCAGACCGCGGCAACTGCTATCTGTATAAATATACAGTAATTCAGGAAAAGTCCTATGCCTGTATCAGCACCTATCCGCTTGCCGATGCCCGAGCAACCTGTTCCACCGAACGTTCCCTTGCCTTACCAGCTGCCACTGCCCTTCCCGCCCCGTGGCCAGGTGCAGCCCCTGCTCGCCGGCCGGCAGCTGCATTGAACCGCCCGAGGACGCCCAAGATGCTGGATGTACGCCAGTTGAAGTACACGGTGAGCCGCATGGCCCCGGAAGAAATCCGTGAAGCGGTTGAAGAACTGCGCCTGGAAGGCCTGGTGACTGACGGCAAGACGCCGTTCGGGCGCCTGCATTTCAATACCTGCCTGGCAGAGATCGAGGCCCTGTTCCAGCGCGCCGGCTATCACCGGCAATTGGACGTGGTGGGTTATCAGGGCCAGGCCTATGCCCTGTTCGATCCGTCCCGTTGGGAGCCGGTGCAGGTGCTGAGGTGGCTGAAGGAGTATGTGGATTCGCGCGAGGTGGAAAGCGCGTAGGGTGGGCTTCAGCCCACCGGCAAGCGTGAACGGGGACTAGCGCTCGAGATGGAAAGCCCTAGCGTCTCAACGCTTCTGCGCATAAGCCATGAACAGCCCACTACCGACGATGATGGCGATGCCCAACAGGCCAACCTGGTCCGGCGCGTGGTTGAACAGCAACAACCCGAGCAGGCCGGCGAAAACGATCTGGCCATAACCGAAAGGCGCCAGCAACGGTGGCGACGCATGGCGAAAGGCCTGGGTCAGCAGCATGTGCCCACCCATGCCGCAGGCGCCCAGGGCCAGCATCAGCAGGCTGTGTCCGAGGCTGTCGGGCAGATGCCAGAAGAACGGCACCAGAGCACTCATAATCAGCGTGTTGGTCAGGCCGGTGATGAAGTTGGTGGTCGCGGCGCTATCGCTGCGGCTGAGGATGCGCGTGGTCAGCTGATAGAAGGCGAAGCAAACAGCCGCCGCCAGCGGCAGAAGGATGGCCGGGGTGAACAGCGCACCGCCCGGCCGCACAATCAACAGCACGCCTCCGAACCCCACCAGTACAGCCGCCCACTGCCCACGCGACACCCGCTCACGCAGCAAGGGCACCGACAGCGCCGTGACCAGCAGCGGTGCCAGGAAGATCACCGACGTCGCCTCCGCCAGCGGGATGTAGCGCAGCCCGGTGGTGAACAACAGGCTGACGCCTATCAGACACAGGGCCCGCACTACCTGCAGCAGCGGCCGCTTGGTCCGCAGTACACGCCCACCTTCGCGCGGCAGCAGATACCCCGCCATCAGCAAGGTGTGCACCAGGTAGCGCACCCACACCACCATCACGATGGGATAGAAGGCCGACAGGTACTTGGAGATGGCGTCGTGGCTGGAAAACAGAAAGGTAGCCAGACAGACCAGCACAATGCCTTTCAGGGGCTGGTCGATGCGCTGCGGCAAGTGGCTCTGGGCACTCATGGAAAGGTCCGGAAGGTCTGCCAGGGAGGGCCAGGTTGTGCACGAAACGTCGTTGAGTGCAGGCACATTTCGCACAGAGCCTAGGTAGCAGACTAATGATTAGGCGGCTCAAGATATCGGCTTACCTGGCGTGACTCAAGGGGCAGGCTAGAGCAGATATGCACGGTCGGGTCCGCGCATGGCCTGTAGTCGATCTTCAACAATCGGCCTGCCGACGAGCAGGTCCAGGACATGTAGCTGACGCTGATCCGGTCCAGTCACATCTACGCCGGGCTCCTGCAAGGGATTCGGGCTCCAACCCTTTACGCGGAACCCTGATCGGCGTTCTGGCCGATCAGGCTCACGCTTCAGCCTGCCCCCGCGCCACAAGCTCAACCCGGACAGAGTCCCGGCACTGCCCGGGCGAATCGGGATGTCCTCCCGCTCAGTCCAACGCCTCCCGCGTATTCACCCCATCCACCAGACGCTGGATCCCCAGTGGGTTGGCGTTCTGCAGCGCCGCTGGCAGCAGGGCGTCCGGCAGGTTCTGGTAGCACACCGGACGCTGGAATCGGGCGATGGCCAGGCTGCCGACGGACGTGCCGCGAGCATCCGAAGTCGCCGGATAGGGGCCACCGTGGACCATCGCATCGCAGACTTCCACCCCGGTCGGGTAACCGTTGAGCAGCAATCGCCCGACCTTCTGTTCCAGCAGTGGCAGCAGCGTGGTAGCGCTGGCCAGGTCGCCCGGCTCGGCGATAAGGGTCGCCGTGAGCTGGCCATGCAGGCTGTTCAGCGCTTGCCGCAGTTGCGCCAGGTCGGCCACCTCCACCAACACCGTGGTCGGGCCGAAGACTTCCTCCTGCAACAGTTCATCCCCCTCCAGCAACAGCCCGACGTCGGCCTGGAACAGCTGCGGTTGCGCCTGGTTACCTTGCTGTGGCTGGCCGGCCAGGTGGCGGATACCCGGATGGGCGTGCAACCGGGTGAGACCGGCGACATAGCTCTTCAGGGTGCCGGCATTGAGCATGGTCTGCGTCGGCTGGTCGGCCATGCGCGCGGCGAATTGCTCGATGAAGGCGCTGAAGGCTGGTGAACGCATGCCAATGACCAAGCCCGGGTTGGTGCAAAACTGGCCACAGCCGAGCACCACTGAGGCGGCCAACTCGCCCGCCACCTGCTCGCCACGGGTCGCGAGGGCCTCGGGCAGCAGGATCACCGGATTGATGCTGCTCATCTCGGCGAACACCGGGATCGGCTGCGGTCGCGCCGCTGCCATGTCGCAGAGGGCGCGGCCGCCCTTCAATGAACCGGTGAAGCCCACCGCCTGGATCGCCGGGTGCTTGACCAGCCACTCACCAACGCCACCGCCGTAGACCATGTTGAACACGCCTTGCGGCATGCCGGTCTGCTCTGCCGCACGGAGAATGGCGTCCGCCACCCATTCCGAGGTGGCCATGTGGCCGCTGTGGGCCTTGAACACCACCGTGCAGCCAGCCGCCAGGGCCGCAGCGGTATCGCCGCCGGCGGTGGAGAAAGCCAATGGGAAGTTGCTGGCACCGAACACCGCCACCGGGCCAAGGCCCAGCTGGCACTGGCGCAGGTCCGGGCGCGGCAGCGGCTGGCGCTGGGGCTGTGCGCGGTCGATGCGCGCACCGTGGAAATCGCCCCGGCGCAGCACCTGGGCGAACAACCGCAGCTGGCCGCTGGTACGGCCACGCTCACCCTGGATGCGTGCGGCCGGCAGCGCGGTTTCGCGGCAGACAGTCGCGATGAAGTCCTCGCCCAGCGCGTCCAGTTCAGCGGCGATGGCGTCGAGGAACTCCGCGCGGCGCAGGGCCGACAGCTGCCGATAGGACGGATAGGCCGCTTCGGCGGCGCGCGCGGCGGCGTCCACCTCGGCAGCGGTAGCCTGGCGGAAGGCGCCGGGCAGCGCCTCGCCCGTCGTGGCGTCGAGGCTGTGCAGCAGCACCTCGCCCGCGCCGCTGCGGGTGCCGCCGATGTAATTCAGACCCAGTAACGCTGACATCTATGACTCCTTGACCTCGTGGGTTGAGGATGTGGGCCAAGCGGCCCTGGAAAGAAGGGAAACCCGCGCAGCGCCCGTCTCGTGAACGGGCGACTGAGGCGCGAGGTACAGCTCAGAGGGCCTGCACGGCGCCTGCCGGCAGCGGCTGCGACGCTTCGCCGATGCCATTGCGCAGCGGCTCGCCAAACTCCGCCAGGCTGATCTCGAAGGTATCGCCGGGACGCGTCCGGATCCCGTCGGCGAACGACAGGGTGGCGGTGCCGAAGTAGTGGATATGCACATCGCCAGGACGCAGGAACTGGGCGTACTTGAAGTGGTGGTATTCCAGGTTCTCCAGGCTGTGGCACATGTTGTCCTCGCCGGAGAGGAACTCCCGCTCCCAGAGCACTTCGCCGTCACGCAGGATGCGGCTGGTACCCGCCAGGTGGCGCGGCAGCTCACCAACTCGAAGCTCCGGACCATAAGCGCAGAATCGCAGTTTGGAATGCGCCAGGTAGAGGTAGTTGCGCCGCTCCATGACGTGGTCGGAAAACTCGTTGCCCAAGGCAAAGCCCAGCCGGTAGGGCTGGCCATCGTCACCGATGACATAGAGCCCGGTCAGTTCCGGCTCTTCGCCCGCATCCTCGGCAAAGGGCGGCACCGGGAACGCCGCGCCCGGCCGCACGACGATGCTGCCATCCCCCTTGTAGAACCACTCCGGCTGAGCGCCCGCCTGCCCCGCTGCTGGCTTGCCGCCTTCCACACCCCACTTGAAGATGCGCATGGTATCGGTCATGGCGGACTCCGCCTGGCCGGCCTGCTGATGCATCTTGTCGCGGGTGGACGCGCTGCCCAGATGGGTCAGGCCGGTGCCGCTGACCAGGCAATGGGCTGGGTCCTCATGGTCCAGGGGCGGCAGGACACGGTGAGCCTCCAGCAGCTGTGAATAGTCCGGTCCCGGCTCACAGCCGCGCTTGAGGACCTCATCCCGCAGCGAACGCCCTGCGCGAATGGCCGCCAGGGCCAACTCGCGGGTGCTACGGGTATTGCACAGCACCTGGACCTGGTTGCCCTCGACCACACCAACCTGGCGTTCGCCGACGCCGTTCTCGAATTGAATCAACCGCATGTCTGGGCCTCCTGTTGGCCTTGCACGGCGCCGCCGCGAGGGCAGCGCCCACGCCCATCACTCGATGATGTTGAAGTCCTTGAGGTACTCCTCGGAGATTTCCAGGCCCAGGCCCGGCAGGTTGTCATCCAGCTGGATGTAACCGTTGACCGGCTGCGGCTCGCCCTTGAATACGTAGTAGAAGAGCTCGTTGCCGACCTCGACGTCGAACACCGGGAAGAACTCGGCCATGGGCGATGCGGTGCTGGCCATGGTCAGGTGGTAGTTGTGCATCTGCCCGGCGTGGGGAATCACCGGCACCGACCAGGCTTCGGCCATGGCGTTGATCTTGCGTGCGGCGGTGATGCCGCCAACGCGGTTGGTGTCGTACTGGATCACGTCGACAGCGCGGCGTTCCAGCAGGTCCTTGAAGCCGTAGGACGTGAACTCATGCTCACCGCCGGAGATCGGCATGATGCCCATCTTCTTCAGCTCCACGTAGCCTTCGATGTCGTCGGCAATCACCGGTTCTTCCAGCCAGCGCGGCTCGAACTCCGCCAGTTTGGGCAACATGCGGCGGGCGTATTCCAGGGTCCAGCCCATGTAGCACTCGAGCATGATGTCTACATCCGGGCCGGCCAGTTCACGCAAGGCGCGGACCTGCTCGATGTTCTTGCGCATGCCCGCCGGGCCGTCCTTGGGACCGTAGCCGAAGCGCATCTTCAGCGCGGTGAAGCCCTGGTTCAGGTAGCCCTGGGCCTCCTCCAGGAACTGGTCGAGGTTGTCGTTGGCGTAGAGCTTGGACGCGTAGGTCCAGATCTTTTCCTTGGTACGTCCGCCCAGCAGCTTGAACACCGGCTTGTTCACGGCTTTGCCCATGATGTCCCAGATGGCCAGGTCCACCGCCGAGATGGCGGCCATGCCGATGCCCTTGCGGCCCCAAGCGTGGCTGCGGCGGTACATCTTCTGCCAGATGTATTCGTAGTCGAAGGGGTCTTCGCCGATTGCAATGGGGGCCAGGTAGAGGTCGATGATCTCCTTGGCCACGCGTGGCGCCAGGGCGCAGTTACCAATGCCGACGATGCCCGTGTCGGTCTCCACCTCCACCACCAGCCAGCCGTGAAAGCGGAACGAGCCCATGGCATCGCCACGCTCGTAGAGGATGTCGGTGGCATTGGTGCAGAAGTGCGCCTGGGGCGGCACCACCTTGCCTTTCCACTCGAATACGCGGGTACGGACGGATTTGATCTTCATGTGCATGGCTCCTATGGCTGCAGTCAGTTCGCGCGGGCAGGCTCCAGGGCCTGCTCGGCAGCGGTTTTGCGGGTGTTCAGGCGGAGGATCAGCAGGGCGCCGATCACGGCGACTACCGCGAGGGCGAACATGCCCGCGCGGGGGTCACCGAAGAGGGTTTCCATCAAGGTCTTGAGATTCGGCGCGACGAAGCCGCCGAGGTTGCCCAGGGAGTTGATCAGGGCAATGCCGCTGGCCGCCGCCGCACCGCTCAGGTAGCTGGTGGGAATCGTCCAGAACAACGGCTGAACCGAAACGAATCCGGAGGCGGCGAAACAGAAGGCGATCACCGCGAAGGTCAGGTTTGGGCTGAGCGCCGATGCGGCGATACCTGCGGCCGCCATCGCCAACATCAGGGCGGCAAGGTTACGGTGTTGCCCGGTGCGGTCGGCGTGACGGGTGACCAGACGGGTCACCACCAGGGCGCAGGCCCAGGGAATGGCGGTCAGCAGACCGACGCTCAAGCCGACATGGCCGTCAAGGAAGCCCGCGATGCGGGTGGGCAGGTAGAAGACCACGCCGTACACACTCATCTGCACGGTGAAGTAGACCAGGCAGAACTTCAGCACCTGGCCACTGCGCAGCGCGCTGAGGAAGCCATGGGGGCTGTGGCCGCGCTTCTGCGCGTCCTCCTCGGCCAGCTTGTCCTCCAGCGCGGCCTTCTCCTCCGCACTCAGCCAGCGGGCATCACGCGGGCGGTCCACCAGGTAGAAGTAGGCGGCGATCCCCACCACCGACGCCATCAGGCCCTCGACCACGAACAGCCATTGCCAGTTGGTCATGCCGAAGATGCCGTGGAACTCCAGCAGCCAGCCCGACAGCGGCCCACCCAGCACCAGCGCCAGCGGCAGGCCGAAGTAGAACATTCCCAACGCCTGGCCGCGGCTCTGCGCCGGGAACCAGTAAGTGAGGTACAGGATGATGCCGGGGAAAAAGCCGGCTTCCGCCACGCCCAACATGAAGCGCAGTACGTAGAAGGCGGTAGCGCTGTCGGCAAACATCATGGCAGCCGAGACGAGGCCCCAGGTGACCATGATCCGGCACAGCCACACGCGGGCGCCGAGGCGGTGCAGCATCAGGTTGCTGGGCACTTCGAAGCAGGCATAACCGATGAAGAAAATGCTCGCACCGAAGGCGAATGCGGCGTCACTGAGACCGGTATCGGCCTGCAGGAAGGTGCGCGCATACCCCACATTGGCCCGGTCGATGAAGGCCAGCACGTACATCAGGATGAGGAATGGCAGCAGCCGCAGGCGACTTCTGGAGATGGCGGAGGCAAGTGCCTCGGGCAGGGAAATCGTAGTTGTCATTGTGAGGTCCTTCTGTTGCCGGTAATTGCCTTGCGAGGCAACAAGGCGGGCTTCTTGTAGGTATTTCAACGAGACGCGAGGCGCGTTCGTTGAGGCCGACTCTAGCCAGCGGGTGGCTTGGCGAATAATCACTTGTATTCATTCGGTGATAACCACAGGAAATACGTCTAAGCCACGCGACGCCGAGGTGGTTATCGATCCACTGTCGAGCATGCAGCACAAAAACCGCGCTCACCCATTGGGTGGCGCGGTGAAAGCGAGGGAGGGCCTGAGGGTTAGCTAGGGACTCAGCCCCGGGTGCGCCCCATGCGACAGGCGATCTCGAAGGCCTGGCGGGTGGCGCCGACGTTGGCCTTGCCCTGGCCGGCGATGTCGAAGGCGGTGCCATGGGCCGGGGTGGTGATGGGGATGGGCAGGCCGCCCTGCACCGTCACCCCGCGGGAAAAGCCCATCAGCTTGATCGCGATCTGCCCCTGGTCGTGGTACATGGTCACCACCGCGTCGAAGGCCCGCGCATCGCCCTGCACCTTGAGGAAGATGGTGTCGGCCGGGAACGGTCCCTGGGCGTCGATGCCCTGCTCCTGCGCGCGGGCCACCGCCGGGCCGATGATGTCCAGTTCCTCGCGGCCGAAGCTGCCGTTGTCGCCGTTGTGCGGGTTGAGGCCGCAGACACCGATGCGCGGCTTTTCCAGCCCGCTGCGCTTGAGTGCGGTATCGATCAGGCGAATGGCTTCCACCACCCGGTCCTGATTCATCAGCCCCGGCACGTCGGCCAGGGCCACGTGGGAGGTCACCCGCGAGGTCCAGAGGTTGTCCAGCACGTTGAACTCGCAGAACGGCCCCTGGAAGTCGAGGTACTCGGCGAACCAGTGCAGCTCGTCGCTGTGGGCCATGCCGGCCATGTGCAGGGAGGTCTTGTTCAGGGGACCGAAGAGGATGGCGTCGGTGGTCTTGTCGGCCGTCAGGCGCAGGGCCACTTCGAGGGTGTCCAGGCTGTAGCGCCCCCCCACCACGCTGGCCTCGCTGCGCGGAAACGGGCCTTTAGCCGCGCCACGGTAGTGATAGAACAGCGGCACCTCATCCGTGAATGCCAGCTCATCCAGGGAGGCGACCGGCCGGTACGGGAACTCGCACCCGGCGATCTGCATGCCCTTGAGCATCTCTGCCTCGTCGGCGATCAGCAGCACATGGGCCTGCCGCCGTACCTCGGGCTCGGCCAGCAGCCGGGCGATCAGTTCCGGGCCGATGCCGGCGGGGTCGCCCAGGACCATGGCGATGCGGGGAAGACGGGGTTGGTTCATGCGGAAGTCCTCATGTCGGTGATGCCCTGCGGCAGGCGGAAGGCCGTGGGCTGGGTACGGTAGATGCGCCGCGCGGTGCCGCAGAACAGCTGCTCCTGGTCGGCATACGGCAGGTCGGCGACGATGCGCTTGAAGCCGCTGTAGATGGTGTCGAACGAGCCGCACAGGCCATCGACGGGGAAATTGCTGGCGAACATGGCCCGCTCCGGTCCGAACATGGCGACGGTCTCGCGGACGATCCAGGCGTTGTCCTCGGCGCACCAGGGGCGCCCGGCAAGGCCGATGCCGGAGATCTTCACCGCGACGTTGGGCAGCTCGGCGAAGCGCGCCATGGCCGCATGCCAGCCGGCCAGCCCGGCCTCGCTGCGGTCCGACGGCAGGCCGGCGTGGTTGAGGATCAGCCGGGTAGCGGGGAAGTCCCGCGCCAGCGCCTCGGCCTCCGGCAGGTTCCACCAGGGGGTCTGCAGGTCGAAGTGCAAGCCGTGTCGACCCAGTTCGGCATAACCCCGGCGCCAGGCCTCGTCACTCATCAGGCAGCGGCACTGGCCGACCTCTTCGGGGCGCGCCGGGCCGCCCGGCTTGTGGCGCACGCTGCGTACCCGCTCGAAGGCGGCCTGGGCGGCGAGCACCTGGGCGGCGTCCGGGGCATCCAGCCAGGCCTGGGCAACCACCGCATTCGGCGCGCCGTAGCGGGCCGCCACCTCGTGGATGAAGCGGGTTTCGCCGACGGGGTCGCGCGGGTCCCACTCGGTTTCCACGTAGACGGTGGCGACCACCTGGTGCTCACCGGCATCGGCGAGATAGTCCTCCGGGAAGTAGCGGCGCCGGATGGCGCTGTAGTCCCCATAGCGGAACGGGATGGCCTCACCGCCGGACAACCAGGGATGGAAGTTCAGTTGCGGGTCCCAGAAGTGGTGGTGGGCATCGATGATCGGGCCGTCGTAGAGCCTTTGCTCAGGCATCTTTCACCTCGTCGTTGTCCAGGCCGATGAGCAGGGTGCCGGCGACGAACAGGGCCGAGCAGCCGGCGAAGAAGCTGAGCACGCCGGCATAGCCGCCGAAGTATTGGAGGATCACCCCGACCAGGATCGGCACCAGGATGCCGCCGAGGCTGCCGGCCAGGTTCATCACCCCGCCGATCAGGCCGACCCGCGCCGGGGCGGCGAGCAGCGCCGGGAAGCTCCAGTAGAGGCTGCCCCACATGAGGAAGAAGGCGGTCAGGCAGAGCAGCGCCACGGCGGCGTAGGCATCGTGCAGGGTCGGCAGCAGCAGGAAGGCCACCAGTGCCACCAGGCCGGCTACCGCCAGCAGGCCCTTGGCCGCCAGGCCACGGCGCACGCCCTTGCGGATCAGGGTGTCGCAGAGGAAACCGCCGCACAGCGAGCCGAGTGCGCCACAGAGGAAGATGATGAAGGTGGCAGCGCCGATGCCCTTGATGTCGAAGCCCCGGGCCTGGGCCAGGTAGCTGGGCCCCCAGGTCAGCAGGCCGAAGAACACCATGGCCCAGCTGGCGCGCCCCAGCAGCATGCCGGTCAGCGAGCGGGCGGCGATGCCCAGGCCCTTCACCGGCGCCCGTGCCGCCTCGGCGATGGAAGTCACGCGACCGGCGTTGATGCGCTCCAGCTCCGCCTCGTTGACGTCCGGGTGCTGTGCCGGATCGTCGCGCAGGTAGTGCCAGGCCAGCCAGGCCATGGCCAGGGTGGCGATACCGGCGACGAAGAAAGCGATGCGCCAGGACCCGAGCACGGCAATCAGGTAAGCGATGATCAAGCCTCCCAGGGCGACGCCCAACGGACCACCGCAATCCATCAGTACCGCGCCGCGGCTGCGCTCGCTGGGCGCCAGCCAGAGCGAGTTGAGCTTGCCGCCGGACGGGAACAGCGGCGCTTCGGCGGCGCCCAGGGCGACCCGGGCGAACAGCAGCGACAAGCCACCGGTGGCGAAGGCCGCGAGGGTCTGGAACAGCCCCCAGAGACCGGTGGACCAGCCGATCACCCGGCGCGGGCCGTAGCGGTCGATCAGCCAGCCGCCAGGAATCTGCAGCAGCGCATAGGCCCAGAAGAAGCTGCTGAGGATCAGCCCCTGCATGCTGGGCGACAGGTCGAACTCCTTGCCGATGGTGGGCATGGCGATGGACAGGGAAACGCGGTCGATCAGGTTGATCACCGTGAGGGCAAAGATGATCGCGAAGATGCGCCAGCGGACACGGGACGGACGCATTGCCACCGTTTGATCGGTGGAGACAGGTAAAGGGGGCAGTCGGTGCACTGCGCTCATGGCTCTGACCTCGTTCTTATCGTTCTTGTTAGGCATCCCTGCAGTCCTTGGGCGCTGAGGGTGTGGACGAACTATCCCAACCCGGATCAATAACCGTCTAATCAAAAGTCCTCATAGACCTATTCCCTGGGGATATCGCAAGTTCGAACTCGCAAGCGTGAAGGCTTCTCGAAAGCCTGATATGCCAGCCTAGAGCGATGGCGCGCTTAGCGATAACCCCTGGCTATCGCTGTATGCGATTAATTGAGTAGACGCGCTAGCGCCCGCTTCACACACTCGGCCCCACCCATAACAAACACAAGAAGAGGTCCACCATGCGAACTGTTCCCGTTCGTCATATCGCTCGCCTGCTCGCCGGCTGCGCCCTGGTCTGCGCCAGCACCCTCCCCGCCTTCGCTGCCACCTGGCAGCCCGAGAAGAACGTAGAAATCCTGGTCGCTGGCGGCCCCGGCGGCGGCACCGACCAGTTGGGTCGCCTGATCCAGTCGATCATCAGCCAGCACAAGCTGCTGGACGTGAACACCGTGGTAATGAACAAGGGCGGCGGCAACGGCGCCGAAGCCTTCCTCGACATGAAGCTGTCCAAGGGAGAGGCCGAGCGCCTGGTGATCGGCACCAACAACATTTACCTGCTGCCGCTGGTGGCCAAGCTGGGCTACCAGTGGACCGACCTGACCCCGGTGGCTGCGGTGGCCGAGGACGACTTCATCCTCTGGACCTACAAAGACGCGCCCTGGCAGGACGCCAAGGGTTACTACGAACAGATCAAGACGGACCCGGCGAACATGCGCATGGGCGGCAGCCAATCCAAGGACGTGGACCAGACCCTGACCCTGCTGCTGAACCAGACCACCGGTACCAGGCTCACTTACATCCCCTTCAAGAGCGGTAGCGAAGCGGCCACCCAACTGGCCGGCAAGCACATCACATCCAACGTCAACAATCCCAGCGAGAGCCTCAGCCAGTGGCGCGGCGATCAGGTGCAGCCGCTCTGCGTGTTCAGCCAGACGCGCATGGCCTACACCGAGAAAGTCGCCGGTGAGAAATCCTGGGCCGATGTGCCCACCTGCAAGGAACAGGGCCTGGGCGTCGACCAGTATCGCTTCCCGCGCACGGTATTCATGGCAGGGGATGTCACCCCCGAGCAGCGCGCCTTCTATGTCGAACTGCTGCGCAAGGTCAGCCAGACCCCGGAGTTCAAGTCGTACGTCGAGCGCAATGCGCTGGTGCCGACCTTCCTCGCCGGCGATGAACTGGCCGCCTACATCGAGAAGGACACTGCCCGGGTGACCCCGGTCTTCCAGGAAGCCGGCTGGCTGCGCAAGTGATCCAGCGCGGGCGCCGTCCTGTGCGGCGCCCGCCAGTGGGGTGAAACCATGTCCAGAAACCTTGATTCGTCCGCGCTCGTCGGCACCCGCTGGGTGGAAGCCGGTCTTGCGCTCTTTACAGCCCTGGTCGGCGCCGTGGTCATGTACGGCAGCCATGCCGGCGGCATCGGCTGGGGTGATGCCGGCCCCGAGCCGGGCTACTTCCCCTTCTACATCGGCCTGCTACTGAGCGCCGCCAGCCTGGCCAACCTGATGCTGGCAATCGCGCGCTGGCGCTCCCTGGCCGAGGCCTTCGTCAGCCGCGGTGCGTTCCGCCAAGTGCTGGCGGTGTTCCTCCCTATCGTCCTCTACGTCGCCTGCATGCCCTTCACCGGCATTTACCTGGCCTCAGCCGGTTTCATCGCCTGGTTCATGTGGCGCGACCGCCAACGCGAGAAGCCCTATGGCTTCCTGACCATCGCAGCGGTTTCCTGTGGCGCGGCGCTTGCCAGCTACCTGGTCTTCGCGCTCTGGTTCAAGGTGCCACTGCAGGCAGGCCCTCTGGCCATGCTGGGAGGGCTGCTGAAATGAGCGAGTTCGACTCCCTGATGCAGGGCATGAACCTGATCCTGACCCCCGGCCATATCGGCCTGATGGTGGTGGGCGTGCTGCTGGGCATTCTGGTCGGCGTCCTGCCCGGCCTCGGCGCACCGAACGGGGTTGCCCTGCTGCTCCCACTGACCTTCACCATGGAGCCGGTGTCAGCGATCATCCTGCTCTCCTGCATGTACTGGGGGGCGCTGTTTGGCGGCTCGATCACCTCGATCCTGTTCAACATCCCGGGCGAGCCCTCATCCGTGGCAACCACCTTCGACGGCTACCCCATGGCCCGCCAGGGCAAGGCCGCCGAGGCATTGACTGCCGCCTTCACCTCGGCGCTGCTGGGTGCGCTGGTCGGCGTGCTGCTGCTGACCTTCCTCTCCACACGCATCGCCGAGTTCGCCATGGCGTTCAGCTCGCCGGAGTTCTTCGCGGTGTACCTGCTGGCGTTCTGCACCTTCATCGGCATGAGCAAGAACCCGCCGCTGAAAACGCTGGTGGCAATGATGATCGGCTTCGCCATGGCCGCGGTCGGCATGGACACCGTGTCCGGTGATCTGCGCCTGACCTTCGACCAACCCTGGCTGCTGTCGGGCATCAGCTTCGAGGTGGCGGTGATCGGGCTGTTCGGTATCGGCGAAATCCTCTGCACGGTGGAGGAAGGCCTGGTCTTCCGTGGCGAGCGAGCACGCATCACGCCCATGGTGATTTTCCGCACCTGGGCCAAGCTGCCGCGCTACTGGTTGACCTGGCTGCGCAGTGCCCTGGTGGGCTGCTGGATGGGCATTACCCCCGGTGGACCAACTGCGGCCTCCTTCATGAGCTACAGCCTGGCCCGACGTTTCTCGAAGAACCGCGAGAACTTTGGCAAGGGCGAGATCGAAGGTGTGATCGCGCCGGAAACCGCCGACCATTCCGCCGGCACCAGCGCCCTGCTGCCCATGCTGACCTTGGGAATTCCTGGTTCGGCCACCGCTGCGGTGATGCTGGGCGGCCTGATGATCTGGGGCCTGCATCCCGGACCGACGCTGTTCGTCGAGCAGCACGACTTCGTCTGGGGCCTGATCGCCAGCATGTACCTGGGCAACATCGTCAGCCTGATCGTGGTGCTGGCCACCGTGCCGCTGTTCGCCTCGATCCTGCGCATCCCCTTCTCGATCATCGCCTCCATCATCGTCATGGTCTGTGCCATCGGCGCCTACTCGGTGCACAACTCGATGTTCGATGTGGTCCTGATGCTCGGCTTCGGCGCTCTGGGCTATCTGTTCAAGAAGCTCGGCTACCCCATCGCGCCGCTGGTCCTGGCGGCCGTGCTGGGGGACAAGGCCGAGGATGCCTTCCGCCAGTCCATGCTGTTCTCGAACGGCGAGCTTTCCATCTTCTGGTCCAACCCGCTGGTGGGCAGCCTGACCACGGCGGCCTTGCTGATGCTGTTCTGGCCTTTGCTGGCACGCGGTGCAAAGGCCCTGGCCGGGCTGAAATGCGCCAAGGTGCGGCGATCCATGCCGTAGTCCCAGCCGCTCCGTAGGAGCCAGCTTGCTCGCGAAACGCTTTTCGCCAGCAAGCTGGCTCCTACGGTCCCTCCATCGATTCGGTACAACCTTCTCCCCTTGGCAAGGCCTGGCGTTTCTTGTCAGGCTTGCCCCTCTTTCACTGCCGAGCACTGCCCATGTCGCGCATCCCCGAAGCTGCCCTCATCCACAGCCGTCTGCGCCTGCGGCAAATGCGCCTGATGCTGGCCCTGGAAGAGTTTGGCTCGCTGCGCCGCGCCGCCGACGAGATCGGTATGACCCAACCAGCAGCGACCAAGATGCTCCACGAGGCCGAAGGCCTGCTCGGGGTCGAACTGTTCGAGCGCCTGCCCCGCGGCATGCGTGCCACGGCCTTTGGCGAGACGGTGATCTACTACTCACGGATGGTCTTCGCCGAGCTGTCGGGCATGCGCGAAGAACTGGCCGCCCTGGAATCCGGCAACCTGGGACGAGTGACCGTGGGCGCTATTCCGGCCCTGGCCTCGGGCCTGCTGACCCGTACCATCGCAACCCTGAAGAAGAGCCACCCGCGCCTGTCCATGAGCATCCAGGTGGACACCAGCGACGTCCTGGTCCAGGCCCTGCAGCAAGATCAGTTGGACGTGGTCCTGGGACGCATCCCCACCGGCGCGCGTGCTGACGACCTGTTGTTCGACAGCCTGGGAGAGGAGGAACTGTGCGTGATCGCTGGCGCGCAAAATCCCATCGCCGACGCACAGAGCCTGTCCTGGACCGAGCTTCAAGGCATGACCTGGGTGCTCCAGCAACACCCCAGCCCGATGCGAGCCATCGTCAACCAGGCCTTCCACAACGCCCGCGTGGACATCCCCAGCAGCATTGTCGAAACCACCTCCATCATGACCCTGCTCTCCCTCTTGCAGCAGACCGACATGATCGGTGTCACCCCGCGTTCAGTGGTTGAGGACTATCCCGGCCGCCATCTGCTGGCGGTACTGCCCATCGCCTTCGAACCGCGCCTGCCGCCCTTTGGCCTGATCACCCGCCGCCACCGCATCAAGTCCTCGGCCATGCAAGCCTTCATCAGCGCGGTGAAAGCCGAACAGGCCCAGGTTTCCGGCTGATCGATCACGCCCCTGGCCACTTTGTCGTACGGCTATTGCGCCATCTCCCACGTCGACCAGGAAGCCATGGCATGTGATCGTTCAGCCACGGCACCCGGTTCGGCGCCGTGGCCAATTTCCGCTCGCGCGACAGGGGATGTGAATTACAATCGCAATATCAATCTTCCCCACGAGGTGACCGCCATGCGCTACCCCGAAGACCACAAGGCAGAAACCCACAAACGCATCGTCGCCGAGGCGTCTCGTCGCTTCCGCGCCGACGGTATCGACGCTACCGGCCTGCAACCGCTGATGAAGGCGCTCGGTCTGACCCATGGCGGCTTCTATGCGCACTTCAAATCCAAGGATGCCCTGGTGGAAGAGGCTCTCCAGGCAGCAGCGAATGACGCCAATGCCCAATGGGCCAAGGCGTTCTCCAAGGAACAACCGCTGAAAACCTTCTTCGAGCGCTACCTCTCGCCTCAGCACCGCGCCCACCCCGAGCAGGGTTGCCCGCTGCCGACCATGTCGGCCGAAATGGGCCAGCGCGGCAATGCCAGCCCCATCACCGATGGCGTACTGACCGGCCTGCTGGAACTCATGGAGAAGGAAACCGGCAGCGCAGAACAGAGTCTGGCAATGCTCGCCACCCTGGTGGGTGCGCTGACGCTGGCCCGCAGCGTGGCCAGCGAAGAACTGTCCGACCGCATCCTCGACAGCACCCGCCAAACCCTCCTCGCCCAGGTCGAGGCTGCACAAGCCGCCAAGGCCTGACTGCACCACCATCCGTCGCCGCCCTCGGCATTCAGCGAGGGCGGCCTATGCTTTCCAGGTAGGGCCAAAACCGGCTGCACCTGGGTTGCACCCTCCCTCACCAAGCCGGCCACGCCTCACGAAACGCCCGTATATTCGAGCCTTCGCACCAATCAGGTGCAACCTTTTCGAGTCATTGAGGCGACCTTTCATCCGCTGATCGTCGCCAGATATACGACCTTTGGTTGCACCCGGTTGCACCCCTTGTAGGACATCGCTAATCTTTGCGCCGCTACTGCCGTACGACCACGGCTGAAAAGAGGACAAGAAATGGCTACGAGCACCACCCTTGGCGTGAAACTGGACGAGGCTACCCGTGATCGTCTCAAGGAAGCTGCGCGCAGGATCGAGCGCACCCCGCATTGGCTGATCAAGCAAGCGATCTTCAGCTACCTCGAGGCCCTGGAAAGCGGCATGACCCTTCCGGAACTCCAAGGCATTGCCCAGCGCCTGGCCGAAGGTGACCACGACGCGCTCGAAGCCCTCCCCGAGCCTACCCACCAGCCGTTCCTCGAATTCGCCGAAAGCATCCTGCCGCAGTCCGTGCTGCGCGCGGCCATTACCGCCGCCTACCGCCGCCCCGAGCAGGAAGCCGTGCCCATGCTGCTGGAGCAGGCCCGCCTGCCCGCCGAGATGGCTGACGCCGCCTACAAGCTGGCCTATGGCATCGCCGAGAAACTGCGCAACCAGAAGAGCGCTGGCGGCCGTGCCGGTATCGTCCAGGGCCTGCTGCAGGAATTCTCCCTGTCCTCCCAGGAAGGCGTGGCACTGATGTGCCTGGCCGAAGCCCTGCTGCGCATCCCGGACAAGGGCACCCGTGACGCCCTGATCCGCGACAAGATCAGCACCGGCAACTGGCAGCAGCATCTGGGCCAGAGCCCGTCTATGTTCGTCAACGCGGCCTCCTGGGGCCTGCTGATCACCGGCAAGCTGGTATCCACCCACAATGAAGCCGGGCTGTCGTCCTCGCTGAACCGCATCATCGGCAAGAGCGGCGAGCCGGTGATCCGCAAGGGCGTGGACATGGCCATGCGCCTGATGGGCGAGCAGTTCGTCACCGGCGAAACCATCGCCGAGGCCCTGGCCAACGCCACCAATTTCGAAGCCAAGGGCTTCCGCTACTCCTACGACATGCTCGGTGAAGCCGCGCTGACCGAGGAAGATGCCCAGCGCTACTACGCCTCTTACGAGCAGGCCATCCACGCTATCGGCAAGGCTTCCCACGGCCGCGGCATCTACGAAGGCCCGGGTATCTCAATCAAGCTCTCCGCGCTGCACCCGCGCTACAGCCGCGCCCAGTACGAGCGCATGATGGGCGAGCTGTACCCGCGCCTGCTGTCGCTGACCCTGCTGGCCAAGCAGTACGACATCGGCCTGAACATCGACGCCGAAGAAGCCGACCGCCTGGAAATCTCCCTCGACCTGCTCGAGCGCCTCTGCTTCGAGCCGAGCCTGAAGGGCTGGAACGGCATCGGCTTCGTCATCCAGGCCTACCAGAAGCGCTGCCCGTACGTGATCGACTACGTGATCGATCTCGCCCGCCGCAGCCAGCACCGCCTGATGATCCGCCTGGTGAAAGGCGCCTACTGGGACAGCGAGATCAAGCGCGCCCAGGTCGATGGCCTGGAAGGCTTCCCGGTCTACAGCCGCAAGGTCTACACCGACGTTTCCTACATCGCCTGCGCACGCAAGCTGCTGGGCGTACCGGAAGTCATCTATCCGCAGTTCGCCACCCACAACGCCCACACCCTGTCGGCCATCTACCAGATCGCCGGCCAGAACTACTACCCGGGCCAGTACGAGTTCCAGTGCCTGCACGGCATGGGTGAACCGCTGTACGAGCAAGTGGTGGGCAAGATCGCCGACGGCAAGCTGAACCGTCCGTGCCGCATCTACGCACCGGTCGGCACCCATGAAACCCTGCTGGCCTACCTGGTCCGCCGCCTGCTGGAAAACGGCGCCAACACCTCGTTCGTCAACCGCATCGCCGACCACAGCATCTCCATCAAAGAACTGGTGGAAGATCCGGTTGCCAGCGCCGAGGCCATGGCCAGTGTCGAAGGCGCCCTGGGCCTCCCGCACCCGCGCATCCCGCAGCCCAAGGCCCTGTACGGCGACGCCCGAGTCAACTCCAGCGGCATCGACATGGCCAACGAACACCGCCTGGCGTCCCTGTCCAGCGCCCTGCTGAGCAGCGGCCACGCCGACTGGCGCGCCCAGCCGATGCTCGGCTGCCCAACCAGCGAAGGCCCGAGCGAGCCCGTACTGAACCCGGCGGATCACCGCGACGTGGTCGGCCACGTGCAGAACGCCACCACCGCTGACGTCGGCAATGCCGTGCTGGCCTCCATCACCGCCGCACCGATCTGGCAATCCACCCCGCCGGTGGAGCGCGCCGCCGCCCTGGATCGCGCCGCCGACCTGATGGAAGCCGAGATGCAGCCGCTGATGGGCATTCTCGTCCGCGAAGCTGGCAAGACCTTCAACAACGCCATCGCCGAAGTGCGCGAGGCCGTGGACTTCCTGCGCTATTACGCCGCCCAGGCCCGCCACGACTTCGCCAACGACACGCACCGCCCGCTGGGCCCGGTGGTGTGCATCAGCCCGTGGAACTTCCCCCTGGCGATCTTCGCCGGCCAAGTGGCCGCTGCCCTGGCCGCCGGCAACACCGTGCTGGCCAAGCCCGCCGAACAGACCCCGCTGATTGCCGCCCAGGCCGTGCGCATCCTGCTCCAGGCCGGCATTCCGGAAGGCGTGGTGCAACTGCTGCCAGGCCTCGGCCACACCGTGGGCGCCGCCCTGGTGAGCGATGAGCGCGTGAAAGGCGTGATGTTCACCGGCTCCACCGAAGTGGCTGGCATCCTCGCCCGCAACGTCGCCGGCCGCCTGGACGCCCAAGGCCGCCCGATCCCGCTGATCGCCGAGACCGGCGGCCAGAACGCCATGATCGTCGACTCCTCGGCCCTGGCCGAGCAGGTGGTGACCGACGTGATCGCTTCCGCCTTCGACAGCGCCGGCCAGCGCTGCTCCGCCCTGCGCGTGCTGTGCGTGCAGGAAGACGTGGCCGACCGCGTGGTGGAGATGCTCAAGGGCGCCATGGCCGAGTGCCGCATCGGCAACCCCGAGCACCTGAACGTGGATATCGGCCCGGTCATCGACGCCGAGGCCAAGGCCAACATCGACAAGCACGTCCAGGCCATGCGCAGCAAAGGCCGCAGCGTGTTCCAGATCGCCCGCACCGACGGTGATGTGATGCAGCGCGGCACCTTCGTGATGCCGACCCTGATCGAACTGGACAGCCTCGCCGACCTGGAACGCGAAATCTTCGGCCCCGTGCTGCACCTGCTTCGTTACAAGCGCGAGGACATGGACGCCCTGCTCGACCAGATCAACGGCACCGGTTACGGCCTGACCCTGGGCGTGCACACCCGCATCGACGAAACCATCGCCAAGGTGGTGGACAAGGCCCACGCCGGTAACCTTTACGTCAACCGCAACATGGTCGGCGCCGTGGTCGGCGTGCAGCCCTTCGGTGGCGAAGGCCTGTCCGGTACCGGCCCGAAAGCCGGCGGCCCGCTGTACATGTACCGCCTGCTGGCCACCCGCCCGGTCGACGGCGTCAGCCGCACCTTCCAACGCCTGGATGGCCAAAGCGTCGCCGACACCCAGCAGCGCACCACCCTGCAGGAACGTCAGGGCAAGCCCCTGGAAGCCCTCAAGGCCTGGGCCGCGAAGAACGGCAAGGACAGCCTGGCGAGCCTCTGCGACAGCTTCGCCGAGCAGTCCCAGAGCGGCCTGACCCGCGTCCTGCCTGGCCCGACTGGCGAGCGCAACACCTACGTGCTGCTGCCGCGCGAGACCGTACTCTGCCTGGCGGACGACGAAGCCGACCTGCTCGTTCAACTGGCGGGCGCTCTGGCCGTTGGCAGCAGCGCACTCTGGGCCACCAGCGAACTGACCGGCAAGCTGCGCGGCGCCCTGCCGAAAGCGGTGCAGGCACGCATCCAACTGGTTGCGGACTGGAGCCAGCCCGAAGTCGCCTTCGATGCCGTACTGCACCACGGTGACTCCGATCAACTGAGCGCCATCTGCCAGCAGGTCGCTTCCCGCAAGGGTCCCATCATCGGCGTCCAGGGCCTGTCCCAGGGCGAGACCGCGATCCCGCTGGAGCGCCTGCTGATCGAACGCGCCATCAGCGTCAACACCGCCGCTGCTGGCGGCAACGCCAGCCTGATGACCATCGGCTGACACCCCGTCGCGCCCTCGGGAGCGACATTGTTCCACCCCGGCACCCGCTCACAAGGCAGGTGCCGGTCGCAACACCGGAGGCCTTGCCTCCAGGCGGACCACCCTTACCGGGGCGGCCCCGCCCACTCTTCTCTTCGACGGTTGGCCATCATTCACTGACGGCAAAGGGGGCACGCCACAAGCGTGCCCCCTTCTTTTTTGGTTCTTCGCGGAGTCTTGAGGAAGATCGATTTGCGGGTTAGCTTGCAATCGCCAAACTCCCCCCCGATCCCCGCTGCCGTCGCGCATCCTATTGATCTTGCCCAACTCTGACCAAGCGACGCGGTTGATGCATGTCGCCCATTCGCCGACAGCACTCTGCCGACTGAACTCGAGCCCCAAGCTGACCAAGCGCCCAAATACAGTCGCTATCGATTGAACCATGGGCGCCGACTGCGCCGGGTGCGTGATCGGAGTTTGTTGGATCAACGCGCTCTGCTACAGGTGCCAGTGCGCCGCATCGATTGCCTGCGTTGTAGGCGGGTGACCGAGCGGATCGACTGACCGATCATTCGCCGCACCTTGGACTCCTTGCGTTTGGCGCGCTCCAGACCCCGGGCGCGGCCAGTTCGGACCCACGTCGCAGCAGACAGACGCGGGCCGTCTGCTTGAAATCGAAGGATTGGGTTTCCTGATAGACTATGCGCCCTTGCCGGCGCAGCCTGATTTGAGCGGTGTATTTCACCTCGCCGTTCTTGTTCCTTCGCCGCGTGATCGCGCCCATGCTTTCCTGCAGTGCTAAATCCCATGAACCCAGTGCTAAAAATCAGCACCAGGTCTGCCGAGATGGCCGGAAAGGGGTCAAAACAGGTTCAAATCAGACGTTTCCGATGACCGCTCTAAACGCTCCCCAGCCCACCACGCGCCCTGCCCTTTCCCGCCGCTTCTCCGTGGCGCCGATGATGGATAGGCAATTTTTCCCTTTATAAATCATGACGTTATGATGAGGCGTGTGCACGCCATGTGCACTCTCGCACTGTAGCATGATGCACCTTTCATGCACCCTCCACACCCCCAAGGACACCCTTTGAGATGCCGACGCTGGTCAGGCTTAGCCGCAAGCACAACACCGCCCTATATCAGCGTCTTGCGGCACTCTTTGGAGGTTGGAGAGAGGTTGGCAACCCCGATCAGCTTGCAATGATGATTGCTCATCAAAGCGCGCTCGAAACAGACATACGCAATGCCAAGCTCAATCGCGAGCAAAGCGCTCTGGAGCGCAAAAGCGCCGTACAACGCTATTTGGATGCGCTATCCAAAGCCAGGAAGATATGGCTAGTGAATCGCCCCGGGTTTCGTGGAGGCCTCAACTCTTGAGAAGATGAGGCCATGAGAAAGACTGCGACCTACTCCCCTGAAGTCCGTGAACGTGCCGTGCGCATGGTTCTGGAGCACCTGAACGACTACCCCTCCGAGTGGGCGGCCATTGAGGCCATTGCCCCGAAGATCGGCTGTGCAGCGCAAACCCTGCATGGCTGGATTCGTCGCCATCAGACCGATGCCGGCCAACGTCCTGGGCCGACCACTGACGAGCGTGAACGCATCAAAGCCCTGGAGCGCGAAAATCGCGAGCTGCGCAAAGCCAACGAGATTCTGCGCCTGGCCAGTGC
>NZ_AUIE01000039.1 GCF_000423545.1 Metapseudomonas resinovorans DSM 21078
AAACCATCCTGGCCCGCTTCATACACCACGACCACTCTGGCGGACGCCGGCAACGCCCAGAGCGCGCGCGTCTCCGCGATCGTTTGCACCACCTGCTCCAGGCGCGCCAGGGGCTGCGGTGCGTCGACTGTCTTCAGCCGGGGGTTGCGCCGGGCATCGCTCAGCGCCACTTTCCAACTGGCCTTGGCCAACTCCAGCGCCACTGCCAGGACCGGTTCATTCGCACTATGCTGTTCAACGTAGGCCGTTCGCATGTCGATTCCTCCTCTGGGCCAAACCTTCTATCCCCCGGATTAAGAATCGGCGTGCGGGCGGCCTTTGCATAGGATCTACAGAAAAAGCAGTTCTTCATTTCCACCCCCAGGAGCCCCCATGAACGTAAGAGTCGAGAAGAACGGTCCGGTCACCACGTTGATCATCGACCGGCCCGACGTGCGTAACGCCGTCGACCGGCCCACGGCTGACGCACTGGCAGCGGCGCTGCGGGCGTTCGAGGTGGACGAGGAAGCGCGTGTCGCTGTGCTCACCGGGGCTGGCGGCACCTTCTGTGCCGGTGCCGACCTGGGGGCGGTGGCCGAGGACGGTGCGCGGCGCAATCGCCTTGATCCCGAGGGCGATGGGCCCATGGGGCCGAGCCGGATGCAACTGCAGAAACCACTGATCGCCGCCGTCGAAGGCCATGCCGTGGCCGGTGGGCTGGAGCTGGCGCTGTTGGCGGATATGCGGGTGATGGCCGAGGACGCGGTGTTCGGCGTGTTCTGCCGCCGCTTTGGTGTGCCACTGATCGACGGCGGCACTGTGCGTTTGCCGCGAGTCATCGGTCAGGGGCGGGCGCTGGACCTGATTCTCACCGGGCGTCCGGTAAAGGCCCAGGAGGCTTTGGCCATGGGGCTGGCCAACCGGGTGGTGCCGAAGGGTGAAGCCCGTGCGGCGGCCGAGGAACTGGCCCACGCCATTGCTGCATTCCCGCTGCGGTGCATGCTCGCTGATCGTGCCAGCGCCTATGCCCAGTGGGACTTGCCGTTCGAGGAGGCCCTTGCCAATGAATTCGCGGGTGGGATGAAGGTTATCCACAGCGGCGAGACGCTGGCCGGTGCCCGATCCTTCAAAGCGGGGCAGGGGCGGCACGGGCGATTCGACGATTGATTCCGTAGGTTGCAGCGGGCGGCGTTTCGCAAGCGCGAGGCGAAACTCCTTCGGCAGAACTTCGTTCTGCTTGGCGAATGAGTTGGCCCCTGCAGCGCATGAAGGGGCGAAAGTTCGTCAGCGCGAAATGATCACGTACGTCTTGCGCAGGGTCTCCTTCACATCCCAGATGCCCAGGCTGTTGGCCGGCAGCAGCAGGGCGTCGCCGGCGTTGATTTCGATGGGCTCGCCGCCATCGGGGGTGAAGGTGCAGCGGCCATGGGTGAAGTGGCAGAACTCCTGCTCGACGATCTGCCGGCGGAAGCGGCCGGGGCTGCATTCCCAGATGCCGGTTTCCACGCCGTCGGTGCGCTCCACCGAGTGCACGCGAGTCTGCGGCACGGGTTCGCCGACGGGCACGGGTACCGGGTTCGGTTCGGACAGGGGCAGGTCGTGGGTGTTCTTCAGCAAAGTGGCTTTCATGTTGTTGGCTCCGCAAATGCCTGGATGTAGGAGCGAGCTCTGCTCGCGAACGGGTGAGATTGGATTTCGTGCGGCTCAGCGCATCAGGCCTTCCATCAGGTTGGCCAGCTTCTGCGCCATGGCACGGCGCCAGGGCGCACTGTGGGGGTTGGCCAGCACCCGGTCTTCGTGGACGAAGCTGCGGATGATCGCGTTGTAGCCGAGCCAGCGGCAGGGCTCGGGCTCCCAGGCGCTCAGGCGGTCCAGCGGGCCATCGCCCAGCACCCAGGGCTGGCGGGTGAGCAGGGTCTCCTTGCCGAGGATCAGGTCGGCCAGGGTGCGCCCGCCCAGGTTGCTGGCGCCAACACCTTCGCCGCCGTAACCGCCGGAGAGGGCGATGCCGTTGTTGCGGTCAACCAGCATGTGCGGATGGAAGCGCCGCGCCATGCCCAGGTTGCCGCCCCAGCTGTGGGTGATGCGCACGTTGCGTAGCTGCGGGAAGAGCTCGCCGAGCAGGTAGCGGCGCAAGTCGACCTCGTCAACGCTGAGCTGGAAGTCCTCCCGTAGCCGACCGCCGAAGCGGTAGCCGCCGCGCGCGCCAAAGGCCAGGCGGTTGTCGGCGGTGCGTTGTGCATACGTGACCTGGCGGCTGCTCTCGCTGAACGCCTGGCCATGCTCCAGGCCGATTTCCGCCCACTGGGCGTCGCTCAGCGGTTCGGTGGCGATCAGCAGGCTCTGCACCGGCAACTGGTACTTGCCGAGCGGCGGCAGGCTGGCGGCATAGCCTTCGATGGCGGGCACCACCCAATGGGCCTTGATCTCGCCCTGGGGGGTGCGTACCAGACCCGGCTGCCAATGGGTGGCGGGGCTCTGCTCGAACAGCTGCACACCCATGCGTTCCACCGCTTCTGCCAGGCCGCGCACCAGGCGCGCTGGCTGGATGGTCGCGCAGTGCGGGGTATGGATGCCGCCGTAGGGATTGGCCACACGCAACTGGCCGTTCAGTTCCTCGGGGCTCAGCCAGCGGTAGTCGGCTTCGCTCAGGCCCTCGGCATGCAGGTCCGCCAACTGCTCGCGCAGGCGCTTCTCCTGTTCCGGGTAGCGTGCGGCGCAGTAGAGGATGCCGGCCTTGCGGTAGTGGCAGTCGATACCTTCACGCTCCAGCACCTCGGCTACTTCATCGGGAATGCCATGGAGCAGGTCGAAGGAGGCCTTGCGCACCTCGGCGGGCAGCGATGCCAGGGCGCGGTCCTCGCCCAGCAGGTTGCCCATCAGCCAGCCACCGTTGCGGCCGCTGGCACCGAAGCCGGCGAACTGCGCCTCGACCATGGCGATCCTCAGCTCGGGGGCCTGGCGCTTCAGGTAGTAGGCCGTCCACAGCCCGGTGTAGCCGGCGCCGATGATCGCCACATCCACCTCCAGCGAGCCGGACAGCGACGGTCGTGGCTTGAGGTCCTCATCGAGCTGGTCCATCCACAGGCTGATTTCGCGCCAGTTCTGCATAGGCAGGTCCCCGGTCAAAGGTTGTCATGACGGGCAAGGCTAGAGGGTGGCGGTGCGCTTGTCGTGTGCGCGGGCACGCTGGGAATGCGAGGGCGCGGCGGTCTGGATGACGGTTGTAGGGGCGAATTCATTCGCTATGTCTGCGTTAGCTGTTGCGAGAGATCTACCATCGGGCCAAGAGCCTTGTAGGAGCTGGCTTGCCAGCGAAACGCGGCCATTCGCTGGCAAGCCAGCTCCTACGGGCAATGCAGCTGCCCCATCGCCTCGGTAGGGGCCGGCTTTCGGCCTGCAGGGTGAATGAATCCGTCCCTACAGTAGCTGCTTGAGGTAGGCCTTGGGCGACAGGCCGGTGTGCTGGCGAAAGCAGCGGTAGAAGGCCGAGAGCGAGTTGAAGCCAGCGCTGAAGGCGAGTTCGTCGATGCGCACGGGCGGCACGGCGGTTTCCAGCAGCCTGAGCAGGTGCTCCAGTCGCGCCTGGTTGACGTATTGGTAGAAGCTCTGCCCAAGCATCTGGTTCAGCAGGTAGGAAATCTGGTTGCGGGTGTAACCGGTGGCGCCGGCGACCTGGTGCAGGTCCAGCGCGGGATCAAGGTAGGGCTTGGAGCGCTGGAAGTATTCCTCGATATCCCGCGCCAGCATGCCCAGCTGCCGCGCCGAAAGACCCAGGCGGCTGGCCGCTGGCCGCTGCGACGGGTGCTTGCTGGTCTGCGAGGCGGGTTGAACCAGCAGGGCGTACTCGTTGATTCGCCAGATCAAGCCGTCGCGCACGGTGATGGCTTCGCTGGCGCGGAAGGTACCGCCGCCGGCGACGCTGATGGCGTACTGGATGAAGGCCGTGTCGCCGTCGATGCGGATGCGGTCGTTGTGTTCGAGGAAATCGTCCGGGCCGGTGGGCATGGTGGCCTGGAGGTAATCCCGCAGGTCTTCGCGGCGCATGCAGCGGTTCTGGAAGAAGTCGTTGTATTCCACCTCGGGGTGGTAGAGCGCTAATACGGCTTCGATGTCACGGGCTTTCCAGCTCAGGTGGTAACGCGTCACCACATCACGGGTGGCGTCGGTCTGCGGGTCGGGGAGGGCGTCTTGCATGGTCATGGTCGGTCAGGGCGGTGGGACCCGCTCAGGATGCCTCAGTCAGCGGCCCTGAGGTAGTGAGCGGCAGAAGTTCCATCCATGTTCTGGATGATGCGCTATGCAGGGCGTCCATCAGGGTGCGCCAGGCGGCATTGCAGAGCGCGGATTCACTCTTTCGAGCGACAGGATGAATCCCTCCTTGGTGCGCTTATCGCCTGCACGGGTGACTGGTTAGGGTTGTGCCTTCCTTCACTAACCAGGAAAGCCGCATGACAAGAACAACAATGCGCGCAGTTTTCCGGCCGCACGCGCTGGCCGCCGCAGTCGCCATGGGATTCGCCGCCCAGGCTCACGCGGTCTCCTTCAACATCGGCGAGATCGAGGGGCAATTCGACTCCTCGCTGTCGGTGGGCGCGAGCTGGTCCATGCGCGGTGCCGATCCAGACCTGATCAGCGTCAACAACGGGGGCAAGGGGCAGTCTTCGACCGGCGATGACGGTCGCCTCAACTTCAAGAAGGGCGAGACCTTCTCGAAAATCTTCAAGGGTATCCATGACCTCGAACTGAAGTACGGCGATACCGGTGTGTTCGTCCGTGGCAAGTACTGGTACGACTTCGAGCTGAAGGATGAGAGCCGCCTGTTCAAGGACATCAGCGACCACAACCGCAAGGAAGGTTCCAAGTCCTCGGGGGCTCAGCTACTCGATGCGTTCATCTATCACAACTACGCCATCGCCGACCTGCCGGGCAGCGTGCGGCTGGGCAAGCAGGTGGTGAGCTGGGGTGAAAGCACCTTCATCGGCAACAGCATCAACTCGATCAACCCGATCGACGTGTCCGCATTCCGCCGCCCTGGTGCAGAGCTCAAGGAAGGTCTGATTCCGGTCAACATGTTCTACGTGTCCCAGAGCCTGACCGACAACCTGTCCGCCGAGGCCTTCTATCAACTGGAGTGGGACCAGACTGTCCTCGACAACTGCGGCACCTTTTTCGCCACGTCCGATGTGGCGGCTGACGGTTGCGACACCGGCTACACCGTGGGCAGCCCGGCCATCGCGCCATTGCAGCCCATCGCGGCGGCGTTCGGCCAGGGTTTTGACGTTACCTCCGAAGGCGTGATCCTGCCGCGTGGTGGCGACCGTGACGCCCGTGACGGCGGCCAGTTCGGTACGGCCCTGCGCTGGCTGGGCGACGAGACCGAGTACGGCGCGTACTTCATGAACTACCACAGCCGCACACCCTTGGTGGGCACCACCACCGCCAGCGCCGCAACCCTGGCGGCGATTCCCGGCATCGTCGCCACCGCCAATGGCATTGTCCCGGGTAGCGGAGCCGGCCTGGCCCAGAGCACCCTGCTCGGCAATGGCCAGTACTACCTGGAGTACCCGGAAGACATCCAGCTCTACGGCCTGAGTTTTTCCACCACGCTACCCACCGGAACGGCCTGGAGCGGCGAGCTGAGCTATCGCCCCAACGCGCCGGTGCAGTTGAACACCACCGACATGACCCTGGCCCTGGTCAACCCCATCGCCGGCGGCGCGGCCTCGCCCATTGCCACCCGCCCCGGTGCCGACAACACCGGCTACAAGCGCAAGGAAATCACCCAGGTACAGACCACCCTGACCCACTTCATCGACCAGGTGATGGGCGCGGACCGCCTGACCCTGGTGGGTGAAATCGGTGTGGTGCATGTCGGCGGCCTGGAGTCGACTCGCGAGCTGCGCTACGGCCGCGACTCGATCTACGGCGCCTACGGTTTCGGCGGCGACACCCACGGTTTCGTCACCAGCACCTCCTGGGGCTACCGCACCCGTGCCGTGCTCGACTACAGCAACGCGATTGCCGGCATCAACCTGCGGCCCAACCTCGCCTGGTCCCACGACGTCGACGGCTACGGCCCCAACGGTCTGTTCAACGAAGGCGCCAAGGCACTGAGCATCGGCGTCGATGCCGACTACCAGAACACCTACACCGCGAGCCTCAGTTACACCGACTTCTTCGGCGGCAAGTACAACACGCTGGTAGACCGTGACTTCCTCGCGGTCAGCTTCGGCGTGAACTTCTGAGGGGCAAAGGGAACATGAAGATGCGCAAGACGATCCTGAAATGCGGCGCCCTGGCGCTGTCCCTGCTGGCCGCCAACGTGATGGCGGCGGTATCCGCCGATGAGGCGGCGAAACTCGGCACCAGCCTGACCCCACTGGGCGCGGAGAAGGCCGGCAATGCCGATGGCAGCATTCCCGAGTGGAGCGGTGGCCTCGGCAAGAACGCCGGTGCGGTGGATGCCAAGGGCTTCCTCGCCGACCCGTTCGCCAGCGAAAAGCCGTTGTTCACCATCACCGCGGCCAACGTCGAGCAGTACAAGGACAAACTCTCCGACGGCCAGGTGGCGATGCTCAAGCGCTACCCCGACACCTACCGCATTCCGGTCTACCCGACCCATCGCACGGTCGCCGTGCCGCCGGCGGTGTACGAAGCGGCGAAGAAGAGCGCGCTCAACGTGCAGCCGATCAACGATGGCAACGGCCTGTCCAACTTCACCGCCAGCCGCTACTACGCCTTCCCCATCCCGAAGAACGGCGTGGAAGTGATCTGGAACCACATCACCCGTTACCGTGGCGGCAACCTGCGGCGGATCATCACCCAGGCGACCCCCCAGGTGAACGGCTCCTACACGCCGATCCGCTTCGAGGAAGAAGTGGCCGTACCCCAGGAGATGCCGGACCTGCCGGCGGCCAAGGGCGAGAACGTGCTGCTCTACTTCAAGCAGCAGGTCACCGCGCCGTCGCGCCTGGCCGGTAACGTGCTGCTGGTCCACGAGACCCTGGACCAGGTCAAGGAGCCGCGCCTGGCGTGGATCTACAACGCCGGCCAGCGCCGGGTGCGCCGCGCCCCGCAGGTCGCCTACGACGGCCCGGGCACCGCCGCGGACGGCCTGCGCACCTCGGACAACTTCGACATGTTCTCCGGCGCGCCAGACCGCTACGACTGGAAGCTGGTGGGCAAGAAGGAGATGTACATCCCCTACAACAGCTACAAGCTGGATTCGCCGCAGCTCAAGTACGACGACGTGATCAAGGCAGGGCACATCAACCAGGACCTGACGCGTTACGAGCTGCACCGCGTGTGGGAGGTGGTCGCCACCGTGAAGCCGGGCGAGCGCCACATCTACGCCAAGCGCCACATGTTCATCGACGAAGACAGCTGGCAGGTGGCGCTGGTGGATCACTACGACGGTCGCGGCCAGCTCTGGCGCGTCGCCGAAGGGCATGCCCAGTTCTACTACCACCAGCAGGTTCCGGCCTACACCCTGGAAGCCCTGTACGACATCGTCGCCGGCCGCTACCTGGCCCTGGGCATGAAGAACGAAGAGAAGCACAGCTTCGAATTCGGCTTCGTCGGCAAGGCGGCCGACTACACCCCGGCGGCGCTGCGTAACGCCGGAGTACGCTGAGCAACCGGCGCACAGGGATGTGCGCCAGGCAAGGCATGTGATTGCACTACTCCAGAACCTGGCGGCCGTTGGCCGCCTTTTTTATGGCGCTGGATCAGGGCTTTGAATGATCCTTCATAAAGCTCGAGATAGAGGCCTAGGGTGTGGATTCAGGTCGCCCCCACAAGAACAAAAGGCACACCCGGATGTCTGCCATGAGCCGCTTCGAAACCTTTGCCCACCTGCCCCGTCTGCCGGCGTTGCATGCCCCGCGTCCACGCCTGTGCGAGCGCCTGCTCGCTTCCACGTCACGCCTGCGTCTGCTCTGCGCGCCCGCTGGCAGCGGCAAGAGCGTCCTGCTGATGGAGTGCGCGGCACGCCGCCCGAGCGATTGCACGGTACATTGGCTGCCCCTGGGGGGACGGGAACGAACGGTCGCCGAGTTCTGCGCAATGTTGGCGGACGCCCTGGGAATCGCGGTTGCGGATGAAGAGGGCCTGGTGCGTGCATTGGCTGCCTGGAACACGCCCACCTGGTTGATGCTGGATGACTACTGTCGTCGGCCCAACGCTGAGCTCGATGCCTGCCTGGATCGTTTACTGAATGCCAGCAGTTCGTCCGTGAGCTGGTGGCTCAGCGGTCGTCGCCGTCCTTCCTGCAATTTGCCGCGCCTGTTGATCGACGGCGAACTGCTGGAGTTGGACGCCAACGCCCTGGCCTTCGAGCGCGGTGAATTGCTCAAGCTGCTCGCCCAATCACCCCTGGACTGGCCCGGCGATGCCGCCAGTCGGCTGCTGGAAAGTACCGGCGGTTGGTGCGCGGGCCTGCGCATGGCCTTGCTCGAACCACCGGAGTGGGGCTTTGCCGAGTACGGCAGCGGTATCGGCCATTCCGCCACATTGGCGGCGTACCTCGACCATGAACTGTTTTCCAGCCTCGACGCCGAGCAGATCGAGGCCTGGCATGCGTTGGTGCATTTGCCGCGTTTCAACGCGGCGCTCTGCGACCACCTGTTCGGCAACCGAGCAGGCGCTGTGTTGCTGCGAGATCTGCAGGCGCTGGGCAGCTTCATCGAACCGTTGGCCGAGCAACCCGGCTGGTTCCGCGTGTTTGCACCGCTGGCCAGCAAGATGCGGGCACGGGATGCACAGGCCGGTCGCGGCTGGCACCTGCGCGCCTGCCAGTGGTTTGCCGCGCAGGGTGAATGGCAGACCGCCGTCGAACATGCACTGGAAGCCGGCCAGCCGGAAGCCGCCGTCAGCCTGCTGCAGCATCTGGGCGTCGAACATTTGTTCCAGGGACGCAACGTTGCCTTGCTGCTGCGCCTGAATCGGGAAGTCGACGAAAACCTGCTGCTGGTTTCGCCCCATTGCATGCGCATGCTGGCCGGCGCGTTGCTGTTCTCCGGGCAACTGGACGAGGCGGCGGCCTGTATCGCCGAACAGGCGCGCTTCCTGCCGCAGCCGGATGCAGCATCGCAGCAGGCACTGGTGGCGTACTGGCAGGCGCAGTACGGGTTGCTGGCGCACCTGCAGGGCGACTCCCCCGGTGCCCGCCTGCACCTGCGCGAGGCGCTGGACGTCTTGCCCGAATCTGCCTGGGAACAGAGCCTGATCTGCTACTCCGGCCTTACCCAGCAGGCGTTGCTGGACGGCAAGCTGGACGATGCCCAGGGCCTCAATCGCGAGGCCCTGCTGTTGGCGCGCAGTCATGGCAACCTGCTGATGGAGGCGTTTCTCGAACTGGACCATGCGCAGATCCTCGAACATCGAGGCGCATTGCTGCGTGCCGACGCGGTGCTTGAGCGGGCGCAGGACTTCCTGGCGCCCCAGGCGCGGCTGGCCAGCCCGCTGCTCGGCCGCCTGGCGCTGCGGCGCGGCCGCCTCGCCTTGCGCCAGGGCAACGACGAACGGGCCCGCGAGCATTACCAGTACGGCTTGCAAGAGGCCCGCAGTTGCGGCGACTACCGTGCCCTCTTCGGATTCCTCGGCCTGGCCACGCTGGATGCTAACCGCCGAGCGTTCGATTCGGCCTTCGATCGTCTGCGGGAAGCCGAGCGCCTGATGCAGATGCGTCATATCCCCGAGCGCGTCTACCGCGCGGTGTTGCTGCAAGTCAGTAGCAGCCTGCTGCTGATGCAAGGGCGCAGTGGCCAGGCGCGTCATGCGCTGTTGCGGGTGCTCAAGCATTTCCGTGGCGAGCATGCGGTGCAGGCGCCACCGGCGACCCTCGACCTGATTCCACGCATCGAATGGCACCTCGCCCTGGCCGAGCTTTACGAGGGGGAGGTGTTCAACGCCCGGCAGCGCCTGCTCGGGCAGTTGCACAAAGCCCGCGAGGCCGGCATGCCGGCGCTGGAAGTCGAGATTCACGTAGCGTTGGCCGAATGCGAGTACCTGGCCGGCGACCTCGACACGGCCGCGACCCAGCTACGCGATGGCCTGACCCTGGCCAACCAGATCAACCTGCAGCAGCCGCTGCGCGAGCTGCAATTGCGTCAACCGGACATGCTCAGGGCCCTGGGCATGGAGGACGGCGATGACGCTGTCGAGGGCGCCGTTGGGCCACTCAGCCAGCGCGAGCTGGAAGTCCTCGGGTTGATCGCTCAAGGCAGTTCCAACCAGGAAATCGCCGAACGCCTGTTCATCTCGCTGCACACCGTGAAGACCCACGCCCGACGCATCAACGGCAAGCTGGGGGTGAAGCGGCGGACCCAGGCGGTGGCGCACGCCAAGTCATTGGGGCTGATGTAAATCCGGACTCAGTGCAGCGGCTGGACATGCCCCAGCCGACGCAGGCGCTGGGCCAGTTGCAGGTGCTGGGCGGGGTTGTCGCAGAGCAGCAGGGCGCGCTCCAGGTCATAGCGTTCCGCCTGGGGGCAATCCAGGCGCTGGTAGATGTCGGCACGCGCCAGGTGGTCGTGCATGTTTGGCGGGCCGAGCAACAGCACGCGCTCAGCGTCCTTCAGCGCGGCCAGGGACTCGCCCGCTTCCAGGTGCAGCATGCGCAGGTTGCGCGACAGGCGCTGGATCATTTCCCGTGCGCTGGCGGTTTGCAGGTGCGCGGCCTGGAGTTCGGCCTGTGGACCCTGCACCCGCACCAGCAGGTCGCGGCAGTCGCGGGTGTAGAGGCGGCGTCCGCTGCACGGGTCGAGCAGGTGGTCGGCGCCCGGCACGCGCAGCAGGAAGTGGCCGGGGAAACTGACGCCGGACAGCGGAATGCCCAATCGGGCGGCCAGCTCCAGGGCGATCAGCGCCAGGGATAGCGGTTGTCCGCGTCGCCGCGTCAGCACCTGGGGCAGTAGCGCAGCGTGCGGGCGCAGGGGCGTGTCGTCGTCCTCATGGAAGTCCAGCTCATTCAGGCGCCGCAGCAGGGGTTGGGCCAGCTCCGCTGGCGCCAGGTTCGGCAGGCCGGCGGCCACCAGCTGGAGCAGACCGCCGAAATCCCGCAGCACCTGCTCCGGGTCGAGGCGAGGGTCATGCTCGGCGGCAATCCACAGGGCCGACTCCAGCATCGCCGGAGGGTCGCGTTCGAGGCAGGCTAGACAGCGTTGGCGCGGATCCATGGGCATCTCCGAAGGGTTGATTCCTTGTAGCCAACTGGTTGATTTTCGTCCAGTAGTGGCACCCGCCGTGGTTATCTCGGCACCTCGGCTTATGCCCGGATACGAGGGGGCGGACGGCGAAGCTCGGCCTATACTGGCCCTAACGTCAGGAAGGGAGCCCGCCATGTTCGCCATGATGGAAAACGCCCGGCTGGAGGCGCTGCACCTCGCCAACGATCCTGTCACCGGACTCAAGGCCATCATCGCCATCCACAACACTCGCCTCGGTCCGGCCCTTGGCGGTTGCCGATACCTCGCCTATCCCGATGATGAAAGCGCCATCCGCGATGCCATCCGCCTCGCCCAGGGCATGAGCTACAAGGCCGCCCTGGCCGGTCTCGACCAGGGGGGCGGCAAGGCGGTGATCATCCGGTCGGCCCACGTGAATGACCGTGCTGCGCTGTTCGAAGCCTTCGGGCGCATGATCGAGTCCCTGGGCGGCCGCTACATCACCGCCGTGGACAGCGGCACGTCCAGTGCCGACATGGACTGCATCGCCCAGCAGACCAGCCATGTCACCAGCACCACCGCCGCTGGCGACCCCTCGCCGCACACCGCGCTCGGGGTCTTCGCCGGTATCCGTGCCACCGCCCATGCGCGCCTCGGCAGCGATGACCTGGAAGGCCTGCGCGTTGCCGTGCAGGGCCTCGGCCATGTGGGCTATGCCCTGGCTGAACAGCTCCATGCAGTGGGCGCCGAACTGCTGGTCAGCGACCTCGACACCGGCCGCGTGCAACTGGCAATAGAGCAACTGGGCGCCCAACCGGTGGCGGCCGACGCCTTCCTCACCACCCCGTGTGACATCCTTGCGCCGTGCGGCCTCGGCGGCATTCTCAATGCCCAGACCGTGGGCCAGTTGCGTTGCGCGGCGGTGGCTGGAGCGGCCAATAACCAGCTCGCCAGTTCCGAGATCGCCGACGAGATGGAAGCGCGCGGCATCCTTTATGCGCCGGACTACGTGATCAACTCCGGCGGGCTCATCTACGTCGCCCTCAAGCACAAGGGCGCCGGTTTGCCGGCGATCACCGCGCACCTGTCGCGGATCAGCCAGCGCCTCACCGAGATCTACGCGCACGCCCAGGCCGACAAGCGATCCCCCGCACGGGTCGCCGACGCCCTGGCCGAGCGCCTGTTGTTCGGCTGAACGGCCGCCAACCAGCGGCCCGGCCCGTTAGCTCCCGGAGCCACAAGCCCCGGGCCCTGTGCAGGCACCCAAAAGGTGTAAGGAGAATTGCCATGTCCAACCGGATCGAACTGCCCTACACGCGCGTCCTCGACCCCGAGGGACGGCTGGTCGGCGAACTGCCGGCCTGGGCCGACGACTTCAACCTGCTCACCGACCTCTACCGCCGCATGGTGCTGACCCGCCTCTTCGACCAGAAGGCGGTGGCCCTGCAGCGTACCGGCCGTATCGGCACCTACGCGCCGACCCTGGGCCAGGAAGCCATCGGCGTCGCCATCGGCAGCCTGATGCGTGGTGAAGACGTGCTGGTGCCCTACTACCGCGACACCGCCGTGCAACTGATGCGCGGCGTGCGCATGGAAGAAATCCTCCTCTACTGGGGCGGCGACGAACGCGGCAGCGACTTCCAGGACCCGCGCTCGAAAGAGGACTTCCCCATCTGCGTACCCATCGCCACCCAGGCCCTGCATGCCTGCGGCGTAGCCACCGCAATCAAGATCCGCGGCCAGCACCGCGCGGTGGTGACCACCTGCGGGGATGGCGCCACCAGCAAGGGTGACTTCCTCGAAGCCCTCAACGTGGCCGGTGCCTGGCAGTTGCCGGTGCTTTTCGTGGTGAACAACAACCAGTGGGCGATCTCGGTGCCCCGGCGTATCCAGAGCGGCGCGCCGACCCTGGCGCAGAAGGCCATCGGCGCCGGCTTCCATGGCGAACAGGTGGACGGCAACGACGTGCTGGCCGTCTACGACCGCGTGCAATGGGCGCTCGACCGTGCTCGCCACGGCAAGGGGCCGGTCCTGCTGGAGTGCATCAGCTACCGCCTGGGGGATCACACCACCGCCGACGATGCCACCCGCTACCGCAGCGCCGAGGAGGTCAAGGCCGCCTGGCAGGAAGAGCCGATCAAGCGCCTGCAGGCTTTCCTGGCTGGCCACCGGGTCTGGGACGAAGGCCGCGAGCAGGCACTGATCGCCGACTGCCAGCGCCAGGTGCAGGCGGCTGTGGATAACTTCGAGACGATTGGCACCCAACCGGTGGACTCGGTGCTCGACCACGTCTACGCCCGCTGGCCGGCTGCACTGGGCGATCAGCGGGAAATGCTGATGGAACGGGTCGCCCGTCGCGAAGAAGGAGGTCGCCATGAGTAACCTCAACGCCACCACGGAAAAACGTGCCCTGCTGGAAGCCGTGAACATGGCCCTGCACCGCGCCATGCAGGAAGACGAGAACGTCGTCATCCTCGGCGAGGATGTGGGCATCAACGGCGGCGTGTTCCGCGCCACCCTCGGCCTGCGCGACCGCTTCGGCTTCAAGCGGGTGATCGACACCCCGCTGGCGGAAACCATGATCGCTGGCCTGGCTGTTGGTATGGCCGCCCAGGGCCTGAAACCGGTGATGGAAATCCAGTTCCTCGGCTTCATCTACGCCGCCATGGAACACCTGGTGTCCCACGCCAGCCGCATCCGTTGCCGCACCCGTGGCCGGTTGACCTGCCCGATGGTGCTGCGCAGCCCCATGGGCGCCGGCATCCGCGCGCCGGAGCACCACAGCGAAAGCACCGAAGCGCTGTTCGCCCACATCCCCGGCCTGCGCGTGGTCATCCCGTCCTCGCCGGCGCGGGCCTATGGCCTGCTGCTGGCGGCCATCGATGACCCGGACCCGGTGATCTTCCTCGAACCTACCCGGCTCTATCGGATGAACCCGCAACCGATCATCGACGATGGCAAGCGCCTGCCCCTGGACAGCTGCTTCACCCTGCGCGAGGGCTCGGACATCACCCTGATCAGTTGGGGCGCCAGCGTTCATGAAACCCTGCAGGCAGCCGCACGTCTGGAAGAACAGGGCGTGTCGGTCGAAGTGATAGACGTCGCCTGCATCAAGCCGCTGGACCTCGACACCCTGGAAGCCTCGGTGCGCAAGACCGGTCGCTGCGTGATCGTCCATGAGGCTCCGCGCAGCTGCGGGGTGGGCGCGGAGATCGCCGCCAGCCTCTACGAGCGCGCGCTGCTCGACCTGCAGGCGCCGATCCAGCGGGTCACCGCGCCGGACATACCGCCGCCGCTGTATCGCCTGGAACAGCTCTATTTCCCCAGCCCCGAGGACATCCTCGCGGCCTGCGACCTGGTGCTGAACTACGCCTGAGACGAGGAGCGTACGATGAAATACTTCAAACTGCCCGACCTGGGCGAAGGCCTGCAGGAAGCGGAAATCGTCCAGTGGCACGTGAAGGCGGGGGACAACGTCAGGGCCGACCAACTGCTCGTCTCGGTGGAAACCGCCAAGGCCCTGGTGGACATTCCGGCGCCCCACGATGGCGTAGTGGCGAAGACCTTCGGCAAGGAAGGCGACATCCTCCACGTCGGCGAACCACTGCTCGGCTATGAGGGCGAGGACGCTGACGCCGGCACCGTAGTGGGTCGCCTGGAAGGCGGCGGCAATGCCCAGGCCGACCGCTTCTTCGTCGGCGCCGCACCCTCCACCCGCGAACACCTGGCGCCGCGCGCCACCCCGGCGGTGCGCCAACTGGCCCGGCAGGTGGGGGTGGAGCTGGCAGCCCTGGCCGGCTCAGGCCCTGATGGCCTGGTCACCCGCGCCGATGTGGAGCAGGCCGCGCAAACGGCCCGTGACAGCTTCGGTGGCGAACGGTTGCGCGGCGTGCGTCGCAGCATGGCGATCAACATGGCGCGTTCCCACGCCGAAGTGGTGCCGGTGACCATCTTCGGCGATGCCGACCTGCACCGCTGGCCGGAAGCCCGCGATCCGCTGATCCGCCTGGGCAAGGCCATCGCCGCGGCCTGCGAGGTGGAGCCGATCCTCAACAGTTGGTTCGACGGCCGCGCGCTGTCCATCCGCCAGCACGACAAGCTCGACCTCGGCATCGCCGTCGACACGCCGGATGGGCTCTTCGTGCCGGTGCTGCGTAATGTCGGTGGGCGCAGCGCGGAGGACCTGAAGGAGGGCATGGCGCGGCTGCGGGCGGACGTGAAAGCGCGCTCGATCCCGCCGCAGGAAATGATGGGCGCCACCATTACGCTGTCCAACTTCGGCACCCTGTTCGGCCGCTACGCCAACCCGGTGGTGGTGCCGCCCCAGGTGGCGATCATCGGCGCCGGCGGCATCCGCGACGAGGTGGTGGCCTGGCAGGGCAAGGTGGAAATCCACCCGGTGCTGCCGCTGTCGCTGACCTTCGACCACCGGGCGGTAACCGGTGGCGAGGCGGCGCGGTTCCTCAAGGCGCTGGTGCAGGCATTGGAGCTGCCGTAAGGCAAGAGGCGGGCAGGCCTGCGGCCTGCATGGCGAATGAATTCGCCTCTACAGGGCTGTGCCAAAGATCGGCTTGGAGTCCCCTCTCCCTTTTCCGGGAGAGGGGCTGGGACGCGGGCCTCAGCCGCTCCGGCTGCCCACGCCGAACACCAGCACCAGTCCCGCCAGTATCCCGCCCATCCCGGCCAGGCCAAGGGGCGCCAGGGCGTTGCCGAGGAAGAGGTAGTCCATCCCCGCCGTTACCACGGGCACCAGGTAGAACAGGCTGGTGACGTTCACCAGATTGCCCGCCTGCATCAGCCGATAGAGCAGCAGCTGTGCCACCACCGAGATCACCAGCGCCAGCCACAGCAAGGGAATGGCGAAGTCCAGGGTCGCCTCGAAGTGGAAGGGCTTGTAAGGCACCAGGAGCAGGCAGGCCAGCAGGCTGGCGCCGTATTGCACGGGCAACAGTTGCATGGGCGATTGCTGCAAGCCTTTCTGCAGGATGGCGCCGACGGTCATGCTGCCCAGCGAGGCGAGGGCGTAGATCAGCCCAAGGCTGGTCACCTGCGCCTTGCCGATGCTCTGCCACACCAGCAGCACCAGCCCGCCAAGGGCGATGCCCAGGCCCAACAGGCGCGCCAGGGGAAAGCGTCGTTCCAGCACCACCAGCGTGAGGATCGGCTGCACCCCGAGCAGTGCGGCGAGCACGCCGGGGGTGATGCCGTTATCCAGCGCCAGCAGGTAGCAGATGGTGTAGCCGCCGATCAGCAGCAGGCCGATGCCCGCCACTTTCAAGCGGCTGCCGCGCTCCGGTAGCCCCTGGCCGCGCCAGTTGCACAGCAGCAACAGGGTGGCGAAGGCCAGGGCGAAGCGCAGGGTGAGGAAGGCGAAGGGCGAGGCGTGGTCCAGGCCCAGCCGGGCGAAGATCGCGCCACTGCTCCACAGCAGCACGAATAGCGAAGTCGAGGCAGTCGCGCCCCAGACGGATTTGTCCAACGTCATGAATGTTCACCTGTCAGTGAGCAGCAACAGGCTCCGGCGTGTGCGAACGCGGACCGAAAGTGGTCAGGGCCGGAGCGGTATCAGCGGCTGGTGATCAGCCGAGCAGCACGTACGGGGGCGGCGGCGGGAAGCCGGCACGCACGGCAGGCGGCGGTGCGACAGGTGGGGACATCGGTGACAGGCAGGCGCGCACGCGGGCACCGACAGGATCGGTGGTCATCGCGGTATGGGCGCTTGCGTTGGGCATCTGGGATTCGCCAAAGGTGGTGGGCCCCGGGTGGGGACCTCGGAAAACTAGACCTTCTTCGCAGGGGCGTCAATTACCGTTCGGGGGTGAACTGGGCGTGCTTGCCGTGGGGCATCCATTGGCGCTATTGATGCCTGCCTCGATCCTGGCTCGGAGCCGGCACCGTGACTGACTCGCCCTGGCAAGGAGCCCTCTGGCTGGCCCGTGACTACTGTTTGATCGCAGGCGCCAGCGGAGCCACCCGCCCCCATGCTCACTACGCCCATCAGGCGCTGCTGGCGCTGGAGGCGCCCGTGCGCCTGACGGTGGACGGGCAGCCAGTGAGCGGGCAGATGGTGCTGCTGGAGTCGATGCGGGTGCATGCGCTGGAGGATGCCTGCCAGCCCATGGTGACGGTCTACGCCGAACCGCTGGCGTTCAGCTTCGAGAGTCTCCGTTCTGCGCTGGATGGCGCCGAGCCCGGTTTGCAGGCATTGGCCGATCGGTTGCGCGCTGCACCCAGGCGCGTCATGGACCCGCGTATCGCCCGGGCGCTGGAGGCGGTCGATCAGTTGCTGACGGAGAAGGTCAGTGCCGTGGCCGTGGCGCGTCAGGCCTGCCTTTCTCTCAGCCAGCTCGAGCGGCTGTTCGGCGAGCAGGTCGGGCTTTCGGTCCGGCGTCTGGTGCTCTGGCGTCGCCTGCGTCTTGCACTGGCATTGGCCATGGCCGGAGAGCCGTTGACCCACGCGGCGCATGCGGCGGGGTTTGCGGACGCCGCGCACTTTTCTCGGACGGTACGCAGCACCTTCGGTGTGCGTGCCGACCGAACCTTGCGCAATCTGCGGCTAAGGCTGTTGGAGTAGGGCATCCGGGGTAGTCGGAGATGTCCCCTCCGGGCCTTGCGGCAAGAAAGGGGCGGCCAACTGGGCCAGGTAGGTATCCGGGTAGTCGGGCCGCCCACCGATGCCCAGATCGTCGCTGCTCATGCGGTAGTGCGGATGGTAGAAGGCGGTCCCGAGCAGCCTGTCCCAGAAACTGAAGAACAGGGCGAAGTTCACGTCCCCGGCCTTGCCGTACTTCATGTGGTGGAAGCGGTGCACGGGAGCCCAGGCGAAGAGATGGCGCAATGCGCCGAGGCGCATGTCGACGTTGCTGTGCTGGAGCAGTAACTGGATGGCGATGGCGAAGGCCAGCAGCGCGGCGACGTGTTCCGGCATGCCGAGCATCAGCAGCGGGGCGGTGCCCGCCAGGGCTTCCAGCGTCTGATGGAGCGGATGCTTCATCAGGCCGTTGAATCCGTACATCCGCCGCACGCTGTGATGCACCGCATGCAGGCGCCAGAGCACTGTCAGGCGGTGGCTGAGCAGGTGCATGAGCGTGATCCCCAGGTCCGCCACCGATACGGCGATCAGCAGCTGCAACCAGAGGGGCCAGGCATCGGGCCACAGGCCAGAGGTTGGGATAAGGGAGGCGGTGAACGGAATGGCCAGCAGCCCAAGGCCGGCCAACCCTTCATTGACGCTTGCGTGCAGGACATCCCGCCAGCGATCGCGATGGTCCTGGTTCCATTCCCGCCGGTAGGGCAACCAGGCTTCGGCCGCGAAGGAGAGGGCGATCGCACTGGCGAGCAGCACCAGCAGCCAGACCGGCTGCCCCGGATGCCAACTGCTCAGCCAGAGTGAGTGCGCGATGAAGCCGAAGAAAAAAACCGGGGCATAGAGTCGGGCAATGAGAATACGCATGGGGCACTCCTGATAGGGGGTGTCCCAGCATCGGTTCGACGCCACAGGCGGGCTTGAAAAAACGGCGCAAAGTCGGTCCGCGTCGCGGATGGTTGCGAGTGGAGCCCTGAGCCTCATGGGGGCAGTCGGGGCTCCCCAGGCAGCGTTACTCGGCGTTGCCGGCCAGCTCCAGTTCAGCCAGTGCATCCGGCTGATTCTTGAAGGCGCGGGCGAAGGTATCGCGGTGCTTGGCCATGAATATGCCGATGTCTTCCACCTGCTGTTCGCTCAGCGAGGGCACCGCTTTTTGCAGGACTTCGGCCAGGGACTCGGCCAGCTCGAGCATCTTGTCGTATCGATCGGCTTCGGCCTTATCCATGAACAGGCGCTCCGGATCGCGGCTGCTGCGGTACACCACTTCGACGGCCATTCATCACCCCTCACCTTTGATAATTGGGTTAATAATACTGGATGTGCGTACAGTATTCGGAATGATGGCAAATGGAAATAGCCCGTAGGAAATTTCCACTTGCCCACCGACGTCAGCCCGCGCTGCGGATCGGCCTTGATTCCGCTGGAGCCCAAGCATAGCCGTTGCCCGGGCCACGCACGGGCTGCGACAACCTGCCTCGTGGCGCAAGGCCCGTTGCGGCCCTCATCCTGCATAACTCCCCTGTCACTTTCGCCCGGCACCATCGGGCCCGTCGTACCAAGGAGCTGTATCGTGAAGATCAACTGGGCTGAAGCGTTGCGCGAAAACGTGCATGGCCTGGCCGAATCGCTGGGCAATCTCCTCGTGGAGAGCTTCCACTACCTGGCGCTGTTCGCCATCGGCGGGATCACCGCCTGGGCCGCGGTTGTGGCGTTTCTGGGGATGGTGGAGAAGGGGCACATCACGGTCGATGACATTCTGCTGCTGTTCATCTACCTCGAACTGGGTGCCATGGTCGGCATCTACTTCAAGACCAACCACATGCCGGTGCGCTTCCTGATCTATGTGGCGATCACCGCGCTGACCCGCCTGCTGATTTCCGATGTCTCGCATCACCACCGGCCGGATCTGGGCGTGGTGTATGTCTCTGGAGCCATTTTGCTGCTGGCCCTGGCGATCCTTGTGGTGCGGTTCGCGTCTTCGCGCTTCCCTTCGGTGCAGATCGATGCCCCGCCGCGTCGGCAGCGCCTGCGTCGTCAGATCGAGGCGGAAGGCGAGGCCTGACCCCATGCACGGATAGCGTGCATCAGATGCGCGCTATCTGTGCGGCGTTGACCCGCCCCGTGCGCACCGGCGCCACATGGCCGCCGGTCATGCTGGTGAGCAATTCCCCCACCTTGTGACCATTCTCGATGGCGATGCCCAGGCGGACGCTTTCGATTACCCGCTGCAGGCGTACCGGGTCATTGCGCTGAGCCGCGCTGATCATGCGCCGCGCCACCACGCCGCGTTCGTTGGTCAGGGTCAGCATGATGCTGCCGTCCGGGCTTACGAGACTGAGGTTGACCCGGTATTCGGCCTGGAAAGCGTCGGTGAGGATCTGGAATGGGTTGTACATGGCCTGTCACCTGATTGGTCGAGCGATGAGTCGATGGACGCCAGGAGATGTGCAAAGTTCGAACCGCAATGACCGGTGGGCCGACCAGCTGTCGCGCATAGCCTGATCCGGGTCGTTCCCTGTGGACCGATAGAATTTCTCTGTTGCAATTCGCATGCGCATGTAAATAATTCTCAGTTTATTTCTGAGAATTCCTCTTGCGCGTCGGAACACTTCCGCCGGGAACGTCCTTGACCAAGGAACTAACGTGAGCAAAGCCAAGACTTCCACGCGCTGGGACGTGACCGCGCGGGTGCTGGCGGCAATCCTCGGCGGTTATGCCGCGGCCTATGCCGCCACAGCGTTCCTGACCGTCTATCTGCCGCTGGTGCGCAGTGACCGGGTGGTGTTCGCCAGCCTGTCCTGCTTCGCCGTCTACACCCTCGCCATCCTCTATGCCTTCGCGGCGCGTTCGGCCTTGCGCGCTTGGCTGGTGCTGGCCGGGCTGACGGCACTGATGGCCCTGGCGGCCTACCTGCCCAGCGATTTCGGAGTACGACCATGAGCCTGCGCCAATCCATGGCGGGACTGCACACCTGGGGCGGGCTGCTGCCGTCCTGGCTGCTCTTCGTCATCTTCTTCGCCGGCAGCATCGCCTGCTTCGACAAGGAGCTGGAGCGCTGGATGCGCCCAGCGCTGCACGAGCCCTCAAGCCACAGCATGACCGTCGACCAGGTGCGCGAGGCCATGCTGGCCAAGGCGCCGGACGCCCATGCCATCTGGATCCGCCCGCCGAGCGAGCGCGAACCCTTCTACTGGGCCGGTTACGAGCCGGCCGACGAAAGCGAGTTCGTGCGCTTCGCCCTCGACCCGGCAACCGGCGAGGCGATGCCGGAAACCGTGGGTGGGCTGTTCTTCTTCACCCTGCACTACGACCTCAACGCCGGCATGATCGGCATGTACATCGTGGCCATCGCCGCGATGTTCATGCTGGTGGCGCTGATCAGCGGCATCATCATCCACCGCCGCATCTTCAAGGACTTCTTCACCCTGCGCCCGGACGCCAACGGCCAGCGCGCCTGGCTGGACGCCCACAACCTGTTCGGTGTGGTGGGGTTGCCGTTCCACCTGCTTATCGCCTACACGGGCCTGGCGATCTTCGTCGTCTTCTACATGCCCGCTGGCATCCAGCTGGCCTACAAGGGCAACGCGGAAGCGTTCTTCAACGACACCATGGGTGCCTACCACCGCGAGGCGGTGAAGCGCCCCGCACCGCCGGCAACCTCGCTTGATGGCCTGGTGGCCGATGCCCATCGTCGCTGGGGCGGCAACGAAACCGGCTGGATCAGCGTGCACCATCCGGGCGACGCTGCAGCGGTGGTGGACATCCGCCGCTACGACCGTTCCGGCATCGTCGACTTCCAGTGGACGCTGTCCTACGACGCCGCCAGCGGCGAACTGCTCCACGAACAGAAGCCCTATAGCCCGGGCTACCAGAGCTACGCCTGGCTGACCAACCTGCACATGGCGCAGTTTGGCGGGCAGATCGTCCGTGCCCTCTACCTGCTGCTCGGCCTGATGGGCTGCGCCATGCTGGTAGCCGGCCTGCAGGTCTGGCTGCGCAAGCGTGAGACGCGCGGCGGCTACGGCATCGGCCTGGTGCGTGCCCTGAACGGCGCGGTGGTGGGCGGCCTGCCGGTCGCCAGCCTGGGCCTGCTCTACGGCAACCGCCTGCTGCCGGCCGGCATGGCCGAGCGCGCCAGCGCGGAAACCTGGGTTTTCGTGGGTGTCTGGCTGCTGGTGGCGGCTTGGGCGGTGCTGCGCCGCAACAGCGGCAAGGTCGCCCGCGACGTGCTCGCCGTCGTGACTGTCCTGGCCCTGGGCCTGCCGCTGCTCAATGCTCTGGTCACGCCCGAAGGCAGCCTGCTGGCGACGCTGGCACGCGGCGATTGGGATATGGCCGGTATCGACCTGGTACTGCTGGCATCTGGCGCCCTCTGCGGCTTGCTGGCCTGGCGACGCTCGCAACCGCAGGTGGCGAAGGCGCCCCGCGTGCGCCGTCGCCTGGTGGAGGAGAGCGCTTGATGCTGGTCCTCGGTTTTGCCTTCTGCTACCTGGCCATGACCGGCCTGGCGCTGGCCATGTCGCGCCAGCACAAGCTGGTTTTCAGCGGTGCCCCGAGTGAGTCGCGCATCCGTTTGCTGCGGATGGGCGCGGTGTTCGCCATGCTGCTTGCCCTGGCCCTGAGCATCGCCCAGTTGGGCGGCGAGATCGGCAGTGTGATCTGGCTTTGCCAACTGATGCTGGCCGGCCTGCTGCTGGTGGCGCTGCTGGCCTGGCAGACCCGCTGGGTGCTGCCGCTGGTTGGCCTGTTGCCGCTGGGGGGCGGTGTACTGGCGCTGGTCTGAACCGTCCGACTGGAGCCGCTTCGCGTTCGCATTGACGGGCGTACACTGAATCTGGCGGTGCCCCGCATCACCGTCAGGAGGTGTTCCATGCGACCCACGTCGCCCCTCATCGTGCTGGCCCTGTTGATCCTGTCCCCGAGTGCGCTGGCATCCACCACCGAGGTCAGCTTCACCCACCCGGAGAAGTACAGCGACGCGCGTCTGTACCGCGATTACGGCCGGGGCGCGGATGACGTCGTGCTGAAGGACCTCAAGGCGCATATCGAGAAACTCGGCAAGCGCTACCTGCAGCCCGGACAGACCCTCAAGGTCGACATCCTCGACATCGACCTGGCCGGCCGGTACGAACCCTGGCGGGTGAACTTCCAGGATGTGCGCTTCATGCGTGAAGTGACCTGGCCCAGGATCAAGCTGCACTACAGCCTGGAGCAGGACGGCAAGCCCCTGGTCAGCCGCGATGCCACGGTGATTGACCAGTCCTACCTGCAACACGGCAACTACTACTTCAGCAACGACCGCCTGCGTTACGAGAAAACCATGCTGGACGACTGGTTCCGCTGGAACATCGGACCGAAGGACAAGACGGTGTCGTATTGAGGGGCCATGAGGCGGACCTGCGGCCCGCTTGGCGAATGAATTCGCCCCTGCCGGGCTGTGCCGAAAGTCCGTAGCCCGGATGAAATCCGGGAGCGAGGGTGGGGTCATTCCCGGATTGCATCCGGGCTACCGTTCCTGTGTAGAAGGTGAACCGGGCGTCACCCCTCTCCCGTCAGGAAGAGGGGTTGGGGGAGAGGGTTTAGAACTCCACGCTGTAGCTCAGGCTGTAGGTACGGCCACGGCCGTGGTAGTCGAACAGGTCGGCGGGGATGTTGGCGCTGTAGAACACTTGGGCGCGCTGACCCCAGACGGTGGTGTAGTCCTTGTCCAGCAGGTTCTGGATGCCGAAGTTGAGGGTGCCCACCGGCAGGACCTGGCTGCCCAGGAGGTCGAAGGTCGTATAGCCGTCGATCTTGTGGTCGTTTCCGTCGAACTGGCCACTGGCGAGGACGTTGCCGTCGTCGGAGAGGTTGAAGGTACGCACACCCTGCAGGCGCAGGCTGGTGTCGTCGTCACGCCAGCCGACGAAGGCGGTCAGTTTGGAGGGGCTGGCGGCGGTCACGTCCTGTTTCTGCCAGCGGTCGTCGATCTTCTGTTGCGAGCGGATTGCCAGCGCGCTGGTGCCCACCTGCCAGTTCTCGGTCAGCCAGTAGTTGGCCTGACCTTCCAGGCCGTAGTTGCGCTTCTTGTTGTCCAACTGCTCCACCAGCAGGGTGGTGCGGTTGTAGGTGATGCTCTTGTCGGACCAGGCATAGAAGGCTGCCAACTGGGCATCCAGGCTGCCGTCGTAGTGGCGCCAGCCGAGTTCCACCTGCTTGGTCTTGATGCCGTCGAGGGCCGAGTCCTCGACATTCACGCCTCTCTGCAGCATCCAATGGCCGTTGACCGGCGCGGCGGAGTAGGTGCCCTGGCCGTAGTACTTGGCCGGGTCGGGCAGCTCGAAGCCTTCGGAGTAGTTGGCCCAGACCTGCTGGGCCTTGTTCAGCTTGTAGACGGCACCGAAGTTGTAGAGGTCGACCTGGTAGTCCTTCTCGCCGCCGGGAATGGCGTCGGCGCTGGTGCCGTTGCCCTTGCTGATCTGGATCTGCTGGGCCGCCGCGACGAAGTCGCCGACATCATTGTTGGTGCGCTGGCGACGCACGCCGCCGGACAGGGTGAGGGCGTCGGTGGCGCGCCAGCTGCCCTGGGCGAACAGCGAGTTGCTGTCGGTGTCGATGCCGGGGTAGCGGCCGACCTTGGCGTATTCGTCGGCCACCAGGCCACCGGTCTGGGCGGCGGTGTTCAGGTCGAACAGCGCCTGGTCTGCGTCGAAGCTTTCGCGCTCGATGTCCGCGCCATAGGTCAGGGTGAAACGGTCCCATTCCTTCACCAGAACGGCTTTCAGCCCGTAGTAGTCGGTGTCCTGCTGGGAGGCGGAGTAATAGGAGCGGGCAGGGTTGATCGCGCCGGTGCCGGTGAAGGCGATGCTCGGGTAGGGCTGGAAGGCCATTTCCTCGCTGCGGTAGTACGCCTGCAGGTAGAGGTCGTGGCCGAGCGTTTCGGGGGCGTGGTAGGTGGCGTTGACCTGCTGGCGCTCGGTGCGCGGCTCACGGTCGAAGCTGGCGCCGCCTTCGATCTCGAAGGGTTCCAGGCCGCGCAGGCCACGGAAGTCGCGGCCGAGGTCGACGCCCTTGTCACCGTCGTAACCGGAGTCGTACCACTGGGCACCCAGGCTCAGGCTGTGGCCGTTGGCGAAGGCGAAGTCGAGGCTGCCCATGACATCCACCGACTGGTTGTACTGCAGGTCGGTCTGGGTGATGTCGAGCATCACCTGGTCGCCGCTGCCATCGTAGGCGGCGCCGTTCTTCTGGTAGGCGACCGAGGCGCGGCCCTTGATCTGCTCACTGCCACCGCTGACGGATTGGGCGACGCGCCAGTCGTGGTCCTGGCTGGTCTCGAAGCCGCTGCGCAGACCCACCTCACTGTTGAAGCGCGCCGGGCCTGACTCGCCCTTTTTGGTGACGATGTTGATGATGCCGCCGGTGGCGCCACCGCCGTAGACCGCGCTGGCGCCGGAGAGCACTTCGATGCGTTCGACGTTGAACGGGTCGATGGAGTCGAACTGGCGGCTGATGCCACGGGAGCTGTTCAGGGAGACGCCGTCGATCATCACCAGGGCGCTACGGCCGCGCATGTTCTGGCCGTAGTTGGTGCGGCCCTGTGGGCCGATGTCGAGGCCGGGAATCAACTGGCCCAGGGCTTCCTTGAAGGGCACGCCACCTTTGGTCTGCTCCTGCAGCTGAGGGGCGTCGATGATCCAGACGGTGCCTGGCAGCTCGCTGATGCTGGTCGGCGCGCGGGAGCCGATCACGACCTGACGGTCCACTTCGATGGCCGCGCCGCTGGACTGCAGGCTGTAGCCGCCGTCCTGAGCCACGGCCTGCAGGCCGCTACCGGCCAGCAGTTGGCGCAGGCCCTCGTCGACGCCGTACTGACCGTGCAGGCCCTGGGTCTGGCGGCCCGCGGTCAGCTCGGGGCTGAAGGACAGCAGCACGCCGGCTTCGCGGCCGAATTGGTTGAGCGCCGACTCCAGCGGGCCTGCGGGAATGTCGAACGCCTGGCGCTGGCTTTCGGCGCTGATTTCCAGGCTGGCGGCAAAGGTCGGCGCGGGCAGGACGGCGGCCAGGCCCAAGCCCAGCATCAGGGCGCGGGCAAGGGGCGTGCGGGGGAAGGTACGAAGGCGTTGCGGGGACTGCATGGCGGCGTCTCGTCGGTAAAAAGGAAGGGTCTCTGCCTGCCTTGTCACGCGAGATCGAAAAAAAGGCTCAGCTTTCGAAAAAAAAGTTATGGGTGCCGTCTTGGGCTCAACGCCCTCCTGCCCACGGGGCGAGTCGTAGGATGGCGTGGAGCGCAGCGATACCCATCGTTCCGAGCCTCCGGGTGTCACCCCGTGGCGCGCGGATGCACCTTGACCCAGTAACGGGTCAGGCTGTGCACCTCCACCGGCAGCGCCTTGGGCAACATGGCGATAATGCGTTCGGTGTTATCCAGCGGGTAACTGCCGGAGATCAGCAGCCCGGCCACCTGTGGGTCGCAGCCAAGGTGGCCGCGGCGGTAGCGGCCCAGTTCGGCGAGGAAGTCGTCCAGGCGCATATGGCTGGCGACCAGCATGCCCTGGGTCCAGGCCAGGTTGTCTTCGCTGGCGCTTCTCGGTGTGCCGATGCGTGTCGGCGAGAGGTTGGCCTGCTGGCCGGGCAGCAGCGACTGGCTCTGACCGTCGGCCAGCAGATCGGCGCTGCCATCGAACAGGCTGACCCGACTGCTGCGTTCGAGGATGCGCACATTGAGGCGGCCACCACGGCTTTCGATCAGCCCTTGAGGCGTGTGGATGCGCAGCGGACGTGAGTCGCTGACGGCATCGACGAGGATTTCCCCCTGACGCATTTCGATCAGTCGTTGTCTGGCATCGAAGCGGATATCCACGGCGCTGGCGGTGTTCAGCTCCAGGCGCGAGCCATCGGCCAGTTTGAGCGCGCGGCGTTCGCCGACACCGGTGGCCTCATCACTGCGCAGGGCCAGCAGGGATTCGCTGTCGCGCAGGCTGATGGCGCCGCCGCCGACCAGGGCGCAGAGCACCAGCAGCTTCAGGGCCTCGCGACGGCTGCGGCGGGCGGGGGCGCCCAAGGCTGCCAGGGTCAGCGGTGTGTCCAGGCCGCGCAGGCCAAGGTTGATCGCCTCGATACGCTGCCAGGCGCGTTCATGTTCGGCGTCGGCGGCGCGCCAGTCCTGCCAGGCCTGCCGGCGCTGGTCGCTGATATCGCCACCCTGCAGCTCCACCAGCCATTCCACGGCCTGCTCGGCGACAGCTGGGGCGATTCGGCTGCGGTCCACGGCAGAGAGGTTCATCTCAGAAGCTCTCCGCGAAGTAACAGCGCTGGGCAGCCTTGACCATGTGGCGTTTGACAGTGGAGAGGGAAATGTCGAGCTGGTCGGCGATTTCGGCGTAGGTCATGCCGTCCACCTGGGCCAGCAGGAATACCTTCTTCACCACGGCTGGCAGGCCGTCCAGCAGGCGGTCCAGCTCCACCAGGGTTTCCAGGATGATGGCGCGTTCCTCTTCGCTCGGGGCCAGGGCTTCCGGTTGCGCGGCGAGGGCTTCGAGGTAGGCGCGCTCGATGTCCTGGCGGCGGTAGTGGTTGGCCAATACGCGTTTGGCCACTGTGGTGAGGAAGGCGCGGGGCTCCAGGATCACCGGTTTTTCCCGTGCCAGCAGGACGCGCAGGAAGGTGTCCTGGGCGAGGTCAGCGGCATTCTGTGGGCAGCCCAGGCGACGGCGCAGCCAGCCCGTCAGCCAACCATGGTGATCGCGGTAGAGCGTGTGCAGGGATTCGGCCGGCGGAGGCGGAAGGACGTCGGCACCGTGATTCAAGAGCTGGACTCGGAAGCAAATGGGAATGTTTCGCATTCTATAGCTGCCGGCCGGAGTTCAGCAATAATCTGAATATCAGGGTGAATTTTCCGCGTTTGTTTTAGGAAAGCTGGAACCGGAAAACACGTACCGTGGTCAACTGGCCACAATATCTGGAGAAACCACTATGCTCTCGCGTCCTTGCAACCGTCGTCTCGCTTCCTGCCTGATTGCCAGCCAGTTCCTCTTCCTCGCCCAGATGCCCCTGGCCCAGGCCGCCATGATCGGCACCCCCCAGGCCCTGCAGGAGCAGCAGTTGCCGCAGCAGCAACCGGTGGACCAGGCACAGCTGCGCGCCATGCTCGACGACAAGCAGGTGCAGCAGAAGCTCGAATCTCTTGGCGTACCGCGTGAACAGGTGGAAGCGCGAATCGCCAGCCTGACACCGGCCGAACTGCAGCAGTTCAACCAGCGCCTGGAGCAGGAGCCGGCCGGTGGCTGGGTGGGCATCATCGTGCTGTTCCTGGTGATCTTCATCATCACCGACATGCTCTGCGCCACAGACATCTTCAGCTTCATCAAGTGCATCAACTGATGCGGCTCTTGTCGGTCGTCCTGGTCTTGCTTCTGGCTGGCTGTGCTGGGCAGCAACCCATGCTGTCGCCGCAGAGCGATCGACTGCCGCAACGGGTGGAACTGACCCAGACACCGTTCTACCCGCAGGAGATCTACCAGTGCGGCCCGGCGGCGCTGGCCACGGTGCTGGTGCAGCGCGGGGTGCAGACCTCGCCCGAGGCGCTGACGCCGAAGGTCTATCTCCCCGCCAGGCAGGGCAGCCTGAAGCTGGAGCTGGTGGCCGCCGCGCGCCAGCACGGCATGCTGGTCTACCCGCTGCAACCAAGCCTGGATGCGCTGTTGGCACAGGTGGCGGCCGGTAATCCGGTGCTAGTAATGCAGAACCTCGGCCTGGACTGGCTGCCGCGTTGGCACTTCGCAGTAGTGGTGGGTTTCGATCGCAGCAAGGATGAACTGGTGCTGCGTTCCGGCACCGAAAAACGCTGGGTCACTGACCTGCGCAGCTTCGACCGCACCTGGCAGCGCGCCGAGCGTTGGGCCGTGGTGACGGTCCCTGCGGACCAGTTGCCGGCAGAGGCGCAGCTGGAACCCTGGCTCAAGGCTGCCAGTGACCTGGAGGAAACCGCCCAGCGCCCAGTGGCTGAGCGGGCCTACCGCACCGCTGCCGAACACTGGCCGAAGGAGCCGTTGCCGCTCTTCGCCCTGGCCAACGCCCGCTATGCCGATGGCGATCGCGACGGTGCCGAGCGTGCCTTGCGTGAAAGCCTGAAGCGCAAGCCGGACTATGCGCTGGGCTGGTTCAATCTCTCCGAGGTGCTCAACGAAAAAGGTTGTACGGCCCAGGCGAGCCAAGCGCGGGCCTGCGCTCGCCAACTGGCGCCCCAAGATCCGCGCCTGGCAGCGCCACTGGCCGCAGGGACCGCTATCAAGGGGCAGTGCGGGGCGTTGCCGGTGTGTGGGGAAGGGGCCGCCATTCGCGAATGAATTCGCCCCTCATCGCGAAGTGGGGGGCAATTGCAGAACACCGGCGCAATCCATCCTTCGAACCGGCCACTTGTTGGGCTTCGCGTAGTTCAGCCTGATCCAGGGAGAAGCCCACGAAAAAGGCGCCAGATGGCGCCTTTTTCGTGGCTGATGCACTCAGGGGCGGATCTCGATCAGGGTGCCGTCTTTCACCAGGCTCCAGATTTCGCGCATGTCCGAGTTCCTCATGGCGATGCAGCCTTCGGTCCAGTCGAGCGTATGGAAGTACCACTCCGGGTATTCCTCATCCAGCGGGGTGCCGTGGATCATGATCATGCCGCCCGGCGATACGCCCTTTTCCCGGGCCTTGGCGGCATCGCGGGCATTGGGGTAGGAGATATGCAGGGAGAGATTGAACTTGTCGCTGGTCTTGCGCCAGTCGATCCAGTAGAAGCCTTCCGGGGTGCGCTGGTCGCCTTCGCGCAGCTTGGCGCCGAGCGGTTGCTTGCCGAGCGAGATGCGGTAGGTCTTGAGAATGTCACCGCGATTCATCAGCAGCAGCTTGCGCTCCGATTTCACCACCATGACCTTGTCGATGGCTTTGCCACCCAGCGTCGGCGTGGTGCTCGCCTGGGCGAGAGCCGAAAGGCCCATGATTAGTACGACTAGCAGCCAGCGCATCGGCACGACATCCCCACAGTGTTCAAGTAAACAGATTAGCGGTCAGGCTTTTTTGTAGTAGGCCAGCAACGGTGCCAAGGGCTCGTTGCGCACCGGGAAGACCTGCCCGGTACGGTCAGCGAAATAACATTCTAAGGTACGGCCCACGGTCGGAAAAGCCAGCTCCGACCAGGGAATATCCCGTTCGTGGAAAAGGCGCACTTCCAGGCTTTCGTCACCGGCTGCGAAGTCCAGGTCGACCAGTTCGGCGCGGAAGAAGGTGTACACCTGGCTGATGTGCGGCAGATCGAACAGGGTATAGAGGCTGAGGTTGCGCACCCGCGCGCAGGCTTCTTCGAGGGTTTCGCGGGTGGCGGCCTGTTCCATGGTCTCGCCGTTCTCCATGAAACCGGCGGGTAGCGTCCAGTACCCCTTGCGTGGGTCGATGGCGCGACGGCAGAGCAGCACCTGCTGCTCCCACACGGGCAGGCAGCCGGCGACGATGCGCGGATTCTGGTAATGGATGGTGTGGCAGCGTTCGCATACATAGCGCAGGCGGTTATCGCCTTGGGGAATGCGCTGGGCGACCAGGCCGCCGCACTGGCTGCAGAATTTCATCGGGGTTCCTCTGGCTCAGGCGCTCATCTTGGCGCGGCATGGTGTCGCACGGCAAGCGGCGTACAGGGCAAACCAAAGATGGTGAATGGTGCGTCCGGTCGGCGCGGGGCTTGGGCGTCCCCAAGGTTCGTGCCATGATGCCCGGCAGTCGAGAACAATGAGAAAGTCCATGCTGGATGACCTGCTCCGTCGTGTGCAGAGCTACTCCCCGAGAACCTTGGAGACCGATCACGACTTCCCCGAAGCTGCGGTGCTGGTGCCCATCACACGCAGCGACGAGCCCGAACTCGTCCTGACCCTGCGCGCCAGTGGGCTGTCCACTCACGGCGGTGAAGTCGCCTTTCCCGGTGGCCGTCGCGATCCCGAAGACCCCGACCTGATCCGCACCGCACTGCGTGAAGCGGAAGAAGAAGTGGGCCTGCCTCCGGGGTTGGTGGAGGTCATCGGCCCGCTCAGCACCCTGGTCTCTCGTCATGGCATCAAGGTCACGCCTTTTGTGGGGCTGGTTCCGGACTTCGTCCAGTACAAGGCCAACGACGGTGAGATCGACTCGGTCTTCAGCGTGCCGCTGGCGTTCTTCCGTGACGACCCCCGGCAGGTGACCCACCGCATCGACTACCTCGGCTGCAGCTGGTACGTGCCCAGCTACCAGTATGGCGAATACAAGATCTGGGGCCTGACCGCGATCATGGTCGTCGAACTGGTCAACCTGGTGTACGACGCCCGCATCGACATGACCCGTGCCCCCGAACGCTTCATAAAACTCAAATAAGCCCTTCCGAGGAGCGCCTGATGAAATACCGCCTTGGAACCGCCCAGGTCGAAGCCCACCCCGACAGTTGGGCCGCCCCCAATGCCACCCTGGTCGGCAAGGTCCGCCTTGATGCCGGTGCCAGCGTCTGGTTCGGCGCCGTGCTGCGCGGCGACAACGAACTGATCCACATCGGTGAGAACAGTAACGTCCAGGATGGCACTGTGATGCACACCGACATGGGCTACCCGCTGAACATTGGCCGCTCCGTCACCATCGGTCACAACGCCATGCTGCACGGCTGCTCGGTGGGGGACTTCAGCCTGATCGGCATCAACGCCGTGGTCCTTAACGGCGCGAAGATCGGCAAGTACTGCATCATCGGCGCCAATGCGCTGATTCCCGAAGGCAAGGAAATCCCCGACGGCTCACTGGTCATGGGCTCCCCCGGCAAGGTGGTGCGCGAGCTGACCGAGCAACAGAAGAAGATGCTCGAGGCCAGTGCCGCTCACTATGTACACAACGCGCAGCGCTATGCGCGCGACCTGGCGGAGCAGGACGATTGATGGACGCCGAACGCCCCGTCCGCTCGCCCTGCGTGCAGGTCTGCGTACTGGATGACCATGACATCTGCAGCGGCTGCCAGCGCACCGCCGATGAAATTACCCGCTGGGGTCGCATGGACAATGCCGAACGCCGCGAGGTCCTGGTGCGCTGTTTCGAGCGCGCCAAGGCCAGTGGCCTGTTCATGACGTCCCCGACCCAGGCCTCTTGACTCCCCGAGGAAACGACATGCCCCGTATTGGAACCCCCTTGTCGCCCAGCGCGACCCGTGTACTGCTGTGCGGCTCCGGCGAGCTCGGCAAGGAGGTGGTGATCGAACTGCAGCGCCTCGGCTGCGAAGTGATTGCCGTTGACCGCTATGCTGATGCTCCCGCCATGCAAGTGGCTCATCGCAGCCATGTGATCAACATGCTGGATGGTGCCGCCCTGCGTGCGGTGATCGAGCAGGAAAAACCGCACTACATCGTGCCGGAGATCGAAGCCATCGCCACGGCGACCCTGGTGGAGCTGGAAGCTGAAGGCTTCACCGTGGTGCCTACCGCTCGCGCCGCCCAGCTGACCATGAACCGCGAAGGCATCCGTCGTCTCGCGGCTGAGGAGCTGGGCGTACCCACCTCGCCCTATCACTTCGCCGACAGCTTCGAAGACTACCGCGCCGCTGTGGCCAGCGTTGGCTACCCCTGCGTGGTCAAACCGATCATGAGTTCCTCCGGCAAGGGCCAGTCGGTGCTGAAGTCCGACACTGACCTCCAGACGGCCTGGGACTATGCCCAGGAAGGTGGTCGCGCCGGCAAGGGGCGGGTGATCGTCGAGGGCTTCATCGATTTCGACTACGAAATCACCCTGCTCACCGTGCGACACGTCGGCGGTACCAGCTTCTGCGCGCCCATCGGCCACCGCCAGGTGAAGGGTGACTACCACGAGTCCTGGCAACCCCAGGCCATGAGCCCGAAGGCCCTGGCCGAATCGGAGCGCATTGCCCAGGCAGTGACCGAGGCCCTGGGTGGTCGCGGTCTCTTTGGTGTCGAATTGTTCATCAAGGGCGATCAGGTGTGGTTCAGCGAGGTTTCTCCGCGTCCGCATGACACCGGTCTGGTGACCCTGATCTCTCAGGACCTGTCCGAATTCGCCCTGCACGCGCGCGCCATCCTCGGCCTGCCGATCCCGGCAATCCGCCAGGTGGGGCCGTCCGCTTCGGCGGTGATCCTGGTCGAAGGCACGTCCAGCCAGGTCAGCTTCGGCAACCTGGGTGCCGCCCTCAGCGAGCCGGATACTGCCCTTCGCCTGTTCGGCAAGCCGGAAGTAGACGGCCAGCGTCGCATGGGCGTGGCCCTCGCGCGGGACGAATCCACTGACCTGGCGCGGGCCAAGGCGACCCGTTCGGCCCAGGCGGTAGACGTCCAGCTGTGATTCGCCTGGCCGGGCTTTGCTGGTGGGTAGCGGCGCTGCCGCTGTTGCCCCTGGCGCTGCCCATGGCTGTGCATACCCGCCGTACCGCCCTGCGCCTGTCGCCAGCTGCCGGGCCTGAGAGCGGTCTTGCCGGGGGCGGGCTCGAGGGCGCGCCCCTGCGTCTGCTTTTGATAGGTGAGTCCACCGTCGCCGGTGTCGGCGCCTCCTGCCTGGACTTCGCCCTGCCCGGGCAACTGGCCGCTGCGCTGGCGTCGCGTTTGGGCCGTCCCGTCGCCTGGCGGGCTTGTGGCGAGAATGGCATCACCGCCGGCAAAGCGCGGGAGCGGCTGTTGCCGCAGGTGGCGGAGGAGCCTGTCGACCTGGTGCTGCTGGTCTTCGGCGTCAACGACACCACGCATTTCAGTTCCAGCCGCAGTTGGCAGGCATCCCAGCAGGCGCTGGCTCGCCATTTCGTGGAGCGAGGTGCGCAGGTTGTGTTTGCCGGCGTGCCGCCCTTGCAGCATTTCAGTGCCTTGCCCTGGCTGCTGCGTCATTTGCTGGGTTGGCGGGCGCGCTTGCTGGACCGGCAGTTGCGAGCGCTCGCGGTGCGCGAAGGGTTGGCGTGCTGTGCTACCCGTCTGGAGATGCGCCCGGATTACCTGGCACTGGATGGCTATCATCCGTCGTCGCTGGGCTATCGCGTCTGGGGCGAGGCACTGGCGGACTGGATGGTCGGCAGGGTCGGGGAGGGCGGGGAAATCCCCGGTCATCCATGGAGGCTGGCGCAGGTGGCTGCTAGGCCTTTGGCGTAAGCCCGGCGCGCCAGGCGAGTACGCGCTGTACCCGGTTTTCGCTGGATTGGAGGATTTCCAGGCGGTAGGGGCCGACCTTCAGGCACACGCTGCAGTCGGGAATCTGCTCCAGTGCTTCGGTGATCAGGCCGTTGAGGGTCTTGGGGCCGTCGCACGGCAGGTGCCAGCCGAGCACCCGGTTCAGTTCGCGCAGGTGTAACGCGCCGTCCAGCTCGTAACGGCCATCGTCACGGGGCTGGATGCCGGGGTTGGGGGCGAAGTCTTCCAGGCTGCCAAACTCGCCGACCAGTTCCTGAAAAATGTCTTCCAGGCTGACCAGCCCCACCACGTCACCGTACTCGTCGACCACGATGCCAAGACGGCGCTTCTGCTTCTGGAAATTCACCAGTTGGGTCAGCAGCGGCGTGCTTTCGGGTACGAAATAGGTTTCTCGGCTCACGGCCATCAGTTGCTCGGCACTGGTTGGGCCTTCGGTCAACAGGCGTGGCAGTTGGCGCAGGTGGAGAATGCCTTCGATCTGGTTGATGTCTTCGCGATAGAGCGGCAGGCGGGTGTGGGTGGCGTTCTGCAACTGCACCAGGAGTTCGTCCGGCGAGGCGTCCAGGTCGATGCCCTGGATTTCACTGCGGGGAATCATGATGGAGCTGACTGTAACCCGTTGCAGCGCATCGGCCACCGCCACCGGCAGGCGGGATTGTGGCTGGATTTCCACGCCATGGCGGCGTCGCGTCGCCAACCAGGCGACCAGCGCGCCGGCTACCAGGGAGAGGGTGATTCCGAGGAGTAGGCCGGCGAGCAGTCCGTGCATGGGATGGTCAGACGTGGAGGATGAATTCGCGGACCAGCTTGCTGCCGAAGTACGCCAGCATCAGCAGGCAGAAACCTGCCAGGGTCCAGCGGATGGCCTTGTGCCCGCGCCATCCAAGCTGGTGGCGGCCCCACAGCAGGACGCCGAACACGACCCAGGCGATGCAGGAAAGGATGGTCTTGTGTGCCAGGTGCTGGGCGAACAGGTTCTCGACGAACACCCAGCCGGAGATCAGCGACAGCGACAGCAGGCACCAGCCGGCCCAGAGGAAGCCGAACAGCAGGCTCTCCATGGTCTGCAGGGCCGGGAAATTCTTGATCAGCCCGGACGGGTGCTTGTGCTTGAGCTGGTGGTCCTGCAACAGCAGCAGCAGTGCCTGGAACACCGCCATGGTCAGCAGGCCATAGGCCAGGATCGACAGCAGGATGTGGGCAAGAATGCCGGGTTCTTCATTGATGGCCTGGGACGTGCCGCCAGGTACCAGTGCCGCCGCCAGCACCGTCAGGGCGCCGAGCGGTAGCAGCAGGAGCAGCAGGTTTTCGATGGGAATCCGCGCGATGGCCACGATGGTCAGCAGAATCACCGCTGCGGCGATCAGGCTGGCTGCGTTGAAGAAGTCCAGGTAGAGCCCGGCCGGCGTCAGCAGCTGGAGGAAGAGCGCGGCGCAATGGGCGAGCAGGGCCACGCCGCCGCCGATGATCAGCAGGCGCTTGTCCGGCGTGGTGCGCTGGCTAAGGCGAAGGCCCTGGTAACCAGTAGTGCCCGCATAGAGGAATGCAGCCAGGAGGCTGGGCAGCAGAGGGTGCATAAGTCCTTGTAAGGCAAGCCCGAAAGGCAGTGAGTGTGGCATACAAGGCCTGCCGGTGAAAGACCGCTGGCGGTGTCGGCAACGCCGAGTCTTCGTTATACTCCGCCGCCTGCCGCAAGCTCAGCCGGGGCTCACGAGAGCCCGAAAGGAACGCGCATGTTTGAAAACCTTACCGACCGCCTCTCACAGACGCTGCGCCATGTCACCGGCAAGGCCAAACTGACCGAGGACAACATCAAGGACACCCTGCGCGAGGTGCGCATGGCTCTGCTCGAGGCCGACGTCGCCCTTCCGGTGGTGAAGGACTTCGTTGCCAAGATAAAGGACCGTGCGGTCGGTACCGAGGTTTCCAAGAGCCTGACCCCGGGTCAGGCCTTCGTGAAGATCGTCCAGGCCGAACTGGTCGAGCTGATGGGCGCTGCCAACGAGGACCTGGCGCTGAATGCCGCTCCACCGGCGGTGATCCTGATGGCCGGCCTGCAAGGTGCGGGCAAGACCACCACCGTGGGCAAACTGTCGCGCTTCCTTAAAGAGCGCAAGAAGAAGTCGGTGCTGGTGGTTTCCGCGGACGTCTACCGTCCGGCGGCTATTAAACAGCTGGAAACCCTGGCCAATGACATCGGCGTCACCTTCTTCCCGTCCGATACCAGCCAGAAGCCGGTGGATATCGCTGAGGCGGCGATCCGCGAAGCCAAGCTGAAGTTCATTGACGTCGTCATCGTCGACACCGCAGGCCGCCTGCACGTCGACACCGAGATGATGGACGAGATCAAGCAGGTCCACGCCGCGATCAAGCCGGTGGAAACCCTGTTCGTGGTCGATGCCATGACCGGTCAGGACGCCGCCAACACCGCCAAGGCCTTCAACGATGCCCTACCGCTGACCGGCGTGGTGCTGACCAAGGTCGACGGTGACGCCCGTGGTGGTGCCGCGCTCTCGGTGCGCGCCATTACCGGCAAGCCGATCAAGTTCCTCGGCATGGGCGAGAAGACCGAAGCGCTCGACCCCTTCCACCCGGACCGCGTGGCCTCCCGCATCCTCGGCATGGGCGACGTGCTCAGCCTGATCGAGCAGGCCGAGCAGACCATGGATCGCGAGAAGGCCGAGAAGCTCGCGAAGAAGATCAAGAAGGGCAAGGGTTTCGACCTCGAGGACTTCCGCGATCAGCTGCAACAGATGAAGAACATGGGCGGCCTCGGCGGCCTGATGGACAAGCTGCCGATGCTCGGCGGCGTCAACCTGTCTCAGATGGGCAACGCACAGAACGCCGCGGAGAAGCAGTTCAAGCAGATGGAGGCGATCATCAACTCCATGACGCCTGCCGAGCGTCGCGACCCGGAAGTGATCAGCGGTTCGCGCAAGCGCCGCATCGCGCTGGGCTCCGGCACCCAGGTGCAGGACGTTGGGCGTCTCATCAAACAGCACAAACAGATGCAGAAAATGATGAAGAAGGTCACCGCCAAGGGCGGCATGGCCAAGATGATGCGCGGTATGGGCAGCATGTTCCCCGGCGGCATGCCGAAGATGTGAGCCCCGGCCGCCGACCGGCGGCCAGCAAAAAGAGATTTGCAATCGGCCGGATAATCCTTAGAATATGCGGCCTTTCGGGCCCATGGCCCATGTGTGTGCATTGCTTGAAAAGCACCGACTATAGGAACGAAGTTCAATGGTAACCATCCGTCTTGCCCGTGGCGGCTCCAAGAAGCGCCCCTTCTACCACCTGACCGTGACCAACAGCCGCAATGCGCGCGATGGTCGCTTCGTAGAGCGTATCGGCTTCTTCAACCCGGTCGCCACCGGTGCAGAAGTGAAGCTCTCCGTGAACCAGGAGCGCGTCAGCTACTGGCTGAGCCAGGGCGCCCAGCCGTCTGAGCGTGTTGCTCAGCTGCTGAAGGAAGCTGCCAAGGCTGCTGCCTAAGCATCTTTATGAGCACGACGCCGGCTCCCGCCGATGAACTGATCGTTCTCGGCAAGATTTTCTCGGTGCATGGCGTACGTGGCGAGGTGAAGGTCTACTCCTTCACCGATCCGCTGGATAACGTGCTCGATTACCGCCGTTGGACGCTCAGGCGTGACAACGAGGTAAAGCAGGTCGAAGTCATCAGTGGACGCGTACACGGCAAAGTCCTGGTGGTAAGGCTGAAAGGGTTGGACGATCGCGAAGTCGCTCGTACCTACGCAGGATTTGAAATCTGTGTCCCTCGCAGCGAACTGCCGGAGCTCGACGAAGACGAGTTCTACTGGCATCAGCTGGAAGGTCTCAATGTGATCAATCAGGACGGGCACTTGCTCGGTCGAATCGATCACCTGCTGGAGACCGGTGCCAACGATGTGATGGTGGTCAAGCCTTGCGCTGGCAGCCTCGATGATCGTGAGCGCCTGCTGCCCTATACGGAGCAGTGCGTGCTGTCGATCAATCTGGACGCTGGCGAGATCCGGGTGGAGTGGGACGTTGATTTCTGAGGGGCCTGACATGAAAAGCATGCAGGTCGAAGTTATCAGCATCTTCCCCGAGATGTTCGCCGCCATCAGCGAGTACGGCATTACCAGCCGCGCGGTGAAGCAGGGGCTGCTCAAGCTCAACTGCTGGAACCCACGGAGCTTCACGGAGGACCGCCACCAGACGGTGGATGATCGGCCCTTCGGTGGCGGCCCGGGCATGGTGATGAAGATTCAACCCCTGGAGCGGGCCCTGGCAGCAGCCAAGGCAGCGGCAGGGGATCGAGCGAAGGTTATCTACCTCTCGCCGCAAGGGCGCCAGCTGAAGCAGGCAGCCGTGCGCGAGCTGGTGAATGAGGAGGCTTTGATCCTCATTGCCGGGCGCTACGAAGGCATTGACGAACGCTTCATTGAAGAGCACGTCGATGAGGAATGGTCGATCGGAGACTACGTCCTGTCCGGCGGTGAGCTGCCGGCCATGGTGCTGATCGATGCGGTGACGCGGTTGCTGCCCGGAGCGCTGGGCCACGCGGACTCCGCCGAGGAGGACTCCTTTACGGATGGACTGCTCGATTGCCCGCATTACACCCGACCGGAGTTGTATGCAGGCAAGCGTGTTCCTGAGGTGCTGCTCAGCGGCAACCACGAACACATCCGGCGATGGCGTTTGCAGCAGGCGCTTGGGCGCACCTGGGAACGTCGGGCTGATCTTCTGGATTGCCGCTCGCTTTCTGGAGAAGAGAAAAAGCTGCTGGAGGAATACATCCGCCAGCGGGACGATAGTTAACGTATCGATGGCACGCCCAGAAGGCCTGCCTTAGGAGCATAGCGATGACCAACAAGATCATTCAGCAACTCGAAGCTGAACAAATGAATAAAGAGATTCCGGCTTTCGCCCCGGGCGACACCGTAATCGTTCAAGTTAAAGTGAAGGAAGGCGACCGTTCCCGTCTGCAGGCCTTCGAAGGTGTGGTCATCGCCAAGCGTAACCGCGGCCTGAACAGCGCTTTCACCGTGCGCAAAATTTCCAACGGCGTAGGCGTTGAGCGTACTTTCCAGACCTACTCCCCGCTGGTTGACAGCCTGAGCGTCAAGCGTCGCGGTGACGTGCGCAAAGCCAAGCTGTACTACCTCCGCGACCTGTCCGGCAAGGCAGCTCGTATCAAGGAAAAGCTGGCCTAATCGCCGCAGCTTTCCCCAAAAACCCGCCCAGGTTCGCCTCGGCGGGTTTTTTATTGGCCGTGGGAAGGGGATAATCCGCGCCCCGCTGGTGCCGCCAGCCGGGAGCAACTGCCCATCCGGCAGCGCACAGAAGAACGACAAGAGTCGCCGCACGAGTGGCAGCCACATGAGTTCGATTCAGGTAGTAGTGGCATGACCCCGAGAGAGCAAGAAATCGCCCGCAGGACCGAGCTGTCCGAGAGCCGGGTGACCAAGGCGGTGTTCCCGCCCAGCACTAACCATCACAACACCCTGTTCGGCGGTACTGCCCTGGCCTGGATGGACGAAGTGTCCTTTATCACCGCCACGCGCTTCTGCCGTTTGCCGCTGGTGACTGTTTCCAGTGACCGCATCGACTTCAAGCACCCGATTCCGGCGGGCTCCATCGTAGAACTGGTCGGGCGGGTGGTGAAGGTGGGTAACACCAGCCTCAAGGTGGAGGTCGAGGTGTTCGTCGAGGACATGTACAGCGCCTCCCGCGAAAAGGCCATTACCGGCCTGTTCAGCTTCGTCGCCATCGACGCGGAGAAGCGCCCGGTGCAGGTTCTGCCAGACCATCCCCCGGCCGCCAGCGCCGCATGAATGCAAAAGGCACCCACAGGGTGCCTTTGTAGTATCCCGCCGGGTTCAGTTGCGCATGCTGATCTTCAGCGATGCCTGGGACAGGTCGATGTTGTTCAGCGTCAGGCTGCCGAAACTCTGGTCCTGTGGCGCGCCTGCGACGCGGATGTTGTCGAAGCGCAGTTCGCCGATGGAGCTGGGTAGTCGCACATTCACGGAGCCGTCCGGGTTGACCATCGAGGTCATCTTGCTGGTGTCGTAAACCACGTCTTTCATCGAGGTTTCCGCATCCAGGCTATCCAGCACCGGCATCACCAGCTTCGCCAGGTGCTTTACCGCCCCCAGCCCGTCGCCGCTTTCTGCCTGCAGGAACAGACCCTGCAGCACATCGTCCAGGCCCTGGGCGCTGACGCTGCTCATCTCCAGGTCTGTCAGCGGGCGCAGGCCCTGCGGGGTTTCCTGGCGGCTGATGCTGGCGGGCGGCTGCAGGCGCTGGATGTCGGCGCTGGCCATCTGGAAGGGGCTCATCAACGCGGCCACGAGGGTAGCCGCCAGACGCAGATTGCTCTGCTTCTTCAGGGCTTTGGTCAGTTGCTTCTGGGATAGCAGGCCTTGCGCTATCAGTACTTCACCCAGCCGCATCTTGCTGGTGAGTTGCATCTTGATCGCGGCATCCAGCTCCTGGGGGGTGATCAGGCCCTTGTTGATGAGGATCTGCCCCAGGCGGGAATTCATTTGGTTGGCCATGTTCCGGTACCGGCAATGGGTGATAGCAAGATGAAATCATCCACGGCCAGCCCGATCCTGTCACCAGACTAAGGATAGGCTGGCCATGCCGCCTGTCAGTGTGTTTGGACCAGTGTGCGATCGGCGGTAACACCGGGTTGCGCTTCGGTTTCGATCAGGGACACCAGGGTCCAGTCTTTCTCCGGCGTGAAGTCCAGCGGCTGCCCTGCCAGATGCGTCCAGCCCCGCGGATCCAGGGCCAGCAGCAGGGTGGCGCGATCGCCGTGCAGGGCCTGGTACTCGCTCCAGCCGAAGGTTGCGGTCAAGGTGGTGGTGCGCACGTCAGCGCCCTTGGACAGGTAGCTGGCGAACTGCGGATATGTCAGTGCCTGGTTGCCCAGGGGACGGCCGCGTACCGTATCGCTGGTGCGGTGCTTGTCGCTGCGCCGGCTTTCGTTGCCGCTGGGTAGCGTGAATCGGCGCTGCGCACTGAAATCGTGGCGGAAGTGCATGCAGGCCAGGGCATTCAGTTCGCTGGACGGGGAGAGTGCCAGCAGGTGGCCGAGACCTACCAGGTCCAGGTGTGCTTCGGCGTGTTGCGACGTCGGATTGCCAAAGTAGGTCGGCAGGTTTTCCATGCGCGCGGCGCGGATGTTCTCCCAACTGGAGTCGGTGAGCAGCACGCGGATATCGAGGTTCTGCAGGGCCTTGCCCACCTCACGAGCTACCGGGTTGGCGCCGATGATCAGAAAACCCGATGGCGCCGGTTCGGCGACGTTCAGCAGCCGTGCCAGCGGTCGGGATGTTGCGCTTTGCAGCACCACGGTGCCGATGATCACCAGGAACGTCAGGGGCACCAGCAGTTGCGCCTGTTCGTGGCCCGCTTCCATCAGGCGCAAGGAGAAGATCGCGGACACCGCCGCCGCGACTATGCCGCGCGGCGCGATCCAGGCCAGCAGCGCGCGCTCCCGCCAGTTCAGGCTGGAACCCAGCGTACTGACGGCGACGTTCAACGGGCGTGCGACGAACTGGATCACCGCCAGCAACAGCAGGGTTGCCGGGCCCATGGCCACCAGGGCAGCAAAATCCAGACGCGCGGCAAGCAGGATGAACAGCCCGGAAATCAGCAAGACGCTGAGGTTTTCCTTGAAGTGCAGGATTTGTCGCACGTCCACGCCACGCATGTTGGCCAGGCCCATGCCCATGACGGTCACCGCCAGCAGGCCGGACTCATGCACCAGCAGGTTGGCGCCGATGAATACCCCCAGCACGGCAGCCAGTGCCGCGAGGTTCTGCAGGTATTCCGGCAGCCAGTGGCGTCGCAGTACCAGGCCGAACAGCCAGCCACCGGCCGCGCCCAGCGCAGTACCGCAAGCGATCACCGCGGCAAAAGTCGAAAGGCTGGCGCTCCAGCCGCCGTCGTCGCGGCTGACAATGAAGCTGAACACCACGACCGCCAGCAATGCACCGATGGGATCGATGACGATGCCTTCCCAGCGCAGGATGTTGGCGATCGAGGATCGCGGCCGTACTACGCGCAGCATCGGGACGATGACGGTGGGCCCAGTGACCAGCGTCAGGGTGCCGAACAGCAGTGACAGCTCCCAGGAGAAACCCAGCAGCCAATGCGTGGCGACAGCAATCACCGCCCAGGTGATCAATGCGCCGACCGTGACCATGCGCCGGACGACGGTGCCGATTTCACGCCATTCGGAGAAATGCAGGGTAAGGCTGCCTTCGAAGAGGATCAGCGCTACCGACAGGGAAATCAGTGGGAATAGCAGCGGGCCGAACAGCGCCTGCGGGTCCAGCAGGCCGGTAGCCGGACCCGCGAGAATGCCCGCCAGCAGCAGGAAGAGGATGGCCGGTAGGCGCAGGCGCCAGGCCAGCCACTGGCAGAACAGAGCGGCCGCGCCGATGCCGCCCAGACCTAGCAGAATATGGTGTTCGCTCATCGAGACTCCTTGTCGGGGATGAAATCGGTTTACGCCCGTGGAAGACTAGCGCGTCTCACACGCCAAGCAGTCTGCCATGCCCGCCCTGGATCACCTTCTGATTGACCGCTTCCTCGACGCCCTCTGGCTGGAAAAAGGCCTGTCCGAACATACGCGTTCGGCTTATCGCAGCGATCTCGCCCATTTCAACGGCTGGCTCGATGAACGCGGTCTGGCGCTGGACAAGGCCGGACGCGACCTGATCCTCGACCACCTCGCCTGGCGCCTGGAGCAGGGCTACAAGGCGCGCTCCACCGCGCGCTTCCTTTCCGGCCTGCGCGGTTTCTACCGCTTCCTCCTGCGGGAGAACCTGATCGTCGAAGACCCGACCTTGCAGATCGACCTGCCGCAACTGGGGCGTCCCTTGCCCAAGTCGCTGTCCGAGGCCGATGTGGAGGCGCTGCTGGAAGCGCCGGAGCTGGATGATCCTATCGGCCTGCGTGACCGCGCCATGCTTGAAGTTCTCTACGCCTGTGGCCTGCGCGTCACCGAGCTGGTGAGCCTGACCCTGGAACAGGTCAACCTGCGCCAGGGCGTGCTGAAGGTGTTCGGCAAGGGCAGCAAGGAACGCCTGGTTCCCCTGGGCGAGGAGGCCATCGCCTGGCTCGAGCGTTACCAGCGCGAGGCGCGGCCCTTCCTCCTCGACGGCAAGCCCAGCGACGTGCTGTTCCCCAGCCTGCGTGGCGAGCAGATGACCCGCCAGACCTTCTGGCACCGCATCAAGCACCAGGCCCAGGTCGCTGGAATCAGCAAGTCACTGTCGCCGCACACCCTGCGCCACGCCTTTGCCACCCACCTGCTCAACCACGGCGCCGACCTGCGCGTGGTGCAGATGCTCCTCGGCCACAGCGACTTGTCCACCACGCAGATATACACCCACATCGCCCAGGCTCGTCTGCAGGAGCTGCATGCCCGCCACCATCCACGGGGGTGAGCCAGGCAGAGGCGCCACGACAGGGATGTCATGCACAGGTCCCGGACCTCACGCATGCGTCGCTTCCTTCCGACGAATTCCCCGGCCGTTCTCCCACAACGGCCGCCGGGCGTCCGACATCTGTGCGCCAGGGCTTCTGTGTTAGGCTTGAGCGATTTCCGTACGTCCGCTGCTCGACAGGAGTACCCATGCGCGTGACCCGTCTTATCGCCGGTCTGGCCCTCGGCCTTGCCAGCACCATCAGCCTCGCCGACGACCCGGACCAGGCTATCCGCAAGACCCTCGACGCCCTGGAGCTCGGCTTGCCCATCGAATCCATCGGTGAAAGCCCGATGACCGGCATCTACCAGGTCCAGCTCAAGGGCGGCCGTATGCTCTACACCAGCGCCGACGGTCAGTACCTGATGCAGGGCTACCTGTACCACGTGCAGAACGGCAAGCCGGTGAACCTTACCGAGCAGGCCGAGAGCCGCTCCATCGCCAAGGAAATCAACGCCATCCCCGCCGGCGAGATGGTGGTGTTCTCGCCCAAGGAGCCCGCCAAGGCCCATATCACCGTGTTCACCGACACCGACTGCGGCTACTGCCAGAAGCTGCACAGCGAAGTGCCGGAGCTGAACCGCCGCGGTATCGAAGTGCGTTATGTCGCCTTCCCGCGCCAGGGCATCGGCAGCCACGGCTACAACAGCCTGGTCAGCGTCTGGTGCAGCAAGGACCGCCAGGCTGCCATGAACAAGGCCAAGTCCCGTGAGGATCTTCCCGCCGCGACCTGCGATAACCCGGTGGCCAAGCAGTTCGAGCTGGGCCAACTGATCGGCGTCAACGGTACTCCGGCCATCGTGCTGGGCAATGGCCAGATGATTCCGGGCTATCAGCCGGCTCCGCAACTGGCGAAGCTGGCCCTTGAGGCCAAGTAATCCGGGCATCTGCCTCGATTGACCAATATTCAGCCGCTTCGTAAAGTGCGGCTCTTTTCCTCGGCCGGGACACTCCCGGCCGCTTTCGCAGTGATGATGGGGAGTTCAGCGTGAAGCCGGTAAAAGTAGGCATCTGTGGCCTTGGGACCGTCGGTGGCGGCACCTTCAACGTACTCAAACGCAACGCCGAGGAGATTGCCCGCCGTGCCGGGCGTGGAATCGAGGTTGCCCAGATTGCCGCTCGTCGTCCCAACCCGAAATGTGATACCGGCGCTACCCCCATCACCGCCGACATCTTCGACGTGGTCAACAACCCGGAAATCGACATCGTCATCGAGCTGATCGGTGGCTACACCCAAGCCCGCGAGCTGGTCATGAAGGCCATCGAGAACGGCAAGCACGTCGTTACCGCCAACAAGGCGCTGATCGCCGTGCACGGCAACGAAATCTTCGCCAAGGCCCGCGAGAAGGGCGTCATGGTTGCCTTCGAAGCCGCCGTGGCCGGCGGCATCCCGGTGATCAAGGCGATCCGCGAAGGCCTCTCCGCCAACCGCATCAACTGGCTGGCCGGCATCATCAACGGCACCGGCAACTTCATCCTCACCGAAATGCGTGAGAAGGGCCGTGCCTTTGAAGACGTGCTCAAAGAAGCCCAGGCACTGGGTTACGCCGAAGCCGATCCGACCTTCGACGTAGAAGGCATCGATGCCGCCCACAAGCTGACCATCCTCGCCTCCATTGCCTTCGGTATCCCGCTGCAGTTCGACAAGGCCTACACCGAGGGCATCTCCAAGCTGACCAGTGCCGACGTGAATTACGCCGAAGCCCTGGGCTATCGCATCAAGCACCTGGGCGTGGCGCGTCGCACCGACAGCGGTTTCGAGCTGCGCGTGCACCCAACCCTGATCCCGGCCGACCGCCTGATCGCCAATGTCAACGGTGTGATGAACGCCGTGATGGTCAACGGTGACGCTGCTGGCAGCACCCTGTACTACGGCGCTGGCGCCGGCATGGAGGCCACCGCGTCCGCCGTGGTCGCCGACGTGGTGGATGTGGTTCGCGCGCTGACCACCGACCCGGAGAACCATGTGCCGCACCTGGCGTTCCAGCCGGACTCGCTGTCCGACCACCCGATCCTGCCGATCGAAGCCTGTGAGAGCGCCTACTACCTGCGCATCCAGGCCAAGGACCACCCGGGTGTGCTGGCACAGGTCGCGTCCATCCTGTCGGAGCGTGGCATCAACATCGAATCCATCATGCAGAAAGAAGTCGAAGAGCAGGACGGCCTGGTGCCGATGATCCTGGTTACCCACCGGGTCGTCGAGGCGCGCGTCAACGACGCCATCGCCGCGCTGGAAGCTCTGGAAGACGTGGTAGGCAGCGTCGTGCGCATCCGCGTCGAGCAACTGAACTAAGCAGCCGCCGGGCGCAGGTGCCGTCGCGAGGGGCGATCCCCCGGAGCGACGCACCGACCCCGGCCGCTCGAAACCAAGGTTTTAAGACATGCGCTATATCAGTACCCGCGGCCAGGCTCCGGCCCTGAACTTCGAAGACGTGCTGCTGGCTGGCCTGGCCAGTGACGGCGGCCTCTACGTCCCGGAAAACCTGCCGCGCTTCACCCAGGAAGAAATCGCCTCCTGGGCCGGCCTGCCGTACCACGAACTGGCCTTCCGCGTGATGCGCCCCTTCGTGGCCGGCAGCATTGCCGATGCCGACTTCAAGAAGATCCTCGAGGAAACCTACGGCGTCTTCGCCCACAACGCCGTGGCGCCGCTGCGCCAGTTGAACGGCAACGAGTGGGTGCTGGAGCTGTTCCACGGTCCGACCCTGGCCTTCAAGGACTTCGCCCTGCAACTGCTGGGTCGCCTGCTCGACCACGTGCTGAGCAAGCGCGGCGAGCGGGTGGTGATCATGGGTGCCACCTCCGGTGACACCGGCTCGGCCGCCATCGAAGGCTGCAAGGCCTGCGAGCACGTCGACATCTTCATCATGCACCCGCACAACCGTGTGTCCGAGGTGCAGCGTCGCCAGATGACCACCATCCTCGGCGACAACATCCACAACATCGCGGTCGAGGGCAACTTCGACGACTGCCAGGAGATGGTCAAGGCCAGCTTCGCCGACCAGGGCTTCCTCAAGGGCACCCGCCTGGTAGCGGTCAACTCGATCAACTGGGCGCGGATCATGGCCCAGATCGTCTACTACTTCCACGCGGCCATCCAGCTGGGTGGTCCGGCACGTTCCGTGGCGTTCTCCGTGCCCACCGGCAACTTCGGCGACATCTTCGCCGGCTACCTGGCGCGCAACATGGGCCTGCCGATCAGCCAACTGATCGTCGCCACCAACCGCAACGACATCCTGCACCGCTTCATGAGCGGCAACCAGTACGTCAAGGACACCCTGCATCCGACCCTGTCGCCGTCCATGGACATCATGGTGTCGTCCAACTTCGAGCGCCTGCTGTTCGACCTGCACGGTCGTAACGGTGCTGCCATCGCCAACCTGATGGACACCTTCAAGCAGGGTGGTGGCTTCAGCGTCGAGGAAGACCGCTGGACCGAAGCGCGCAAGTTGTTCGATTCGCTGGCCGTGGATGACGCAGCCACCTGCGAAACCATCGCCGAGGTCTACAACGAGTGCGGCGAGCTGCTGGACCCGCACACCGCGATCGGCGTGCGCGCCGCCCGCGAATGCCGCCGCAGCCTGGCGACCCCGATGGTCACCCTGGGCACTGCCCACCCGGTCAAATTCCCGGAAGCGGTGGAGAAGGCCGGCGTCGGCCAGGCCCCGGCACTGCCGCCGCACCTCGCCGATCTGTTCCAGCGCGAGGAACGTTGCACCGTGCTGCCAAACGACCTGAAGCAGATCCAGACCTTCGTCAGCCAGCATGGCAACCGCGGCAAGCCGCTGTAAGTCAGAGCGCCTGAAACGAAAAGGCCGGCTCCCGAAAGGGGCCGGCCTTTTTCATGTTTGTGATTCCTCGCGAGGGCGTATAAATCCTGTAGGGACGAATTCATTGGCTATGTCTGCGTTAGCTGTTGCAACGTTGAGTAGAGCCCTCTAGCCCGGTACCTCCAGGCCTCCGTGCCAATCCCCCCCCTCATCCGAACGCGGCCCGCCCCGGCCCCTCTCCCTGAAGAGGAGAGGGGGGACTCGCGCCGGCGAGGCACGAACCATCCTGAAGCCCACACGGGCCTGAAACCGGGCAGTCGAGGAGGGGCAGCGACTACGCCCCTTCAGGAGGCCGAGCGGAATCGTTGCGCAGGGGGACGAGCGGCATGGATGCCGCGAGAGGCGTGCGGGGCCATGGATGGCCCCTCTCGCCGGGCCCCCGGAGCGACGATGGAGGGAGGGAAGTCCGGCGAAGCCGGACCCGGATGCAGGG
>NZ_AUIE01000040.1 GCF_000423545.1 Metapseudomonas resinovorans DSM 21078
CGTCTCTATTCGCTACACCGAGCGGCTGGCAGAGGCCGGCATTGAGCCCTCAGTTGGCAGCAAGGGCGATAGCTACGACAACGCCTTGGCCGAAACCATCAACGGGCTGTACAAGGCCGAGCTGATTTACCGTCAATCATGGAAGAGCCGCGAAGCTGTTGAGATGGCGACTTTGAAATGGGTGCACTGGTACAACCACCAACGCTTGCTGAGCTCAATCGGATATATCCCGCCCGCGGAGGCTGAGGCAAACTTCTACCAGCAACAAGCAGGTCAGGCCATGGCGGCCTGACTTAAACGAAACGGCCTCTACAAAAGCCGGGGCGATTCATTCAGCCTGGCAGACAGCACAGGGGCGATCAACAGATCAACGCCGGCATTGGTTCAGATTGCAACGTCAGTCGCCCACTTTCGCGGGCAGAAATTGCAGCGAGAGTTTTTCAACAGGATGGGTCGAATACGGACGTCAAAATCGATTTATTCAACGCACCGCGCATGAGGGCGGTATCCCGCTGGTTGGGCATACCCATGGGCGTGCGGCGAGAACGCTCGATGCGCGCGGGCGTTACAATGGGCGCCCGCGCCGATCCCCCGATCGGGCACGCCCGGAGCCAGCTTCAGATGTTCACCCTTGTAAACCTGGACACATCGCCGCCCGAATCTCTGAAGAGTCAGGTTCTACAAATGGTGGTGGACTACTTCAGCGACATCAGCCCGGTGTCGCTGACGCCTAGCAATCCGCTCTATCAGTTGTATCAGTACGTGATTGGCTACGAGGTGCACCTGTATCTGCAGGCCATGAACAGCGCTCTGGATAGCACCGCGCGGTTGATCCTGGCCCTGGATGATGAAGATCCGTCCCAGGTGCTGGGTTTTGCCCTGTACCTGCCTAGCCAGGATGATGCCGAGGCCTGCACGCTGGCCTATTTGGCCGTCAAGGCCAGCCACCGCCGACGCGGTATTGCCCGGGCTTTGTTGCAGCAGATGGTCAAGTGTCGGCCCCACGCCGAGCTGGCCTGCGTGGCGAGCAAGGTGCCGACTTTCGAGTCGATGGGGTTTCAGGTACTGGCAGCGCAGGGGCCGCACGTGCTGCTGAACACCCGCGATCACCGCTCGGACGGCATGGTGGCGGTGCAGGATCTGGCCCCGATATTCCAATCCAAGGAAGTGCGGCAGATCCATGCCTACCTGGTGCAGCAACACGGCAAGAAGGCCATGAGCGAGGCCGAGAATAAACGCGACCGCTTGCTCGACCAGTTGGCCCATCAGGCTCAGGCATTGGTGAAAGAGCGTTTCCCTACGATTCACTGACGGCCAGATTGGCCAGCTTGCAGCTGTTCCTGCGCCAGCGATCAAGAGATCGCTGGCCGGTTCTTAGCGCTTCACGCAGACGAACAATGCATTCCCGGACGTGCCGCCCCAGGGCGTAATCCGTTCGTAGTCATGCTCGAAGACGTGCACCTCGAAGTGCGGCTGCAGTAGTTGCTCAAGCTCGGTGAAACTCAGGGCGACCATGGCATGTTCGTCCTGCCAGGTCTGGGTCACACCCGCCGTGGTCTTCTCGATGCTGAGGCGCAGTGCCTGCTGCTCGCCCTCGCCGCTGTAGTACCAGCCGGAACCGAAGGTGAAGTGGCTGCCCTCGTGCTCCACGGTGTGGCGCACAAATGAGCGGTTGTCTATCTGCCGCTTGTCCACCGTGTTGAAGCAGAACACGCCGTTCTCCTCAAGCGCGCCGTGCACGCAGGCCAGGCACGCCCGCAACTGCTCCAGCCCGGCGTTGTAGTGGATCGAGTAGAGGAAGCAGGTGATCAGATCCAGCGGCTCGTCTACTCGGAAGCTCGCCATGTCCTGCCGACTGAACTGTGCCTCGGGGCAGCGCAGCTGGGCGATATCCAGCATTGGCTGATTGATGTCCAGGCCGGCACTGCGGTAGCCGAAGTCGAGGAAATGGCGCACGTGCGGCCCGGTGCCACAGGCGAGATCCAGGTGCCGGCTCCCTTGGTTGCCGAATATCTGGTGCAGCCGGCGCACGCTGTGGCTCTGCGCCCGGTAGTCGATGTCGGCGCACATCAGGTCGTAATAGGTGGACAGGTCGGTGTACAGCGCGTTGGAGGACATAAGCAGCCAGAGGGTTCGACGGAGGTTTCGGCTCAGCATGGTACCTCAGCCCCGAGCGCTTCCCGCCGAAAACAGACTTCCCGCACCAGCCGCTGCGAGCAGCTGCCTTGCGAGGCCCTTTTCGGTGCCACGCCCGCCAACCTCATCACGCTGCAGGCTGGCTTATTCGGTATTTTAATGCCGATTTATCGTGCTGATTCTGTGTAAACCGGAACTATATTGCTGGAAGCTGAGAAGCGAACTACGTTATTCGGCATCATAGTTCCGATTAGCTTGCGCACCCCATGCCAGGACATCTCACGATCCAGACCTACGTTGAAGGCCATTGGCGCGATGCCATGGTGCTTTCAGTCTCCGACCCTGTGAAGGCTCAAGAGCCGCCGTGCAAGGTGTCCTACGAGCAGCCCTACTTGCTCGACTTCATCGAGCAGATGGAGACGCTATTCGAGCCGGCCATCAGCGTGAACCTTCCGCTGAACTGGAACCAGGTCGATAGCAGGGGGCATCCCGCATTTGTCTACGACCTCGCCCCGATGGTGCTCGACCCGGAAGGGGTCACGCGAGTGACCAAGTGGGTGCCCGAGCATTTGGGGAACCCGGATTGGAGAGCGATCTGCGGGTACTTCGGGGACTGGATCAGCCCGGACATTCTCTTCGAGCGGCTGCGCGGAGCCGCTGAGCTGTTTCGGGCTTTGCCGGATCTGCTGGTCGAACTTCCTGCGGAAATCAGAAGCGCGCCGTCCATCCCGCTGAACAATCTGGATAAGCGCCTGGCTGAATGGGGTCTTCGATGAAAACGATCACCAACGAAGAGCGCAAGCGGCTCATTGACGACATCATGATGCGGCACGCGATGGGGGAGGAAACCCTAGGAACGGCTATTCGCCGACTGCGGCTTGAGGTGACCGGTCTCGATCAGGACACCTTCGCTACCATGTGCGCCCTGTCGACCAAGGCCCTGTACCAGATCGAGAAGGACAAGGCTAATCCGACCATCAATACCATCGACGGCATCCTGCGGAAGTTCGGGCTGCGCCTGGGGCTGTGCTTGGCGGCCAGGACCACTTACGCGCCGCCGCTTGGGCAGCCGCAACCTGTTTCCAGAACGCCGGCTCGCGGCGCCAAGCCTCAACGCAAGCAAACGGGTCCGCTCAGCGGAACTGCAACTCTCCGCGCTGCTGCAAAGGGCAAGGTCGAAGAGGGCGACAAAGGCCCGAGCGAATGAGTGATGGCCTGTCCCGAAGCTGATCGTTAAGCGCTACTGCTCGCACATCGCCGCTCGAACTTCATCGGACTGATGAAGCACCTCGCGCGGCAACGCCCAAACCCCAAGCCCACCTCGCGTTGGCCGGCGATCACTCGCTCCCGTAGTTCATCACCGACAGCAAGCGAATCGGCACCTGCAGCAGCTTCTCCGGGCCGTGGGGTACGTCGCCGTCGAAGGTCAGGCTGTCGCCGGCCTGCATGTGGTACAGCTGGTTGCCGTGGCGGTACACCAGTTCGCCTTCCAGCAGGTGGAGGAACTCGGTGCCGGGGTGGGCGAAGGTGGGGAACTCCTCGCTCGCGTCATCCATGCTCACCATGTAGGCCTCGAAGTTTTTCTTCGGGCCACGGGTGTGGTTGAGCAGGTGGTAGGTGTGGCCTTTCTCGGTGCCGCGGCGGACCACTTCCATGCCTTCGCCGGACTTCACCAGGATGGCGTTGCCGTCCGGCTGGTCGTACTGGCTGAACAGCTTGGACATGGGCATGCCCAGCACGTCGCAGAGGCGGCTCAGGGTATCCAGGCTGGTGGAGACCTGGGCGTTCTCGATCTTGCTCAACATGCCCTGACTGATTCCGGCGATACGGGCCACGTCCGCCAGCTTCAGTTCCTGCGCCTGGCGCTGGCGCTTGATCTGCATGCCCAGGTATTGCTCCAGGCGGAGGCGCGGTGGGGTTTCGGTGGTCATGGGCGGTGAGTCCTGCACGGTTTCAGTTCAAGAAATTATATTTCGCACTGAGAAAGTGCGAGATCGGGTGTCCTGCCCCGGTTCAAGGCTCTGGACTTTCCCACAGTGAAAAGGATTTTCCCATATAAACAGTAGCTCGGCGCAAAACCGAGTTCTTCCTCTGCGCGCCTTTCAGATTGGCAAGCTGCTTGCATTCCTGATGGGAAACTAAGTTTCCTGTGTGGAATTCAATGAAAAAGCCCGACCGCTACCTGCTCATTCAGACGATCCGGACCCCGGTGGCAGTCGTGCGCCGCCCCGTCTTCGATCGCCTGCCATCCAACGACCGCCTTGCCCTTTTCCAGGAGTGAAGACCCATGTTGCCAACTGAAACGCAGCGCATCATCGATCAGCACGGCATCAAGTACGTGCTGGCCCAGTTCGTCGATATCCACGGCGCCGCGAAGACCAAGTCCGTGCCGATTTCCGGCCTCAAGGCGGTGGCCGAGGACGGTGCCGGGTTCGCCGGTTTCGCCATCAGCGGCATGGGCATGGAACCGCATGGTCCGGACTTCATGGCCCGTGGCGACCTCTCCACCCTGATCCCGGTGCCCTGGCAGCCGGGCTACGGCCGGGTGGTGTGCATCGGCCACGTGGAAGGCAAGCCCTGGGCGTACGACACCCGCTACGTGCTGCAACAACAGGTCCAGCGTCTCTCGGACAAGGGCTGGACCCTGAACACCGGCCTGGAGCCGGAATTCAGCCTGTTCCGCCGTGGCGCCGACGGCAAGCTGCAACTGGTGGACGCCACCGACAACCTGGACAAGCCCTGCTACGACTACAAAGGCCTGTCGCGCTCCCGCGAATTCCTCGAGCGACTGACCGAAGCCCTGCAACCGGTGGGCTTCGACATCTACCAGATCGACCACGAAGACGCGAACGGCCAGTTCGAGATCAACTACACCTACAGCGACGCCATGGAATCGGCGGACCGCTTCACCTTCTTCCGCATGGCCGCCGGCGAGATCGCCAACGACATGGGCATGATCTGCTCCTTCATGCCCAAGCCCGACCCGAAGCGCGCCGGCAACGGCATGCACTTCCACCTGTCCATTGCCAGCGCCAGCAACAAGAACCTCTTCCACGACCCGAACGACCCTAGCGGCATGGGCCTGTCGAAAATGGCCTACCACTTCGCCGCCGGCCTGCTGGCCCACGGCCCGGCCCTGTGCGCCTTCGCCGCGCCCACGGTCAACTCCTACAAGCGCCTGGTGGTGGGGCGCTCGCTCTCCGGTGCGACCTGGGCGCCGGCCTTCATCGCCTTCGGTGCCAACAACCGCTCGGCCATGGTGCGCGTGCCCTACGGCCGCCTGGAATTCCGCCTGCCGGATGCCGGCTGCAACCCCTACCTGGTCACCGCCGCGATCATCGCCGCTGGCCTGGACGGCATCGACCGTCAGCTGGAGCCGGACACGATCTGCAACGAGAACCTCTACAACCTGAGCCTCGAAGAGATCGCCGCGCGCGGCATCAAGACCCTGCCGCAGTCGCTCAAGGAAGCCACCGACGCCCTGGAAGCCGACCCGCTGTTCCGCGAGGTGCTCGGCCCCGAAATCGTCGACGAATTCATCAAGCAGAAGCGCATGGAGTGGGTGGAGTACAGCCGCCATGTCTCCGACTGGGAGATCCAGCGCTACACCGAATTTTTCTGACAGCCCGTCGCCCATTTACCTGCCCCGAGGAGACACGCCATGTGCGGAATCGTAGGTCTTTACCTGAAGAAGCCCGAGCTGGAAGGCCAGCTCGGCAAACTGTTCGAACCCATGCTCGAAGCCATGACCGACCGCGGTCCGGACAGCGCCGGCTTCGCCATCTACGGTGATGAAGTGGCCGACGGCTGGGTCAAGCTGACCCTGCAGGCCATCGAGGCCGACTACGGCTGGAAGCACCTGATGGGATCGCTGGAAGGCCGCCTGGGCTGCTCGCTGGACTGGTTCCAGAACGCCAGCGCCGCGGTGCTCAAGGTCAACTGCGATGAAGAGCGCGTACGCGCCGCCCTCGCTGACCTCGCCCCCGACGTGCGCATCATGAGCGCCGGCCAGAGCATCGAGATCCTCAAGGGCATGGGCCTGCCGAAGGAAATTTCCGAGCGCTTCGGCCTCGCGAACATGAAGGGCAGCCACATCATCGGCCACACCCGCATGGCCACCGAAAGTGCGGTGACCATGGAAGGCAGCCACCCGTTCTCCACCGGCGCCGACCTTTGCCTGGTGCACAACGGCTCGCTGTCCAACCACTTCCGCCTGCGCCAGGAACTCAAGCGCCAGGGCATCACCTTCGAAACCGAGAACGACACCGAAGTGGCCGCCGGCTACCTGACCTGGTGCCTGCAGCAGGGCGACAGCCTGAAGGAAGCGCTGGACAAGTCCCTGGAAGACCTCGACGGCTTCTTCACCTTCGCCATCGGCACCCGCAATGGCTTCGCGGTGATCCGCGACCCGATCGCCTGCAAGCCGGCCATCCTCGCCGAGACCGACGACTACGTGGCCATGGCCTCGGAGTACCAGGCGCTGGCCAGTCTGCCCGGCATCGACAAAGCCAAAGTGTGGGAGCCGGAGCCGGCCACCATGTACATCTGGGAACGCGCCTGAGGAGCACGCACATGAAAACGATCGATCTTTCCAGCGCCTCCGTGCGTGAACTGAACCAGTCCCTGCATGGCGAAATGCAGGACCGCGAGTGGGTCGTCACCCACCCGGACGGCAAGCACAACCTGGCCGTGGGCGTGAACCAGGCCGTGAGCATCGATATCCAGGGCCACGCCGGCTACTACTGCGCGGGCATGAACCAGAAGGCCAGCGTCACCGTGCACGGCAACGTCGGCGTTGGCGTGGCGGAGAACATGATGTCCGGCTCGGTGCGGGTGAAGGGCAGTGCCTCCCAGGCCGCCGGCGCCACCGCCCACGGCGGGCTGCTGGTGATCGAGGGCGATGCCGGCGCGCGCTGCGGCATCTCCATGAAGGGCGTCGACATCGTGGTCGGCGGCAGCATCGGCCACATGAGCTGCTTCATGGCCCAGGCCGGGCGCCTGGTGGTCTGTGGCGATGCCGGCGATGCGCTGGGCGATTCGCTCTACGAAACCCGCATCTACGTGAAGGGCACGGTCAAGTCGCTGGGTTCGGACTGCATCGAGAAAGAGATGCGCGCCGAGCACCTGGAAGAACTGCAGGAACTGCTCAACCGCGCGGGCTTCAACGAAGACCCGGCCAGCTTCAAGCGCTACGGCTCGGCTCGCCAGCTGTACAACTTCAAAGTCGATAACGCATCCGCGTACTGATCCGCAGCGAGGACAATTCCATGAGCGAAAAACACACTCCGGTGCTGCGCGAATCCGCCACCTTCGACCGTCTGACCATCCAGGAAATCCAGCGTGCCGCCGAAACCGGCATCTATGACATCCGTGGCGGCGGCACCAAGCGCAAGCTGCCGCACTTCGACGACCTGCTGCTGCTCGGTGCCTCCGTGTCGCGCTACCCGCTGGAAGGCTACCGCGAGAAGTGCGGCACCGACGTCGTACTAGGCACGCGTTTCGCCAAGAAGCCGATCCATCTGAAAATCCCGGTGACCATCGCCGGCATGAGCTTCGGCGCGCTGTCGGCCAACGCCAAGGAAGCCCTCGGCCGTGGCGCCAGCATCGCCGGCACCAGCACCACCACTGGCGACGGCGGCATGACCCCGGAAGAGCGCGGCCAGTCGCAGCACCTGGTGTACCAGTACCTGCCGTCGCGCTACGGCATGAACCCCGACGACCTGCGCAAGGCCGACGCCATCGAGATCGTCCTCGGCCAGGGCGCCAAGCCGGGTGGCGGCGGCATGCTGCTGGGCATGAAGGTGACCGAGCGCGTCGCCGGCATGCGCACCCTGCCCATCGGCGTCGACCAGCGCAGCGCCTGCCGTCACCCGGACTGGACCGGCCCGGATGACCTGGCGATCAAGATTGCCGAGCTGCGCGAGATCACCGACTGGGAAAAACCCATCTACGTGAAGATCGGCGCCAGCCGCCCGTACTACGACGTCAAGCTGGCGGTGAAGGCCGGCGCTGACGTCATCGTCCTCGACGGCATGCAGGGCGGCACTGCGGCCACCCAGGAAGTGTTCATCGAGCACGTGGGCATCCCGATCCTCCCGGCCATCCCGCAAGCCGTGCAGGCCCTGCAGGAGATGGGCATGCACCGCAAGGTGCAACTGATCGTCTCCGGCGGCATCCGCAACGGCGCCGACGTGGCCAAGGCCATGGCCCTGGGCGCTGATGCCGTGGCCATCGGCACCGCCGCCCTGGTCGCCCTGGGCGACAACCATCCGCGCCTGGACGAAGAGCTGAAGAAAATCGGCTCCGCCGCCGGTTACTACGACGACTGGCAGAACGGCCGCGACCCGGCCGGCATCACCACCCAGGACCCGGAACTGTCCAAGCGCCTGGACCCGGTGGAAGCCGGCCGCCGCCTGGCCAACTACCTGCGCGTGCTGGTGCTGGAAGCCCAGACCATGGCGCGGGCGTGCGGCAAGTCCCACCTGCACAACCTCGACCCCGAGGACCTGGTGGCGTTGACCGTGGAAGCCGCCGCCATGGCCCGCGTGCCCCTGGCCGGCACCAGCTGGATTCCGGGTCAGGGCTACTGACTCCGGAGGCGTTGCAAGAAGGCCGGCGAGCGATCGCCGGCCTTTTTCTTTTTCGGTTGGGCCGAGTCCGTAGGATGGGGGGGCGGCGTTCCGCGAGCCTGCGAACCCCATCAATCCCGAGCGCCAACCGCATGGGTTTCGCTCCGCTCTACCCAGCCTACAAACTGCGCGGGGCGGCGGGGCACCATCCTGGTGAATGCATTGCTTTATTGATTGGCAGGAAAATCAAATTCGCACCAAGAAAATGCGCTATGACGTGCCATCGATATCCACTGCCTCTCCAAGCCGCGAAATAAAGCGTTTCCCATTCAACGACTTAGTACAAATGTAAGCGCTTGCTGCGACCTTGGCAGGCCAATTGCTATGCCTGTAGGGAAACAAAGTTGCCCCACAGGAAGATAAAGGCGCAGTTCCGGCCTCCTTCCTCGGGGCGCGAAGCCGGGCCGCTCTTCCGACAGAGGTCCGGCCAATTTCCCCGTCGGTTGGAGGCAGCAGGCAATGATCCGGTTTTCACATGTGGGCCGCGGTATGTTCGGCCTTTCCCTTCTGTTGGGCAGTTTCGCCGCCAATGCGGAGGACGCAGCACCTGCGATCAACAGCGGCGACACGGCGTTCGTGGCGCTCTGCTCACTGGTGGTATTGCTGATGACGCTGCCCGGCCTGGCGCTGTTCTACGGCGGCATGGCGCGGACCAAGAACGTGCTGTCGATCCTCATGCAGGTGTTCTGCACCGCCTCGCTGATGTCGGTGCTGTTCGCCATCTACGGTTACAGCCTGACCTTCACCGACGGCGGCTCGCTGCAGGCGGTGATCGGCGGCCTGGACAAGCTGTTCATGAGTGGCATCACCAAGGATTCGGTGGTCGGCACCATTCCCGAGTACCTGTACTTCCTGTTCATGCTGCTGTTCGCCGCCATCACCCCGGCGATCATCGTCGGTGCCTTCGCCGAGCGCATGAAGTTCGCCGCGGTCCTGGTGTTCATGACGGTGTGGCTGACCATCAACTACATCCCCATGGCGCACATGGCCTGGGGCGGTGGCTGGGTGTTCAACCTGGGCGTGCAGGACTTCGCCGGCGGCAACGTGGTGCACCTGAACGTCGGCATCGCCGCCCTGGTGGGCGCCTGGCTGCTCGGCCGCCGGCGCGGTTTCGGCACCCAGACACTGGCCCCGCACAACATGACCATGACCCTTACCGGCGGCTCGCTGCTGTGGGTGGGCTGGCTGGGCTTCTGCGGCGGCTGCGCGCTGGCCGCCAACGGCTTCGCCATGCTGGTGATGGTCAACACCATGCTCGCCAGCTGCGCCGGTGCGCTGGGCTGGATGCTGGTGGAATGGCAACACCGTGGTCGTCCGAGCCTGTTCGGCGCGGTATCCGGTGCCATTGCCGGCTTGGTCGCCATCACCCCGGCCTGTGGATATGTCGGCCCCATGGGCGCCATCCTGCTCGGCCTGATCGCAGGACCGGTGTGCGTCTGGTCGGTGGACAAGCTCAAGCCGATGATCGGCCTGGACGATGCCTTCGACGTGTTCGGCGTGCATGGCGTGGCCGGCATCCTCGGCGGCCTGCTGACCCCGGTATTCGCCCTCACCGCCATCGGTGGCCAGGGCTTCCCCGAAGGCCGCGATCTGGTGGACCAATTGCTGGTCAACGGCGGCGCCATCCTGTTCAGCATCCTCTTCTCGGCCGTGACCAGCCTGATCGCCTTCAAGGTGGCTTCGGCATTGTGCGGCGGGCTGCGCGTAGGCGAGGAGGCTGAGGTGGACGGGTTGGACCTCTCCGCCCACGGCGAAGTCGGCTACAAGTACTCGAGCTGAGGATCATGGCCATGAAACTCATTACCGCAATCATCAAACCCTTCCGCCTGGACGAGGTGCGCGAAGCGCTGACTGAGGCCGGCGTCAACGGCGTGACCGTCACCGAGGTCAAGGGCTACGGCCGGCAGAAAGGCCACTCGGAAGTCTACCGGGGGGCCGAGTACGTGGTGGAGCTGCTGCCCAAGATCAAGCTGGAACTGGTCGTCAGCGACGCGCTGTGCCAGGCCGCCATGGACGCCATTCTCAAGGCGGCCTACACGGGCAAGATCGGCGACGGCAAGTTGTTCGTCCAGGACCTGGAGAGCGTGGTGCGGATACGCACCGGAGAGATGGGCGAAGACGCGCTCTGAGTAGAAGGCAACCCCAAAGCGCCGACGCATTGCGTCGGCGCTTTCATTGGGGGTTTGGCAAGAGGGAGAGGTGAAGAATGGCATGGTTGAACGGATGGGGTTTCCTGATCCTGGCGGGGCTCTGCGAGGTGCTGTATGCGTCGATCATCCCGCGTACGGATGGCTTTACCCGGCTCTGGCCGAGCCTCTATTGCGGCTTTTTCCTGCTGCTGAGCATCTACCTGCTGAGCCTGGCGGTGCGCGATCTGCCGCTGGGGCTGGCTTACGCCGTCTGGGTAGGCATCGGCACCCTGGGCACCGTGGCCTACGCGACGATGTTCATGGGCGAGCAACTGGGGATGATGCGCGGGCTGTGCCTGGTGATGATCATCGGCGGCATCGTGGGCTTGAAGCTGGTGGGCGAAGGGCAAGTGGCCTAGTGCGTGCTGAAGGATCGTAGCCCGGATTTCATCCGGGCTACCGGCCCCGCCATCGCCGGGTGGGGCGGCGGGGTGGTGGCGTCGGTTGGGTAGAGGAACGAAACCCAACAGCGGTGTGGCAACTGTTCGATGGGTTTCGCTGCGCTCTGGCGGAACGCCGCCCGCACCATCCCACGGGTGCAGTGGCCGGCGCGAGGGTTACTTCAGTTTTGGCAATTCGTCATCCGGCAAGTCGTAGCTGTGCTTTTCGTGGATGAAGGTGGCGGCCAATGCGTAGAGGGTGGCGGCGATCACCACCACGGTGATGACGCCAAGCACAGTGGGATTGTTGGCATAGGTGAAGACGGCGCTGGCGCCTTCGTAGGTGCTGATGCTCATGGATATGCTCCTCGGGTCGTTGTCGTCAGGCGGTCTTGGTTTCCACCACCAGGGTGGTTTCCACGCTGCCGTTCGGCTTTACCGTCTCGCCGTAGATAGCGGTCCATTCCGGGTAGGCCTGGGCCGGTACTTCGGTGAGGTCGAGGCCGCGTTCTTCGGCATGGGCCGGAACCCGCAGCACGCCGGCTTTCTTCAGGGCGTAGGAAATGGCAAAGCCCGGGAAGAAGCCGAGGGACGCCAGGACCAGGGCGCCGCCCAGTTGGCCCAGGAAGCTGATGGGCGCCATGTCGTTCACGTTGGGGTAGCCGGCGAGGAACACGCCGCTGATCACAAGCCCCGCGAAGCCGCCGAAACCATGCACGGCGAAGGCGCCCACGGCGTCGTCGAGGCGGAACTTCAGCAGCAGGTTATTCACCAGCGGTGCCACGGCGGCGACGCCCATGCCGATCAGGTAGGCCAGGCCGGGGTGGTAGAGGTCCAGTCCCGGAGCCACCGAGATGATCCCCACCAGGCCGCCGGACATCATCCAGTAAGGTTCGCGGGTGGTCAGGTAGGCGCCGATCAGGCCGCCGGCAAAGCCCATCAGGGTGTTGAAGGCGAAGGCCGAGAGGGTGGTGGGGGCGCCGTAGATGTTGATCCATTGGGCGCCGGAGCTGTAGATGATGCAGCCGCCGAGGAAGCCGAAGAAGCCGACGATGATCAGCATCAGGCCCACCACGCTCATCGGCATGCTGTGGCCGACGATGGCGTTGGTGCTGCCGTCCGGGTTGAAGCGGCCGATGCGGGCACCGAGGTTGATCACCACCGCCAGGGCGAAGAACCCGGCGATCACGTGGACCACGCCCGCGGCGCCGACGTCATGGTAGCCCCACTGCACGGTCAACCAGCCTTGCGGGTGCCAGCCCCAGGCGGCGCCGAACAGCCAGAGCACCGAGCCGAGCAGGATGGTCATGACGATGAAGGCGCTCATCCGTGCACGCTCGATGATGGCGCCCGAGAGGATGGAGCCGGTGGTGGCGGCGAACAGGGCGAAGGCGCCCCAGAAGATGCCGGTGGCGTTGTCCTTGATGTTCGGGCCCATGGACTGGCTCCAGGGCATCGCCGCCTTCAGGGCGTCCATGCGCGGCACGAAGCCGTCGGGGAAGGCGTTGTAGATGGCCCAGCCGAAGAGGAAGAAGGTGGGGACGATGAAGCCGAAGGCGAGGATGTTCTTCACCCCGGCGGCCAGTGCGTTCTTCAGGCGTGAAGCGCCTATCTCGTAAGACAGGAAGCCGGCGTGGATCAGGATCATCAGGGCGATGCACCACCAGTAGAATATTTCCATATTCAGCGTGTTGGTCATCTCGATCAGACCCTGCAACTCCTCCAGGGTCGGTGTTTTCTGTTCTTCCATCACTCAATCCTCGATACGAATTCGTTGGAATAGCGTTGGTTGGCAGATCGAGTGGGACACGTGCCTGGAGGCTTCTTGTTTTTATCGCCGCGCAAGAAAAGTGCGTATTGGGAAAGGCAATCCTTGTGCCAGTGTCTGGCATCGCGCCATTACCCCTGGCTCGCGCGGCATTTCGCGAGCGGAGCGATACCCAGCACCGGGGATCGATGGGTTTCGCCGGCTCGCGAACGCCGCCCGACCCATCGTGCGGGCTGGGCTTGAATGCCCCGTTTGTAGTCATCCTCCCGGCAACACGCCTGAAATTGGGTCGTTTTTTCAGCGATGCTGCTGCAGCATCGCCTGGATCTGCTGCACCGACTCCTGGGTCCGCCGCGCCAGGTTGCGCACCTCGTCCGCGACTACCGCGAAACCGCGCCCTTGTTCACCTGCCCGGGCCGCTTCGATGGCGGCATTGAGCGCCAGCAGGTTGGTCTGTTCGGCGATGCCCCGGATCACCCCGGCCACCTGGGCGATCTGCCCGTAGGTGGCCTGGATGTTCGCCTGCTCACGTTCGTGCAGGTTGGCGGCGGCTTTCTCGTCGCTGATCTCGCGCACCGCGCCGGTGACGTACAGCAGCCGGCCACGGCTGTCGCGCAGGCAGCGGCCACGTTCGCGGAACCAGACTTCGCCTCGGGTCTTGTGGCGCATGCGGTACTCCACCGCGTAGAAACCGTCGCCGCTGCTGTCCACCATCGAGGCGTTGAAGGCCTTCATCACCGCTTTGAGATCGTCCTGGTTGACCACGCCGAAGTAGCTGTCCCAGCCATCGGGGAATTCGTCGTGCTGGTAGCCGATGAGTTCGCGGAACTGCTCGGACCAGCGGATCAGGTTCTGCGGATGGTCGGGGTCGCCGTTGACCACGTTCATCGCCCAGCAGCCTTCGGTGAGGGTGCGTTTGGTCAGCTCCCAGACCTTGCGCTCTTCGTCCCATTTTTCCCGTTCGGCTTCCAGGGCATCGAACTGCTGTTCGCGTTCCTGCAGCTCGCCCTGCAAGCGGGCATTCTGCGCCTCGACAGCGGCCAGCCGTTGGCTGAGCGCGGCGTATTCCTCGACGCTGCAGGGCGGCGAGGGCTGGTCCTCCGCCTGGCGGCGGATGCCCTGCAGTTCACGCCAGTCGCGTTGCAGCCGCTCCAGGCTGCTGAGCAGCCGGGGCTGGCGTTGCAGTTGGGGCGGCGTGGACGCCGCGCCTGGGTCGCTGGACAGTTGGTCGAGCCACTGGCTGAGCTCATTGGCCAGGTTGCTGGCGGCATTGCTGAACCACATCGGCCGATTCTCCTTGGCAATGGATGGTGAGGGACTTCCTGCAAATCCCTCACCAAGTGCTGCATCAGCTGCGCACGCGGGTCTTCTCCGGGTCGTAGGCCACGGTGCCGGCGCTGACGGTGGCGCGGATGCGCTTCTGCTGGCCATCCAGCTTGCCGACTTCCACCGCCGTGCCCGGCGCGCAGTAGCCGATGTCCAGCCGGCACAGGGCGATGTTCTTGCCCAGTACCGGTGAGCGGGTGGCGCTGGTGATGACGCCGACTTGGGCGCGGCCCACGCGTACGCAGTCGCCATGGGCGGCCGGTTCGTTGCCCTCCAGTTCCAGCCCCACCAGCTTGTGCTGCGGGTTGGCGCCGCGCCGTAGCAGTGCATCCTTGCCGATGAAGTCGGCCTGTTTGGTTTTCAGTGGCACGCAGAAGCCAATGCCGGCCTCGAAGGGGTCGGTCTGGTCGTTGAATTCGTAGCCGGCGAAGATCAGCCCGGCCTCGATGCGCAGCATGTCCAGCGCGTGCAGGCCCAGGGGCACCAGCCCCAGCGGCTCGCTGAGCTGCCAGAGGCGCTTCCACACCGCCATGGCGTCGCTGGGGTGGCACCAGATTTCATAGCCCAGTTCGCCGGTGTAGCCGGTGCGCGAGACCATCAGCGGCGGGCCGTTGTAGTCGTCGAGGCGGCCGACGAGGAAGCGGAACCAGCCGAGGTCTGCAAGTGCGGGTTGGGTGCCCGGCGTCCAGATCATGTCTTTCAGCAGGGTGCGGGCCAGCGGGCCTTGCACGGCAATGTTGTGGATCTGCTCCGAGGCGCTCTTGATCCACACCTTCATGCCGAGCTTCTCGGCCTGCTCGCGCAGCCAGACGCCGGCGTAGTCCTCGCCGCCAATCCAGCGGAATGCATCGGCGCCAAGACGAAGTAGCGTGCCGTCGTCGAGCATGCCGCCGTGCTCGAAACACAGGGCCGAGTACACCACCTGGCCCACCGCGAGCTTGCGCACGTCGCGGGTCAGGCAATGGTCCAGCAGGGCTTCGGCGTCGGGGCCGAGCACCTCGAACTTGCGCAGGGCGGACAGGTCCATCACCGCCACCTTTTCGCGGCAGCCGTGGTACTCCGAGAGGGCGCCGTAGCCGTCGAACTGCATCGGTGTCCAGAAGCCGCGGTAGTCGACGAACTGGCGGGTGAGGGCGGAGGTGCCGGGGTGGAATCCGCTCTCGCGGGTCAGCACCGGGTCGGCGTCGGGTGTCTTGCGAGTGGCCATGGCGATACTGAAACGCTCCTGTTCGGAATACACGCGGATGTGGATGTCGGTGGGCTGCCAGCCGTTGGCCGGGTCGATGTCGTCCGGGCAGGAACTGCTGGCGCAGACCAGGTCGGTCATGGCGCGCAGCAGCACGTAGTCGCCGGGGCGCGACCAGGGCTCGTCGAGGGTGAGGTGCTGGTGGGCGTCCATCCCGGTGTTGAAGAAGAAGTTGATCGCCGGCCAGCCGGCGCGGCCTTGCACGCCGTGCTTTGCCACCGCGCGGCTGATGTTGTCGCTGCAGTTGGCGTGGCCGAAGTAACCCTGGGATTCGTAGTAGCGCGCGGTGCAGGCCAGGGCGAAGGTGTCGTGGCGGCCGACGGTGTCGCGCACCACTTCCAGCATGGGCTGCAGGTTGCGGTCGAAAAAGCGGCTGAACAGGCCGGGGCCGGGGTAGGCGTTGCCGTTCAGGGTGCGGGTGACGGTGGGGTCGAGGTCGATCTCGCGGCCGGCATCGAGGCCACGGCGGTCGAAGGCGACGAAGTCCGAACACTGGCGCCCGGCGACGTCCAGCACCTGGATGTACTGGCCGGCGCCGACGACGTAGTCCCGCGCGGTGCCGGGGGTGATGGTGAACTCATCCACCAGCTCGCCCAGCGGCGCCGGCAGTGGTGGGGCCAGCACGCGGCGCGGGTTGGCGCGGTGGATCACGAGGCGCAGCTCGCTGGCGCGCCACTGGTTGTCCACCGGCGTCTGGCCGCCCGGTGCGGCGACTATCACCAGCAGCGCTTCGCTGGCGCTGAAACTGCGGTTGAAGCCGGCTGGCGTGCCGGGCTGCCAGAGCGGCGCGGCGGGCGGCAGGTGGCGGCAATCGACTCCGCGCCTGACCAATCCGGTACTGACATGGGCGGCCTCCGGACTGCCGTCGTGCAGCAGGTGGGCGATGAAGTCGGCGCCGGGGCTGGACGCAAGACCAAGGGCGGCGAGCGCCGCGCGGCCGTTGTCGGCGAAGGCCAGCAGCTCGGCGGCCTGGTTGCCTTCGAGGTCGATCACCTCCAGCCGGTCCCCCGCGTCCAGGGCCACGACGGTCAACCCGGCGGGCGCGACGCGGTGGCGTTCCAGGCCCGGGGCTCGGGCGAACAGGGCCGGCTCCAGCGGCCGGGATATCACGGGCAGGTTCATGCTGTGGGCTCCACGCAAGGAAAACCAGGTGCTGTGCGGGCCGAACCGGAAGGGTGGGGTGGTGTCAGCCCACGTGGGCCTTATCTGGTGGGCTGAAGCCCACCCTACGGTCCGGTCTCGGCTTGGGCAGTCGTCAGCTCGCTGTCTTCAACTGATCGGTCGGCTTGTCGGCCAGGTAGGCGGCCAGCGAGTCGTCCAGGGCTTCCAGCCAGGGCGTGTGGTGCGCAGTCGCCAGGGTGCCGGTGATCAGCGAGCGGTGGCACTTGTCGCGGTAGCCCATGATGTTTTCGTATTTGTCCTTCTTCCATTGCAGGAAGGTCCGGTTCACCTCGGCGATGTCGAAGGTCGGGTAGTCGGTGGCTTCGATCAGCTGGCGGATGTACTCGCCCTGGAATTCGAACATTGCCTGGGCGCTTTCCAGGGTTTCCTCTTCCTGGCGCCAGGCCCGGTCTTCGGCGTTCATGGTGGCCTGCTCGGGCAGGGCGATGCGGCCGAGGATGACGTCGCGGGCGTACCAGGCCTGGGCGTCGAACATGTTGAAGCTGTACCACTGGTCCTGCATGCCGAGGTAGATCAGCCTGGGGTTCTGCTCCCAGAACACGCCCTTGTAGAGGTTCAGTGGCCAGAGGCGGTTGCTGGTCTTCAGGCGCAGTTCTTCCGGCAGGAAGGGGAAGTGATGCTTGTAGCCGGTGCAGAGGATGATGGCGTCGATGTGCTTGCTGCTGCCGTCGGAGAAGAACGCGGTGCTGCCTTTCACATGGGTGAGCAGCGGTTTCTCTTCCCAGTTCTCCGGCCACTGGTAGCCCATGGGCGCGCTGCGGTAGCAACTGGTGATGGTGCGGGCGCCGTATTTGAAGCACTGCGAGCCGATGTCCTCAGCCGAATAGCTGCCGCCGACGATGAGCACGTCCTTGCCCTTGAATTCCAGCGCATCGCGGAAGTCATGGGCGTGCAGCACGCGGCCGCCGAAGCTTTCGAAGCCTTCGAAGTAGGGCACGTTGGGGGTGGAGAAGTGGCCGCTGGCGACCACCACGTAGTCGAAGGTTTCGCTGTAGGTCAGGTCCTGCTCGTAGCTGTGGGCGGTGACTTCGAAGGTGCCGCTGGCGGCGTCCCAGGTCACCCCGCGCACCGTGGTGTTGAAGCGGATGTACGGGCGCACGCCGGCTTTCTCCACGCGGCCCTTGATGTAGTCCCAGAGCACTTCGCGGGGCGGGTAGGAGCCCATGGGGCGGCCGAAGTGTTCGTCGAAGCTGTAGTCGGCGAACTCCAGGCATTCCTTCGGCCCGTTGGACCAGAGGTAGCGGTACATGCTGCCGTGCACCGGCTCGCCGTGTTCGTCCAGGCCGGTGCGCCAGGTGTAGTTCCACATGCCGCCCCAGTCCGATTGCTTCTCGAAGCAGACCAGCTCGGGAATATCGGCGCCCTGGGCATGGGCTGACTGGAAGGCACGCAACTGGGCGAGGCCGCAGGGGCCGGCGCCGATGATGGCGACTCGTTGTTTCATGCTGGGTTCTCCACAGTAGATAGGGGCAGGCCGGTGGCCGGGTGCTGGAGTCGCGCCGCGGCCAGGGTGTTCTTCATCAGGAAGGCGATGGTCATGGGGCCGACGCCACCGGGAACCGGGGTGATGGCGGCGGCGCGGGTGAGGGCGCTGTCGAAATCCACGTCACCCACCAGCTTCGAACGGCCGTCTTCCTCGATGCGGTTGATGCCCACATCGATGACCACCGCGCCGGGCTTCAGCCAGTCGGCATCCACCAGGCGCGGACGGCCGACGGCGGCGACGACGATGTCGGCCTGCCGGCACAACTCGCGCAGGTTGGTGCTCCTCGAATGCACCACCGTCACCGAGCAATGGGCTTTCAACAGCAGCGCGGCCATCGGCTTGCCGACGATGTTGGAGCGGCCGATGACCACCGCGTGCTGGCCGGATAGGTCGCCGCAAGTGTCCTGCAACAGACGCAGGCAACCAGCCGGGGTGCAGGGCGTGAGTACCTCGCGGCCCTGGCTGAGGCCGCCGACGTTTTCGGCGTGGAAGCCGTCGACGTCCTTCAGCGGGTCGATGGCTTGCAGCACGCGGGTTTCGTCGATGTGCGCCGGCAGCGGCAGTTGCACGAGGATGCCATGCACGCTGTCGTCGGCATTCAGGCTGTGGATAAGTGCCAGCAGGTCGGCCTCTTGCGTCTCGGCTGGCAGCTTGTGCTCCAGCGAACGAATACCGCATTCCTCGGCACGCAGCACCTTGTTGCGCACGTAGACCTGGCTGGCCGGGTCCTGGCCGACCAGCACCACGGCCAGGGCCGGTGCAATGCCGCTGGCCTTGAGGGTGAGGACTTCGCTACCGACTTCGGCCAGCACCCGCGCGGCCGCCGCCTTGCCATCGATGAGCGTGGGAGGCAGGACGGCGTTCATCGGAAGATCACCGTCTTGTCGCCGTTGAGGAACACGCGGTGTTCCAGGTGGTACTTCAGCGCCTTGGAGAGTGCGACCGTCTCGGTGTCCCGGCCGATGGCGACGAGGTCATCGGGCAGGTAGGCGTGGTCCACGCGCTGGACTTCCTGCTCGATGATCGGGCCTTCGTCGAGGTCCGAGGTGACGTAGTGCGCGGTGGCGCCGATCAGCTTCACGCCGCGCTCATAGGCCTGGTGATAGGGCTTGGCGCCTTTGAAACCGGGCAGGAAGGAATGGTGGATGTTGATGGCGCGGCCGGAGAGCTGCTTGCACAGGTCATCGGAGAGGATCTGCATGTAGCGCGCGAGGACCACCAGCTCGGTCTGCGTTTCGTCGACGATCTTCATCAGCGCCGCTTCCTGCTGGGCCTTGGTGTCGCGGGTCACCGGCAGGTAGATGAAGCGGATGCCCTCGCGCTCGGCCATCGGCCGCAGGTCCAGATGGTTGGAGACGATGGCGGTAATCTGCATGTCCATCTCGCCCTTCTGGTGGCGGTAGAGCAGGTCGGTGAGGCAATGGTCGTACTTGCTCACCATCAGCAGCACGCGCATGGGGCGGTTGCCTTCGAACAGCTCCCAGTCCATCTCGAAGGGCACGGCCACGTCGTCGAAACCCTGGCGCAGGGCGTCGATGTCCGGCTTGGCGCCGGTGTTGAAGCGGAACACCGCGCGCATGAAGAAGCGCCCGGTGTATTCGTCGTCGAACTGCGCCAGCTCGCTCAGGTAGCACTGCCGCCCGGCGAGGTAGGTGGTGACCGCGGCGACAATGCCGGAGGTGGCCGGGCAGCTGATCTTGAGGATGTAGTGATTCATGTCGGTTGCTCTCGTGCAGGCAAGGAACGGCGCGCTCAGCCTTTGGCGGTGCGCTTCTTTTTCTCGGGGTCGTCGAACGGCAGCGTGTGGGCGATGGCCTTGGCTTGCAGGCTGCCGCGCACTTCCAGGGGCACGCCCTGCTCGGCGATCTGTGGCTCGACACGGGCAATGGCCATGGAGCGTTCGGTGAGGCGCGAGTACATGGCGCAGGTGATGACGCCGACCTGGCGGCCTTCGTGCCAGAGGGTGTCGCCGTTCTGCGCGGCGATGTGGCCGTCGAGCAGCACGCCGAAGATCTTGAAGCGCTCCTGGCCCTCCAGCCGGTAGTGCTCGCCGGCGCCACGGAAGTCCTGCTTGCCGGGCGATACGGTGAAGTCCAGGCCCAGTTCCCACAGGGTGTCGCCGGCTTTCTGGTCGGCGAAGGGGTACATCTGCGAGTTGTCGTAGGGGAAGAACAGCAGGTAGCTCTCCACCCGCAGCCAGTCCAGCGCGGTGAAGGCGCAGGGGATGATGCCGAGGTCCTTGCCCTTCTCCAGGATGCCGTCCCAGATGGCCGGGGCATCGGCGGCCTTGCAGAAGATCTCGTAGCCACGCTCGCCGGTGTAGCCGGTGCGGGAGATCATCACCGGGCGGTCGAACAGCTTGGTCTGGATGTGGTGGAAGTAGGGCAGGTCGCGGATGCCCGGCACGTGCTCGGCGAGAAAGTCCACGGCGCGCGGCCCTTGCAGGGACAGGTCGTGCAGGTCGTCGTCGAACAGCACCGCCACCTGGCGGCCCTGGGCCGAGCGGATCAGCACTTCGTGGCCGCTGCCGGCACCATGCACCACCATGAAGGCGTTGGGGCCGGTGCGGTAGACGATGCAGTCGTCGATGAACGTGCCGTCTTCATCGAGCATGCAGGCGTAGACCGATTTGCCCGGATACAGCTTGCTGATGTCACGGGTGGTGGCGTACTCCAGCAGGCTTTCGGCATGCGGGCCGACGTAGTGCACTTTCTTCAGGCCGGACACATCCATCAGCCCGGCGCGGGTGCGGATGGCCTCGTGGTGGTCGGCGAGGTCGCTGGCATAGGTCCAGGCGGTGCCCATGCCGTTCCAGTCTTCCAGGTTCGAACCAAGTGCCAGGTGGCGTTCGCGGAGCGCGCTGATGCGCCATGAGTGAGCCATGGGGGAATCCTCTTGTCGTGGTTGTTCTATGGCGTGATGGGTCAGGCGTCGGCGTCGAACCGGCGTAGCCAGTCCACCAGCGTCTGGCGGTAACGGGTGATGCCCTTGTAGTCGGCGATGGGGTCCGGCAGGTCGCGCATCACCCGGTGCAGGCGCTGGGCCCAGGCCGGGTTGCTGACCAGTTCATCGAGGCTGATGAGGTAGGTGCGGATGCCGAACAGCAGCGCGTTGGAGCGCGGCAGGCGTGCCATCAGTTGCAGCTCGACGCGCAGGTGCACCAGGCGGCCAACGTTCTCCGGCGTGACCTTGCCGCGATCGTTGCCCCACTCGTGGTAGGTCTCGGGCGAGGTGTCCAGGCGTGGGTTGATGGTCAGGGTCCAGTTCAGGCGGCGCACCGGGTGGCCGACCTGGATGTTCAGCAGGTACCTCAGCGCGCGGTCGAACACGCCCATCTGGTGCGCCATGGGCACTGGCGAGTGCCACTGCTTGAAGCTCATGCCGGCGTCGAAGCGCAGCGACCAGTCGGCCGGGCAGGTGACCATGCCGGCGTCCATGTAGAGGTCGCCGTCGCGCTGGTCGAGCACCGCGAAGTCGCCCTGCATCTGGCGGGTGATGTACTCCAGTGGCTCGCAAGGCAGGGTGGCCGGATCGCCGTAGGTGAAGTGCTGGTCGATGCCCAGCGCCAGGTTCTGCCAGTGCCAGGCCGTGCCGTCACGGGTCAGGCGGAAGTGCTGCGGGTAATCGCGGGAAAGGTTTTCCATCAGCATTTCCAAGGTGTCCCAGGCGGCCTGGGCCATGTGCGGCATCACCAGGCAGCGGTCGGGGTCCAGTTCCAGCACGCGGGCGCGCTCGGCCATTTCCGAGACGTAGTGCTCGTCGATGTCGAAGCAGTGCTCGAACACCGAGCCGGGATCGCGGGACACCGCCGGCTCCAGGTTGACCGAGTACATGTACTGGTCTTCCGGGAAGGGAAAGGGAAAACGGGCGATGGCGGCCGGGCTGTTGCGGAAGCTGAAGTCTTCCCGGTAGCTCTTCAGCGGTTTGAAGGTCAGGGTCATGGGTGGCGTCTCCGGGTCAGAGGTCGAGCAGGATCGGGCTGCCGCAGCCGCGCGAGACGCAGGGCATCAGGCTGCTGGTGCGCTCGATGGCGCTGAGGAAGTGGTCGCGGTGCTCCACGTCGCCTTTCAGCCAGGGCGTCTGGCACTGGCCGCAGACTCCGCCCCGGCAGAGGTTGGGCACCTCCACGCCGGCGGCTTCCAGGGCTTCCAGCAGGCTTTCGTCCGCCGCCACGTCCAGTTGCTGGCCACTGCGCGCCAGCTCGACGCGAAACGGCTGGCCGGGCTCCGCCGCGGCAAAGGCTTCCCAGTGCACGCGGCGCGGGCTCCAGCCCTGGGCGGTGGCCTGTTCCTGAAGGTCCAGCAGCAGGGATTGCGGGCCGCAGGCGTAGACGTGGGCACCGAGCGCGCGGCCCTGCAGCAGGCTGGCGAGGTCGAGGCGGCGCTGGCCGCCGATGTATTCGTGCAGGCGCGGGCCCAGCTGCTGGCGCAGTTCCTCGACATAGGCGTCGCTGGTGTCGGCGCGGTAGGCGTAGTGCAGCTCGAAGTCGGCGCCCCGGCGCAGGAGCTCCTGGCTGTAGGCGATGAAGGGGGTGATGCCGATGCCGGCGGCCACCAGGATGTGCTCCCGTGCCTCTCCGTGCAGCGGGAAGAGGTTGGCCGGTGGCGACAGGCGCAGGCGGTCGCCGACCTTCAGGTGCTGGTGCAGGTAGCGCGAGCCGCCCCGCGAGGCGTCCTGCTGGCGCACGGCGATGCGGTACTGGCGGGTGTCGGCGGGGTCGCTCAGCAGTGAGTAGGCATTGCGCCGGCCGTTGGGCAGGTGCAGTTGCACGTGGCTGCCCGCCGAGAACCCCGGCAGTGCGCCGGCCAGTGCTTCGAAGCTGTATTCGCGGATCACCGGGGTGAGCTCACGGATGGCGGCAACGCGGACGTCGAGCAGGGCGCTCATGGGCGAACCTCCTGGTAAGGCTGGTCGGCATCGGCGCAGACCCCGAGGTAGGCACCCAGGCGCTGCGAAAAGTGGCGGCGCACCTCCAGCACTACGCCGCACTGGGCACAGGTCAGGTGCCCGGCGCTCGTTGCCGGCTGGCAGGTGGCGCAGTGCACGCAGAACACCCGGCGGGTGCCGTCCGGGTTGCTGCTTATGAGAATTTCGTCGGCCTGCAGGCCAGCGGCCCGCGCCAGGGCGTGCAGGGGCCAGACGAAGGCTTCGTCGCCCCGCAGGTCCAGGCGCAGGCCGACGCGGGCATCCTTCAACTGGGCGCTCAGGGCCAGTTGCAGGGCGGCGAGGTTGGGGAAGTCCGGCAGGGCCAGGTGGGTCAGCCGGGCCTGGCCCAGCTGCGCGGCGAGGGCGACGCAGTCATCCTGCCCCGTGCCCTGGGTCACCAGCAGGTGCTCGGTGGCTGTCAGGCTCGGCTGGCCGCTGGGGTAGCGCGGCACGCTGAACGGGTGGTCGGTTGCAGTGGTGCTCATGGTGTCCTCGCGGATTCGCCTGTTTCCTCGTGGAGAAAATATTTTCTCTTTGGGAATCGGCGCTCAATCCGCAGGAGGAGATATGCCAAAAGGGGTAGTGCCCTTTCGGAGGCATGGAAGTTGCTGCTTCTGGGGACCTGCCAGCCCAGAGGCGACCACCGGAGGAGGAGAGGGATGCACAACGCCAGTCTGTTACCGCCCGCCGCGCCACCGGTGCCATTGGCCGATGAGCTGACCGAGCGCGAAGGGCAGACCCTGTCGCTGATCGCCTCGGGGCTGAGCAACAAGCAGATCGCCCGGGAGCTGGGCATCAGCGACGGGACGGTGAAGATTTATGTGCGCAACCTGCTGCGCAAATTCCGTCTGCACTCGCGTCTGGAACTGGCCACCCGGGTCCACCGCAGCAGCGCCTCCTGGCCCAGGGTGGACGACGTCCCGCTGCACGGCGAGGGTGCACGCCCGGCTGCGTCTGCACCGAATCCGCCCGCTCCGGGGCTGCTCGATGAACTGCCGGGGCTGATCTACCGGGGCGACAACGACCGCACCTGGTACATGGAATACGTCAGCGCCGGTTGCCTGACCCTCACCGGCTACACGGCCGAATACCTGACCCGCGACCCCGAGCACAGCTACGGTTCGCTGATCCTCGACGAGTACGCCGACTACATCTGGTACTGCGTGCAGTGTGCGCTGCTCAAGCGCGAGCCCTACCAACTGAGCTACCGCATCCGCTGCGCCGATGGGCGTATCAAGAACGTCTGGGAAACCGGAGTAGGCGTCTACTCCAGTTCGGGCGAAGTGCTGGGGATCGAGGGCGCGATCTTCGAGCGCCGCGACTAGTCGGTAGCCCGGATTGCATCCGGGCTACCGACTGCACGAGGGGCGCGTTTGTAGGATGTGGTTGAGCGAAGCGATACCCATCGGCGGGAGGGGCGATGGGTATCGCAAGCTCGCGGAACGCCGCCCGACCCATCCTGCGTTGCTACAAAAGCTGAAGGTCGCGCGCCAGGCTACGGCGCATTGCCCAGTAATAGGTCAGTGCCGGCACCAGCAATCCGACCACCCAGGCCAGGTCGACGCCATCCAGCGCCTGGGCGATGGGACCGACGTAGAGGGTGGTGTTCATGAAGGGAATCTCCAGCAGGATGGTCAGCAGGAAGCTGCCGCAGGCCACCGCGTTGACCCGGCCGTAGCGGCCGTTCAGGTCGAAGATGTCCGGTACGCAGTAATCCCCTTTCCTCAGGCAGTAGTAGTCCACCAGGTTGATGGCGGTCCACGGGATGAGGAAGTAGCTCATGAAGAAGATGAAGTTCAGGAAGTAGCTGATGAAGTTGTCCTGGCTGATGGTGCACAGGGCCGTGGCGATCACGCTGATGGCCAGCATGAACAGCCCACGCACGGCAGGCGTGACGCGCAGACGCGAGAACGGCTCGATCACCGTCACCGTGGACATGAACGCGCCATAGAGGTTGAACACGTTGATCGCCACCTGGCCGTAGAGGATGAAGGCGAACACCGGTAGCGCGGCGACGCCGAACAGCAGGGCCAGGTGGCTACCGACGTTGTCGGAGAAGCCGCTGATGGCGACGCTCAGCACGGCGCCGAGGATCATCATCCAGGCCCCGCCCGCCACCGTGCCGGCGTAGCTGTACCAGAACACCCGGGACATGGGCGTCGAACTCGGCAGGTAGCGCGAGTAGTCGGCGACATAGGGTGCGTAGGACAGTTGCCAGGTGACCGCGATGCTCACCGCCACCAGGAACTTTGACAGCGAGAAGCCCGCCAGCGACCACTGGCCTTCCGGGATCGGCAGGCTGAGGGCCATGGCGGTGGCGATCAGGAAGACCAGCAGCGAAAGCCACGACAGCACCTTCTGCAGGCGGTGGATCAGCCGGTAGCCATAGAGCGCCACCAGGAAGCACAGCGCGCCGATCAGGTAGAGGTTGGCATCGCCGTCCAGCGGGCTGACCGACGCGATGGCCTGGGCCGCCAGCAGGGTATTGCTGACGAAGAAACCCAGGTAGATGAGCATCACGAACAGCAGCGGCAGCACGGCACCGATCACCCCGAACTGGGCGCGGCTCTGGATCATCTGCGGGATGCCCAGCTTCGGTCCCTGGGCCGAGTGCGAGGCCATGAAGATGGCCCCGATCAGCGAGCCGAGGATGATCGCCAGGGCGCTCCAGAACAGGTTGAGGCCGAGCATCACCGGCAGCACGCCGGAGGCGATGGTGGTGATGTTCATGTTGGCGCCGAACCAGATGTAGAACAGCGACGCCGGCTGGCCGTGACGTTCGTTTTCGGGGATGAAATCGATGCTTCTTTTCTCGACGTGCATGGCGATCACTCCTGATTCCGGCGCGGCAGGCCGAGCGCGGTCTGCAAGCGGGCGATGGTGGCGACGAACTGCTCGGGGCGGTGGGCGAACTGGTCGGGCTCGGTCGGGCGGCACGACTGGTGCGGCTCGCCGCGCAGCCGCTTCAGGTACTGGGCGGTGGAGAAGAGTTCGAGGGCATAGACCCAGTTGGCCATGATCAGCAGGGCGGCGTTGTGGGCCGCCTCCGTGGTACTGGCGCAGGCGTCGGCGATGAGGTCGACGCGGTAGCCCAGGGCGAAGGCGTCCATCACCGTGGCCAGCACGCAGGCATCGGTGAGCACACCGCTGACGATCAGCCGCTTCGCGCCCAGTTCGCGCAGTTGCCGGTCCAGGTCGGTTCGGTGGAACGCGCTGTAGCGCGGTTTGTCGATCACCCGGTCGCCGGCGCGAGGGGCCAGGCGTTCGATGATCTGGACCTGGCGGGTGCCGGCGCAGTAGCTGAGCGGGCGTCCGGCGCTGTCCAACGGTTCGCCGGGCGGCAGGTCGCTGCCGTCCGCCGCGTTGATGTGACGGGTGTAGGTGACGGGGATGCCGATGCCGCGCAGTGCTGCGAGCAGTTCGGCGTTGTTGTCGATGACCCGGTGCAGGTCATGCAGGGGGAAACCATCCTCCTGCTGCATGTCGATGACCAGGCAGGCGCTGTCTGTGTTCATGAGCAACTCTTGTTGTTGTTCAGCCATGAGTACGCGGCGGCGAGCCACGTCGGCCAGGCGCACGGAGGCACCTTGGTCGGGCGGCGAAACGTCGGACGCGGGCGAAGTTCAGCGTTGAGAGTTGGTCAGCGGACTATCTGCCAGAAGCCGTTCTGCTTGGCGGTGACGGAGGAGCGCAAGCGCTTGAGGAAGAGATGGGCGGGCGTCCACTTGCCGCGCAGGTAGGCCATGGCGGCCCCGGGCAGTGGCTTGCGGGTGCAGAAGGTGAGGCCAGTCTTGTGCATGGCGTTCGACCACCTGTGGGTTGGTGAAAAGCGGCCGGGTCGCCCGACCCGGCCGCCTGCAGCAGAGGTTAGCGGAACGCCGGCACCACGTGCTTGATGAAGAGCTCCAGGGACTGCTTCTTCTCGGCGTGGGAGAGACTGTTGTCGGCCCAGAAGCTGAACTCGTCCACGCCCAGTTCCTGGTAGTGGCGGATGCGCGCGATGACTTCTTCCGGGGTGCCGATCATGGTGTTCTTGCGGATGTTCTCCAGCTCGAACTCCGGGCGGTCCTTGAACTTCTCTTCCGGGCTCGGCGGGAGGAGGCCGTTGACCGGGGTTTGCTTGTTGCCGAACCAGGCATCGAAGGTGCGGTAGAAGCGCGAGATGGCGGCGGCGCCGACCTTCCAGCCTTCCGGGTCGTCCACGCTGTGCACGTGGGTATGACGCAGCACCATCAGTTGCGGGCGCGGCACGTCCGGGTTGTTGGCCAGGGCGGCTTCGAACTTGTTCTTCAGGTCCACGACTTCTTCGTCACCCTTCATCAGCGGGGTGACCATCACGTTGCAGCCATTGGCCACGGCGAAGTTGTGGGAGTCCGGGTCGCGCGCGGCGATCCACATCGGCGGCGTGGGCTTCTGGATCGGTCGGGGCGAGGAGGTGGAGGTGGGGAACTTCCAGATCTCGCCGTCGTGGGCAACGTCACCCTGCCAGAGGGCTTTCACCACCGGGACCATTTCGCGCAGGGCCTGGCCGCCGCTGGTGGCGGGCATGCCGCCGGCCATGCGGTCGAATTCGTACTGGTAGGCGCCGCGGGCCAGGCCCACTTCCATGCGGCCATTGCTGATCACGTCCAGCAGCGCGCACTCACCGGCGACGCGGATGGGGTGCCAGAAGGGCGCGATGATGGTGCCGGCACCCAGGCGAATGGTCGTGGTGCGGGCGGCCAGGTAGGAGAGCAGCGGCATGGGGCTCGGCGAGATGGTGTATTCCATCGCATGGTGTTCGCCGATCCAGACCGTGCTGAATCCGCCGGCCTCGGCCATCAGCGTCAGCTCGGTCAGATCTTCGAAGAGCTGGCGGTGGCTGATCTGCTCGTCGTAGCGCTCCATGTGCACGAACAAAGAGAATTTCATGTCGCTTACCTCGAACCTTTTTCTGCGTGGCCACGGAGCGGCCGCTGCGGTGGGGTGACGCCGCCAGGGGCTTCTGACCTGCTGGGCGGCTTGCTGAATATTGGTATACCATAATACGGAATATCTGCAAGGTCTTTCCGCCAGAACAACTACCCAGTAAGGATGGTCCCGTGATTGCCTTACGCCCAGGCGGAGGCGTCGCCGTTGGGCTTCGCGGAGCTCAGCACCAACCTGCGGCCTGCTTGGCGAATGAATTGGCTATGTCCGCATCACGTGTCGCAAGCAGCTGCATTGCCTGTAGGAGCTGGCCCGATGGCCAATCTCTCGCAACAGCCAACGCAGACATAGCCAATGAGTTCGAAAAGCGCCCGATGCGAGGGCAAAAAAAGCCCCCAATCAAGGGGGCGGGAATCAAGGCACACATCAACTTGATGTCAGGCGAAGGCCTGCAGCGCGCCCATCTTGCCGCGGCAGTAGATCATCGGGATCACGTCCTGCTCGGGGACGATCAGGTTCTTCACGGCGCCCACCAGGATGGCGTGGTCGCCGCCTTCGTATTCGCGCCACAACTCGCATTCGATGATGGCGGTGGCATTGGCCAGGATCGGGTTGCCCAGCTCGCTCAGGCTCCAGTCGATGCCCTGGGCCTTGTCCTTGCCCTTCTTCGCGAAGGCGTAGGCCTCGTCGCGCTGCTCGGCGGACAGCAGGTGAATGGCGAAGCGTTTGCTCTTGATCAGCACCGGATAGGAGTCGGAGCTGTAGTTGGGGCAGAACAGCACCAGGGCCGGGTCCATGGACAGGGAGCTGAAGGCGCTGGCGGTCAGCCCGACGATCTGGCCGTCGTCATCCAGGGTGGTGATGACAGTGACGCCGGAAGGGAAGGAGCCCATGACTTGTTTGTAGGCATTGGTGTCGATCATTTCGGGTACCTATCGGGAGCAAGTGGCTGCGACCGGCAGCGCATCTGTGTCTGATGGTATACCGTAATACCTGCAATGCAAGCAGATTTTTCCCACAGCCGCGCGCAGGCCGACGAACGTGGGGAAATCCGCTGGAGGCCAATGAATACGGGCATCCAGAGGAGAAAGGTTGATCGTTTCAGCAAGAAGTCTGGCAGTTTTCAGTACAGTTCTGCTTCTAAAAACTCCTTGTCTGAGTCTTGGAATACCATAATATGGTGTTCGCATTTGGGCGGCTGACGTCGTCGTCACGGGACCCGATTGCGCCCTTCGTGGCTTTCTACAAAGACAATAAGCAAGGCAAGACGATGTCCGAGAATTCCCAGCAGACGCTGATCGAGAACCATAGCGTCGACTATGTGCCGCCCGCCGAGCGTCATGGCAAGGCCCGTGACCTGTTCACGCTCTGGTTCAGCACCAACATTGCACCACTGCCGATCGTCACCGGGGCCATGGTGGTCCAGGTGTTCCACCTCGACCTGCTCTGGGGCCTGCTGGCCATCGTGTTGGGGAATATGGTTGGCGGCGTCTTCATAGCGCTGGCCTCCGCCCAGGGACCGCAGATGGGCATCCCGCAGATGGTCCAGAGCCGGGGCCAGTTCGGCCGTTATGGCGCGCTGCTGATCGTGCTGTTCGCGGCGGTCATCTATGTCGGTTTCTTCATTTCCAATATCGTCCTGGCCGGCGAGTCGATCCACGGTATCGCGCCGGCAGTGCCGCTGCCGGCGGCCATCATCATTGGCGCCATCAGTGCCACCGCTATCGGTGTGATCGGCTATCGCTTCATCCACACGCTCAACCGCATCGGCACCTGGGTAATGGGCGCCGCGCTGCTGGCCGGCTTCATCACCATTTTCTGCAGTGAGCTGCCGGCGGATTTTTTCAGCCGTGGTGGCTTCAACCTGTCGGGCTTTCTGGCGACCATCTGCCTGGGGATCATCTGGCAGCTGAGTTTCTCGCCCTACGTTTCTGACTACTCGCGCTACCTGCCGGCCAGCATTGGTATCGCCAAGCCGTTCTGGGCCACTTACTTCGGCGCCTGCCTGGGCACCATCCTGTCCTTCAGCTTCGGCGCGGTGGCCGTGCTGGCGACTCCTGAAGGCACCGAAGCCATGGCCGCGGTGAAACAGGCCACCGGCGTGCTCGGACCGCTGCTGATGGTGCTGTTCCTGCTCAACATCATCAGCCACAACGCGCTCAACCTGTATGGCGCGGTGCTGTCCATCGTCACCTCGATCCAGACCTTCGCCGGTAGCTGGACGCCGAGCATCCGCGTGCGGGTGGTCCTGTCGGCCGTGGTACTGGCCGGTTGCTGCCTGATGGCCCTGAGTGCCTCGGCGAATTTCATCTCCCACTTCATCGGGCTGATCCTGGCGCTGCTGCTGGTCCTGGTGCCCTGGGCCACCATCAACCTGGTGGACTTCTACCTGATCAAGCGCGGCCGCTACGACATCGCCTCGATTTTCAAGGCCGATGGCGGGATCTACGGACGTTTCAACCCGCATGCCATCACCGCTTACTTCATCGGCATCCTGGTGCAACTGCCGTTTGCCAATACCGCGCTCTACGTCGGGCCCTACGCCAACTACATCGAAGGCGTCGACCTGTCCTGGCTGGCCGGCCTGCTGGTGACCGCGCCGCTGTATTACTGCCTGGCCACCCGCGGCAAGAAGGTGCTGACGGGGGCGTTGAGCCTGGCCGAATGACCGCCTGAGTCCGTTCTCGTGGAACGCCCCGACCTGCCTGGCAGGCCGGGGCGTTCTGCTTTCCGGGGTGTCGCCTGCCGTTTCGCCCTGCAAGACGCCAATGCTCAGCTAGCTTGTAATGATCGGATTCCCCCAGGAGTGGAGCAGGTCATGGCAAAGGGCAAGAAAAAGGTTGCCGCCGGTGCGACGGCGCAGAGCGAAAGCTTCGGTCGCAAGGAATATGAAAGCGAACTCAAGCGCCTGCACGTGGAGCTGGTGAAGCTCCAGCAGTGGGTGGTGGACCAGGGACTCAAGGTCTGCATCGTCTTCGAGGGGCGTGATGGCGCCGGCAAGGGCGGGACCATCAAGGCCATCACCGAGCGGGTCAGCCCCCGCGTGTTCCGTGTGGTGGCGCTGCCTGCACCCACCGATCGAGAGAAGACCCAGATGTACGGCCAGCGCTATCTGGCCCATATGCCGGCGGCCGGCGAAGTCGTGATCTTCGACCGCAGCTGGTACAACCGCGCTGGCGTCGAGCGGGTAATGGGCTTCTGTACCGAGGAGCAGGCGCGCAAGTTCCTCGCGGTGACGCCGCTGTTCGAGAAGATGGTGGTCGAGTCCGGAATCATCCTGATCAAATACTGGCTGGAAGTGAGCGCCGAGGAGCAGACCCGGCGTCTCAAGGATCGCATCGATGATGGGCGCAAGATCTGGAAGCTGTCGCCCATGGACCTCAAGTCCTACGCCAGGTGGGACGACTACACCCGTGCCCGCGACGAGATGTTCGCGGCCACCGATTCATCCTGGGCGCCGTGGTACATGGCGCATTCCGAAGACAAGCGGCGCGTGCGGCTGAACATCATCAGCCACCTGCTCAAGCAGATTCCCTACAAGGATCTGACCCGGGAGCAGAAAGTGGAGCTGCCCAAGCGTGGCAAGCTCGGCAAGTACAAGGCGGCGCCCTATCCCTTCAGGATGATCGAGGAGCGCTTCTGATATTGGCCTTCGGCGCCGGTCCCGGCTACCGCGCATTTCTGGTGGGGCCTATGGCCTGCACGTCACACAGGTGGGTGCAGGCCAGGGTCCGTTGAATCAGATCACCACGGCGGTGCCGCTGATGCTCACCATCAGCATGCTGCCGTTCTGCCCGACCACCTCGTAGTCGATATCGATACCGACCACCGCGTTGGCGCCGAGCTTTTCGGCGTGCTCGGACAACTCCTCAAAGGCGATTTCACGGGCCTTGGCCAGCTCCTTTTCATAGGCGCCGGAACGCCCGCCGATGATGTCGCGGATGCCGGCGAACAGGTCGCGGAACACGTTGGCGCCGAGAATGGCTTCGCCGACCACGATGCCCTTGTATTCGCGGATGGTTCGGCCTTCGAGGGTGGGGGTGGTGGAGAGGATCATGCGGAGCTCCCTGTCTGGTTTGAGTGCGTTCAGTGTAGGGGCGATTTCAATCGCCAAGGGCAGCGTAGCTGCCCTTGGCTTCTGTGAAAGGCAGACCTGCGGCCTGCTTGGCGAATGAATTCACCCCTACAAGACACAGGCCACTCAGACCAGGGTCAGGGTCACGTCGATATTGCCGCGAGTGGCGTTGGAGTAGGGGCACACGATGTGGGCCTTGTCCACGATGGCGCGGGCTTCCTCACGGTCCAGGCCGGGGATGTCGATGCGCAGTTCCACTTCGATGCCGAAACCAGTGGGAATGGCGCCGATGCCCACGATGCCTTCGATGGAGGTATCGGCCGGCAGCTTGTGCTTGTCGCGGGCGGCGACGAACTTCAGCGCGCCGAGGAAGCAGGCCGAGTAGCCGGCTGCGAACAGTTGCTCGGGGTTGGTGCCTTCGCCGCCGGCACCGCCCAGCTCGCGCGGGGTAGTCAGGCTGACGTCGAGCACGCCGTCGGAGGAGATGGCGCGGCCTTCACGGCCGCCGGTGGCTTCTGCGTAGGCGCGGTAGAGAACGTTTTCGATGCTCATGATGGTTTCCTTTTCAGTCAGGTTTGGATTGCGTGGTGTGCGTGGGTGGTCTGGGTTATCTGGATCAGCCGTCGTGGTTGATCAGCCATTCCGGGTATTGGGCGCCGCTACCGTTGCCGCTGCTTTTCTGCTCGCTGCTCCCGGTATCGGCGAAGCTGGCGGAGGAAAACGCGAGGATGGCGGTGAAGGTGATCAGGGCTTTCATGGCGATTCTCCGATGTAGTTGGTTCGTTAATGTTTGGCGCGCTAAGTAAGTTGGTGAAGCAGAATTTACTGCTGAGTTATTTTGCGCGCAAGTTAATTTTTAGAGCATTTTGTTCTACCGCCAAATCAGAAAAGACATAAGCCTCTGGAATGCGCCATGAGTGGAATAGGTGGCGGAGCGGGGCGGGGGTTATGCTGCGGGCCCCGCCCGAGTCGGTGGTCTATATGAATGAGAGCGGGTCTCTTTGATTTTGTTGTTGTAATAACAAAATATTTTGCATTGCCTAGTGAATTTCTAATCGAATTGGCAGTATTGTGGTTTGTATAAAAACAAATCCACCCGCTACCTGGAGTCGAATCCATGCATCCCCGCGTACTTGAGGTAACCGAACGCCTGGTGGAGCGCAGCCGCGCAACCCGCGAGCGCTACCTGGCGATGATTCACAAGGCGGCCAGCGATGGGCCGCAGCGCGGCAAGCTGCAGTGCGCCAACTTCGCCCATGGCGTGGCCGGTTGCGGTGGTGGCGACAAGCAGCGCCTGCGCCTGATGGATTCGGCCAACGTGGCCATCGTCACCGCCTACAACGACATGCTCTCGGCCCACCAGCCTTATGAGGACTACCCGGAAAAAATCCGCCAGGCCCTGCGCGACATCGGTTCGGTGGGTCAGGTGGCCGGCGGTGTGCCGGCCATGTGCGACGGCGTCACCCAGGGTGAGCCGGGCATGGAACTGGGCATCGCCAGCCGCGAAGTGATCGCCATGTCCACCGCGGTGGCGCTGTCGCACAACATGTTCGATGCGGCACTGTTCCTCGGCATCTGCGACAAGATCGTCCCCGGCCTGATGATGGGCGCGCTGCGCTTCGGCCACCTGCCGTCGATCTTCGTGCCGGCCGGACCCATGCCGTCGGGCTTGTCGAACAAGGAAAAGGCCGAAGTGCGCCAGCGCTACGCCGAGGGCAAGGCCAGCCGCGACGAGCTGCTGGAGTCGGAGATGAAGGCCTATCACAGCCCCGGCACCTGCACCTTCTACGGCACCGCCAACACCAATCAGATGCTCATGGAAGTGATGGGCCTGCACCTGCCGGGTGCGTCTTTCGTCAACCCGAATACCCCGCTGCGCGAGGCGCTGACCGTGGAGGCGGCGCGCCAGGTCACGCGCCTGACGAAGCAGGGCGGGCAGTTCGTGCCCATTGGCGAAATCGTCGATGAGCGTGTGCTGATCAACTCGATCGTTGCCTTGCACGCCACCGGTGGTTCCACCAACCACACCCTGCATATGCCTGCCATCGCCCAGGCGGCGGGCATCCAGCTCACCTGGCAGGACATGGCGGACCTCTCCGAGGTGGTGCCGACGCTGGCCCACGTCTATCCCAACGGCAAGGCCGACATCAATCACTTCCACGCCGCTGGCGGCGTGGCCTTCCTGGTGCGCGAGCTGCTCGATGCCGGCCTGCTCCATGAAGACGTCAACACCGTCATGGGGCGTGGCCTGCGCCATTACACCCGGGAGCCGTTCCTGGAAGACGGCACGCTGGTGTGGCGCGAAGGTTCGGGCAAGAGTCTGGACGCATCCATCCTGCGCCCGGTTTCTACGCCCTTCTCGCCGGAAGGTGGTCTGCGCGTGATGGTGGGCAATCTCGGCCGTGGCGTGATGAAGGTGTCCGCCGTAGCACCGGAGCACCAGGTGGTCGAGGCCCCGGCGCGGGTCTTCCACGACCAGCAGGCGCTGGCCGATGCCTTCAAGGCCGGTGAACTGGACCGCGACCTGGTGGCGGTGATGCGCTTCCAGGGCCCGCGCAGCAACGGCATGCCCGAGCTGCACAAGATGACCCCCTTCCTCGGTGTGCTGCAGGACCGTGGCTTCAAGGTGGCCCTGGTCACTGACGGGCGCATGTCCGGCGCCTCGGGCAAGATTCCTGCCGCCATCCACGTCTGCCCGGAAGCCTTCGACGGCGGGCCGCTGGCGCGGGTGCGCGACGGCGACCTGATGCGCGTGGACGGCACCACCGGCACTCTGGAAGTTCTGGTAGATGCCGCCGAATTCGCCGCCCGCGAGCTGGCACCCTGGGACCTCGAAGCCAATGTCGGAACGGGGCGCGAACTCTTTGCCTTCATGCGCGAGTCCTTCAGCAGCGCCGAGCAGGGCGCCAGCGCCTTCACCCGCAACCTGGAGAGCCTGAAGTGAAGCTGGCGCTGGTTGGAGACATTGGCGGTACCAATGCGCGTTTCGCGCTCTGGCGCGACGAGGAACTGGAGTCGGTGCGGGTGCTGGCCACCGCCGACTTCGCCGGGCCGGAACAGGCCATCAGTCATTACCTTGCCGGCCTCGGCCTGGCGCTGGGTAGCCTGGGTGCCGTCTGCCTGGCGGTGGCCGGGCCCGTGAGTGGCGAGCACTTCCGCTTCACCAACAATCACTGGCGCCTGAGCCGCTCGGCCTTCTGCCGCACCTTGCAGGTGGAGGAATTGCTGCTGATCAACGACTTCTCCGCAATGGCCCTGGGCATGACCCGCCTGCGCGAGCACGAAAAGCTGCAGGTCTGTCCCGGCGTCGCCGACCCGGACAGTCCGGCGGTGGTGATCGGTCCGGGCACCGGCCTTGGCGTCGGCACCCTGTTGCCGCTAGGCGAAGGGCGCTGGAAGGCGTTGCCGGGGGAGGGCGGACATGTCGACCTGCCGGTGGGCAACCTGCGCGAGGCAACCCTCTGGCAGCAACTGCACGGCCAGCTCGGCCATGTCAGCGCCGAGAACGTGCTCAGCGGCAACGGCCTGCTGCAGCTCTATCGCGCCGTCTGTGCCGTGGACGGTCATGCGCCGCGCCTGGCTTCGCCGGCTGAAGTGAGTGCGGCGGCGTTGGCGGGTGACCCGCTGGCCGAGGACGTGCTGGACCTGTTCTGTGGCTGGCTTGGGCGAGTGGCCGGTAACAACGTGCTGACCCTTGGCGGCCGTGGTGGTGTGTATATAGTCGGCGGCGTGGTGCCGCGCTTTGCAGCCTTTTTCCAGAAGAGCGGCTTCGCCCGCGCCTTCGCCAGCAAGGGCTGCATGAGCGGTTACTTCGAAGGCATCCCCGTGTGGCTGGTGACAGCTGAATACCCCGGCCTGGAAGGCGCCGGCGTCGCCCTGCAACAGTCGCCACTCCGTAGGATGGCGTAGAGCGCAGCGAAACCCATCAACCCCAGCGATGGGTTTCACAGGCTCGCGGAACGCCGCCCGACCGATCCTACCGGCACCTCGTATCACCAGTGTTTGATCAGAACAACAAAGGACGGCCACTGTGAGCCAATCCGGAAAATCCATTCTCCTGGTGGATGACGACCAGGAGATTCGCGAACTGCTAGAAACCTACCTGAGCCGCGCCGGCTTCCAGGTGCGCAGCGTGGCCGATGGCGACGGCTTCCGTCGTGCTATGGGTGAAGAGGCGGCTGACCTGGTGATACTCGACGTGATGCTGCCCGACGAAGACGGCTTCAGCCTGTGTCGTTGGGTGCGCGCCCATCAGCGCCTCGCGCAGGTGCCGATCATCATGCTCACCGCCAGCTCCGACGAAGCCGACCGCGTGATCGGCCTGGAGCTGGGCGCCGACGACTACCTCGGCAAGCCCTTCAGCCCCCGCGAGCTGCTGGCGCGGATCAAGGCCCTGTTGCGTCGCGTCGGTTTCGGTCAGGAGCGTGCGGTGGTCGAGGTGCTGGCCTTCGATGAATGGCGCCTGGACATGATCAGCCATCGCCTGTTTCACCTGGACGGCGAGGAGGTGATCCTTTCCGGCGCCGACTTCGCCCTGCTGAAGCTCTTTCTCGACCACCCGCAGCAGATCCTCGATCGCGACACCATCGCCAACGCCACCCGTGGCCGCGAGGTGATGCCCCTGGAGCGCATCGTCGACATGGCAGTCAGCCGCCTGCGCCAACGCCTGCGCGACACCGGCAAGGCGCCACGGCTGATCCGCACCGTGCGCGGCGCGGGCTACCTGTTGGCGGCGCAGGTGACGCCGCACCACCATGCTTAGGCTGATGCCGCGCTCGCTGCTCGGGCGCATGCTGTTTCTCACCCTGCTGGTGGTGCTGCTGGCGCAGGCGTTGTCCAGCGTCATCTGGGTCTCGCAGCTGCGCGCCAGCCAGATGGAAGGCCTGCTCACCAGCGCCCGCAGCCTGGCGCAATCCATGGTCGCCAGCGTCAGCTACATCCGCTCGCTGCCCATCGGCTACCGCCCCATGGTGCTGGATCAGTTGCGCTCCATGGGCGGCACGCGTTTCTTCGTGTCCCTCAACGACAAGCCGCTGGAGATGCGCGTGCTGCCGGAAACCCCGCGCAAGCGCGCGGTGCTCGACGAGGTGGAAGCGGTGCTGCGTGAACGGCTGGGCAAGCAGGTGGACCTGTCCCTGCACTTCGTCAATCCGGACGATCTGCGCATCTTCAACAGCGGCCTGAAGCTCGACGAACTGCCGCGCTCCTGGGCTCACTACGCGCTGACCCTGGAGCCGGTGAATCCGCCCATTCTGGTCACCCAGATCCAGATCGGGCCCAGCGAATGGCTGTACCTCGCATCCTTGATGCCCGAGCCCTACGCCACGCTGGAAGACCAGGGCCTGCCCACCCAGCAGCTCTGGTTCATCATCCTCACAAGCTCGTTCCTGCTGCTGTTCATCGGCCTGCTGGTGCACTGGCAGAGCCGCCCGCTGAAGCGTCTGGCCAGGGCTGCACGGGAAATGTCCCTGGGGGCGGAAGTGGAGCCCCTGCAGGAAGCCGGTGGCAGCGAAGTGGCCGACGTGAGCCGCGCCTTCAACAGCATGCGCGAACGCATCAGCCGCTACCTCAGCGAACGCAGCCAGTTGTTCAGTGCCATCTCCCACGACCTGCGCACCCCCATCACCCGACTGCGCCTGCGGGTTGAGCTGCTGGAGGACGAGACGCTGCAGGCCAAGTTCAGTCGTGACCTGGATGAACTGGAATTGCTGGTGAAGGGCGCGCTGCAGTGCGTGAAGGACACCGACATCCACGAGAACATCGAGCCGGTGGATCTCAACCACCTGTTGCATGGGCTGATCGAACCCTACCTCGGCTCCGGCCAGGTGACGCTGGAAGGGGAGGCAAGTGCCTCCTACCCCGGCAAGCCCCTGGCCCTGCGTCGCTGCATCGGCAACCTGGTGGACAACGCTTTGAAATACGGCGAGCGCGCGCACCTGCAGATCGAAGACAGCGACGACGCCTTCGTGCTGCATGTCGACGACGAAGGCCCCGGCGTGCCGGAGCAGAAGCTGGAACAGGTGTTCGAGCCGCACTTCCGCCTGGCCGGCCACACGCAGGGCTACGGGCTGGGGCTGGGCATCGCGCGGAATCTGGCGCACAGCCATGGCGGAGAGCTGAGCCTGCGCAATCTGCGTGAAGGCGGCTTGCGGGTGACGCTGTGGTTGCCCAGGCAGGCCTGATTGTCCCCCCTCTCCCTTCGGGAGAGGGTGCCTTTCCGCGCATCATCGTTTGTAACCACCCCGTGACCATCCACTATCCCTTTGTTACCCGCGGGCTTGAAGGCCGTGGTTAGACTGCAGGCAAGCGCAAGCACCGACTTGCACAGTCATAAAAACAAGAAGGTATCCCTGTCCATGAATGCCATCTCCCGCCTGGCCGCTGTCGTTTCCCTCGCCTCCCTGTTCCCCCTGTCCGCCCTCGCCGGCGAAGTGGAAGTCCTGCATTGGTGGACGTCCGGTGGCGAGAAGCGTGCTGCCGATACCCTGCAGAAACTCGTCGAAGAGAAAGGCCACACCTGGAAGGATTTCGCCGTTGCCGGTGGTGGTGGCGAGGCCGCCATGACCGTGCTGAAAACCCGCGCCGTCTCCGGCAATCCGCCGTCTGCCGCGCAGATCAAGGGGCCGGATATCCAGGAGTGGGGCGAGCTGGGTCTGCTGGCTGAGCTGGACGAGGTCTCCAGCGAGGGCAAGTGGGATTCCCTGCTGCCCAAGCAGGTGGCGGACATCATGAAATACGACGGCCATTACGTGGCCGTGCCGGTCAACGTGCACCGGGTCAACTGGCTGTGGATAAACCCAGAGGTCTTCCAGAAGGCCGGCGCGACGCCGCCCACGACGCTCGACGAATTCTTCGCGGTCGCCGACAAGCTCAAGGCTGCCGGCTTCATCCCGCTCGCCCACGGTGGCCAGCCCTGGCAGGACGGCACGGTGTTCGAGGATCTGGTGTTCAGCATTCTCGGCCCGCAGGGCTACCACAAGGCCTTCGTCCTGCAGGACAAGGCGACCCTCACCAGCGACAAGATGGTGGAAGTCTTCGCCGTCCTGAAGAAGCTGCGCGGCTACGTCGACCCCGACGCCGCCGGCCGCGACTGGAACAGCGCCACTGGCCTGGTCATCAACGGCAAGGCCGGCATGCAGGTCATGGGCGACTGGGCCAAGAGCGAGTGGAGCGCCGCCGGCAAGGTGGCGGGCAAGGATTACCAGTGCCTGCCATTCCCTGGCACCCAGGGCAGCTTCGCCTACAACATCGACTCCCTGGCCATGTTCAAGCTCAAGGATGAAGCGAACATCCAGGCACAGAACGACCTGGCGCGCACGGTGCTCGAGCCGCAGTTCCAGCAGTTCTTCAACCAGAACAAGGGCTCCATCCCTGTTCGCCTCGATCAGGACATGTCGAGCTTCGACGCCTGCGCCCAGCAGTCCATGAAGGACTTCAAGGAAGCGGCGGCCGGCGACGGCCTGCAGCCCAGCCTGGCCCACGGCATGGCCGCCTCCAGCTACGTGCAGGGCGCGGTATTCGACGTGGTGACCAACTTCTTCAACGACCCCGCCGCCGACCCGAAGAAGGCCGCGCAGCAACTGGCCGCCGCGATCGAAGCGGTGCAGTAAGCGCGCACCCGGGCGGGCCTCGCCCCGCCGGATTCCAGGTCTGATTTCCGGCACATGCCCAGGCATGTGCCTCGGGATCTGTCGCGCCTGAATTACCTGTAGGAGCCAGCTTGCTGGCGATGCGGAGTTGGTCGGCAACCTCGATGCCGGTCGGCTGCCTCTGTTCGCCAGCAAGCTGGCTCCTACGAGGTCCGTGCCACAGCTCTTTCCTTGCGAGGAGTTATCCATGTCTTCAACCGCAGTCTTCGCCAAGGCCTCACCGCTGGACGCGCTGCAACGCTGGCTGCCCAGGCTGGTACTGGCGCCCAGTGTGCTGATCGTGCTGGTCGGCTTCTATGGCTACATCCTCTGGACCTTCCTGCTGTCCTTCACCAACTCGCGCTTCATGCCCAGCTACAAGTTCGTCGGGCTGCAGCAGTACGAGCGCCTGCTGGACAACGACCGCTGGTGGGTGGCCAGCCAGAACCTGCTGGTCTACGGCGGGATGTTCATCGGCATCAGCCTGGTGATCGGCGTGTTCCTGGCGGTGCTGTTGGACCAGCGCATCCGCCGCGAAGGCTTCATCCGCACCGTCTACCTCTACCCCATGGCGCTGTCGATGATCGTTACCGGCACCGCCTGGAAGTGGTTGCTCAACCCCGGCCTCGGCCTGGACAAGCTGCTGCGCGACTGGGGCTGGGAAGGCTTCCGCCTGGACTGGCTGGTGGACCCGGACCGGGTCGTCTACTGCCTGGTGATCGCCGCCGTGTGGCAGTCCTCGGGCTTCGTCATGGCGCTGTTCCTCGCCGGCCTGCGTGGGGTGGACCAGTCGATCATCCGCGCGGCCCAGGTGGATGGGGCGAGCCTGCCGACCATCTACCTGCGCATCGTCCTGCCGAGCCTGCGTCCGGTGTTCTTCAGCGCGCTGATGATCCTCGCCCACATCGCCATCAAGAGCTTCGACCTGGTGGCGGCGATGACCGCCGGCGGCCCCGGCTACGCCTCCGACCTGCCGGCGATGTTCATGTACGCCCACACCTTCACCCGCGGCCAGATGGGCCTCGGCGCCGCCAGCGCGATGCTCATGCTCGGCGCGGTGCTGGCGATCCTGGTGCCCTACCTGTACTCCGAACTGAGGAACAAGCGCCATGACTAGCCTGGCCGGAAAACCCGCCTTCAGTTTCAGCCGCCTGGCCATCCACGCCACGCTGTTCGTTGCCTGCGCCGTGTACCTGGTGCCGCTGGTGGTGATGCTGCTGACCAGCTTCAAGACGCCGGACGACATCCGCACCGGCAACTTGCTGTCGCTGCCCGACGTGTTCACCCTGGTGGGCTGGGCCAAGGCCTGGGCCAGCGTTGGCGGTTACTTCTGGAACTCGGTGAAGATCACCGTTCCGGCGGTGATCATCTCGACCCTGCTCGGCGCGCTGAATGGCTACGTGCTGTCCATGTGGCGCTTCCGCGGATCGCAGCTGTTCTTCGGGCTGCTGCTGTTCGGTTGCTTCCTGCCGTTCCAGGTGGTGCTGCTGCCGGCGTCTTTCACCCTCGGCCAGTTCGGCCTGGCCAACACCACCGGTGGCCTGGTGCTGGTGCATGTGGTCTACGGCCTGGCCTTCACCACGCTGTTCTTCCGCAACTTCTACGTGAGCATCCCGAACGCCCTGGTGAGCGCGGCGCGGCTGGACGGGGCGGGGTTCTTCACCATCTTCGGGCGCATCCTGCTGCCCATGTCGGTGCCGACCATCATGGTCTGCCTGATCTGGCAGTTCACCCAGATCTGGAACGACTTCCTCTTCGGCGTGGTGTTCGCCAGCGGCGACACCCAGCCCATCACCGTGGCCCTGAACAACCTGGTGAACACCAGCACCGGAGCCAAGGAATACAACGTCGACATGGCCGCCGCGATGATCGCCGGCCTGCCCACCCTGCTGGTCTACGTGCTGGCCGGCAAATACTTCCTGCGCGGGCTCACTGCCGGCGCTGTAAAAGGCTAGGAGTCGCACCCATGGCAACCCTCGAACTGCGCAACGTCAACAAGTCCTACGGCAGCGGCCTGGCGGACACCCTGAAGAACATCGAGCTGTCCATCGACTCCGGCGAGTTCCTGATCCTCGTCGGCCCCTCGGGCTGCGGCAAATCCACCCTGATGAACTGCATCGCCGGGCTGGAGAGCATCAGCGGTGGCGCGATCATGGTCGATGGCCAGGACATCAGCGGCATGAGCCCCAAGGATCGGGACATCGCCATGGTGTTCCAGTCCTATGCCCTGTACCCGACCATGAATGTGCGCGAGAACATCGCCTTTGGCCTGAAGATCCGCAAGATGCCGGCGGCCGATATCGACGCCGAGGTAGCGCGCGTGGCCAAGCTGCTGCAGATCGAGCACCTGCTGCAGCGCAAGCCGGGCCAGCTCTCCGGTGGCCAGCAACAGCGCGTGGCCATGGGCCGGGCGCTGGCGCGGCGGCCGAAGATCTACCTGTTCGACGAGCCGCTGTCGAACCTCGACGCCAAGCTGCGGGTGGAGATGCGCACCGAGATCAAGCTGATGCACCAGCGGCTGAAGACCACCACCGTTTACGTCACCCACGACCAGATCGAAGCCATGACCCTGGGTGACAAGGTGGCGGTGATGAAGGACGGCATCATCCAGCAGTTCGGCACCCCGCAGCAGATTTACAACGACCCGGCCAACCTCTTCGTCGCCGGCTTCATGGGCTCGCCGCCGATGAACTTCATCCCCCTGCGCCTGCAGCGTCGCGACGGCCGCCTGGTGGGCCTGCTGGACAGCGCCGACGGCCACTGCGAGCTACCCCTGGGCGGCGCCGATGGCGATCTGGAAGGGCGCGAACTGACCCTCGGCATCCGCCCTGAGCAGGTCCTGGTCGGCGCCAGCGACCTGCCGGTCATTCGTGCCGAGGTGCAGGTCCTGGAGCCCACCGGCCCGGATCTCCTGGCCTTCGTCGAGATCAACCAGACCAAGGTCTGCTGCCGCCTGGCCCCCGATGCGCCGGTGCGCGTGGGCGACACCCTCGACCTGCAGTTCGCGCCCGACAAGGTGCTGCTGTTCGACGCGCAAAGCGGCGAGCGGCTGTGTGCACCGGGAAAGGCCCGCAGCCCTGAGCGGCAAGCCAAGGTGGCGCAGCTCAAGGGGCGTTGAGCTGTAGCCCGGATGAAATCCGGGGATTGGCTGGCACGGCCTTCCCGGATTGCGCCTGGGCTACCTGAAAAGACGATCCATCGACGTACAACAATAAAAATCTGGAGTGGACATGAGCACGACGATCAAAGGTTTGTGGGTACTGCCCTGCGCGCTTTTCGCGGTTTCCGGTGTGACGCAGGCGGTGGAGTTCACCGGCTACATGCGCAGCGGCGCCGGCGGTTCCAGCGAGGGCGGCACACAATCCTGCTTCCAGTTGCCGGGGGCGCAATCGAAGTACCGTCTGGGGAACGAATGCGAGCAGTACATCGAACTGGACCTGCGCCAGGACCTGCTCAAACTCGATGACGGCTCGGTGGTCAGCGTCGAAGGCATGGCGCAGCTCTACAACGAATACGGCCATACGCCCGAGTTCACCGGTGATCACGGCTTCGCGCGGATGAACCAGATGTACGCCGAGTGGAGCAACATGCCGGCGCTGGGCGGCGGCTCCTTCTGGGCGGGGCGCCGCTTCTACAAGCGGAACGATATCCACATCTCCGACTTCTACTACTGGAACCAGAGCGCTACCGGCTTCGGCTTCGATGAAGTGGCCATCGGCGACCTCAGATACAGCTATGTGTTCTCGCGCAAGGACAACTACGACCAGGACCCATACATCAACCGTCATGACTTCAACGTCGCGGGCTTCCAGACCAACCCCGGCGGCGAAGTGGAGCTGGGTGTCAGCTACATCGATAAGCCCGACAGCACGGACGCCCACAGCGGCTGGTCGGTGGCGGCGCAGCACAAGCAGAAGGAGTTCCTCGGCGGGGTGAACACCTTTGCCCTGCAATACGGGCGTGGTCCGGGCACTGCGCTGGGCTACACCGGCGACCCGACCCTGGACAACGCCAACCAGAGCTGGCGCGTGGTGGAGTTCTTCGACTGGCAGGTGACCCCGCGCTTCGGTGGCCAGTTCGAGGTGATCTACCAGAAGGACAAGCGCCCCGATGGCGACGACCAGAACTGGTTGTCCGTCGGCGTGCGTCCGAGCTATGCGATTACCGAGCAGTTCAAGCTGGTCACCGAACTGGGCCGCGACCAGGTTGAAGCCCCGGGCGGCACCCGCAAGCTGACCAAGTTCACCATCGCGCCCACCTGGTCGCCGGCCGGTCCCGGTTTCTGGGAGCGTCCGGAAATCCGCCTCTACTACACCTACGCCAGTTGGAACGAAGCCGCCCAGCGCGCGGCCAGCGAACTGGCAGCAGGCTCGGCGCTGTCGGATACCGGCGCCTTCGGCGATGCCCTGCACGGCTCCAACTTCGGTGTGCAACTGGAGTACTGGTGGAAATGACCGGGAACGACGATGACCGCCGGTGAAATCCGCCGTCGCGGGCCGTGCCTGGTGAAGGCGGGGGAGGGTGCTGACCATCCCCTTGCCGGCCTGTTACGTCCGGCGAATGGGCAACCCTTTCGCTGGACCGAGCATCAGGGGCGCGAGCTGCTGCTGGTGGAACATCCGCGCTGTTCGGCGGTGTTCAGCCGCCAGGGCGGCCAGTTGCTGCATTTCCAGCCATCCGGCGAACGTCCGTTGCTCTGGTGTGCGGCGCGTTGGCCGCGCATCGGTGCCATTCGTGGTGGTGTGCCGGTCTGCTGGCCGTGGTTCGGTCGTCACCCCATGGAAGGTGGTTGGCCGCACCACGGTTGGGCGAGGCTGTCGGATTGGCGACTTATCCACAAGGAGGCCGACACCGACGGCGTGCGCCTGAACTGGCGTCTCGACCTGCACGACTGGCAGGTGGAGCTGGTGGCCGAGTTGGGTGAGCGCATGAGCGTGCAATTGGTCACCCGTCACCGTGACAGCGAACCCTGCGTACTCAGCCACGCGTTGCACGCCTATTGGCGAGTCAGCGATGTGGCGCGGGTCGGGTTACTGGGGCTGGACGGCGCCGAAGGCCGCGACCTGCTGAGCCGCGAGGCGTGCCGGCAGGAAGGTGAGCTACGGGTGATCGACGGCTGCCACACGGTGTTCCGGCGCGGTGGTCGGGTGCGGATTCAGGACGCCGGCTGGCAGCGGCGGTTGTGCATCGAGGGTGGGCGCAATCCTGGCACCGTGGTCTGGCATCCGGGCAGCCGGCCCTTGGCGGAAGTCCGCTGGTCGGAAGGGCTTGGCTTTCTCTCCGTGCAGGGCGCGGCCTGTGGCGAGGACAGCGTGGAGCTGGTGGCGGGGGAGGAAGCGAGGTTGAGTTTGAAGGCGTGGGTGGGGTGATCGGGGGCGGGCCTCGCTTCTGGCGGTGTAGGGACGAATTCATTCGCCAAGCAGGCCAAAGGTCTGCCCCCGGCTTCCCTCGGGGCCGCTGCGCGACCCTTGGCGAATGAATTGGCTATGTCTGCGTTAAGTGTTGCTAGAACGTCCTTCGCCAAGTTGATTGCCGAGTTCTGCGGATGTTTCTGGTTTCGCCTTCCCAGGCGAG
>NZ_AUIE01000041.1 GCF_000423545.1 Metapseudomonas resinovorans DSM 21078
CGGCTCGTGCGCTACGTCGAGGGCGGGCATCTGCCCATCGACAACAACCGTGCCGAGAACGCCATCCGCCCCTTCGTGATCGGCCGCAAGAACTGGCTGTTCAGCGACACGCCCAAGGGCGCCACAGCCAGCGCGCAGCTCTACAGTCTGATCGAGACCGCCAAGGCTAATGGGCAGGAGCCCTATGCCTGGCTGCGCTATATCCTCGAACGCCTGCCCTTGGCCAATAGCATCGAAGACTTCGAAGCCCTGCTGCCGTGGAACTGCCCGCCGACGAGCGCATCCTGATAACAAAGCCTCGTCAACGGAAGACGGGGTTTATGGAGCGGATACAATGCAGCTGCCTACAACACGCAATGCAGACATAGCCGATGGAAAAGCGCCCTCCACGCTACGAAACCGGGCGGCATGAGTTCCTTGACGCAAATCAGGTGTCAGCTGGGGATAAGGCGAGCGAATCCCAGGTGATCAACGCGGCGTGTCGTCATCCTTCCAGGGTGCCTGGAGGTAACGGGTGCGGTTGAAGGTCTCCAGCCAATCCGGGCAGAACACCACCAGGGCAGTCACGGCCGTGCCGTTGATAAAGGCTTCAGGGAACATCACCAGCCAGAGATAGCCGATGAAATCTTCCAGCCAGGGTGGCATGGGGAAGACGCCATCCATCCACAGCAAACCCAGCCCGACCAGCACGCAGAGCAGCGCCGCCAGGGCCGCCGGAAAGAATCCGCAGCAGAAGATGTACACGAACAGGTTGCGGGGCTGGTAGTGCTCGACCCATTTCGCGCACAGCTCGGTGACCAGCACGGGCAGCAGCACCAGCATGGCGCCGTTGACGCCGAGGGCGGCCAGGTCCTGCTTGCCCAGCATCAATAGCGCCACCTGCGCAGCCAGGCCGCTCAGCACTGCCAGCGGCCAATCCAGCAATAGGGTTACGGCGGTCATGCCGATGAAGTGGTAGGACACCCCCGAGTCGAAGTCCCGTCGCATCAGCCAGAGCAGGAAGACCACCAGCACAGTGCCGAACAGCAGGTGTTGCCGACGGGAATCGCTGAACAGCTCGACCCAGGGTGCGCGCCATATCGCCCAGGCGACGACCGGCAGGTAGATGGCCCAACCAAGCGCGAGGGTTTCCGTGGACAGGAGTTCAGCGGCAATCACGGCGCCAATGACTCCAGGGCGGCACGCAGCGCCGCGGCATCACTGAATTCTTTCTGCTCCGTGAGCGTGCCGTGATCCAGCCGCAGCCAGAGCACGCGGGATGCTTCGCCCGGATAGCGACTGGCGACGCGGGACTCACGGTCCAGCAGGACGCGATAGTTGTAGTCGCGCATGGCCGGCACGGCGAACATCGAAGAGACCAGCGACGGCATTCGGCTGATATCGGCCACGAACACCGCATGGCGGGCTTCGAGATAGTCCTTGGGCTGGCCTTCCAGAGCAGCTTTGACCAGCTTGTTGCCGTCCATGTCGCGGGCGACCAGCAGCAACTGCAGCCCATCATCCAGGCTGTACGGCTGGTCGTACTGGTCCAGCAAGGTCCAGGGTGACAGTCGCTCACCCACTTCCAACGCGTGGCTGAAGGTAGCCAGCAGGCAAAGCATCAAGCCAAGGCAGATCCGCATCGAATCAGTCTCCAGTGGTCGAGTAAACCCGAATGTCCTCTCGCTCCGACCAGCCCCGCTGCATGTGCCAGAAGGCCAGCGCCTCGGGCGCATCCTCCAGGACGAACACGTGGGACTTGCGGATGCCCAGAATTGCCAGGCGTCGCAGCGCCTCCTGCAGCAAGGCCCGAGCCCAGCCCTTGCCGCGAAACGGCCCGTCGACCACCAGGTGCTGCAGGTAGCCACGGCGCCCGTCATGCCCGACCAACAGGCTGCCGGCTACCCGACCATGATCGTCTTCGAGCAGTAGGCAGAGATCGGGATTGCGCTGCAGGTACGCGCAAAAGGGCTCCAGCTCATCCTCCGCGCGCAAGCGGATTCCCGGCGTGCGGCGCCACAGCTCGAGCAGGGCGGTATGGTCGGCGGCAGAGATGGGGCGAATGCGCATCGTGGACTCCCGGCAGATCTTGAAAGTTTACACCGCGCCAGCATCAGGCAACCTGCGCGCATTTGTCGCCACAGCCGCTCCGCTGGCGCGTCGGGGGTACCCAGAGCCCTGGCCGTAAGGCTAAGCTGCGGAACATGAACGAGTCCGACTACCTGCGCCTGCTGACGCGGCAGGCCGAGCAAGCCAACGACTTTCTGTCGAATGCGCGCAAGTGGGAACGCGAGCGCTGGGTCTGCCAGCGGCTCCTGCAGGCGCTCAACCTGCCCTATCGACTCGACGAGTTCAGTACCAGCCAGGAACCGCCGGACGTGCAGTTCCGCGAAGCCAACTTCGAGGTGTTCTTCGTACTGGACGAAGGGCGCCGCCTCAACGAGGAATGGCGCGCCGAACTGGAACGGCGGCGCAGCGCCTTTTCCCTGGCTCAACTGGTGCGCCGGGAAAGTCGCCCAAAGCGCATCGCCGCCGCCGAGCTCCAGGCACGCCTGGCGCCAACCCTGCGCAAGAAAGCCCGCAATTATGATGAGCGGGGCCTCGACCTGGGCGAGCTCGACCTGCTGGCCTTCGTCAACCTCAAGCGCGCCACACCTGACTTCAACAGTCCGTTTCCACCTCCCACCGAATACTTGCGCCAAGGCTGGCGTTCGCTGTCGCTGGTGGGGTCGAACTTCGCGCGGGTGCTCTTCGCCCATGGCGACGCACCGGACTTCCTGCGCAACAACCTCGGTCGGACCATTCTTTTCGACGTAGGAGTCGGTCTTTGACCGGCTTCGTGCAAATTTACCCCGCCGCGCGTTGAGCCCCCGTGAATTCGCCAGCTAGAATGCCCACCACTACAAAGTCGAGGCCCCCATGCCCAGCCGCCTGACGCCCGAAGACCAGCAAAAGGTCGACCAGTACCTGAACCTCCCCCAGCACCAAGTGGAACGCCAGCCGTTCCGCCCGTGGCGACTGCTGTGGATTGTGCTGGCCATCGTCATCGTGCTGGGCCTCCTCAGCCGCCTCCTGAGCCGACTGGTGCTATGAGCTGCCTCCTGCGCTCGCCCTCGGCGAAAAAGAATTCCTATAGCCTTGCGAGACTTTCCCATGTCCCATCGTATCGTGATCGTCGGCGGCGGCGCCGGCGGCCTGGAGCTTGCTACCCGTCTGGGTAGAACCCTCGGCAAGAAAGGCCTGGCCAAGATCGTCCTGGCCGATGCCAACCTGACCCATATCTGGAAACCCCTGCTTCATGAAGTGGCGGCCGGCTCGCTGAACTCCACCGAGAACGAGCTGAACTATGTTGCCCAGGCCAAGTGGAACCACTTCGAGTTCCAGCTCGGCCGCATGAGCGGGCTGGACCGCAAGCGCAAGGTCATCCAGCTGGCCGCCACCCATGATGAAGATGGGCGCGAGCTGGTGCCTGCCCGCGAACTGGACTACGACAGCCTGGTCATTGCGGTCGGCAGCACCACCAACGACTTCGGCACCGAAGGCGCGGCCCAACACTGCATCTTCCTCGACACCCGCGAGCAGGCCGAGCGCTTCCACCGCAAGCTGCTCAGCCACTATCTGCGCGCCCACGCCCAGCAGAACGCCAACGACCAGATCAGTGTGGCCATCGTCGGTGCCGGCGCGACTGGCGTCGAACTCGCCGCGGAGTTGCACCACGCCGCTCACGAACTGGCCGCCTACGGCCTGGATCGCATCCAGCCGGAAAACATGCGCATCACGCTGATCGAGGCCGGCCCTCGTGTGCTGCCAGCCCTACCGGAACGCATCAGCGCGCCGGTACATCACACATTGGAGAAGCTCGGCGTCACGGTGATGACCGGCGCTGCGGTCAAAGAGGTCACGGCAGACGGCTTGAGGACCGCCCAGGGCGAAAACATTCCGGCCAGCCTCAAGGTCTGGGCCGCTGGCATCCGCGCCCCCGCGTTCCTGAAGGACCTGGATGGACTGGAAAGCAACCGTATCAGCCAGTTGGTGGTACGCCCGACCCTTCAGACCACCCGCGATGACGACATCTTCGCCTTCGGCGACTGCGCCGCCTGCCCCATGGGAGACGGCACCGAGCGCAATGTGCCGCCGCGCGCGCAGGCTGCGCACCAGCAAGCCTCACTGTTGGTGAAGTCGTTCAAGCTGCGTCTGCAAGGCCAGCCACTGCCGGACTACCAGTACAAGGACTATGGCTCGCTGATTTCGCTATCGAGCTTCAGCGCGGTGGGCAATCTCATGGGTAACCTGATGGGCAGCGTGAAGCTGGAAGGCTGGCTGGCGCGGATGTTCTACATCTCGCTCTACCGCATGCACCAGATGGCCCTGTACGGCGCCTTCCGCACCGGCCTGCTGATGCTCAGCGACCGCATCGGCCGTAGCACGGACCCGCGCCTGAAACTGCACTGACCGGGGCTCGGCCAGGAGGGAATCTGCAATCCGGATTCCCTCCTCTCCTCGAACCCGCTCTAATTCAAGAAATCGAGACAAACAAAAAAGCGGCAAGGCTTTCGCCTTACCGCTTCTTCGGACCTCCCGAGAGGTCTTGTATGGTGGGTCGTGTAGGATTCGAACCTACGACCAATTGGTTAAAAGCCAACTGCTCTACCGACTGAGCTAACGACCCAAATGTGAGGTGGTCGGGGTAGAGAGATTCGAACTCCCGACATCCTGCTCCCAAAGCAGGCGCGCTACCGGACTGCGCTATACCCCGTATGGAAGTTGGCTCCGCGACCTGGACTCGAACCAGGGACCCAATGATTAACAGTCATTTGCTCTACCGACTGAGCTATCGCGGAACTTCGGTCTTCCAACTCTTTGTCGCCTCACCGTTTTGGTTTAGCGCTTCAGAGGCGCGCCATTTTACGGTTCCAGAACCGCCTGTCAACCCCCTAAAAAACGAATTCCTACAATGATTTGCAGAAGACCGGTCGAGTGCTATACCTGAGCCGTGGCGAGATCGTTGCAGGTCGTGGTCGCGACCTGTCTCCCTACAGGACGGCTATGAGCAATCAGGATCGACCCCCAACTCCTCCCGGCCCCGTGACGACCCTGGCCAGCCGCGGCATACAACCGCGCTTCGGTGATTTGGTGCAAAGCTGCCGCAAGCTGGTGATGAACCGGTTGGCGGAACATCTGACGGGGGTTTTCGGCCAGGTTGACGACACGCTCTTCGAATGCGCCGAAAAGGCCGAGAACAATCAGGTCCAGACGCTGTTCTTCGACAGCATGCGGGACATCCGCAAGCAACGCCCGCAAATAGAACGTGCGTACCACCAGCGTATCGCCAAGAATTTCGAAGACTTCCTCGGCGGCAAGCTGAAGCCGGAGCTGAAAGCCGGCGAGCTGGATGCCGACCACCTCCAGCTGATGGAGAACGAGGAGTACGAAGAAAGCCTGCTGGTCACCAATATGGTCAGCCGGGTCAAGTCGCGCTGTTCGCAGTCCCTGTTCGCCCTCGATCAGCGCCTGGCGGTACTCAACGGCGGGCGCAAGCTGGGAGACGACGACAACCCGTTCGGCCCGCAGGCTGTGGCACTGGCCTTCCGCGAAGCGCTGGAGCCCCACCCCTTCCCGCTGCGGATCAAGACCATCCTCTATATGCTTTTCGACCAGCATGTGATGCGTGGCCTGGACAGCGTCTATGAGGCCCTCAACCAACGGTTGATCCAGGCCGGTGTGCTGCCCAACCTCAAATACAGCGTGCAGCGCTCCACCACTGTGCCCCATCCGCCCTCATCGGCAGCGGCTAAGACACCACCCGGGCAGCAAGCGGCGCAACCGCCCACTCAATCACCGCCCGCTCCCCAGGCAAGCGGCCCAGTGGACCTGACCGGCGCACCACCCAGCGATCCCGGCCAGCTGTTCAGCGGACTGGCCGCCCTGCTGGGCGAGCGCCGCATGCACCACAGCGACGCCCCGCTCCCCGGCGGAACCCCGAGCATCTCGAGCTTTGCTCCGCGCGGCGCAACCCGCACCTACAGCGCGGCGGAACTGCTGGAAGCGCTGAACCGCCTGCAACAACAGTCCGCCCAGGACCTTGCCAGCAAGCTGCGCCAACCACAGCGCGTCGAAGGCCTGAAAGCCGACCTGCAACAACAACTGGAAAGCCATAGCAGCCTGCCGGGCCAGCAGAAGCTGTCCGACTATGAAGCGGACGTGATCGACCTGGTAGGCATGCTCTTCGACTTCATTCTCGACGATGACAACCTGGCCGACATCTACAAGACCGCCCTCTCCCACCTGCACACGCCCTACTTGAAGGTCGCCCTGCAGGACAAGGCGCTCTTCACCCAGCATCACCACCCGGCCCGCCGCCTGCTCAACAGCATGGCCCAAGCCGGCGTGCTCTATACCAGCGAAGGCGAGGAGCGCGGGCTGCTGGCGAAAATGCACTGGGTGGTCGAGCGCGTCGTCCATGGCTTCAGCGGCGACCTGCTGCTATTCGATAGCCTGCTGGACGAGTTCAACGAATACACCGGCACCCTGCGGCACAAGGTGGAACTGCGCGAGCAGCGTGCCGTGGAAGCCGCCAAGGGCCGCGACAAGCTGCTCGGTGCCCGCCAGCAAGCTGTCGACACGATCGGACGAGCCCTGGCCGGTCGCGAGCTGCCGGGAATCATCCAGCACTTCCTCGAACTCACCTGGACCGACGTCCTGGTGTTCGTCCTGCTGCGCCATGGCGATCGCAGCAACGAATGGCAGCGTTCAGTGGAAGTCGCCGAGCAATTGGCCTGGAGCGGTACCCCGCAGGACAGTGATGGCCGTGCCCGACTTCAGCAACTGCGCATCCCCATGCTGGAAGACTTGCGCAAGGGCCTGGAATTGCTGGGCGGCTACCACGAGGACGGCATCCGCCGCCTGCTCCAGGATCTGGTGGCCTGCCAGCACGCCGTGCAATCGCAACAACCCCAGGTAGCAGCACGCATTGAAAGCCCACTGCCGGAAAGCAAACTGGGCGAGATGCTCGGCGAAGACGCCGAGCTGGCCAACATCCCACGGCCAGTCAGCCTCTCCAACCGCGCCCAGGCGCTGGTCAGGGAGCTGTCGCGCCTGGAGTTCGGTACCTGGTTCGAGTTCATCGATGGCCCGGATGTTCGCGTCCTCAAGCTGTCGTGGTACAGCCCAACCACCCGCAACTACATGTTCGTCGACCATAGCGGCCAGCGTGTGGCAATCATGCCCATCACCCAGCTGGCCATGGACATGGAGCAAGGATTGGCACGTCTGGTCCCGCCGGAACGCAGCGCCCCGTTGGTAGACCGCGCCCTTGGCGCCATCTACCGGGTGCTGCAACGCTTCACCGGCCGTACCTCCTGAGTCCGCAGTAGGAGTCCACCATGGAAGAACGTCGCCAGCACAGCCGCCATGCCACCGAGCTGCAGTTGGAAGTATTCGATCTGCATTCGGGGCAACGCTTGGGCCGCATCGTCGACCTGTCGATGGATGGCTTCATGCTGCTGAGTGAGCTGCCGCTCGTCGCCGATTCGGTCTGGGAATGCCGATTGGTCCCGCTGACCTGGGTGGAGGGCCTGGAGGATATCCGCCTGGGTGCCGACTGCCTGTGGACGCGCATGGGCGAAGACCAGCGCAATTGCTGGGCAGGCTTTCGTATCATCGACATTGCCGATGAGCAGGCCGCCGTCCTGGAAGACCTGTTGCAGTTCATTCGCGCGCCATAGCCCGAACGACAACCATGAAAAAGCCCCGCAATCTCACGGGGCTTTTTCTTGCAGGCCATCAATCAGCTAAAGACGATTTCCTCGCCTTCCACCTTGGCAGTGACGGTGGCGCCAGGCGCGAACTGGCCGGCGAGAATCTGCTGGGCCAAGGGGTTCTCGATCCAGCGCTGGATCGCCCGCTTCAGCGGACGGGCGCCGTAGACCGGGTCGTAACCCACGGCAACCAGCTTATCGAGGGACTCCGGGCTCAGCTCCAGACTCAGCTCGCGCTCAGCCAGACGCTTGCGCAGGCGTTGCAGCTGGATTTCGGCGATGCCACTGATCTGATCACGCCCCAGGGGCTCGAACACCACCACTTCATCGATCCGGTTGATGAACTCGGGACGGAAGTGCGCGCTCACGGCATCCATCACCGCCGCTCGCTGTGCATCCCGGTCGCCCACCAGTTCCTGTATCTGCAGCGACCCGAGGTTGGAGGTCATCACGATCACGGTGTTGCGGAAGTCCACGGTGCGACCGTGGCTGTCGGTCAGACGGCCGTCTTCCAGCACCTGCAGCAGCACGTTGAAGACATCCGGGTGGGCTTTCTCCACCTCGTCCATCAGCACGACGGAGTACGGTTTGCGGCGCACGGCTTCGGTCAGGTAGCCGCCTTCCTCGTAACCCACGTAGCCCGGCGGTGCGCCGATCAAGCGAGCCACGGAATGCTTCTCCATGAACTCGGACATGTCGATGCGCACCAGCGCCTCCTCGGTATCGAAGAGGAACTCGGCGAGCGCTTTGCACAGCTCGGTCTTGCCTACCCCGGTCGGGCCGAGGAAGAGGAAGGAACCGCTCGGCCGGTTCGGGTCGGCCAGACCGGCACGCGAACGGCGCACCGCGTTGGCGACGGCGACCACGGCTTCGTGCTGGCCGATGACCCGCTTGTGCAGGCCCTCTTCCATGTGCAGCAACTTCTCGCGTTCACCCTCCATCATCTTGGCCACAGGAATGCCGGTCCACTTGGAGACCACTTCCGCGATTTCTTCGTCGGTAACCTTGTTGCGCAGCAGCTGGTTCTCGGTCTTGCCGTGCTGGTCGACCATCTGCAGGCTGCGCTCCAGGTCGGGAATCACGCCGTACTGCAGCTCGGCCATGCGTTGCAGGTCGCCCTTGCGGCGAGCGGCCTCCATGTCCTGGCGGGCTTGCTCGATCTTCTGCTGGATCTGAGCCGAGCCTTGCACCTCGGCCTTCTCGGACTTCCAGATCTCCTCCAGGTCGGCGTACTCACGCTCCAGCTTGAAGATGTCTTCCTCCAGCTTGGCCAGACGCTTCTTGGTAGCTTCGTCCTCTTCCTTCTTCAGCGCCTCTCGCTCGATCTTCAGCTGGATCAGGCGACGATCGAGACGGTCCAGGGCCTCCGGCTTGGAGTCGATCTCCATGCGGATGCGGCTGGCGGCCTCGTCGATCAGGTCGATGGCCTTGTCCGGCAGCTGGCGGTCAGTGATGTAGCGATGCGACAGCTTGGCGGCGGCGATGATGGCGCCGTCAGTAATGGTCACGCCGTGGTGGACCTCATAGCGCTCCTTGAGGCCACGCAGGATGGCGATGGTGTCCTCCTCGCTCGGCTCGTCCACCAGGACCTTCTGGAAGCGGCGTTCCAGCGCAGCGTCTTTCTCGATGTACTGGCGGTACTCATCCAGGGTCGTAGCGCCTACGCAGTGCAACTCACCGCGGGCCAGTGCCGGCTTGAGCATGTTGCCGGCATCCATGGCGCCCTCGGCCTTGCCGGCGCCAACCATGGTGTGCAGCTCGTCGATAAAGAGGATGACCCGGCCTTCCTGTTTGGCCAGCTCGTTGAGCACGCCTTTCAGACGCTCTTCGAACTCGCCACGGAACTTGGCACCGGCGATCAGCGATCCCATGTCCAGGGACAGCAGACGCTTGTCCTTGAGGCCATCGGGCACTTCGCCGTTGACGATGCGCTGGGCCAGGCCTTCTGCGATGGCGGTCTTGCCGACACCGGGCTCGCCAATCAGCACAGGATTGTTCTTGGTGCGGCGTTGCAGGACCTGGATGGTGCGGCGGATTTCATCGTCGCGGCCAATGACCGGGTCCAGCTTGCCCTCTTCGGCACGCTTGGTCAGGTCGACGGTGAACTTGTCCAGCGCCTGTCGCGACTCCTCGACATTGGGGTCGTTCACGGCCTGGCCGCCCCGCAGGTTGGCGATGGCATTCTCCAGCGCCTTGCGGGTCACCCCTTGGCCGAGCAGGAGCTTGCCGAGGCGAGTGTTTTCATCCATGGCGGCGAGCAGTACCAACTCGCTGGAGATGAACTGGTCGCCCTTCTGCTGGGACAGGCGGTCGGCCTGGTTGAGCAGGCGTGCCAGGTCCTGGGAGAGGTTCACGTCACCCGTGGGGTTCTGGATTTTTGGCAGGTGGTCGAGTTCGCGGGTCATGCCCTGACGCAGCGCCGCCACGTCGAAGCCAACCTGCATCAGCAGGGGTTTGATGGAACCGCCCTGCTGGTCAAGCAGGGCCAGTACCAGGTGTACAGGTTCGATGGCCGGGTGGTCGTGGCCAACCGCCAGGGACTGGGCGTCGGAGAGCGCCAGTTGCAGCTTGCTGGTCAAACGGTCGATTCGCATGGGTTTGTCCTTCCTTCAGATAGCGGGCCGGCGCGATGGTGGCGCCAGACACGAAAAGCCCGCCGGGATGAAGCTTAGATAGGGACGATTCTGCGCGATTCAACCTCTATGAGATTGACCGTGGTCATAAGCACCGAAGGATGGGACAGGCGGCGTTCCACCGAGGAACAAAACCCATCATCCGATGGCCGATGGGTTTCGCTTCGCTCTACCGCATCCTACGGCGATACGGATGGACGCGGCACGGGGCCACAGTCAGTCGGCCAGCCAGACGAGGCTGGCGAAACGCCCCGTGCGCGCAGCACGGCGATAGGAATAGAAGCGCGGATCGCTGACGGTACAGAAACTGCCGCCATATACGGCCTGCACACCGCGCGCGGCCAGGCGGATGCGCGCCAGCTGGTAGATGTCGGCCATGAACTTCCCTTCGTTGGCGCTGGGCCGGAAGGCCTGGCCGGTCTCGGGATGATGGGCCAGGAAGGCTTCGCGCACTTCAGGCCCGACTTCGAAAGCTGCGGGGCCAATGGCCGGTCCCAACCAGACCAGCACCTCTTCGGCCGGCAAGGCCAGGGCATCGAGGGTTGCCTCCAGCACCCCATTGGCCAGCCCGCGCCAACCGGCATGGGCAGCCGCGACCTTGGTACCGGCGCGATCGCAGAACAGGGCAGGCAGGCAGTCGGCGGTCAACACCGCGCTGGCGACGCCGGGTTCGGCGGTCCAGCTGGCGTCGGCCTCGTCCACGCGGCTCGGGTCGGCCTGCGCCACGCGCACACCGTGCACCTGGCTCAGCCAGGCGGGGCGACAACCCAGGGTAGACGTCAGCAGTCGGCGATTCTGTTCAACGGCCTGTGGATCATCCTCGACATGGCTGCCGAGGTTCAGGCCTTCATATGGCGGCAGGCTGAAGCCCCCCTCACGGGTGGTGACGCAGGCCTGCACCCGCTTCGGAGCAGGCCAATCGGGCGTCAGCCAGATGCTCATTGCTCGAAGGACTCACGGTCCTGACGCAGCAGGCTGAGTAGCCAGACGAAATCATCCGGCAACGGGGACTCCCACTTCATGCGCTCGCCGCTCGCCGGATGGTCCAGCTCAAGGAAGCGCGCATGCAGGGCCTGGCGCGGGAACTCCTTGAGTGTCTGCACCAGGGTCGGGCTGGCTGCCGGCGGAATGCGGAAGCGCCCGCCATAGACGGGATCACCGACCAGGGGGAAGTTCACATAGGCCATGTGCACACGGATCTGGTGGGTGCGGCCGGTTTCCAGCTTGACGCGGGTGTGGGTATGGGAGCGGAAGCGCTCCAGTACACGGTAATGGCTGACGGCCGGCTTGCCACCTGCGACTACGGCCATGCGCTGGCGCTGCTGGCCATGCCGCCCGATGGGTGCATCGACCTTGCCGCCGGACGTGATCACGCCAACCACCACGGCCTCGTAGATCCGGCTCACGCTGCGCGCCTGCAACTGCGCGACCAGGCTGGTGTGGGCTTCAAGGGTCTTAGCCACCACCATCAGGCCGGTGGTGTCTTTGTCCAGGCGATGGACGATACCCGCCCGTGGCACGTTCTCCAGCCCCGGCACATGGTGCAGCAGGGCATTCAGCAGGGTGCCGTCGGCATGCCCCGCAGCCGGATGCACCACCAGGCCGGCAGGTTTGTCCAGCACCAGCAGGTGTTCGTCTTCGTAGACGATGTCCAGCTCGATGTCCTGGGCCACCCACGCGCCCTGGGACTCCTGCTCGGCATTCAGTTCCAGCAATGCGCCGCCGTGCACGATGTCCCGCGGACGCAGCACGCTGCCGTCAACAGTAAGGAGGCCATCCTTGATCCAGCCGGAAAGGCGGGAACGGGAGTGCTCGGAAAAAAGTTGCGCGGCGACCTGGTCCAGACGTTGCCCGCCCAGCTCAGACGGCACTTCGGCGCTGAGTTGAATAACCTGCTTGGTAATCGAAGACATGCTCTTGCACGGAGGGGGCGTAGCCTTTGGTTTCAGTTACGCGCTTGTGGTTAAATACTGCGTCTTTGTCCCGGGGGTTCCGGGGCGCCCATCATAACAGGACGGCTCCAGCCAAGACAGCCAGCCGTCACAGGGACGCAAGCCGCCATGCAAGTGAAACACCTGCTGCTGATCGCCATTCTCGCCCTCACCGCCGCCTGTTCCTCCAACAAAGAAGTGGTGGACGAGAATCTGAGCGAAGCCGAGCTGTATCAGCAGGCCCAGGCCGATCTGGACAACAGCAGCTATACCCCCGCCATTGCCAAGCTCAAGGCCCTCGAGTCCCGCTACCCCTTCGGCCGCTACGCCGAGCAGGCCCAGCTCGAGCTGATCTACGCCTACTACAAGAATGTCGAGCCGGAGGCCGCCAAGTCCGCCGCCGAGCGCTTCATCCGCCTGCACCCGCAGCATCCGAATGTCGACTACGCCTATTACCTGAAGGGCCTGGCCTCCTTCGAACAGGACCGCGGCCTGCTGGCGCGTTTCCTGCCGCTGGACATGACCAAGCGTGACCCGGGTGCCGCGCGCGACTCCTACAACGAGTTCGCCCAGCTCACCAGCCGCTACCCGAACAGCCGCTACGCCCCGGACGCCAAGCAGCGCATGGTCTACCTGCGCAACCTCCTGGCCGCCTACGAAATTCACGTTGCCCACTACTACCTGACCCGCCAGGCCTATGTCGCCGCCGCCAACCGTGGTCGCTACGTGGTGGAAAACTTCCAGGAAACCCCCGCCGTGGGCGATGGCCTCGCTGTGATGGTCGAGGCCTACCAGCGCCTGGGCCTGAACGACCTGGCTGCTTCCAGCCTGGAAGCCCTGAAGCTGAACTACCCGGACCACCCGACCCTGGTCGACGGCCAGTTCGTGCCGCGCGAAGAAGAAGCCGACAACCGTACCTGGCTGGCCAAGGCCACCCTGGGCCTGATCGAGAACGACGCGCCGCTGCCCCCGGGTGAAACCCGCGCTGCCCAGGACGTGATCAAGCAGTACGAGAATGCCAAGGAAGAAATTCCTGATGAACTGCAGCCGGAGAACCAGGACGAGGTGCAGGAAGAAGAGCATGAGTCCGAAGCCAACAGCAGCGACCGTTCCTGGTTCAGCTACATGACTTTCGGCCTGTTCGACTGATCAACGCCGCATGTCTGTATAAAGAAGGGAGGCCACTGGCCTCCCTTCTTCGTTTCAGCGCTGCCTCTAATCTCCCAATCGCCATCCCGAGGTAATGGGATAACGCCGATCCCGACCAAACCCCCGCTGCGTCACCCTGATGCCCACCGCCGCCTGGCGCCGCTTGTACTCATTGCGGTCCACCATGCTCAGCACCCGGTTCACCGTGTCTTCATCGAATCCCTCGGCGATGATGGCGTTGGCCGACAGGTCGTGCTCGATGTAGAGCTTGAGGATCTCGTCCAGCACCGCATATGGCGGTAGCGAATCCTCGTCCTGCTGCCCCGGCGCCAGCTCGGCCGAAGGCGGCCGCTCGATCACCCGGGGCGGAATCACCGGCCCCAGGCTGTTGCGGTATTCGGCCAGACGGAACACCAGGCTTTTGGGAACGTCCTTCAGCACATCGAATCCACCAGCCATGTCGCCGTAAAGGGTCGCATAGCCCACCGCCAGCTCGCTCTTGTTGCCGGTAGTCAGCACTAGGCTGCCCTTCTTGTTGGAGATCGCCATCAACAGCGTTCCACGGCAGCGCGCCTGCAGGTTCTCCTCGCTGGCGTCACGTGCGTACCCCTCGAACTCCGGCGCCAGGACCTGCTGGAAAGCGTCCACCACGGGAGCAATGGGCAGCACCCGATAGGTGACGCCGAGCAAGCGCGCTTCGATCTCGGCGTCTTCGAGGCTGATCTGCGCGGTGTAGTGGTAGGGCATCATTACCGCTTCTACGCGCTCTGCGCCCAGGGCATCAGCGGCTATGGCCAGGGTCAGGGCCGAGTCGATGCCGCCGGACAGCCCCAGCACCACGCCCCTGAATCCGTTCTTCTGGACGTAATCGCGCACCCCCACCACCAGCGCCTGGTAGACGCTCGCCTCCAGTTCCTGTAGCTCGGCACAGTGGGTCCGACGTGGAAGCCAGTGGCCTTCCTGTAGCTGCACATCCACTGGGTAAAGGCCCTCGACGAAGGCGGGGGCGCGCTGGCAGATCAGTCCACTGGCATCAATGACGAAACTGCCGCCATCGAACACCAACTCATCCTGGCCGCCAACCTGGTTCACGTAGATCACCGGCATTTCGCCCTCGGCAACCCGCTCAGCCAGCGTCTCTTCGCGTTCGAGCTGCTTGTCCAGATGGAAGGGCGAGGCGTTCAGACTGAGCATCAGCCTGGCCCCGGCGGCACGCGCCTGGGCCATGGGTTCGGGAAACCAGACGTCTTCGCAAATCGACAGCGCCACCGGCACACCTTTGATATCCACCACGCAGGGCTGGTGGCCAGGCTCGAAATAGCGCTTCTCGTCAAATACCCGGTAGTTGGGCAGGCGTTGCTTGTAATAGGTGGCCAGTAGCTGCCCGTCAGCGATCACCGCACAGGCGTTGTAGCGCTGTTCGTCTTCCAGCCAGGGGTATCCCACCACAAGATAGATGCCGCGCACCTCATCACGCAGGCGCTGCAGCCCGTGCTCGATACGCCGCTGCATGCTCGAACGCAGCAGCAAGTCCTCCGGTGGGTAACCGCACAAGGAAAGTTCGGGAAAGACAATGACATCGGCTTCCCAGGCTTCGCGCGCAGCGTTCGCTTCTTCGATGATTCGCTCGACATTGCCTTGAACGTCGCCGACACGGAGATTGAGCTGGGCCATCACGATTCGCAGGCTTTGGCGCATGGCCGCCTCCCGAGCGTTGTGCAAGGCATCTGATGCACTTCAACGCCACCATACTCCCGCGCGCCCGCAGGGAAAACCAAACAAGACACGGCAGCGTGCGGCCGGTCTCTGTGCGCGGACAACCGGCTTGGCTAAACTGCCAGTTTTCCACCAAGAAGAGAGCACCTTCGGCATGTTTCGCCTGCTGTTCTGGATTGCCGTGATCTTCGTCGCCATCTGGCTGTGGCGCCGCTTCAAGACCCCATCGACACCACGCCCCAAGCCGCACCAACAGGACGAAACCGTGCCCATGGTGCGCTGCGCACAGTGCGGCGTGCACGTTCCTCGAAGCAACGCCCTGTCCCAGGACAATCGCTGGTATTGCAGCCGGGCCCACCTGGAACAGGATCAGAGCCCTGGTGAGCACTGATACCCTCCCCGCCCCGACAGCACTCAGCGCCCAAGGGCGGCGCATCTTCCGCCTCTACAGCCTGTATCGGCTGTTGATTGGCGTAGCACTGGTCGTACTGATCTCCAGCGAACTGGACGACAGCCTCCTGGACCTGGCGCGCCCGGAACTGTTCCGCAATGCCAGCTGGTTCTACCTGATCCTCAATACCCTGATCGCCGCGCTGGTGCCTCGCCCCCGCAGCATGGTGCAGGTCTTCAGCCTGGCCGTGGTGGATGTATTGCTGCTGTCCTGCCTGTTCTTCGCGGCAGGCGGCACGCCCAGCGGCATCGCCAACCTCATGGTGGTTTCGGTCGCCATCTCCAACATCCTGCTGCGCGGGCGCATCGGCCTGCTGGTAGCGGCCGTGGCGGCGATCGGGCTGATCTACCTGACCTTCTACCTCAGCATCAGCCACCCGCAGGCCTCCAGTCAGTTCGTCCAGGCCGGCGGCTTCGGCGCGCTGTGCTTCGCCGCGGCACTGTTCATCCAGGGGCTGAGCCGGCGCCTGCAACTCAGCGAAACCCTCGCGGAGCAGCGCGCGGCCGACGTGGCCAACCTGGAAGCACTTAACGCTCAGATTCTGGAGCGCATGCGCACCGGCATCCTGGTGCTCGATCCGCAACACCTGATTCTCCTTGCCAACAACGGCGCGCAATCCTTGCTGGGCAAGGACTCGCTGGCCGGACGCTCCCTGGACGGCCAGTGTCCTGAATTGCTGGAGAGGCTGCAGCAGTGGCTGACCAACCCAACCCTGCGACCACAGAGCTTCCAGGCGTTCGCCAATGGCCCTACCCTGCAACCCAGCTTCGTTCACCTGCAGCGTGGCAATCAGCTGAACACCCTGGTGTTTCTCGAAGACATCTCGCAAATCGCCCAGCAGGCCCAGCAACTGAAACTCGCCTCCCTCGGTCGCCTGACTGCAGGCATTGCCCACGAGATCCGCAACCCCCTGGGCGCCATCAGCCACGCAGCGCAACTCCTGCAGGAGTCGGAAGAGCTCCAGGGCCCGGATCGGCGGCTGGCGCACATTATCCAGGACCATTCGCGGCGCATGAACCTGGTGATCGAGAACGTGCTCCAACTGTCCCGACGCCGCCAGTCGGAGCCGCAGTTGCTGGACCTGAAGTACTGGCTCACCCGATTCGCCAGCGAGTTCCGCAGCTCCTCCGGCCCCAACCAGACCCTGCACCTTTCCACCCTCGGCAGTACGTTGCAGACCCGCATGGACCCCCACCAGTTGACCCAGGTGCTGACCAACCTGGTAGAGAACGGCCTGCGCTACAGCGCCCAGAAAAACGCCCAGGGCCAGGTCTGGCTCAAGCTGTTCCGTGATGCCGAAAGCGACCTGCCCATACTGGAAGTGGAGGACGATGGGGAAGGCGTCCCGCCCGAGCAGGTGCACAATATCTTCGAACCCTTCTTCACCACTGAAAGCAAGGGCACCGGCCTTGGCCTGTACATCTCCCGCGAACTCTGCGAGAGCAACCAGGCCCGCCTCGACTACAAACCGCGCGAACAAGGCGGCAGCTGCTTCCGCATCACTTTCGCCCACCCGCGCAAACTGAGCTGACCATGACCCGACAGAGAGCCCTGATCGTCGATGACGAGCCCGATATCCGCGAACTGCTGGAGATCACCCTCGGGCGGATGAAGCTCGACACCCGCAGCGCCCGCAACCTCAAGGAAGCCCGCGAATGGCTCGCGCGCGAGCCCTTCGACCTGTGCCTGACCGACATGCGTCTGCCCGACGGCACCGGCCTGGAACTGGTGCAGTACATCCAGCAGCGCCACCCCATGGTTCCGGTGGCGATGATCACCGCCTACGGCAGCCTCGACACTGCGGTGAACGCCCTCAAGGCCGGCGCCTTCGACTTCCTTACCAAACCGGTAGACCTTGGCCGGCTGCGCGAACTGGTCAACACCGCCTTGCGCCTGAGCGCCCCTGAAGACGGTGAGCCACCGGTGGACGGTCGTTTGCTGGGCACCTCGCCGCCCATGAGCGCCCTGCGCAAGCAAATCCAGAAGCTCGCCCGTAGCCAGGCACCGGTGTACATCAGTGGTGAATCGGGCAGCGGCAAGGAACTGGTGGCACGGCTGATCCATGAGCAGGGGCCGCGCATCGACCGCCCCTTCGTACCGGTCAACTGCGGCGCCATCCCGTCCGAGCTGATGGAAAGCGAATTCTTCGGCCACAAGAAAGGCAGCTTCACCGGCGCGGTGGAAGACAAGCAGGGCCTGTTCCAGGCGGCAAATGGCGGCACCCTCTTCCTTGACGAGGTAGCCGACCTGCCACTGGCGATGCAGGTCAAACTGCTGCGCGCCATCCAGGAAAAGGCCGTGCGCGCCGTGGGGGGACAACAGGAAGTGGTGGTGGATGTACGCATCCTCAGCGCCACCCACAAGGACCTGGCCGCGGAAGTGGCCGCAGGCCGCTTCCGCCAGGACCTCTACTACCGCCTGAACGTCATCGAGCTCAGCGTGCCGCCGCTGCGTGAGCGCCGCGAGGATATCCCGCTACTGGTGGAAACCATGCTCAAGCGCCTGGCCCAGCAGAGCGGGCTGCCGGCCGCGACCCTGGCGCCGGAAGCCCTGGACAAGCTCAAGTGCTACCGCTTCCCCGGCAACGTGCGCGAGCTGGAGAACATGCTCGAACGGGCCTACACGCTCTGCGAAGACGACCAGATCCAGGCCCGCGACCTGCGCCTGGCCGACGCTACCGGCGCGACCGAGGGGGGCGAGGCCAGCCTGGCGCAGATCGACAACCTGGAAGACTACCTGGAAGACATCGAGCGCAAGCTGATCATGCAGGCACTCGAAGAAACCCGCTGGAATCGCACCGCTGCGGCCCAGCGCCTGGGCCTGACCTTCCGCTCGATGCGCTATCGCCTGAAGAAGCTGGGTATCGACTGATGCCCAGCGCGACCGTTCCCGGCGAACGTGCCGTCAAGTAACCCGTCCGGGAAGGCGGCACCCCACTACCAGCATTGGGCCGCAGTGCGCGTGGCATTGGCCAGCGTTCGCTCGCCGGTTTGGCTGATCTGGAAGTCGCCGCACGGATCATTAGCCATGCTGCCGGTGCGGGTAGCCCGCAGCTGGTAAGTGGTAGCCGTCGGTGCGCCCTGGGCGGCGATGGTGTAGTTGGCCGCCCCCGAAGCAGGCGTCTGGGACGCGAAACTATCGGCAAAATTGCCTTCGGCATCCAGGTAGGAGCCGTGGGTGGAGTAATAACGCTCCAGCGCCTGTGCGCCCTCCATCAAGGCGGCCTTCACCTCGGCCCGCTTGCCCCGCCGCACATGCTCCGTGTAGTTGGGATAAGCGATTGCGGCGAGGATGCCGATCACCACTATCACGATCATCAGCTCAATCAGGGTGAACGCCTTACTGCTTCTCATCGAATCTGGTTCCAGGACTGACGGCCTTCGAGAACATTGATGGTATTGGCGGCCGGGATGCAGTCATCCACCCCGGTACCGCGGCAAAGCCAGTACTTCTGCGGGTCGATCAGGTCGAACGAGCCGGTGGGAATGCTGCCTGTGGAACCGATACCGGACGGCGGGAGCTTCTGCCCATCGACGTCGACCATATCGGCTTCGGTGAACTTGCCATCCTTGTTCAAGTCCAGCAGGACATAATTGAGCCGCCCGCCAGTAGCCATATCGAGCACCATTGTCCAGCCAGAGCCACCGGCCAAGCAGGGGTCAGAAGAGGGAATGGCAGTTTCGATGACCAGACGATTGAGCAGGATGCGCGGAGCGAAAATAACCCGCTCGCCCTGGGCGCCTTTGATCGGAGAAGTCAGGTCGAGATACCAGCCACGCTTGTTGCTCCAGTCAATTGCGGTGGCCGGTGCGTCGAGTACCCGCACATCCCGATCGAAGGCCTCGCCCTCGAACAGGATTGAGCGCTGGTCAAGGCTCGAACGGCCCGTGAAAGCGGTTGAGGCGCCGGTGCTCGTCAGCTTGTCCCAGATGCCGTAGAAGCTCTGCTTGGACGTGTCGACCACATCACTTGCGGTGTAGAGCCGGCCGGTGCCGAAGTAAACGACGACGCCCTGCGACACGCCATCCGGGTGGTAGGCGATTTCCGGCTTGACGGTGATCGGTTGGCGCGCGCCCGCGGTATCTGTAGCAACGTACAGCGGCTGTGGTTTGTTGCCTGAGCTCAGGTTGACCTCGAAATCGCCAACACCGGAACCATTGCCCTTGAGGTTGAACTTCCACAGGTTTCCGCTCAGGTCGCCGGCATACACATCCTTCACGTAGATGTTGCCCGAGCTGTCGGTGGCATATACGAAGGATGGGCTGGACAGGCCGCCCGTCGTCTCGCCTGCGCGAACTTTGTTCACGGCGCCGGTCGCCAGATCGACGATGAACAACACCGAGTCATCATTGGTGCTGCCGTAGCCATTGCCGAAGATCGCCGCCCAGCTGCCGTCCTTCATGCGCCCGACCAACGGCTCGCCGAAGTTGTAGCCCAGATCAGCATCATCCTTGATCTCCCACAACACCTTGCTGGCACTGAAGCCCGTGCCGGAGGCGTCTGTGACGTCCAGGGCAAAGACGCTTTTCCCGCCGGCCCCGAGGCTACCCAGGAGCACGGTACGCCACGCACCATTCAGACGGGCATCGCGAATGTGCAGCTTTCCGTCCACGAAGTAGCGGTGCTTGTAGTCGCTGTTGGCCAGGAGCTTGGCGTTACCCAAGACGCCGTTGGGCATGTAGGCAAACAACTCATTGCCATTGTTGGCGTTGAAGGCGTGCAGGAAGCCATCGTTAGCGCCGACGAACAGCACCGGTGGCTGGCTCGACTTGGCTGCGACGAACTCGGCGTAGGTCTGGTCGCCGCTCGCTACGGGTACCCGCCCATGGAAGCCCCAGTCCTGCTTGTTGGCCAACACGAGGGTGGAGTTGACGACATCGCCGAGCAGGGTTGAGCGCTTGCGGAACTTCCTGCCGGCCGGCGCCTCGTTCGTGCGGCTGCCCATCAGGTAGTTGAACAGCGCCTCATCATCGTTGAAATGCACCTTGAGCTCTGCACCAAGGCTGCTCCAGTTCAACGCCTGGCCATGGTTGGTGCCCGCCGCGCCGTCGTGGGTGAACAGGCTGCGCGAGCTGAGTCCCAGTTTCTGCCCCGCCTCCCAGACTTCCTCGAAAACGATGCCGGCGCTGGTCTGCATGGGCTTTTTCGCCAGTAATTTTCCGGACCAGTCCGAGCTGGTATAGAAGGCCTCGTAGACCAGGGTGTTGCTGTCCAGACGGCGGGCATTGGGCACGGCCGAGGTGTTCGACCCGGTACGATCGCTGATCGACGCGAGGGTCTCACCCAAGGCGCTGGCGAACTGCTGCGGGTCCTGGGCGCTGAAGAAACCGCCCCGACCATTCACCGCCGCGTGCAGCAGGTCATCCAGCTTCGCCGGCTCGCTGCTGGTCGGGCTTGGCCAAGTCACCGATGCACCATTCTTGACGGCGGCGAACGCAGTCTGCGGGTCGACGGTCCCGCTCATGCCCAGTCCGACCCCGAAGGTCACCATGTGCTGCCAGAACGCGGGGTCGGCCGGATCGGTCGGCACACGGTTGTCCAGGGCGTTATGCAGGTCGCGACTCCAGTAGTACATGGCGACGTCCGCCAGGGTGTTCTCCGAGCTGTCGCTGAACGGCGCTTTGGGCACATAGCGATAGCTCTGCCCATCCGGCCCGCTGATGGTCGGGCCGTTACGGTTATCAACGTTGGCGCGCGCGCCCTCCTTGGAGGCGGCGTCACCGTTCCAGTAGCCGTCCGTGGTCAGGATCGTGTAGCTCTGGCGGCAGGCATACTCCTTGCCCCCGGTCTGGCCCGGAGTCGAACTCCAGGGCCCCGACTCGTCCTTGCGCGAGTAATACTCGCCTGCATCACCTAGCGCCTTGCGCAGGGGGGTACCTCCTGAGGCGCTGGCGGCGAACAGCCAGTCATAAAATTCGGAGCGCCCGGTTCCCTCAAATCGACGCACGCCGCGCGCCAGGGTATCGGTCAGGTTGATTGCACCGTAGCCAACCCGAATATCCCCGGGCAGCGCGGAAAACGCCTGGCTGACCCCGGCCTTGGCCGACATGATGCGAGTCCGATAGTAGGAGAACCAGTTGGCGAAGTTCTGCTGCTCGGAGGCGCCTACGCTACGCTCGGCATAGCAGGCATCCTGGCGGGGGTTGCTTGCACAGCTACCCCCTCCAACATATTCGTAATAGAAAGCGGCACCTGCGCCACTCTCCTCCCCTACGGCAAAACCGTTGTAGTACTCGACGTTGCTGCAACGTCTGTTCAAGCACTCGTAGCTATTGGGCGAGAAGTAGTCATCCATGATCGCCATGTAGTCGTTGCCGAGGTTGACCGTCTGCCCCCCCGTATAACCATCCACGAATGCGGCCGCGAAGTTTGCATTGGCATAGCGTTGACCGTCGCTCTTGACTGGCGGCAGGTACTGTACGGCCGGGTTGTAGTAGGACTTGTTCAGGTGGCTGGAAGCCAGGTAGTGATGACTTGCCTTCGAGCAGAAATGCAGGTTCTTGCCGGCATAGCTGCCCCGCCCCGTGCACTCTCGCCGCTCGTACCATTCGCCCGTGCGCTCCAGATACGCGGGCTTGAGTTCATCCGGGAGGAAGCCCCAGCGCATCGAGCCCGAATCATCCAGGATGAACATGAGGTTGGGCTCGACCTGGCCACCCAGGTTCAACGGAACCTGCCCTGGCACGAATGCTGCCAGGGCACTATGGCTGACCACAAAAGTCAGCAGGCCGGCCACCAGTGCCCGTACCGCAAACGCATATTTCGAGCGGTTCATCCGTGTCTTCCTTCGATCAGTTCTGGCTGCGGATGGCAATGGCCACGGTGGAGCGCAGGTGCACTTCGGCATCCCCGCCGGCGTAACCGGTGGCCTCGACGTTGAACAGATAGGTCCGGCTCAGGCAGTCGAACGCCCGGTTCTCGGCAATCGAACCGTCGGTTTCGCAGACGAAGCTGGTCGCGCCGCCCGACGCTCCGTAAAAGTTGCGAACCTGACAGACCGGCTGCTGCGGTTTGTTGTGAAGTTCGGCGGGAGGGGTCCATTGCGTAGCCGTCACCGTCGGGCAATCGGTCTTCGCCAGGAATAACTGGGTAGGATCGACGCTGGCTTCCACCTGCTGTCGCACATAGGCCTCTCCCACCCGCAAGGCGCTCTCGGCTGCCTGGAACGCCACGTTGTAGTCCCGCGCGCCGCCGGCCATACGCTCCTGCAGGGTGCTGCCGGACATCGCCGTAACCCCCAACACGGTTAGTGCCAGGAGTGCGATCAGGCAAACCAGCAGCACTGCTCCTTTTTGCTTTTGCATGCTTATCCTTGCCTCATCAGTCGACCCGATTGCGCAGGGCCACAACTGTGCTGAATACCTGGCGCAGGCGCCCATCCGCCACCACTGCCGCCCCCCCGAACTGGACAGCCTGGTCCAGCGCTCCCGCCACTCGCTCATTGCTGACCAGCAGCAGATCGATCTTCACCGTGCGGACATCATCCCAACGGTTCGCCGCTTCCACCTCGGCCGGGCTCAGGTAGGTCTGCACACCAACACTGTTGTTCACCGCCACGCCGAAACTGGTGCGCAGCGACTCCACACCCTCCACAACCTCGTTGGTCTGCGGTGGAACCTGAGCCGCATCGCGGACAAACAATGCACGGATGGGCTGCCCATTTGCCGTGACGCGGCCGGTATCTGCCACGTAAAAGGTCCTGTAGGCGAAGCCCACTACTCGTGCAGGGCTGTTGAACGCGATATCCGAGAACTTGAAGCCGCCGCATTTGGCGTTCTTATCATTAGTGCTCGCGGCATGAGTCAGTGTCACCTGGCCTGAACCCGACGAGTTCGGCTTGTTGGTGATGCGTATGACCACCGCCTTCTCCATGTCTTGCACCATCACCGCATGGTCCTGCTGCATGCTTGGGCAATAGGCCGTAACCTTGAGATTCGCGTTGAGTGACGGTTTGAGCAGTTCACCCGCGGTCAGAAAGGACTCGCAGCCATCGTTGGCGAAGATCGCCACCTGGTCGGTGCCTACCGCCCCAAGCTCGCCGGTTGCCGTGATGCGTCGTGCCCAGATGGGGCGATTCATGGCACTCCATCCACCTGGGTCTCCGTTGGCGGCGACCACGCAGATGTCCTCCTCATCAAGCCGAGCCCCCACCCCAACGCCCGCAGGGCGCAGTTCGGCGGCCAGGTACTGCAGGGCGAAGCGCCCGTTTTCCTGCAGGTTTCCTGCGACCCCCCGGAGAAGGAAGGTGTTCTTGTTGCTGATGAAGACCTGGAGAACCGCCAGACTGATGACCAAGCCAATCGCCATGGCCACCATCAGCTCCACCAGGCTCAAGCCGCGTTGCTTGTGCATGAGCACCCCGTCAAATCTGCGTGACGAAGGAGAATTGCTGGGCGGCGCTACCACCCACCCGCTCCTCGTTCCATTGAACGATTACCGTGAAGCGGCCACCGTTCTGCACGACACCGCCATTCCCCTCTGGTAGTTGCCTGGCAAGGTTGGCGCGCCATTCCGCCAAGTCCCGTTGGAAAGGCAGGCAGGTTTCCTTCGCCGGATCACAGGCCAAGGCGGCACCGACCGCCAGGTTGTAGAACCCCGCCTGCGCATCTCCTCGCGCGGCGCGCATGCGATCAGCCATCTCATAGGCCAGGAAGGTCGCATGGGAGCGCACGGACGCTAGCTGGTTGGCCTTAAGCGCGGTGAGCTGCATGGCTGCCAGCCCCAGTACTCCGATGGAGAAAAGGAGCACTGCGACCAGGACTTCGATGAGGGAGGCTCCCCGCTGGTACGACACGCTCATTTGCAGCTTCCCCTCTGCAGAGAAATCGAACCGGACAGCTCAATGGAAACACTGCGATTGAAGGTGGCGCAGCCCAGCGATGTATCCTTTGCCGTCAGGGTAAGCGCCATCCTGGCCGCGCTTACCAGCCGGCCCTGCGAGTCGAAGAGGATGTTTTGCAGCCCTGTCGGGGTGACGGCCAATGCGTTCAGGGGAGGGAAACGGCGCAACTCCAAGCTGTCCCGCTCGCGCAACAACTGCCAGCTGCCATCGGTTGCCAGCGGCCCTTTTAGCCTAATGGTCTGCGATCCTTGGACTGCTTCGCGGCGCGCATAGTTGAGCATGCTGGAGAACGCATCAAGTTCTGCCGCTGCCTGGTTCTCGCGAAGTAGCTGGGAAAAGTTCGGTGCTGCCAACCCGATCAATACTGCGAGCACGACGAGCGTGACCAGCAGTTCGATCAACGTGAATCCTCGCTGCGACATTCCCTGCCCTCAAAGGATGGTACGAACCTGAGCGGGCAGACACCCGCGCGACGGAGCTTCCTACCCCGACCTTGCCGACCTTCCATGACGAGCGGTCGAAATTTAACGACCAGCGGCAATTTACGCGCAAATAGTAGCTGATTGGTACTACCGTTTTAAATCACGTTTTATGAACTGCGAGCTTGCCCACAAGATTGGCCGGGACGGTGCCGCAGAACGGGCCATCGGGCCTGCCCTGGTAATCACGCACAGCCGCTAACGTCAGGGCGTCCCTCAACCCAGGCGCCCCTCTGGCGCATAGGGCTGCGGGTCGATGATCGGCTCGCGGCCAAGCATCAGATCCATCAGCAGGCGACAGGATGCTGGGGCGAGCACCAGCCCGTTGCGGTAATGACCGCAGTTCAGCCACAGACCGTCCGCGCCTGGCACAGGGCCGATGAAGGGAATGCCTTCGGGCGAGCTGGGACGTAGTCCCGCCCAATGTCCTACCACCTCGGAATTGGCCAGCTCCGGCAACAGTTCGAAAGCGGATGCCTTGAGGCTCTCCAAGGCTTCGTTGGTAGGGGTCTTGTCGAAACCGGCATGTTCCAGGGTGCTGCCCACCAGGATATGGCCGTCCCGGCGCGGGATCGCATAGCGTCCTTTCGCCAACACCATCGCCGGCAAGAAATCTTCGGCACACTTGAAGAGGATCATCTGCCCCTTCACCGGTTCCACCGGAAGCGCCAGCCCCAGGCTGGCCAGCAGGTCGCCACTCCAGGCGCCAGCCGCGAGCACCACACGATCGGCCAGGATCTCACCCTCGACCGTATTCACCCCAACTACGCGTGCTCCATCGCGGATAAAGCTCTGCACTTCGCACGACTCATGCAAGGTCACGTTCGGCATATGCAGCAGTGCCTCACGCAGGGCACGCGTCAGCCGCGGATTTCGCACGTTAGCCACGCCGGCCATATGGATAGCGTGCCGGAAGCCCGGCCCTAGCGGTGGCACAGCGGCGTGTACCTGGGCAATATCCACTGGCGCCAGGGGTCGCCCTTCGCGAGCGGCCCAAGCCAGGGCCTCCGCTTCGTCGTCTAGGTCCAGCCAGTACAGGCCCGTCTCGTGAACTTCGGGGTCTATACCGGTTTCAGCGAACAAGCGCTGGCCGAACTGCGGGTAGAAGTCCTGGGACCAATGCGCCAGAGCTGTTACAGCCGAGGAATAGCGCCAGGGATAGAGTGGCGAAACGATCCCGCCACCGGCCCAAGAGGATTCGCGACCGCAGGGGCCTTTATCCAGCAGACAGACTTCCAGTCCATCCTTCGCCAACAGGTATGCAGACAGCAACCCGATAGCTCCCCCTCCGACCAGCAAAACCCGCATGGAACCTCCAGAACAACAGAATTACCTGGCGTGACGCGGGCACTGGCAAACCAGAAGCCTGCCTCGCACAAACGGCGCACGAACAATATGGGCACAGCAACAGAGAATGCTTGCCAAGCCCGGAACCGGGAGGGGCATTCTATGGCAGTGGCGTCCGCAGGTGTGCGCCCGCTTGCTAGATCGGCGACGCAGCGTCGCTCAAGGGCATTCGCCTGTTGTGGTCTTGGACACCGAGGGCCGCCCAGTGAGGCTGAGCGAGACAAGACGCTCCTGGTCGCCCTCATCTGGCGAGGCACGACATACCTTCAATACGGCGCTTGCCGAGGCAGTACCAGTCGGTTGGAAGGCGATGCTGTGCACGCTGGAGGAGATCAGGAAGCCGCTCGGTGCAGCCGGATGGCGCTGCACTACCGTGCCGTCGGAACCGCGCACTATCCAGCCCTGTTGCCAGCCACCCGAAGAGGCGCAGGTCGAACCGTTTGCCGATGCGCAAAGGGTCACCGGTTGGTTGCGCTTGATCGCCTCGCTTCTTGCCAGTGTGGCGCCAGCGACCAGGTCATTGGCCTGGCTCCGCAGCTTGCTGCCCAGGGTCACGTCAGTGAAAGGTAAGCGTCTGGCCAACACACCTCCCCGGTTCTTCCAGCTAGCGGCATGGTGTCCACCTGTTTTTGGTGGACACCATTTCAGCCCCTTGCGGAGGATCTCCCGTGCCAGGCCAACGCCGCTCCTATCCCAAATCCTTCAAGGCCCAGGTCGTCGATGAGTGCACCCAGCCCGGTGCCTCGGTTGCCGGCGTGGCCTTGAGCCATGGCCTCAACGCCAATCTCGTGCACAAGTGGATTCGCCGTCAGCAGGCACATCTGCCCGCTGCACCCTCCAGTTTTATTCCGATTCCTCTCGCCCCGAGCCTGCCGGCTACCCCGAGTGCGGCCGACATGGCCATCCAGATCGCCATTCCCCATCGGGCCGGCAAACTGTCGGTGCAGTGGCCGGGCAACGACCCTGAAGGCTGCGCCCGCTTCCTGCGCGAGCTGCTGAAGTGATCCGCATTGAGCGCATCTGGCTCGCCACCGAGCCGCTGGACATGCGCGCCGGCACCGAAACAGCGTTGGCCCGGGTGGTTCAGGTATTCGGTGCGGCGCAGCCGCACTGTGCCTACCTGTTCACCAACAAGCGCGCCAATCGGATGAAGGTGCTGGTGCACGATGGCTTCGGCATCTGGCTGGCTGCTCGGAGGCTGAATAAGGGGCGCTTCGTCTGGTCGGGCAATTGGCAGGGACAGCAGTTGGAACTCAGTCCCGAGCAGTTGCAGGCCCTGGTGGTCGGCCTGCCTTGGCAGCGTCTTGGGCCTGATGCCGAGATCAGGCTCCTGTAGCCGGGGTGCAATTAGGCCAATGGCCTATCGCCGAGGGGGCCAGAAATCCTCACACTCGGCGGCATGAATCCTGCCGCTTTCGATCATCTGACACCTGAGCAACTGCGCCAACTGGCCGCGCAGTTGAGCCAGCGCGTCGATCATCTGGAGACGCTCAACCAGCGGTTGAACCACGAACTCGCCGTGCTGCGGCGCCACCGCTTCGCCCGCCGCAGCGAGCAGCTCAATGTCGACCAGCTCAACTTGCTGGACGAGATGATCGATGCCGACATCGCCGCCATCGAGGCAGAGCTTGAGGCGGCCCGACCAGAGCCCGCCAAGCGCGAGCTACGGCAGCAGCCCAAGCGAGCGCCGCTGCCGGCCGAACTGCCGCGCACGCTGATACTTCACGAGCCGGACAGCACCCAGTGTGCCTGCGGCTGTCAACTCAAGCGCATCGGCGAAGACGTCAGCGAGAAGCTCGACTACACCCCGGGCATCTTCACCGTTGAGCGGCATATCCGTGGCAAGTGGGTCTGCGCCAAGTGTGAAACGCTGATTCAGGCCCCAGTGCCTGCGCAGGTGATCGACAAGGGCATCCCGACTGCCGGGCTACTGGCTCAGGTCATGGTGGCCAAGTTCGCCGATCACCTGCCGCTATACCGCCAGGAAAAGATATTCGCCCGCGCCGGCCTGGCCATCGCGCGCTCCACGCTGGCGCAATGGGTCGGCGCTTGCGGCGTCCAGCTGCAACCCCTGGTCGATGCGCTGCGCGACTGCCTGCTTCAGCAGGACGTCATCCTCGCCGACGAAACCCCAGTGCAGATGCTCGCCCCGGGTACGAAGAAGACCCAGCGGGCTTACGTCTGGGCCTATGCACCCAGCCCCTTTGCCGACCTCAAGGCCGTGGTCTACGACTTCAGGCCGAGCCGGGCCGGCGAGCACGCGCGCAGCTTCCTGGGAGACTGGCAAGGCAAACTGGTCTGCGACGACTTCGCCGGCTACAAGGCCAGCTTCGAGCAAGGCGTGACCGAGATCGGCTGCATGGCCCATGCCCGGCGCAAGTTCTTCGACCTGCATGCCGCCAACCAGAGCCAACTGGCTGAGCAGGCCCTCCAGTACATCGGCCAACTGTACGAGGTGGAGCGCGAGGGGCGAGAGCTGCTCGCCGAACAGCGTCGGCAACTGCGCCAGGACAAAGCTAGGCCGATCATCGATGGCCTGCATAGCTGGATGCTTGGGCAGCGGCAGAAGGTGCCGGAAGGCAGCGCGATCGCCAAGGCACTCGACTACAGCCTCAAGCGCTGGGCGGCGTTGGTGCGCTACCTGGATGACGGCAACCTGCCCATTGACAACAACTGGATCGAGAACCAGATCCGCCCCTGGGCCTTGGGGCGCTCCAACTGGCTGTTTGCCGGCTCGCTACGCAGTGGCCAGCGTGGCGCAGCCTTGATGACGCTGATCCAGTCAGCCCGCCTGAACGGACACGATCCGTACGCCTACCTGAAGGACGTGCTCATGCGCCTGCCGACGCAGAAGGCCAGCGCCCTGACCGAGCTGCTGCCGCATAACTGGGTACCCGCCGGCAAGGTGTGATGCCCGTTCGCTTAC
>NZ_AUIE01000042.1 GCF_000423545.1 Metapseudomonas resinovorans DSM 21078
AACCGCCACATCGCCGCCCTCTGCCCGGCCATCGTCCTCGACGACAACGAGCAGGCCCGCCACATCGGCATCCGCGGCCAGCGCTACTTCATGGAATCGCTGGCCTACTGGTACGCCGGCGGCGAACGCCCGGACCCGGAAAAGTGGAAGGACGACACCTTCATCGACGGCAACGGCCAGGCCGTGATCAAGTCGCGCTTCGCCTCAGAGGAAGTCACCGTGGACTTCTCCGACCCGACCATGGCGATGATGAACCCCAACCATGCCTACGGCACCGTGAACGACTGCATCGGCTACGTGCAGCGCCTGATCGACGCCGGCGCCGACGAAATCCTCTTCATCTGCCAGATGGGCACCGTGCCCCAGTGGGCGCAGATCGAAACCCTGAAGAACATCGGCGAACACGTGATTCCCTACTTCCGCAAACAGAACGGACTGACCTGAGCCGCGGAGTGAGGAATGCAGAACGGGCCTTCGGGCCCGTTTTGTTTTGTGCGAGTACGAAGACGCTAGTCCGGCCAGACGATGCAGCGCCCCGGCGCGCGTTGCATGTTCTGTCGGCCCGGCCGAAACCTGGCCGAACTCACTGCCTATTGAGGGACCTTGCCGTGGAAAAGATCATCTACACCCTGTGGCGCAATCCGTCGGACAGCCTCGACGCCTTTTCCCAGCGCCTGCGGGGTGGAGTTGCCGAGCAACTCTTCACCTTGGGCGGCCGTGGCCTGCAGGTGAACCTGGCCGACGCCGATGTCGCCCCCGCCGCGGGACTGCGACAGGAGAACAACCGGCCGTTGGCGGATGCGGTCGTGTCGCTCTGGGTCGACAGCGCCAACGCGCAAAGCCGTCGGCCCCTGGATGAAGTCCTGGCAGCGACCAGCAGCCGCCTGGCGGCCTACCTGGTGTGCGAGTCGGTGGCGATCCGCAATACGCGTTTCCCCGCCCACCCTGGCCAGCGCACCCACGGTTTTTCGCAGATCGCCTTCCTCAGCTGCCCACCGCGCCTGACCCGGGACGCCTGGCTGGATACCTGGCGCAACTACCATACCCAGGTAGCCATCGACACCCAGGACAACTTCCTCTACGTGCAGAACCTGGTGGTACGAGCCCTGACCCACGGCGCCGCGCCGTTGGACGCCATTGTGGAAGAAGCTTTCCCGCCGGCCGCGATGACCGATCCCATGGCCTTCTTCGACGCCGTGGGTGACGAGGAGAAGTTCCAGAAGAACCTTGCGGCCATGATGGAGAGCTGCAACCGCTTCATCGATTTCGACAAGATCGACGCGCTCCCCACCAGCCAGTACGTGCTGAAGACGGCAGCGGCGGGTTGAACCGTGCCGTATCTCCCGCCGGGGGTTAAGTCCACCGGAGGAATCAGGCTTCCTCGTCTTCCCGCACCAGCACACAGTGCAGACCGTCATCGTCTTCGCTGCAGTCGTAGAGGTAGAACATCTGCACGTCACCGGTCGCGGTGACTACCGCGACGAAATCGCCGGCATCCGCGAGGAAGAAATCGCGGGTCGCCGGATCGGCCTGGCACTCAATCAGCGCCGTGACGAAGGACGAAGGGTCGATGTCACCGAAGTAGTCTTCGCGATCCTGCTCGCTCCATTCGGCCGGGGCCTGGAAAGGCCCGGTAAACAGAACACGCGCATCGCCGAGGTCTTCCTCTTCGGCGTCCAGGTCATTCTCATCGGGGCGATAGAGGGTGCAGTCCAGGGCATCGGCATGGTCGAGCACGGCCTGACGGGCGGCCAGGCGCTTTTTCGGGTCAAGGCCGGCGGCGAGGCAGATCTGGGCCCAGCTGTCTTGTTGGCTTGGGGACACGAGGTGATCCTTCTTGGTTGGGGCTGAAAGGAGTCTAGTGTCAGGCACGGTAGAGCGGCGGGCAATTCTCGATTGGGGGCAACGTGCGCGCCTGTGCTTAGATAAACCCATCGCCCACAGGCCGAACCCCATGATCCCCGCCGATACCCTGGTCCAGTTGCAGGACATCTTCCGTGCCCACGGCATGACCGATCCGGCGCTACAGGATTGCCTGATGCAGGCGCTCAAGCTGCGCGACTACGACCGCGACCAGTTGATCATCCGCGCTGGCGAACGTCCCACCCACTTCTACGTCATCCTTTCCGGCGTCGCGCGCTACTACTACCTGTCCCCCGAAGGTCGGCAGTGGAACAAGACCTTCTTCCGCGAGGGCCAAATGATCGGGTCCCTCAGCGCCCACCTCAAGCAGCAGCCCTGCACCTACAGCATCGCCGCGGTGGAACGGTGCCGGCTGGCCAGCCTGCCGCTGGCGATTCTCAGCCAGCAGGGCAAGCGCTTCCCCCAACTGCAACAGATGCAGGATCTGGTGACCCGCCAGATCATGTTGCGCAACGAGGACCGCGAGGCGCTGCTGCTCACCAGCAACAGCGAGCAACGCTACCAGTGGCTGATGGAGCACGAAGCCTGGCTGCTGGATCGGGTGCCGCAGTACCAGTTGGCCAGCTATCTGGGGATGGACCCGGTGTCTTTCTCGCGGGTCAAGCGCAGGCAGGACCGCTGACCACCTCCCGTACCCGCAAACCCAGGGCCTCGGCACGCTCCACACAGAAGTCGTGCTGCTCGGCCGGGACATCCGTCAGCGTTATCCACAGACCGCCATCAGCACCTTGCACCACCTCGCAGCCCAGCATCGGGCAGCGACTGGCGACCCGCTCGCGATAGACACTGGCCGCCGCCATTTCCCGCAGACGCTGCTTGAATATCTTGCCCACCACAGTCACCGGCAGGGCTTGCACCTGGAACACCCGCTTCGGGCAGGCCGGGCGTTCGGCGATATGGTCGAACGCGAACTGCTGCAACTCGTCGCTGCTTGCCGTCTGCCCCTGGCGCAGTTGCACGTAGACCACCGGTAGCTCGCCTGCATACTCGTCCGGCATGCCCACGGCGGCAGCCATGGACACCGCCGGGTGGCTTTCCAGGCAACTTTCGATCAGCGCCGGGTCGATGTTGTGGCCACTGCGGATGATCAGGTCCTTGGCACGCCCGGTAATGAACAGGTTGCCCTGCTCGTCCAGATGCCCAAGGTCGCCACTGCGCAGCCAGCCGTCCTCCAGGGATGGAATGTCCTGCCCCAGGTAGCCGGCGAACACGGTTGGCCCGCGAACGCAGATTTCCCCACCATCGATTTTCACCTCGATGGGCCGCGCCACATGCCCGGCACTCCCGGGAATCGCCGGGCTGGCCAGGTTGGGCAAGGCGATCACGCCGGTGCATTCAGTCATGCCATAGGCCTGGTACAGCTCCAGCCCGGTAACCGCCTTCACCTTTTCGCACAGGGCCGCCGGTACGGGCGCGCCGCCGGAGAGCATGAAGCGCAGGCTGCCGATGTCGCGTCCGTCGATGGGCACTTCGAGCATGGCCGCAACCGAGGTGGGTATGCCGCCGCTCAGGGTGATGCCGTAGTGCTCCACCAGCCGCCAGTGCTGGCGGATCACCTCTGGATTGCGGAACCCACCCAGGGTCGGCAGCAGCATGCGCAATCCACTGGCCAGGCCGCCCAGGCTGTTCACCAGGGCGCCGGCCACATGGAAGATCGGCAGGCCATTCAGTGCCACGTCCTCCGGGCCGGCCTCCATGCAAGCGCGATAGGCACAGGCTGCCGCCACCTGGTTGGCATGGGTCTGCCGGGCCAGCTTGGGCAGGCCGGTGGTGCCGCCGGTGTGGAAGTAGGCAGCGCTATCCTCCGGCCGAGGCAAAAGAGCAGGCTCCAACGCAGCGTCGCTGTAACCCCCGAGCAACGCGTCATAGAAGAACTCCCCGCCCTGCGTCAGCACCGATATGCACTTCGGCTTGTTCGGTAAACGCACGGAGGCGCCCTGGGCCTTCTGCCACAGGTCGGAACCCGCCACCGGGCCCAGGGCCACCACCAGGTCAGTGCCGGCCTTTTCCATCAAGCTGACCAGAGCGTCTTCATTCAGCAATGGGTTGATCGGGTTGGCGATGCCGATACTGGCCGCCGCCCAGAGCAGGCACTGACTCTGTGCAATGTTCGGCAGCAACAGTGTGATCACCGGTTTGCGGGTTCCCGCCAGCTCCAGCAACAGCCGCGCGCTGCGGTTGAGCTGGGCAAAGAACGCCGCGTAGCTCAAGTTCTGCTCACCGATCTCTGCCCCCAGGCTGTGGATAAAGGTCAGGGCAGTCCGCTCCGGGTGGCGCGACGCCGAGGCCTGCAACAGTTCGTAGACAGTGGTGGGAGCTTGGCTGGACATGGCGGCCTCCTGGACCTGCGCGTTGTTGTGCGCCGATTGTTGGGGGCCGATGCAGCAGAGGCATTAACAAATGTTAAGAAGGCAGATGCCGCTTAGAAGCGTTCCAGTTGCATCTCCCGCAGCCGGCTCAGGGTGCGACGGAAGGGGAACTCCAGGTAGCCGTCGGTGTAGAGGCGGTCCATGGCCACGGCGGCCTCCACGTAGAGCGGCACACGACGGTCGTAGCACTCGTCCACAAGGGCAATGAAGCGGCGCACACCATCGTCATGTACGGACAGTTGCGGCAGCTCCCGATCGCCAGCGGCCACTCGCTCAGCGCCATCTTCGGTGCCACGCGCGATGCGCCCTTCGCGACGGGCAGCGCTGAGGTTGGGCACCTCTCCCAGGAGAATCGCCTGGAAGCGGTCGCACAGTGCGATGAAATCCAGCGCGGCGAGTGGCTGCTGGCACAGGTCTTCGTAGCGGAACCAGACCGCCGTGGCACATTGGCGCACGACCGGCACCGGACGATGGCCCAGCTCCACGGCAGCGCTGGAACTGCCCTGGCCCGCCGCCAGCCGCTCGAACACCTCAGCCAGGGCGCTGGGTCGACCAGGCTCGGCCACCCAGTAGCGCTGATGAGCCGCACCGGGGTGCAACCGATGGTCCTGATCGCCATCCACCGCTACGACCTGCATATGCCGCTCGATTGCCTCGATGGCTGGAAGGAAGCGCTCGCGGTTGAAACCGTCGGCATAGAGCTGCTGCGGCGGCTGGTTGGAAGTGGCGACCATGGCCACGCCTTCCTCGAACATCGCCCGCAACAGGCGGCCGAGCAGCATAGCGTCGCCGATGTCATTGACGAACAACTCATCGAAACACAGCACCCGTACATCCCGACCCAGCTCACGCGCCAACGCATGGAGCGGGTCCGGTGTGCCGGTGAGCTGGAACAGGCGCTGGTGAACCCAGCGCATGAAGTGATGGAAGTGCTGGCGCCGCGCCGGGACCTTGAGGCTCTGATGGAAGCGGTCCATCAGCCAGGTCTTGCCGCGTCCAACAGGGCCCCAAAGGTAGACGCCGGTCACTTCACCGGCGCGATGCAACGCCTCATGGCAGGCCTGCAGGCAGTCGACGGCATGGCGCTGGGCGGCATCCGGCTGGAAACCGCCTTGCTCCAGAGCATGGCGGTAGGCGGCAAGGGGGGAGTCGAAAGTCATGGCGCCGCATTGTGGCGGTTGCAGGCGCCATGGGGAAGGTTCGTCAGTTGGCGCAGAGCGCAATGAATCCCAACGCATCCGGCCTCGGATACATCCGCGTGACGGAAACAACCCTCATCCCCGGCCCCTCTCCCGGTGGGAGAGGCGAGCAGAGCACTCAGAACTGCTCCAGCGCCAGCAGGTCGGCCAGGGTCTGGCGACGGCGAATCAGGCGGGCCTCGTCGCCATCCACCAGTACCTCCGGCAGCAGCGGACGGCTGTTGTAGTTGGAGGACATGGAGGCACCGTAGGCACCGGTGTCGTGGATCAGCAACAAATCGCCGACCTGCGCAGCCGGCAGCTCGCGCGGGGCTACCAGACCGCCGTCGTGCTGGGTGAAGACGTCACCGGACTCGCACAGCGGGCCGGCGACCACTGTCGGGCGGCTGGGAGCATTGACCGGATTACCGGCGTCGTCCAGCAGGGTCATGGCGTGGAAGCTGCCGTACATGGACGGGCGCATCAGGTCGTTGAAGCCGGCGTCCACCAGGACGAAGTGGTTATTGCCGACATCCTTGGTGGCGCGTACTTCGCTCAGCAGGCAGCCGGACTCGGCGACCAGGAAGCGGCCCGGTTCCAGCTCCAGGCGCACCGGATGCTTGACGATGCCTTCGATCTCGCGCCGGGCCAGGTTCCACAGTTCGGCGTAGCGCGGGATATCCACCACCGGATCGCCATCGCGATAGGGAATGGACAGGCCGCCGCCGGCGGAGATGGCTTCCAGGTCGCAGCCCAGGTCACGCACCGCGCCGACCATCGCACCGCAGACTTCTTCCAGGTGGCTGTAATCCACGCCCGAACCGATGTGCATGTGCAGCCCCACCAGCACCAGGCCGTAGTCGCGGATCACCGCCATCGCCGCATCCAGTTGGCTGTGCCAGATGCCGTGCTTGCTGTTCTCGCCGCCGGTGTTGGTCTTCTGGCTGTGGCCATGGCCGAAACCGGGGTTGATGCGCAGCCAGACACGGTGGCCAGGGCTTGCCTGACCGAGCTGGGTGAGCATGTCGATGGAGCCGACGTTGACCTCGATGCCCAGTTCCACGGCACGCGCCAGGGTCGGGCGGTCAAGCAGGTCGCAGGTCAGCACCACGCCGGCCGGTTCGCCCTTGGGCGAATAGCCAGCCAGCAACGCGCGCTCGATTTCGCCGAGGGATACCGCGTCCACCTGCACGCCTTCCTCGCGCATCAGGCGCAGGATGCTCAGGTTGGAGCAGGCCTTCTGGGCAAAACGGATCACATCAAACCCCTTGAGCTGGGCGATGCGCTCACGGATCACCGCAGCGTCATAGCACCACAGCGGGGTGCCGTGTTCACGGGCAAGGTTGGCGAGGGTGGCGGCGGGAATATTCGGGCGCATGGCGGCCTCCTGGAAAGGAATGGCGCCATGATGTCGAGGCCGAGCAATTCAATAAAATACCAATTTTTGCTGACACCATTCATTATTGATATGCACAGTCACCTGCTCCCGAGCGCCCCATGGACCTTTCCATCCGCCATATCGAAGTCTTCCGCGCGGTCATGACCGCCGGCAGCGTAACCGGCGCCGCGCGCCTGCTGTTCACCTCGCAGCCCACGGTGAGCCGCGAGCTGGCGCGCTTCGAGCACCTGCTGGGCTTCCGTCTGTTCGACCGTGAGGGCGGCCGCCTGGCGCCCACTGCCCAGGGCCTGGCGCTGTTCGATGAAGTGCAACGCTCCTACGCCGGGCTGGAACGCATCGTCGGTGCCGCCCAGGCCATCCGCCGATTCGACCAGGGCCAACTGGCCATCACTGGCCTGCCGGTGTTCGCCCAGACCCTGCTTCCCGGCTTCTGCCAGGCCTTCCTCGAACGCCATCCCGGCGTGCGCCTGTCCATCAGCGCCCAGGAATCGCCGCTGCTGGAGGAGTCCCTCAGTGGCCAGCGACATGATCTTGGGCTTTCGGAAACCGACATCCTGCCGCGCGGAACCCAAGGTTCGACGCTGTTCGCTGCAGATATGGTCTGCGTGCTGCCTGAAGGCCACGAACTGCTGGCGCGACCCGAGCTGGAGTTGGCGGACTTCCATGGGCAACCCTTCATCAGTCTGGCCGGCCTGGACATCTATCGGCAGAGCCTGGACGCCCACTTCCTCGCCGCCGGGGTGGAGCGCCGGATGGTCGTGGAAACCAGCACCGCCGCCTCGGTCTGCGCCATGGTCCGCCAGGGCCTGGGGCTGGCCATCGTCAACCCGCTGAGTGCCCTGGACGAAGCGGGCCGGGGCCTGCAGATACGGCGCCTGCGCACGTCGATTCCCTTTCGCGTGCAGCTGATCCGGCCCGAGTTCCGGCCCTCCTCCGTGCTGGTGGATACCGCCACTGAGATACTCCACGAGCACGCGCAAAGCCTGATCAGGGCGCTGGAAGCACGGCTGCACCGCACGGACTGAACGACGCCCTGCCACGTTCCCTGGCCAGGCTGACGCACAATAGACACCCGCACCGAGTTCGACACGACGAGGCAGGCACAGAATGAAGTCACCCGGCGGCATGTTGCTGACAGCAATCGAGCTGGACCGCGCCAGCGCCATTCCCCTCTACCGCCAGCTCTATCTGCAAGTGCGCAAGCAGATCCTCAGCGGCCGGCTACCGGGTGGCACACGACTGCCCTCCACCCGCACGCTATGCAAGGAGCTGGAGCTGTCGCGGATCACCATCCTCAACGCGTTCGACCAACTGACCGCCGAAGGTTTCCTGGCGCCACGCACCGGCGCCGGCACCTATGTCGGCGACGAATGGGAGCGCCGTGATGCCGCTGCCGATAGCCCGCGCAAGCCGCCGCGCCTGTCGAGCCTGAGTCAGTCCGTGCACTCCCTGCGCAGCGAGCATTTCGGCGGGGTGTCCTATGCCACCTGGGCGCCCGAGTGCCCGACTTCCTTCTTGCCCAGCCACCCGGCCTACGATGCCTTTCCCCTGCCGGTGTGGAAGCGCCTGATGAACCGACACCTCCGCCATCCCACCAAGGCGCTGCTCGGCTACGGCGAACTGAAAGGCCTGCAGCGCCTGCGCGAGGCCATCGTCGAATACGTCTTCGACGCTCGCGGAATAGAGTGCAGCGTGGACCAGGTCGTGGTGGTATCCGGCGCCCAGCAGGCCTTCAACCTGCTTGGCATGCTGTTGCTCGACCCGCAGGACGGCGTGTGGATGGAAGACCCCGGCCACATCGCCGCGCGCATCGCCTTCCAGGCCCAGGGCTGCCGGCTGGTTCCGCTGCGCATCGACGATCAGGGCCTCGACGTGCAGCAGGGCCTGCGCGAATGTCCGGACGCCCGCCTCGCGTTCACCACGCCTTCGCGCCAGCATCCGCTCGGCACCACCATGAGCTATGCCCGACGCCTGGAACTGATCGAGTGGGCCGGCCGTGGCCATGGCTGGATAGTGGAGGACGACTGCGACAGCGAATTCCGCTATGTCGGTCGTCCGCTACCGGCGCTGTTCGCCATGGATCAATGGCAGAAGGTCATCTACGTCGGCACCTTCAGCAAGGTGCTTTACCCCTCGCTGCGCCTGGGCTACGTGATCCTGCCGGAGGCCCTGGTGGAGCCCTTCTGTGCCATCCGCGCGGTGATGGACCGCAGCCCCTCCACCCTGCACCAGGCAACCACCGCAGATTTCATCGTCGAGGGGCACTTCCTCGGTCACATCCGCCGCATGCGAACGCTCTACCGCGCACGCCAGGAACGGCTGCTCGAGCAATTGCAGCGCCGCCTGGGTGGCTTCATGCGGGTCAACCCCGTGGAAGCGGGCCTGCACCTGATCGGCTGGCTCGACGAGGGCGAGGACGACAACGCCGTCGCTCAGGGGCTGGCCCAGCAGCAGATCTACACCTATGGACTGGGCGACTACTGCATCAAGCGGTACCTGCCTCCGGGATTGCTGATTGGCTTTGCCGGTACCCCCGAGGAACAGGCCGTCGAGAAAGTCGAGGCTCTGGCAAGGGCCCTGGCGAATCTCGGCTACCGCCTGTAACGGTGCCCACCCAAAGTGGTCATAACAATTAAAAAATAATGGCTATATCGATAGCGCCATTCCGGAGAGATAAAGGCAGCGCCGGCCAACCCGGCACCTTTTTCAGGAATGACAAGAATGAACGCTATCCAAGCACGCTTTGCCGCGCTGCTGCGCCAGAACGCCAGCAGTGAAGCCCCGCCTCCGGTCCTGACGCCAGACCTCGCCACCCGCCTGCTGGCACGTCTCGAAAGCCTCCGCCTGTTCGCCCACGGCTACCCGCTTCTGACCAACCTCACCCACGGCCGGCTCAAGCCCGAGGACCTGCTGGACTTCGCCTACCGCCATGAACTGCAGGGCCTGAGCCTGCACCTGCTGGACGGTGAAGAGAACAGCCTGTCGCAGATGAGCCCGGCCCAGCTCCGTGCCTTCGCCGACAAGGCGCGCGAGCTGGGACTGGACGTGCACCTTGAGATCAGCAGCACGCGCCGCGAAGACGTCGACCAAGTGGTGGCCGTCGCCCAGGCGATAGGCACCCGCAACATCCGCGTCTACTCGCGCTACGAGGGTCACCTTTCGCGGGTCATGGCGCTGATCGAGGCAGACCTCCAGTACCTCGGCCAACTGGCCGACCAGCACGACCTGCACTTCGACTTCGAGCAGCACGAGGAGCTCAAGAGCGGCGAGATTGCGCAACTGCTGCGTCAAGCCGGCAACCCGCGCCTGAACGCGCTGTTCGACTTCGGCAACATGATTAACGCCTGCGAGCAACCGCTTCCCGCGCTTCAGGCGCTTTCCCCGTACATCCGCCAGGTACACCTCAAGGGCGTGCGCATCGTCCCCGAACAGAACGGCTTCGGCCACTACGGCGTGCTCCATGGCAGCCCCGACGACGACCTGCCCGGCGCACGGATGCTGTTCGAACTGCTGATGCTCGGCGAGCACGCGCCCCAGGTGATCGCCTTCATCCTGGAGCAGGAAAACCACTACATCGCCCCGTCGTTCCGCCAATCGGACGAGGCGGAAGATCCCTTCATCCCCTACCGGGAGATGAGCGAAACCGCCCTGCCGCCCGGCTACACGGCCGACCGCATGATGGCCGACGAGCACCGTTGGGCGAACAACCAGGTCCGGCATGTCCGCGGGCTGCTCACCGAGTTGCGCGTGCTGGCCGAACTCACGCTGACCGAGGCCGGCCAATCCTGCGCCTGACCCGCCGCCAGCAATTCACCCCTTGATACTGTGGAGAACAAAAATGACAGCACAGGCTAAGGCCAAGTGGCTCAGATTCCTGATCCTCGTCCTCGGCGGCGGGACCATCTACAAGCTCGCCAACCTGAAAGACGCCTTCTACGTGCCCATGCAGGAACACATGGGCCTGAGCCACACCGAGATCGGTACCCTGCTCAGCGCGAACGCCATCATCGCTACCGCCCTGTTCGTGGTCGGCGGCTTCCTGGCGGACCGCTTCGACACCCGCAAACTGATACCCCTGGGCCTGATCGGCACCGGCGCGCTGGGCCTTTACCTGGCAACCTTCCCCGGCTACAGCCAGTTGCTGATCGTGTTCAGCCTGTTCGCCATCTGCGCCGACTGCATTTATTGGCCCGCCTTGCTCAAGGCCGTTCGCAACCTGGGCGACGATACCGAGCAGGGACGGATGTTCGGCTTCCTGGAAGGCGGCCGTGGTGTGGTCGATACCCTGGTGGCCTTCTCTGCCCTGGGCGTGTTCGTCGCCATGGGCTCGGGCGAAGCCGGCCTGAAATCGGCCATTCTGTTCTATTCGGTGATCGATATCGGCGCGGGCCTGCTCACCTGGTTCCTGCTCAAGGAAAGCAAGCGAGGCCCTGCCAGCACTGAAACCATCGGTCTGGCCGGCCTGCTGGAAGCGGTGCGAGTACCGGGTATCTGGCTGGTCAGCCTCAACGTGTTCATGGTCTACATCGTCTATTGCGGCCTGACCTACTTCATCCCCTACTTGAAGGACATGTACCACTTGCCGGTCGCGCTGGTCGGTGCCTACGGGATCATCAACCAGTACTTCCTCAAGGTGCTCGGCGGTCCGGCCGGTGGCTTCATGGCGGACAAGGGCTTCCAGAGCCCGAGCCGCTACCTGAAGTGGGCATTCCTGGCGCTGCTGCCGGTCATGGCAGTGATCCTGACGATTCCCACAGGGGAAAGCTTCATCTACGCCGGGATGGCGGCCACCCTGTCGTTCGCGCTGATCGTCTTCACCATGCGCGGCGTGTTCTGGGCGCCCATGAGCGAGGTCGGCATTCCCTCGCGCATCACCGGCTCTGCCTTCGGTATCGGCTGCCTGATCGGCTACGCACCGGGCATGTTCGCGTACGTCATCTACGGCGCCATCCTCGACCACTACCCGGGGGAACAGGGTTATACCTACGTGTTCGGGCTGATGAGCGTGTTGGCGGTAATCGGCTTCATGGTCTCCAGCCTGCTGCACCGCGCAGTGCGCAAGCGCGGCGACACCCTGCCGGAAGCAATGGCAGCCGAGGCCTGAAGCCGCTCCACCTCGGCCCGAAACGAAGAAGCCAGCCCCAGGGGCTGGCTTCTTCGTTTGCGCAGGGTGCGCTAGCGGCTGTGGGCCAGAGCCCCCGCCGGCACCTTGCCGCTGGTGCCGGTTTCCAGCCAGCGGCGCATGCGCGTCGCGTCGGCCATGTGGGTGTACTTGCCGTAGGCATCCAGCAGCACCATGGCCACCGGTCGCTGATTCATGCGGGTCAGCATCACCAGGCAATGGCCGGCGTCATTGGTGAAGCCGGTCTTGGTCAGTTGGATGCTCCAGTTCGGCTTGCGCACCAGGCCGTTGGTGTTGCGGAACCCCAGGCTGTAGCGCGGCTTGACGAAGGTGACGGTCTTGCTCTCGGTGGTGCTGAGCTGGGTCATCAGCGGGAACTTGCGGGTTTCCTTCAGCAGCACCACCAGGTCGTTGGCGGTGGATACGTTCAGCGGCGACAGGCCGGTGGGCTCGACATAGCGCGTGCTCTTCATTCCCAGCGCGCGCGCCTTGGCATTCATCGCCGCAATGAAGGCCCGGTAACCACCCGGGTAGTGGTGGGCCAGGGTCGAAGTGGCGCGGTTTTCCGAAGACATCAGGGCGATGTGCAGCAATTCGCGACGGCTCAGCTGGCTGCCCAGGCGCACCCGCGAATAGACCCCGCGCATTTCGCGGTTGTCGCGAATGGTGACGGTCAGCACTTCGTCCAGTGGTTGCCTGGACTCCAGCACCACCACCGCAACCATCAACTTGGTCACCGACGCGATGGGCATCACGCGGGTCGGATTGCGTGCATAGAGCAGCTTGCCGCTGTTGAGGTCCACCAGCACAGCACTGCGCGACGACAGTTGCAGCTTGGCCGGGTCACGTGCCGGCAAGGACTGTTCCTGGGCTTGGGCTGGCGAACCTGCAAGAACGAACAGGCAGGAACCCAGAACGAACAGTTTGGCGATCGAACTGCGAATTTTCACGATGCGTCCAGTAACGTAAGTAAAGAAGAAAGGAGGAAATGAAATGTAGGACCGATACCGGCTAAGTATAGGAATGAAGAAGTAAAAGTACTCAGTGCCTTCCGTCGACGGGGCGCGATTTTGCGCCTTTGGTCGAATGTTCGCCAGAGGGAGAGCGTGGGCGAACTTCGCCACGAGGATCAGCGAATCGAGGCGCCGCGCTCAGCCAGCAACTGGCGCAACAGGGAGCGATGGCAGCGCGCCTCGTTTTCGCAGTAGCAGCCCACGGCGAAGTCGCTGCCATGGGACAGGGCTGCCAGCAGGTCGAGCACCCGCGCGCCCTCCCCGCCTTCCATTTCCGCGCGGTAACGCTTGGCGAAGCGCGCCCAGTCGGCGTCGCTTTCGACGGCCTTGCCCTCGGCCATCAGCTCGGCGCTGGGGGCCAGCAGCGGTAGCCAGGTGTCGTAGTAGTCGCGGCTGGCGAACTCGGCCCTGGGCACACCGCGCGGTGGCCGCCGGACCGTGCCGATGCGCACCCCCTCCCCCGCGGCCCGTGGCGTACCCAGCCGGACGATGCGGATGCTCATCGCCCCGGCTCCTCAGCGACTGCTACTGGGCAGTTCGCGAAAATCCTCGGTCTTGTCCATGGCCTGGAGCGCCACCAGCAGATTGGCCGGCGGGACGGTCAGCTTGCGTTGCTCCAGGTCGAACCAGCCAACAGTGGACGTTACCCGTGCCGCCAGCGTGCCGCTGCGGAAGAACGCGTTGCGCAGCAACATCCGGCTGCCATCCGTCGCCAAGCCGGCGGCGCTCATGGTGATGTCCAGTTCGTCGAGCAGGTGGAATTCGCGGAAGTATTCGATCTCGTCCTTCATCACCACCGGGCCCAGGCGCAGGCGGCGGAACTCGGACATGGGAAAGCCATGATCGGCGAAATACATCATGCGAACATCGGCGGACTTGTCGAGGTAGGCGGTGTTGCGCATGTGGGAGTTGAAATCCATGTCGCCCCAACCAGCGATAAGGGTCTTCTGGTACATGGAGGGTCTCCGCAGCAAGAAGGGTGGGAAGCCAACATTATGGCCAATGTCCCGCTTTGCAACACCGGCGCGCCAGGCAGCCCCCGACCCAGGTGCAACAAACGCGCCCTGCTACCACGGCGCCGCCTTAGTCCCCTCGGACGATGCCCCACCACGCCGCCAATGCGAGTGTCCCCGCACCTGTATCGAAGCAGGCCGCATCAGGAGGCTCCCCGCATGTCCGCGGCATCGCACAAGCAAGCGCGCTACGCACTCGTCTGCCGTTTTGCACAGGCGATGGACCAACGGCGCCAGCAAGCCCTGGCCCGTCTGTTCAGCCCGGACGCCGTGCCGGAGGGGCCCGGTTTCAGTTTCAACGGCAAGACCGTGCGAATCACCGGCCAGAACCTGGCCATCGAAGGCGGCAACGAACTGTGCCGCAATCCCCGCCTGGACGACCCGGTGGTGACCCTGCATGGCGCGGTCGCCCTGCGGATGCCCTGGCCGGCCAGGCCAGCATGAGGAGTCCTGAATGAAACGCGTGGAAGACAAGGTGGTCCTGATCACAGGTGCCGCCAGCGGAGTCGGCAAGGCCGACGCCCTGCTGCTGGCCGCCGAAGGCGCCCGTGTGGTGCTGGCGGACATCGACCGCGAGGGTGGCCAGGCCCTGGCCGCCGAGATCGGCGCCAACGCCCTGTTCGTCGAGCTGGATGTCGCCGAAGAAGAGCACTGGCAGCGTGCCATCACCCAAACCCTGGAGCGCTTTGGCCGCCTGGACGTGCTGGTCAACAACGCCGCCATCTGCCCCCTGGGTAGCATCGAGCAGGCCAGCCTGCAGCAGTGGCGCAACGTGCTGCGGGTGAACGCCGACGGCTACTTCCTCGGCTGCAAGTACGCCATCGAGGCGATGAAGCAGAATGCCAGCGGCGGCTCGATCATCATGATGTCCTCGATTGCCGCCCTCGGCGGCCTGCCCCCCATGTGTGCCTACAGCGCCTCCAAGGGCGCGGTCACCGCACTGACCCGCAGCGTGGCGGTGCACTGCAAGAGCAGCGGCTATCGCATCCGCTGCAACTCGATCCACCCGGATGGCATCTGGACACCCATGACCCAGGCCCTGGTACCCGGCCTCGATCCCGTGGCGCTGGGCATCGCCGACAACCCCATGGCGCGCATGTGCATGCCCGAGGATGTGGCCAACCTGGTGCTGTTCCTCGCCTCGGACGAATCGCGCTTCGTCAACGGTGCCGAGCTGCGCATCGACAACGCGCAACTGATCTCCGGAATCGCCGCCGGAGCCACCCAGCCATGAAGGAATCAACCCCGATGAACATGTTGCAAGGCAAGGTGGCGCTGGTCACCGGTGGCGGCCAGGGTGTCGGCCAGGGCATCGCCTACGCGCTCGCAGCCGAAGGTGCCCGGGTGGCCGTCGCCGGCCGCACCCTCGCCACTCTGGAAGAGACCTGCACGGAGATCCGTCGCCGTGGCGGTCAGGCCCTGGCCGTGGAGTGCGACGTGATAAGCCAGGCGGACATAGACCGCTGCGTCGCAAAGGTGGTGGAGGCCTTCGGCGGTCTGAACATCCTGGTCAACAACGCGCACATCGTGCCGCTGGGCCGCATCCTCGACGTCAGTGACGAAGCCTTCATGCAGGGTATCGACTCCGGACCAATGGCCACCCTGCGCCTGATGCGCGCCTGCTACCCGCACCTCAAGGGCGATGGCGCGGTGGTCAACCTGGCCTCCGCCGCCGCCGTGCGCTGGGACGCCTCCGGTTACGGCCACTACGCCGCCACCAAGGAAGCGATCCGCTCGCTCAGCCGTGGCGCCGCCTGCGAATGGGGCGTGGACGGCATCCGCGTCAACGTCATCGCCCCCCACGCCCTGTCACCCGGGCTGCGCGGCTGGATCGAAGCCAACCCGGAAGAGGCCGAAGCCTACTTCAGCAGCATTCCGCTGCGCCGGGTCGGCGACTGCGAACAGGATATCGGCCGCACCGTGGCCTTCCTCGTCAGCGACAACGCCCGCTACCTGACCGGTGCCACCATTCCGCTGGACGGCGGCCAGGCTTACTGGGGCTGAGGGAGGCGAAGGCTAAGCACAGAAAGAGGCCCGCGATTGCGGGCCTCTTTCCTTGTGCCATCGGCCGATCAAATGACCCGCGCGGGGTGCTGCGTGCGTGGCGAGCCGAGCATCTCGCGGTAGGACGGCGGCTGACGGCCCTCGGCCTCGCTGATGCCATAGCCCAGGGCCAGCTCCGCAGTGACCAGGGTCTGCCCGCTCAGTGCCTGGAGGTTCGGATCGTTCAGCAGCGCGTGGATGACCCGGCCATTGAACTCCGGGGTTTCCGCCATGGCCATGAAGGCCTCGTACTGCTCGGCGCGTTCGGCGCCGGCGATGGCGGTACGCTCGGTACGCTGCGGCCCCAGCCAGAGCGACAGCGCAGCGACGCCCGTGCCTTCCAGATCCACTGCCATGTCCGCGGCGAACTTGTCGCAGCCCGCCTTCTGCGCCCCATAGGCGGGCCCGTGCATGTAGCAACCGGCACCGTAGGAAGACACGAAGGCGATCAGCCCCCGGCCGTTGCGCACCAGCAGCGGCGCCGCGTGGTAGCTCGCGACATAGGCCGAGCGCAGGCCGACGTCGAGTATGTCCACCATCTCCAGGGGCTTCTCCCAGAAGGGACCGGGATCGATCAGGTTCTCGTGGAGGAAGGCGGCGTTGTTCACCAGCAGGTCGAGACGCCCCTGCTCGCGCTCGACGCGGGCGAAGAGCTCGCGCACCTGCGCATCGTCACGGTGATCGCAGGGCACCGCGATGCCCTTGCCGCCGGCGCGGGTGACAGCCTCGGCGGTATCCGCCAGGCTGCCCGGCAGGGTCTGGCCGCGCAATTGGCTGTTGCTCTGGGTGGCCGAACGGCCACTCAGGTAGACGGTCATGCCCGCCGCGCCCAAGGCGATGGCGATGCCCTTGCCGACACCACGACTGGCGCCGGTCACCACGGCAACGGGAGTGTTGTTCACGTTCATATGAGGGTTCCTTGCTGCAGTCAGCCAAAGCTGGTGGTTCAGAGGTTGAAGCCGTTACCGGCGATTTCCAGGACGGGCTCAGGCCTGGCGCGCGATGGGGGCCGTTTGCGGCAGGTCCTGCTCGGCGCTGTGAATGTGGTTGGCCGCCAGGAAGCCGAAGACCATCGCCGGACCAATGGTCGAGCCGGCACCGGGATAGGTCCGGCCCATCATCGAGGCGGCGCTGTTGCCAATGGCGTAGAGCCCGTCAATGGGCGTGCGGTCCTCGCGCAGCACGCGGGCATGCACATCGGTGAGCAGACCGCCCTTGGTGCCGATGTCACCGGCATCCACCTTCACCGCATAGAACGGTGCCTTCAACAGCGGCGCCAGGCAGGGATTGGGGGTCACCGTCGGGTCGCCGTAGTAGCGGTCGAAGAGTGAATCGCCCTTGTGGAAATCGAGGTCCTTGCCCGCCTCGGCCATCGGGTTGAAGCGGTCGATGGTGCGCAGCAGGCCCATAGCGTCGATACCGGTCTTTTCCGCCAGTTCGTGCAGGCTGTCGGCCTTGTGGAAGTAGCTGTGCAGGTGCCTGGGCAAACGGCTGTCGGGCATGGCGTAGCCGGGCAGCAGCGCACCACAGGGGTACTTGCGGCGGAACTCGGCATCGAAGACCAGCCAGCAAGGCACGCTGGTAGCCCCCTCGCGGTTGTTCTCGTACATGGCGTAGACGATGTCGGTGTAGGGCGCCGCTTCGTTGACGAAGCGCTGCCCCGCCGAATTCACCATGACGCAGCCAGGCAGGGTGCGCTCGACGAACAGTGCACGCTGCTTCTCCTCACCCTCGACATGGGTAGTCGGCGCCCACCAGCTGTGGTCCATCAGCGCGGTGGCGGCACCCAGCGCCTGGCCGGCGCGGATGGCATCGCCCGTGTTGTAGGGCGGCGTGGCACTCCAGTCGCTGCGTGAGGGTTGTGCGTGGTACTGGCTGCGCATGACCTGGTTGCGCTCAAAGCCACCGGCGCCCAGTACCACCCCGTGCTGGGCGCGAACCCGCAGGAGACGGCCGGCGCGAACCAACTCGGCACCGACTACCCGCCCCTCTTCCTCGATCAGGCGTTCCAGCCGGCAGTCCAGCCACACCGGCACCTGGCGGTCGAGCAGGGAACAGCGCAACGCGGCGACCAGGGCATTGCCCAGGGTGAGAAAACGGTCGCGCCTGGAACGCAGGCGGCCCGCCAGGTCGCGCCAGTAGCGCCAGAAGATCTTCAGGGTCAGGCCGAACCAGCCCGGACCGCGGCAAAGCAACACCTGGGCTTCCTTCATGGTCATGCCCATGCGGCCCATCATCAGGGTGCCGGGAGACGGCTCGCGCATGCGGGCAAATTCGTCACCCAGCTCCCGGGCGTCGAAGGGCAGCGGGTCCATGGAGCGGAAGCCGGGCTTGCCGCCGGGCACTTCCGGGTAGTAGTCGGCATAACGCGGCTGGGCCTCGAAGCGCACGCGGGAGCGCTCTTCGAGGTAGCGCACCACCACGTGGCCCTGCTCCACGTAGGCCTCGATGCGACCGTCGTCGATTTCGCCGTGGGTCACCGCGTGGATGTAGGCAATGGCTTCCTCGGCCGAGTCCTGCCCACCCAGGGCCGCGATGCGGTGGTTGCAGGGAATCCAGATACCGCCGCCGGAAATGGCGGACGTGCCGCCGTAGCGGTCGCTCTTCTCCACCACCAGCACCTTCGAACCAAGGTCATGGGCACGCAGCGCGGCGGTCATGGCGCCGGCTCCCGAACCCACCACCAATACGTCGCAACTGTCATCCCACTGCGGGCTGTTCGCGCTCATCGGGTAACTCCCTTGTTGTTCTGTTTGCGCAATCCAGCCGGATTCTCGGCAGCCCACCTGGCGCCAACATCGTCCGTTGGGACTAGCGGCCACGGGACTGCGAATCGCACAAGCCGCTTAGTCTTTTCGGACGATGTTGCCCTGCATCCGTGACCACATAGTCAGGCCGCCACACTCAACTCAACCTTGGGCCTGGCAGACCGAGCTGTGCCCAGCCAAGCCGAGAGCGACAACATGATAAGAACAAAAAAAGGCCACTCCCTTCAGCCGCTTCACCTTGCGATCCGTACTGCTTGCGTGGGTCTGGCGCTCAGCCACGCAGGGCTGAGCCACGCGCTGGCATTCCAGCCCAACGATGATCTGAAGATTTCCTGGGACACCACCCTCACCTACGCACTGGCCTGGCGCACCGAATCGCGGGACCACGCGCTGTCCAACGGCTCCCCGAATCCGGCCATCGCCAACATCGACGACGGCAACAACGCCTTCGACAAGGGCAGCCTGATCACCAACCGCGCCAGCTTCCTCACCGAAGCCAACTTCAACTGGCGCCAGGACTTCGGTCTGTTCATGCGCGCCAGCGGCTTCTACGACGACGTCTACAACCGCAGCAATGACAACGGCACCGGCACCTCCAACTGCTTCGCCGGTGGCGGTTGCTCCCAGGCCAATCACTTCCCGCAGGACACCATCGACCAGCACGGCAAGGACATCCGCCTGCTCGACTCCTATGTGTATGGCGCCTGGGACATGGGCGGACACGACCTCAACCTGCGGGTGGGTGACCAGGTCGTGAGCTGGGGCGAGAGCCTGTTCATCGCCAACGGCATCTCCTCGGCCATGAGCCCGGCCGATGGCACCAAGGTGAACACCCCCGGCGTCGAGGTGAAGGAAATCTTCCTGCCGGTGGGCCAGGTGTTCGGCCAGATCAGCGTCACCGACAACCTCGGCCTGCAGGCGTACTACCAGTACGAATGGGAGAAAACCGAGATCGACGGCGTCGGTAGCTTCTTCTCGGTCACCGACCAGATGGACGAAGGCGGCTTCACCGATGCCTTCGGCATGACCCGCCGCCTGAAGGACGACAAACCCGGCGACAGCGGCCAGTACGGCCTGGCCATGACCTATGTGGCCGAGTCGCTGAACAACACCGAGTTCGGCCTCTACTACGTGCGTTTCCACGACAAGGCGCCAACGCTCGACTTCCTCACCAACTGGAACGCCGGCAACTACCAGGTCCGCTACTTCGACGACATCGACCTCTACGGCGCGAGCTTCTCCACCGTACTCGGCGAAACCAACGTCAGCGGCGAAGTGAGCTATCGCGACGGCCAGCCCGTACTGGTGGATACCGGCCTGACCCCGCATGCGGTGCGCGCCAAGACCATGCAGGCGCAGGTGTCCTTCATCCACGCGTTCGGCAACCTGCCGATCGCCGACAACACCACCCTGACCGGCGAGGTTGGCTACAACGAGGTGCTCGACAACGACCGCGCACCCAGCTTCAACGTGTTCGTTCCAGATGGCGTGGGTGGCTTCTTCCCCATGACCACCAACAACACCGACAAGCTCTACAACGACAAGAGCGCCTGGGGCTACACCCTCAACCTGTCGCTGGACTACCTGAACCTCTTCGAAGGCTGGGACCTGACCATCCCGCTGATCTACAGCCAGTCCCTCGGCGGCAACTCTTCCCTGGCCGGCAGCTTCGGCATGGGTGAAGGCGACGACCGCCTCGGCATCGGCACCACCTGGCGCTACCTCAACAACTTCACCATCGAGGCCCGCTACAACGCCTTCCTGGGTGATGCCGGCGACACCCCTCTGGCCGACCGCGACAACTTCGGTCTCAGCGCCAAATACAGCTTCTGATCCACCGCAGCAGGAGAGACGAGATGCAAGCGCAGAACAACAAACCGCTCCTCATCGCCCTCTTCGCCGCCAGCCTGGCCAGCACTTCGGTGCTGGCCAAGGTCAGCCCCGAAGAAGCCGCCCGCCTGGGCCAGGACCTGACGCCCATGGGTGCCGAGATGGCCGGCAACGCCGATGGCAGCATTCCGGCATGGAGCGGCAAATGGCTGGGCGCCCCGCCCCATGTGAAGTACGACGGAACCGGCAGCAAGCGCCCCGATCCCTATGCCGACGAGAAGCCGCTGTTCACCATCACCGCAGCCAACGTCGAGCAATACAAGGACAAGCTTTCCGACGGCCAATTGGCCCTGTTCAAGCGCTACCCGAATACCTACCGGATAGTGGTCTACCCCAGCCATCGCGACTTCCGCTTCTCGCCCGTGGTGGAAGCCAACATCAAGTACAACGCCCTCAACGCCGAGCTGGTGAGTGATGGCAACGGCGTGGCCAACGCCTTCGGCGGTTCTCCCTTCCCCATTCCGAAAAACGGCTACGAGTTGATGTGGAACCAGAACCTGCCGGCTCGCGCCTGGAAGGAAGAGGCCACCTACCAGATGGCCCTGGTGCTGGCCAACAACAGTCGGGTGGAAGAGAAGGTCGGCTACCAGATCCTCTCCCTCTGGGATGACCCCAAGGGCTCGGTCGACAATTTCGACGGTACCCAGGCCTGCGCCATGATCAGCACCCAGGAGCCGGCGCGGAAGAAGGGCGAGATCATCCTCAGCTGCGACTTCACCGACCCGCTGGCCAAGCCCCGCCAGGCCTGGCAGTACCTGCCCGGCAACCGCCGCGTGCGCCGTGCGCCCACCGTCGGCTACGACACGCCCTACGGCGCCGGCGGCTTCCGCGTGATGGACGAGGACCGCCTGTTCAACGGCGCCCCCGACCGCTACGACTGGAAACTGGTGGGCAAGAAGGAGCTGTACATCCCCTACAACAACTACGCCCTGGACGACCCGGACATGCCCGCCAGCGAGCTGACCTCCGGTACCGGCCACATCAACCTCGACAAGGTGCGCTTCGAACTGCACCGCGTCTGGGTGCTGGAAGCCACCCTCAAGCCCGGCAAGCGCCACGTCTACGGCAAGCGCGTGTTCTACCTCGACGAGGACAGCTGGGCCGCCGCCCTGGGCGACAACTACGACGGCAAGGGGCAACTCTGGCGTACCAATACCCAGACCTCGGTCTACGCCTATGAGATCCAGGCCTTCCACGCCCGCGTCGCGATTTACCAGGACCTGATCGCCGGCTCCTACCTGGCCGACCGTCTGGTCAACGGCCTGGCCCCGGCCCGACTGAACGACGCCGCCTTCGACGCCAGCTACTTCACCGCCGGCAACCTCCGCAAGCTGGGCAAATAGCCCAAGCGCCGCCCTGGCACCCGTCCGCGCAAGGCGGCGGGGCCAGGGCTTTCCCTGGACCCCTCACGGAAACCTTGAACATGTTCTCGAGATACCCCTCGCCCCTGCTGGGCGCCCTGCTTGCCGCCAGCATCGCCAGCGCTCCCGCCCTGGCCAAAGTCAGCCCCGAAGAAGCCGCGCGCCTGGGCCAGGAACTCACCCCCACCGGCGCCGAGAAAGCCGGCAACGCCGACGGCAGCATTCCCGCCTGGAGCGGCAAGTGGCGCGGCGCACCGCCGCAGGTCCAGTTCGCCGGCAGCGGCAACAAACACCCCGATCCCTACGCCGGCGAGAAGCCGCTGTTCGTCATCACTGCCGAGAACATGGCGCAGTACGCCGACCAGTTGTCCGACGGCCAGAAGGCGCTGTTCCAGCGCTATCCACAGAGTTTCACCATGCCGATCTACCCCAGCCACCGGGACTTCCGGTATGGCCAGTGGGTGGAAGATGCCATCAAGCAGAACGCGCTCAACGCCGAGCTGGTCAACGATGGCAACGGCGTGGCCAATGCCTACGGCGGCGCCCCCTTCCCCATCCCGAAGAACGGCTACGAGCTGATGTGGAACCACAACCTCCACACCGTGGCCTGGAAAGAGGACGCCACCTACAAGATGGCCCTGACCCTGGCCAACGGAAATCGCCAGTTCGAACTGGTGAACTACAAGATCCTCTCGCCCTGGACCGACCCTAGCGGCAACGCGGAGGCCTTCAACGGCATCCAGGCGCACTTCATGATCACCACCATGGAGCCCACCCGGAAGCGTGGCGAGATCTTCCTCGGCAACGAGTTCACTGACCCACTGGCCCAGCCGCGCCAGAGCTGGCAGTACCTGCCCGGCAACCGTCGCGTGCGCCGTGCCCCCACCGTGGCCTACGACACGCCGTACGGCGCCGGCGGTTTCCGCGTGATGGACGAGGACCGCCTGTTCAACGGCGCACCCGACCGCTACGACTGGAAGCTGGTAGGCAAGAAGGAGCTGTACATCCCCTACAACAACTACCGGCTCGACGACCCGTCGGTGAAGCTCGACCAGTTGCTGGCCACCAGCGGCCACATCAACCCCGAGTACATGCGCTACGAGAAGCACCGCGTCTGGGTGCTGGAAGCCACCCTCAAGCCCGGCAAGCGCCACGTCTACGGCAAGCGCGTGATGTACCTGGACGAAGACACCTGGGCCGCCGCCCTGGCTGACAACTACGACGGCAAGGGCCAGCTCTGGCGAACCAACATGCAGGCCTCGATCTACGCCTACGAGCTGCAAGGCTTTCACGCCCGCGTCGCCGTCTACCACGATCTGATCGCCGGGTCCTACCTGGCCGACCGCCTGATCAACGACCAGGACGCCCCGAAGCTCAACGCCAGCGACTTCGACTCCAGCAACTTCACCGTCGCGAGCCTGCGCAAGCAGGGCCGCTGATCCCGAGCATGCCGCGAGGCGGAAGCCGCAATGGCCCCGCCTCCTGGTAGCAGTTGCAACAGCCACCTCGAAAACCTGAAACAAATTGACCATAAGGTCAGCTTCCTGACCAACCCCACCTCACGAGGAACAACAATGAAAAAGCTGTTGAGCGTCGGCATCAGCCTGACCGCCCTCGGCCTGTCGCTGCAGGCCAACGCCCTTAACATCCTCCTGACCAACGATGACGGCTGCCGCGCACCGGGCATCGATGCCGTCTACCAGGCACTGATCGCTGCCGGTCATCAGGTGACACTGGTAGGCCCGCAAAATGACAGCAGCGGCATCGGCGCCGCCAGCGTGGTAGTGCCCGGCCAGGCCGTCGCCATCACCCAACTGGCCCAGGACAAGTACTGCGTCGGTGCCCCTGCGGGTTACACACCGCCGGCCGGCAAGACATCGGCCATCGGAACTCCGGTGGATGCGGTGAACGTCGGTCTCGACCTGCTGCTGAAGGACAGCCGCCCGGACCTGGTGGTCTCCGGCACCAACTTCGGTGACAACGTCGGCCCGCTGACGCAGATGTCGGGCACCGTCAACGCCGCTGTTCGCGCCATGTTCAAGGGCGTGCCGGCGGTGGCCGTATCCACCGCCATCGACCTCCAGTTGATCGCCCAGGACCAGCAGGCCGGCTACCTCAAGACCCTCAATGCGATGGACGACACGGCGCGCTTCGCCGTCCGCGTGATCAACCGTGCGGCCGCCATCGGCGCCGAAGCCAAGCGCCTGTGCCAGAAGAGCCGCGGCAAGGCCAAGGCTTACTGCGAAACCAACGTGATCGGCCTGCCGGGCATCACCGGGCTGAACATCAACTACCCGGCGCTGGAAGCTGGCCAGGTAACGGGCGTGGCCTTTGCGCCCATCGGCGATTGGGGCAGCGTAGTCTTCGCCCCGCAGCAGGGTGCCGACGGTGTGGTGCGGATGAACCTCGTCGCGCCGTCAGCGCCGACGGCCGAACAGAAGCAGGGCGACGCCTATCAGCTATCGCTGGGCAAGGCAGTGATCACCCCGATCGACGGCAACTACACCGCCTCGCCATTGGTGCAAGCCCAGGCGAAGCTGATGCTGCATGGCGTCAAGCCTTGAGGTGTGAGTGATTGAAGGAGAAGCCCCCGGTTGGGGGCTTTTTTGTGGCAACGATTGCGCCCGGCTTCCTGAGAAGTGCAGCCGCTGCTGCACTCCTCGAACTGCGCCCCCTGGCTAAACCCCATATCCCCCATCCACCGCCAGCACCTGCCCAGTGGTGTACCCCGCACGGCTGGAGGCGAGGAAGGCCACAGCTTCGGCCACTTCCTCAGCCTGGCCCCAGCGTTTGAGGCAGAGCTTGGCCTGCACGGCATCACGCCACTGCTCATCGAAGGTGCCGTCAGCCCAGAGGCGATGGAAGATGCCGGCATCGATCACGCCGATGGCCACGCTGTTGGCGCGGATACCGAAACGCCCCTCCTCCTTGGCGATGCCCTGGAGCAACGACTCGATGGCCGCCTTGGGCGCCACCGACAGCACGTCGCCCTCCGGCCAGCGGAACAGCCCGGCCGAGCTGATGTGCACGATGGAGCCGCCGCCATGGGCGCGCATGTGCGGCAACACGCCGAGCACGAGGTTGAGGAAGCCGTTGAGGTCGGCATCGATCACCCGCTTCCATTGCGCCAGGTTCAGTTCGCTGATCCTCGGCTGGGCAATGTCCGACCCCGATGCCACCACCAGGGTATGGATACGCCGTCCTTCCGTGAGCTGCTGCAGGCTGGCGGTGACGGAAGCCTCGTCGCCGAGGGTCAGTTGCAGCGCTTGTGCATTGCGCCCGCGTTCACGCACCGCGGCCACCACAGCTTCGGCGCGTTCGGCGTTGCGGTGATAGGTGAGCACGACATCGCTTCCGGCCTCGGCCAGGCGCTCGCAGATTGCCTGGCCCATGCCACCACTGCCGCCCACTACCAGGGCGACGCCTTCGGGGAATGCTTCACGAGTCATGAGTGTTCCTTCTTGTTGTGGGATGAGCTCGGAGATAAGAGCTGCTGGATGTGGGGGCGAATTCATTCGCCGAGGGATGCGAAGCGTCCCCGGGGAAAACCGGGCCGGCCCTGCGGACCGGTTGGCGAATGAATTCGCCCCTTCTATGAAGATCTCGGTGTCAAGGCCTGTTCCTCCGATTCATGACTCGGGGTACGCATCAAGGCAGCGGGGCATGCTGCTCGTGAGACCTGGCGTCTCACCACCTTCTATCCGCTGGTCACGAGGACCAACACGATCCTGCTTGCGCGTTGCGCTCAGGCATACCCCTTTGCACCACACCCTTTCTACAAGATCGGTCATCGCGCTGATGACCCGGGCGAATTACGGGCGTGTTGACTGCGTCACTCTTTCGTCGCGGCTCGCTGGCTGAGTGGTGGTGTCAGGGCACGGC
>NZ_AUIE01000043.1 GCF_000423545.1 Metapseudomonas resinovorans DSM 21078
CCGCGACGAAAGAGTGACGCAGTCAACACGCCCGTAATTCGCCCGGGTCATCAGCGCGATGACCGATCTTGTAGAAAGGGTGTGGTGCAAAGGGGTATGCCTGAGCGCAACGCGCAAGCAGGATCGTGTTGGTCCTCGTGACCAGCGGATAGAAGGTGGTGAGACGCCAGGTCTCACGAGCAGCATGCCCCGCTGCCTTGATGCGTACCCCGAGTCATGAATCGGAGGAACAGGCCTTGACACCGAGATCTTCATAGAAGGGGCGAATTCATTCGCCATGCGGGCCGAAAGTCCGCCCCTGGGGGATTCGGTGGAGCACGGTGTGCTCCCTGGCGAATGAATTCGCCCCCACAGAGAAGCGCACTGCGGTTACCCCGCCGATTTTGCTGCAGCCGGCACCGCCGCCGGCTTGAGCACCAGCCACAGCGCCAGGGCGATGAGCACGCCGCCTTGCAGGTGCGCCATCGACACCGATTCATCGAGCAGCAACACACCCCAGAACACGCCGAAGGGCGGGATCAGGAATGTCACGGTCATGGTCTTCACCGGCCCGACGTTGGCGATCAGGCGGAAGTAGAGGATGTAGGCGAACGAGGTGCAGACAAAGCCCAGAGCCGCCAGGGCCAGCCAGGTCGTGGGGTGTAGCAGGGGTTCCAGCGGCATGTTCGGGGCTTCCCAGGCGAATGCTGGCACCAGGCAGAGCGTGGCGCCGATCTGGCAGCCGAGGGCCACCATGCCGCTGTCCATGCCGCCGGCCTCGGTGATCCAGCGCTTGGTCATGAAGCCGGCGAAGCCATAGCAGGTGGTGGCCACCAGGCAGGCTGCCGCGCCCCAAAGCAATTGAGCGTCGAAGGCCACCGGCCCGGTGCGGGTCAGCACCGCCACCCCGGCCAGGCCCATGAGCACGCCAGCGGCCTTGGCGCCTGTGAGTTTCTCGGTGAAGAACAGCGCGCCGATCAGCACACCCATCAGCGGCGTGGTGGCATTGAAAATGGCGGAGTAACCGGCCGGAAGAACCTGCGCCGCCAGGGCGTACATGGCGGCCGGAACCCCGGAGCTGACGATGCCGATTACCATCGTCTTTCCCAGCTTGCCGCGAAAGTCCCAGTTGCTGCGCAGCACCGCAAGAATCACCGCCAGGCCGATAGCCGAGAGCAGAACCCGCAGGAAGGCCGTTGGCAGTGCACCGATGTCCGGCACCAGCATACGGATGAACAGGAAGCTGGCGCCCCAGATAGCGGCAAGGCTCAGCAGGCGGATGAGGTCGGCGGGTTTCATGGCGGGCTCCAGGCAGCGGAGCCGGCACGATGCGCCGCCGCGAACGGCGGCGCAATCCACAACTTGCTTTCAAATTGGCGGAACAGTTTGGCTGTGGCGGAATCGATGGCTCTGTCTGCATTACGTGTTGCTAGAAGCCGTATTGCCCGTAGGAGCTGGCTTGCCAGCGAATAGCCCCGTTTCGCTGGCAAGCCAGCTCCTACAAGGCTCTTGGCCCGATGGTACATCTCGTGCAACAGCTAACGCAGACTTAGCGAATTCATTCGCCAAGGGCCGCGTAGCTGCCCCATGGATGCTTCCTGGGCAGGTCTTCGACCTGCATGGCGAATGAATTCGCCCCCACAAGAGCCATCAGAAACTCTTGCTCACGCTGGCCACCCAGGTCGCCGTGCAGACGTCGGTGAAGCCGTAGTTGCTGGCGCACTCGGACTCGGACAGGTCGGTGTCGACGTAGGCGATGCCCCAGGTGGCGCCGATGAAGTCGCGGGTCAGCTTGGCTTGCCACTCGCGGTAGTCGTCGGAGCTGGTGCCATTGTTGGACCAGAACATCGGGTCCTTGAAGTCCACGCGCCCGTAGCGCAGTTCCAGGCCGACTTCCAGCGGCAGGGTGGTCTGATAGCCGACGTAGGTATAAAGAGAATCCTGGTCTTCGCCAAACACGGTGGATGCGTCGCTGGAGTAATACGCACCCGCCTGGAAGCCATAAGCGCCGAGGATGGCGTACACCTCGCTCATGTTGAATTGGCTTTCCTTCGGGTAGCTGTATTTGATGTAGCCCAGGTCCAGGTTCACATCGTCGGTGGCCTGCCAGTACCAGCCGGCGTAGTAGTCCACCTCCTGGCGGGTCTTGAGGCCGAAGCCGAAATCCACGTTCGAGGTCCAGGCGCCGGCGTACAGGCCGCTGCTGTGGAGCAGGGTGGCGCCACCTTGGGCGGCCGGGTCGTTCTGGGTCTGGGAAATGCCGCGGGTGCGGTAGTCGCTGGCCAGGGTCAGGTCGACCTGCAAGGCGAAATCGTCGGTCAGTTGCACGGCCTGGCAGGCGAAGGGAGCCAGGGTCAGGGCGAGGAGCGTGATGCGGCGCATGGGGTGTCCCGTTGTTGTGGTTGTTATGGCAGATGCGGGCAAGGCTCCGCCCGGCCCCCGCCATGCGGCGGGAGCTGAGCGTGGAGCAGAGGTTTCTTGTGCTTAGCGGTCGGCGCTGAAGACTTCGCGACCGGCGAACCAGGTCTTGAGAACGCGAGTTTCGGCCAGGTCCTTGTCGGGCACACTGAGCACATCGCGGTCGAGCAGGATGAAGTCGGCCTGCTTGCCGGGGGTGAGGGAGCCGATCTGCTTGTCCAGGCCGATGGTGCGGGCGGCATTCAGGGTGTAGGCCTGGAGCATGGTTTCCCGGTCGATGCGCTCGTCGGCATTCAGTACGCCTTTGGGACCATCACGGCTTACGGCCTGGTAGATCGCCAGCCACGGGTTGGGCGACGACACCGGCCAGTCACTGGCGCCGGCGATGGTGGCGCCCTGGCTCAGCAGCGAGTGGGCCGGGTACTGGTAGCGGAAGGCGAAGGCGCTGACGTAGGGCTTGACCAGGTCCAGCGTGTAGTCGTCGCCGGAGGCCCAGAGCAGTTGCATCGAGGCCGTCACGTCAAGCGGCTTGAAGCGCGCGAACTCCTCGGGGTTCACCAGTTGCAGGTGGGTGATGGAGTGGGCGATGCCGCTCTGCCGGTCCTTGCGTGCCTGTTCGATACCGTTGAGGGACTCGCGCACCGCGCGGTCGCCAATGGCGTGGATATGCACCAGCCAGCCACGGGCGTCGGCGGCGCTCACCAGCTCACCGAAGTGCGCCGGGTCGATCAGCAGTTCGCCGCGCTTTTGCGAGTTGTTGTACGGGTCGATCAGCGCCGCGCTCTGGGCTGGATACTCCAGCACGCCATCGGCGAAGACCTTGATGCCCGGCAGGCTGAGGTTGGGGATGCCCTGGAACTGCTGGCGCACCTTGTCCAGTGTTTCGAGGTCGGCGGGGCGGCTCTTCGGGTTGGCCACCAGCAGTGCGGCGACGTGGGCGTTCAGCTCGCCTTTGTTGGCCAGGGCCTTGTACACCGGCAACACACCCACCGTCTTTTCCGTGGGCTTGAGGGCGAATACCGCCTCACCCGGCGCAGCGTTGGCGGCCGGGTCCATCCAGGCAGTGATGCCCTGGCTGTTGTTGAACTTCACCGCCGATTCGCCAGCGCGCAGCAACTCGTCGGCGCTGGCGGCTGGTATCACTGCAGCCAGGCGGTCCCAGCCGGCGTCCACGGCAAAGCCGTTGGGCTGGCCGTCCTTGCTCACGCCCAGGGTGCCGCGCTCGGCTTCCGGCAGGGAGGCGACCAGCTTCGCGTCGATACCGGCACGCTCCAGCATGGCCTGGTTGGCCCAGCCGGTGTGGTGGTCGCTGCCACTGAACACCACCGGCACCTTCGCCCATTCGCCGTTGTTGAACACCTGGCGCAGCTCCTCGGCCTTGCCCCAGTAGGCCGAACTCATGCCGGCGATGTTCAGCACATCGCCGTGGCGGGCGCTGCCGTCGTCGCGCCAGGTGCGCAGGCGCTTCTCCAGTTCGGCCAGCTCGACCACCTCGTCCTCCATGTTGGCGGACATCATCTCCAGGCCGCCGAAGATGGCGTGGGAGTGGGTGTCCACCAGGCCCGGCAGCAGGCGCTTGCCGGCCAGGTCGATGATCTGGGTGGAAGCGTCGGCCAGGGCCTTGATCTCGGCGTCGGTGCCCACTTTCAGGACCTTGCCGTCAGCCACCGCCATGGCTTGCGCGTCGGGTTGGGACGGGTCGGCGGTGTACAGCTTGCCGTTGAGCAACACCAGGTCGGCGGCTGCCATGGACGCCGTCGAGGAAAAAGCCAGTGCCACGGCCAGGAGGGTGGGCGTGAAGCCTTTCATTGGTAAACCCCTTGTTTTTATTGATCTGGCAGCGAGACTAGCGATTGGCCCGGGCTGGCAGAACGCCCGAATCGCGCAAAACCCTTTTTCCTGAATGGAAAAACCATGGACAAGCTCGGCGCTATCAGCATGTTCGTTGCCACGGCGGAACACGGCAGTTTCAGCCGTGCTGCCGAGCAACTGGGCAAGACCCCTTCGGCCCTGACCAAGGCCGTTACCCATCTGGAAGATGAACTCGGCGTGCGGCTGTTCGAGCGCAGCACGCGACGCACGGTGCTGACCGAGGCCGGGCGGGTCTACCTGGAAACCGCGCGCCAGGTACTCCAGCGCCTGCATGAGGTGGGTGAGGAAGTGGGGCAGTTGCAGCATGGCCTGTACGGCAATCTGCGGCTCACCGCGCCACTGGCGTTCGGGCGGGCCTTTCTGGATGACGTCTGCGCCGGCTTCCTCGCCGAGTACCCGCAGATTCGCCTGCGGGTGGACCTCAGCGACTCGTTCGTCGATCTGGTGGAAAGTGGCTATGACCTGGCCCTGCGCGAAGGCCGTGGTGATCAGCCGGGGTTGATCGCCAAGGTGGTCGGGCGCAATCGCCTGGCGTTGTGCGCCAGCCCGGCCTATCTCGCGCGCAAACCCCTGCCGGTCACCCCGGAAACCTTCGACCAGCACGACTGGCTGCTCTACCGCCACGCGGCGCTGAGCCGGACCTACTGGTGGGTGGAAAAGGACGGACAGCGCCTGAGTCTCCTGCAGCCTGCAGCACCACGTCTGGAAAGCGACAACTACGACCTGCTGCTGGCCAACGCGCTGGCCGGTGCGGGCCTGTTCCATGCACCGCTCTGGAGCGGCGCCCCTTACTTCGCCGACGGCCGCCTGGTCCGCCTGATGGCTGACTACGAGATCGACCCGGACGCCTTCGGCCCGCAGATCCTCGCCGTCTACCCCAGCCATCGCCGCGCCACCGGCAAGGTGCTTGCCTTCATCGACTATCTGGCTCGCTACCTGGAGCAGCGCGGGCTGGCGTGAAGGATGGCTTCTCGTTGTTGTGGGGGCGAATTCATATGAACGTGGGAAACCACGTCCTTAGGGCGTGGTCATGAGTCATCGGCTCTGCCTGTGACGATCGGAATGCCTGACTTACAGGATGAGGTCGGATCGTCAGTAGCCCGGATGATATCCGCGGAAAGTCCAATCGCCGCTCCCGGACTTCATCGGGGTTACGGCGAACCTGCGGTCCGCTTGGCGATTGAAATCGCCCCCACAGATGACTAGAAACGCTTGCTCACGCTCGCGACCCAGGTTGCCGTGCACACATCGGTGAAGCCGTAGTAGCTGGCGCACTCGGACTGGGACAGGTCGGTATCGACGTAGGCGATGCCCCAGGTGGCGCCGATGAAGTCGCGCGTCAGCTTGGCTTCCCACTCACGGTAGTCGTCCGAGCTGGTGCCGCCGTTGGACCAGAACAGCGGGTCTTTGAAGTCGTTGCGCCCGTAGCGCAGTTTCAGGCCCACCTCCAGGGGCAGGGTGGTTTCGTAGCTGACGTAGCTGTAGAGCGTGTCTTGCTTCTCGCCGAAGAAGTTCTTCGCGTCGTTGGAGTACTGGGCGGCGAGCTTGAAGCCGTAGGCGCCGAGGATGGCGTAGACCTCGCTCTGGTTGAACTGCCCTTCCTTCGGGTAGCTGTACTTGATGTAGCCGAGGTCCAGGCTTACATCGTCGGTGGCCTGCCAGTACCAGCCGGCGTAGTAGTCCACTTCCTGGCGGGTTTTCAGGCCGAATCCGAAGTCGACGTTCGAGGTCCAGACCCCGGCGTACAGCCCGCTGCTGTGGAGCAGGGTGGCGCCGGCCTGGGCGGCGGGGTCGTTCTGCGTCTGGGAAATGCCGCGGGTGCGGTAGTCGCTGGCCAGGGTCAGGTCGACCTGCAGGGAAAGGTCGTCGGAAAGTTGCACGGCCTGGCAGGCAAAAGGGGTCAGGGCAAGGGCGAGGAGGGTGAAGCGTTTCATCGAGGGGTTCCCGTTGTTGTGATTGTTCGGGCAGGTGCAGGCAAGGCTCCGCCAGGCCCCCGCAGGTGGCGGGAGCTGGGCGCGGAGCAGGGACTTTCTTGTGGTTAGAGGTCGGCGCTGAAGACTTCGCGGCCGGCGAACCAGGTTTTCAGCACGCGGGTGTCACGCAGGGCTTCGGGCTCTACCTGGAATACGTCGCGGTCCAGCAGGATCAGGTCGGCCTGTTTGCCGGGGGCGAGGGAGCCGATCTGCTTTTCGAGGCCCATGGTGCGGGCGGAGTTGAGGGTGTAGGCCTGGAACATGGTTTCCCGGTCGATTTCCTCGTCGGGGTTCAGCACGCCTTTCGGCCCCTTGCGGCTGACGGCCTGGTAGATCGCTTTCCAGGGTTCGGGCGTGGTCACCGGCCAGTCGCTGGCGCCGGAAATGGTGGCGCCGTTTTTCAACAGAGAGCGGGCGGGGTACTGGTACTGGAAGGCCATGGCGCTGATGTAGGGCTGCACCAGGTCCAGGGTGGAGTCGTCGGCGCTGGCCCAGTAAAGCTGCATGGAGGCGATGACATCCAGCGGCTTGAAGCGGGCGAACTCCTTGGGGTTGACCATCTGCAGGTGGGTGACTGAGTGGGCGATGCCGCTCTGGCGGTCCTTGCGCGCCTGCTCGATGCCATTGAGGGCTTCACGCACCGCACGGTCGCCGATGGCATGGACATGCACCAGCCAGCCACGGTCATCCGCCGCGCTGACCATCTCACCGAAATGCGCCGGGTCGATCAGCAACTCGCCGTACTTTTTCGAGTTCTTGTAGGGCTCCAGCAGGGCGGCAGTCTGCGCGGGGAATTCGGGCACGCCGTCGGCGAAGATCTTGATGCCCGGCAGGGTCAGGTTGGGCAACCCCTGGAACTGCTGGCGCACTTGGTCGAGCGTTGCCAGGTCGGCCGGGGTACTGCGCGGGTGGGCCACCAGCAGGGCGGCGACATGGGCGGTCAGCTCGCCTTTCTCGGCCATGGCCTTGTACACCGGGAGGATGCCGAGCGTTTGGGCAGTGGGCTTGAAGTCGAACAGCGGCTCGCCCGGCGCGGCGTTGGCGGCCGGGTCCATCCAGGCAGTGATGCCCAGGCTGAGGTTGTAGCGCAGGGCGGCGCGGCCGGCTTCCAGCAGTTGCTCGGCGGTGGCCTGCGGGAACTGCGCCAGTACCGGGTCGAGGCCTGCATCGGCGAGAAAGCCGTTGGGGCGTTTGTCTTCATGGTGGCCGATGGTGGCCAACTGTTCGCCCTTGAGGGCTTTCACGGTTTCGGCGTTGATACCGGCCCGTTTGAGCATGGCCTGGTTGGCCCAGCCGGTGTGGTGGTCCCAGCCGACGAACACGATGGGCTCATCGGCCCATTCGCCCTGATTGAAGCGTTGCTCGAACTCCGCAACCTGGCTCCAGTAGGCCGAGGGCAGGCCACCGACGCTGAGGATGTCGCCATGGCGCGCCTTGCCGTTGTCGCGCCACTCGCGCAGCCGCTGCTCCAGCTCCGCCATGGGGAGGAGCTGCGTGTTGACGTTGGCCGCGGCGAGCTCCAGCCCGCCCATCACGGCGTGGGAATGGGAGTCCACGAAACCCGGCATCAGCACCTTGCCGTCGAGGTCGATTACCCGGGTGCCGGATTCCTTCAGTCGCAGCACCTCGGCGTCGTTGCCGACGGCGCGGACTTTGCCGTCCTCGACTGCAACAGCCTGTTGCAAGGGTTGGCCGGGTTCGGCGGTGTAGACCTTGGCGTTATGCAGAATGAGATCGACAGCCGCCATGCTTTCCATCGAGGAACAGGCCAGTGCGGCGGCCATCAGGGTGGGGACGAAGGTTTTCATCGGGTTGCTTCCGGTTCTTGTTGGTCTGGCGCAGAGCCTAACCAAGCCGGTCGTGCGGCAGAATGCTATGTTCTCGCACAACTTTTGTGCCGATTCGGAATAGATCAATGGACAAGCTCAGCGCGCTCACCATGTTCGTCGCCACCGCCGAGCACGGCAGCTTCAGCCGTGCCGCCGAGCAATTGGGCAAGACGCCCTCCGCGCTGACCAAGGCGGTGGGGCACCTGGAAAGCGAGCTGGGCATCCGTCTGTTCGAGCGCACCACCCGACGCATGGCGCTCACAGAAGCTGGGCACATCTACCTGGAAGGCGCGCGCCAGGCACTGATGCAGTTGCAATTGGCTGGAGAGGAGGTGGACCAGTTGCAGCACGAGCTGCGCGGTAGCCTGCGCCTCACGGCGCCGCCGTCGTTCGGGCCGGCCTTTCTCAATGAAGTCTGCTGTCGCTTCATGCTCGAGCACCCCCAGGTGCGCCTGGAGGTGGACCTGAACGACGCCTTCGTCGACCTGATCGACGGCGGCTACGACCTGGCCCTTCGCGACGGGCCAACGGACTTGCCGGGGCTGATTGCCCGGCCCTTGACGGAGAACCGCATCCTGCTCTGCGCCAGCCCGGCCTATCTGCAACGCAAGGGAATGGACCTAAGCCTGGAAAATTACGAGCAGCACGACTGGCTGGTATTCCGCCATCCGTTGCTCAACCGGCACTTCTGGTGGGTGCGGCTGGGTGAAGAGCGTATCCGCCTGCAACAGCCGGCGCCCAGGCTGGCCAGCGACAACTACGACTTCCTGCTCGCGTGCGCGCTGCGCGGCCAGGGTCTGCAGTTCCTCCCGCAATGGAGCGCCGCCCCGTACCTGGAGCGAGGTGAGCTGGTGCGGCTGTTGCCCGACTACCTTCTCGAGCCGGATGCCTTTGGCCCCTGGGTGCATATCCTCTACCTGGCCCACCGCCGTCGTACCCGCAAAGTGCGGGTATTCATCGAGATGCTGGAGGGGTACATGCGGGAGCGGGGGATTGCCTAGAAAGGCGAGAGGCCTCTACAACCCGCAATTTTTTCTGGCTAAGCTCGCCTTTCCCGTTCCGCAGCCGAGACATCCCACATGGCGCAGCAATGGCCGGCCGAAGGCATCGCCCGACTGATTCTCGAAGGCTTCGACGATTACCGTGAGCATTTCCGCCAGATCACCGACGGCGCCCGCGCCCGCTTCGAGCTGGCGCAGTGGCAGGCCACTCAGCAGGCGGCAGCCGAGCGGATTGCCTTGTATGAGGTGAAGGTCAGCGAAACCAGCGAGCGACTGCGCGCGGCCTATGCGCTGGATGAGTTGCTGGACGTACAGCTCTGGCCTCTGGTGAAGAGCGCCTATATCGGTCTGATCGACGTGCGCCTCGACGATGAACTGTCCGAGACCTGGTACAACTCGGTGTTTTGCAGCCTGTTCAGCCATGACCTGATCAGCGACGGCTGCATGTTCATCCATACCACCCGGCCTTCGCTGCGCGCCCATGAGCGCGCGCCCCAGACTCGCAATTACCGTCCCGAAGGGCGGCTGCACGCGGTGCTCTCGGCGATACTCGACGACTTCCGCTTCGACGTGCCCTACGACGACCGCGCCGGTGATCTCGAACGCCTCGAAACCCAACTGCGCGAGCACCTGCCGGACTGGGTGTGCAAGGACCCGGAGTTGCGCATCGAGCTGTTCGCAGCACCCTTGTTCCGCAACAAGGGCGCCTACCTGGTTGGCCGCATCTACACCCGCGACGAACAGTGGCCGCTGGTGATCCCGCTGTTGCACCGCGAGGATCGCGGCATCCAGGCCGACGCCATAATCACCGACGAAGCGGAAGTGTCGATCATCTTCTCCTTCACCCGGTCCTACTTCATGGTGGACGTGGCGGTGCCCGCCGAGTTCGTTGGCTTCCTCAAGCGCATCCTGCCGGGCAAGCACATTGCCGAGCTGTATACCTCCATCGGTTTCTACAAGCACGGCAAGTCGGAGTTCTATCGCGCGCTGATCAACCACCTGGCCAACACCGACGACCGCTTCATCATGGCCCCCGGCGTGCGTGGCATGGTGATGAGCGTGTTCACGCTGCCGGGCTTCAACACCGTGTTCAAGATCATCAAGGACCGCTTTGCCCACGCCAAGACGGTGGACCGCAACACCGTGATCGAGAAGTACCGGCTGGTGAAGACCGTCGACCGGGTAGGGCGCATGGCGGACACCCAGGAGTTCGCCGACTTCCGCTTCCCCAAATCCAAGTTCGAGCCGGAATGCCTGGCCGAGTTGCTGGAGGTGGCACCGTCCACCGTGGCACTCGAAGGCGACGTGGTGCTGATCCGCCACTGCTGGACCGAGCGTCGCATGACGCCGCTGAACATTTATCTGGAAAGCGCCAGCGAGGCCCAGGTGCACGAGGCGCTCTACGACTACGGCCTGGCGATCAAACAGCTGGCGGCGGCCAACATCTTCCCCGGCGACATGTTGCTGAAGAACTTCGGTGTTACCCGTCACGGCCGCGTGGTGTTCTACGACTACGACGAGATCTGCTACCTCACCGAGGTGAACTTCCGCGTCATCCCGCCGCCGCGCTACCCGGAAGACGAAATGTCCGCCGAGCCCTGGTACTCGGTGGCGCCCAACGATGTGTTCCCCGAGGAATTCCCGCGCTTCCTCTTCGCCGATCTCGGCCAGCGCCGCTTGTTCAACAAGCTGCATGGCGACCTCTACGAAGCCGCGTACTGGAAGTCCCTGCAGGATGCGATCCGCTCCGGCAAGGTCATCGACGTCTTCCCCTATCGGCGACAGGAACGGGAACTCACCGAGGCCATCCAGTAAAGGCCATGGTCGAGCACATCTTCTCCCGTGCCACCTGGCTCAACTCCCTGCACATGTCGGCGCTGACCGTGGCGCTGTTGCAGGAGGAGGGCATCGACGCGTGCGACGTGCTGGCCGGCAGCGGCATCAGCGAGCAGGATCTCGTCGAGCTGCAAAAGCTGGTCAACCCCGAGCAGGAGCAGCAGGTTTACGCCAATGCCGTGCGCCTGGCGCCGCGCGTGGCCCTGGGCCTGACCCTTGGCCTGCGCACGCGTATTTCCGCCTATGGTTTGCTCGGTTACGCGATGCTTTCAGCGCCCACCTTCGGCGAGGCACTGCGCGTGGGCTTGAACTACCCGGTGCTGCTGGGCACCTATTTCCGCCTGGCGCTGGAGCAGGACGGCGATACCGTCTGGCTGACTGCCGCCGGCTATGGCGAAGAGGAGTCGCTGCGGGCCTTCAATACCGAGCTGTGCCTGGGCTCGCTGAAAGTGATCTTTGCAGACTTGCTGGGCCAGCCTCTGCCGCTGCGCTCGGTGCAGCTGGACTACCCGAGCAGCAGCGGCATGGCGCGGCCCTACGCCAAAGGGTTCGGTTGCCCGGTTACCTTTGGCGCGGCCCACAGCGCTATCGGTTTCGATGCTGCCTGGCTGGCCCGGCGCCTGCCCCTGGCGGACCCGGTGACCCACAAGGAAATGCTCGAACAGTGTCGCCGGCAGAACGTCGAATTCGCTGCCCGCCGCGCCTGGCTTGAGCGGGTGCGCGGCCTGCTTGCCGCCCGACTACAGGACCCGCCGGGGCTGGAAGAGCTGGCGCGGCAGATGAACTGCTCGTCGCGCAGCCTGCGCCGCCACCTGGCCCAGCAGCAGACCAGCTACCAGCAGTTGCTCGATGAACTGCGTTTCACCCGTGCCAAGGAAATGCTCCAGAAAGGCGACATCCCCATCTACCGCATCGCCGAAGAACTCGGCTTCAGCGAAACCGCCAGCCTGCGCCATGCCTTCCAGCGCTGGAGCGGCCAGCCGCCGAGTCATTTCCGGGGTTAATGGCGGCAGGGGAGTCGCTTGTCCATGTGGGGGCGAATTCATTCGCCCCCACAGTACGGCTACGCGGCGCGCAGTGCTGGCACCACTTCCTGCGTCAGCCAGTGACGCAGGTTGCGGTTTTCCGGGTGGTAGAAGCGGCGCAGGAGCAGGTCGTAGCTGCCCGATTCGCTGATCATCCACCCGGATAGGTCCAGAGAAGGGTGGCGGACTGTGCAAGGTTGGAACCACCGGTGTAGCAACCGGCCGGGCGAATGCCCGCCTCGCACAGTCCGCCATGACTGCCAGATGACTGAAGGTGATGCCCAGTCGACCTGCATGGCTTTCTGCGCGCTACATTCCGGGGTTCCAGCCCGGGTCGCGACCAGCGTCGCAACGAGGCCGGATGCTGCCCAAGGGGCTTGTAGGACGGCAATGCGGTTGGAGCGTCGGATGTTTCGGATTGGCTCGGAGCGCTGCTTCGGTAGGATGGGTAGAGCGAGCGAAACCCATCAATCCGGCAGCATGGGTTTCGCAGGCTCGCGGAGTGCCGCCCGATCCATCCGATGATGGCTGGATTGTTTTGTGGCCACATATGTTGGCCATTTAGATCCCCTATTGGCCGTCCCTGCCACTGCGCAAACACCCATGGTTCCGCACAGAATCCCCCATCAATAACAAGACCGATGAGGTGCTCCCCATGCTGACCGTCTATAGCGACGATCACCGTCTCCACTTTGGCCAGTCGGAACTGGTCGATGGCAAGCTACAGCCCTGCTTCGAAATGCCCAGCCGCGCGGACACCGTGCTGGCGCGGGTACGCCAGCAGGCAATCGGTGAAGTGATCGAGCCGAAGGACTTCGGCCTGGGGCCGGTCCTGCGCGTGCATGGCGCGGCTTATGTGGAGTTCCTCAAGGGCGCCTGGGACCGCTGGGCCGCCGAAGGCCATAGCTGCGACATGCTCCCCACCACCTTCCCGGCGCGCCGCCTGCGCCGCGATGGCCCCATCCCCACCGCGCTGCATGGCCAGCTCGGTCACTACTGCTTCGACACCGAGGCGCCGATCACTGCCGGCACCTGGCAGGCCGTGTACAGCTCCGCCCAGGTGGCGCTGACCGCCCAGGATCACATGCGCCAGGGCGCCAACACCGCCTTTGCCCTTTGCCGTCCGCCGGGCCACCATGCCGGCAGCGACTTCATGGGCGGCTACTGCTTCTTCAACAACGCCGCCATCGTCACCCAGGCCTTCCTTGACCAGGGCGCCAAACGCGTGGCCATCCTCGACGTCGACTATCACCACGGCAACGGCACCCAGGAGCTGTTCTACGATCGCAGCGACGTGCTCTTCGCCTCCATCCACGGCGACCCGCTGGTGGAGTACCCCTACTACCTGGGGCATGCCGATGAGCGCGGCGAAGGCGAAGGTGCCGGCTTCAACCACAACTACCCGCTGCCCCATGGCACCGGCTGGGACGGCTGGTCCGCTGCGCTCGACGACGCCTGCCGGAAGATCGCCGCGTACGCGCCGGATGCGCTGGTGATCTCCCTGGGCGTGGACACCTACAAGGACGACCCCATCTCCAAGTTCAAGCTGGACTCGCCCGACTACATCCGCATGGGCCAGCGCATCGCCGCCCTCGGTCTGCCGACCCTGTTCATCATGGAAGGCGGCTACGCGGTGGAAGCCATCGGCGTGAATGCGGTGAACGTGTTGCAAGGCTATGAAGGAGCTGCGCAATGAAGGCGCGCATCCTGCTGGCGGGGGCCCTGCTGGGCGCTTCGTTGAATGCCGTCGCCGAGCCCCAGGTACGCATCTACAACTGGTTCGATTACATCGGCCCGGACACCCTGAAGAACTTCCAGGCCGACAGCGGCATCAAGCCCCAGTACGACGTTTACGACAGCAACGAAGTGCTGGAGGCCAAGCTGCTTTCCGGCAATTCCGGCTACGACCTGGTGGTGCCCAGTGACAGCTTCCTGCCCAACTACATGAAGGCCGGGGTGTTCCAGCCGCTGGACAAGAGCAAGCTGCCCAACTGGAAGAACCTCAACCCGGCGCTGCTCAAGGTGCTGGCCGCGAAGGACCCGGGCAACCAGTACGTGATGCCCTACATGTGGGGCACCAATGGCATCGCCTACAACGTCGACAAGGTGAAAGCGGTACTGGGGGAGAACGCCCCGGTTGATTCCTGGGAGCTGATCTTCAACCCGGACAACCTGGCCAAGTTGAAGCAGTGCGGCGTTGCCTTCCTCGATTCGCCCACCGAGGTGATCCCGGAAGTGCTGCACTACCTGGGCCTGTCGCCTAACAGCCACAACCCGGACGACTACAAGAAGGCCGAGGAGCTGCTGGCGAAGCTGCGGCCTCACGTCAGCTATTTCAGCTCGTCGAAGTTCGTCACCGATCTGGCCAATGGCGAAGTCTGTGTGGCGCTGGCCTGGTCCGGCGGCGCGATGCAGGCGGCAGCGCGGGCGCGTGAGGCCGGCAACGGGGTGAAGGTGGAATACCGCATTCCCAAGGAAGGCACCGCCGCCTGGTTCGATGTGCTGGCCATTCCGAAGGATGCGCAGAACGTCGAGCAGGCCCACGCCTTCCTCAACTACCTGCTGCGCCCGGAAGTGGTGGCGCCCATCTCCGACCACGTGGCCTACGCCAACCCCAACCAGGCGGCGGATCAGTTGACCTCTGCGGAGCTGCGCGACAACCCCAACGTCTACCCGCCGGCCGAGGTGCAGGCCCGGCTGTTCTCGGTGGAAATGCTGCCGCCGAAGCTGGAGCGCATCCGGACCCGCACCTGGACCAAGGTCAAGACCGGCACCTAGCGCCGGCCCTTTGCAGGATGGTGCGGACGGCGTACCACTAGAGCAGCGATACCCATCAGTGTTGATCGATGGGTATCGCTGCGCTCCACCGCATCCTACGGGGCGGGGTCCCATTCAGTTTCGGCCTGCTTGGCGAATGAACTCGCCCCTACAGGGGTGGCGCCCGGACGAGCCATCAATCCCCCCGCCAGCACCAATCCCGCCCCCGCTAAATAGAGTGCCGGTTGCAGGCTACCGCCGAGGTGGCTGCTGACCGCTGCCAGCAGCGGGCCGAGCAGTTGCCCAAGGGCGAAGGCGGCGGTCAGCAGCCCGACATTGCGCGAATGGCCGTGCGGGTCCAGTTCCCGTGCGTACTGCATCACCAGTTGCATACCGGCAAGGAAGGGACCGCCGCTGAGGATCACGCCCAGGGTCAGTCCAGGCATGCCCGGCAGGGTGCAGGCGAGGGTGCCGAGCGCCTGCAGCCAGAGCGCTACCACCATCCAGCGCCGTGTGCCGCCGGGGGTCTGCCGACGCAGGCTGACCAGCACTACGCCCAACGCTGCCGCCAGGCCGAAGGCCGGCCAGAACAGGTCTGCCTGCCATTGTCCGTGGAAGCGCGCGGCTGCCATCTGCGAGAGGAAGGTGGCCGGGATGATGTAGCCCATGCCCACCAGTCCGTATGCAACCAGCAAGGCGTAGAAGGCTTTTGGCCGGGCGCGGGCCGGCGTTTCCATCTGCGGCGCTGCTGTCGGTGAGGGCAGCAGTGGCTGGGTCAGCAGGGTCAATACGAGTGCCAGCGCGCCGAACGCCAGCCAGAGCGCGGCAGAGCCTTGGCCTTGCAGGTTCAGCTGCAGGGCCAGCAGGCCGGTCAGCATCACGCCAAAGGCCGGGCCCGCGAATACCAGGCTGCCCAAGCGAGGCCGATTGGCGTCCGCTGCAATACGCTGGCTGAGGCCGGTGACCACCACCAGCACCCAGGCGCTGGCGACGCCCAGGGCGAAGCGCAGCAGGACGTGGGGCCAGAGGCCTTCCGCCGGCACCGAGGCCAGGGTCAGCAGCGCAGTGGCCCAGAGTCCGATCACCAGACGCAGGCGAGCCTGGCCCGGCGACCTGACATTGAAGGCATCCAGTGCGCCGATCAGGTAGCCCAGGTAGTTGGCGGCGGCCACCAGGCCGGCGCCGGTCAGGCTTACCTGGCCTTCAGCAATCAGGTGCGGGAGTTGCGGGGTGAGGGCAAAGCGGCCAACTCCCATGGCAACGAGCAGGGCCAGAAAGCAGGCGAATAGTCGGATCAGCGTGGGCATGGGGGGTCTCCGGTGCTGGTCATCGGGATTTCCATGCTAGGGGCTGGATGTATTCATTAAAAACGAATAAAAATGAACGTATATGTTCTTTTTTATTGAATGGTTTGCCATGGAACTCAGCCAGCTCCGCATCTTCCAGGCCGTCGCCGAGGAAGGCTCCATCACCCGCGCTGCCACGCGTATGCATCGGGTCCCGTCCAACCTCTCGACGCGCTTGCGCCAGCTCGAGGATGCCCTGGGAGTCGAGCTGTTCCTGCGCGAACGGCAGCGCCTGACGTTGTCTCCGGCGGGCAAGGTGCTGTTGGGTTACGCCGAGCGCATGTTTGCCCTGCAGGCCGAGGCCGAGGCGGCCTTGCGTGGCGGTGAGCCGGCTGGGGACTTCGTGATTGGGTCCATGTTCAGCACCGCCGCCATCCACCTTCCACCCATGCTGGTGCGCTACCACCGCACTTGGCCCGCGGTGAACCTGCAGGTGCAGACCGCACCCAGTGGCGAGCTGCTGGAAGGCCTGCTCGGTGGCCGGCTGGATGCCGCTCTGGTAGACGGCCCGGTGGAATTCGCCGAGCTCGACGGCCTGCCGATGTTCGAAGAGGAGATGGTGCTGATCACCGAGGCTGCCCATGGGCCGGTGAAGTCGGCTCAGGATGTGGCCGGGCTGGAGGTCTACGCCTTCCGCCAGAGCTGCTCCTATCGCCGCCGCCTGGAAGGCTGGTTCGTTGCCTCGCGGGTGCCCATGGCGCCGCCCATGGAGATCGAGTCCTACCACAGCATGCTGGCCTGCGTGATCGCCGGCGGCGGCATTGCCCTGGTACCGCGTTCGATGCTGGAAAGCCTGCCCGGGCGGGACGAGGTGCGGGTTCACCAACTGGACGCGCCATTCAATCGCACCACCACCTGGCTGATGTGGCGCAAGGGCATGCTCGGCGCCAACCTGCGTGCCTGGATCGACCTGCAGCAGGACGGCCGCCAGGCGCAGTAGGATCACGCGCCACCGATCAGCGTCATGCACGGTTGTAGGACTTCTCCGTAATACCGTTCAGCGGTTTGATTCAGGTCAGTAGGAAATTTCTGGGCGAGCGTATTTTGGATCTTGCCCGGAGCAACTAAGCTCCAGACAAGGGTGGCCGAAGAAGCACGGGCCACCCGACCAAAGTCCCAGGAAAGGGGGTCAAGCATGAAGAAACGACTAGAAGCGTGGATGTGGCAACTGGGTGTCGCGCTGGGTCTGATCGAAGCACCGCGCCTGCAACCCATCCCAATCCGTAGCGAAGAGCAGCGCCGTCTCGCCGAGCAGCGCCGCTTGAGGGAGTAACCGGCTTACTCGTGAGCCCTGAGCCAGTTGTCCGCCAACTCGCGCAGGCGCTCACCCGAGAAGCTCGGGAAATGACCACCATGCACGGTGCGCACCGGAAGGTCGCGCAGCCGTGCGAGGCTTTTGGCGTAGTCATCCAGGTTCGAGTGGTAGGCGTTATCGATCAGCGGACCGTCGTAGATGATGTCGCCGCTGAAGAGTGTGCCTGTCTTCGATTCCCACAGGCTGATGCCGCCGGGTGAATGCCCGGGGGTATGCAGCACCTCCAGGACCCGGTCTCCCAGGTCCAGCACATCGCCCTCATCGATCAGCCGCGTCGCCGGCGCCGCTTTCACGCGGTATTCGGCGTAGCACAGCGGGCAGTCCGGGTGCGCTTCGAACATCTCATCACCGACGAAATCCGCCGACAGGGTATTGGCCCCGGTGGGCGTGGCCAGTATGTCCGCTTCCGCTGGGTGAACCAGGCGTTCGGGGAATTCGTGGTGGCCGGCGATATGGTCGAAGTGGGTGTGGCTGGCCACGGCCAGCAACGGCCGCTGGGTGAGCCAGGGCAACTGTTCGCGCAGGCTGACCAGGCCCGAGCCGGAGTCGATCAGCAGGTCCTTGTCGCGGCCCTGCACGTGCCAGAGGTTGCAGCGGTAGAAGGGGCGCACGAAGGGCTCGCTGATCAGGCTGATGCCGTCGTAGCAGTGCTCGACGTCGAACCATTGGTCACGACTGACGATTTTCATGGGGTGCTCCGTGCCTGGATTGCCTGGGCTGAATCTGTAGGGTAGGTCGCCCAGGGGGGGCTATCGAATAAAAAAAGCCCCGGTCGGCAGGGCCGGACCGGGGCGGGAAATGCCGCCTCCGGGGAGAGGCGGCAGTGCATGTCAGGCCAGTTCGCCCGTTGCAGCCGGGCGGCGGGACAGCAGGCTGATGACCACGAAGCTCACCGCGCCTACAGCCAGGCTGTAGTAGATCGGGGTGTTGGCTTCGAGGCCGTCGGTGTACATGAAGACGCAGGCGGTGATGCTGCCCAGGACCATGCTGGCGATGGCGCCGGCGGTGCTGGCGCGCTTCCAGTAGATGGCACCCAGCAGCGGAATCAGCATGCCGCCTACCAGCAGGTTGTACGCCAGGGTCAGGGCGCTGATCACGTCGCTGACGACCAGGGCGATACCGAGGACCACCAAGCCGAGCAGCAGGGTGAAGACGCGGTTCTCATGGGCACTGCCTTCCTCGTCCTTGCGGCCGGTGAACAGCGGCCACAGGTCCTGCGCGGCGGTGGTGGAGGCGGCCAGCAGGCCGGCGCTGGCGGTGGACATCAGGGCGGCCAGGGCAGCGGCGATCACCAGACCACGGATGCCATCCGGCAGGCTCAGTTGAACGATGCTGGCGAAGGCGTTGTTGACGTTGTCCAGGTCGGGCAGCAGCACCTTGGCGGCCATGCCGATCGCCGCGGCGGCCAGACCATAGAGCACGCAGTAGACGCCAGCGGCAGTGCCGGCGACCTTGGCCACGTTTTCGCTACGGGCCGTGAACACGCGCTGCCAGATGTCCTGGCCGATGAAGATGCCGAAGAAGTAGATCAGGAAGTAGGTGATGATGGTGTCCCAACCGATGGCGGTCATGGAGAAGTAGCTTGCCGGAAGCTTCTCGACCAGAGCGTCCCAGCCACCTGCGTCACTGATGGACATCGGCATCAGGATGAAGACCAGGCCGATGGTCATGATCAGGAACTGCACGATGTCGGTCAGCGTCAGGGACCACATGCCACCGATGGTGGAGTAGGCAACCACGATGCCGCCGCCGATCAGGATGGCGATCCAGAAGGGCATGTCGAACAGCACCTGCATGACGGTGCCGATGGCGATGGTGGAGGTGGCGCCGATCATCAGGGCGTAGACCAGCATGATGGCGGCGCTGGCGTGGCGCGCCGTTGGGTTGTAGCGACGTTCCAGCACCTGGGTGACGGTGTAGATCTTCAGCTTCAGCAGCGGCTTGGCGAGGAACAGGCTGATACCGATGATGCCCAGGCCCAGGGCGGCGCAGAGCCAGAAACCGGAAAGGCCGTGGACGTAGCCCAGGCGAACGGTGCCAATGGTGGAGGCGCCGCCGAGAACCGTGGCGGCCATGGTGCCGAGGTAGAAGCCCGGGCCCAGGTTGCGCCCGGCCACCAGGTAGTCTTCACGGGTCTTGGCGCGGCGCATGCCGTACCAGCCCAGTGCGAGCATGGCAGCTACGTATAGGAGTACTACGAATAAATCCAAAGCCATTTCAGGTCTCTCTTACTATTGTTGTTGTCGCGGTTCGCAAGTCCACGACTGGTGTTGCAAGGCGCGCAACGCTTCACACTGCGCCGTTATCAAGCAATCCCGCTTGTCCTAGTCCTTGTATTCGGGGCACTCCCGCTCGAGCTTTCTCAGCCAGGCTTCCCAGACCAGCTGGCGTTGCCACTCGCTCGCCTGGAACTGCTCGCAGGCGTGCACGCTGAGATCAAAGGGCATCTCACGGATGCCCCGCAGGGTGGAGGCGGCGATCTGTATCTCGCACGCCTTGTTCAGGTAGTACATGACGTAGAAGGCGTCGGCGACGCTGGCGCCCACGCTGAGCAGGCCGTGATGGCGCAGCATCAGGGCGATGTTGTCGCCCAGCGATGCCACCAGCCGCTCGCGCTCACCCAGGTCCAGGGCGATGCCTTCGTAGGTGTGGTAACCCACCCGCTGGTGGAACTCGGCGCTGATCTGGTTGAGCTGGGCCAGGCCGTTGTCCGCCGCGGCCACCGCCATGCCCGCCAAGGTATGGGTGTGGATCACGCAGTGGGCATCGGCGCGGGCCATGTGCACGGCGCTGTGAATGGTGAAGCCCGCGACGTTGTAGTCGGCGTTGCCTTCCAGCACCCGGCCATGCATGTCGACCACGATCAGGTCGCTGGCGCGGATTTCCTCGAACATCAGCCCGAAGGGGTTGATCAGGAACCGCGGCTCGACGCCCGGCAGGCGTACCGAAAAGTGGGTGTAGAGGGTGTCGTCCCAGCCGAAGAGGGCGGCCAGCCGGTAGGCGGCCGCCAGGTCACGGCGCAGGATGGCTTCGTTCTGTGCGTTCATCAGTGACGGATCTGCGAAAGGAATGCGCGGGTACGCGGATGCTGGGGGTTGTCGAAGAACTCGCCGGGCGTGGCAGTTTCCACGATCTGTCCGGCGTCCATGAACACCACGCGGTCGGCCACCTTGCGGGCGAAGCCCATCTCGTGGGTCACGCAGAGCATGGTCATGCCGTCCTGGGCCAGCTCGGTCATCACTTCCAGCACTTCGCCGACCATTTCCGGGTCCAGCGCCGAGGTGGGCTCGTCGAACAGCATCACCTTGGGGTTCATGCACAGGGCGCGGGCGATGGCCACGCGCTGCTGCTGGCCGCCGGAGAGCTGGCCGGGCTTCTTGTGCGCCTGGGAACCGATATGCACGCGGTTGAGGTAGCGCAGGGCCAGCTCCTCGGCTTCCTTGCGCGATATGCCACGGACCTTCATCGGCGCCAGGGTGCAGTTCTCGAGCACCGTCATGTGGGGGAACAGGTTGAAGTTCTGGAACACCATGCCCACTTCGCGACGCACGTGGTCGCTACCGGCCTTGGTGGAGATGTCCTGGTTCTCGACAATGATGGTGCCGCTGTCATGGGGATTGAGGCGGTTGATGCAGCGGATCAGGGTCGACTTGCCCGAGCCTGACGGGCCGCAGATGACGATTTTCTCGCCCTGGCGCACCGACAGGTCGATGCCCTGCAGCACCTGGAAATCCTCATAGCGCTTGCCGACGTTCTGCAGACGAATGATTTCGTTCATGGCGGAGTCCTCAGATACGGCGCATGCGAGCCAGGGTGCGTTGCACCAGGCCGACGGATTTGCTGCTGGCGCTGCCCTGGGCATCCCAGGAGAGGCGTCGTTCGAGTCCGCTTTGCATCCAGGTCAGGGTGTAGACCATGGCGAGGTAGTAAACGAGCGCGACGGCGTAGTACTCGGAGAACTGGAAGGTGGTGGAGACCGTCTGCGAGGTCACCGCCATCAGTTCCTGCAGCGAGATGACCGACGCCAGCGAGGTGATCTTCAGCAGGGTGATGAATTCGTTGGCGGTCGGCGGTACGGCGATGCGCGCGGCCTGCGGCATGATGACGTAACGGAAGGTGTGCCAGCGCGACAGGCCCAGGGCGTGGCCGGCGGCGTACTGGCCCTTGTCCACGGATTTCAGCGCGGCGCGGTTGATCTCCACCTGGTAGGCGGCTTCGTTGAGCGACAGCGCGATCCAGGCAGCGATGAAGGGGGTGAACCATTCTTCACGGAACACCGGGAAGAACTGCGGCAGGGCGTTCCACACGAACAACAGTTGCAGCAGCGTCGGGGCGCCGCGGAATACGCTGAGTACGCCGCGCAGCGTGCTGCGCCACACGCTCGCCGGACCGTCCAGGGCCAGGGCGCAGGGAATGGAAATCAGGATGCCCACCGAGTGGGACACCAGGGCCAGCACCAGGGTGATGCAAGCGCCCTGGAAGAAGTGCCAGGACGTCAGGGCGTCCCAGAAGACAGTCACATCGAAGTTCATGTACGTGTCCTGCGTGAATGGAAGCGTGCCGTTGCACCCTCCCCCGCGAGCGGGAGAGGGGCGGGCCGTTGGCCTTGCTTACTGCGCGGCGGTTTCCAGGTTGGCTGGATCGAGCTTCCATTTCTCGGCGATGGACTTGAGGGTGCCGTCGGCTTTCAGGGCCGACACCGCGTCCTCGACGGCTTTCTTGTCTTCCGGGCTCGGACGCATGTAGGCGCCGAAGATGTCCTTTTCGGGGAACGCGTAGAGGGTCTTGAACTGGCCAGGGGTCTGCAGTTCGCGGTAGGCCAGCTCGGTGTCCTGGGACAGGCCGGCGGCGGCGCGGCCAACCAGTACCTGCTGGGCCACGTCACTGCCTTTCGGATAGGTCTGCAGGGTGGCCGGGGCCTTGCCAGCGGCCTTCAGGTCAGCATTGAGCTTTTCCATGATGGTCACGTAGCGGGTGCCGGACTGCACCGCCACTACCTTGCCCGAGAGGTCGTCCAGGCTGTTCAGTGTGAGGTCGCTCTTGCCGCTGCCAAAGACGATGGTGGCGCTGGAGAGGTAGGCCACGGCGTTCAGCTTCTGGGTGCGCTCGGGCGTGATCAGCGTGCCGCTGATGACCGCGTCGCAACGCTTGGCATCCAGGCCCGGGAGCAGGCCGGTGAACTCGGTGACGATGAAGCGAGGTTTCACGCCCCAGTGCTTGGCCAGGGCGCGAATCAGGTCCGCGTCGAAGCCACTGGGTTCGCGGTCACCGGTTTTCTCGAAGAACTCCAGCGGCGGGAAAGTAGGGTCGGAACAGACCTGGAAGCTTCCCGAACTCACGAACGAGGGCTTGGCGTCGGCGGCCATGGCGCCACCGCTGAGGGTGGCGGCGAACAGACCGGCGAGGGCAAACAGTTTCAGCGGACGATTGCTCATCGTTAACTCCTTCAAGGCGTATTGCAGTGGTTGTTGTTGTAGGCAGTCGCAATAAAGTGGAGCTGTTTCGTTCTTATGCAGCGTCAGGAGAAACCTGAGCGGTCGTTTCGGATGTCTTGCCCGCCGGGAGCCAGCGCGGGCCCTTGGGGCCGTGGTTAAGGGCCGGTTCCTGAACAGTTGTCAGCAGTGCCAGTGGGCAGCGGCTCGTTGCTGCCCGGTCATGGCTGCGTTCAACGACGCACAACGCCCGGCAGGACGCAGAGCATTTCGTAGAGCAGGTTGGCGCCCAGCAGCGAGGTGTTGCCGGTGGTGTCGTAGGGCGGGGAGACTTCGACCAGGTCGCCGCCGATGACGTCCAGGCCCTGGCAGCCACGGATGATTTCCATCGCCTGGATGGTGGTCAGGCCGCCGATTTCCGGGGTGCCGGTACCGGGCGCCCAGGCCGGGTCGATGCCGTCGATGTCGAAGGAGAGGTAAACCGGGCCGCCGCCGACTTTCTCGCGGACTTCGGCCATCAGCGGTGCCAGCGACTTGTGCCAGCACTCTTCGGCCTGGACCACGCGGAAGCCCTGCTTGCGGCTCCAGTTGAAGTCTTCGGCGGTGTAGCCCTGGGCGCGCAGGCCGATCTGCACCACGCGGTCGCAATCCAGCAGGCCTTCTTCCACGGCGCGGCGGAAGGTGGTGCCGTGGGCGATCTTCTCGCCGAACATGTGGTCGTTGACGTCGGCGTGGGCGTCGATGTGCACCAGGCCCACCTTGCCGTGCACCTTGTTGATGGCACGCAGGATCGGCAGGGTGATGGTGTGGTCGCCGCCCAGGGTCAGCGGAACGATGCCGTGGCCGAGGATGCGGTCGTATTCCTGCTCGATGATGCGCACGGCTTCCCGCAGGTTGAAGGTGTTGATGGCCACGTCGCCGATGTCGGCCACGTTCAGCGAATCGAAGGGCGCTGCGCCGGTCGCCATGTTGTACGGACGGATCATCACCGATTCGGCGCGGATTTCGCGGGGGCCGAAGCGGGTGCCGGAGCGCAGGGAGGTGCCGATGTCCAGCGGAACGCCGACGAAGGCGGCATCCAGGGCGTCGAGTTCGGCGGGAGTTTGAATGTGGGGCAGGCGCATCATGGTGGCGATGCCGCCGAAACGGGGCATTTCATTGCCGCCCAGGGGCTGATGGAGTTTCTTGTCCACGGGGTGGCCTCACGGTTGTTGTGGTTGTAGGTAGTGGGGGGATTCTGGTGACAGTGCCATCACGGACAAATCGCTGGCGGCAAATAATTACTTCAAGGATTTCTAAACTATCGGGAGCGGGTAAGATGCCGTCCTACCGGCAGGGGCTCTGCTTCCTGTAGGGCCGAATGAATTCGCCCCTTCTATGAAGATCTCGGTGTCAAGGCCTGTTCCTCCGATTCATGGCTCGGGGTACGCATCAAGGCAGCGGGGCATGCTGCTCGTGAGACCTGGCGTCTCACCACCTTCTATCCGCTGGTCACGAGGACCAACACGATCCTGCTTGCGCGTTGCGCTCAGGCATGCCCCTTTGCACCACACCCTTTCTACAAGATCGGTCATCGCGCTGATGACCCGGGCGAATTACGGGCGTGTTGACTGCGTCACTCTTTCGTCGCGGCTCGCTGGCTGAGTGGTGGTGTCAGGGCACGGCTTTCAGTGTCGCACCCGCCGGCAGCTCACCGCGCTCCAGGTAGCGCCAC
>NZ_AUIE01000044.1 GCF_000423545.1 Metapseudomonas resinovorans DSM 21078
CCGCGACGAAAGAGTGACGCAGTCAACACGCCCGTAATTCGCCCGGGTCATCAGCGCGATGACCGATCTTGTAGAAAGGGTGTGGTGCAAAGGGGTATGCCTGAGCGCAACGCGCAAGCAGGATCGTGTTGGTCCTCGTGACCAGCGGATAGAAGGTGGTGAGACGCCAGGTCTCACGAGCAGCATGCCCCGCTGCCTTGATGCGTACCCCGAGTCATGAATCGGAGGAACAGGCCTTGACACCGAGATCTTCATAGAAGGGGCGAATTCATTCGCCCCTACAACAAACCAGTGCCCCGCAGGTTCCTTGTCGCTCAGCCCAGCTGGCGAGCAGGCTCCTGGTCCGGGTGCTCATGCCGGTCCTGGCTCGGGCGAGTGGCGAACCGCGTGCGGTAGGCGCGGGAGAAATACGAAGAGGATTCGAAGCCGCAGGCCAGCGCCACTTCCAGCACACTCATGTCGGTCTGGCGCAGCAACTGGCGGGCCTTGTCCAGACGCAGGCCGAGGTAAAAGTTCGACGGCGTTTCCTTCAGGTGCAGACGGAAGAGCCGCTCCAGCTGGCGTGGAGTCACGCTCACCAATTCGGCCAGTTCGCGTGAGCTCAGCGGCGTTTCGCTGTGCCGCTCCATCTCCCCGATCACCTGCACCAGTTTCTTGTTATGCACGTTGAAGCGGCTGGCGATCTGCATACGCTGGTGGTCCTGCTGGGTGCGGATGCGACCCAGTACGAACTGCTCGGAGACCTGCAGCGCCAGGGCTTCACCGTGGCTGCGGGCAATCAGCGTGAGCATCAGATCGAGACTGGCGGTGCCGCCGGCGCTGGTGATGCGCCGGCCATCGATTTCGAAGAGTTCCTGGGTGACGCAGAGCGCCGGGTAGCGCTCGTGGAAGGCTTCAATAGCTTCCCAGTGCAGGGTCAGACGCTGGCTGGTGAAGAGTTCGGCCTCGGCCAGCACGAAACTGCCCGTGTCGATGCCACCCAGTCGCAGCCCCTCGCGTTCGGCCCGGTTGAGCCAGTGAGCCAGGCGTGGGCCGAAGCTGGCCAGGGGATCGAAACCGGCCACTACGAACAGGCAATCGGCTTCGGGCGGTGCATCCAGCCCCCCATCCACGTTCAGCGACATTCCGTTGCTGCTCGGTACCGGGCCGCCATCCAGGCTCAGCAGGCGCCAGCGGTACAGCTCGCCGCGAAATCGGTTGGCGACCCGCAAGGGTTCGACTGCCGACATCAGGCCCATCATGGAAAAGCCTGGCAACAGGAGGAAACTGAAGGTCTGGGGCATGGGCGCTTTCCGCGAAGGCGATAACGCACTAAAAGGCACTGTGCCCATGCCGCGCAAGAAAGGTGGTCGCTCCTGTTCAACAGGTAGTCGTTTTAGTTCGAATCGGGCGCTTCGGCGCTGCGTAATTTGTGTCCATCGGGTTGAAGTGGCGCCCGAAAACGGAAGGAGTCGCCCCCGGCTCCTGCACAACAAATACATGAACCGTTTGGCCGCAAGGGGAGCATCAATGAAACGTCTCACCGCATTCGCTGGTTGCTGTTTGTTCGCCCTCTCCAGTTCCGCCGCATTCGCCGCCGAAGACGCCAGTTGCCAGAAGATCCGCGTGGGTGTGGTCGGCTGGACCGATGTCGTCGCCACCACCGCCGTCGCCAACGAGTTGCTCGGCAGCCTGGGCTATCAGACCACCCAGACCCAGGCATCACAGCAGATCATCTTCGCCGGCATCCAGAAGAAGCAGGTCGATGTCTTCCTCGGCTACTGGAAGCCGATCATGGATGACAACATCAAGCCGTTCCTCGAAACCAAGTCGGTGAAGGTTGCCGCAGAGCCTTCCCTGAGCGATGCCATCGCCGTACTGGCCGTACCCACTTACACCGCCGAGCAGGGGCTGCGTACCTTCGCTGATATCGCCAAGTTCAAGGACCAGCTGGACGGCAAGATCTACGGCATCGAATCCGGCTCCGGCGCTAATACCGCGATCCAGAAGATGATCGATACCAACCAGTTCGGCCTGGGTGGCTTCAAACTGGTGGAGTCGAGCGAGGCCGCCATGCTGACCGCAGTCAAGCGCGCGGTGAAGAACAACAAACCGGTGGTGTTCTTTGGCTGGAAGCCGCACCCGATGAACATCCAGATGCCCATCACCTACCTGACCGGCAGCGAGGGTGTATTCGGCCCCAACGATGGCGCCGCCACCGTCTCCACTGTCAGCGCTCCGGACTTCGCCCAGCGCTGCCCCAACGCCGACCGCCTGCTGACCAACCTGCGCTTCACCAGCGCGCAGGAAGCGGAGCTGATGCAGCCGATCATGGATCGCAAGGACCCGGCCAAGGTCGCCCGCGAGTGGCTGAAAGCCAATCCTGAAGTGGTCAAGGGCTGGCTCGCCGGTGTGACCACCTTCGACGGCAAGAGTGGCATAGACAGCGCTCTCGCCACCCTCAAGTAACGCAACGCAACGCCACGTGCGCGGTTCGCCGCGCGCGGTTTCCGATCGCCTCGCAGAAGGATGAAACAACCGTGAACTACGAAGTCATCGTCACCTGTGCAGTTACCGGCGCCGGCGATACCGTCGGCAAGCACCCGGCCATTCCCGTCACCCCGAAGGAAATCGCCGCTGCCGCCATCGAGGCGGCCAAGGCCGGCGCCACGGTTGCCCACTGCCATGTGCGCGACCCGAAGACCGGCAAGCCCAGCCGCGATGTGGCGCTGTACCGCGAGCTGGTTGAACGCATCCGTGAGAGCGACACCGACATCATCATCAACCTCACCGCCGGCATGGGCGGTGACCTCGAGATTGGCAAGGGCGAGCAGCCCCTGGAGTTCGGCACGGGTACCGACCTGGTCGGCCCGCTGGAGCGCCTGGCCCATGTGGAGGAATTGCTGCCGGAAATCTGCACCCTGGATTGCGGCACCCTGAACTTCGGCGACGGCGACTTCATCTACGTCTCCACCCCGGCACAACTGCGTGCCGGCGCCAAACGCATCACCGAGCTCGGGGTCAAGGCCGAGCTGGAAATCTTCGACACCGGCCACCTCTGGTTCGCCAAGCAGATGCTCAAGGAAGGCCTGCTGGACGACCCGTTGTTCCAGATCTGCCTGGGCATCCCGTGGGGCGCACCGGCTGATACCACCACCATGAAGGCCATGGCCGACAACCTCCCTGCGGGCTGCACCTGGGCCGGATTCGGCATCGGCCGCATGCAGATGCCCATGGTCGCCCAAGCGATGCTGCTGGGCGGCAACGTGCGCGTGGGCCTGGAAGACAACATCTGGCTGGACCGCGGCGTGCACGCCAGCAACGGGCAGTTGGTAGAACGTGCCATCGAGATCATTCAGCGCCTCGGCGGACGTGCCCTGACCCCGGCCGAGGGGCGCGAGAAGATGAACCTCAAGCGCCGCTAGCTTTTCTCCCCTCTCCCTCTGGGAGAGGGGCCGGGGGTGAGGGTGGCCAGATTCGCGCCTTGCCCTCTCCCACAGGTTTCGTAGCCCGGATGACCGCCGGGAAGTACCAGACGACCACCCCGGATTGCATCCGGGCTACATGATCAGGAGCCTCCATGTCCTTCGTCACCCAGATCAAGACCTTCGCCGCGCTCGGCAGCGGCGTCATCGGCAGCGGCTGGATCGCCCGCGCCCTGGCCCACGGCCTCGATGTCATCGCCTGGGACCCGGCCCCTGGCGCCGAAGCCGCCCTGCGTGCCCGCATCGCCAACGCCTGGCCGGCGCTGCAGAAACAGGGGTTGGCCCCTGGCGCCTCCCAGGCGCGCCTGCGCTTCGTCGAGACCATCGAAGAATGCGTGCGCGACGCCGACTTCATCCAGGAGAGCGCTCCGGAGCGCCTCGATCTGAAACTCGACCTGCATGCGAAGATCAGCGCGGCGGCGCGGCCTGACGTGATCATCGGTTCCAGCACCTCGGGCCTCTTGCCCAGTGAGTTCTACGCCGACGCCCGCCACCCGGAGCGCTGCGTTGTCGGTCACCCCTTCAACCCGGTCTACTTGCTGCCGCTGGTGGAAGTGGTGGGTGGCGAGAAAACCGCGCCGGAAGCCGTTCAGGCCGCCATCGAGATCTACACCGCGCTGGGCATGCGTCCGTTGCATGTGCGCAAGGAAGTACCGGGCTTCATCGCCGACCGCCTGCTCGAAGCCCTCTGGCGCGAGGCGCTGCACCTGGTCAACGACGGCGTGGCCAGCACCGGCGAGATCGACGACGCCATTCGCTTCGGCGCCGGCCTGCGCTGGTCCTTCATGGGGACCTTCCTGACCTACACTCTGGCGGGCGGCAACGCCGGCATGCGCCACTTCATGGCGCAGTTCGGCCCGGCGCTGCAGCTGCCCTGGACCTACCTGCCGGCCCCGGAACTCACCGAAACCCTGATCGACCGGGTGGTGGAGGGCACTGCCGAACAACAGGGCTCGCGCAGCATCGCCGAGCTGGAGCGCTACCGCGATGACGCCCTCCTGGCGGTACTCGGTGCCATCAGGGAGACCAAGGCCAGCCACGGCTTCGCCTTTGCCGACTGACCTTCAATCTTCCCGCCACTCCGTAGCGGCGCCTTCTCTCTTCGGGGAGAGGGCGCCTCGTTGGGAGCTTCTGCATGAGCCACGCCCTGACTACCTATCGCACTGCCATCCTGCCCGAGTGGGTGGACTACAACGGCCACCTGCGCGATGCCTTCTACCTGCTGATTTTCAGCTACGCCACCGATGCGCTGATGGACGAGATCGGCCTCGACGAACAAGGTCGTGCCGCCACCGGCCATACGCTGTTCACCCTGGAATGCCACCTCAATTACCTGGCGGAAGTGAAGTTGGGGGCTGAGGTGGAAGTGCGCACGCAACTGCTCGGCCATGACGCCAAGCGGCTGCACATTCACCATGGGCTGTACCTGTCCGGTGGAGAGGAGCTGTTGGCAGCCAGCGAGCAAATGCTGATGAACGTGGATGCCGGGGCCTCACGCTCGGCGGCCTTGGCTGCGCCTGTGGCTGCTCGGGTCGAAGCCATTGCGGCGGCTCATTGCGAGCTGCCGCGGCCTCGTCATGTGGGCTGTGTGATAGGTCTGCCGCCGCCTCGTTGAGGCGGCGTCGACCGTGGGGGAGGGATGCTCAGGGGGTGGGCATTACGTAGCGGCGGGCGAAATCGATCAGGTCGACCTGGTTGCGGGTCTTCAGTTTGTCCATCAAGCGGGATTTGTAGGTGCTGACCGTCTTGTGGCTGATGAACAACTGCTTGGCGATTTCCTGGTTGTTCTTGCCGTTGGCGAGGTTCTGCAGCACCGCCAGTTCGCGGTCGGAGAGGCATTCCAATAATTGGCTGTCATTGGCCTCGCCGGGCTGTGACGTGCCGGGCAGGTGCACCGTGCTGGGGAACAGGCTGTAGCCGGAAAGCACCGAACGCACCGCGGAAATCAGGCTGACCGCCTGTTCCTGTTTGGACAGATAGCCCGTGGCGCCGGCCTGGAGGCAGCGGTTGGCATAGAGCGACGCTGGCAGGGACGTGAGTACCAGCAGTTTGAGATTGGAGTCCATGGCGCTGAGCCGTCCGAGGACTTCCAGGCCGTCGAGTTTTGGAATGGCGATATCCAGGACGACCAGATCGGGCCGCAGTGATCGGGCCATGCTCAGGCCTTCGACACCACTTTCCGTTTCGCCGACTACGTCGTAGTCCTCGCGTTCCAGTAGTACGCGAGTTGCAAAGCGGAGCATCGGCTGGTTGTCGATCAGCAATACCTTGTTCATTCGTTGGTTCTCCTTATCAGGTTTCCCAATGAGTACGGAGGGCGCGCGGCCTTCTGAAGGGTGCCGTTGGGAGCTGGGTTCATCGATATTGGCTGGCCAGGCCTGCCCTATGGGGCAGATGGTCCAACTTTTCGGAAGCGTAGGAAGTCAAGTTGGCTTGCTCTGAAAACTTCTTCAGAATTGAGCAAGTTGTTCTTCGGACTACGCCGAGTACTGCGTACTAACTTTCACCAAGTTTGAAACGTGCCGCTCCGTCATAGGGGGCGACTCGAAGCAATCAGTGAATCTGCAGGCTGAGAAGTATATTGGTGGTTTTTCTTTTGATCGGTCGTTTAGGAACTTTCCTACAGGCTATGTAGGCGGTTTTCTTGCGGTGGGCTCAGACGCTACACAGGGGCCCTCTTTCAACTAATGTTCTGTTCTTTCAATTCCGCGAAGCAGGCAGGCCAGGTGCCCATTCTTTCTATCTCCCGATCAATTGTGCGGCTCGGCTGGATCGCATTCTGCCTGGCCCTGGTTGGCACTGGCGCCCACGCCGGGCAGGAGGTCCATCGATTAGCCCTGTCCAGCCAACTGGTGGTCGACCAGCAGGACCTGGCCATCACGGAAGAGGACTGGCACTGGCTCAGGCAAAAGCGCGATCTGGTGCTGGGAGTGGCTGGCGATGGCACGGCTCCGCTGGAGATCATCCAGCGAGATGGCCGCTACGAAGGCATTGCCGCCGATACCGCCGCCCTCGTCGGGCAGTGGCTGGGGATGCGGATCACGCTGCGGCAGTATTCCGACCGCCCGGCCTTGCTGCGTGCCCTGGCTGACGGCGATATCGATCTGTTCGTGGGTGATGGGCAGGACGGCGAGGGACACGCGGTTTCCCGCAGCCTGCCTTTCTCCACCGACCGACTGGCCTTGTTTCGACGCTACGACGACGCGCGCACATTCCCCGCTGACCTCGACGGGCTGCGCATCGCGTTGGTGCCCGGCCACGACCAGTCGCTGGGCCAGCGCTTTCCCGGTGCGCAACAGGTTGTCGCCAAGTCCGTGGAAGACGGCATGGCGGCCGTGGCATTCGGACAAGCTGATTTGCTCCTTGGCGATGTCGTGCCGGTGTATTTCCAGCTCAACCGCAGCTTCTACGGCCTGGTGAAGTTCGACCGTTTCGTCGAGCACCCCGATGTCGGCGTCGCCTTCGTCCTGCGTGAGCGCGATCAGCGCCTGTTGCGTGGCATCGATGCCGCCCTGCGCGCGGTTGGCCGTGCACGTCTGGATGAGGTTTCGCGGCGTTGGGTGGGGAGCGGCCTGACACCAGTCAGCGAGCGGTTGCCGTTGTCCACGGAGGAGCAGCGCTGGATCGAACGCCATCCGTTGGTGCGCCTGGTGGTCGACGACGATCTGGCGCCCCTGGCGTTCTTCGACGACGACGGGCAATTCCGCGGCATCGCGGCTGATCTACTGGAAACGGCGTCCCTGCGAACTGGCCTGCGATTCGAGGCTGTCAGCCGGGCTGGTGGCTTCGCCAAGCAGATCGACAGTCTGTTGAATGGGGACGCGGACCTTGCGATTCTCGCGGCCAGCAAGGATCGGGAGACGCATCTGCGCTTCTCCCGGCCCATCTCCAGCGTCCCTTTCGTGCTGGTGGCGCGCGCGGGCCCGGGCAGCTCTGCGCCGGTGCCCGGTAATGGCAGCGGCCTGCGGCTCGCGCTGGGAAAGGGCAATGTCGCCCGGGCAGAAATGAAAGCGGCCTACCCCGGCATGCAACCGGTGGATGCTGACTCCTACCTGGATGCGATGAACCTTGTCTCGGCCGGGCGGGCCGATAACGCTCTGGTTCCTGTGACCACGGCGCGCTACTACATCACGCGGCTTTTCCCCGGGCGTCTGGCGATCGCGGGCCTGGCCGGCATCGAGCCGGTAACCGCCAATTTCGCCGTGCGCCGTGCCGATACCGAGTTGCACAGCATCCTCGACAAGACCCTGGCCAGCCTCGCACCGGATGAGCTGAATGCCATTTCCAACCGCTGGCGTGGCAACCCGGGGATGAGTCCGCAGACCTGGAGGGACTACGGCACGCTGATCCAGCGCATCGTCATTGGTGCGGTGCTGGTGCTGCTGCTGGTACTGGGCTGGGTTCTCTATCTGCGTCGTGAAGTACACCTTCGCAAGACCGCGGAACGGCAGCTGAATGACGAACTGCGCTTCATCGAGACGCTGACAGACAGCATGCCGCCACCGCTTTATGTGCGGGACAGCGAAGGGCGCCTGCTGTCCTGCAATCGCAGCTACCTGTCCAGCGTTGGGCTTGAGTTGGCGCAGGTGCGTGGGCTGACGGTGGAAGCGCTGCCCGTCGAGTGTTTCGAATCTGCACCGGAGTTCTCGCAGCTCTATCGCCAGGCCATGGCGGAAGGCCGGATGCTCCAGGGCGTGCGCTCGGTGTCTCTGAATGGACGGACACGCTGGATCGATCACTGGGTGCAGCCCTTCCAGGACTCCACTGGCGTCGTGAAAGGTGTTATCTGCGGCTGGCTCGATATCACCGAGCACCGGCAGCTGGTACAGGAGCTGGAAGCGGCGAAGAACCTGGCCGATGAGGCCAGCCGCGCCAAGACCACTTTCCTGGCAACCATGAGTCACGAAATCCGCACGCCGATGAACGCGGTGATCGGCATCCTCGAGCTCGCCCTCAAGCGCGCGGGGGAGCAGCCCATCGACCGCTCGAGCATCGAGGTCGCCTATGGTTCTGCACGCAGCCTGCTGGTGCTCATCGGCGACATCCTCGATATCGCTCGTATCGAATCCGGTCGCCTCAGCCTCGCGCCACAGCGGGCCAATCTGCGTGAACTGGTGGAGTCCGTTGCGCGCGTGTTCGATGGCTTGGCACGACAGAAGCGATTGAACCTGGTGCTCGATATCGACTCCAGCATCCAGGGCGATGTGCTGGTGGACAGCATGCGTTTCAAGCAGATCCTGTCGAACCTGGTCAGCAATGCGATCAAGTTCACCCGTGAGGGTAGTGTCCGCTTGCAGATTCATGGTGAAGACACGGAGCCCGGCCTGTTGCGTGTGAGCCTCAGTGTCGAAGACACCGGCATCGGCATCTCCGAGGAGGACCTGAGCCGGTTGTTCCGCCCGTTCGCCCAGGTGGAGCGTGGCTATCGCCAGACGGAAGGCGCGGGGCTGGGGCTGGTTATCTGCCGTTCGCTCTGCGAAATGATGGGCGGGCGCCTGACGCTCACCAGTTCCCCCGGCAAGGGCACGCGGGTTGATGTGGAGCTGCGTTTGCATCGCCTTGACCCGGTCGCCGAACCCGTCGCCACCGTGGCTGCGCACGTGCAGGCACAGCGCCGGCTTTGCGTGCTGGTGGTGGATGATCATCCGGTGAACCGGCAGATTCTCGCCCAGCAGTTGGGCTTCCTCGGACATGACGTCGTGGAGGCTGAGAACGGCGATGAAGCCCTGGCATTGTGGCGGACCCGGCATTTCGACGTGGTGGCCACCGATTGCCACATGCCGCGCATGAGTGGTGCAGAGCTCGCGCGTGCCATTCGCAACGATGAGCGCGAGCGACCTGGTGCCCCGACGCTGATTCTAGGGCTGACTGCCGACGCCCAGCCCGAGGAAGTCGCGCGGGCCATTCAGGCGGGCATGGACGACTGTGTGATCAAGCCCATCGGCCTCGATGTGCTGGAGGAGAAGCTGCGTGCTGCGTCGGGCGATGCACCGGCGATCGAGGACCGATCGCCTGCTGTGCAAGCGGATGGCGCGAGCGAAAGCGCGCTGTTCGACTTGGCCCCGCTGGCGCCCCTGACCGGTGGTGATCCGGCGCTGATCCGCAACCTGGTCAACGAGCTGCTGGAGACCAATCGTCGTGACCTGAAACCGCTGCACGACCTGGCCAATCAGGGTGATGTGCCGAATTTGCTGGAGCTTGCGCACCGGCTCAAAGGTGCCGCCCGGGTGGTCAAGGCTGCGCCGCTGATCGCGGCCTGCGTAAATCTGGAACAGACCTGCAGAGCGTCGACGCTGGAGCCGGCGGCGTTGCAGGAAACCGCTGAGGCGCTGCGGCAGGCGATGCTGGAGTTGGAGCGGGCGCTGGCGGCGCGGATAGCGGCAGACGATCAGTGAGACCCCGCTGTGAATGTGCTCGACAGCAGGGTGCAGAAATCGTCGCGGTTCTGTGGACGGGCGAAGAGGTAGCCCTGTGCCACCCGGCAACCCAGCGACACCAGTCGTTCGCGCTGTTCGGCGGTTTCCACCCCTTCCACGACCAGCGTCATGTCCATGGCATCGGCCAGCGCAACGGCGCTGCTGATGATGGCGCCGCTGCGGGGCTGATTGATCAGTTTGCGGACAAAGGCGGCATCCAGCTTGATCTGGCTGAAGGGCAGCTCGCAGAGCCGGTCGAGCGAGGAATAGCCGGCGCCGAAGTCGTCCATGGCCAGGCCGCAGCCCAGCAGGCGCAACCTCACCAGGCTTTCCAGGCTGGCCGCCGGGGCTTCCAGCAGGCCGGTTTCGGTGAGCTCGAAGGTCAGCCCCTCGCCAGGCAAGCCGGCGCCTGCCAGGGCCCTTCCGACGCGCTCGGCGAGGTCCTGGTCGCTCAATTGCTGGGGCTGGAGGTTGAAGGCGAGGTTTACGCGTTGTCCGCTGCGGGCAAGATCCTGCTGCAGCGTGAGGCCCTGCGCGAGGAGCTGCCAGAACAACCGGTCGATCAGTCCATGGACCTCCATGGCCGGCAGGAACTGGGAAGGAGGGAGCACGCCGCGCTGTGGATGACGCCAGCGGGCCAGGACTTCAGCACCCTGCATCGCCTTGCTCTCAAGGTGGAATTTGGGCTGGAACCAGGCTTCGAACTCGCCCTGCTCAAGGCCTCGGAAAATCTCGTCCAGGCTTGGTGGATCGATGAACTCCGGATTGCGCGCGGTTTCGAGTGGTGGCGGTGTATGCCGCGCAATCAAATTTGCGGCGCGGCCCATATCGAAGGGTTTGCCCAGGTCCCCCAGGAAATTCAATCCCAGGCAGCGGATCATGGAGATCGTCGCCTGGCGCAACTCAGGCTCCACCTCGCTGCTGAGAATGACCGAGCGGACAGTGCCCGCCTGGCTGGCATGGCGCAGGAAGGCCAGTCCGTCCATGCCTGCCATGCGCAGATCGCAGATCACGATGTCGACGCCATCGCAGGCATTCAGTCGGGCCAGGGCCGCGGCGCCGTCAGCCGCCTCATGGATCTGTTCGAGCCCCAGTTGCCGCAAGCCAGTCACTGCGATCAGGCGCTGGAATGGTTCGTCTTCCAGAACCAGAATGCTGAAGTTTTTCATGGTGGGCTCGACAGGGATTGGGAGAGCAGCCAAGTTACTGAGGACGAAGTACCCTCAGCTAGGCGTCTCTTCCTGTGGGAGTGTAGGAAATTTCATCGGTATCCGATTCGGAGCCGTAATCAAGGGCGGCGCCAATGGCGCCTGCCCCACTGGATTCGAGGTTGCAATGAGAAGTGCGCTGATCGTCGATGATCATCCTGTCATCCGCATGGCCGTCCGCATGTTGCTGGAACGCAACGGGATGGACGTCGTTGGCGAGGCGGACAATGGTGTCGACGCCATGCAACTGATCCGCCAGCACGAGCCGGATATCGTCATCCTGGACATCGGGATTCCGCGTCTCGATGGGCTCAATGTCATCTCGCGAATTCGCGCATTGGGCCTCGACAGTCATGTGCTGGTGCTTACGTCCCAGCCGGCGGAGAGTTTTTCCCAGCGCTGCTTCCTGGCGGGTGCCAAGGGGTTTGTCAGCAAGGAAGAGGATCTGCAGAACCTGCTGACCGCCATCAACGCTATAAGTGCCGGCTTCACCGTCTTCCCCTCCAGCACGTTGAATGGCGGCCAGTTGCCTAGCCTCAGCGAGGGCGAACTGGTCGAGCGTCTGTCCAACCAGGAGTTGATGGTGCTCCAGTACCTGGCAACGGGACTTTCCAACAAGGAAATCGGTGCACGGATGCTGCTCAGCAACAAGACCGTCAGCACCTACAAGACCCGTATCCAGCAGAAGCTGAACCTGGGCTCCTTGTTGGAGTTGATCGAGTTTGCCCGGCGCAATGACCTCACTGCGCGTCGGGAGAGCTAGGTACCACTGCTCAGCGCTGGCATGTGAGGCGATAGCGCTGGTAGTTGCTGGCCTGGTCTTGCGGTGGGAGCGCGTAGGCTGCGGAACACTGGTTGCCGCTCCACTTGATGGTCAGCGTGGCCTGCTCCTCTTCGACCAGAGCCAGAGCCCGTCCGCTCGGGTCTGAGATGGCGAGCTGCTTGCCACTGGCATCCTCCAGCGAGGCGCCGAACGGAATAGGCTTGCCCAGGCTGTCGAACAGCTGGAACTGGACGCGACGACCCTTTTTCCCTTCGTACCGGGCCCGGACTATAGCGCCGCGGCGTGGTACCACCTGCTGCGTGGCGTTGTCGATTTCGATTTCGCCGCCAAGGTTGCGAGTGTCCAGGGTGATCCAGTTGACCCGGTAGGGTTGGGCGTTGGGCATTACCGCATAGCCGTTGTAGCCGGTTTTCACACCGCTGTAGTTGCTGACGCCAACGCCCGGGATATCGGGGACTTCCACCAGGGCGAACGTCTCGCCCACCGGTTGGCCGAGGTTGATCCCGCCGGCATGGGCGACAACGGAGCCGGCCAGGGTAAGGCTCTCTGCCGTATAGCCGCTGCCTTTGCTGTAACCCAGGGTTATGTCCGCCATCGACGTGCGGCTGTTCAGGCTGGCCGAGGCTGAGCTGCCACTGCCGCTGTTCTTGCTGCCCTGCACCGAGTAGGACGTATCGTTGTCATCGGACAGGTAGCCGTTAACCCCGACCTGGGTGCTGTCGCTGTGCTTCTGGCTGGTGGTCGAGACATAGGCACGTGGCGCGCGTGGCCTCGACCCCAGCGGGAAGGAGACGGACAGGTTGAACTGGGTGTCGTCGTTCGACTGGCCAGAGGCGCCGATGTTGCGGGTCTGGCTCACGCTGAAGCTGTAGCTGACGTCGCGCCAGCCATTCGAGTAGCCGGCGGAGTAGCTGCGCGAGCCCCCGCGATTCCAGTAGCGCTCGTCGCTGGCGTTGATGTAGAGGTTGCCGTACTGGCGCTGCCCCAGGGTCTGGTTGACGGTCAGGTCGGTGCGGATTTTCGAGCGGCCACTGGTAGCCGGCATGCCGCTGCTGAGTTCCTGGACGTGGTCGGAGAGTGTCCGGTAGCCCTCGGTGGAATAGCGGTAGGCCGCCAGGGTGAAGCTGGTATCGGTACCGGTGAAGGTTTTGGCGTACAGCGCTCGCAAGCTGTTACCACGCGCGGAAAGTCCCCGCACCTTGCTGGCTGAGTGGGTCAGGTCGACTGACACAGCGCCAAGAGAAGTGTTGCGGCCGGCGCCGACCGAAACGGCGTTGAAATCCTGGGTAGCCTGGGCGCCGACAATGCCGGTCAGGTTGCTGCTCACGCCATAGGCCGCAGTACCACTGACAAACCCGGGCGTCTGCTGGTCATCACTGTTGCTGTTGAACTCACCGGCCGAAACGCTGTACTTCAATTGGCCTTCGCGGACCATGGTCGGCAGGCTGGAGAAGGCCTGCCGGCTCACTCGGCGGCGGCCATCCGCTTCGATAATGGTGACTTCCAGGTCGCCGTTTGAGCCGGTGGGGTAGATGTCGCTGATCTCGAACGGACCCGGTGAAACGGTCGTGGAGTAGAGGATGTAATCGTTCTGGCGGATTTCCACCGTCGCGTTGGTTTCCGCGACGCCGCGAATGACCGGCGCGTATCCGCGTTCGCTGTCCGCCCGCATGGCTTCGTCCGAAGCCAGCTTGACACCGCGATAGCGCACGCTGTCGAACAGGTCGGCATCGGAGTAGATCTCGCCCAGGGTGAACTGCCCCTTGAGGCGGGTGACGTCGTGCTGCAGATAGGTGCGGTTGCTCTTGAAGGTGCTCGGTCGGCCGGTGCCGGTCCGATAGTTGGATTCGTTGCGCAGGCGCCAGGAACCGAGGTTGATACCACTACGCAGGCCCAGGTTGTTGGCAGTCTGCCGGCCGTAGTCATCCCGGTTCCGGTTGGCATTGAACTGGTAGTTGACGAAGGCCGCGTTGACGCCGTTGTCCCAGAGCGCCGGATCAACGTAGCCACGACGGCCCCGGAGCATGGCGACCTGGGGGATGCTGGCGTTCAGGCGCAGGCGGGTCGAGTCGAAGCGCAGCACGGCCTGGTCGATCAGCGTCGCCAGGTCAAGGCAGGTATCGGCCACCTCGGGGCTGAGCTTGCCTTGCTCTATCAGCTTGGCCATGTCGATGCCGAACAGCTGCAGCAAGTCGAAGTTCAGGCAGGGCTCGACGACACTGGTTTGCGGGTTGCGCAGGAAGTCGATGTCCCGGCGGCCGACCAGTACGCCATTGGTGTAAAGGTCAACCCGATAGTTGCCGGGCAGGACGCTGTTCGCCTGCAGAAGGTTCTGCAAATCGACTGCGGAAGGTGCGCCTTTCAGAAAGGTGGTATTGAACGACTCGATCTGCGGTTCTTCCACCAGCAGCGGCTCCGGATGCTCGGCGCCGAATACCATCGAGGGAAGAGCCAGGGCAATGGCTAGCGCGAGTCTGCTGGGGCGTATCATCGACGGGGGCTGCCGGTCGGCAGCGGCCAACCGCGCGCACTGCCCCAAGGTTTGACTGGGCCAATTGCTCATTTCTCAATGCCTGCGAATAGCCTGGTTCACCCCCGCTGAATGAGCGGCGCCGTGCAGGAGCCTGTGACGCCCGCCAGAGGTGAACCAGAGGATTGGGGGGAGGGGCCGTTACGAAGCCCGGTCGGAGCGCTTTGCCGAGGTGCCCGCGGAGCTGCCGGCCGAGAGCCGTGCGGAGTAAGGCACCTGTGCGCCGTAGTCATTGATGCTGGAGAACGACAGCTCGACGGAGCCCGAGGAGATCGGACGCGGGATGCTGAACGTCTTCTCGTCGCCAGGGGCGACCATCACGGATTCGACGGCCACGTCGCTTCCCAGCTTCACGTCGCTCATGGACACGTGATAGTTGCCAGGGTTGCGCACTTTGAGCTCGGTCTTGCCGGCCCGGGACACCAACTGCCACTGCAGTTGCTCGGGGGCCTGGCTGGCTTCACCGTTCAGGCCTGCTGGGCGGAAGAACACCTTGATCCGCTGGCGGACCGCCAGTTGCAGCGTGTTCTCGGCAGCCGTGGCCTGGGGAATTTCCTGGACGTTCAGCCACACCACCGACTCCCTGTCGCCGGGCATGCCGCTACCTTCGAACAGGACGCGAAGTAACTGCTGCTCATTCGCCGGGAGGCGTGCCAGGGGCGGGGTCACGGCAAAGGGCGGGGGTGCGTCCGTGTCATTTGCGCTATCGATCCATGACTGGACCAGGACATCTTGGCCGCCATTGCGGACGGTGACGCTGGCCTCTTTGTCGGCGCTGTTGAGAATGATGCGGGTGGAGCTGAGGGATATTCCCGCGAAAGTTTGGGACGCCAGCACCAGGCTCAGTGCGCCCAGGCAGGCAGAGATCGTACGACGGAGCATAGGTTTTACCACCAGGTACCAGGGAGGGGGCGAGGCCAGGTGGCCTCGCCCATCTTCAGGGACGCCGTATCTGCTTAATCGTACTGCAGGGTGAACGGCAGGGTCGCGTCACCATTACCCGCGGTGGCGGACTTCGGGTCAGCGGTGGTGACGTAGGCGGCCGAGAAGGTCAGGGTGGCGTCGGAACCGTTCAGCTCGCTCTCGATCTTGGCGGTAGCCGGGGCGCTCAGGTCGATGATGTTGCCATCGATGTCCATGATGGCGATGCCGATGTTCTTGGCGGTGTTGGAGCCAGGGTTCAGGGCCAGGACCTTTTTACCGGCAACGACGCCGGAGCCGGATTTGGCGTCGAACAGCATGGCAACCTTGGTGCCTTGGTTGCAGTTGATCTTCAGGCTGAAGTCAGCGGCTGCCAGGCGGCCACCGTTGGGTGCGGAGTCGGTGCCGATGTCCTTGATGGAAACGGTGCCCATGGGTACGGAAACGGATTTGTCCTTGCCCTTGGCGTCTTCGACCGAGCAGGCGTCGTTGTTGATCATGCCGGTGAAGTTGATCTGGCCCTGACCAGCTGCGGTGGCGGCGAAGGCGGAACCGCTGGCGGCGATGACGGACATGGTGAGGAACGCGAGGGAGAGCTTTTTCATTCTTTACTCCAAGATAAATTGATCACGAAAAGTGCTGCATCGAAATGCCCAGCCACGATAATCATCTGTGTGTTTTGGGTATATCGGACCAAGTTCTTGGATATGTAAGGAATGACCGACGTGAGCGGTAGCCCGTTTCTTGGTGGTTCCTCCAGGCCCCTATTTACGGGGGTAGCGAAGTGGGTGGGCGGGGTGGAAGTATTGCCAATGCTGGATCTTGGTGGATTTTGGCGATCCTGTCGGGCGCAATGCCGCGATAGAGCGAAGGCGGGATAACCGCTCCCTGACCCATGTGAAAGGGTGGCTGATCACGTTGGTCGAATCAGCTGGCTACCAAGGGTTGGCCCGCCCTCGCATCCGGTGATGTAGAGCTCGGGTGCCAACACTTCGTGTTGGGCGCTTGTCTGGTTGGCCACGGGAAGCGTCGGGTCCCGATTCTGATGCCGGGTAGAAAGGACGCGATCCCGTGGCGGCCTCGTCCTTTTAGTTGAAGGTCACCACGACCACCCTGCCGCGGACCGCCGTGCTCGAACTGGCAGCGACTTCATAGGTGCTTATAGAGGACGTATCGGCGATCCCGGCGCACATCCCGCTCGAGGCCGGAACGGCGCCGGCGCTCCTAGGGCTGCTGCCGTCGGAACGACCGGAATGCAGGTACCAGTCGGCCGTTGAATAATCACACGGAGCCCTATTGATACTTCCTACAAAGTGAATGACTCCGTGGATGGTCTTCTCTTCTGTAGCATGGGAAACCGCTGAGAATGCGGTCAGCACAAGAGAAATAGCTATCAGGATTGTTTTCATGGTTTGACCCTCCTTCTGACATAGGGTCAGTAAAAATCAGAAGGCTCTTACCTTCCACGTCCTGGGCGTCCGGTTTTTCTGTAGGAATCAGGAGTCTGTCTGAAGGAGCTTCGCATCTTTCGGACGATTCCTATGCGGAATGTGTACCTATCCTCAATTCCTTCTGATTAGGAAATTTCCCACATCCACTCTCTCGCGATGACGGGGCATCATTGAGAATTTTCTCAAAACTATCTGAAGGTGTTTTCTGTCAGACATTCGCCGCTGGCACATCGCTCCGGGTTCTTTAAGGCAAAAAAAAGCCCCCGCTGGGGCCGACATCCCAGCGGGGGCGAGGGTGGTCCTCGAAGGACCTCAGTGTGAGCGTTCGGACCAGGCCTTGAGCAGGCTCGAGGCCAGTCCATAAAGCGTCAGGAGGATGGCGAAGCCGAGGCAGGTGGACATGGCTGTTCCCCCAGCGCCACGAGGTCGGTCGAAGCCGCCTCGTGGAGCGCCCTGGATGGATTACTCGTTGACCTGGCGCAGCTTGGTGGCCGGGGTGTCTCCGAGGTTGTTGAGAACGCGTTCGCTGTACCAGTCGAGGAAGTTGATCACACCGAACTCGTAGGTCTTGGAGTACGGGCCGGGCTGGTAGGCGGTGGAGTTGATGCCGCGCTGGTTCTCTTCGGCCAGGCGACGGTCCTGATCGTTGGTCGCATCCCAGACTTCACGCAGCCGGGCAACGTCGTAGTCCACGCCCTCAACCGCGTCCTTGTGTACCAGCCATTTGGTGGTGACCATGGTTTCCTGGGCGCTGATGGGCCATACGGTGAATACGATCAGGTGATCGCCCATGCAGTGGTTCCAGGAGTGCGGCAGGTGGAGGATGCGCATGGAGCCCAGGTCAGGGTTCTTGATGCGGCCCATGAGTTTCTTCGAGCCCTGCTTGCCGTCCATGGTCATGGAGACAGTGCCGTCGAGCAGGGGCATGCGCACGATGCGGTTGCGCAGGCCGAAGCTGGCGTGGGCATAGGGGATCTTCTCTTCGTCCCAGGCCTTGGTGCAGGCGGCGACCTGATCCTTGAACGCCTGGCTGGCGCGCGGGTCGGTGACGTCGTCCCATTCCAGCAGGGTCTTCAGCAGTTCCGGGTGCGAGCCATTGCAGTGGTAGCACTCGCGGTTGTTCTCGATCACCAGCTTCCAGTTGGCCTTTTCCATCAAGGTGGTCTGTACCGCCACCTTGGTGTTCTCCATGTCGTACGGCTCCATGTAATGGGCCAGGGTCGAGAGGAAGTCATCGATGGCCGGTGGATTCTCGGCCAGCGAAATGAAGATGTAGCCGCCAGCGGTCTTCACGTTGACCGGCTTGAGGCCGTATTCCTTCATGTCGAAGTCGGCGCCCATCTCGGTGCCGGCGAACAGCAGGCGGCCGTCCAGCTCGTAGGTCCACTGGTGGTAGGGGCAGACCAGCTTGGCAACCTTGCCCTTGTCGCTGACGCACAGGCGCGAGCCACGATGGCGGCAGACGTTGTGGAAGGCATGCACCTGGCCTTCGGCGCCACGGATGACGATGATCGGGTTGTCGCCGATCTGCAGGGTCAGGTAGTTGCCCTTGGCGGGGATCTCGCAGGTCATGCCGGCGATCAGCCACTCCTTGTGGAAGATCTCCTGCATGTCGATCTGGAACAGGCGCTCGTCGTTATAGAACGGCTGCGGCAGGGAGAAGCTGTGGTCGCGTTCGCGGAGCATGTCGGCCGTAGCCTTGCGTGCGGGTTCAAGTGGATCGCCCAGGCTCAGGGTGGAAGTGACGTCCATCGGTAACTCCTCAATGGCTGGTCGCGTTCGCGACCGCCGCAATAAGTGGCTGGTTCGGTTGTCACGCAAGGCGGCTTGACCTGCCCTCGTTGCTCGCCTGCCGATTGGCTGCCCTGCTGCGGGTGCGAGGGTGGTTCGCTCAAATGCCTTATGGTTCGGCTGGAGCTGAGTGTGCTGGCGCGCAGAGGTACGACCTTATCCACGGGCGACATGGGAACATCCGTTTCCGACGCGCAAGCCCCGGTGGTTGCTGGCAGGTCGCGATGAGCATGTGAATGTCGCGGACAGGTAAATGGGCCGTTTTTGCGTTATTCACAATCCGCCACATTAGGCCGATATCCGGCCACGCGCGGAGCAGCGTCCATGACCAACAATTTCCTCAATCCCATCACGACCCAGACCTGGACCAACGGCCGGCACATGGTTCGCTGCGTCAAGGCGATCCAGGAAACCTGGGACGTGCGCACCTTCTGTTTCATGGCCGACCAGCCGATGGTGTTCTTCTTCAAGCCGGGGCAGTTCGTGACCCTGGAACTGGAGATCGACGGCCAGCCGATCATGCGCTCCTACACCATCTCCAGCTCGCCGTCGGTGCCCTACAGCTTCTCCCTGACCATCAAGCGCGTGCCGGGCGGCAAGGTTTCCAACTGGCTGCACGACAACCTGAAAGAAGGTGACGTGATCCCGGTGCACGGCCCGGTGGGACTTTTCAACGCCATCGACTTCCCGGCGGAAAAGGTGCTGTTCCTTTCCGGCGGTGTCGGCATCACCCCAGTGATGTCCATGGCGCGCTGGTTCTTCGATACCAACGGCGCGGTGGACATGATCTTCGTCCACAGCGCGCGTACGCCGAAGGACATCATTTATCACCGCGAGCTGCGCCACATGGCCTCGCGCATCAACAACTTCAAGTTGCACCTGATTTGCGAGAAGTACGAAATCGGCGAAACCTGGTCGGGTTATCGTGGCTACCTGAGCCGCGCGATGCTCGACCTGATCGCCGGTGATTTCATGGAGCGCGAGATCTTCTGCTGCGGCCCGACGCCTTACATGGCCGCGATCAAACGCCTGCTGGAAGCGGCCGGCTTCGACATGAAGCGCTACCACGAAGAAGCCTTCGGCCCGACGCCGCCGGAAATCCGTGCGGAAGTTAATGAGCATGCCGCTGAGGCGGCCGAAGCGGCCGCCGAAGTACCGGCTGGCGATATGAACCTGGTGGAGTTCACCGGCACCGGCAAGAGCATTCGCGTCGCTCCCGGCGAGACCGTGCATTCGGCCGCCGCCAAAGTCGGACTGCATATTCCCAAGGCCTGTGGCATGGGCATCTGCGGTACCTGCAAAGTGATGAAAATCGCTGGCGAGGTGGAGATGGAGCACAACGGCGGCATCACCGACGAAGATGTCGCCGAGGGTTACATCCTTTCCTGCTGCAGCATTCCCAAGGGCGACGTGGCCATCGACTACTGATGGTTTTCTGAGCATCTCTCTCCAGCCCGCGCCCCCCGCGGGCTGGCGCCATCTGTCCACAGCTTGTGGGCGTAGCGGTGCACAGTTACTGTGCGCAACTCACTGAAATTGCTGGAAAAATAACCAAACCTCGGCAACTCCTGCAGGCCGCGGCCTAGCGCCAGGGACGAACAGCTTGTCCACAGGCTGGTCCACTGTTCGTGGGGGAAACCCCCGCTATGCTTGTCCGGATGACTTTCCCGCCGGTGCATTGCCTGTGCCGGTACTTTGCGGCCTGCCTGAGGTGCCCATGCGATGAAACTCTACTTCTCCCCCGGAGCCTGTTCGCTCGCTGTGCATATCGTCCTGCGCGAGATCGGCAAACCCTTTGCCTTGGATAAGGTCGACCTGGGTGCCCACAAGACAGCCGCCGGCGATGACTACTACCGCAGCAACCCCAAGGGCTATGTGCCCTTGCTGGAGCTGGACAACGGCCAGACGCTGACCGAAGTGCCGGTGATCTGCCAGTACCTGTGCGATCAGGCCGGCCGCACCGATCTGATGCCGGCCGCTGGCACACTGCCGCGGTATCGCGTGATGGAATGGCAGTCGTTCATCAATAGCGAGGTGCATAAGTCGTTCGGTGCCCTGTTCAACCCGGCGCTGGACGAAAAAGCGAAGGCGACCTACGCCGGGATGGCGCATCGGCGCCTGCAGTGGGTGTCTGAGCAGCTGCGAGGCCGGCAGTTCCTCACCGGCGACGACTTTACCGCAGCGGATGCCTACCTCTTAACCGTGACCAACTGGGCGGGCTTCCTGAAAATGGATATCTCCGACTGCCCCGAACTCCTGGAATTCCAGGGCCGCGTGGCGAGTCGTCCGGCAGTGCAGGAGGCGCTGAAAGCGGAGGGGTTGGTCTGAGTGGCACTGTCATTGTGGGGGTGAATTCAGTGGCTCTGACTGCATGACGTGTTGCAAGCAGCTGCATTGCCCGTAGGAGCTGGCTTGCCAGCGAATGGCCGCGTTTCGCTGGCAAGCCAGCTCCTACAAGATTTCAAAGGGCAGGCATTGCCATCGACATCGCCCCTACAAAGAAACGCGCATCCACCTGCTGGTTCAATCCTCTTCCTGTACCGCCTTGTAGGTTCCGGCCAGTTTCTGCTGCACATCCTGCGGTGCGGGGCTGTAGTGGCTGAGAACCATGCTGAAGGCGCCGTGGCCCTGGGTAATGGCCTTGAGGCGCCCGGCGTAGCCGTCCAGCTCAGCCAGGGGCACCTGGCCGAAGACCAGCGCCAGGCCTTGGGACAGGGACTCGGTCCCGGTCACCTGGCCGCGGCGGCCGATCAGGTCGGTGGTGATATCACCCAGATTCGCCTCCGGCGCCGTCACTTCGACGGTGACTACGGGTTCCAGCACCACTTCGCCGCCCGCGCGCAGGGCATCGAGCATGGCCTTGCGCCCGGCGGCCTGGAAGGCGATGTCCTTGGAGTCGACCGGGTGGTGCTTGCCGTCGTGGACCGTGACTTTGACATCCTGCACCGGAAGCCCGGCCAGCGGCCCGCAGGCCAATACCGAGCGGACGCCCTTTTCCACCGAGGGGATGAACTGGGAAGGGATCACGCCGCCCTTCACTTCATCGATGAAGGTAAAGCCACTGCCCCGGGGTAATGGCTCGACGCGCAGGAACACCTCGCCGAACTGGCCCGCACCGCCGGTCTGCTTCTTGTGCCGGCTGTGGCCCTCGGCAGGGCGCGTAATCGCTTCTCGATAGGGGACCTTGGGTGGGCGGGTCTCCACCTCCACCTTGTACGAACCGATGATGCGGTCCAGCAGGTAGCGCAGGTGCAGTTCGCCCATGCCGCGCAACACGGTCTCCTGGGTGGAGGCCTGGTAGTCGAGTTTCACGCAGGGGTCTTCGGCTTGCAGGCGGTTCAGCACTTCGGCAATGCGCTGCTCGTCGCCACGGCGCTTGGCCTCGATGGCAAGGCCCTGCATGGGCGCTGGGAAATTCAGGGGCTTGAGGTGAATCTGGTCTTCGTCGTGGGAGTCGTGCAGCACCGAGTCGAACTCCACGTCGTCCACCTTGGTCAGGGCGCCGAAGTCGCCCGGTATCAGCCGAGTCACTTCCTCATGGCGCTTGCCTTGCAAGCGCAGCAAATGGCCGAGCTTGAAGGGTTTGCGGCCGTCGCCGACGAACAGCTGCATGTCCCGCACGAGGGTGCCCTGGTGCACCCGGAAGATGCCGAGCTTGCCCACGAAAGGGTCGATTACCACCTTGAACACGTGGGCCAGCACGTGTTGCTGCGGGTCAGGCCGGGAGCGGAAGGCCTTGGCGTCCGCTCCCTCGCCCTTGAGAAAGAGCGGTGGGTTGCCCTCGGTGGGGTTGGGCGCCAGGCGCGCGAGGATATCCAGTAGCTCGGCCACCCCGGCGCCGGTGCGTGCGGAGGTGAAGCACAGGGGGATCAGGTGCCCTTCACGCAGCGCCCGCTCGAAGGGCTCGTGTAGTTCCTCCGGGGCGATCTCGCCCTGTTCCAGGTAGCGGGCCATCAGGTCCTCGTCGACTTCCACCACCTGGTCCACAAGCGCCTGGTGTGCGTCGGCCACGGAAGAGAAGTCGGCTTCGCCGGCAGGATTGAAGAAGCAATCCACCACGCGGCTGGCGTTATCGGCCGGCAGGTTGAGCGGCAGCACTTCCTTGCCGAAGACCTCGCGCAAGTTGGCCAGCAGGGCCGGCAGGTCCACCCGCTCGGCGTCGATCTTGTTCACCACCAGCATTCGGCACAGCCCGCGCTCGGCCGCCATGGACATCATGCGGCGGGTGGTGAGCTCGATGCCGTTCTGCGCATTGACCACCACCAGCGCGGTTTCCACCGCAGCCAGGGCGGCGATGGACTGGCCGATGAAATCCGGGTAGCCGGGTGTGTCGATCAGGTTCAGCTCGGCGTCCGCGTGGCTGCAGTGGGCCAGGGCCGAGGCGAGGGAGTGGCGGTACTCACGCTCCAGCGGGTCGAAGTCGCACACCGTGTCGCCGCGCTCCAGGGTGCCGGCGTTGGGGATGGCGCCACTGCGGTGCAGCAAGGCTTCCGTCAGGCTGGTCTTGCCGCTGTCGCCGTGGCCGACCAGGGCGATCGTTCGAATGGATTCCACCGAGTAGTTCGCCATGAGTACCTCCGCGCGCTGGGGTGTTTCCAGTATAGGCAGGCGCGCCATGGCTGCTCCGGATGCTCGGATTTTGCCGCAACGTATTGATATTGATCGAAAAATGTACGAGTTCCGCTAGGCCGCGCCATTTCTGGCGCCGCAAGGGCTCTGTACAGCTTATGCACAGAAGACTCCACTGGCTTTGTGAGTAAAAGCACGGTTTTCCACTGTTTGACATGACTTTCAGGCCGCCCAATGGGAATAAACACTGGTCGAGCGACAACTGATCGATGCTCTGTACACCCCGTGTTTACTGCTTCCAGCTGATTTACAAACGACTTTTCCACAGGGATATGCACGGATTGTGTGCGCAAGTTTTTGGCCGGCAGGTTCTTTTGTGCATCAAATTGGCAGGATGCCAGGAATGACGGGGCTTGAGCTATACAGCGGCATCAACAACATTTCCACAAGATTATCCACAGTGCCTGGGGGTAATCGTGGCGACGTGGAGTTCTGATCAAAAAGTGATCAGGTTGCTGTGCCTCAGGTGGGACGAGGGCTACAGGCTGTTTTCCACAGCTTGTGTACCTTTCGCTACACAGATTCTGTGTGGAAGAGGTGGCAAGTTGTTGAAATAGATCAGGAAATATCCAGAAGGCGGAAGGCCGCGGCGGGCGTGGGCTGCAGCTGTGGGCCTACAGATTGTCCACAGGTTGGTCCACGGAAAACGGGGGTAAGGCGGCGAAAGGAGGGCGGAAACACTTGTAGGGGCGATTTCAATCGCCAAGCAGACCGAAGGTCTGCCCTGTCGGCGCAATAGGGCAGCTGCGCTGCCCCTGGCGACTGAATTCGCCCTTCTATGAAGATCTCGGTGTCAAGGCCTGTTCCTCCGATTCATGACTCGGGGCACGCATCAAGGCAGCGGGGCATGCTGCTCGTGAGACCTGGCGTCTCACCACCTTCTATCCGCTGGTCACGAGGACCAACACGATCCTGCTTGCGCGTTGCGCTCAGGCATACCCCTTTGCACCACACCCTTTCTACAAGATCGGTCATCGCGCTGATGACCCGGGCGAATTACGGGCGTGTTGACTGCGTCACTCTTTCGTCGCGGCTCGCTGGCTGAGTGGTGGTGTCAGGGCACGGCTTTCAGTGTCGCACCCGCCGGCAGCTCACCGCGCTCCAGGTAGCGCCACAAGGCGATCACCAGGCGTCGCGCCAGGGCCACGATC
>NZ_AUIE01000045.1 GCF_000423545.1 Metapseudomonas resinovorans DSM 21078
CCCGCTTCATACACCACGACCACTCTGGCGGACGCCGGCAACGCCCAGAGCGCGCGCGTCTCCGCGATCGTTTGCACCACCTGCTCCAGGCGCGCCAGGGGCTGCGGTGCGTCGACTGTCTTCAGCCGGGGGTTGCGCCGGGCATCGCTCAGCGCCACTTTCCAACTGGCCTTGGCCAACTCCAGCGCCACTGCCAGGACCGGTTCATTCGCACTATGCTGTTCAACGTAGGCCGTTCGCATGTCGATTCCTCCTCTGGGCCAAACCTTCTATCCCCCGGATTAAGAATCGGCGTGCGGGCGGCCTTTGCATAGGATCTACAAGCAAACGCAGCAGCCGTCACAGCTACGCTTCGCTGCCGCACGCCGCCTGGATCGCCGTCAGGGCGATGGTGTGGATGATGTCGTCTACCAGGACGTTGCGGGGCAGGTCGTTTACCGGCTTGCGCAACCCTTGCAGCATCAGGCCGCCGCTGACCACAGGGTGACCCTGCTGTGCGTCCTTGTAGGCGGCATCGCCAGTGGCCAGGTCGGGGAAGACGAACACGGTGGTGCGGCCATCACGCGTGGCGGCGGAGTAGGGCAGGGGGCCCTCGATGGTCAGCTCGGGGCGCGCGGCACGGGCCAGGCGGGCGGCTTCGCGGACTTTCGCCAATTCCGCTTCATCGGCCGAGTCGCAGACCATCGCCACCCTCGGGACTATGCCCAGGGCCTCGGCCGAGTCCGCACTTTGCAGGGCGATTTCCGCCAGATCGCTGGCATCGGGATCGGGATTCACCGCGCAGTCGCCATAGACCACCACCTGCTCCGGCAGCAGCATCAGGTAGACGGACGAGGCGATGCGGTAGCCGGGTGCCGACTTGATCAGCTGCAGGGCCGGGCGAATGGTGTTGGCGGCGGGGTGGATGGCGCCGGAGACCAGTCCGTCCACTTCGTCCAGGGCCAGCATCATGGTGCCGAGTACGACGTTGTCTTCCAGTTGGGCGGTGGCCATGGGCGCGTTCAGGCTCTTGCTCTGGCGCAGCTCCACCATGGGCTGGACGTAGCGCTCGCGGACCCGATCCGGATCGAGGATTTCCAGCCCCTCGGGCAGTTCGATGCCTTGGGCGCGGGCCACGGCGTGCACATCCTCCGGCTTGGCCAGCAGCACGCAGTGGGCGATTCCTCGGGCCTGGCACGCGGCGGCTGCCTGTACCGTGCGCGGCTCGCTGCCTTCGGGCAGGACGATACGTTTGCCGGCGAGCTGGGCCTGCTGGATCAGCCGGTGGCGGAAGGCCGGCGGCGACAGGCGCTGGGTCGCGCTTGGCGCACCGCAGCGGCTGCGCAGCCAGTCGAGGTCGAGGTTGCGGGCGACGAACTCGGTGACCTTCTCCGCGCGCTCGCGGTCGTCCACCGGGATTTCCTTGTTCATCCGGTTCAGGTTGGTGGCGGTGTCGTAGGTGCCGGTGGCCACGCCCAGCACCGGCAGGCCGCCCTGCAGCGCGCCACGGCAGAGCTCCAGGGTGCGAGGGTCGGGCTGGATATCGCTGGAGAGCAGCAGGCCGGCCAGCGGCACGCCGTTCATGGAGGCCAGGCTGGCGGCGAGGATGATGTCGTCGCGGTCGCCCGGGGTCACTACCAGTACGCCCGGCTTGAGCTGCTGCACGGTATTGGGCACGGTGCGTGCGCAGACCACGATCTTCTGCACCCGGCGCTGGTCGTAGTCCCCGGCGTTGATGACCTGGGCTTGCAGCAGGTCGGCGACGTCACGGGTACGCGGGGCGTTCAGTTCTTCCAGCCAGGGCACGCTGCCGAGCAGGCGGAAGTCGTCGCCGCGAAGTAGCGGTGATTGCTCCTTGAGACGGCGAGAGAAGTCGTCGTCGCGCACTTTGTTGAGGATCACCCCGAGGACCTTCGGGTCGCGCGGGCCGCCGAACTGCTGCGCCTGGATTTCCAGGCGGTCGGACAGCTCGGAGAGGCTCTCGTCTTCCGGTGCTGACACCAGGATGACGTCGGCATCCAGGCTCTTGGCCAGATGGAAGTTGATGCGCGCGGCGTAGCTGGCATGGCGGGTCGGCACCATGCCTTCGACGATCACCACGTCCTTGCCTTGGGCCGCCTGGTGGAACAGGCCGGTAATCTCTTCCAGCAGCTCGTCCAGCTGGCCGTCGGCGAGCATGCGCTCCACCTGGGATTGCGCCAGTGGCGTGGGCGGCTTCAGGCCATGTGTGCGGGCCACCAGCGCGGTGGAGCGTTCCGGGCCAAGGTCGCCGGGGTGGGGCTGGGCCACAGGCTTGAGGAAACCGACCTGCAGGCCGGCCAGTTCCAGGGCGCGCACCAGGCCCAGGCTGGTGGAGGTGAGACCGACACCGAAACCGGTCGGGGCGATGAAGAAACAGTGCATGGGACTCCTTGGCAAAGGCGATTCAGGCGAGCAGGGCCAGGGTATCGAGGGCGATCTGGCGCTCTTCGTTGGTAGGCACTACCAGCACGCGCGGATGGCCACGCCTGTGGATGGGGCCGGCGACGCCGCGCACGCAGCGGGCGTTGGCTTCGCTGTCGATGGCCAGGTTGAGCAGCTTCAGGTGATCCACCGTACGGCTGCGCACAAGGGGTGAATTCTCGCCGATCTCGCCGGTGAAGATCAGCCCGTCCAGCTGCGGCAGGGCACAACCAACGGCGGCCAGGGTTCGGGCCAGTCGGTAGCAGAACACTTCGATGGCGAGGGTGGCGCCGGCGTGACCCTGATCGCGGGCCTGCTCCAGGCTGCGCATGTCGCTGGCCAGTTCCGAGAGGCCGAGCAAGCCGCTTTCCTGGCGAAGCACCTGGTCGATCTTCTCCAGGCTCCAGCCGAGGCTGCGGTGCAGTTGGGTGTAGAGATGCGGGTCGATGTCGCCGCTACGGGTGGCCATCACCAGGTTCATGCTGGCGTCGCGGCTCTGGCCGTTGACGATGGCGCAGGCGGAGCTGTGCGCGCCCAGATGGGCGGAGAGCCAGCAGCTGTCACCGAGGGAAAGCCCGGCCAGTTCGGCGGCGCGGCGGCTGACGTAGCGGTGGCTGTTGCCGTGGAAGGCAAAACGGCGCAGGCCGTGGTCGCGGTAGACGGCGTCCGGCAGGGCAAGGCGGTAGACGTGCTCGGGCATGCTCTGGTGGAAGGCCGTGTCGAACACCGCCACGTGGGGCAGGTTCGGCAACAGATGCATGGCGGCGTCGATGCCCACCAGACTGGCCGGCATCTGCTGCGGCGCCAGCGGGACCAGGGCTTGCAGGCGGCGGATCACCTGGGCGTCCACGCGGCAGGCCGAGCTGAACAGTTCGCCGCCATGCAGGACGTGGTGGCCGACGCCGTGCAGCTTGCTGCCAGCGGCGCCCTGGACGATGGGCATCAGTTGGGACAGCGCCGAGCGGTGGTCGGCGTTCGGGATCATCAGGCTGTCCTTGTCGCCGCCACGTTGCCAGCGCAGTTCGGCGTTGCGGCTGCCGAGTCCGTCGGCCATGCCGTGGAGAATGAACTGGCTGTGGGCTTCGTTGACCAGGGCGAAGCGCAGGGAAGTCTTGCGAGCGTGGATCACCAGGATGTTGCGTGCGGGCATCAGGTTTCCTCGGAGGATTCGACGGCCAATCCCTGGGCACACCAGCCGCAGGGGAAGAGGCGGCCCAACTGGGCGGCGCGCTGAGCGGGATCGAGTACCCACGCGCGGGACTGCCAGGGCGGCTGGTGCCTCAAGTGTTGAGTATGGCCGCAGGAAAGCACGGCGACCCAGTGACCGTCTTCGTCTTGCCTGTAGCCGACCAGGCGGGGCCGCCCGTCAGCGTTCGGGTCGCAATCGACAGGCCGCGCGGTTAAACTTGCGCTTTCATCATTCATTTGCAGAAGGTCTCGCACCATGCTGATCGCCGCCAACAAGGCTGTGTCCATCGACTATACCCTGACCAACGACGCCGGTGAGGTGATCGACAGCTCCGCCGGCGGCGCTCCGCTGGTATACCTGCACGGCGCCGGCAATATCATCATTGGCCTGGAGCGTGCTCTGGAAGGCAAACAGGCTGGCGACGAGCTGAACGTTGCCATCGAGCCGGAAGATGCCTACGGCGAGTACAGCGCAGAGCTGGTCGCCACCCTGGATCGCGCGATGTTCGAAGGCGTTGACCAGTTGGAAGTCGGCATGCAGTTCCACGCCTCCGGCCCGGACGGCAGCATGCAGATCGTCACCATCCGCGACATCGACGGCGACGACGTCACCGTCGACGGCAACCACCCGCTGGCCGGCCAGCGCCTGAACTTCAAGGTCAAGGTCGTTACCGTGCGTGAAGCCAGCGACGAAGAAGTCGCTCACGGCCACATTCACGGCGAAGGCGGTCACCACCACTGACCGGTCGTCCGCGACTGCCGAGCCGGCAAATCGCGAATCGGCTGCTAAGCTGAGAAAACCGAAAAGGCGCCCCGGGGCGCCTTTTTTGTCCGCTGTGGAATCCCTGAGATTTTCGAGGAGTCAGTCATGAGTGCCTTCCACGACCTCAATCTGCGTGCGCTCGACGGTCAGGATCTGCCGTTGGCGCCCTACAAGGGCCAGGTGGTGCTGGTGGTGAATGTCGCCTCCAAGTGCGGCCTGACCCCGCAATACGCCGGGCTGGAAAAGCTCTACCAGCAATACCGCGACAAGGGCTTCACCGTGCTGGGCCTGCCGTGTAACCAGTTCGCCGGGCAGGAGCCGGGCAGCGAGGAAGAGATCCGCGAGTTCTGCAGCCTGAACTACGGCGTGACCTTCCCCCTGGGCAGCAAGATCGAGGTCAACGGTTCGGCTCGCCATCCCCTGTACCGCCTGTTGGCGGGCGAGGGCGCCGAGTTCCCCGGCGAGATCACCTGGAACTTCGAGAAATTCCTCGTCGGCAAGGATGGTCGCGTACTGGCGCGTTTCTCGCCGCGCACCGCCCCGGATGACCCCGCGTTGATCCAGTCAGTCGAAAAGGCCCTGGCCTGATACACCTTCCCCACTCATGACGACCGGGGCGAAAGGACTCGCCCCGCGTTTCCAGCTCCAACCATTCCCTTCCTGTAATCGCCAATCACGCTAATCAATAGTGCTGGGCGGGGCGAGACGACCGGTCATATGCTCGCCGCCATGACCAGTATCCGACTCGACAAACGCGACCTCATCCTCGCCAAGGGCTCCCAGGTGATGACCCGCCGTGGCTACCACGGCACCGGCGTGCAGGAGATCGTCCAGGCCGCGGGCATCCCCAAGGGCTCCTTCTATCACTACTTCGCCAGCAAGGAAGATTTCGCCGTGCAGGCCCTGGAGTACCTCTACCTGCCGCGCCTGGAGCGCTATGCGCAGGTTCTGGGCAATCCGGCGCTGAGCCCGTGCCAGCGCATCCTCGGCTACTACCGCGAACTGCTGGCGCATTTCTCCACCCGCGAAAAGCCGGAGTACCACTGCTTCATCGGTAGCCTCGGCTTCGAAATGGCCGAGCTGTCGCCCGCTATCGGCGAGCAGGTGGAAAGCATTCTGCAGGGCTCGGTGGACATCCTCCAGGCGTGCCTGGAAGAAGCCGTGGCCGCCGGAGAGCTGCGCGCCGATGAAGACTGCGCCAACCTCGCGGCCTTCATCGCCAACGCCTGGCAGGGCGTGCTGACACGCTTGAAAGTGGGGGGCGGCACCGCACCCATGACCGCATTCGTCGACCGCCTGGAGCTGCTGCTCCGGGCCTGATTTCCCAAAGCCTTGAAACCGAGACGACCGGTCATATGGCCGGCCACAGGAGAACCCATGACCGCTCCCGTTAAAGCCCTGTTCGAACCCTTCCGCCTTGGCGGCCTGGAACTGCCCACCCGCGTGGTGATGGCGCCCATGACCCGCTCCTTCTCCCCGGGCGGTGTGCCCAACGCCAAGGTGGTGGAGTACTACCGCCGCCGTGCAGCTGCCGGCGTCGGTCTGATCATCACCGAGGGCACCACCATCGGTCACAAGGCCTCCAACGGCTATCCCCATGTGCCGCGCTTCTTCGGTGAAGACGCCCTGGCCGGCTGGAAAGAGGTGGTCGACGCAGTACACGCCGAAGGCGGCCGCATCGTTCCGCAGCTCTGGCACGTGGGCAACGTGCGTCGCCTGGGCACCGAGCCGGACGCCAGCGTTCCCGGCTACGGCCCGACGGAGAAGGTGAAGGACGGCCAGGTGGTGATCCATGGCATGACCAGGGACGACATCCAGGAAGTGGTTGCCGCCTATGCCCAGGCCGCTCGTGATGCCCAGTCCATCGGCATGGACGGCGTGGAAATCCACGGCGCCCACGGCTACCTGATCGACCAGTTCTTCTGGGAAGGCAGCAACCAGCGCACCGACGAGTACGGCGGCAGCCTGGCCAACCGCTCGCGCTTCGCCATCGAAGTGATCCAGGCCATCCGGGCCGCCGTCGGCCCGGACTTCCCGATCATCTTCCGCTTCTCCCAGTGGAAGCAGCAGGACTACACCGCGCGTCTGGTGCAGACCTCCGAAGCCCTGGGTGAATTCCTCAAGCCGCTGGCCGATGCCGGTGTGGATATCTTCCACTGCTCCACCCGCCGCTTCTGGGAGCCGGAGTTCGAAGGTTCCGAGCTCAACCTCGCCGGCTGGACCCGCCAGCTCACCGGCAAGCCCACCATCACCGTCGGCAGCGTCGGCCTGGATGGCGAGTTCCTGCAGTTCATGGTCAAGACCGACAAGGTCGCCCAACCGGCCAATATCGAAGGCCTGCTGGAACGCCTGAACAAGGAAGAGTTCGACCTGGTCGCCGTGGGCCGCGCCCTGCTGGTGGACCCGGACTGGGCCGTGAAAGTGCGCGAAGGGCGGATGCAGGACATCCTCCCGTTCAGTCGGGATGCGCTGACGAGCCTGGTGTAAGTTGTTGAAGAAGCCCCGCTCGCGGGGCTTCTTTTTCACCCGCCCCACCAAACCCTCATTCAGTTGGGCTGACACCACCACCTCCTGCGGTCACTGTGCGCGCATCACAACAAGCGCCGGCACACCGGCCGAAGGAGCAACCCATGCGCATTGGCCTGGTAGTGGACGCCACCTGTGACCTGCCCCAGGACTTCCTCCTCAAGCACCGCATCCCGGTGCTGCCCATCCGTATCCGGATGGGTGAACACTCACTGGTCGATCGCCGCGTTCCCCTGGCCACCCAGGCGTTCTACAGCGAACTGCTGCCGAAGGTCGGCCCGGCTGATCGCAGCGAGCCGCTGCAGGTGACGGAAATGCAGGAGTGGTTCCTGGAGGAACTGGTCACCCGATTCGACCATGTGCTCTGCCTGACCATTTCCGCGCAGCGCAGTCCGATCTTCGAGCACGCCACCCAGGCCTCCTTCGGCTTGCTCCAGCGCTACCGGGACCGCCGTGCGGCGGCCGGGGTGAGTGGGCACTTCGCGATGCGGGTGGTGGATGGCGGCAACATCTTCGCCGGTACCGCGGTGCTGGCCGCCGAGGCGGTGCGGCTGATCGGCGACGGCGCCCACCCCAATGCCGTGCGTACGCGGCTGGAGCAGTTATCCGGTCGGATCTGCACCTTCCTCCTGCCCGATGACCTCGGTCATCTGCGCCAGCGCGGATTCCAGAAGGGCGAGCGCAGCGGCCTGCTCGACCGCCTGCGGGGGGCGGCACTGGGGTTGGGTTCATTGCTGGACGTGAAGCCAGTGATCAGCGTGCAGCAAGGTGAGGACAAGCCCGTGTCGCTGGCACCGAACTTCGACAAGGCGGCGGAAAAGCTGCTGGCCCATGCACGAAGCCGGGTGTTGGCGGGTGAGTTGCTGGCGCCGCAGGTGTGCATCAGTTATGCCGGGGAGCTGTCACTGGTACGTGACCTGCCCGGCTTCGCTGAGCTGGAAGCGGCCTGTGCGGAAAGTGGCGTGACCCTGCATCTGGCGATGCTCAGCCCCACAGGGGCGATCAACCTGGGGCGTGGTGCCCTGAGCCTGGCCTTTGCGGCGCCCGCCGTCGCGTTTTCCTAGGCTCTGTACGAAAAGTGCCTGCGCTCGGTGATGCTGCGTTGAAATCGGCCTCGAGCGCGAGTCCGATCAGAATGCTCATTTACAGCACGTAAACTGCGCTTCTTCGGCCGATTCCGCCTTGCCTGACCTTCGCTCGACGCCTTTTCGTACGAAACCTAGGCGTGTGGTGGCAGGCTACCGCCGACCGGGGCCTGCACTTCGGGGCGGCGGGCATGCAGCAGGTACTGCTCGAACTGCTGGACGATGGCTTCCCAGCCCTGGCGGCCGGCGTGCATGCGTGCGTTGAGGCGCACCCGGCGCAGGCATTCCGGATCTTCCAGCAGCCAGGTGGCGGCCTCGATGAAGCTGTTCGGCTCATCGGGCAGGGCCAGGGCGCCATTGTGGCCGTGGCGGATATGCTGGGCTGCGGCGGCCTGGTCGAAGGCCACCACCGCCAGACCAGAGGCCAGGGCTTCGAGCACCACGTTGCCAAAGGTTTCCGACAGGCTGGGGAACAGGAACAGATCCCCCGAGGCGTAGTGCCGGGCCAATTCCTCGCCTCGCTGCACACCACAGAACAGGGCGTCCGGCAGGGCGCGCTGCAGCGGCAGCCGCTGCGGACCGTCACCGACCACCACCAGCTTCAGTCGTCGCTGTGGATAACGTTGCTGCAAGCGCTGGAAGGTCTCGCCGAGCAGGCCGAGGTTTTTCTCGACGGCGAGCCGGCCGACGTGGATCACCGCGATGTCCTGCTCGCCCAGGCCCCACTGCGCACGCAAGTCGGGGCAGCGGCGAGCGGGATTGAACAACTGGCCATCGACCCCGCGGGAGAGCAGTTGCAGGCGTTCGAAGCCGCGCCGGGTCAGGTCCTGCAACTGGCTCACGCTGGGCACCAGGGTCAGCCGCGTGGCGTTGTGGAACCAGCGCAGGTAATTGGTCAGCAACCGGGTCAGCAGGCCCGCGCCATAGTGGCCGGTGTACTGCTGGAAGTTGGTGTGGAAGCCGCTCACCACCGGGATACCCAGGCGCCGGGCGGCACGCAGGGCGGAGAATCCCAGCGGGCCTTCCGTGGCGATGTACAGCACATCCGGCTTGCGCTGGCGCCAGCGGCGCAACAGCTTGTGCAGGCAGGACTGGCCCCATTGCAGGCCGGGGTAGCCCGGCAGCGGCCAGCCACGGATCAGCATCAGGTCGTCGTCACTCCTGCGGCCGTTGTCGCAGGACTGGCGCGGACGCACCAGTTGCAGCCGGTGGCCGGCGGCGCGCAAGCCGTCGCAGAGGCGGCCAAGGGTATTGGCCACGCCGTTGACTTCGGGCAGGAAGGTTTCGCTGATCAGCGAGATGTACAGGGGCGCTATGGTCATGGAGCCAGTGTCGGCAAGGGCCATGTAGCTCGTATGACAGCCGTATGACGCCTATGTGACTGCCGGCCGCAGGCGGCAAGACCTTGCCGCACCAGGGTGTGGTCGCTCCGCTCAGGAAAGTCCGCGAAGCCTTTGTTTTCAAGGCCTTGGAGCGAAGGGTGAACATGGCATGGTACTTGAGTACCAAGCCGCGGATTCCCTTACAGGAGCAGCACAGGTGGCAATCAACTCGATCAGCGGGCTAGGGGCGGGCAGCGCCCTGTCAGGCCTTGGATTCCGCAACGGTAAATCTGCGAAGGAGAGTGAGGATCCCTTCGCGATCAACACGAAGGAAGAGCCTCGACGTACGACGTCCCCCGGCTCGGAGCGTGACTACAGGGCCTGGCAGGCAACCGAGGAGGGCTTTGCCCGAATGCGGGTAGAGCTGCAGAACTCGGCTGGGAAGCTGGAAATGAGCAACAAGGATCTACCGGCCGATCTGGAGTTGGGCGGCCAGACTGCGGTGGAGAAGTTCCAGGAATACATGGACAAGTCGCCTGCCGAGAAGATGCGCGATGCGATCCTTGCGGAGATGGGACTGACCCAGGAGGAGCTCGACGCCATGCCGCCGGAACAGCGAGAGGCCGTCGAGAAGGAGATCGCCGAGCGCTTCCAGCAGCGCATGGAGATGCAGGCCAAGGAAGAGGAGGAGGAGAAGCTGCAGCGGGAAAATCCGACCATCCGCACCCAGGCGTGATTACCGTCCTGATGCGACAAGCCCCGGTCTGACCGGGGCCTGCCGCAGATGCAGTTCAGCGAATCAGCGCACCACCTGACCGGCCTGTTTCTGCAGCGCCAGGTCACCTTGCTCGCGCACCCAGAACAGGGTGGCGCCGGCCACGGCGGCGGGCATCATCAGGATGTTGACGAAGGGAATCATCAACGCCAGGTAGGTGATGCCGCCGAACCCCAGGCTCTGCCAGCGCTTCTCGCGCAGCCAGGCGAGCATCTCGTTCCAGCCCAGCTTGTGGTTGTCCGCCGGGTAGTCGATGTACTGCACCGCCATCATCCAGATACCGAAGACGATCCACAGCGGCGCGGCCAGCAGGTTGACGCCGGGGACGAAGGAAAGGATCAGCAGTACGCCGGCGCGTGGCAGGAAATAGGCCAGCTTGCGCAGCTCGCGGCCCAGGGTACGCGGGATCATCGCCATCAACTCGGCCCAGCTGAAGGCCGGGAAATCGTCCTGGCCGCGCACCACCACTTCCACCTTCTCCGCGAGGAAACCGTTGAACGGCGCGGCAATGATGTTGGCCAGCATGGTGAAGGAGAAGAACACCAGCACCAGCACCAGCACCACGAAGAGTGGCCAGATCAGGTACTCAAGGAAGCTCAGCCAGTCGGGAAGGCTGGGCATGAAGGCGTCGACCCAGCCGCTGAACTCCTGCATTGCGAAGCCGATCAGGGCGGTGAACAGCAGCAGGTTGACGGTCAGAGGCAGCAGGACGAACAGGCGCAGTCCGGGGCTGAGAACCAGTTTCAGTCCTTCGCCGAGGTATTGCGGCCCGGATAGAGCGGGTGCAGGCATGATGGTCCCCCAAGGTTGCAAACGCGCCGACCTTAGCGGCTTTGCTGGCGACGTGGAAAGCCTGGAAAAGGCTCGGAACAATTTTGATGGCCGTTTTGCCAATAGGCGCCGCCTATTGCCAGGATTGAGAGCGGGTATTTCCGCTATCCAGAGGCGGCCAGTAACCTTGCGCCCATTCCTGGCCAGTTGGTAGCGGTCAGACCCGGTTCAACGGGGCCACTGCATCAAAAGCCTTCCCCAAGTGCAGCAGTGGCCCCTTTTTATGCCCGGAAGGGCGGGAGTCAGCCATGTCCGAAGCACGTCATTCGCGGGTCATCATCCTCGGTTCCGGCCCTGCCGGTTACTCCGCGGCTGTCTACGCCGCCCGTGCCAACCTCAAGCCGCTGTTGATCACCGGCATGCAGGCGGGCGGCCAACTGACCACCACCACCGAAGTCGACAACTGGCCGGGCGACCCTCACGGCCTCACCGGCCCGGCGTTGATGCAGCGCATGCAGGAGCACGCCGAGCGTTTCGAGACCGAGATCGTTTTCGACCACATCAATGCCGTGGACCTGGCCGGTAAGCCCTTCACCCTGGTAGGGGACAGCGGCACCTACACCTGCGACGCGCTGATCATCGCCACCGGTGCCAGCGCCCGTTACCTGGGCCTGCCTTCGGAGCAAGCGTTCATGGGCAAGGGCGTGTCCGCTTGCGCCACCTGCGACGGATTCTTCTACCGCAACCGCGAAGTGGCGGTGGTCGGTGGCGGCAACACGGCTGTGGAAGAGGCGCTGTACCTGGCCAACATCGCCAGCAAGGTCACCCTGGTGCATCGCCGCGAGACCTTCCGCGCCGAGAAAATCCTCCAGGACAAGCTGAAGGCGCGCGTCGCCGAAGGCAAGATCGTGCTGAAGCTGAATGCCGAGGTGGACGAAGTGCTGGGCGACAACATGGGCGTCACCGGCGTGCGCCTGAAGCGCAACGATGGCGGCACTGACGAGCTGACGGTGGACGGCCTGTTCGTCGCCATCGGCCACACCCCGAACACTTCGCTGTTCGAAGGCCAACTGGCGCTCAAGGACGGCTACCTGGTGGTCAATGGCGGTCGTGAGGGCAACGCCACCGCCACCAACATCCCCGGCGTGTTCGCCGCCGGCGACGTGGCCGACCATGTATACCGCCAGGCCATTACCTCCGCTGGCGCCGGTTGCATGGCCGCCCTGGACGTCGAGCGTTACCTCGACGCGCAATAATCCTGACCTGATGAAGAGAAGCCCCGAATGCGGGGCTTTTCTTTTGCGTCAGGCTGCAGATGAGTTTCAGGATGGATTGGGCCGGGGGAGAGTGACGCGTCAGGTCGTTTGGGGCCCGGCGTTGCAGCCCTTCGGCCTGCTTGGCGAATGAATTGGCTATGTCTGCATTTCGTGTTGCAAGCACCTGCATCGCCCGTAGGAGCTGGCTTGCCAGCGAATGGCCCCGTTTCGCTGGCAAGCCAGCTCCTACAAGGCTCTTGGCCCGATGGTAGATCTCTCGCAACAGCTAACGCAGACATAGCGAATGAATTCGACCCTACAGAGAAGCGCGTAGCCCTAACCCGAGTCAGCCTTGCAGGGGCGCTACGGATCAAACCCAGGTATTCAGCTCCAGTGTCCGCGCGCTCATGCGCTGGTACAGCCCCTGCGCTTCCAGAAGCAGGGACTGTTTGTCCACGGTCAGCTCGATTGCCTTGCGACCTTCCGCCTCGCAGCGGTAGAGGCTCTGCTGGGCGTGCTGGCGCAGGCAGTGGTAGCGCAATTGACGGGCTTCTACCCGCAGGCTCGACAGGTCGATATAGGCGACCTGCAACTGTTCGCTCTGGCCGGTTTCCAGGCCGCAGCGTTGCAGTGCCGGGGTATGGGTGAAGGGTGTTCCGGCGAGCATCACCAGTTGGCACGGGTCGAGGTCGCGACGGTGCTGGCCATTGAGCAGCCAGCGGCCGCGGATATCGCGGTCCAGGCGCAGGCTGCGTGGTCCGTGATAGTCCACCTTCAGCCAGAGATGGCGGAAGCGCCAGCGCGGGTCGCTGTCCAGCACGTAAGTGGCGGCGATGCTCTGGCCATTGCGGTTCTGGATCAGGTGGCTGCTGGCATGTATGCCCTGCTCATCCATGGACAGGCGCAGGCTTTCCACGCCGGGCGTCGTCAGGGGTTTCCAGACAAGGGTTTGCTGCATCCATGCGCTCCGGGATGAGGAGAGGGGGGGTGGGTTCGCTCCTGCGGGAAAGCGCGCGATCCTTCGGTGTATCCGTTTGCCACCGATAACAAATGAGAAAAATACGCGTTTGGTTGGGAAAAATCTGTCAGTCATTACCGACAGAAATCGGAAGCCAAAGCGTAAGAAACCGCCCCGGACGGGGCGGTCGATAGGGATCAGGCCTTGCGTTGCAGCGGTTGGCGCTCGAAGCGCACACCCGCCAGACCGGTGTTCATCAGGGCGCGGATATTGCCGTGGTCGCTGCCGTCCGGGGTGGCCAGCACGGAGCGGTAGTGCTCGCCAAAGGCCAGCAGGGTCTCTTCCAGGCTGAAGCCTTCCAGCAGGGCCAGGCCAAGGGTCTTGCAGGAGCCTTCGTTCTGGCCGGCGGCGTTCTCCACCGGGCCATTGGCAAAGGCGCTCTGCTGGTAGTCGTAGCCGGCGGCGATGAACGCCAGGGTGTCGGCGAAGACGTGCTGGTCGCTGTGCAGGCGGGCGCGGAAGTCGTTCAGATTGCTCATTCTTTGTTCGCTTTGTTGAAGGCCGCTTGCTGCTCGGCACTGGCTTCTTTCTGGTACTTGGCTTTCCAGTCGGCGTAGGGCATGCCGTAGATCTCTTCGCGCGCCTGGTCCGGGGTGACGTCCATGCCGAGATCGTCGGCGGCGGCCTTGTACCACTTGGACAGGCAATTGCGGCAGAAACCGGCGAGGTTCATCAGGTCGATGTTCTGTACATCGGGGCGGCTACGCAGGTGTTGCACCAGACGGCGGAAGGCGGCGGCTTCGAGTTCGAGGCGTTCTTGCTCGGTCATGGCAGGATTCTCCTGGGGCTTTCGGGAGGAATGGGCGGGGATGATAAGAGCCCTCCGTGGCCTCGGTAAACAGCGCTGCTCACCGGCCTATCTGTGGCCGGCAAGGGTAATCGAAACCGATTCTGCAAAGCGCAGCGCGTGGGGCTTGTCCACTTCCACTTCGGCATAGCGCACGCTGGGGTTGGCCATCACCAGGTCGAGGATTTCCTGGGTAAGGCGCTCCAGCAAGGCGAAGCGGTTTTCCTCGACGTGGCGGATGATCGCCTTGGTAATGGTGCGGTAGTTCAGCGCGTGGTCGATGTCGTTGTCGCGCACCGCCTCGGCAGCCGGGTAGAGGATGGTGAGATTGATCAGCACATCCTGCTTGTTGAGGATTTCCTCCTCCTTGATTCCGATGAAGGTGCGCAGGCGCAGGTCCTTGACGCGGATTCGCGCCATTCCGGGCTCCAGTCTCGGCATTCTCTAGTTGCTCCGTCCGATCAGTTTCAGGAATTCGTGGCGGGTGTTCTGGGACTCCCTGAAAGCCCCGAGCATCACCGAGGTGCTCATCACCGAGTTCTGCTTTTCCACGCCGCGCATCATCATGCACATGTGCTGGGCTTCGATCACCACCGCCACCCCGGCGGCGCCGGTCACGCGCTGCACCGCTTCGGCGATCTGGCGGGTGAGGTTCTCCTGGATCTGCAGCCGCCGCGCGAACATGTCGACGATGCGCGCGATCTTCGACAGCCCCAGCACCTTGCCGGTGGGAATGTACGCCACATGGGCCTTGCCGATGAAGGGCAGCAGGTGGTGTTCGCAGAGGGAATAGAGCTCGATGTCCTTGACCGTCACCATCTCGTCGTTGTTCGAGGCGAACAGGGCGCCGTTGACGATCTCGTCCAGGCTCTGTTCATAGCCGTGACACAGGTAGCGCATGGCCTTGGCCGCCCGCTTGGGCGTGTCGCGCAGGCCTTCACGGTCCGGGTCTTCGCCCAGGCCCAGCAGGATTTCCCGGTAGTGCCGGTTCAGATCATCGCTCATGGTGGCAGTCCTTGTGGCGCCTACTTGAGGTGGCGGCCGCCGTTCAGGGTCAGGGTCGTTCCGGTGACGTAGGAGTTGTCCAGGAGGTAACGCAGGCCCTGGTAGACCACCTGTGGGCCGGGCTCGATGCCTAGCGCCGACTTGGCCAGGGTCTTCTTGCGGTAAGCGTCATCGTCATCGGCATTGAACATCACCAGAGCTGGAGCAATGCCGTTGACCTTGATGTGCGGGGCGAAGCGCGCGGCGAAGGACAGCGTCAGGTTGTCCAGCCCGGCCTTGCTGGCGCAGTAGGCGATACGCTTTTCGCTGCCCTTGCGCGCCACGTCGTCACTGAGGTGGATGATGTCGGCCGGGCTGCTGCGGCGCAGCAGTTCCTCGCACTGCAGGTTGATCAGGTAGGGCGCCAGCATGTGCACGCTGAACATCCGCTGGAAGGCCTCGGCCTCCTGGCCGGGCGCTTCCGTGAGCCAGTCCGAGGCGTTGTGGATGATGGCGCGCAGGCTGTCGGTGCAGGCTTTGAGCGAGTCGATGAAGGCAAGGATGCCGGCTTCGCTGGAGAAGTCCGCCTGCAGCGTCACGGCACCGCGTTGGCGCAGGTGCCGGACGCCGTCACGTTCGGTGCGGTAACTGATGATCACCGGCTGGCCGTCGTCCAGCAGGCGCTCGGCGCAGTAGAGGCCAACGCGCTGGCTGGCGCCGGTGATCAGGATGGGGGCGGTGGGGCGGCTCATTGACGCCTCGAAATCTGAGGACTATGGCCGGCCACGTTATACCAGGGGTGGGGCTTGTACAAATTTTCGGAAGAGCCGGCTCAGCGTGGTTGCACCGCAGCCCCATTGCTTGCCAGGGATGCGCGGCCGCCTTGCAGCCAGGGGGCCAGCAGGCGGGTCGAGAGCGGGATGAACCAATAGGTCATGAGCGGCGTCAGCGCCAGGGTGCTGATCAGGATCCGCACGGCCAGCGGCAAGTCGCCCAGCGCGCCTTCGAACAGCAGGTTGAAGGCCAGGGATACCGGGAAGAATGCCAGCCAGATGGCCACGCTCTGCTTCCAGCGGGGCGGGCGCTGTTCGGCCTTGCCGAACCAGGCATCCAGGCCCAGGGCGCGATGTTCGTGGGGTTGCTGGAACAGGCCGGTGCCCCGTTCCAGCCAGGCGCGACGCGAAGCAGAGTGCTCCCAGGCGGCCATGGTCGGCTCGTCGGTGAAGCGGAAGATCATCTGGAATTCGTCGTCATCCGGCGGTGGCGCCAGTACGCCCGATCCGAGATAACCGGGGAAGTCGGCGGCCAGTTGCTCGCCTTCGCGCAGCCAGGCCATGAAGTCGTGGTAGCGCTCGCGGGCGACGCGGCGGGCCACCATCAGGGTGACGGGATCGGCAGACATCGTGTATCTCCTTGCAACCGGGTTGCCCGCCCGGGTAGGGCAGTGGCACATCACGCAGCGCCGGGGTTGTGGGCTGCGCAAAAAAAGAGGCAAGGATTATTCCGTTTTTTCAACAAAGTGCCAGCGTGAAGGATGACCGGTGGGTCGTGGCGTGCTTTCCGTGGCCTGTGGCCAATTGGAATCCCCGCCGCAAGGTTTAAACTGCGTGAATCTTTCCCCTGACGAATGCCCACCATGACCGAATCCGGTGCATCCCACGCATCCAGCGCCCTGAAACAGGAAGAACTCTTCCCGATTCGGGAGGTTTCGCGCCTGACAGGCGTCAACCCGGTCACCCTGCGGGCCTGGGAACGGCGCTACGGGCTGATCCAGCCGACGCGCACCGACAGCGGTCACCGCCTGTATTCAATGGCGGATGTCGAGGCGGTACGCAGCATCCTCGCCTGGATCGAGCGCGGCGTCTCGGTGAGCAAGGTGGGCAAGCTGCTGGCCCGCAGCCATGCGGCGAAGGTGCCGGTGGCGTCGATCCACCACGAAGCGGCCGCAGGGGAGTGGAGCGAGCGGCGCGCCCAGGTGCACAAGGCCCTGTCCACCCTGGACGAGGCGGAGCTGGAGCGGGTCTACGGCCAGGTGTTCTCCACCTATCCCCTGCACGTGGCCTTCGCCGATGTGCTGATGCCGGTCTGGCAGGCGCTGTTGCTGCGTCAGGATGAGTTCGGTCGTGGCAGCGAGTGGGTCTTCTTCGACAGTTTTCTCCGCGCCCGGGTCCTGCAGCGTCTGCAACTGGCCCGCAGTGGCCAGCAGCAACGCGTGCTGCTCGCACCGTTGCCAGGGCAGGGGCGTGAACTGGAGCTGCTGGTGGCCGGCCTGCTGCTTGGCAGCAGCGAGGTGGCCATCAGCGTACTTGGCCTGGGCCAGCCGCTGGCCGAGCTGGAGATGGTTTGCGGCAAGCTGCAGCCCCAGGCCATGGTGCTGTTCTCCAACCAGCCGCCGGACGATGACCTTGGCCAGCAACTCAACCGGCTGGCTCGGGGCCTGGACTGCCCCCTGGCCCTGGCCGGCGATACCGCCGACCTGATGAGCGAGGAACTCGACGGCACGCCCGTCGCCTGCCTCGGCAGCGAGGGACGACTGATGCAGCGGCGCCTGCGGCAGTTCCTTTCCGGTCACCTGGATACCTGAAGCTGCGTTCGCCCGACTTTCGCCGACTTCATCGAGGCTAAGGCAGCGTGCCGGGTAGCTACCCGGCGCGCTGCGCTTCAGGCGACCGTTCGGCAGGAAGAGTCGAGCAACCCTTGCTGGCGCGCTGATCAAATTCTATACAAATACTTGTACATAAATTTGTTTTGTACAGATTTTGTCTGCGCTACCGGTGGCCGATTCATTCACCTTTCCTGGGCTACCGGTTTTTTTCAGCCTTTCAGGGCCGCCAGCTCGGCCTTGAGGCTGGCCAACTCCGCTTCCAATTCACGCACTCGCTGACGGGCTTCCACCTGTTCGGTGACGTCCTTCTGAATGCCGATGAAATAGGTGAGTTGGTCGGATTCGTTCAGAACCGGGGTGATCGACAGCTCGTTCCAGAAGGGACTGCCGTCTTTGCGGTAGTTACGCAGGATTTGCCGACACGGCTGGCCGTTGCGGATCGCCTGGCGGATAGCGGCCAGGCCCAGTTGGTTGCGGTCCTGGCCCTGGAGGAAGCGACAGTCCTGGTAGAGGATTTCGTCGCTGGAGTAGCCGGTAAGGCGCTCGAAGGCGGCATTGGCATAGATCAGGATATTGTCTTCGCCCTCCTGTTCGGCGACCACGATGCCGTCGTTGGAGGCGTCTATTACCAGTTGCAGAAGCTTGGCGTTGATCATTTCCCGGACTCGCTCGACCTGACCGGAAGCAGTCTAAGGCATCCTTCGGTCCTTGCCAGTTGCGGCATAATGCGCGGCATTTCGCCCCAGACTCGGAGTACCCATGAAAGTCGCCATCCTGTCCGGCTCGGTCTACGGCACCGCCGAAGAAGTCGCCCGTCACGCAGAAAAGCTGCTCAAGGCCGCCGGCCTCGATGCCCACTACCTGCCGCGGGTGAGCCTGGACGACCTGATCGCCTTCGACCCCGAGGCGCTGCTCACCGTGACCGCCACCACGGGCATGGGCGAACTGCCGGACAACCTGCTGCCCCTGTACGCCGAGCTGCGCGACCGCCTGCCCAACTGGCGCGGCCGCGCTGGCGCCATCCTCGCCCTGGGCGATTCCAGCTATGACCTGTTCTGCGGCGGCGGCGAGATGATGCGCGAACTCTATGCCGAACTCGGCCTGCGCGAAGTGGTGGAGATGCAGCGCCTGGACGCCAGCGAAACCGTTACCCCGGAGCTGGACGCCGAGCCCTGGCTGAACAGCGTCATTGCAGCGCTGAAAGCCTGATGCATCCGCGTGCCGAATACCTGATCCGCGAGCTGCAACTGGCTCCTCACCCGGAGGGCGGCTTCTACCGCCGGGTGTTCGAGTCGGCCAGCCGCCTGCCGGGCGGTCGTGCAGCTGTGTCGGGGATTTTCTTCCTCTTGCCGCAGGGGGGCGTGAGCCGCTGGCATCGGGTGGATGCCGACGAGATCTGGCACTTCTATGAAGGCGATCCGCTGGAACTGCTGGTCGCCGAATCGCCCGCAGACGTCCGCCGTGAAATCCTCGGCCCGGTGGCCGACGGCAGCCTGCCCCAGCGCACCGTGCCGGCCCATGCCTGGCAAGCTGCCCGTGCCCTGGGCGCTTACACCCTGGTGGGGTGCAATGTGGCGCCGGGTTTCGAATTCGCCGGCTTCCGTCTGCTGGCCGACGACCCCGAGGCGCAGCGGGACTGGCCGTTGCTGGATCCTGCGTTGCTCTGACCGGGGGCTATGCCGGGCCTCGAATGGTGGACCGGTGAAGCGAGGTCCACCCTTGGCTGAACCCCGCTTGTGAGCGAATTCATTCGCCCCTACGAAACGTTCAGCGGCGAATACTCTCGCAATTCGAGCCACGCCTGCGCTGCCCGTGACAGGTAGGCGCCCTTGCGCCAGACGAAGGCGATGTCCCAGCGCAGGTCAGGGGCACCAGGCCCAGGAGGTGGGGCGTGAAGAGGACACGGTGGCCGGTCTGGTGATGGTCCTGATGGGCCTGCTCAATCTTTTTGCCGCGCCGCTGGTGGTTGCCCTGATCTGACCCGCAAGGCCATTAAGCTGGCTGCCAAGGCGACTATCGCCGCGGCAGCCCATGGCTAGACTCCTCGCACAGATAACAACAACGAGGTTTCGCCATGACCGCCGCTCACGTCCTCCCGTCGCTCAACCTCAAGGACAAGGTGTCCGCCGCCGAATGGCAGACCCGTGTCGACCTGGCCGCCTGCTACCGCCTGATCGCCCTGTACGGCTGGGACGACCTGATCTTCACCCACATCTCCGCCAAGGTCCCCGGCACCGAGGACTTCCTGATCAACCCCTATGGGCTGATGTTCCACGAGATCACCGCCTCCAGCCTGGTGAAGATCGACCTGGCCGGCAACAAGCTGATGGATGGCCCCTACGACATCAATCCGGCCGGCTACACCATCCACAGCGCCGTGCATGAGGTGCGCCCGGACGTGGGCTGCGTGTTGCATATCCACACCCCCGCCGGCATTGCTGTCTCGGCGCAGAAGCAGGGCTTGCTGCCGCTGTCCCAGCAGTCGCTGTTCGTGCTTTCCAGCCTGGCCTACCACGGCTACGAGGGCGTCGCGCTGAACCATGACGAGAAAGCCCGCCTGCAGGCCGACCTCGGTCAGGCCAACTTCATGATCCTGCCCAACCATGGCCTGCTCACCGCCTTCGGCAGCATCGCCGATGCTTTCCTCGGCATGTTCACGATGCAGCGCGCCTGCGAGATCCAGGTGATGGCCCAGTCCGGTGGCGGCGAACTTATCCACATCCCGCAGCAGATCCTCGACGGCGCCAAGGCGATGCTCGCCGGTGTGATGAGAAGCTCCTCGGGCATGGGCGGCGCGCTGCCCTGGCCGGCGCTGCTGCGCAAACTCGACCAGCAGTTCCCCGGTTACGCGCAGTGACCGGCCTGGCCGGCATTCCCCTGGGCGATTGGCGCGCCCAGGCACAGGACATGGACTTCCGTGGCCAGCGCATCCGCTACTGGACGGCGGGGGAGGGCGAACCGTTGCTGTTGATCCACGGCTTTCCCACTGCGTCCTGGGACTGGCACTACCTCTGGGAACCCCTGGCGCGGCGCTTCCGCGTCATCGCCTGCGACCTGCTGGGTTTCGGCTACTCCGCAAAACCGCGTGGGCATGACTACCGGCTGCTGGAGCAGGCCGACCTGAAGCAGGCGCTGCTGGCGCACCTGGGGGTGGATGGCCCGGTGCATGTGCTGGCCCACGACTATGGCGACAGCGTCGCCCAGGAGCTGCTGGCGCGGCACCACGAAGGGCGTTTCAACCTGGCCAGCTGCGTCTTCCTCAATGGCGGCCTGTTCCCGGAAACCCACCGGCCGGTGCTGGTGCAGAAACTGCTGCTCAGTCCCGTCGGTAGCCTGGTCGGTCGGCTGTTCTCGCGGCGCAAGCTGGCTGCCAGCTTCGCCCAGGTGTTCGGCCCGAACACCCAGCCCAGCGAACGGGAGCTGGATGACTTCTGGCGCTTGATCGCCGAAAGCGATGGGCCGTCCGTGATGCACCGCCTGATCCATTACATCCCCGAACGTCGCCAGCAGCGTGACCGTTGGGTGGCAGCGATGCAGAAGGGTGGGGTGCCGTTGCGGGTGATCGACGGCGCAGTGGACCCGATTTCCGGGGCGCACATGGTGGCGCGCTACCGCGAACTGATCCCGAATGCCGACACCGTGCTGCTCGAAGGCATCGGCCACTACCCACAGACCGAGGCGCCGGATCAGGTGCTGGAGCACTACCTGGCCTTTCATGATCGAGATAGATAGCGGCATTTCCCACAACCTATTAGGACGTGTCCGCCTCCAGTCGCTGGAGGCGTGGCACTAGCATCTCCGGCCTCACCCATTGGCCGGGCAGGCGTTGCCCGGCACCCTCGAGGCCTGACCATGCTGTTCCGCTTTCTGGTGTTCCTCTATCCGATCATTCGTACTCTGGGGCCGGCCACTGCGGCCCTGCTGTTCATCGCCGGTCTCAGCCTGATCGGCTATGCCGTGCTGCGCGAGCCCGGCCTGTGGAGCTGGCTGGCTTCGATCGGTTGCCTGATGGCCGCTGCATTGCTCGCATTGCTCTGCCACAGCTACCACTGGTGGCTGTTCAAGCTGCGCCCGCGTGGCAGCCTGTTCCTTCCCATCAAGTAACGCCGCCCTTATCGGGCACCATTCATGGCGGTTCCGATTCTTGTGGGGCCGGGGCGGCTGCCGGAGACTCGGCGGATACCCAGGCCTGCCAAGGAGCCCAGCCCATGAGCGATGCAATCCGCTTCGAAGACAAAGTCGTAATCGTCACCGGTGCCGGCGGTGGCATTGGCCGCGCCCACGCACTGCAATTCGCCCGTCATGGCGCCAGGGTGGTGGTCAACGACCTGGGAGGCAGCACCCACGGCGAAGGCGCCAACGCCTCGGCGGCCGACCGCGTGGTAGCGGAAATCCGCGAAGCCGGTGGTACCGCTGTTGCCAGCCATGATTCGGTGACCGACGGCGACAAGATCGTGCAGACCGCCCTCGACCACTTCGGCCGTATCGACGTGGTGGTGAACAACGCCGGCATCCTGCGCGACAAGACCTTCCACAAGATGGACGACGCCGACTGGGACCTGGTCTACAAGGTCCACGTCGAAGGCGCCTACAAGGTCACCCGCGCCGCCTGGCCGCATATGCGCGAGCAGAACTACGGCCGCGTCATCTTCACCTCGTCCACCTCCGGCATCTACGGCAACTTCGGCCAGTCCAACTACGGCATGGCCAAGCTTGGTCTCTACGGCCTGACCCGTAACCTGGCCATCGAAGGCCGCAAGAACAACATCCTGGTCAACGCCATCGCCCCCACCGGCGGTACCCGCATGACCGAAGGCCTGATCCCGCCGCAGGTGTTCGAGCAGCTCAAGCCCGAGCTGGTGAGCCCGCTGGTGGTGTTCCTTGGCAGCGAACAGTGCCAGGACACTTCCGGCCTGTTCGAAGTGGGTGGCGGCTGGATCGGCAAGGTGCGCTGGGAGCGCAGCCTGGGCTTCGGCTTCGACCCCAAGGCGGGCTTCGATGCCGAAGACGTTGCGGCCAACTGGCAGCGCATCTGCGACTTCACCGATGCCGCCCATCCGGCGGACAACGTTGAAGCGCTGCGCGAGATGATGGCCAACCTGCAGAAGTACGCCCTCTGATCGCGCCGTTCACCGGGGCAGTTCCGCCAGTGGGCTGATCATCCGTCTCGGGAAGCACTATGTTGAAGGCCGGCATTGTTGCCGGCCTTTTTCATTGGTCATGCAACGTGGTGAGAGCAAAAATCCTGTAGGGGTGAATGAATTCACCCCTTCTATGAAGATCTCGGTGTCAAGGCCTGTTCCTCCGATTCATGACTCGGGGTACGCATCAAGGCAGCGGGGCATGCTGCTCGTGAGACCTGGCGTCTCACCACCTTCTATCCGCTGGTCACGAGGACCAACACGATCCTGCTTGCGCGTTGCGCTCAGGCATACCCCTTTGCACCACACCCTTTCTACAAGATCGGTCATCGCGCTGATGACCCGGGCGAATTACGGGCGTGTTGACTGCGTCACTCTTTCGTCGCGGCTCGCTGGCTGAGTGGTGGTGTCAGGGCACGGCTTTCAGTGTCGCACCCGCTGGCAGCTC
>NZ_AUIE01000046.1 GCF_000423545.1 Metapseudomonas resinovorans DSM 21078
GCGGAGGCTGAGGCAAACTTCTACCAGCAACAAGCAGGTCAGGCCATGGCGGCCTGACTTAAACGAAACGGCCTCTACAAAAGCCGGGGCGATTCACAACCGCCTCAGCCCATGCCCTGGCTTCGCTTTTTGTTGAAAAAGTTGCCCCTCTATAAGTTCCAGATTTTCTTACCTGCGCACGCCATTTCCCACTCTTAAGCTTTGCATAAGTAGCCATATTCATTCCTTACTCATTAGCGGTTAAATTTCTGCCGCCATGATTCTGGGAATGCCTCGTCCCTCCGAAGAGACCGGAAATTGAGAAAAAAACTCGATTTCCCCTCCAGATCTTCCAGCCATCCTGATGAATCTGTGTGCTGCACGGTGCGCCTGTATAATGCCCCTCACATGTACTCACCATGCCCATCGTGTGCACCTCATGTGCACCAGAGCGGTAGAACACAGCAATTCACCGGTTTTCAAATTGAAAAATATCCTTATAAATCAACATGATATAAGCAGAAGATTTAGTGTCGCCCCGATGATGGACTGGACGGACCGACATTGCCGTTTCTTCCTGCGCCAGCTATCGCAGCATGCCCTGCTCTACACAGAGATGGTGACCACGGGAGCGTTGTTGCGTGGTGACCATGAGCGCTTCCTGCGCCACGACGAGGCGGAGCATCCGTTGGCGCTGCAGCTCGGTGGCAGCGTGCCGGCAGAACTGGCGGCCTGCGCGAAGATGGCGCAGGCGGCAGGCTACGATGAGGTGAACCTGAACGTCGGCTGCCCCAGCGACCGGGTGCAGAACAACATGATCGGCGCCTGTCTGATGGGCCATCCAGCCCTGGTGGCCGACTGCGTCAAGGCGATGCTGGATGCGGTGGAGATTCCGGTGACGGTTAAACACCGCATCGGTATCAATGGCCGGGACAGCTACGAGGAACTCTGCGACTTCGTGGGCCAAGTGCGTGAAGCCGGCTGCCGCAGCTTCACCGTGCATGCGCGCATCGCCATCCTGGAAGGCCTTTCGCCCAAGGAGAATCGCGAGGTTCCACCGCTGCGCTATGACGTGGCAGCACAGTTGAAACGGGACTTCCCGGATCTGGAGCTGATCCTCAACGGCGGCATCAAGACCCTCGACGAATGCCGTGAGCACCTGAAGATTTTCGATGGTGTGATGCTGGGTCGCGAGGCGTACCACAACCCCTACCTTCTCGCTGAGGTGGACGCCGACCTGTTTGGCTGTGCCGGTCCGCAGATCAGCCGCACCGAAGCCCTCCAAGCCATGCGCCCCTATATCGAGCGCCATATTCAGGACGGTGGCGTGATGCATCACATCACCCGCCATATGCTCGGCCTGGCCCAGGGCTTTCCCGGCGCCCGACGCTTCCGCCAATTGCTGTCGGTCGACGTGCACAAGGTCGCCGACCCACTGGCGTTGCTGGATCAGGCTGCGGAGCTGCTGCGCGGCCGCTGAGTGGAAATCGACGCTTCCCAGGCCGGCGCCAGGCGAAAACGACTGGCACCCTGGGCGACCACCAGGCCGCGATCCACCATGCGCCCCAGTACCTGGCGCACGCTGACCAGCGACAGCGGCTCGCCCGCCTCCACCAGGCGCTCATGAAGAACGCGACTGGGAATGTCGCTGCCTTCCTGCGAAGCGAGGCAGAGTATTTCCAGCACTTTGAGACGCGGCATGCTGGTCTTCATCCCTGCCTGCTGCAGCATCTGGCGCAACTGGCGGTGATCCAGGTTCAGGAGGCTTCGCTCCTCCCTCAGGCCCATAGGCTGCGGGACGACCGGCTTGGCTCGGAGCAACGCATCTACTCGCATCAGGATCTCCTTGTTGATCAAAGGCTTGCATGGCGCAAAGCCTCGGGCCGAATCTCCTGCCGGCCTGTGTCCCGATTTTCTCGGGCTCTCATAGAAGAAGACGGACGAGCGAGAAAAAACCGCAATAAGAATGTGAAATATTTTTCCCTGGGGAACCTGCTCCCCTCTTTTCCGGGTCTGTTGAGCTGGGCAGGCCGATGGCCTGTAAAAAGCCCTTACGCCCCCGTTGAGCAGCCCCGGCAGCTCGGGTAAGGTCAGATCATCCGCCACGACAAGGTTTCGCCATGACCGCCAAGCTGGACCAACTCAAGCAGTACACCACTGTCGTCGCCGACACCGGCGACCTCGACGCGATTGCGCGCCTGAAGCCGGTCGACGCCACCACCAACCCTTCCCTGCTGCTGAAAGCTGCCGCCATGCCGCGCTATGCCGAGTTGCTCGACAGCGCCATGGACGGCGCCGGCAATGACCTGGGCCTGGCCTGCGACCGTTTCGGTGTGGCCGTCGGCCAGGAAATTCTCAAGGTGATACCGGGGCGCATTTCCACCGAGGTGGATGCCCGCCTATCCTTCGACACCGATGCCACCCTGCGTCGCGCCGAGCGCCTGATGGGTCTCTACGAAGAGGCCGGTATCGGTCGTGAGCGTGTACTGATCAAGATCGCCTCCACCTGGGAAGGCATTCGTGCCGCCGAACAGCTGGAGCGCGCAGGCATCCAGACCAACCTGACCCTACTGTTCAACTTCGCCCAGGCGGCGGCCTGCGCTGATGCCGGTGTGTTCCTGATCTCGCCCTTCGTCGGCCGCATCTACGACTGGTACAAGAAAGCCGAAGGCCGCGACTTCGTAGGCAGCGAAGACCCTGGCGTGCAGTCTGTCTCGCGCATCTACCGCTACTACAAGGCCAATGGTTATCGGACCGTGGTGATGGGCGCCAGCTTCCGCAACCTGGGGCAGATCGAGGCACTCGCCGGCTGTGACCGACTGACCATCAGCCCGGAGCTGCTGCAGAAGCTGGCTGACGATCAGGGGGCTCTGGATCGCAGCCTGGCTCCAGGAAGCGACGCCGAAGCTCGCGTCGTGCTGGACGAAATAGCCTTCCGCTGGCAGCTGAACGAGGATGCCATGGCCACCGAGAAGCTGGCCGAAGGCATTCGCCTGTTTGCTCGCGACCAGGAAAAGCTGGAAGCCCTGCTCGCCTCCCGCCGCTGAAACGCGAACGCGCGCAGCCGTTACGGGCTGCGCGCGTTTTTATTTGCGGAGAAGTAACGACCGATCAGTGGCGCTCGAGTGCGCTGACCAGGTCGTGGAATGCTTCGCGATTGGACTGATTGAGTCCCATGAGGATTCGGTGGGCTTCCAGCACCTTGGTGCGGACCACTTCCTCCGTCTGATCCTGCGGCGGCAGGTCTTCCAGGCATTCCGGGCAAGGTATTGGCGTCCCGACGATATTGAACACCTGGTCGAATCCCATCGACTGCAGCAGCCGCGTGATATCGGGGTGGGTGGTCACTACCGTGGGCAACAGGCCCACCTTCTGCCGCGAAAGGATCGACAGCTTGGCCAGAAGTCCCAGGGTGGTGCTGTCGATGCTCTGGGTTTCGGTCAGGTCGATCACGATCGCCGAGAAATTCAGCGCCGAAAAGATCTTTTCAATGGTCGCATCCAGGGCCGAACACAGGGTCAGGCGGATTTCCCCGACGAACTTCAGGACGAACGTCCCATCCTGCTCGGCAAACTGGATTTTACCGGTACTCATGCAAGGTTCCTGCTCAACACCAGCAAGGCGATATCATCCGGCATCTCGCCCAAGCTGGCCAGTCCAAATACTTGTCGCAAGCCATCCAGACTGCCACCTGCCTCACATACCATCTCTGGCAGCGCGGCTTCCTTATCTTTGAGGGTATCCCCGGGCAAAAGGTCCAGGATCCCATCGGAGAGCAAGGTCAGGCTGAAGGACGACGGTAGATCGATGACCCGATCATCATAGCTCGCCTCTTCGAACAACCCCACCGGCAGGCCCTTACCGGTCAAGTAGGAGGCCTTGCCCTCGCTATAGAGCACCGGCAGCGGCAAATGCCCACCAATGCTGTACGTCAGTTGGCCGCGCTCCTCGTCGATCACGCCACCGAGCATAGTCACGTGCTTGCCCAGCTTGGTATTGATCAGGCCGCGGTTGATGTGTCCAAGCACCTCGGAAGGTCTGAACTCAGGCAGCATGCCATTGCGCCGGGACTCATAGAGCAGGCGCGTTGTCATGAATTTGAGCAGAACGGTCACGAAGGCCGAGGACGCGCCGTGGCCGGAAACGTCCGCCAGGTAGAAGGCAACCCGACAGTCGTCCACACGGAAGTAGTCGACGAAGTCCCCCGAGAGGTACAGCGACGGGATGATCTGGTGGGCGAAACGCAGGCCGTCCACTTCCCAGGGCGTCACCGGTAGCATGTTCATCTGCACCTGGCGCCCGGCGTTCTGGTCTTCCTGCAGCAGGTGCAGGCTGGCTTGCAGCTCCCGGTTGGCGGATTCCAGCTTTTCCCGGTAGCGGCGGTTTTCGAGACGCAGTGCCGCGCGATCGAGCGCGCGACGCACCGAATGCTCGAGAACGGCCAGGTCTTCCAGGGGCTTGATCAGGTAATCCGCCGCGCCCAGGCGCAAGGCTTCGACAGCATCGCTCATGACGCCGGCGCCGGAGACCACCAATACAGGGGTTTCTGATTCCAATTCGGAAATGCGGCGGATCAGTTCCAGGCCATCGACCTGAGGCATGCGCAGGTCGCAGATCACCAGATCCGGGCGCTCCTGCTCGAAAACCTGCAGCCCTTGCAGGCCGTTACTGGCCTGCCGAACGCTGAATCCACTGTCTTCCAGATAGGCCGCGAGGCTTGCGCGCACTACCTCGTCGTCATCAATAATCAGCAGCTTGGCACTGGGATTGTGCATGGAGTATCCAGGCAAACGGCGCCAGGGATGGGTTGTTGTAGCACCCGACCTAAGGCCCGAGCACGAGTACGGGGGTTCGCTTTACGGCGCAGACGGTACTCCCATCCGCAGGGCGATTCAAGCTTGCGCCGCGAGTCGAACTCTGCCTTTACACCTGAAATCGCTGGAAGTTATAAGGGGTTCGGCCCCACTCCATGACGACAAGAGGATCAGCGCGTGAGCCTGGACGACCGCAACTACAGCGAGAAGCGCGACTTCATCCGGATGCAGGTGCAGACAAAAGCCATCCTGGAGCACGCCGGCCAGCAGTACCCTGCCCTTTGCCTGGACCTTTCCAGCACAGGCATGCAGCTCGAAGTGAACGCCAAACTGGCCGTTGGCGAGCGCGTTCGCGTGCTCATCCCTTCCGAGCACAGCGCGCTCAAGGGCCTGGAAGCCGACACCGAAGTGGTACGGATCGGCGAGAATGCAAACGGCAATCAAACCCTCGGTCTGGCCATAATCAGCATGCGCTAGGCGTAAAACCCGGAAACGAAAAAGGCGACCCTGAGGTCGCCTTTCTTCATGGTGCCGAGATAGGACCAGCAGACTTAGAAGTCGTCCTCTACCTCGCCATCCTTCACCTTGAACTCACGGTTCTGCAGGTAAGCATTGCGGATGAAGATGTACTTGTCACCGGTGATCAGCTTCTCCGCGGACAGCAGGCTGGCGCGCGTGTCCACGACATCGACCGCACGAGTCACGTTACGGGTCGGCACGTGATCGATGTAGGGATAGGGTTCGAGAAAGGCATCCGGAATCTTGCCGCCGGCGTCTCGTACCGTGCTCGGGCCGAGGAACGGGATCACCAGATAGGGACCGCTGCCCAGGCCCCAGTAGCCGAGGGTCTGGCCGAAGTCTTCGTCGTTGCGCTGCAGGCCCATGTGGGTGGCCACATCGAAGAAGCCGAGCAGGCCGAAGGTGGTGTTGAATACCAGCCGGCCGGTGTCGACACCGGCATTGTGGAACTTGGCCTGGAATAGATCGTTGGCCAGGTTGCCGACATCTCCGACGTTGTTGAAGACATTGTGAATGCCGTCTTCGAGGAATTGCGGAGTCACCGCCTGGTAACCCTGGGCGATAGGCTTCAGCGCGTAAGTGTCGAGGGTGTCGTTGAAGCGGAACATCGCACGGTTGAAGCCCTCCCAGGGGTCATCCTCAGCGGCGCTGGCAGAGACGGGTAGTACCGCCAGGGTAACGCAGGCCAGTACACGGCCCAGACGATCGAGCCACCGAGTACCGATCAATCGCATTGCAGACTCTCCTTGAGAAAAGTAGTGTGGCGGCCCGCCGCCCAGTCAGGGCGCGCAGTATAAGGCCATCGCCCGTATTGGGCAGCATAGCGGACTGCCAGCATGCCGAAAAAAACCTTGCTTCATGTTGCACACATCCCCGTTCGCTGGGGCGATATGGACAGCTACGGCCACGTCAACAACACCCTGTACATCCAGTATCTGGAAGAAGCGCGGGTCGCCTGGTTCGAGAAACTCGGGATCGCCATGAACAACGTGCCCCAGGGTCCGGTGGTACTGCAAACGCTGCACACCTACCTCAAGCCCGTGGTGCATCCGGCTACCGTGGTCATCGAACTCCATGCCGGCACCGTGGGCAACAGCAGCCTGGTGGTGGAGCACCGCCTGAGCACCCTTGAAGACCCGTCCACCCTTTACGGTGAAGGCCATTGCAAGCTGGTCTGGATCGACCACGCCACAGACAGATCGGTACCGGTGCCTGATGATCTGCGCCTGGCGATGGGGGCTGGCCAGCGGCAGTAACTTCGCTGTCATCCAGGGCGGTTAGTCTGCGCCAGACCTCGTCAGGATGACGCTGATGCCCCAGAGCCAACCGCCCGCCTTCACCGCCCTCCTCTTCGGCCTTTCCGGCTGCCTGGTGGACTTCGGTGCCCGCACCTTGCCGCTGGCACTAGCCCGGTTGTTGCCGGACTGTCCGGCACCGCGCCTGGCCGAAGCCGCCTCCCTGCCCCTGCACGCCGCCCTCGACCACGCACTGGGCTCCCCGGCCAGCGACGAACTGCTCCAGGCGCTCCATCAACAGTTGCTGGACGCTGCCAGCGAACACGCCGAAGCCGTCACCAACCTCGATGAGCTGGCCAACCTGGTGAGTAGCACCCAGGTTCCCTGTGCCTGGCTCGACGACCTGCCCACCCCAGCCAGTTGGCGCCTGGCCACCCCTCTGCCCGCCTGGCTGAGGGGTAGTGAAATCAACGGAGCGCGTCCCTGGCCGGCGCCGGACAGCTGCTGGCAAGCCCTGGCAGGACTTGAGGTTTCACACCTGGAAGGCTGCGTGCTGATCAGCGCCAATCCGCGCCTGCTGCTGGCCGGGCTGAATGCCGGCCTCTGGACCATTGGCCTTGCCACCAGCGGCCCCCTATGTGGGTTGGCACCGGCGGACTGGCAGGCGCTGGACGGTGCCGAGCGCGATCGACTGCGCGCCGCCGCCACCCTGGAGCTGTACCGCCTGGGCGCCCATTCGGTGATCGACCACCTGGGTGAGCTCGCCCCCTGCCTGGCAGACCTCGCCTACCGCCGCGACAAGGGCGAGAAGCCCTGAATGCGGAATTTGTATTTCAGGCTTGATCCGAGTCAGGCAGGCCTGTCCCGCCTGGATTAATCTTTAAGGCATGAGGGACCTTTGCCCCAGTGGCCAGGTCAACTCCTGAGACATTCGCAAAGGGAGAAAGACATGCCTGAACGCCTGCAGCAGCAACTGCAACAACTGCGCGACCAGCTGGCCGACGAACCGCCGCTGGATGCGGAGGAACGCGCATCGCTGATCGAGTTGATGCAGGAAATCGAACTGCGCCTGGCTCGCGACGCTGCCATGGCGCCAGATGCAACCCTGGTGGACGGGGTCAACCTGGCCATCGAGCGCTTCGAAACCCGTCATCCCACCCTCGCCGGAACCTTGCGCAACATCATGCAAAGCCTGGCGAATATGGGCATCTAGTCCGCCTCAGATGAAAAACCCCGACTTCGAGTCGGGGTTTTCGCTACTGCCGCACCAGCCGGCGATTATCGGCCTGCACCGCGTGGGTGCTGCGGTACGGGTTGATGTCCAGCCCGCCGCGACGCACGTAACGCGCATACACCGTCAGTAACTCCGGCGCGAGCAGCCTCTTGAGGTCGAGGAACATCCGCTCCACGCACTGCTCATGGAAGTCGGCATGTTGGCGAAAGCTCACCAGGTAGGCCAGGAAGCTCGCGTGATCCAGCCGATTCGCCCCGCGATACGCGACGACTACAGTGCCCCAGTCCGGCTGGCCGGTAACCGGGCAGTTGGATTTCAGCAAATGGCTGTGAAGCGTCTCCTCCACCGTCTGCCCGGCTTCGGCGCGCAGAAGTTCGGGCTGCGGATGCTCATAGCCCCCGATGGTGACATCCAGCTCATCAATGCAGATGCCCGGCAAGCTGGCGACACCCTCGGCTTCCACCGCTGTCAGGCTGCGTACGCGCACCGCGACCGGAGCACCGGCTGCGGCACTCAGGTCCCGAGCCAACACCTGCTCCAATTCAGCCGCACTGGCATAGACAGACTGGTTCAGCGAATTGAGGTAAAGCTTGAAAGACTTGGATTCGATGATGCTCGGCGAATCGGCCGGAATGGCGAATTCACCGATCGCGACCACCGGCTTGCCGGACGGCGTGAGCCAGGACAGCTCATAGCAGTTCCAGAAATCCACGCCCTGATACGGCAGGGTTGCGGCAGTCAGGCCCAGCTCATTCCACTTGGTCACGCGGGAGATGGGGAACAGCAACTCGGGGCTGTAGGAACTGACGTACTCGCTGGATTTGCCCAGCGGCGAATGTTCGGCGGGGTGATGCATGAGCGGGTGAACCTGAAAGTGCGGGAATCGCGCAATTGTATACAGTCGGACGGCTGCTGAAAAATCTGCGGCACCAACGGCGTCGCTGCATTACAACTTTGTCAGCTTGCCCTGCCCGGCTGGCGAGCACGGTATAAAGCAGCAGACCAAGCCATGAGCCCACCATGAAGCTATTGATAGTCGAAGACGAACCCAAGACCGGCCAGTTCCTGCGCCAGGGCGTGATCGAAGCCGGTCTGGCTGCCGACCTCGTCACCAATGGCCTGGAAGGCCGAGATCTGGCCCTGACCGGCCGCTACGACCTGATCATCCTGGACGTGATGCTCCCCGGCCTCGACGGCTGGCAAGTGCTGCGCAGCCTGCGCCTGGCAGACCTGCAGACACCGGTGCTGCTCCTCACCGCACGGGATGCCGTGGAGGAACGCGTCCATGGCCTGGAACTGGGGGCAGACGATTACCTGATCAAACCCTTCGCCTTCGCCGAACTCCTTGCCCGCGTGCGCACCTTGTTGCGCCGCGGTGCCACCGCGCCCCAGGAAACCAGCCTGGAACTTGCCGACCTGCGCATGGACCTGCTGAGCCGGAAAGTCGAGCGCAGCGGCCGTCGCATCGACCTCACCACCAAGGAGTTCGCCCTGCTGGAATTCCTCCTGCGACGTCAGGGCGAGGTGCTGCCCAAGACGCTGATCGCCGAAAAGGTCTGGGACATACATTTCGACAGCGAAACCAATGTCATCGAAGTTGCCGTTCGCCGCTTGCGAGCCAAGCTCGACGACGACTTCCCCACCAAACTGATCCATACCGTGCGCGGCATGGGCTACGTGCTGGAGGCTCGGGAAGGCTGATGCGCGGACTCTCCCTCACAGCCCGTCTGGGTCTGCTGTTCGCCGCCTGCACAGCCACCGTGTCGCTGATCGCCGGAGTATTGTTCAACCGCGCCAGCGAAGCGCACTTCATCGAACTCGACCAGCAACTGCTGGATAGCCGCCTCAGAGCCTTCCGCGCCCTGGTCATTGATGTAGACAGCCCCGCGGACTTGGTGCCTCGTCTGGACGCCCTGCAATCCGAGCTACGCCTGCACCCGGACTTGGCCCTGCGCCTTGAGGGTCACGACAGCAGTTACTGGTTCAACAGTGCCGAGGGCTTGCGTGCGCCGGGTCGCGACGGGCTGCATGACTGGCAGCAGGATGGCACCGACTACCGGGTCTACAGCGCACGGTTGCGACCGGATGACCCGGATTCGCCACGTCTCTCGCTGGCCCTGGACATTACGCACCACCAGCACTTCCTCGAACGCATGCAGCGGCTGATCTGGCTCACCGTCGGACTCTCCGCCCTGGCCACTGCCCTGTTGGGCGCCTGGGCAGCGCGCAGTGGCCTGCGCCCCCTGCATCGCATGGCCGAAGTGGCTGCCGGGGTATCCGCCAGTTCACTGACCGCCCGCCTGCCCGACGATCAGGTTCCCCCGGAGCTGGTGGAACTGGTGCGCGCAATCAATGCCATGCTGGCCCGGCTGGATGATGCCTTCCAGCGGCTCTCGGCCTTCTCGGCCGACATCGCCCACGAGTTGCGCACGCCGCTGTCCAACCTGCTGACCCAGACCCAGGTGATCCTCAGCCAGGATCGCGCGACGGACGAGTACCGCGAAGCCCTGCATTCCAACCTGGAAGAGCTGCAGCGCCTGGCGCAGATGGTGGGTGACATGCTGTTCCTGGCCAAGGCCGAACACGGCCTGCTGCCTGCCCGACGCGAGCCCCTGGAGCTGGCCGACGAACTGGATGCCCTGTTGGACTACTTCAGCCCCCTGGCCGAGGACCGCCAGATCGCCATGAGTCGTAGCGGCGACGCCCGATTCAGCGCTGACCGCAGCATGCTGCGTCGCGCGCTATCCAACCTGCTGGACAACGCCCTGCGCTTCACGCCGGAAGGCGGTCGCATCGAAGTGAACCTGACCAGAGACGCCCGCAGCCTGCAGCTGACAGTGGCCAACAGCGGTCCGGACATCCCCGCCGAACTGCTGCCGCGGTTGTTCGATCGATTCTTCCGCGCCGACCCCGCCCGCCGCGAGGGCCGCGAACATGCCGGCCTGGGCCTAGCCATCACCCGCTCCATCGTTCGCGCCCACGGCGGCGATATCCGCTGCGAATCCGCCAACGGCCGGACATGCTTCACCCTGGAGTTTCCCACCCCCTGAAACGCAGAAGGCGCACCATCTGGCGCGCCTTCCCGGAATCAAACCCGATCAACCCTGTGCAGTCGACCAGTCGATCATGCCGAACTGCCAGGTCGCCAGGATCAGCAAACCGAAGCCGATGCGGTACCAGGCGAACGCCGCGTAGCTGTGGCTGCCGATGAACTTCAGCAGACTGCGTACGGCAATCATGGCGAAGACGAAGGACACCACCGAACCGAGGGCAAACACCGGCAGGTCGCTAGGCTGGAACAGGTCGCGGTACTTGTAGCCCGAGTAGACCGCCGCGCCAACCATGGTCGGCATGGCCAGGAAGAAGGAGAACTCGGTGGCCGCCTTGCGCGACAAGCCGAAGAGCAGGCCGCCGATGATGGTCGCTCCGGAGCGCGAGGTACCCGGCACCAGCGCCAGACACTGGGCGCAGCCAACCTTGAGCGCATGCTTCCAGGTCATTTCGTCGACGGTTTCGGCCTGCACCTGGTGTTGGCGCTGCTCGGCCCAAAGGATGATCACACCGCCTACCACAAGGGCCGAAGCCACGGTGATGGGGTTGAACAGGTAATGGTGAATCACATCGGCAAAGGCCACACCAAGGACCACCGCCGGAAAGAACGCCACCATCAGATTGAGGGTGAAACGCCGAGCCCCGCGCTGGGTGGGCAACCCGACGACGACGTCGAAGATCTTCCGCCGATACTCCCAGACCACCGCGAGAATGGCCGCCAGCTGAATGATGATATTGAAGGCGATGGCCCGTTCACCGGTGAAGCCCAGCAGGTCCGCGACCACGATCTGGTGGCCGGTGCTGGAGATCGGCAGGAACTCCGTCAGGCCTTCGACAACCCCCAGAATGATGGCCTGCAAGGCCGTCCACAAATCCATTGAAATTCTCCCCCGAGGCACGCTCTTCAGGCGGCCTTTTCGTTACGAATGCGCAGGTAACTGGCACCACGAATGTGCCGAACGGCGATGAAACCAGATGCCAGCAAGCAGGTTCCGGGACGAACGAGCCTTCAGCCTTGCCCCGAAGCGCCGAAATGCTAACAGAGAGCCAATGGGAAATCGCGGCTAAAGGCTGATTGATAATGGCCAAGCTGCCTGCTGGGACAGTTCCGGGTGTAACCGCAACCAGCCGAAACCGCAGCGAGCCGCTACAATCGGCGGCTTTCTCCCATGGAATTGGCAAGGTGTCCCCTTTCGAACTCAGCGCCGCGGCCCTCGGCGTGCTGGCGGTATGGCTCACTGTCAGGCAGAACCCCTGGTGCTGGCCGATCGGCCTGATCATGGTGCTGATGTACAGCTGGATCTTCTTCGAGGTGAAGCTGTACTCGGACATGCTCTTGCAGCTGATTTATGCCGCGCTGCAACTTTACGGCTGGTGGCAGTGGACCCGTGGCAGCCTCCAGCATGATGGTCGCCAAGTCAGCCGTCTGGGCGCACGACCACTGAGCCTGGGTCTGCTGGCGGGAACAGCCGGCAGCTTGGCCTTGGGCTATGGCATGGCGACCTGGACCGACGCCGCGGCTCCATGGTGGGACGCTGCACTCACGGCCTTCAGCCTGGTGGCGCAGTTCTGGATGGCGCACAAACGCTTGGAATGCTGGCTGCTCTGGATTGTGCTCGACCTGCTCTTCGTCCTGCTGTTCCTCAGCAAGGGCCTGTACCTGACCGCCGCGCTCTACGGACTCTTCACCCTGCTGGCCGTGCAGGGTTGGCGCACCTGGCGACGTGAGCTGGAGCCCGCCACGGCATGAAAGTACTGGTGCTTACCGGGCCCGAGTCCAGCGGCAAGAGCTGGCTGGCGGCGGAGCTGCAGGCCAGGTTCGGCGGCCTGCTGGTGGGCGAGTACGTGCGCCACTTCATCGATCGCGAGCAGCGCGACACGTGCTATGCCGACATCCCGGCTATCGCCCGTGGCCAACTCGATTGGGAAGACCAGGCACGCGCCAAGGCGCCTCCCCTGCTGATCCTCGACACGCACCTGCTCAGCAACATCCTCTGGAGCCGCAAGCTGTTCGACGATTGCCCCGACTGGCTGGAAGCCGAGCTGCGGGCACGCCATTACGACCTGCATCTGCTGCTGAGCCCGCAACACGTGGAATGGGTCGATGACGGCCAGCGCTGCCAGCCGGATTTGGCCGAGCGCCAGGCCTTCTTCGAGGATTGCCGCGCCTGGCTGGAAGGCGCGGGCCAGACCTTGGAAGTGATCGAGGGCGATTGGGAGACTCGCCGCTGGCAGGTCCTACAGCGGGTTGCTCGCTGGCTACGCTGACCATCGAGGTTGAAGGGCGAACCTTCGGTCCGCTTGGCGAATGAATTCGCCCCTACAACAGAAGCGAAGGCATCCAGCAGCAGGCTGCGGTCCATAAAAAAGCATGTGTGCCCCGCAGGCTCAGGACCAACCTACGAGGCTTGCGCAGCCGGCAGTTCGATGCGTACCCGCAGGCCACCCAACGGGCTTTCCTGCAGGCTCAGGCGGCCATTCCAGGATTCGACTATGTCACGCACGATGCCGAGCCCAAGACCGTGCCCAGCCACCTGCTCATCCAGCCTCGCACCACGCCCGATGACGTCCTCGCGCTTGTCTTCGGCAATTCCGGGGCCATCGTCGTCCACCATCAGGCTGTAACCGCCCTCCCCGCTGCGAATGGTCAGGTTGACCTGGGTTTCCGCCCACTTGCAGGCGTTATCCAGCAGGTTACCCAGCAGTTCCAGCAGGTCCTCCCGGTCCCAGGGCAGACGCAAACCCTCGGGGGCGTCCCAGTCCAGGTCCAGCCCACGGTCGTGGATCATCGCCAGGGTGGAGAACAGGCCGGGCAGTTCCTCGGTGCAATCGAAGTGCGCGCCTGGCAACGCCTCGCCAGCCAGGCGCGCACGCCCCAGCTCGCGCGCCAGACGCTGCTCGATCTGCGCCAGTTGCTCACGCAGGATGGCGCGCAAGGCGGGTTTATCTTGCAGCTCTTCACGATCGGCCAGGCTGACCAATACCGCCAACGGCGTCTTCAGCGCATGGCCAAGGTTACCCAGGGCGTTACGTGAACGCCTGAGGGTGTCCTCGGTGTGGTTGAGCAGGTGGTTGACCTGTGCCACCAGGGGCTCCAGTTCCTCGGGAGCGTGACTGTCAAGCTCACTGCGCTGACCTTGCTGCAACTGCGCAATCTGCTGGCGAACGTCCTCCAGGGGACGCAATGCCCGGCGCACCGTGACGCGTTGCAGGGCGAGGATCAGCAGCAAGCCGGCCACACCCAGGGCAAAGCCCGTCCACTGCACCCGACGGAAGCTTTCCAGTATCGGTGTGTAGTCTTGCGCCACAGCAATTCGCACGGGTCGCCCGAAGCGTCGGTAATCGCCGCGCCAGGTCAGCAACTCCTGATCCACGGGCCCTGGCAGCAATCTCTCGGCCAATCCCTTCTGTTGCGGCATCGGCAGCTCCGCATCCCAGAGCGAACGGGAACGCCAAGTCTCTTCGCCCAGGTCAATGATGAAATAGCGGCCGGAATAGGGTTGCTGATGGGCGGGATTCAGACGCTTCTCATCGAGTTGAATCCCATTGGGGCCTCGCACCAGGGCACTTAGCAGCAGCTCGGCTTCGCTGCGCAGGCCTTCGGCCAGGTAGCGCCGCAGCCCCAGGTCGAACAACCAGAGACTCGTCTGCGCCAGAACCAGTCCCACCACCAGCAACACGCCAACCAGTCCGAGGCTGAGCCGGCGCTGGATCGACCTCATCGACCCTCACCGGTGAAGCGATAGCCCTGGCCGCGACGGGTTTCGATGACCTCACGCCCCAGCTTGCGACGCAGGTGATTGACGTGCACCTCGATCACATTGGAATCCCGCTCGGTTTCACCGTCGTAGAGGTGCTCGGCCAGGTGGCTCTTGGACAGGAGCTGGCCAGGGTGCAGCATGAAGTAGCGCAGCAGGCGGAACTCGGCGGCGGTCAGTTGGACCTCCTCGCCATTTCGGCTGACACACTGGCGCCCCTCATCCAGCTGCAGACCAGCCGCCTCCAACTGCGGCTGGTTGGCCAGGCCGTGCGCGCGACGCAGCAGCGCCTGGATGCGCAAGGCCAGTTCCTCCGGGTGGAAAGGCTTGGTCAGATAGTCGTCGGCGCCCGCCTTGAGCCCTTCAATCCGCTCGGCCCAGGAACCGCGCGCAGTCAAGACCAGCACCGGGGTCGACATGCCACCCGCGCGCCATTCCTGCAGCACCTCCAGCCCCGGCTTACCAGGCAGGCCGAGGTCGAGAATGATCAAGTCATAGGGTTCGCTGGCCCCCTGGTGCAACGCGTCGCGGCCGTCGGCCAGCCAGTCCACGGCGTAGCCTTGGCGACCAAGGCTGTTGGTCAGCTCATCGGCCAGGGGTACATGGTCCTCTACCAGCAACAACCGCATCAGTCGTCTTCCTCGTCCTTCAGAATGCGCCCGTCGCGGGCATCCAGTTCCAGTTCACGTACCGTGCCATCGGCGGTGACCAGCTCCACCTCGTAAATGTAGACGTCGTCCTCCTCTTCCAGCTCAGCCTCCAGCAGACGCGCCCCAGGGTAAAGCCCCAGGGCGCTACGCAGAAGCTGGTCGAGGGGCAGGATGACGCCCTCTTCACGGAGCTTGAGGGCCTCGTCCTGATCCAGGTCCCTGGCCACCGCCTCGAGGGCGAAAATGGCCAGGATCAGGGCAATGATCCCACTGTAACGAAGGATCCAGCGCATCAGTCGTCCTGATGATCCTTGAGGATCTGACCGTTGGTGGCATCAAGTTCCAGGTCCCACTGCACGCCTTGGGCGTCACGCAGTTCAACCTGGTAGATGTAGCGGCCGTATTCCTCTTCCAGTTCGGTTTCGTTGATGGTGCTGCCGGGGTGCTTGGCGATGGCCGCGGCATTGAGTTTCTCGAACGACTGGATGGTTCCGGCGTCACGCAACTTCAGGGCCTCGTCCGGGCCGAGATCACGAGCCTGGGCGATACCAGCGGTGGCAGCGAGCGTAGCAATGGCGAACAGGGCAGCGAGTTTCTTCATGAATTATCTCCTTGGGAGCTTGTGTGCTTTCGATGGGAGCAAGATACCGGGGACGACTTAATTCAAGCTGAATTCGCCTTAAGACTTGGGACGGATCATTCACACCCTGAAGAAACTTGGCCTTGACGGGGTCGCCACTATAATCGCTGCCTTGCTTCCAGGAGACTCGCATGAGCGCCATCCAGATCAGTTTTCCCGCCCTCACACTGCGAGCAGGACGTCGCGCCCTGGCGCACATCCGTGGGCAGAGCCTGAAGCCGGCAGACGTCGGCATCCTGCCGGGTGCGGCGGGCGGCCCCAAGGCATTGGGTATCCAGGGCCTGGACCTGGCGCTGTTCGGTGAGTGGCTGCCGCGTGCACCGCGTGAGCGCGCCTTGATCGGCGCCTCTATCGGTTCCTGGCGCTTCGCCAGCGCCTGTTTGCCAAACGCCGTCGACGGCATTCGCCGCCTGGGCGAACTGTATACCAGCCAACGATTCCCCAAAGGCGTGAGCATGGCTGAAGTCAGTCGCCTTTGTGGCCTGATGCTGGATGAGCTGCTCCAAGGCCAGGACGCGAAGGTGTTGGCCACCCCGCATTACCGCCTGAATGTCGTCGTGGTGAAGAGCCACGGCCTGCTCGCCCACGACCGCCGTGGTGCGCTGAGCCTGGGGCTGTCGTCGGTAATCGGCAGCAACCTGCTGGGGCGCCCGCACCTGGCGCGGCACTTCGAGCGGGTCATCCTCCACGATGCCCGCCAGAACCCACCGCTGGCACCGCTGTCCGACTTCCCCTCACGCTTCCACGCACTGGACACGGGCAACCTGCGCCATGCCCTGCTCGCCTCGGGCTCGATCCCCATGGTGATGGAAGGCGTGCGGGATATTCCGGGTGCCGGCCCCGGCACCTACCGCGACGGCGGCTTGCTCGACTACCACCTCGACCTGCCCTACAACCCGGGCGGTGTCGTGCTCTATCCACATTTCACCGACAAGGTGGTGCCCGGCTGGTTTGACAAGGGGCTGCCCTGGCGCAAGGGCGATGCCGAGCGACTACAGGATGTACTGCTGATTTCTCCCTCGCGCGAGTACCTGGCCACGCTACCTCATGGCAAACTGCCAGACCGCAAGGACTTCAAGCGATATCTGGGCGACGACGCCGGCCGCGAGCGCTATTGGCGCAAAGCCATGGCAGAAAGCCAGCGCCTGGGCGACGAGTTCCTCGAACTGGTGGACAACGGCAAGCTGGGCGAACGCTTGCAAAACCTCTGACCTGAGACGCACGGAGCGAAGGGAGTACAGGGATGAAACTCGCAGTTGCCATCATCCATGGCATCGGCAACCAGCAGGACACGCAGAATGCGGAGGGACAACACGCATTCGCCCAGAACCTGATCGCTGGACTGCGCAAACGCCTGGGCGTGGAGGCGGACGACATTGCCTTCCAGTCACTCTACTGGGCGAGCGTGCTGGACAAACGCGAGCTGGACTATCTGGAGAAGCTCGAACACGAGCCGGTGCGCTGGCGCTGGATGCGGCGCATGGTCACCCTCTTCCTCGGTGATGCCAGCGGCTACCGCAAGGTCAGCCAGGCCTACGACACCACCTACGAGCAAGTCCACCAATGTGTGCGCAACGGTCTCAATGCATTGCGCGCCAAGGTCGAGCCGAATACCCCGCTGGTGCTACTGGCCCACTCCCTCGGCGGACACATCATCTCCAACTACATCTGGGACCAGCAGAAGCTCAATGCCACACCGAGCTGCCCGCGCGACCCCTTCATTGCCATGGAGACCCTGGCAGGCCTGGTCACCTTCGGCTGCAACATCCCGCTCTTCACCTTCGCCTATGACCCGGTGCAGCCGATCCGTTTTCCCGGCCACTGTCTCGATGAACGCCTGACGCGCTCGGCACGCTGGCTGAACGTCTACGCGCCGGCCGACTTGCTCGGTTACCCGCTGCGCCCAGTGCAAGGCTATGCTGCCGTGGTGCATGAAGACCGCCCCATGGCAGTGGGCTCCTGGTTCCGGCGCCACACACCACTGAGCCATCTGGAGTACTGGAACGACGCGCGTTTCCAGGACTATCTGGCCCGCCACCTGCGCGAGCTGCTGCGGGCTTGCACCAGTACGTCACCCTCACAGAAAACAGCTCAGCCCGGCCTTCCATCCAACCTGGGCGTGCACAGCAGCACCGCGTAGTGCCGCAGGAACAGCGCGAAGGCCACCGCCCAGCACAAGCCCGCCAGCCAGAACGCCGGACTGCCCAGCAGCGGAAGCAGCAGCACACGGGCGACGGCTCCCAGGTTGAGCAACGCGAATGCCGGCCCCATTGCACGTGGCGCGTCCAAGGGACGACCACTATGACCCAGGCTGACCCGCGCGATCATCGCCAGGATCAATCCCCCCATGGCCCCGACACCCAGCGCGTGCTGGGCCAGGCTCGGGTTGTCCAGCAACCCGAGGTGCCAGGCCGCCAGGGCCAGGGGCGCTACGGCCAGCCAGGCAAAAGCCAGGTGCAGCGGCCAGAGCAGCGTCACCCGCCAGATGCCAGCGTCGTACCAGCGCGCCAGGCGCAACAGGTTGCCGAGGCCCGGCAGCAGGCAGAGGATCGCCAGCCAGGGGGATCGCTGCAGGCTGGAACCCGCCGCGAAGCTGGCGGCCAGGAAGACGCTACCCGCCAGGCAGCTCCAGTCCAGCCAGGGCCAGGCCTTGGCCTGCTGGGTGCGGCCCAAGCCACGCTGTGTGAAGAACGGAATCACCCTCCCACCAATCAGCCCCATCAACGCCGCCACCAGCCAGAGCGCCGCCAGCACACCCTGGCGCTGCAGGGCTTCGCTGCCAACAGCCAGCCCCCAGAGCACCAGGGCATCGGCCGCCGCCAGCAGGCTCAGGACCAGCACCACGGGGTAGTTGTTACGCTGGCGCACGCGCCACAGGCTGCGCATCAGCACCAGGGCCACCGCAGGGAGGAAGGCCAGTTCCAGGGGAATCAGCAGCGTCAGGGGCGCGCCCAGTACCCAGGCCAGGCGGGCGGCCAGCCAGAGCAGCGCCAGGCTGGCCAGGGCGCGACCGCGCAAGCCGGGATTGCCGGTCCAGTTCTGTACGGCGGTGAGCAGGAAGCCGGCAATAATGGCGCCGCCGAAGCCGAACACCATTTCGTGGCGGTGCCAGGCGAGCCAGCCGCCTGCCGGTTGCCAGGGGCCGAGCCGGCCGTGGAGGGCCATCAGCCAGAGCGGCACGGCCAAGAGGGCAAAGGCCGTGCCGAAGAGAAAGAAGGGGCGGAAGCCCAGGCGCCAGATCGGCCGGATCGCCAACTCCCGCGAAGCATCAAGCAATCGCACAGGCCAGCTCCCGTTGTTCCTTGCGCATCTGGTACTGGGCGGTCAGGCGCATCACGTAGCCCAGCTTGATCAGGGTCGGCCCGAGGATCGACAGGCCGTGGGCGCCAACCAGCATCAGCAGGCCCAGGTGCGCTTCCAGGTAGTAGGCCCCGACGATGCCGAGCAGCAGTTGGGCCAGGCCTGTCCAGAGGAACAGGTGGGAGAGTTGCAGCAGGCGTTGAGGGCATCCGAACAGACTGGTCATGATCTCGCACTCCTCGTTGGGTTGCCCGGCGCTCCTTGGCGCCGGGCGATTGGGGTCAGGCCTCCAGCGCAGCGGCCGGTCCGAAGAACTCGTAGTGGCTCTGGGCTTCCGGTACACCGAGTTCGCGCAGGTGCTTCTTGACCTGGGCCATGAAGCCTTTCGGGCCCAGGAAGTAGGCATCCAGGTCACGCTCGGCAGGCAGCCACTGTGCCAGTCGCTCGCGACTCAGGAATCCGGTGGCGTGGGGCTGGTCATCCGCATGGGGCTCGCTGTAGCAGAAGAAGTGGTTGAACTGCGGGATGGCCGCGGCCTTCGCTTCGATCCAGTCGCGGAACGCATGCACCGCACCGTTGCGCGCGCAATGGATGAAGTGGATCGGACGGCCACTGTCCTGGGCGGCTTCCAGCATGGCCAGGGCCGGGGTGATGCCAACACCGGCGGTGATCAGCACCAAGGGCTTCTGGCTCGGCCGCAGGATGAAGTCGCCGGCCGGTGCGAAGAGTTCCAGCAGGTCCCCTTCCTGGACACGGTCATGGAGGAAGTTGGACACCTTGCCGCCCGACTCGCGCTTGACGCTGATGCGGTAGTCGCGGCCGTTGGGGGCGGCCGACAGCGAGTAGTTGCGGCGCGCTTCCTCACCATCGATATCCAGGCGCAGGCCGATGAACTGGCCGGGGGTGAAGTCCATCACGGCACCGCCGTCTGCCGGCACGAAGTAGAAGGAGGTGATCTCCGCGCTTTCCTGCACCTTGCGCTCGACGCGGAAGCTGCGGCCACCACGCCAGCCACCGGGGGCCTCGGCGCTCGCGGCATAGACTTCTTCCTCGGCACCGATCAGCAGGCCGGCCAGCAAATTGTAGGCCTCGCCCCAGGCGGAGATGACTTCGTCGGTGGCGATCTCTTCGCCCAGCACTTCGCGGATGGCGCGCAGCAGGCAGGTGCCGACGATCGGGTAGTGCTCCGGCAGGATCTGCAGGGCAACGTGCTTGGCGACGATGCGGTTCACCAGTGGGCCCAGCACTTCGAGTTGGTCGATGTGGCGGGCGTACATCAGCACGCCGTTGGCGAGGGCGCGGGCCTGGTCGCCGCTGGCCTGGTGGGCCTGGTTGAACAGCGGACGAACTTCCGGATACTCGGAGAGCATCATCTTGTAGAAGTGGGTCGTCAGGGCTTCGCCGCCGGTTTCCAGCAGGGGGACGGTGGACTTGACGATGGCACGAACTTGGCTGGACAGCATGTTGGGTCTCCGTTATCGGGTTGGTTCGTTCTGCCTGTTCTATTCCATCATTCATGCCAACTTTTTATTCTATATAAATCAATCACTTATATTTATTCGAGTTTTTCTGACTACACTAAGGAACAAGTCATAACGACATATCGGAGTCATAATGACACCCAACCCCCTGCTGCAGACCCTGATCCCCCTGGTCAGCGACCTGTCCCGAGAACTCCCGGAGGGCGAACGCTATCGGCGCCTGCTGGAGGCCCTGCGAGGCCTGCTGCCCTGCGACGCCACCGCCCTCCTCCGCCTCGACGGCGACCAGTTGGTGCCCATGGCCGTAGACGGCCTCAGCCAGGACACCCTCGGCAGGCGCTTCAAGGTGTCCGAACACCCCAGGTTGCAAGCCTTGATGGAGAGTCGTGGCGTTACCCGCTTCGCAGCTGACTGCGGCCTGCCCGACCCCTACGACGGATTGGTGGAAGGCCATCAGGACCATCTGGAAGTACACGATTGCGTGGGCTGCCCGCTCTACCTCGACGATCGCCCCTGGGGTGTCCTGACGCTCGATGCAATGGATCCGTCGCGTTTCGACGGGCAGGACCTGGACGTTCTCGAGGATTTCGCCAGCCTGGCCGCCGCCACGGTGAAAGCTGCCGAGCGCATGGACACCCTTACGCGTCGCGCCCAGGACGAGCAGCAGTTGGCAGAAATCTACCGCCAAGCCGCCGGGCAGGTCCGTCCGCAAGAGATGATCGGTCAGAGCGCCACCCATAAGGCGCTGATGGAGGAAATCAAGCTAGTAGGTGGCAGCGAGCTAACCGTACTGATCAGCGGCGAAACTGGAGTCGGCAAGGAACTGGTCGCTCAATCCATCCATAGCCGCTCCCTGCGCTCCCGGCAGCCCATGATCAGCCTCAACTGTGCCGCCCTGCCCGATACCCTGGTCGAGAGTGAGCTGTTCGGCCATGTACGAGGCGCCTTCTCTGGTGCCGTGAGCGAACGCAAGGGCAAGTTCGAACTGGCCGATGAAGGCACCCTGTTCCTCGATGAGGTCGGCGAGTTGCCCTTGGCGATCCAGGCCAAGCTACTGCGGGTGCTACAGAGCGGACAGCTGCAGCGGGTCGGCTCGGATCGCGAGCACCGGGTCAATGTGCGGGTCATCGCGGCCACCAACCGCGACCTCGCCGAGGAAGTGCGTTCCGGCCGCTTCCGGGCAGACCTCTATCACCGTCTCAGCGTCTACCCCCTGCGCGTTCCTCCCCTTCGGGAACGCGGACGCGACGTCCTGCTGCTGACGGGCTTCTTCCTTGAAGAGAATCGCGCCAGGCTTGGCTTGCGCAGCCTGCGCCTCAGCCAGGATGCCCAAGCTGCGCTGCTCGGCTACGACTGGCCCGGCAATGTACGGGAGCTGGAGCACCTGATCGGCCGCGCTGCACTCAAGGCCCTGGCGGCCTGCACCGAGCGACCCCGAATCCTCACCCTGACGGCCAGCGATCTCGCACTGCCCGGCAACCAGAGCTCGGCAACCATGCGCCCGGTGGAAGAACCGGAAGTTGCAGCGGTCGGCGATTTACGTGAGGCAGTGGATCACTACCAACGCCAGCTGATCACTGCAAGCCTGGAGCGCCAGGCACAGAACTGGGCTGCAGCGGCCCGCGAACTGGGCCTGGATCGCGCCAATCTGCTGCGTCTGGCCAAGCGTCTGGGCATCAAGTGAAGGGCTGGCTCGTCCGGCAATGTCTGTCTTTTCGGTCAGGCCGCCAGAGAGCTGGTAAAATCAGCGTTTTCCTGCTTTAGCCGGGATCCGGACTTCATCTCAAGAGCGTTACTCAGTGGAAATTTTCAAGGAATTCATATTCGAAGCCGCGCACCGGCTCCCTCACGTACCCGCGGGTCACAAGTGCGGCCGCCTGCACGGTCACTCCTTCCGCGTGGCCATCTATATCGAGGGAGAGCCCGATCCCTATACCGGCTGGATCCGCGACTTTTCCGAGCTCAAGGCGATCTTCAAGCCACTCTACGAGCAGCTCGATCACAACTACCTCAATGAAATCCCCGGCCTGGAAAACCCCACCAGCGAAGTCCTCGCCAAATGGATCTGGCAAGAACTCAAACCCCTGCTCCCGGAGCTCTCACGCATCCGCATCCACGAGACTTGCACCAGTGGCTGCGAATACCGCGGCGACTGACAGAGCATCAGAAATGCAAAAGGCCACCTTACTAGGTGGCCTTTTTGCTGGATACAGTCGCCAGATCACTCGCATCCGCCGCCCTGCTTGTCGATGCAAACTTTACCGCACACAAAGACAAACCCCCGACCCGCTTACGCGGATCGGGGGTTTGGGATAGAAGCTTGACGATGACCTACTCTCACATGGAGAAGCTCCACACTACCATCG
>NZ_AUIE01000047.1 GCF_000423545.1 Metapseudomonas resinovorans DSM 21078
GACCTTGAGCACGCTCTTGGAGGCGCGCAGTTTGGCGGTCAGGCCGAGTTCGCCGTACTCGTCCTGGGCGCGGCCGGTTTCACGGTCGCGCTTGAGCAGGCCGGTGTTGCTACGGTCGGCGCTGGAGTCGAGCTTGACGCCGAGCAGGCCAAGGGCATCGACGCCCACGCCGACGCTGCCCTCGGTGTAGCCGGATTCGTAGCGCAGGAGAAAGCCCTGGGCCCATTCCTCGGCCTTGGCCTGAGGGGCGTTTTCCTGGCGGAAGTCGCGGTTGAAGTAGAAGTTACGCAGTTCCAGGCTGGCCTTGCTGTCCTTGATGAACTCGGCCTGGGCAGGGGAGACGACGCCGATGGCGGTGCCGGTCAGCAGGAGCAGGGAGGAACAGAGACGGGTATGTCGGGACATGTTCTTTCTCTTGTTATTGTGGAAGCGGGTGAGCTGGCGGGCCTCTTGTTGGAGGGTCAGCACAGCCGCGCAACTATTCACGGGCGAGCTGCCCATTGAAATGCGCTGTTCTACCGACCGCAGGTACGTAGAACTACCGAGCCACTGCTCGGCAGCGCTTAGATGCGAGTGACCATGCAACTCAAATACAAGATCGTGACGCTCAGTGTCCTGCCCCTCATCGTGTCGGTGCTCTTTATCTGCGTCCTGGTGTTCGCCCAGAGCCGCAAGCTGGAGGAGGAACAGGCCAGGCTGGTGGAAAGCAGCATCATGGCTGCCAAGAAGGCCGAGCTGAAAAACTACCTGGAGCTGGCCCTGAGCCTGATCGCTCCGCTGTACCAGAGTGGCCGGGACGACGAGGAGGCCCGGCAACAGGCACTGCACATGCTGTCACGGGCGAACTTCGGCATGGACGGCTACTTCTTCGTCTACGACCGCCACGGCAAGAACCTGATGCACCCCCGGCAGGCGAACCTGGTGGGCAAGGAACTCATCGGCATGAAGGACAAGAACGGCCTGCCGGTGATCCAGGCGCTGCTCGACAGTGCCGAGAAGGGGGATGGCTACCAGCTCTACACCTGGGAGAAGCCCTCCAGCCGGCAGGTGACCGAGAAGCTCTCGTACGTGGTGATGCTGGACCGCTGGGGCTGGATGCTGGGCACCGGCATCTACATCGACGATGTCGAGGTGGCGACGCTCAAATCCCGTCAGGAGGTGGCCACGGGCGTGCTGACCACGGTGCTGGCGATTGCGTCCTTCTCGCTGATTGCCGTGCTGGTGGTGTTCACCGGTGGCCTGATGCTGAACTTCACCGAGCATCGCCTCGCCGACCGCAAACTCTCCGCCCTCAACCAGCGCATTGTCCACCTGCAGGAGGAGGAGCGCTCGCGAGTATCCCGCGAGCTGCACGACGGCATCAGCCAGCAACTGGTGTCGATCAAGTTCCAGTTCGAGCTGGCCAGCCTGGAGTTGGAGAGCGGGCAGAGCAGGGGGCTGGAGAACCTGCGCGCGGGTACGACGCGCCTGGGCGAGGCCATTGGCGAGATCCGCCGCATCTCCCACGACTTGCGCCCGTCATTGCTGGACACTCTCGGCCTGTCGCCCGCCATCGACCAACTGGTGCGTGAGTTCGAGCAGCGCACGGCGATCCGCACCCAGTATGAACGCGGGCTGGACGACGCCAGCCTCGACATGGACGTTCGTGTCACGCTGTTCCGCATCATCCAGGAGGCCCTGGGCAACATCGAGCGCCACGCGAAGGCCAGCGCCGCTATAATCTCGCTTTCCGCCAACGGGGACAGCATTGTCCTGCGGGTGGAGGACAACGGCGTGGGGTTCGACCCCGGCCTGATGGATAGAAGCCAGGGAATCGGTCTGCGCAACATCAGGGAGCGGGTGGATCACCACCACGGCAATTTCAGTCTTTCCTCGATAACCGGCCGCACGGAATTGCAGGTCGAGATTCCCCTGCAAAGAGCTTGACGGCTCTACCCAACCAGAGGCCGTGATGAGCTTTCCCCGCCCCATCAGAATCGCGCTGATCGACGACCACGTGCTGGTGCGCGATGGCGTGAAATCCCTGCTATCGGCAATGCCGCACTTCGAGGTCGTGGCCCAGGCCGAGTCCGGCGCCGAAGCGCTGGAGCTGGTGGCCTCCACCGAGCTGGACTTGCTGCTGGTGGACGTTGGCCTCAAGGACATGAACGGCCTGGAACTGACACGCAAGCTGTGCAGCCTGTATCCGGGCATCAAGATCCTGATCCTCAGCATGTACGACAACCAGGAGTACGTGCGCACCTCCATCAACGCCGGCGCTTTTGGCTACGTGCTGAAAAACGCGCCTTCCACCGAACTGATCGCCGCCATCGAGGCCATCGTCGCCGGCGGCAGCTTCTACAGTCCGGAAATCGCCCGCAAGCTGGCCACCAACATCCGCGACGAGAACGAGCTCACTCCCCGCGAATTACAGGTGCTGTCGATGATCGCCAAGGGGCTGAACAACAAGGAAGTGGCGCGCGAGCTGGATATCAGCGTGCGCACGGTGGAAACCTACCGCCTCAGCATTCGCCGCAAGCTCAACATCGACACCCCCGCCGCCCTGGTGAAGTACGCCCTGGAGCATGGGCTGATTTCGATCTGAACCTGATCCCGGCAACCTGCGGGCTGCGTTGATGGGTTTCGTTTCATGTTCTACCGGGACAGCGCCGTAGGATGGGTAGAGCCTGCGAAACCCATCGTTCTGTCATGGGGTTGCAGCGCTGTAGGAAGGGCAGCCCAACTGCCGACTAGAACAGCACCATCTGCTTGTCGACCAGTGAGGCGAAGTCGTCCCCCACGAAGGGCAGGATGGCATCTGCAATGGGTTGCAGCTGTCGGGTGAGGTAGTGGTCGTAGTCGATGGCCGAGCGGCGCGTTTCCAGTGGCTCGGGACCATTCACGGTGATCAGGTAGCTGATCCAGCCTCCGTTCTGGTACTGGCGCGGTCGGCCCTGGCGGTCGTTGAACTCGTCGGCCATGCGCGCGGCGCGAACGTGGGGCGGCACGTTGCGGGTGTAGTCGTCCAGTTGGCGGCGCAGCCGCTTGCGATAGACCAGGTGTTCATCCAGTTCCCCGGCCAGGGTGCGTTGCACGTAGTCGCGCACGTAATCCTGGTAGGGCTGGCGATTGAAGATGCGCTGGTAGAGCTCCTTCTGGAACAGCTGGGCCAGGGGCGACCAGTCGGTGCGCACGGTTTCCAGGCCCTTGAAGACCATCTCGCGACTGCCGTCCGGACGCGCCACCAGGCCGGCGTAGCGCTTCTTGCTGCCTTCCTCGGCGCCACGGATGGTGGGCATCAGGAAGCGCTGGTAGTGGGTTTCGAACTGCAGTTCCAAGGCGCATTCCAGGCCGTACTCCTGCATCAGGTGTTCGCGCCACCACTGGTTGACGTGTTGCACCAGGCTGCGACCGATTCGCGTGGCGTCGTCTTCGCCATGGGGGCGCTTGAGCCAGACGAACGTTGAGTCGGTGTCGCCATAGATCACGCTGTAGCCCTGGGCTTCGATCAGCTCACGGGTGCGGCGCATGATCTCGTGACCACGCATGGTGATGGAGGAGGCCAGGCGCGTATCGAAGAAGCGGCATCCGCTGGAGCCGAGCACGCCGTAGAAGGCGTTCATGATGATCTTCAGCGCCTGGGACAGCGGCTTGTTGCCGTCGCGCTTGGCGGCCTCGCGGCCTTGCCAGACCCGTTCCACGATGGCCGGCAGGCTGTGCCGGCTACGGGAAAAGCGGGCGCCGCGGAATCCCGGCACCGAATGCGCGTCGTCCGGCTGCTTGAGCCCCTCGATCAGGCCCACCGGGTCGATCAGGAAGCTGCGGATGATCGACGGGTAAAGGCTCTTGTAGTCCAGCACCAGTACCGACTCATAAAGGCCGGGACGCGAGTCCATGACAAAGCCGCCGGGACTGGCCTCCGGTTTCTTCTCGCCGAGGTTGGGGGCGACGAAGCCCTGGCGGTGCATCAGCGGCAGGTAGAGATGCGTGAAGGCCGCCACCGAGCCGCCACTGCGATCGGTGGCCAGGCCGGTGACCGTGGCACGTTCCAGCAGGAAGTGGAGCAGTTCGGTCTTTTCGAAAATGCGGGTGACCAGCTCGCAGTCCTTGAGGTTGTAGCGCGCCAGGGCGGGCTTGTCCTCGGCGAACATGCGGTTGATCTCGTCCATGCGCTGGTAGGGCGTGTCGATCGCCTTGCCTTCGCCGAGCAAGGTCTGGGCCACGTTTTCCAGGCTGAAGGACGGAAAGCTCCAGGTGGCCGAGCGCAGTGCCTCGATGCCGTCGATGATCAGCCGCCCGGTGGCTTCGGCAAAGTAGTGATTGTTGCCGCTGCCATGCTCGCGCCAGCCCATGGGGTCGCCGTCTCGGCCCAGGCGCAGCGGTACCTTCAACTGCTCGGCATGGGCTTGCAGCACGCGCAGGTCGAACTGCACCAGGTTCCAGCCGATGATGGCGTCCGGGTCATGCTCGGCGAGCCACTGGTTCAGGGCCTCCAGAAGCTCGGCGCGGCTGTCCCGGTAATCGAGTTGGAAATCGACATCGCTGGCGTCGCCGTTGGCCGGGCCGAGCATGTAGACCTGCCGTTGGCCGCAGCCCTCCAGCGCGATGGAATAGAGTTCGCCGCGCTCGGTGGTTTCGATATCCAGGGACACCAGCTTGAGCTGTGGGCGGTAGTCGGGAGTCGGTTTGAGCTGGGCGTCCAGCAGCCGGCCACTGGCATCCGGGGTGCCGCCGAAGAGCACGGGCGCGGTGATGAAACGCTCCATCAGGTAGCGCTCTGGCGGACGGATATCCGCTTCGAAGACATCCACGCCAGCCTTGCGCAAGGCCTTTTCCAGGCGCATTAGCTGGCGATATTGCTTGCAGTAGAGGCCGAGCACCGGGCGGTGCTGGAAGTCGCAGAGGGCAAGGGGGCGCAGTTCCACGTCTGGCTCGGCCCGCAGCAGGGGCTCAGCGCGCTCGCGTTGCTCGGCGGGAATGAAGGCCACCGAAGTCTGGACGGGCAGGCGTATCTGTCGCGGGCCGGCGTCGGTGGCCAGCCAGAATTCGACTTCCGTTCCCTCGGGTGTGTCCCGCCAATGCCGGGTCAGGACGAATCCTTGCTGTAAATCCACGACTGAAACCTCGGAACCTTTTTTCACTGCGGGATTCTACTCGTCATCGTTTCGCCGCGTGCGGCGGACGAGGTGCTGCTCATGGTGTCTGATTGACATGAAGAGCATGAGCTAAGCCATTGAATCGACAGCATACGGTCTGTCTGAGCAAGACTATTTTATCTGGCCAGCAAGGGGGCTTTTCTTTATGCTCCGCGGCCATTTTCATCCGTCCGGGAGACGATCATGCTGGACAATACCCTCGTACAACTCGAACAGCTTGTCGGCGAGCTGCTGCAACAGAACCAGGCCATTGCCGACGACAACGCGCGCATCCGTGCCGAGCTGCGCAAGGTCCGTGAAGAGAATGACAGCCTGCAACTGGCCGCGATGGAGCAGGAAGAGAAGCACAGCGCCACCGCGGAGCGCCTGCAGGCACTGGTTCGCCGCGTCAGTGAGAGCCGCGCCAGCGCATGAACAGAGACGGCATCCGCGTGCTGCGCATCCTCGGGCGCGAGTACAGCATCAAGGCGCCACCCGGTGAGGAGCAGGTGCTGCGGGATGCGGCTGCGATGCTGCAGGCGGAGATCGCCGCCAACAACAAGAAATTCCCCTACGTCACCGGCAGCGAGCTGGTGGTGCTTTCCGCGCTCAACCTTTGTGCGCGCCAGTTGAACGCCGGCGACAATCCGCAGGATGAGGCCGACGTTACCCAGCGCCTGGCCGTGCTCAATCGGCGCATTCGCGAGCAGTTGGACAACGCTGGCAATTGACCCAAGGGTGGAAATTCACAATGTGGATTTCCACCCACCGGGGGTCACTGGATGACGCGCAGGATATCGGCGCGGTTGATCTCGGTGCGGCCGTCTTCGTACCACGCCGGAATGGCGTCCTTGAGCAGTTCCTTGTCGCCATCCAGCTTGAACGGCTGGGTGTAGCGCTTCTTGCGGTAGGCGTAGATGTAGTAGGTGCCTTCGCGATAGAGGATGCGGTCGAAGGTGTAGAAGCCGATGTGCGAGCCGTTGCAGCGCGCAGTCAGCACCACGTCGCCTTCCTCGTAGGGCAGGGCGCCCTCGGCGCATTCATAGGTGAAGAACTCGCGAACATCGTCCCAGGCCACGCCGTCGCTGCTGGACTTGAGGTGGTTGCGCGCCTCGTCTTCGGATTGCGGCGAGTGGTCGCTGTACCAGATGAACAGCGGGATGCTCTGATTGATGTCGTCGCCCAGCCAGCCTTCGCTGTCCAGGTACTCGGCGGTGCGCGCCAGGCCGGCCTGCATGCGGCGGTGGTTCTGCTTGTAGCTGTCCAGTGCGTCTTCGAAGGCTTGCGAGTGGCTGCAGGCCATCACGCCGTCGATGGCCTTCAGTGCCTGGACTCGCGCCAGGTAGGCATCGTACAGGGCTGCGTCGGTGATCACGGTGCAGGTATCGCGCACCAGGCTGACGCCCACCTGGGTCAGGTTGGCGCTGCCGACTATCACCACATCCGGCTCGATCAGGTAGAGCTTCCAGTTCACGCTTGCCTGGTAACGGAAGTCCACCGACAGGGCCAGGTCAGGATTGGACTCGTTGAGGCAATGCTCGATGAAGTCGGGGGAAGTCAGCGAGTTGATGCTGCCGACGATGATGTCCAGCTGGTTGCCGTTCTCGATCATCTGGTCGATCAAGGGCTCGGTGCCGCTGGCGAAGGCCGAAACTATCGTGATCTTCTTTCCGTTCAGTTCGGCCAGATAGGTTTCAAGGCTGTCTTCGTAATCCAGAATTTCCATACAGTCTCCAGCGACATCTACTCTGCAATTTCCGCATTTTCGCACAGGCGATGCCATAAGCCAGCGTCCGAATTGCTCTGCGGACCCGCTGCATGGCTTGGACGTCTGGCGTGCAGCCTGGAGCACGAGGCTACGGGGCTGGAATGCACGGGAATTGGACGCTTCAATCGTTGCTTTCGGCAAACTCCCGCAGGGCATCGCCGTCCAGACGGTAGCGTACCCATTCGTCCTGGGGCAGGGCGCCGATGGCGCGATAGAAGTCGATGGCCGGCTGGTTCCAGTCCAGCACGCTCCATTCCAGGCGGCCGCAGTCGTTGGCGCGGGCCTCGCGGGCGATTTCCCGCAGCAGTCGACGGCCGGCGCCGATGCCGCGTTGCTCCGGGGTGATATAGAGGTCTTCCAGATAGATCCCGTTGCGCCCAAGCCAGGTGGAGTAACTGTAGAAGTACACCGCGTAGCCGATTGGCTGGTCGTCGAGCAGGCACATCAGGGCGCGGGAGGGTGCGTTGTCGGCGAACAGGGTGCGGCGAATGTCTTCGACACTGGCGATGACCTCGTGGCCGGCACGCTCGTAGACCGCCAATTCGGTGATGAAGTCGAGGATCTGTTGCGCGTCTTCAGGCTGGGCGGGGCGGATCGAGAGGGGCACTGTGACTCTCCATGGGCAGTTGAGGCGGCCATGCTAGTGCCTTTGACGGTCCGCATGAAGCGTCTGCCGAATCGCTCGCTAAGCTTGAGGGAATACCCGGCCTGCGGAGGGCGAGGGCGTGATACTGCTGGCGAGCGTTCTCCTGGCCCTGTTGATGGGGTTTGCCGTGCAGCGCGGCGGCACCTGCCTGGTGGCTGCGCTGGAAGAGGCCGTGAACAAGGGCCATTGGGCACGCTTCCGGGCACTTCTGGAAACCTCGCTCTGGGTGCTTGGCGGCTTCGTCCTGCTGCGCGCTTTCGATCGCCTGCCCATGGTGCCCATGGGCTATTCGTTGCATTGGCATGCTGCGCTGGGCGGGGCCTTGTTGGGTATCGGGGCCTTCATCAACGGGGGTTGCGCCTTTGGCGTGGTGGCGCGGATCGGCTCCGGGCAATGGGCCTGGTTGGCGACGCCGCCGGGCTTTCTCGCCGGCTTTGCCCTGGCCGGACGCAGCCAGGCAATGACGTCGGCCATGCCGGTGGCCATTCCGGACTGGTTGCAACAGGTTCCCATCGGCCTGGTACCGCTGATCATCGCGGCGCTGGTGGCACGTCTGGGCTGGCTGGCCTGGAACCGGCACAACGGCTCGGCGAATGCGTCCATCTGGTCGCCGCATCACGCCACCATCGTCCTCGGGGTTGCCTTCCTGCTGCTGTTCGTTTGCGTGGGTGCCTGGGCCTACACCGACATACTCGCCGAACTGGGCACCGGACGCTTCATGGAACTGGGTCTGCGCGGCGTGCTGCTGCCGGTGATGTTCGCCGGGGCGCTGCTGGGCGGCTGGACGGCTGGTCTTTGGGAACATCGCTGGCCTACGCCGTGGGCGCTGCTGAAGTGTTTCTGTGGCGGGGTGATGATGGGCCTTGGCGCCACCCTGGTACCCGGTGGCAATGACAGCCTGATTCTGTTCGGCATGCCGCTGCTCTGGCCGAATGCGTGGCTGGCCTTCGCCAGTATGTGCGTGGTGGTGGTGAGCTCGCTCTGGTTGGTGCGGCTGCAGAAAAGGCGTGCGTAATGGAGCAGCGGACATCGCCCGTGCCAGGCGGGCCCATTCCCGGATTGCATCCGGGCTACATTTGGTGGCTTCTGAGGGTTGGGGAACGACAAAAAAAGCCCGGCGATTGAGGCCGGGCTTCTTCTTTCGACGGGTGCAGACTCAGGCAGCGTGATCGAACGCCTTGCCCTTGGCCTTGCGCTCCACCTGCTTGCGGCAGGCTTCGCCAAAGGCTTCGAAGATCTTCACCGAATCGGGGTTCTTCGCCGCCTGCCATTCCGGGTGCCACTGCACCGCGAAGAGGAAGGGCGACAAGTTCGGCGCGTGGATGGCTTCCACCAGGCCGTCTTCAGCGCGGGCGATCGCCTCGATGCCTTTGCCGAGGGTTTTCAGGCCCTGGCCGTGCAGCGAGTTGACGCGGATTTCATCAGTGCCCAGCACCTTGTGCAGCCAGCTGTTCTGCTGAATGCGCACGCTGTGCGCCGGAGCGTACTGGACGTCTACCGGGTCTTCGGTGTTTTCGCGGTGGTCGTTGAAGCCGGGCTCGGCGTAGACCTTCTGGTACATGTCGCCGCCCAGGGCGACGTTGATTTCCTGCATGCCACGGCAGATGCCGAAGATCGGCAGTCCGCGTGCGAGGGCAGCACGAATCAGGGGCAGGTCGAAGAGGTCGCGATCCTTGTCCTGGCCTTTCTCCGGGGTCAGGTTCTCCTGGCCGTAGAGCGCCGGGTCGATGTTGCTGCCGGCACCGGTGAGGTAAACGCCGTCAGCCATATCGAGGTACTGCTCGAGGTCTTCGGTGCCGCAGCAAGTGGGCACGAGGACGGGTACACATTCGGAGAACTCTACCAGCGGGACGATGTACTTGTGGGTCATCACCTGGTAGTCGTGGCCCTTGCGTTCCTGGGCGCCCATGGACATCAGGACGACCGGTTTACGAGTGGTCTGTTTCTTATTGCCAATGTTGCTGTTGGACATATTTCACCTTGGGACAGGCTCAGCCTATCGTTGCTGTGCAGGCGCGCCAGTGAGGGTTAGCGCTACCTGAGATCCCGAGCACTGCCGGCAATCGGCGGGGCGATTTCCGGTCGAGACCTGCTATATAGCCTGCCAGAGCCGTTTAATATGTCAAACGATACCGACGAAAAACGTAAAAAATAATGGCCGATTTTTATCGGTTTTTCACGATTAAGTCATTGATTTATAATAATTTTGTCGCGTGTAAGAAAATATTTTTCGGTTCAGCATCCAGAACGAGTGTTCAGAATGATGGACTTTACGCCGGGTGGGGAAGTCTCGTCCTAGAGCGTCGTCGCCTTGCCCTGGCGGTCCAGCTCAAACACCTTGTTGCGCATCAACCGCTCCCTGAGCCAGCGCTTGGCCTTGCCGCGCCCCTGCCGTCGCGGCCAGAGCAGGTCCACGCCCACCAGCCAGTCTGTGTGCGGATAAGCCTCCAATTGCAGTTCCACCAGATCGCCGTTGGCCAGGTCCCGATGGATCAACTGGCGGGGCAGGGTCGCCCAGCCGACGCCTGCGCGCACCATTTCCAGCAGTGCCATGTAGCTCTCCGCCTGCCATAGCCGGGTCGCGCGCAGGTATTCACTGCTGGGCAGTTTGCTGGCATGGGCGCTGAAGGCCAGGCGGCGATGGGCATGAAGGTCGGCGAAGCGGACCTGGGGGAGCTGCGCCAGCGGATGCCCGGGGTGGGTGACGTGGACCATGATCAGCTTGCCCAATTGCTGGAACTCCAGTTCTCGTGGGTACTCAGGTTGGGAAAAGGCGATGCCCATCTCCACCTCGCCCTTCTGCACCATGCCAGCCACATCCCCGTGTACCGGGTGGCGGACGATCAGGTCCACATAAGGAAAGGCCTGCTCGAACTCGCAGAGCACCGGCATCACGGTGTTGTAGGGCACCTCGATGGCCAGGGTCAGGCTGGGCTCGGTTTCCTCCGTCAGGCTGTCGGCATGACCTTCCAGCGCCAGGCAGCGTTCCAGAACGGCCTCGGCCTCCAACAGCAGCTTCTGGCCCGCGGCGGTCAATGTCGGGATACGCGTGGAGCGGTCGAACAACTCGACGCCAAGGTCCGTTTCCAGGTTGGCGATGGCGGCGCTGACGGTGGACTGCGTGCGCCCGAGCCTGCGCGCCGCTGCAGAGAAGGAGCCTGTCTGCGCAACGGTGACCAGTACCTGCAGCTGATCCAGTGAAAACCTCATCATGCCTTTCCTTTCATCCATCGATAGAAGCGATGGTTATTCATTTGGTCCATCGCTATCAAGCGGGGAGTATGGCGCCCAACCAGCACTGCCTCCTCGAATCGCTGGGCAACCCAAACCTCATAACAAGAACACGTTGCTTCCCAGGAGAATCCCCGATGAGCCATCCCCATCCCGTGGACCAGTTGCTTCCCGTCCGCCAACTCTTCACCTACGGCCTGCAGCACGTGCTGGTGCTCTATGCGGGCGCGGTCGCCGTGCCGCTGATCCTCGGCAGCGCCCTGGGCCTGACGTCTGCCCAGATCGTTCTGCTGATCAACGCCAACCTTCTGACCTCCGGCATCGCCACCCTGATCCAGACCCTCGGTTTCTGGCGCTTCGGCGCGCGCCTGCCGCTGGTGCAGGCCTGCTCCTTCATCGCCCTGGCCCCCATGGTGATGATCGGCAAGGCCTACGGGTTGCAGGAGGTGTTCGGTGCGGTGATTGCCGCCGGTGCCATCACGATTGCCCTGGCGCCGGTGTTCAGCCGTTTGTTGCGCTTCTTCCCGCCAGTGGTGATCGGCAGCCTGATCACCATCATCGGCATCTCGCTGATGCCGGCAGCGGCGATCTGGCTCGGGGGCGGCAACCCCGGCGCGGAGGATTTCGGCAAGCCGGCCAACCTGCTGCTGGGGCTGGCGACCGTAGCCATCACGTTGGTGGTCCACGCTCGGTTCTCCGGCTTCGTCGGTAACCTGAGCGTGCTGATCGGGCTGTTCGCCGGCAGCCTGATCGCTGCCGCATGCGGCATGACCGACTTCAGCCGGGTAGGCGAGGCAGACTGGTTCGAGCTGTCCGCGCCGATGGCCTTCGGCACGCCGCAGTTCTCGCTCACGCCCATCCTGATCATGACCCTGGCGATGCTGGTGATCATGGCCGAGACCACCGGCAACTGCCTGGCCATCGGTAAGCTCACCGGTCGAGCCATCACCCAGCGCACCCTGGGCGACGCGTTTCGCGCGGATGGCCTGTCCACCATGATCGGCGGCCTGTTCAACAGCTTCCCCTACAACGCCTTCACCCAGAACACCGGTCTGATCGCGCTCTCCAATATCAAGAGCCGCTTCGTGGTGGCGGCTGCCGGCGGCCTGATGATCCTCATGGGCCTGTTTCCCAAGCTGGGCGCCCTGATCGCCGCGGTCCCCACGCCGGTGCTGGGTGGCTGCGCCATCGTGATGTTCGGCATGACCACGGTAGCCGGCATCCAGGAACTGTCGCGGGTGCGCTTCGAAGGCACCCGCAATGCCCTGGTGGTGGCGGTGTCCGTGAGTGTGGGCGTGCTGCCGATGTCCTTCCCGGCGCTCTTCGAGCACTTCCATGGCGCCCTGCGCCTGGTGCTGGAAAGCGGCATCTTCCTCGGCGCGGTGAGCGCCATCGTCCTCAACCTCCTGCTCAACCGGGAGGAAACCGCCAGCCAGGGCGACACCGCCGAGCTGGCCGACTGATTCGCGCATTCGCGCCTTTACTGCCAAGGAGTCATCCATGACCTTCAGCAATCTCGTTCCCACCGGAATCAGTGACCTCGATCTGGAGTTGCTGCGCCTCTCCATTCGCCTTTCCGAAGAGTCCCGCGAGCGCGGTCGCCACCCGTTCGCCGCACTGGTGGCTGACCGCAACGGCCAGGTGATCGCCCAGGCCGGCAACAACTCCATGCCGCCGGAGGGTGACCCGACCCAGCATGCCGAACTGGTCGCTGTCGCCCTGGCGGCCAAGGTGCTGAGTCCCGACGAGCTGGCCCTTTGCACCCTCTATACCAGCGCCGAACCCTGCTGCATGTGTGCCGGTGCGGTGTATTGGACCGGCATCGGGCGGGTGGTCTACGCGCTGTCGGAACACGCGCTGCTGGGTTTGACCGGTGCCCACCCGGAGAACCCGACCTTCTCCCTGCCGTGCCGCGAAGTGTTCGCGCGCGGCCAGCGCCAGGTCGAGGTGCTGGGGCCGATGCTGGAGTCCGAGGCCGCCACCGCCCACGACGGCTTCTGGTCGTGAGAGGCAGCCTCTCCATTCACCCGGGCGGTGTGGCCAGAGGCTGTGCGGCAGAGCATCTGGAGCGCCCTTGCGGTCCTTCGTAGGGCGTGTTTGAGCGGCGCGAAGCCCAACGTTGCGTGACGCTGACCGGTCACCGACGTTGGGCCGCGCTGCGCTCGGCGCCAACCGACAAAAAACCAGCGCTCTTGCCTTGTGCAAACCATTTCCCACAGTGGCTGTCTTTCATGCCATGTTTTCCCGGCATGAACCGCAAGGCAGCCCCTTCATGAGCAAGCTCGTCACACGATTCGTCATCCTTGCCACGCTTTTGACCCTGGCCGCGTGCGGCACCCGGGGACCAGAGGAACCGGTACTGCGGCCCGCTGAGGTGCGCGCCAAGGTGGTCAGGTTGATGCCGTCCAGCGTGGCGGATCGCCAGGGTTGGGCTGCCGATATCCAGGCCGCCTTCGCCGCCCAGGACATCCCTCCCACTAACAGCAACCTGTGCGCCGTTCTGGCGGTCACCGAGCAGGAATCCACCTATCAGGTCGACCCGCAGGTGCCAGGGCTGGCGAAGATTGCCCGGCAGGAAATCCAGCGCCGCGCCAGCCGCGTGCATGTGCCGGCGTTCCTGGTGAGTTCTGCGCTGAAACTCGACTCACCCAATGGCAAGACCTATGAGCAGCGTCTCAGCCGTGTGCGCACGGAAAAGGAACTGAGCGTGATTTTCGACGACTTCATCGGCATGGTGCCCCTGGGTCAGAAGCTGTTCGGCAACTTCAACCCCGTGCATACCGGCGGCCCGATGCAGGTGAGCATCGCCTTTGCCGAAGCCAATGCGCAGGGCTATCCCTATCCGGTCAAGGGCTCCATCCGCCAGGAGGTGTTCACCCGGCGCGGCGGTATGTACTTCGGTATCGCCCACCTGCTGGGCTATCCGACCCACTACTCGAAGCCGCTGTACCGCTTCGCCGACTTCAACGCCGGCTGGTACGCCAGCCGCAATGCGGCCTTCCAGAATGCAGTGAGCCTCGCCTCGGGAATTCCCTTGGCACTGGACGGCGACCTGGTCATCCACGGATCGAGCAAGGCGGGCTCCACCGAGCTGGCGGTGCGCGCCTTGCGTAAGTCGCTGGATCTCAGCGACTCCGCGATTCGCCGCGCGCTGCTCAAGGGCGACAGCCTGGCGTTCGAGGAAACCGACCTTTATGAGCGGGTCTTCGCCTTGGCCGACAAGGTGGAACGACGCAAGCTGCCGCGAGAAGTGATGCCGGGCATCGACCTGAAGAGCCCGAAGATCACCCGCAAGCTCACCACCGAGTGGTTCGCCAAACGGGTGGATGAGCGCTATCAACGTTGCATGAAGCGCGCCTCGGGCGGCTGATCCTGCGAGCGCCCGATCATTGCAATGTGACGGCCTGCGGTTTCTTGTACAGAGCCCGCAAGCCGTACCATTCTTCAGGCAATGCAATCCGTCGCCTCGTGCAGGACCCCGATTGCAGATGACCTGGGCGCCAGCCGCAGTCCGAGCAACCAGTCGTTTCACGTCCAGTGGCAATGGAGGAAGAACCATGTTCACCAGGGCCGCCTTTGGTGCAATTGCCGGTGTCATCCTGGGATTGCTTCTTGAACCTTTGCTGAAGGCCCTGCCGCTCGGTCCGCTCGTCAAGGCGTTCATCGACAGCTTCGCCGCGGAGTTGCTCACGGCCGGTCTCACTGTGGCGGGCGCATTACTATCGAAGCGAATCCGTCGACTGGACCACTTCATCGAAGGTCATCTCCTGTGGATCACCATCACGGCGTCGGCCTTATTCGCACTGAGTCTCTGGCTAAATGCGGGAATGCCGGTAGCCTTGTCCGCCCTTTGCTCGGTGCTGCTATCGGCGGCAGCAGCGGGATACCTGCTGGCGGTTTCCGGATGGACGATCCGCAAGGCGATGCAGGGCCTCACGCCGGAACAGCAGCAGGAGTCCACGGATCAGCGTGAGCAGGAAGCAAAGCAAATCACCGAGGAGGCGATCTTTTCCGGCGAGCCTGACATGGCTGTAGCTATATTTGCGGCGGATGCCGGCGGACGAGCGGGAGCGGCAATCGCTGCGGCCCTCCTGCTGATCCTGCAGGTTGCTGTGCTTGGCATCCTCACCCAGTTGGCCGCCACCTTCGCGGCGCATTATCTCTATGGCCTTTCGTGGCTCTGGGCAATCCTGACGGCTGCGGTGATCACTCTCGCCGGGATGGGCGTGCTGCAGGTGGCCGCCAGCATCGGTACCGCTCAAGCAGACAGCGTGCCGCTGGCAGAAAAGCACCAGCCGATCCTTCCCCGCGACGATGACCTGTGAGCGCCGCGTGTGCGCCGGCCCCGCTGGTTCTCAACGCTCCATCACATAGGTTCCAGGTGCGGGGCAGAGAGGCGGGTACTTGCGAGCCCCCAGCTTCTTCGGCGCTGGCAGGCTGTCGCCTGAGCGTTGTTGAATCCACTCCCGCCAATGGGGCCACCAACTGCCTTGCTGGCGTTCGCCGGCGTTCTGCAGCCAGGTCTCTGGGTCATCGGCAGCAGCAGGCGCCGCATAGAAGAATGACTTGGGATTGCCCGGCGGGTTGACCAGGCTCTGCAGGTGGCCGGCGTTGGACAGCACGTAGGTGGCGTCCGCACCGAACAGGCGGGCCGTGCCGTAGCAGCCTTGCCAGGGCGTGATGTGGTCGGTGGTGCCGCCAATCACATAGGCGCCGACCTTCACTTGGGTCATGTCGATCGCTTCGCCGGCAATTTCCAGGGTGCCCGGGTTGCTGTAGGGGTTGAGTTGCACCAGGTCGAGGTAGTCCGCGTGCAACTGTGCCGGTAGCCGCGTGGTGTCGTTGTTCCAGGCGAGGATGTCGAACGCCGGCGGCTTGTTGCCCAGCAGGTAGTTGTTGACCCAATAGTTCCAGATCAGGTCGTTGGGGCGCATCCAGGCGAACATGCGCGCCATGTCCTGGCCGCTCAGCACGCCCTTGCGCCGCGAGCTGGCCTTGGCCGCGCGCAGGGCGGCCGGGGTGGTGAAGAGGCCGAGCGTGGTGTCGTCCAGTGCCGAGGGCATGTCGAGCACACACACGGCCCAACTGGTGTTGGCCACCTTGTGGCCTTCGCCACGGGCCGCCAGCCAGCCCAGGTAGGCCGCCAGGGTGATGCCGCCGGAACAGGAGCCCCACATGTTCACGTCTGGGCTGCCGGTTACCTTGCGCGCCACGTCCACGGCCTGGTCGAGGCACAGGGCGTAGTCGGACAGGCCCCAATCGCGGTGTTCGCTGGTGGGGTTGCGCCAGCTGATGACGAACAGGTTCACGCCGCTGTCCTGGATCCACTTGATCAGGCTCTTTTCCGGCGCCAGGTCGATGGCGTAGTACTTGTTGATCTGCGGCGGCGACATCACCAATGGCCGCGCATAGGTGTTCGCGGTGGTCGGTGCGAACTGCAGCAGCTCGAACATGTCGTTGCGGAACACCACTTCGCCCTTGGCCGTGGCGATGTTCTCTCCCACCTTGAACGGTGTGCTGTCGACTTGCGCCGGGAGTCCCCGGTTATTCAGCAGGTCGTGGGTGAACTGTCGAACGCCCTTGGCGAGACTCACACCGCCCGTGTCCACCAACTTGCGCAGGGCCGCCGGATTGGTCAGGGGCGAATTGCTCGGCGACAGGGCGTCGGCCAGCAGCGATGCGACGAACTGGGCCCGGCTTTTCTCCATGGGAGCAAGATCGGTGGATTCGATGAAGCGAGTGAACTCGCTCTGGCCGGCCAGATAGCTTTGCAGCAGGGCACGCAAGAGGAAATTGGATTGCCAGGCCGGATCGGCGAAGCGCCTGTCCCTGGGGTCTGGAGCAATGCTCGACGTACCCCCGACGATGGCGCGCAGCTCCTTCAGGTAACCCCCGAGGTGGTAACCGGCCTTGAGCGGCGATTTGCCCAGGGCCTTGAGCAGGTAGCCGGTAGAGCTGGCCAGGTCGGCTGCGCGCACGCTGACCAGCGGGTTGCCCGCCAGAGTCTGGCTCGATGCCGTGCCGATCAGCTCGTGCTGCTCGGCGTTCTGCGGGAGGTCGGCGTCCTTGCGGGTGCGGCGGGTTCGGCCTGCTGCTGGAAGTCGCTTGGCGGTTGTTGCGGTCTGGCTCGTTCGAGGGGATTTGCTCATTACGACTCTCGTGTTCCCGGGCAAGGAGCCCTGCTTGCGTTGAAGAGCATCGACTCTAGGCGGCGCGCCGACCGGAAGCCTTGCATCGCACGACAGCGGTTTTTCATTTCATGACAGTGGCTGCGCTGAGCGACGGGGGGCAGGGGCAGAGCTGCCTCGGTCGACTAACCGAGTTGCGATTACGTTTCTCATTGGTACTGACGTAACTGGAGCAGGGCGCCGTTCACCTTGTTGAACCGTAAGCGCTCCACAAACCCCACCTTCATTTGAACTGTCCGCTTGCGGATGCTGGGCTCCCGTTTTCCCAGTGGAGCCCCGTCATGATGCGTCCGGACGCCAAGGTCAAAGCCGTCTACCTCTATCCGAAGCCCGTCGACTTCCGGAAATCCATTGATGGTCTGGCGGCCCTGGTGGAGCTGGATATCAAGGTGGCCGTGTTCGACCCCGTGTTGTTTGTCTTCCTCAACAAGACCCGCAACCGGGTGAAGATCCTCTATTGGGAACGCAATGGCTTCTGCCTGTGGTTCAAGCGCCTGCAGGCTGAGCGCTTCAAGACCAAGCCCAATGCTGATG
>NZ_AUIE01000048.1 GCF_000423545.1 Metapseudomonas resinovorans DSM 21078
CTCGACATTGCGCCGGCACTCGGCCTCCAGGCGACGGGAAGAGCGGATGCGCTGGAAGTAGCCGTACAGGTAGAGCTTGAGCAGGTCCGCCGGGTCGTAGGGCGGACGCCCGGTTCGACCCGGCTGCGCCTTGCTGAAACCCAGCACCTGCAGATCCAGCCGCGCCACGTAGACCTCGATCACCCGCACCAGGTGGTCTTCGGGAACCAGCTCGTCCAACGACGGCGGAAACAGGCTGTCCTGACCGCGCGCCTCTCCCTGGATGTAGCCCATAAACGACAATGCCCGTATCGATCGATACGGGCATTGTCTTCAGCTTCGACTCAGACGGCTAGGTTTTCACACAGTCTGAGATGCCGGGCTTTTTTATGACTTCCGATCAGCGAGCGCGGTAGGTGATGCGGCCCTTGCTCAGATCGTACGGCGTCAGCTCGACGCGAACCTTGTCCCCGGTGAGAATGCGGATGTAGTTTTTGCGCATCTTGCCGGAAATGTGCGCGGTGACGACGTGCCCATTTTCCAACTCCACACGGAACATGGTGTTGGGCAGGGTGTCGATGACAGTGCCTTCCATTTCGAAGCTGTCTTCTTTCGACATGCAGTAAAGCCCTCGGTATTCAGAGATGGGCCCGTCGCAGTGCGCGGCGGGCAAAAACGGCGTGCATTGTGCCCGAAAACAGCACTGCTCGCCAAGGGCTTCAGCTAAGTGTTACCCAGCGCTGATTGACGAAGAGTTCGATCGGGCGGTACTGGGTCTTGTAGTTCATCTTTCTGCAGTTCTTGATCCAGTAGCCGAGATAGACGGCCTGCAGGCCAAGACGGGCGCTTTCGCCGACCTGCCAGAGGATGGCATAGCGGCCAAGACTGCGTCGCTCCTCATCGGGGTCGTAGAAGGTGTAGACCGCGGACAGCCCGTTGGGTAAGACGTCAGTGACTGCCACGGCTTTCAGGTCGCCCATTAGGCGGAATTCATAGAAGCGGGAAAAGGGCAGGTCGCGCACCAGGAACGTGGAGAACTGGTCTCGGCTGGGTGGGTACATGTCGCCGTCTGCGTGGCGCTGCTCGATGTAGCGGACGTAGAGCGCATAGTACTCCTCGGTGAAGGCCGGGCGTACGGGGGTTATGGTCAAGTCTGAGTTGCGCTTGAGGATACGCTTCTGCTGGCGGCTGGGAATGAACTGGTCGGCGGGGATGCGCGCTGGAACGCAGGCATTGCAGCGTTGGCAGTGAGGGCGATAGAGGTGATCGCCGCTGCGACGAAAGCCCATTTCCGACAGTTCGGCATAGACGTCCACGTCCATGGGCTGGCTGGGGTCGAGGAATAGCGTGGTGGCCTGCTCCTCGGGCAGGTAGCTGCATGGATGCGGTTGAGTGGCATAAAACTTGAGGCGAGCCAGCTCGGTCATGATCAACCCCCGGGAGAACCCTTCAGCAAGTGTATGTCAGCCTGCGAGGCTCGCCTAGGCGATCCAGTCGGCGTTGTTCGGCTGATCAAGGTACAGCTGCAGGTAGCGGGAAAACTTTTCCCGGCTGATCGTGTGAGCGCCGAAGCTTTGCAGGTGCTGGGTGGGCATCTGGCAGTCGATCAGCACGAATCCCCATTGGTGCAGGTGGTGCACAAGGGTGGCGAAGCCCACCTTGGACGCGTTGTCTGTCCGGCTGAACATGGATTCACCGAAGAACAGCTTGCCGATGGCCAGCCCATAAAGGCCGCCGACTAGTTCATCGTGTTGCCAGACTTCGACCGAGTGAGCCACGCCACGGCGGTGCAGTTCAAGATAAGCGGCCTGCATCGCCGGGGTGATCCAGGTCCCGTCAGCGTAGTCGCGCGGGCCGGCACAGCCTTCGATCACCGCAGCAAAGGCTTGGTCGAAGGTCACGCGAAAGCGTTCCTGCCGCAGTAGTTTGGCAAGGCTGCGGGAGACGTGAATTTCCTGGGGTGCCAGCACCGTGCGTGGGTCGGGCGACCACCAGAGAATCGGCTGGCCTTCCTGATACCAGGGGAAGCAGCCGTGGCGATACGCCTGAATCAGGCGTTCTGGGGAAAGGTCGCCGCCGGCTGCGAGCAGGCCGTTGGGTTCGCGCATGGCGCGCCCGAGTGGCGGGAATTCGAGGGAGTCTCGTTGTAACCAGGTCAGCATGGGGGAGGGGAGGGCGGGCCTGGTGGCCCGCCTGGCCTGTCAGTTGTCGTCGAGGAACTTTTCGGCGTCCAGTGCGGCCATGCAGCCTGAGCCAGCAGAGGTAATGGCTTGGCGGTAGACGTGGTCGGCCACGTCGCCGGCTGCAAATACGCCCGGGGTGCTGGTGAGCGTGGCATTGCCTTCGAGGCCGCCCTGGACGATCAGGTAGCCGTCGCGCATTTCCAGCTGACCCTGGAACAGATCGGTGTTCGGCTTGTGGCCGATGGCAATGAACACGCCGGCCAGCGACAGCTCCTTGGTGCTGCCGTCGGCAGTGCTCTTCAGGCGCACGCCGGTCACGCCGGTGTTGTCGCCCAGCACTTCATCCAGCGTGTGGTTCCAGTGCAGGCGCACGTTGCCATTGGCGGCTTTTTCGAACAGCTTGTCCTGGAGGATCTTTTCGGAGCGCAGCTTTTCGCGGCGGTGGATCAGGTGCACTTCCTTGGCGATGTTGGACAGGTAGAGGGCTTCCTCTACCGCGGTGTTGCCGCCGCCGACCACGCAGACCACCTGGTTGCGATAGAAGAAGCCGTCGCAAGTGGCGCAGGCGGAAACGCCCTTGCCGGCGAAGGCTTCCTCGGACGGCAGGCCGAGGTACTGGGCCGAGGCACCGGTGGCGATGATCAGCGCGTCGCAGCTGTAAGTTCCGCTGTCACCCTTGAGGATGAAGGGGCGCTTCTGCAACTCGGCGGTGTGGATGTGGTCGTAGACAATCTCGGTGTCGAAGCGCTCGGCATGTTTTTGCATGCGTTCCATCAGGGCAGGACCGGTGAGGCCTTCGATGTCGCCCGGCCAGTTGTCCACTTCGGTAGTGGTGGTCAGTTGGCCGCCGGGCTGGATGCCAGTGATGACCACCGGCTTGAGGTTGGCGCGAGCGGCATAGACGGCCGCGGTGTAGCCCGCCGGGCCGGAGCCCAGGACGATCAATCGGGAATGCTTGACTTCACTCATAAAAAGGCTCCATAAGTCTTTGTCACGAAAGAGAATGCATGCTCCAATTGAGCATTACGCAAATCGTTGGCGGCTATGCTACACCGAAGCGCGAGACGTCGCCAAAACGCCGGAGCGACAATCCGTTCCCGCATGGCGTCGCGCGGGCAAATCCGTACAATGGGCCACGTTCCGAATGGGTTGGAGCCCGTGATGGCGCACTGCCAGCGGACTTTTACCCTCGACCGACTCTTGAACGCGCCGCGGGCGCAGGAAAAGACGCGTTTTGAAGAATTCCACGACTAGAGCCCAGATCCCTGTCTGGCGCCAGCAATTGCATTATCGCCTCAAGGAAGGTGCGTTGATCGCGCTAGGCGCAGTCTGCCTCTACCTGTGGATGGCGTTGCTCACCTACGATTCCTCCGATCCGGGCTGGACCCACAACAGCAACGTCGAACAGGTACAGAATGCTGCCGGCCGCCTGGGTGCCTGGTTCGCCGATATCCTGTTCATGGCCCTTGGCTATTTCGCCTATGTTTTTCCGCTGCTGCTGGCGATAAAGACGCTGCAAGTCTTCCGTCATCGCCATGAGCCCATTGACTGGAGCGGCTGGTTGTTCTCCTGGCGGCTGATCGGGCTGGTCTTTCTGGTACTGTCCGGCTCCGCGTTGGCTGATATCCACTTTCAGGACCATGCCGGGCTGCCGGCCTCTGCCGGTGGTGCCCTGGGCGAGAGTCTCAGCCATCTCGCGGTCAACGCCCTGAATGTGCAGGGCAGCACGTTGCTGTTCTTTGCACTCTTCCTGTTCGGCCTGACCGTGTTCACCGACCTGTCCTGGTTCAAGGTCATGGACTTGACCGGCAAGATCACCCTTGACCTCTTCGAGCTCATCCAGAATGCCGTCAACCGTTGGTGGAGCGCGCGCCTGGAACGCAAGCAACTGGTGGCCAAGCTGCGTGAAGTCGATGTGCGTGTGAACGAAGTCGCCGCGCCGGTCGTGCCAGACCGCCGCGAGCAGGCCAAGGTCAAGGAGCGCCTGATTGAGCGCGAGGAGGCCCTCACCAAGCACATGACCGAGCGCGAGAAGCGCCCGGCCCCAGTCATAGCACCGCCGCCGCCGCCCAAGCCGGCCGAGGCGAGCAAGCGTGTGCAGAAGGAGAAGCAAGCTCCGCTGTTCGTCGATACGGCTATCGAAGGCACTTTGCCGCCCATTTCCATTCTCGATGCCGCCGAGAAGAAGCAGAAAAGTTTCTCTCCGGAGTCTCTGGAGGCCATGTCACGCCTACTGGAAATCAAGCTGAAGGAATTCGGCGTCGAAGTGATCGTGGAATCGGTCCATCCAGGCCCGGTGATTACTCGCTTCGAGATTCAGCCGGCCGCAGGCGTGAAGGTCAGCCGCATCTCCAACCTGGCGAAAGACCTGGCCCGCTCCCTGGCGGTGATCAGCGTCCGCGTGGTGGAGGTGATTCCAGGCAAGACCACCGTTGGTATCGAGATACCCAACGAGGATCGCCAGATCGTGCGTTTCTCCGAGGTGCTTTCTTCGCCTGAGTATGACGACGCCAAGTCGCCGGTCACTCTGGCCCTGGGTCATGATATCGGTGGCAAGCCGATCATCACTGACCTGGCCAAGATGCCCCACCTGTTGGTGGCGGGTACCACTGGCTCCGGTAAGTCGGTGGGCGTGAATGCCATGATCCTGTCGATTCTGTTCAAGTCCACGCCCGAGCAGGCGCGGATGATCATGATCGACCCGAAGATGTTGGAGTTGTCCATCTACGAAGGCATCCCGCACCTGCTTTGTCCGGTGGTTACCGACATGAAGGAGGCTGCCAACGCCCTGCGCTGGAGCGTTGCCGAGATGGAGCGGCGCTACAAGCTGATGGCCGCCATGGGAGTGCGGAACCTGGCGGGCTTCAACCGGAAGGTGAAGGATGCCGAGGAAGCGGGCACTCCGTTGACCGACCCGCTCTATCGCCGCGAGAGCATGGAAGACGAAGCGCCGCTGCTTAAGACACTGCCAACCATCGTGGTCGTTGTCGACGAGTTCGCCGACATGATGATGATCGTCGGCAAGAAGGTCGAAGAGCTGATCGCCCGCATCGCCCAGAAGGCACGTGCCGCCGGCATCCACCTGATCCTCGCCACCCAACGCCCATCGGTGGATGTGATCACCGGTCTGATCAAAGCCAACATCCCGACTCGCATGGCGTTCCAGGTGTCCAGCAAGATCGACTCGCGCACCATTCTCGACCAGGGTGGCGCGGAGCAGCTGCTTGGTCACGGCGACATGCTTTACCTGCCGCCGGGCACCGGCTTGCCGATCCGCGTCCATGGCGCCTTCGTTTCCGACGACGAAGTGCATCGTGTGGTGGAGGCCTGGAAGCTACGCGGCGCACCGGACTACATCGAAGACATCCTAGCTGGCGCGGAAGAGGGCGGCGGCAGCTTCTCTGGTGGCGAGGGCAGCGAAGGCGGCAGCGAGGGCAGCGAGGACGACCCGCTCTACGACGAGGCTGTACGCTTCGTTACCGAAAGCCGTCGCGCATCGATTTCCGCAGTTCAGCGCAAACTGAAGATTGGCTACAACCGCGCCGCGCGCATGATCGAGGCGATGGAAATAGCTGGGGTGGTGAGCCCCATGAATGGCAACGGGTCGCGCGAAGTCACTGCGCCGGCACCGGTGCGAGACTGAACCGAAACGGATTTTTGACGAGGATTTCCATGCGACTGATCCGCATGCTCATGGTGGCGGTACTTGGCCTGGCGGCCCTGAATGTCCACGCCGACGACGAGGTGGCCATCAGCCGCCTGACCGAAATGCTGAACAAGGCCCAGACCATCAGTGGTCGTTTCTCTCAGCTGACCCTGGATGGTTCCGGTACTCAACTGCAAGAAACCTCCGGCGAACTCTCGCTGAAGCGGCCGGGCCTGTTCCGCTGGCATACCGATGCGCCGATGGAGCAATTGCTGGTGTCCAACGGAGAGAAGGTGTGGCTGTACGACCCAGACCTGCAGCAGGTAACCATCCAGACTCTGGATCAGCGCCTGACCCACACTCCGGCGCTGCTGCTGTCCGGCGATGTCTCGAAGATCAGTGAGAACTTCGACATCACACACAAAGAGGGCGGCGACGTGGTGGACTTCATCCTCAAGCCCAAGGCCAAGGACACTCTGTTCGATACCCTGCGCCTGTCATTCCGCAACGGTGTAATCAACGACATGCAACTGATCGACAGCGTCGGCCAGCGCACCAACATCCTCTTCCTTGGGGTCAAGATGAACCAGGCGATCGATGCCGCGCAGTTCAACTTCAAGATCCCGGAAGGCGCCGACGTCATCCAGGAATAAGCTGTAACGCCCATGGACCTCTTCCGCTCCGAACCCATCGCCCAGCCTCTGGCGGCGCGCCTGCGTGCTGCCAGCCTGGATGAGTACGTAGGCCAGGAGCACTTGCTGGCGCCGGGCAAGCCCCTGCGTGAGGCGTTGGAGCAGGGTGCACTGCACTCAATGATCTTCTGGGGGCCGCCTGGGGTCGGCAAGACGACCCTGGCCAAGTTGCTGGCCCAGGTCACCGACGCCCACTTCGAAACCATTTCTGCTGTGCTCTCCGGGGTCAAGGAAATCCGGCATTCGGTTGAAGTTGCCAAGCAGCAAGCTGCTCAGTATGGGCGCCGTACCATCCTATTCGTGGACGAGGTGCACCGTTTCAACAAATCCCAACAAGACGCCTTCCTGCCCTATGTGGAAGACGGCACCCTGATTTTTATCGGTGCTACCACCGAAAATCCGTCCTTCGAGCTCAATAACGCGCTGCTTTCTCGGGCGCGGGTCTATGTGTTGAAGAGCCTGGATGAGGCTGCCTTGCGCAAGCTGGTGGTGCGTGCGTTGAACGAGGACAAGGGGCTTGGCACGCGTAAGCTGAGCCTGCCGGACGAGAGTTTTTCCATCCTGATGGCTGCTGCGGATGGTGACGGTCGACGCCTGCTCAACCTGCTGGAGAATGCCTCCGACCTCGCCGAAGACGGCGGTGAGATCGGGGTGGAACTGTTGCAGAACCTGCTGGGCGATAGCCGTCGCCGCTTCGACAAGGGCGGGGAGGCGTTCTACGACCAGATTTCCGCCCTGCACAAGTCGGTGCGTGGTTCTGATCCGGATGCCGCGCTTTACTGGTATGCGCGCATGCTCGATGGCGGCTGCGATCCGCTCTACCTCGCCCGGCGTGTGGTGCGGATGGCCAGCGAAGACATCGGCAACGCCGACCCGAGAGCCCTTGGTCTGTGCCTGTCGGCCTGGGATGTGCAGGAGCGTCTTGGCAGCCCCGAAGGCGAGTTGGCGGTTGCCCAGGCGATTACCTACCTGGCCTGTGCACCGAAGAGCAACGCTGTCTACATGGCATTCAAGGCCGCTATGCGCGATGCCGCTGAAAACGGTTCGCTTGAGGTGCCGCTGCACCTGCGCAATGCACCGACCAAGCTGATGAAACAGCTGGGTTATGGCGAGGAGTACCGTTACGCCCACGACGAGCCCGATGCTTACGCGGCGGGGGAGGACTATTTTCCCGAGCAGCTTGAGCCTCGCCAGTACTATCAGCCGGTGCCCCGTGGCTTGGAGCTGAAGATTCGCGACAAGCTGCAGCATTTGCACAACCTCGATCGCAACAGCCCCTGGCAACGGAGAAAATAGTGATCGGACTGATTCTTGCTGTCGCCGCTGGTGGTACGGCGGGCACGTTGCTGCGATTCGCTACTGGCAATCTGGTCGCGAGCTACTGGCCACGGTACTTCTACGCCGGTACCCTTGCGGTCAATATCGTCGGTTGCTTGTTGATCGGCTATTTATATGGCTTGTTCCTGTTACGCCCTGAAGTGCCGGTGGAAATCCGTTCCGGCCTAATGGTGGGATTCCTGGGCGGCCTGACGACTTTTTCATCCTTTTCCCTCGACACGCTGCGCCTGCTGGAAAGCGGCCAGCTGCCACTGGCCCTTGGCTACGCAGCGTTGAGCGTGCTGGGTGGCCTGCTCGCCACGTGGGCCGGCCTGATACTGACGAAAATCTGAGAGACGAGAACCTGACATGCTCGATGCCAAACTGGTCCGCACCCAGCCCCGGGAAATCGCGGAACGCCTTGCCACCCGCGGCTTTGAATTGGATGTAGCGCGCCTGGAAGCGCTGGAGAACCAGCGCAAGTCCGTGCAGACCCGTACCGAACAGCTGCAGGCCGAGCGCAATAGCCGTTCCAAGTCCATTGGCCAGGCCAAGCAGCGCGGTGAAGACATCGCACCGCTGCTGGCCGATGTGGACCGCATGGGCAGTGAGCTGGAAGAGGGTAAGCGCGAACTGGAGAGCATCCAGGTCGAGCTGGACAACCTGCTGCTGAATATCCCGAACCTGCCCCATGAGTCCGTGCCCGTAGGCGAGGACGAGGAGGGCAATGTTGAAGTGCGCCGCTGGGGTACTCCGCGCAACTTCGATTTTGAGGTCAAGGACCACGTAGCCTTGGGCGAGCAGTATGGCTGGCTGGACTTCGAAACCGCCGCCAAGCTATCCGGCGCGCGTTTCGCCCTGCTGCGCGGCCCCATCGCCCGCCTGCATCGTGCCCTGGCGCAGTTCATGATCAACCTGCACGTCACCGACCACGGATACGAGGAGGCCTACACGCCTTACCTGGTTCAGGCTCCGGCACTGCAGGGCACTGGTCAGCTGCCGAAGTTCGAGGAAGACCTGTTCAAGATCTCCCGTGAAAACGAGGCGGATTTCTACCTGATCCCGACCGCCGAAGTGTCCCTGACCAATATCGTCTCCGGCGAGATCGTCGATGCCAAACAACTGCCGATCAAGTTTGTTGCCCATACACCGTGCTTCCGCAGCGAGGCCGGTGCCTCGGGTCGCGACACTCGCGGCATGATCCGTCAGCATCAGTTCGACAAGGTTGAGATGGTGCAGATCGTCGAGCCGTCCAAGTCCTTCGAGGCTCTGGAAGGTATGACCGCCAACGCCGAGCGTGTGCTGCAACTGCTCGAGCTGCCGTACCGCGTGTTGGCCCTCTGCACCGGTGACATGGGCTTCAGCGCCACCAAGACCTACGACCTGGAAGTCTGGGTGCCGAGCCAGGATAAGTACCGCGAGATTTCTTCCTGCTCCAACTGCGGCGACTTTCAGGCCCGCCGCATGCAGGCGCGCTACCGTAACCCGGAAACCGGCAAGCCCGAACTGGTACACACCCTGAATGGCTCCGGCCTCGCCGTCGGCCGTACCTTGGTCGCCGTGCTGGAGAACTATCAGCAGGCTGATGGCAGCATCCGTGTGCCCGATGTGCTCAAGCCCTACATGGGTGGTATCGAAGTCATCGGCTGATTGCCCGCCCCCTGCCAGGCAGGGGCAATGGAGCGCCCAACCGCCCGCGTCGCAGCCAGGCTGCACGCGGGCGGTGGCCGTTCAAGCTCTACCTCCACCCGTTATTGCTAGAAGGCGCTGCTATGGAATTCCTCCCGCTGTTCCACAATCTTCAAGGGCGCCAGGTGCTCGTGGTCGGTGGGGGCGAAGTGGCCCTGCGCAAGGCGCGTCTGTTGGCGGATGCCGGTGCGCGACTACGGGTGGTTGCGCCGCAGATCGACGCGCAACTGTTGGAAATGGTCGAGCAGAGTGGCGGTGAATCCCATTTGCGCGGGTACCAGGTTGTGGACCTTGATGCCTGTGTGCTGGCAATCGCGGCCAGTGATGACCAAGCGTTGAATGCCGAAGTGTCGGGCCAGGCCCAGGCGCGCGGCATTCCCGTCAACGTGGTGGATGCCCCCAAACTCTGCAGCGTGATCTTTCCCGCTATCGTCGACCGTTCGCCGCTGATAGTTGCAGTTTCCAGCGCCGGTGACGCCCCCGTCCTGGCGCGGTTGATCCGTGCCAAGATCGAAACCTGGATTCCCGCCGCTTACGGTCAACTGGCCGGTTTGGCGAAGAAGTTCCGCAACCAGGTAAAGACCCTGCTTCCTGATGTGCAGCAACGTCGGGTGTTCTGGGAGGAGGTTTTCCAGGGGCCAGTGGCCGAGCGCATGCTGGCCGGGCAGGGCGCTGAAGCTGAACGTCTGCTGGCTGAACGAGTTGCCGGAGGCGCTCCCAAGGCCCTGGGTGAGGTTTATCTGGTGGGGGCGGGGCCGGGAGATCCTGACTTGCTGACCTTCCGCGCCTTGCGCTTGATGCAGCAGGCCGATGTGGTGCTCTACGACCGTCTCGTCGCGCCGGCCATCATCGAACTCTGCCGCCGTGATGCCGAGCGCATCTATGTAGGCAAGCGCCGCGCCGACCATGCCTTGCCTCAGGATGAAATCAATCGCCTGCTGATCGAACAGGCCAAGATGGGTAAGCGTGTATTGCGCCTGAAGGGCGGTGACCCCTTCATCTTTGGTCGGGGTGGCGAAGAGATCGAAGAGCTGGCAGCCAATGGCATTCCCTTCCAGGTCGTGCCTGGCATCACTGCTGCTTCCGGCTGCTCTGCCTATGCCGGTATTCCGCTGACTCACCGCGACTATGCGCAATCCGTGCGATTCGTCACTGGCCACCTGAAGGATGGCAGTTGCGATCTTCCCTGGAGGGATTTGACCGCACCTGGCCAGACTCTGGTCTTCTACATGGGGCTGGTGGGTCTACCGTTGATTTGCGAGCAACTGATCAAGCATGGTCGCGCCGCCGAAACTCCGGCAGCGCTGGTGCAGCAAGGCACCACCAGCCGTCAGCGCGTATTTACCGGAACGCTGGCCAACCTGCCGCAACTGGTGGCTGAGCACGAGGTCCACGCCCCCACCCTGGTGATCGTGGGCGAAGTGGTAACCCTGCGCGACAAGTTGGCCTGGTTCGAGGGCGGTCAGGCCGGGGTCTGATCCCTCAACGCCACTGGCCGTGCTTTCAGATGCCCACGACCATGGGGGCGGTTGAAGTCCTGTCTCGGACCCAGAGGCACCACGCCCGTGGGATTTATCGTGCGATGGCTGGCGTAGTAGTGGTGCTTGATATGGGTGAAGTTCACCGTCTCTGCAACGCCCGGCCATTGGTACAGCTCGCGCAGCCAACCTGAGAGGTTGGGGTAGTCCTCCAGGCGCCGCAGGTTGCACTTGAAGTGGCCGTGGTAAACAGCGTCGAAGCGGATCAAGGTGGTGAACAGACGCCAATCCGCTTCTGTGACTCGCTCACCCGTCAGATAGCGTCGTGTTTCCAGGAGTGCATCCAGTTGATCCAGTTCGTCGAACAGGGCGTGGAAAGCTTCTTCGTAGGCGTCCTGGGTAGTGGCGAAGCCAGCGCGATAGACGCCGTTGTTTACGGCCGGGTAGATACGTTCGTTGAGCGCATCGATCTCGGGGCGCAGTGCTTGCGGATAGAAGTTCAGGTGGTTGCCGGTCAGGTGATCGAATGCGCCGTTGAACATCCTGATGATCTCGGATGATTCATTGCTGACGATGCTGTCGGTCTGCTTGTCCCACAGCAGCGGCACTGTCACACGGCCGCTGTAGTTGGGGCTGTCCCGCGTATTGCGCTGATGCAGGTACGCCAGTCCGTCCAGCTTGTCTCCCGTCGAGCCGAATTGCGGGTCGAAAGTCCAGCCTTGCTCCAGCATCAGCCAGCTCACCACCGATACGTCGATCAGTGATTCCAGGCCCTTCAGCTTGCGGAAGATCAGGGTTCGGTGTGCCCACGGGCAGGCAAGGGATACGTAGAGGTGATAGCGGCCCGATTCGGCGGGGAAGCCGCCGATACCTGAAGGGCCAGGCGAACCGTCGGTAGTGATCCAGTTCCGTCGCCGCGCGCTTTCACGTTGAAAGCGGCCGTCCTTGGCGGTGTCGTACCACTTGTCATGCCATTTTCCATCGATCAGCAGGCCCATGGTTGGTCTCCGAGGTGGGGTTCTGGAGCCAGTTTATCGATGGCGCTTCGATGGAAAAGCGCAATTTCGTGGTTCTAACGATCAGTCAGATCGATATCTTGCGCTCCGCCCAGAGTCGATCAGCTTCGGCAAAGGCCTCTTCTCGTGTTGAGCCCAGGCCGCGTAGGGCAAGGGCCATGGTGGAGCGAACGGCCAGACGGCCGTAATCATCTTCGCTTTCGCCGCGCCATACGGCGACCAACTGGTTGGGGTCCAGGCTGTCCGGCTTTACGTGGCGTTGCGCGGAGAGCGGCGGCCATTCTTCGTCCCAGGCGTTGCCATCGGTGGTTCCGTAGAGGTGGCAGGTGCCATCGGGATTGACTTCGACTTCACCGCCTTCCCCCTTGATCACGATGGCGTGATCGCTCAGTAGCCGGCTGGCTTCGCGGTGTTCCGCCTGGTAGCCCGGGTGGAAGATGCTCTGCAGGCCGCAGCGGGCGCCGAGCGGATTGAGGATGCGGGCAAGGGAGTGGATGGGCGAGCGCAGGCCAAGCGTGTTACGCAGGTCGATCATGCGTTGAAGTTGTGGTGCCCAGGCGCCCAGTGGAATGAACGCCAGTCGGCGCTCGTCGAGGGCATTGGCCACTTGTTGCCAGTCCTGGCAAAGCGGAATGTCCAGCAGTTCCAGTAGCTGTTCACTGTAGAGACGGCCAGCCGTATGGGCGCCGCCACCGTGGAGTAGGATGCGCACACCTCTATCGGCAAGCGCCTTGGCAGCCAACAGGTACCAGGGCAGATGTCGCTTTTTACCGGCGTAGCTCGGCCAATCCAGGTCGACGGGAATTTGTGGTGCCAGGTTCCGTTGCCGGAAGGCTTCGGTGAAGCCGGCCAGTTCCTCGGCGTTTTCTTCCTTGTGCCGCAGGAGCATGAGGAAGGCGCCGAGCTGAGTGTCTTCAACTTCGCCGTCGAGGAGCATGCCCATGGCTTCGCGGGCTTCCTCGCGGGTCATATTGCGTGCGCCGCGCTTGCCCTTGCCGAGTATTCGGACGAATTGGGCGAAGGGATGTTCCGGTGGGGTGACGAGATTCATAGGCAGTTGGTCGGCTTCGGTAGGCCGGCGAGCTTGGCGGCAAGCTTGGCCGGCGCGCCTTTGAAGAGGCGATTGAGGTGCAGGCTGTTACCCTTGTCCGGGCCGAGCTTCTGCGCCACGTACTTGACCAGCGGACGGTTGGCCGGAGAGAGCTGGAACTCGGTATAGAAACCGCGCAGCAGTTCGATGATTTCCCAGTGCTCCGGCTGCAGTTCCAGCTCTTCGCGGGCAGCTAGGGCATTGGCCACCGCTGGACTCCAGTCAGTCAGCTCTTGAAGGTAGCCGTCCTTGTCAAGCGGGATGCTGTGGCCTTCTATCAGCAATTCGCTCATAGCCAACTATTCACCTTGTCGTAGTGACAGCACAACGCGATGAAGGCCGGGTAATCCACCGCGTTCAGGCGCTCCGGCAGATCAGTCAGGGTGCGGGCGTCCAGGTCTTCGGCGAGTGCATGCAGGGTGACGGAGTCGGGCATCAACTCCAGAGCCTGGCGAGCGATGCTGCCAGGTTGAAGGGCATAGACGGCATCACCACTGAGCAGCAGGCCGTCGCCAGCTCCCAGCAGACGCAGGCAGCTACCCATCCGGCTGTCGGCAAAGGGAGAGTGAGAGAGGATGTGCAGGGTGGCCATCAGAGAGTGAGCACCTGGTCGTAGCGGTCGATAAGAGTGGTCAGGGCGCTGTCGTCGAGGACATCTACCGTGAGGTTCAGGGTGGCATTGTCCAGGCCACGCTCCTGCAGGCTGCGCGCAGAGGCGTAGAGCGACTCCACGCCGAACAGGGGGAGCGCCTGGAGGTTGGCGGTCAGGTCCTTCTGCTGGAGTGCCGTCGGCTGCTGCTGGGCGACAAGTTGGAAGACCCCGTCGTCGAGGAACAGCAAGCCGAGGGGCAAATCGAAGGCGCCACCTGCAAGGGCGATGTCCAGCGCTTCGCGGGCGCCGGGGCCGCTCCAGGGCGCCTGGCGACTGATGATCAGCATGGATTTCATCTCAGTTGCCTCCGAAGCTGACCAGGCGGTCGGCCATCTGGGCAGCTTCATGAAGCTGGCCCAGGCCGGACAGTTCCCAGCCTTCGGCCAGGTTCGCCGCGGGCCGTTCATAGCGCTGCGCTTCTTCCTGGTTCAGCACGCCGCGGCGCAGTGCCGCCGCAATGCAGACCACGCCGTCCAACTCGTGCTTGCGTACGAACTCGCTCCATTCCGCGGAGAGGTTGGGTTCATCTTGCGGGGCGACGACATTGGCGGAGGCGCTATGCACACCATCCTGATAAAAGAACAAGCGGACGATTTCGTGCCCGCCGGCCAGGCAGGCTTCAGCGAAGCGCAGGGCGCGACGCGAGGAGGGCGCATGGGGTGGCGCAAAGAGGGCGATGGCGAATTTCATGGTCGCTCGGATGACGGGAAAACTGCTGGAATGATAAGGCCAGACGCGTTCTTTTTCCCGCCCGGACAGAAAAAAGCCCGCCGAAGCGGGCTAGTCCGAGGAGTTGGTTGGCGATCAATCGTCGCTGCTGAATACGCCAATCAGTTGCAGCAGGCTAATGAACAGGTTGTAGATGGAAACGTACAGGCTGATGGTGGCCATGATGTAGTTGCGCTCGCCGCCATGGATGATGGCGCTGGTCTGGTACAGGATGCAGACCGACGAGAACACCACGAAACCAGCGCTGATCGCCAGTTGCAGGCCGCTGATGTTGAAAAAGAAGCTGGCCAGCATGGCACCGATCAGGACGAAGAACCCGGCGGTGATGAAACCGCCAAGGAAACTCATGTCCTTGCGAGTGGTGAGCACGTACGCCGACAAGCCGAAGAACACCAGGGCGGTCATGGCGAAGGCCGAGCTGACCACCTCGCCGCCGTTGGGCATGCCGAGATACATATTGAGGATCGGACCCAGGGTGTAGCCCATGAAGCCGGTCAGCGCGAAGGTGGACACGAGACCCCAGGCCGAATCACGCAGCTTCACGGTGAGGAAGAACAGCCCGTAGAAACCGATCAGCACCACAAAGATGCTGGGGTAGGGCACGCGCATCTGCTGGGCGACGTAGGCAACCAAACCGCTGAACGCAAGGGTCAGGGCCAGAAGCCCGTACGTGTTGCGCAGGATGCGGCTGACTTCCAGCTGCTCCGCCTGCGCAGGGTTGAGGGCAAAGTTCTGTTCGTTCATCGCGACACTCCCGAGATTGGTTTCCGTGACCTTGGTCAGACCTGGATATTATCAGAGGCGTGAGAAGGGCCAAATGCAAGAGTTTGACAGCGTGTTGCGTTCCGGTACTATGGCGCCCCGCGCAAGCGGAGGTGTGGCCGAGTGGTTTAAGGCAGCGGTCTTGAAAACCGCCGAAGGGGAGACTCTTCCGTGAGTTCGAATCTCACCGCCTCCGCCATCTAACTAATTGATTTCAAAGGAAAAATATTCCTGAAAACGCCAAATGGGAGCGTTTTGGGAACACTTTGGGAACAATAGACCACTGGGGGCCTGCTCGAAAGAGAGGCCCCCAGTGTCGTTTTAGAGGTCCAGGGCGCGGTTCAGCATGCCCACGATGTCGGGGCCGTCCTTGCTGATGAATTTGGCGTAGTGCTTGAAGACCATGGCCGTGGAGCTGTGCCCCAACTGGTCGGCGATCCACTCTGGTGAGGCCACGCTGCTGCTGAGGATCTGGCTGGCAAAGGTGTGCCGGCACTGGTTCGGGCCGCGGTAGCGCACGCCGGCCTTCTTTAGATGAATTTTCCACCAGCCGTTTCGCAGGTTGTCCGAGGTCGAATAGGGCTGGCCGGTACCGCCGTTGTGGAAGACGAACCGTACCTTCTGTCGCCGGATTGTCCGGTTGTCTCGCTCCGTCACCTCGATCTCTACCGGTTTCAGGTTGCCTGTCAGTTTTACCTGCGCCTGAAGTGCCCTGAGCGCCGGGGCGAGAAGGCGCACCTCTCGCGTTGAGCGGCGCGTCTTGGTGACCTTGTACTTGCTCCGCACCCTGGCCCGCCGGAACCGCACGGTGCCGGCGACCAGGTCCACGTCCTCCCAGGCCAGCGAAATGGCCTCCGACACCCTCGGCCCCGTCCAGATCATGAACTGCGCAAGGTTCAGCTCCTGGGCGCGATCGGATTCCGTGCCAAGGATCAGATCGATCTCCTCCCGGGTGAAAGGATCGGGGTCGTCCGAGTCCGGCAGCGATACCACGATGCCGTCCGTAGGGTCGTGCGCCGATCTGTTCCTGGTGCGATAGAGACGGAAGACCTGCCGAACGATGCTCAGGATCTCGCGCACCGTCTTGTTATGCAGCTTGGGCATCAGCGTGCCCTGGATCCACACCTGCAGGTCCAGGTGGTCGATCTGGTCGGCGTGGACGTGTCCCCAGCGCGGGCGTACGTGGTGCTCGATCCGGCTTTCATGGCTGCGGATGCCAGAAGCGGCCATCTGGTTGCGCTTGATACCCAGCCAGAGGTCGATGTAGTGGCCAAAGGTATTGGTCTGGATCCTGGGCGAATCCGGGAAGTGCCGGGCGTAGCTGAAGGTGCCGGCCTCGATCTCGTACTGGATGACGCCGACTATGCGCTCGGCGTTGGCGATGTTCGCCGGCGTGGCCGGGCCGGGAATCGGTTCCCGGCAAAGCTCGCCCTCGTATCGGAAGTAAATGCGGATACTATTTCCGCGGACTTCTACGCCTTCAGACATGGATTTTTCGTCCTGATCCTTGGGGCTTCTGAGTGCCAGTGATAGCGTGCTGCCATTCTTTAGATAAGGATGTCTATCTCATGACCCCTGGTGAGTTGTGGCGCCTCCTAAGCGCCGTTTGCGTTGGTGCTGTGAATCGCCCCGGCTTTTGTAGAGGCCGTTTCGTTTAAGTCAGGCCGCCATGGCCTGACCTGCTTGTTGCTGGTAGAAGTTTGCCTCAGCCTCCGCGGGCGGGATATATCCGATTGAGCTCAGCAAGCGTTGGTGGTTGTACCAGTGCACCCATTTCAAAGTCGCCATCTCAACAGCTTCGCGGCTCTTCCATGATTGACGGTAAATCAGCTCGGCCTTGTACAGCCCGTTGATGGTTTCGGCCAAGGCGTTGTCGTAGCTATCGCCCTTGCTGCCAACTGAGGGCTCAATGCCGGCCTCTGCCAGCCGCTCGGTGTAGCGAATAGAGACGTACTGGCT
>NZ_AUIE01000049.1 GCF_000423545.1 Metapseudomonas resinovorans DSM 21078
GAACTGCACCGCGACACCTACTACTCCATCGGCGGCGGTTTCGTCGTCGACGAAGCCCAGGCCAAGTCCGGGCAACTGGACCAGGACCACACCGAGCTGCCCTACGACTTCTCCAGCGCCGAAGAACTGCTGGAGCTGTGCCAGCGCCACAACCTGCGCATCGCCGAACTGATGCTGGCCAACGAAAAGGCCTGGCGCAGCGAAGCGGAGATCCGTGCCGGGCTGCTGAAGCTCTGGGACGCCATGCAGGAATGCGTGACCAACGGCCTCGGCCACGAAGGCATCCTGCCCGGCGGGCTGAACGTGCGCCGGCGCGCCGCCAAGCTGCACCGCAGCCTGCAGGAGCTGGGCAAGCCGAACGTGATTGGCAGCACCATGAGCGCGATGGAATGGGTGAACCTCTACGCCCTGGCGGTGAACGAGGAAAACGCCGCCGGCGGGCGCATGGTCACCGCGCCCACCAACGGTGCGGCGGGGATCATCCCGGCGGTGCTGCACTACTACATGCGCTTCAACCCCGAGGCCAACGAAGACGACGTGGTGAACTTCTTCCTGGGCGCGGCCGCCGTCGGCATCCTGTGCAAGAAGAACGCCTCGATCTCCGGTGCCGAAGTCGGTTGCCAGGGCGAAGTCGGTTCGGCCTGTGCGATGGCGGCGGCGGGCCTGGCGGAAGTGCTGGGGGCGACGCCGGCGCAGCTGGAGAACGCGGCGGAGATCGGCCTGGAGCACAACCTGGGGCTGACCTGCGACCCGGTGGGCGGGCTGGTGCAGGTGCCGTGCATCGAACGCAACGCGATAGCTGCGGTGAAGGCGATCAACGCGGCGCAGATGGCCCTGCGCGGGGACGGCGAGCACTTCATCTCGCTGGACCGGGTGATCCGCACCATGCGCGACACCGGCGCCGACATGCACGACAAGTACAAGGAAACCTCACGCGGCGGGCTGGCGGTCAGCGCCATCGAGTGCTGACTCGTGATTGCCCGGCGACTCCATCACCGCCCCGCGATGGTGCGCAATGCGCCGAACGGTGGTGTGACTCGATAGTCACTGTCGGAACCGTTCGTCTGTTACTGAAGGATGTGGCCTGCGGCACGGGGTGACATCCGCCGGCACCACCAGTGCTACCTAAGTCCCCAGGACCCGGCAGACACGGGCTCTGGCGGTCGCAAACAGAAAGCTTCTGTCGCTCTCGCCTAGGCCCGCTGGCACGGGCCTTGGATGCATTCGACTGTTTTTAATTGAATGACCAATCAAGTTAGGCACGACCTTTGCCTATATTTGGTATTCCCTGGTGTCGCAGTACCAGGCCATAAGAAAAAGCCTCGAAACGGGGTTCCGCTCCGTGCCTAGCCTGAGGGTTTCACTGATGTCACAGTTCAACCAAGGGGCTCAGCCCCAGAACCGTGTTCCCCAGTCCATCGGTTTCCTGCTGCTGGACAACTTCACCCTGATTTCCCTGGCGTCCGCGGTAGAACCGCTGCGCATGGCCAACCATCTCTCCGGTCGTGAACTCTACCGCTGGTACACCCTCAGCCAGGACGGCCGCCCCGTCAGTGCCAGCGACGGCCTGCAGATCACCCCCGACAGTGGCCTGGACAACGCACCGGCCCTGGACGCCGTGATCGTCTGTGGCGGTGTCGACATTCAGCACAGCGTCAGCCGTGAACATACGCACTGGTTGCAGGTGCAGGCCCGCCAGGGTCGCCAACTGGGCGCCGTATGTACCGGGAGCTGGGCGCTGGCCAAGGCCGGCCTGCTCGACGGCTTCGAGTGCAGCGTGCACTGGGAGTGCCTGGCCGCGATGCAGGAAGCCTTCCCCCGTGCGGGCATCAGCACGCGCTTGTTCTCCATCGACCGTAACCGCTACACCTCGTCCGGCGGCACTGCGCCGATGGACATGATGCTGCACCTGATCGCCCGCGAGCACGGCCGCGAACTGGCTGCAGCCATCTCGGAGATGTTCATCTACGAGCGCATCCGCAACGAGCAGGACCACCAGCGCGTGCCGCTCAAGCACATGCTGGGCACCAACCAGCCGAAGCTGCAGGAAATCGTCGCGTTGATGGAGGCCAACCTGGAAGAGCCCATCGACCTCGACGAGCTGGCCTGCTACGTCGATGTCTCGCGTCGCCAGCTGGAGCGCCTGTTCCAGAAGTACCTGCACTGCTCGCCGTCGCGTTACTACCTCAAGCTGCGCCTGATCCGCGCACGCCAACTGCTGAAGCAGACCGCGATGTCCATCATCGAGGTGGCCTCGGTGTGCGGCTTCGTTTCGACCCCGCACTTCTCCAAGTGCTACCGCGAGTACTTCGGCATCCCGCCGCGTGACGAGCGCGCCGGCCAGAACGCCAACGTGGTGGCGCTGATGCCGGTGCCGGACGAACTGGTGCGCAATCCTTCCACCGCCGGCGTGGCCCTGAGCCGCGCCCAGGGGGAGTCGACCTTCGCCAGCGTGCGGGTGGTCTAAGGGGCGCGCCTTGGCGAAAGACCTGCGATTTGCAATGGATTGCCTGTAGGGGCGAATTTGTTGGCCAAGCGGGCCGCAGGTCCGCCCTTCTGAGCTTGAATGGGGGCAGCTTCGCCGCCCTTGGCGATTGAAATCGCCCCTACAAAGTTTCGCTCCCACCAAAAAAGGGCGCCTATGGCGCCCTTAGTCGTTTCCGGGTATCGGCTCTCAGCGCGGCACCAAGGCCGGCAGCAGGGTGCGCGAAATGGCTTCGCGCACATTGGGCAGCAGGGTGGCGCTGCCACCCAGCAGTTCTTCCACCAGGCGCCGCAGGGCCAAGGCGCGCTCCGGACTCAGGCCGCTCACGGCCTGTTCGCAGGCCTGCTCGGCAGTGACCCCCGGCGGGATGCTGATACCCAGCGCCACCAGGCGCTCTCGAAAATCTTCCTGGTCGATCAGATCGGCATGCATCATCGCGCTATTCCTCCCAAATGGTGCCGCGCGGTCAGCGCAGCACGCCTTCTTCCAGCAACAGTTTGAAGATAGCTTCGGCCCCCGCTTGCGGCGAGACGTCCTTGAGAACCTGGCCGCCGCCACCGGATGCCTTGGCGGTGGCCGCCTTCATCCGCTCGGCGCCGGTCTTGGCCTTGATCACCTTGAGCCGTTTGGGCCGTGGGCGGGCCGGTTGCAGCTGGGCCTCGGTGAACAATACATCCTCCACCAGCTCCACGTCCTCGGCCTCGATACGACCTCGACGGGCAGGGCCGAATGCGCTCTGGCGTGCGGTAGGGGCGGCGTTGTCGACGCTGGCGACGAAGGGCAGGCGCACCTTCAGCCGGCGACGCTGGCCGCGCGGCAGGGCTTGCAGCACCTGGGCCACGCCGTTATCAACTTTTTCCACTTCGGCCAGACCCACCACCAGTGGCCAGCCCAGGCGTTCGGCCAGCAGGTAGGGCAGCATCCCTGAGCCTTCGCCGGTTTCCGCCTGGCTTCCGGTGAGAACGAGCTGGGCGCCGCTCTCGCGGAGGAAGTCGCCCAGCGGCGGCAGGGCGTCGTCCTGCGCGCTCTGTTCGAGGACGATGAGGTCATCCAGGCCCATGCCCAGGTAAGCACGCAGGGCTTCCTCATGGGGATTGCCGGCGTGGACCACGCGCAGGCGCGGGCCGGCCAGGCGCAGGCCCAGCTCCACGGCGCGGGCGTCCTGGTCGGCGCGGCGTGCGCGGCCCGAGGTCGGGTGCGCGCCGATGGAGACCAGGCTGACGATCTTCAGTGCGTCATGCGGCATCGCGTGCCCCTCCCTGACGGTATTCGGTGGCCAGTTGGATCAGGGCGGCAAGAATGGCACCGGAGTCGCCGATCACTGAGAGGTCGGCGCGTTTGATCATGTCGCAGCCCGGGTCCATGTTCACCGCCACCACCTTGTCGCAGGCACCAATGCCCTGCAGGTGCTGGATGGCGCCGGAGATACCGACGGCCAGATAGACCCGCGCGGTGACCCAGGTACCGGTGGCACCCACCTGGCGGTTGCGCGGCATGAAGCCGTCGTCCACCGCCACGCGGGAGGCACCTTCGGTGGCGCCGAGGGCCACGGCGGCCTCGTGGAACAGCTGCCAATCCTTGACCCCGTTGCCACCGGAGAGGATGAACTCCGCCTCGGCCATGGGAATCTGCGCCGGGTCCACGGCCACCGGGCCGAGGTCTTCGATGCGCGCCAGGCTGTGGGCGATGTTCGCGGCCAGTTCCAGCGGACGGGCTTCATGGCGGGTTTCGCTGACCGGCTCGGCGCATTCGGCAGCGGCAAGGATCAGGCGCGGCACAGCGCGCAGCAGGTCCTCGCGGCCGGCACCGGCGCGGCCGATAGCCTGTTCGTTGGCGACTTGCCAGACGCGAGTGGCCGGGCGCTCGCCAAGCTTGGCGGCCAGCCGGCGGCCCAATTCTCCGCCACCGGTGCGGCTGTCGGGCAGCAACCAGTGACGCGGGGCGAGCTGGCTTTCCACGGCGCTCAAGGCCAGTACGCGCGCTTCGGGCGCATAACCGTCAAAGGCCTCGCCCTCGATGCGCAGGACGCGGTCGACGCCAGCGGTGTCGAAGGCGGCTTCCTTGTCTTCGCCGAAGAGCACGGCAACCACCGCGCCTTCGCTACCGGCCAGCTTGTTGGCCAGGCCCAGCAGGTCTTTGTCGTGGCTGGAGAGTCGGCCACCGACCATGTCCGGCACCACGCAGATGTGGAAGGCCGGCTGCTCGACTACATGCAGCGGCAGCTGCACCACTTCGGTTGTAGCGCTGCGCTTGCCAGCGGTGCCCTGCTGGGCGCCGCTGCGGTCGATCCGTTTAAGGCCATTGGGGCCTATGAAGCCGGCGGCGATCGTGTGCGGATTCTTGCGGATGATGCCGTTGGGCCCCATCCAGCTCGTCTGCCCCTGCTGCTGCATGGCGGCATGCAGCGGGTGCAGGCGGTTGCGGGCGATCCACTCGGCACGCGGGTCGCGGCGGATGATGTCGCTCATACACAGGTCTCCATGGCTGCACGGACAGCTCCCTCTCCCTCTGGGAGAGGGTTGGGGTGAGGGATGGTTGGCGTTCTGCGGAGGCCTGAGGCTTCCCTCATCCCCGGCCCTTCTCCCAGAGGGAGAAGGGAGGCAAGCGACATGCTCATCACGCCACCTCCACGGCAGCTTTAGCCGCCGACGGCTTTTTTGCTTCCACCGTTGTCTCGATCAGTACATCCGCCACCAGTTCGGCGATGTCCTTGATCTCCGGACGCGGTGCCACAACGCCTTCGAGCATCGCGGTGCACTGCGGGCAACCCACGGCCACCAGCTCTGCACCGGTTTCCTTGATGTCCACCATGCGCATGTCCGGTATCCGCTGCTTGCCGGGGATGTCGGTGATCGGCGCGCCGCCACCACCGCCACAGCAGCGTGAGCGGAAACCGGAGCGCTGCATTTCCTTCACTTCGATACCGATGGCCTTGAGCACGTTGCGCGGCGCCTCGTACTCGCCGTTGTAGCGGCCCAGGTAGCACGGGTCGTGGTAGGTCACGCTGCCGCCCTTGTGTTGGCCAAGGTTGAGGCTGCCGCGCTGCATCAGCTCGTCGATGTAGGTGCTGTGATGCTGGACCTCGTACTGACCGCCAAGGGCGCCGTACTCGTTCTTCAGTACATGGAAGCTGTGCGGGTCGCAGGACACGATCTTCTTGAAGCGGTACTGGTTCAGCGTGGCGATGTTGCGCTTGGCCAGTTGCTGGAAGGTCGCTTCATCACCCAGGCGACGGGCCACGTCACCGCTGTCACGTTCTTCCAGGCCGAGCACGGCGAAATCGACGTTGGCGGCTTTCAGGACTTTGACGAAGGCGCGCAGGGTGCGCTGGTTGCGCATGTCGAAGGCACCATCGCCGACCCAGAACAGCACCTCGGCCTGTTTCTTCTCACTCATCAGCGGCAGGTTCAGGTCGGCGGCCCAGTTCAGGCGGCCACCCGGCGCGAAGCCGCCAGGGTTGTCGGTGGCGATCAGGTTCTCCAGCACCTCGGCGCCCTTGTTCGGGGTCGCGCCCTTCTCCAGGGTGAGGTGGCGGCGCATGTCGACGATGGCGTCGACGTGCTCGATCATCATCGGGCATTCCTCGACGCAGGCCCGGCAGGTGGTGCAGGACCAGAGGGTCTCGGCGGATACCAGTGCCTTGCCTTGCAGGGACACGATCGGCTGATGCGGGCCGCCGCTGTGTTCGCCCAGCGGGATGCCCGGATAGGGGCTGCCGGCGAAATTGGCGTCGTTGCCACCGGCGAGGCCGATGACCATGTCCTGGATCAGTTTCTTCGGGTTCAGTGGCTGGCCGGCGGCGAAGGCCGGGCATACCGCCTCACACTTGCCGCACTGCACGCAGGCGTCGAAGCCGAGCAGTTGGTTCCAGGTGAAGTCGGTGGGCTTCTCCACGCCCAGCGGGGCATTCGGATCGGCCAGGTCCAGTGCCTTGAGACCCGTGGAGCGTCCACCGCCGAAGCGTTCGGCGCGGCGGTGCCAGGCCAGGTGCAGGGCGCCGGCGAAGGCGTGCTTCATCGGGCCGCCCCAGGTCATGCCGAAGAACAGCTCGGACACGCCCCAGGCCACGCCGATCGCCAGGATGCCGGCGAGGAACCAGCCGCCGAAGCCTTCCGGCAGGATGCCGGCCACCGGCAGGGTGGCGATGAAGAAGCTGGCCGAAAACATCAGCAGGCTCTTCGGCAGGCGCATCCACGGGCCTTTCGACAGCCGCGCCGGCGGGTTGCGCCGACGCTTGGCGACGAACAGCGCGCCAACGAACATCAGCACGGTGGCGGCGAGCAGGGCGAAGCCGAGGATGCGGTTATGCAGGCCGAAGCCGTGCACGACGATCGCCAGCAGGGCCGACAGCACGAAACCGCCAGCCGTGGCGACGTGGGTCTTGGACATGTACTTGTCGCGCTCGACCACATGGTGCAGGTCCACCAGGTAGCGGCGCGGCATGGCCATGAGGCCGCCGATCCAGTCGACCTTCGACGGTCGGCCCCGGCGCCACATGAAGAAGCGCTTCGCGGCGCCCAGCACGGCGAGTGCCAGGGCAGCGAAGAGCAGGATGGGAAGAAGGGTGTTCAGCATTGTTGGTCTCCTTGCAGGGACCGAAAGGGGTGCTCCGAACCAGTCCCCTCTCCCTGAGGGAGAGGGTTAGGGAGAGGGGGATTCCGGAAACGCTTGAGTCGCCGGCTTGCCCTCTCCCCCCGCCCTCTCCCGCAAGCGGGAGAGGGGGCCGTCCGTGTGTGCGCTTAGAAGTCCTTGCACAGACGCAAAGCGTCGTAGATCGCCGCGTGGGTGTTGCGCTGGGCCACGCAGTCACCGATGCGGAACAGCAGGTAGCCGTCTCCGGGCTGGCTCAGGCAGGGCTGCGGCTTGATGGCGAACAGCGCCTCGACGTCGATCTGGCCTTTGTTGCGCGAGCCCTGCTTGAGTGCGTAGTACAGGCCTTCGTCCGGCCGTACGCCGTTCTCGATGACGACCTGGTCGACCACGCGCTCTTCCTTGGCGCCGGTGTACTCGTTCTCCAGCACCGCCACCAGCTTGTCGCCCTCGCGGTAGACCTTCTCCAGCATCAGGTCGCCGGTCATGATCACTTCCTTGGGGTACATGCTGCGGTAGTAGGTCGGGAAGGAGGTCCCGCCCACGGCGATGCCTGGCTTGATGTCGTCGGTGACGATCTCAACCTGGGCGCCTTTGTCGGCCAGGAAGTCCGCGACCGACATGCCGCCGAACTCGCAGATGGTGTCGTAAACCAGGACGTTCTTGCCCGGTGCCACGCTGCCATCGAGGATGTCCCAGCTGCTGACCACCAGGCCTTCTGCAGCCCCCCAGTGCTCGTTCTGCTCGATGAACGGATGACCACCGTTGGCCAGGACGACGATGTCGGGGCGCACGTCGAGGATGGTGTCCGGGTCGGCCGCGGTGCCCAGGCGCAGATCGATCCCCAGGCGCGCCAGTTCCAACTGGTACCAGCGGGTGATGCCTGCGATCTGGTCGCGCTGCGGTGCTTTGGAGGCAGTGGTGATCTGGCCGCCAAGTTGGTCCTTCTTCTCGAACAGGGTCACGTCGTGGCCGCGCTCGGCCGCCACGCGTGCCGCCTCCATGCCAGCCGGGCCACCACCGACGACCACTACCTTGCGCTTCACGCCGGTGGTCTTCTCGATGATGTGCGGCACGCCCATGTATTCACGGGAGGTCGCGGCGTTCTGGATGCACAGCACGTCCAGGCCCTGGTACTGGCGGTCGATGCAGTAGTTGGCGCCGACGCACTGCTTGATCTGGTCGACCTGGCCCATCTTGATCTTGGCGATCAGGTGCGGGTCGGCGATGTGCGCGCGGGTCATGCCGACCATGTCCACGTAGCCGCCTTCGAGGATACGGGTGGCCTGGTTCGGGTCCTTGATGTTCTGCGCGTGCAGTACCGGCACGTTGACCACTTCCTTGATGCCCGCCGCCAGGTGCAGGAAGGGCTCCGGCGGGAAGCTCATGTTGGGGATCACGTTGGCCAGGGTGTTGTGGGTATCGCAACCCGAGCCGACCACGCCGATGAAGTCGAGCATGCCGGTGTCGCTGTAGTACTTGGCGATCTGCTTCATGTCCTCGTGGGACAGGCCGTCCGGGTGGAATTCGTCACCGCAGATACGCATGCCGACACAGAAGTCGTCGCCCACTTCGGCGCGCACGGCCTTGAGCACTTCCAGGCCGAACTTCATCCGGCCTTCGAAGGTGCCGCCCCACTCGTCGGTACGCTTGTTGACGCGCGGGCTCCAGAACTGGTCGATCATGTGCTGGTGCACGGCGGACAACTCGACGCCGTCCAGGCCGCCTTCCTTCGCCCGGCGCGCGGCCTGGGCGTAGTTGCCGATCACCCGCCAGATTTCTTCGACCTCGATGGTCTTGCAGGTGGCCCGGTGTACCGGCTCGCGGACGCCGGAGGGCGACATCAGGGTCGGCCAGTTGAAGCCGTCCCAGCGGGAGCGGCGGCCCATGTGGGTAATCTGGATCATGATCTTGGCGCCGTGCTTGTGCATGGCGTCGGCCAGATTCTGGAAGTGCGGGATGATGCGGTCGGTGGACAGGTTCACCGAGCTCCACCATTCCTGCGGGCTGTCGATGGCCACCACCGAGGAACCGCCGCAGATGGCCAGGCCGATGCCGCCCTTGGCCTTCTCTTCGTAGTACTTCACGTAACGGTCGGTGGTCATGCCACCATCGGTGGCATAAACCTCGGCGTGGGCGGTGGACAGCACACGGTTGCGGATGGTGAGTTTGCCGATCTGGATCGGCTGGAACATTGCTTCGAATGCCATTTCCCGAGCCTCGCCTTACAGAGGTTTGACGATGAACAGGCCGTCGTCGTGGCCTTCTTCCGAGCCGCTGTACAGCTGCTCGGCGACGGTGCGCACGCTGCTGCCGCGGGCCTGGAGAATCTGGTCCATGGCCCCGGCGAACCAGCCGGTGAACATGTAGTCGACCTTGCGGCCGACCTTGCCGTAGACGTAGACGAAGGCGGAGTGCTTCAGGCGGACCTGGGCGGTGCCCTTGTCCAGGTCGATGGATTCGATCTGGAACAGGCCCCAGCCGCGTTGGGACAGGCGCTTCATGTAGTGCTCGAACACCGCCACGCCTTCCAGGCCATGGCACTCGGCTTCTTTCTCGCACCAGTGCCAGGCGGACTTGTAGCCGGCCTTGTAGAGGATCTCGGCGTAACGCTCCGGGCCCAGCTCGGCTTCGATGCCCATGTGGTTATTCACGAAGAAGTGGCGCGGCACATACAGCATGGGCAGGGCGTCGGTGGTCCAGACACCGGTTTCGCTGTCGACTTCGATGGGCATTTCAGGGGCGTGTTTGGCCATGTTGTTCTAGCTCCGGAATTCGCTGAGGCCCGGCTTGGGGCCGAAATAACCCCCTCTCCCTTGGGGAGAGGGTTGGGGTGAGGGTTCAAGGGGGTGGGAGCGGGATTCGACGTCCCTCACCCCCGGCCCCTCTCCCAGGGGGAGAGGGGAGAAGGGCGCTTACTCGCCCCAGACGTCCTTGAGCACGCGTACCCAGTTCTCGCCCATCACCTTGCGCACCACGCGCTCGGGCATGCCGCGTTTAAGGAGGGTCTCGGTGAGGTTGGGGAACTCGCCCACGGTGCGGATGCCCAGCGGGTTGACGATCTTCCCGAAGTTGGTCAGGCGGCGGGCGTAACCCTTGTCGTGGGTCAGCCACTCGAAGAAGTCCTGGCCATGGCCCTGGGTGAAGTCGGTGCCGATGCCGATGGCGTCTTCGCCCACGATGTTCATCACGTACTCGATGGCTTCGGCGTAGTCGTCGATGGTCGAGTCGATGCCCTTGGCGAGGAAGGGGGCGAACATGGTCACGCCGACGAAGCCGCCGTGGTCGGCGATGAACTTCAGTTCTTCATCGGACTTGTTGCGCGGGTGTTCTTTCAGGCCGGACGGCAGGCAGTGGGAGTAGCAGACCGGCTTCTTCGATTCGAGGATGACTTCCTCGGAGGTCTTGGAGCCCACGTGGGAGAGGTCACACATGACGCCGACGCGGTTCATCTCGGCGACGATCTCGCGCCCGAAGCCGGACAGGCCGCCGTCACGCTCGTAGCAACCGGTGCCGACCAGGTTCTGGGTGTTGTAGCACATCTGCACGATGCCCACGCCGAGCTGCTTGAACACTTCCACGTAGCCGATCTGGTCTTCGAATGCGTGGGCATTCTGGAAGCCGAAGAGGATGCCGGTCTTGCCCTGCTCCTTGGCCTTGCGGATGTCGGCGGTGGTGCGCACGGGGATCACCAGATCGCTGTTCTCACGGATCAGCTTGCTGCTGGCGGCGATGTTGTTCACCGTCGCCTGGAAGCCTTCCCAGACCGACACGGTGCAGTTGGCCGCGGTCAGACCGCCTTTGCGCATGTCTTCGAAGAGTTCACGGTTCCACTTGGCGATGATCAGACCGTCGATGACGATGCTGTCGGCGTGCAGTTCGGCTGGGCTCATCAGGCTGTCCCCTGTTATCCATGCGCCGAATCTTCTGCCGGCGCTTTGGGGGGAGCATATCCCCGGGGGATTCGGCGCTATCGCGCAAAAGCGACCGGGGTATTGCCGAAAGCGTCAAGCCGGTCGCGAATGGGCAAGCCGGGTTCGGAAGGGGCGCATTCCATGGGGCTGGGCGAGCCCACAAGTAATCCCGCGGTAACCGCAGGTCCGCCCCTCGCCAACCTTCTGTCCGAAGCACCTATAAAGAAGGAGCGAGCGTTCAATTTTCCCCACCCGTCAGCCAAGGTCGGTTTCAGGACGCGAAGGGTCGTTGGGGTGCAATTTCTGAACGGCGGGGATGGCAAGCTCCCCGAATGCCCCGGGCTAGTGCGCGTAGACGCCCGGCCGGGATGCAGGGACGGCCACCAGCAAGGCCACGCCTCCGTGACGTGGTGGGTGAGTCGCAGCCGAGACCTCCGGACGACCGGTTTCAGCCTGTCGTTCGTGAAGCAGAGGAACGCTGTATGCCTGATGAGACGCTTCACCTGCCCCTGATCCACAGCGTGTTGGAGCGCGAGAAGGACACCCCCGGTGCCCTGCTGCCGATCCTCCACGCCATCCAGGAAGGCGCCGGGTACATTCCCGACGTCGCCATTGCCGAAATCGCCCACGCCCTCAACCTCAGCCTGGCCGAGGTGCGCGGGGTGGTCAGTTTCTACCACGACTTCCGCACCACGCCGCCGGCGCGCCATATCCTGCGCCTGTGCCGCGCCGAGTCTTGCCAGAGCATGGGCGCCGAGCGCCTGGCTGCGCAGCTGCGCGAGCACCTGGAGCTGGACGACCATGGCGCCAGTGCCGACGGACGGATAAGCCTGCGGCCGGTTTATTGCCTGGGGGCCTGCGCTTGCTCGCCGGCCCTTGAGCTGGACGGTCAATTGCATGCGCGGCTCACCCCCGAGCGCCTGAGTGCGCTGGTGAAGGGTTGCCTGGAGGAAGGCTCATGCTGAGGCTGTGCATCCCCTGCGATTCGGTGGCCCGTGCCGTAGGTGCCGACGAGCTGGCCGAGGCCGTGGTCCGCGAAGCCGAGCGCCGGCAGCTGCCGATCGAACTGCACCGCACCAGCTCCCGTGGCCTCTATTGGCTGGAGCCGCTGCTGGAGCTGGAAGCGCCTGAAGGCCGCCTTGGTTTCGGTCCGTTGACACCTGAAGACGTGCCCGCCCTGATGGATGCCCTGCAAGGTGATGCCAGCGCCCATCCGCAGGCACTGGGGCCGGTGGAGGAACTGCCCTATCTGAAAAGCCAGCAGCGTCTGCTGTTCGCCCGCGCCGGCATTACCCGGCCGCTGTCCCTGGACGACTACCGCGACCAGGGCGGTTTCGAGGGACTGCCCCGTGCCATTGCCCTGAGCGGTGAGGAAACCGTCGCTGCCGTGCTGGATTCCGGTCTGCGCGGCCGGGGGGGCGCTGCCTTCCCGGCGGGCATCAAGTGGCGCACCGTGCGTGAGGCCAAAGCCGGACAGAAGTACGTGGTCTGCAACGCCGATGAAGGCGACTCCGGCACCTTCGCCGACCGCATGTTGATGGAAGGCGACCCCTTCCTGTTGATCGAGGGCATGGCCATCGCCGGCCTCGCGGTGGGCGCCAGCTTCGGCTACGTCTACGTCCGTTCCGAGTATCCGCAGTCGGTCGAAACCCTGCGCGCAGCCATCGAGATCGCCCGCGAAGCCGGTTATCTCGGCGCCAACGTCGGCGGCAGTGGGCGTGCCTTCGACCTCGAGGTGCGGGTCGGCGCCGGTGCCTATATCTGCGGCGAGGAAACTGCACTGCTGGATTCCCTCGAAGGCAAGCGCGGCGTGGTCCGTGCCAAGCCGCCGTTGCCGGCGCTGGAGGGCCTGTTCGGCCTGCCGACGCTGGTGCACAACGTGCTCACCCTGGCCTCGGTGCCGGTCATCCTGGCCCGAGGCGCGCAGTTCTATCGTGACTTCGGCCTGGGCCGTTCGCTGGGCACCATGCCCTTCCAGCTGGCCGGCAACGTCCGCCACGGCGGCCTGGTCGAGCGCGCCTTCGGCCTGACCCTGCGGGAACTGGTGGAAGGCTACGGCGGTGGTACCGCCAGCGGCCGGCCGCTGAAGGCCGCCCAGGTGGGCGGGCCGCTGGGTGCCTGGGTGCCGCCGTCGCAATTCGATACGCCGCTGGATTACGAAGCCTTCGCCGCCATGGGCGCGATGCTCGGCCACGGTGGAGTGGTAGTGGCCGATGACAGCCTGGACATGGCCCACATGGCGCGCTTCGCCCTGCAGTTCTGTGCCGAGGAATCCTGCGGCAAATGCACACCCTGCCGGATCGGCTCCACGCGCGGGGTGGAAGTGGTCGACCGCCTGCTGGCGGCCACCGATGCCGAGGCCCGCGAAGAGCAGGTGCTCCTGCTCAAGGATCTCTGCGACACCATGCAGTACGGCTCGCTCTGCGCCCTCGGCGGCATGACCTCCTACCCGGTGACCAGCGCCCTCAAGCATTTTCCTGCCGACTTCGGTCTGAAGACCCCGGAGGCCGACCAATGATCAATCTCTTCGACCCCGCCAGCGACATCGACCTCGGCACGCCTGCCCGCGAAAGCGAGGTGCAGGTCAGCTTGAGCATCGACGGCCGCGAGATCACGGTGCCGGCCGGCACCTCAGTGATGCGTGCCGCCGCGCTGCTCGGCACCACCATTCCCAAACTATGCGCCACCGACAGCCTGGAAGCCTTCGGCTCCTGCCGCATGTGCCTGGTGGAGATCGATGGCATGCGCGGCTACCCGGCGTCCTGCACGACGCCTGTCACAGAGGGCATGGTGGTCCACACCCAGACGCCCAAGCTCGCCACCCTGCGGCGCAACGTGATGGAGCTGTACATCTCCGATCACCCGCTGGACTGCCTGACCTGCTCGGCTAACGGCAACTGCGAGCTGCAGACGGTCGCCGGCCAGGTGGGCCTGCGCGAAGTGCGCTACGGCTACGACGGCGCCAACCACCTGGACGAGCAAAAAGACGTTTCCAACCCCTATTTCGACTACGACCCGAGCAAGTGCATCGTCTGCAACCGCTGCGTACGCGCCTGCGAGGAAACCCAGGGCACCTTTGCCCTGACCATCAGCGGGCGCGGCTTCGAGTCCCGCGTGGCAGCGGCCGGCGGCGAGAACTTCCTCGACTCCGAGTGCGTGTCCTGCGGCGCCTGCGTGCAGGCCTGCCCGACCGCCACGCTGATGGAAAAGAGCGTGGTGGAGATGGGCCAGCCGGAGCGCAGCGTCATCACGACCTGCGCCTATTGCGGCGTCGGCTGCTCGTTCCGCGCCGAGATGAAGGGCGACCAGCTGGTGCGCATGGTCCCGGACAAGAACGGCCAGGCCAACCACGGCCATTCCTGCGTCAAGGGACGCTTTGCCTGGGGCTACGCCACCCACCCGGACCGCATCACCAAGCCGATGATCCGCAAGCACATCGACGATCCCTGGCAGGAGGTCAGCTGGGACGAGGCGGTGACCTACGCGGCCAGTGAGTTCCGTCGCATCCAGCTCAAGTACGGGCGTGATTCCATCGGTGGCATCACCTCCAGTCGCTGCACCAACGAAGAGACCTACCTGGTGCAGAAGCTGGTGCGCGCCGGGTTCGGCAACAACAACGTCGACACCTGCGCCCGCGTCTGTCACTCGCCCACCGGCTATGGCCTCAAGCAGACTCTGGGCGAGTCGGCCGGCACCCAGAGCTTCGACTCGGTGATGCAGGCCGATGTGGTCCTGGTGATCGGCGCCAACCCCACGGACGCCCACCCGGTGTTCGGCTCCCAGCTCAAACGTCGCCTGCGCCAGGGTGCGCGACTGATCGTCATCGACCCGCGCCGCATCGACCTGGTGGATTCCCCCCATGCTCGCGCTGAGCTGCACCTGGCGCTGCGGCCGGGCACCAACGTCGCCATGCTCAACGCCCTGGCTCATGTGATCGTCACCGAAGGACTGGTCAAGCAGGACTTCGTCGACGCGCGCTGCGAACCGGTGGACTTCGCCCGCTGGCGCGACTTTGTCGGCAAGCCGGAGAACTCGCCGGAGGCCATGGGGCCGGTCTGCGGTGTGTCGCCTGACGATATCCGCGCGGCTGCCCGTCTCTACGCTACCGGCGGCAACGCGGCGATCTACTACGGTCTTGGCGTCACCGAGCACAGTCAGGGCAGTACCGCCGTGATGGGCATCGCCAACCTCGCCATGGCCACCGGCAATATCGGCCGCGAAGGTGTCGGCGTGAACCCGTTGCGTGGGCAGAACAACGTCCAGGGTTCCTGCGACATGGGCTCCTTCCCGCATGAATTGCCGGGCTACCGCCATGTCTCCAACGACACGGTACGCGCCCAGTTCGAACAGGCCTGGGGTGTGACCCTGCAGCCCGATCCGGGCCTGCGCATCCCCAACATGTTCGAGGCGGCCCTCGGTGGCACCTTCAAGGCGCTCTACTGCCAGGGCGAGGACATCGCCCAGAGCGATCCCAACACCCAGCACGTCACCGCCGCTTTGTCGGCGATGGAATGCGTAGTGGTGCAGGACATCTTCCTCAACGAAACCGCCAAGTTCGCCCATGTGTTCCTGCCGGGCAGCTCCTTCCTGGAGAAGGACGGCACCTTCACCAACGCCGAGCGGCGCATCTCCCGCGTGCGTAAGGTGATGGACCCGCTGGGCGGCAAGGCTGACTGGGAAGCCACCGTCGCCTTGGCCAACGCCCTGGGCTACAAGATGGACTACAAGCATCCGTCCGAGATCATGGACGAGATCGCCCGGCTGACGCCGACCTTCACCAAGGTCAGCTACGCCGAACTGGACCGCCATGGCAGTCTGCAATGGCCGTGCAACGAGGCCGCCCCGGATGGCACCCCGACCATGCACATCGAGGCGTTCGTGCGTGGCAAGGGACGTTTCATGCTCACCGGCTACGTGCCCACCGAGGAGAAGGTCAACAACCGCTACCCGCTGCTGCTGACCACCGGGCGCATCCTCAGCCAGTACAACGTCGGCGCCCAGACACGGCGTACCGACAACGTCGCCTGGCACGAAGAGGACCGCCTGGAAATCCATCCGACTGACGCGGAGAGCCGTGGCATTCACGAAGGTGACTGGGTGGGTGTGGGCAGTCGCGCGGGGCAGACGGTGCTGCGCGCCCGGGTCAGCGAGCGGGTCGCGCCGGGGGTGGTGTACACCACCTTCCACTTCCCCGAATCGGGGGCCAACGTGATCACCACCGACAACTCCGACTGGGCTACCAACTGCCCGGAATACAAGGTCACCGCCGTGGAGGTCACGCGGGTCTACCAGCCTTCCGAATGGCAGAAACGCTATCAGGAGTTCAGTGACGAACAGCGGCGCCTGCTCAAGGAGCGCCGCAGGACCGAGAAAGCCGAGGTACGCCGATGAGCACCGACAACCTGATCAAGATGGCCAACCAGATCGCCCAGTTTTTCGCCACCGAGCCGGACAAGGGCCAGGCGGTAAAGGGGGTCCGTACCCACCTGCAGAGCTTCTGGACGCCGGCCATGCGCATCGAGCTGATGGCCTGGCAGGTGGAGCACCATGGAGAGAACCTGCACCCCCTGGTGCAGGAGGCGCTGGCGGAGCAGGGGAGGGCGGTGTAGCCCTGCGCGCCCGCAGCTTGCGGCAAAACCTGTAGATCCTATGCAAAGGCCGCCCGCACGCCGATTCTTAATCCGGGGGATAGAAGGTTTGGCCCAGAGGAGGAATCGACATGCGAACGGCCTACGTTGAACAGCATAGTGCGAATGAACCGGTCCTGGCAGTGGCGCTGGAGTTGGCCAAGGCCAGTTGGAAAGTGGCGCTGAGCGATGCCCGGCGCAACCCCCGGCTGAAGACAGTCGACGCACCGCAGCCCCTGGCGCGCCTGGAGCAGGTGGTGCAAACGATCGCGGAGACGCGCGCGCTCTGGGCGTTGCCGGCGTCCGCCAGAGTGGTCGTGGTGTATGAAGCGGGCCAGGATGGTTTCTG
>NZ_AUIE01000050.1 GCF_000423545.1 Metapseudomonas resinovorans DSM 21078
TCCAGCAGCTCAGCGTCGTCAACCATGTCGGCCTTGTTCAGGAACACGACAATGTAAGGAACGCCTACCTGACGAGACAGCAGGATGTGCTCGCGAGTCTGCGGCATGGGGCCGTCAGCAGCGGAGCAAACCAGGATCGCGCCATCCATTTGGGCGGCACCGGTGATCATGTTCTTCACATAGTCAGCGTGACCAGGGCAGTCAACGTGAGCGTAGTGACGAACGGCGGAATCGTACTCAACGTGGGAGGTGTTGATGGTGATACCGCGAGCCTTCTCCTCCGGCGCGTTATCGATCTGGTCGAACGCACGAGCGGAGCCGCCCCAGGTCTCGGAGCAGACCTTGGTCAGAGCAGCAGTCAGAGTGGTCTTGCCATGGTCAACGTGACCGATGGTGCCAACGTTGACGTGCGGTTTGTTACGTTCAAATTTTTCTTTAGCCACGACAGTAAACCTCTTACTTAAAGGGCTGAATCAACCTTGTTTTTTAACCAGTGCTTCGACGACATTCGACGGAGCTTCGGCGTATTTGGAGAATTCCATGGAGTAGCTCGCGCGACCCTGGGACATGGAACGCACGTCGGTCGCATAACCGAACATCTCGCCCAGCGGAACCTCGGCACGGATCACCTTACCGGAAACGCTGTCTTCCATCCCCTGAATCAGACCACGACGACGGTTCAGGTCACCCATCACGTCACCCATGTAGTCCTCAGGAGTCACCACCTCTACCTTCATGATCGGCTCAAGCACCTTACCACCACCCTTCTGGGCCAGCTGCTTGGTTGCCATGGAGGCAGCGATCTTGAACGCCATTTCGTTGGAGTCAACGTCATGGTACGAACCGTCGAAGACGGAGGCCTTCAGGCCGAGCAGCGGGTAGCCGGCAACAACGCCGTTCTTCATCTGCTCTTCGATACCCTTCTGGATCGCCGGGATGTATTCCTTCGGAATCACACCACCCACGACTTCGTTGGTGAACACCAGACCTTCGGTGATGTTGCCCTTCTCGTCGACTTCAGCAGCCGAGAAGCGGATCCAGCAGTGACCGAACTGACCACGACCACCGGACTGACGAACGAATTTGCCTTCGATCTCGACGTTGTCCTTGGTGATGGTTTCACGGTAGGCCACTTGAGGCTTACCGATGTTGGCCTCAACGCCGAACTCGCGCTTCATGCGATCGACGATGATGTCCAGGTGCAGCTCACCCATACCGGAGATGATGGTCTGACCGGACTCTTCGTCGGTCTTGACGCGGAAGGACGGATCTTCCTGGGCCAGCTTGCCCAGAGCGATACCCATCTTCTCCTGGTCTGCCTTGGTCTTGGGCTCCACGGCGACGGAAATTACCGGCTCCGGGAAGTCCATGCGCTCAAGGATGATCGGCTTGTCGAGATCGCACAGCGTGTCACCCGTGGTGACGTCCTTCATGCCGATCAGCGCAGCGATGTCGCCAGCACGGCATTCCTTGATCTCTTCACGCTGGTTGGCGTGCATCTGCACCATCCGACCTACGCGCTCTTTCTTGCCTTTTACCGAGTTCAGCACGGAGTCGCCGGAAGCGAGGACGCCGGAGTAAACACGAGCAAAGGTCAGAGTACCGACGAACGGGTCGGTCGCGATCTTGAACGCCAGAGCGGAGAAAGGCTCGCTATCGTCTGCACGACGCTCGTCGACGATCTCCTCGTTATCCGGGTTGGTACCCTGGATCGGCGGAATCTCGGTCGGAGCAGGCAGGAAGTCGATCACGGCGTCGAGAACCAGGGGCACGCCCTTGTTCTTGAAGGAAGAACCGCAAACAGCCGGAACGATTTCGCTAGCCAGAGTACGAGCACGCAGACCAGCCTTGATTTCTTCGGCGGTCAGCTCACCCTCTTCCAGGTACTTGTTCATCAGCTCTTCGTTGGCTTCGGCAGCCGCCTCAACCATGTTGGAGCGCCACTCTTCAGCCAGATCCTGAAGCTCGGCCGGGATCTCCTCCTCGCGGTACGTAGTACCCTTGTCGTCTTCGTTCCAGTAGATCGCCTTCATCTTGATCAGGTCGATCTGGCCCTGGAAGTCGTCTTCAGCGCCAATAGCCAGCTGAACCGGAACCGGAGTGTGGCCCAGACGGTTCTTGATCTGACCTACAACGCGCAGGAAGTTGGCGCCGGCACGGTCCATCTTGTTCACGTAGACGATGCGCGGCACGCCGTACTTGTTGGCTTGACGCCATACAGTCTCGGACTGCGGCTCAACGCCGGAGGTACCACAGAAGACCACGACCGCACCGTCGAGCACGCGCAGCGAACGCTCTACTTCGATGGTGAAGTCAACGTGGCCGGGGGTGTCGATCACGTTGACGCGGTAGTTGTCGAACTGACCACGAGAACCTTTCCAGAAGGTTGTTACAGCAGCGGAGGTAATGGTAATACCACGCTCCTGCTCCTGAACCATCCAGTCGGTAGTGGCGGCACCGTCGTGCACCTCACCCATTTTGTGGCTGAGACCTGTGTAGAACAGGATCCGCTCCGTCGTAGTGGTCTTACCGGCGTCTACGTGTGCGCAGATACCGATGTTACGGTAGCGGTTGATAGGGGTTGTACGAGCCACGAAAAAATCCTCGCTAGATTAGAAGCGATAATGCGAGAAGGCCTTGTTGGCCTCTGCCATGCGGTGCACATCTTCACGCTTCTTGACAGCAGCGCCTTTGCCATCGAAGGCATCCAGCAGCTCGCCCGCGAGACGCAGGGCCATGGATTTCTCGCCACGCTTGCGCGCGGACTCGACCAGCCAGCGCATGGCCAGGGCATTACGACGGGACGGACGAACTTCGACCGGAACCTGGTAAGTAGCACCGCCTACGCGGCGGGACTTGACTTCGACCAGCGGAGCGATGGCGTCGAGAGCTTTCTCGAAGATCTCCAGGGGATCGCTGTTCTTGCGTGCTTTGACGGTATCCAGGGCACCGTAAACGATGCGCTCGGCTACGGCCTTCTTGCCGCTTTCCATCACGTGGTTCATGAACTTGGCGAGAATCAGGCTTCCGTATTTCGGATCGTCCAGAATCTCACGCTTGGCTGCTACACGACGTCTTGGCATTGATAAGCCCTCAAACGGTCTTCAGGTTAGCCCGGGACCATAACCATTCGGTTACGCCCGACCTTACTCTTATCGACTCAATGAATAAAAAAACTGTTAAACGCCGAATTATTTCGGACGCTTGGTACCGTACTTGGAACGACCCTGCTTACGGTCTTTAACGCCGGTGGTATCCAGCGAACCGCGCACAGTGTGGTAACGCACACCCGGAAGGTCCTTTACACGACCGCCACGGATCAGCACTACGCTGTGCTCTTGCAGGTTGTGACCTTCACCACCGATGTACGAAGTAACTTCGTAGCCGTTGGTCAGGCGAACACGGCACACTTTACGCAGTGCAGAGTTCGGCTTCTTCGGCGTGGTGGTGTAGACGCGGGTGCAAACGCCGCGACGCTGCGGGCAGTTTTGCAGCGCAGGTACGTCGGATTTCTCGACGATACGGCTGCGCGGCTTACGCACCAGCTGGTTAATAGTTGCCATCTATAGCTCCACTGTTGTCTTTCGACATAAACAAAATGACAGAGCCAAGCGCCCTGCCAAATTTAGGGGTGCATGAGTCTAAAGAGACTCATAGCCCCCGTCAAGGCAAAGCCCCCGGCGGTAAAGACCGCCGGGGGTTTGCACTCAATTGCTGCTCGAGTTCAACGCTTCGGTCAGCGCCGCTTCCACTTCGCTGGCGCTGACGCGGAGCGGCTTGCCGGCTTCGCGCTGACGCTTGCGCTCACTGTGGTAGGCCAGACCGGTACCGGCCGGAATCAGACGACCTACCACCACGTTTTCCTTCAGGCCGCGCAGGTAGTCGCGCTTGCCGGTAACCGCTGCCTCGGTGAGGACGCGAGTGGTTTCCTGGAAGGACGCCGCGGAAATGAACGACTCGGTGGACAGAGAGGCCTTGGTGATACCCAGCAGAACGCGCTCGAACTTGGCGATGAAGCGATCTTCAGTCGCCAGACGCTCGTTCTCTTCCAGCACCTGGGTCAGTTCCATCTGGTCGCCCTTGATGAAACTGGAATCGCCGGACTCCGCGATCTCGACCTTCCGCAGCATCTGACGCAGGATGGTCTCGATGTGCTTGTCGTTGATCTTCACGCCCTGCAAGCGGTACACGTCCTGAATCTCGTTGACGATGTACTTGGCCAGCGCGCTGACACCCAGCAGACGCAGGATGTCGTGCGGGTTGCTCGGGCCGTCGGAGATAACTTCGCCGCGGTTCACCTGTTCGCCTTCGAACACGTTGAGGTGACGCCACTTCGGAATCAGCTCCTCGTACGGATCGCTGCCATCGTTCGGGGTAATGACCAGACGGCGCTTGCCCTTGGTCTCCTTACCGAAGGAGATGGTGCCGCTGACTTCCGCCAGGATCGAAGGCTCTTTCGGACGGCGAGCTTCGAACAGGTCGGCCACGCGCGGCAGACCACCGGTGATGTCGCGCGTCTTCGAGGTTTCCTGCGGGATACGGGCGATTACATCACCCACACCCACCTGGGCGCCGTCGGCCACCCCCACCAGGGCGTTTGCCGGCAGGAAGTACTGCGCAGGCACATCAGTGCCCGGCAGCAGAAGTTCCTTGCCGTTGGCATCGACCAGCTTCACAGCCGGACGGATGTCCTTGCCAGCGGCCGGACGGTCCTTCGGATCAAGAACCTCGATGTTGGTCAGACCTGTCAGCTCGTCGGTCTGACGCTTGATGGTGATGCCCTCCTCCATGCCGACGAAGGTCACAGTACCCTTCATTTCGGTCACGATCGGGTGGGTGTGCGGGTCCCACTTGGCGACGATTGCGCCCGGGTCGACCTTGTCGCCTTCCTTCACCGAAATCACAGCACCGTACGGCAGCTTGTAGCGCTCGCGCTCACGACCGAAGTCGTCGGCCACGGCCAGCTCACCGGAACGGGACACTGCCACCAGGGCACCGTCCAGACGCTCGACATGCTTCAGGTTGTGCAGACGGATGGTGCCGCCATTTTTAACCTGGACGTTGTCAGCCGCGGAGGTCCGGCTAGCCGCACCACCGATGTGGAAGGTACGCATGGTCAGCTGGGTACCCGGCTCACCGATGGACTGGGCGGCAATTACGCCAACCGCCTCACCGATGTTCACCTGGTGACCACGAGCCAGATCACGGCCGTAGCACTTGGCGCAGATGCCGTAGCGGGTTTCGCAGGTGATCGGCGAACGCACGATCACTTCGTCGACGCTCATGCGCTCGACAAACTCGACCCACTGCTCATCGATCAGGGTGCCGGCAGGAACGATCACTTCGCCATCGTCGCTACCCGGCTTGAACACGTCACGGGCAATAACACGACCCAGTACACGCTCACCCAGAGGCTCGACCACGTCGCCGCCTTCGATGTGCGGCGTCATCAGCAGGCCGTGCTCGGTGCCGCAGTCGATCTCGGTCACTACCAGATCCTGGGCGACGTCTACGAGACGACGAGTCAGGTAACCGGAGTTCGCGGTCTTCAGGGCGGTATCCGCCAGACCCTTACGAGCACCGTGAGTGGAGATGAAGTACTGCAGTACGTTCAGACCTTCACGGAAGTTCGCGGTGATGGGGGTCTCGATGATGGAGCCGTCCGGCTTGGCCATCAGGCCACGCATACCGGCCAGCTGACGAATCTGTGCAGCCGAGCCCCGCGCACCGGAGTCCGCCATCATGTACATGGAGTTGAAGGACTCCTGGTCGACTTCCTTGCCCTCGCGGTCGATGACCTTCTCTTTCGAGAGGTTGGACATCATCGCCTTGGACACTTCGTCGTTGGCCTTGGACCAAAGGTCGATCACCTTGTTGTACTTCTCGCCCTGGGTTACCAGGCCGGAGGCGTACTGGGATTCGATCTCCTTCACTTCCTCGGTGGCGGCGTCGATGATGCGCGCCTTTTCGTCCGGAATGACGAAGTCGTTCACGCCGATCGAGACACCAGAAATGGTGGAGTAAGCGAAACCGGTGTACATCAGCTGGTCAGCGAAGATGACGGTGTCCTTCAGACCAACCACGCGGTAGCACTGGTTGATCAGCTTGGAGATCGCCTTCTTCTTCATCGGCTGGTTGACCACGTCGAAGGACAGGCCGGCCGGCACCACCTGGAACAGCAGCGCGCGACCGACAGTGGTGTCGACGATGCGAGTGTTCTTGGAGATAGAGCCGTCCTTTTCCTTCACGACTTCCTTGATCCGCACTTTCACGCGGGCGTGCAGGGACGCCTCGCCGGCGCGGAACACGCGGTCGACTTCCTGCAGGTCAGCGAACACGCGGCCTTCGCCCTTGGCGTTAACGGCTTCGCGGGTCATGTAGTACAGACCCAGTACCACGTCCTGCGACGGCACGATGATCGGCTCGCCGTTGGCGGGGGACAGGATGTTGTTGGTGGACATCATCAACGCACGCGCTTCCAGCTGGGCCTCGAGGGTCAGCGGAACGTGAACGGCCATCTGGTCACCGTCGAAGTCGGCGTTGTACGCAGCGCAGACCAGCGGGTGCAGCTGGATAGCCTTGCCTTCGATGAGGACCGGCTCGAACGCCTGGATACCCAGGCGGTGCAGGGTCGGCGCGCGGTTCAGCAGTACCGGATGCTCGCGGATGACTTCGGCGAGAACGTCCCAGACCTCGGGCAGCTCGCGCTCGACCATCTTCTTGGCCGCCTTGATGGTGGTGGCCATACCGCGGGCTTCCAGTTTGCCGAAGATGAACGGCTTGAACAGCTCGAGAGCCATCTTCTTGGGCAGACCGCACTGGTGCAGGCGCAGGGTCGGACCGACGGTGATTACCGAACGGCCGGAGTAGTCCACGCGCTTACCGAGCAGGTTCTGACGGAAACGACCTTGCTTACCCTTGATCATGTCGGCCAGGGACTTCAGCGGGCGCTTGTTCGAGCCTGTGATGGCACGGCCGCGACGACCGTTGTCCAGCAGGGCATCGACAGCTTCCTGCAGCATGCGCTTTTCGTTGCGCACGATGATGTCCGGAGCAGCCAGGTCGAGCAGGCGCTTCAGGCGGTTGTTACGGTTGATGACGCGACGATACAGATCGTTCAGGTCGGAAGTCGCGAAGCGGCCGCCATCCAGCGGAACCAGCGGACGCAGGTCCGGCGGCAGGACTGGCAGGACGGTCAGCACCATCCACTCAGGATGGTTGCCGGAGTCCTTGAAGGCCTCCATCAGCTTCAGACGCTTGGACAGCTTCTTGATCTTGGTTTCCGAGTTGGTCTGCGGGATTTCCTCGCGCAGGCGGCCAATCTCGTGCTCCAGGTCGATCGCGTTGAGCAGTTCGCGAACAGCTTCGGCGCCCATGCGCGCATCGAAGTCGTCACCGAACTCTTCGAGAGATTCGAAGTACTGCTCGTCGTTCAGTAACTGGCCCTTTTCCAGGGTGGTCATACCCGGATCGATCACCACGTAGCTCTCGAAATAGAGCACGCGCTCGATGTCACGCAGGGTCATGTCCAGCAGCAGGCCGATACGCGACGGCAGGGACTTCAGGAACCAGATGTGGGCGACTGGCGATGCCAGCTCGATATGGCCCATGCGCTCACGGCGCACCTTGGCCAGAGCGACTTCCACGCCGCACTTCTCGCAAATCACACCACGGTGCTTCAGGCGCTTGTACTTACCGCACAGGCACTCGTAGTCCTTCACCGGGCCGAAGATCTTGGCGCAGAAGAGGCCATCACGCTCCGGCTTGAAGGTACGGTAGTTGATGGTCTCCGGCTTCTTCACTTCACCGAAGGACCAGGAACGGATCATCTCGGGCGAAGCCAGTCCAATACGGATGGCATCGAACTCTTCGATTTGACCCTGGTTTTTCAACAGATTCAGCAAGTCTTTCAAGGCCTTTCCTCCTCACGGACCCGCTACGACCAGCCTTGACCAGCCGTAGCGTTTTGGGCGTCGCGTGTTATTCGGTTTCCAGTTCGATGTCGATGCCGAGCGAGCGGATCTCTTTGATCAACACGTTGAAGGACTCGGGCATGCCGGCCTCCATGCGGTGATCGCCGTCCACGATGTTCTTGTACATCTTGGTCCGGCCGTTCACGTCGTCCGACTTCACGGTCAGCATTTCCTGCAGGGTGTAGGCGGCACCGTAGGCTTCCAGTGCCCAGACCTCCATCTCCCCGAAACGCTGGCCACCGAACTGCGCCTTACCACCCAGCGGCTGCTGAGTAACCAGGCTGTAGGAGCCGGTGGAACGTGCGTGCATCTTGTCGTCGACCAGGTGGTTCAGCTTGAGCATGTACATGTAGCCGACGGTGGTCGGACGCTCGAACTGATTACCGGTACGACCATCGAACAGGCGCATCTGACCGCTTTCCGGCAGGTCGGCAAGCTTCAGCATCGCCTTGATTTCGCTTTCCTTGGCACCGTCGAACACTGGGGTGGCCATGGGTACGCCGCCCTTCAGGTTGTTCGCCAGATCCAGGATTTCCTGGTCGCTCAGCTCGCTGAGGCTTTCCTGACGTCCGCCGATCTCGTTGTAGATCTCGTGGAGGAACTCGCGCAGTTCAGCAATCTTGCGCTGCTCTTCCATCATGCGGTTGATCTTCTCGCCCAAGCCTTTGGCCGCGAGGCCCAGGTGGGTTTCAAGGATCTGCCCAACGTTCATACGAGACGGTACGCCCAGCGGGTTCAGAACGATGTCCACAGGAGTGCCATTGGCGTCGTGCGGCATGTCTTCGACCGGCATGATCACGGAGACCACACCCTTGTTACCGTGACGGCCCGCCATCTTGTCGCCCGGCTGGATGCGGCGCTTGATGGCCAGGTAGACCTTGACGATCTTCAGCACGCCTGGAGCCAGGTCATCGCCTTGCTGCAGCTTGCGCTTCTTGTCTTCGAACTTGTCGTCCAACATCTGGCGACGGTCAGACAGGTAGGCCTGGGCCTTTTCCAGCTGCTCGTTCAGGGCGTCTTCCGACATGCGCAGCTTGAACCACTGGCCGCGCTCGAGGCCGTCGAGGTACTCGTCGGTGATCTCGGTGCCCTTCTTCACGCCAGCGCCGCCTTCGGCAACCTGGCCAACCAGAGCGGAACGCAGTCGCTCGAAGGTAGCACCTTCGACAATGCGGAACTCTTCGTTCAGGTCCTTGCGGATCTCATCAAGCTGCATCTTCTCGATGGACAGCGCGCGGCTATCACGCTCGACGCCATCGCGGGTGAAGACTTGCACGTCGATGACGGTACCTTTGGTGCCAGTCGGCACACGCAGGGAAGTGTCCTTAACGTCGGAAGCCTTCTCACCGAAGATCGCGCGCAACAGCTTCTCTTCTGGAGTCAGCTGGGTCTCGCCTTTCGGAGTGACCTTACCGACCAGGATGTCGCCAGCCTGCACTTCAGCACCAACGTAGACGATACCGGCTTCGTCCAGCTTGTTCAGCGCTGCCTCACCCACGTTCGGGATGTCCGCAGTGATTTCCTCTGGGCCGAGCTTGGTATCACGCGCCACACAGGTCAGTTCCTGGATGTGGATAGTGGTGAAGCGGTCTTCCTGGACCACACGCTCGGACAGGCAGATGGAGTCTTCGAAGTTGAAGCCGTTCCAAGGCATGAACGCCACGCGCATGTTCTGCCCGAGAGCCAGCTCGCCCATGTCAGTGGACGGGCCGTCAGCCAGGATGTCGGCACGAGCGACCACATCACCCTTCTGCACCAGCGGACGCTGGTTGATGCAGGTGTTCTGGTTGGAACGGGTGTACTTGGTCAGGTTGTAGATGTCGACACCGGCTTCGCCGGTTTCAACTTCGTCGTCATTGACGCGAACTACGATTCGACTGGCATCGACGGAGTCGATCACGCCGCCACGGCGAGCTACGACGCAAACGCCGGAGTCGCGAGCTACGTTGCGCTCCATGCCGGTGCCGACCAGGGGCTTGTCGGCACGCAGGGTCGGCACAGCCTGACGCTGCATGTTCGAACCCATGAGTGCACGGTTGGCGTCATCGTGTTCGAGGAACGGAATCAGCGAGGCAGCGACGGACACGACCTGCTTCGGCGAAACGTCCATCAGGGTCACGTCTTCAGGCGCCTTGACGGTGAATTCGTTCAGGTGACGCACGGCCACCAGCTCGTCGACCAACTGACCTTTCTCGTTCATCGTTGCCGATGCCTGAGCGATAACGTGGTCAGCCTCTTCGATGGCGGAGAGGAAAACGATTTCGTCAGTCACCTGAGTGCCGTTCACAACGCGGTACGGGCTTTCCAGGAAGCCGTACTGGTTGGTGCGGGCGTAGGTCGCCAGGGAGTTGATCAGACCGATGTTCGGACCTTCAGGGGTTTCGATCGGGCACACGCGGCCGTAGTGGGTCGGGTGTACGTCACGAACCTCGAAGCCCGCGCGCTCACGGGTCAGACCACCTGGGCCGAGTGCAGAAACACGACGCTTGTGGGTGATCTCGGAGAGCGGATTGTTCTGGTCCATGAACTGGGACAGCTGGCTGGAACCGAAGAACTCCTTGATCGCGGCTGCCACAGGCTTGGCGTTGATCAGGTCCTGCGGCATCAAGCCTTCGCTTTCGGCCATGGACAGACGTTCCTTGACCGCGCGCTCTACACGCACCAGGCCAACACGGAACTGGTTCTCGGCCATCTCGCCAACGCAACGGACACGACGGTTACCCAGGTGGTCGATGTCGTCGACGATGCCTTTGCCGTTACGGATGTCGACCAGAGTCTTGAGGACATCGACGATGTCTTCCTTGCTCAACACGCCCGAGCCTTCGATCTCGGAGCGACCGATGCGGCGGTTGAACTTCATGCGACCAACGGCGGACAGGTCGTAACGCTCGGCGCTGAAGAACAGGTTGTTGAACAGGGTCTCGGCGGCTTCCTTGGTCGGCGGCTCGCCAGGGCGCATCATGCGGTAGATCTCGACCAGGGCTTCCAGTTGGTTGCCGGTGGAGTCGATCTTCAGGGTGTCTGAAATGAACGGACCGCAGTCGATGTCGTTGGTGTACAGGGTCTCGATGCGAACGACCTGGGCCTTGGCAATCTTCACCAGCAGGTCGGTGGTCAGCTCGGTATTGCACTCGGCAATGATCTCGCCGGTGGCCGGATGCACGATGGCCTTAGCCGAGGTACGGCCAAGGACGTAGTCCATCGGGACTTCCAGTTCCTTGATACCGGCTTTTTCCAGCTGATTGATGTGGCGGGCAGTGATACGACGACCCTGCTCTACGATCACCTTGCCGTTCTGGTCCTTGATGTCGAACACGGCGATCTCGCCGCGCAGACGGTGCGGTACCAGCTCCAGGTGCAGGCCCTCGCCCTTCACGTGGAAGACGTTGGTCGCGTAGAAGGCGTTCAGCACTTCTTCGGTGGTGTAGTTCAGTGCGCGCAGCAGGACAGTAGCCGGCAGTTTGCGGCGACGGTCGATACGCACGAACACGCAGTCCTTCGGATCGAACTCGAAGTCCAACCAGGAACCGCGATAAGGAATGATGCGAGCGGAGTACAGCAGCTTGCCCGAGCTGTGCGTCTTGCCACGGTCATGATCGAAGAACACGCCCGGGGAGCGGTGCAGCTGGGACACGATGACGCGCTCGGTACCGTTGATGATGAAGGTACCGTTCTCGGTCATCAGGGGGATTTCCCCCATGTAGACTTCTTGCTCCTTGATGTCCTTGATCGCTTTGTTCGACGACTCTTTGTCGAAGATGATCAGACGGACTTTTACCCGCAGCGGCACGGCGAAAGTCACGCCACGCAGCACGCATTCCTTGACATCGAAGGCCGGCTCGCCCAGGCGATAACCGACGTATTCCAGGGCGGCATTGCCGGAATAGCTGATGATCGGGAAAACAGACTTGAAGGCCGCGTGCAGACCGATGTCACGGAACTGCTCTTTGCTGACTCCCGCCTGCAGGAATTCGCGATACGAATCCAGCTGGATGGCCAGGAGGTAGGGTACATCCATGACGTCCGGCAACTTGCTAAAGTCTTTGCGGATACGTTTTTTCTCAGTGTATGAGTAAGCCATCAGCGTTCCCCAGCTTGGTCACCTGCTTGTTTGGCCCCTCCGACGGGAGTAGCCAGAAAATCTTGCAGACCCCTTGGTCTGCTCCGCCTCCCACTGGAGGTCGGGTCACGTTCCGGGTAGCGTACGGAGACAACCACCTAGAACGGAAAAAGGCCGGTGGCATAAGCCACCAGCCGTCAGCCTTGCGCGGAGCGCACCGGCTGTTGACGCAAGGTCGTCGCTTACTTGAGCTCGACTTTGGCGCCAGCTTCTTCCAGAGCTTTCTTGGCAGCTTCGGCCTCTTCCTTGGAAGCGCCTTCCTTGACCACGCCCGGGGCGCCGTCAACAACTGCTTTGGCTTCTTTCAGACCCAGACCGGTCAGTTCGCGAACGACTTTGATGACGTTCACTTTCTTCTCGCCGGCTTCGGTCAGGATGATGTTGAACTCGGTTTGTTCTTCGACAACAGCAGCGGCAGCAGCCGGGCCAGCAGCAACGGCAGCAGCAGCGGTAACACCGAACTTCTCTTCCATCGCTTTGATCAGTTCAACGATCTGCATGACGGACATTTCGGATACGGCGTTGATGATGTCTTCGTTGGTCAGAGCCATGACTCTAATTCCTGTATTGGTGGACAGCCTTCGCGGCCATCAAAAATTGAACAAAGTAGCGTGAAAGGGACTATGCGGCCTGGATCAGGCAGCAGCGCCTTCTTTCTGGTCGCGAATTGCCGCCAGAGTACGAGCCAGCTTGCTGGTAGCGCCTTGGATAACGCTCATCAGCTGTGCAACGGCTTCGTTGTAGGTCGGCAGGGTCGCCAGTACGTCGATCTGATTGGCTGCGAGGAACTGGCCCTCGAATGCAGCGGCCTTGATCTCGAACTTGTCCTGACCCTTGGCGAATTCCTTGAAGATACGAGCAGCAGCGCCCGGATGTTCGTTGGAGAACGCAATCAGGGTCGGGCCTTTGAACACGTCGTTGAGCACTTCGAACTGAGTGCCGGCAACGGCGCGACGAGCCAGAGTGTTACGCACAACACGTACGTACACACCAGCCTCGCGGGCCTCTTTACGGAGTCCGGTCATAGCGGCTACGGTCACGCCACGGGCATCAGCCACGACAGCGGACAGGCCAGCTTTGGCAGCCTCGTTGACTTCAGCGACGATGGCCTTCTTGTCTTCGAGTTTAATTGCCACGGGTCTAACTCCTGGATGTTACCGTTTCGTCCGGCCGAGGCCGGACGGCGTTTTGGTGTCTGATTCGGCAACCGAATCGGGAGCACCATCTGCGTAGGCTCGGGAATCGATTCCCGGTTTGAGGCTTTCGCCGCCTACGGTCTTGGATAGCCCCCGCCAGGCAGGGACCCCAATACCTGCACAGCGGGCGAGCCCGCTGCGACTTTATTTCTTAGGCTTCCAGCGAAGCCTGGTCGATCTGCAGACCCGGACCCATGGTGCTGCTCAGGGTCACGCGCTGGACGTAGACGCCTTTCGAGGTCGACGGCTTCAGACGCTTCAGATCAACCAGCAGGGCTTCCACGTTCTGCTTCAGCTTGACCGGCTCGAAGTCGACCTTACCCACAGAAGCGTGAATGATGCCGTTCTTGTCAGTACGGAAACGAACCTGACCAGCCTTGGCATTCTTGACAGCGGTAGCCACGTCCGGAGTCACGGTACCGACCTTCGGGTTCGGCATCAGGCCGCGCGGACCGAGGATCTGGCCCAACTGACCGACGACACGCATTGCGTCCGGAGAGGCGATGACCACGTCGTAGCTCAGGTCGCCGCCCTTCATCTCGGCAGCCAGCTCGTCCATGCCAACGCGGTCGGCGCCGGCAGCCAGTGCGGCTTCGGCAGCAGGACCCTGAGTGAACACGGCAACGCGGACGCTCCTACCGGTACCATTCGGCAGAACGGTGGCACCACGAACGACCTGGTCGGATTTACGCGGATCGACGCCCAGGTTAATGGCGATATCCACGGACTCCTTGAACTTGGAGGTAGCCAGTTCAGCCAGCAGTTTGGCGGCGTCCTCGAAAGCGTACTGTTTGCCAGCTTCTACTTTCTCGGCAATTGCCTTTTGGCGCTTGGTCAGCTTAGCCATTACACACCCTCCACGTTCAGGCCCATGCTACGAGCGGAGCCGGCGATGCTACGCACGGCCGCATCCAGGTCAGCTGCAGTCAGATCAGCCTTCTTGGCTTTAGCGATCTCTTCCAGCTGAGCACGGGTAACGGTGCCTACCTTCTGGGTGTTCGGACGTGGGGAACCGCTGGCGATACCGGCTGCTTTCTTCAGCAGTACGGAGGCAGGGGTGCTCTTGGTCTCGAAAGTGAAGCTGCGGTCGCTGTATACGGTAATGATCACAGGAGTCGGCAGACCCGGCTCGAGGCCCTGAGTCCTGGCGTTGAACGCCTTGCAGAATTCCATGATGTTCACGCCGTGCTGACCCAGAGCTGGACCGACCGGCGGCGACGGGTTGGCCTGAGCGGCCTTCACTTGCAGCTTGATATAAGCTTGAATCTTCTTAGCCATGTATAACTCCAGTTACGGGTTCTAGCGCCCAAAGGCTCCCCGATTGCTTTCGCGTTTATCCCAATGACGACAAAACCCCGCAACCTAGGGCTGCGGGGTTGGGATGCCATTGTCAGTTAAGCCTTCTCGACCTGACTGAACTCCAGCTCCACCGGGGTAGAGCGACCGAAAATGAGCACGGCCACCTGGATCCGACTCTTTTCGTAGTTAACTTCCTCAACAACACCATTGAAGTCAGCAAACGGACCATCAATGACACGAACAGTCTCGCCCGGCTCAAACAGGGTCTTCGGCTTCGGCTTGTCGCCACTATCAGCAACACGCCGCAGGATAGCCTCGGCTTCCTTCTCAGTGATGGGAGCCGGCTTATCGGCGGTACCACCAATGAAGCCCATGACGCGCGGCGTATCCTTGATCAGGTGCCAAGTCGCCTCGTTCATTTCCATCTGGACCAGGACATAGCCAGGGAAGAACTTACGCTCGCTCTTGCGCTTCTGGCCATTACGCATCTCCACCACTTCTTCGGTGGGGACCAGAATCTCGCCGAACTCGTCTTCCATGCCAGCCAGCTTGACGCGCTCAATCAGCGAGCGCATGACATGCTTCTCGTAACCCGAATAAGCATGCACAACGTACCAACGCTTAGCCACGGCGCACCTATTAACCAACAATCAACGAAACAAGCCAGCCGAGCAGGGTATCAAGCCCCCACAACAGCAGCGCCATTACCAGCACGACAGCCACAACAATCAGAGTGGTCTGGGTGGTTTCCTGACGGGTCGGCCAAACAACCTTGCGAATTTCCGCGCGAGCTTCCTTGGCAAGAACAAAGAAAGCCTGACCCTTAGTAGTCTGCAGAGCCACAACAGCAGCAACAGCAGCAAGAGCGAGAAGCGCGAGAACGCGATACAGGATCGGTTCAGCAGAAAAATACTGATTACCGACCACACCAACAGCAACAAGAGCCACCACAACAACCCACTTCAGAACGTCGAAGCGTGCTTCTTTGGCTTCAGCCTTGGCATTCATCAGCTAGGATCCTGTGAGAGAAATGCCAGATTCTCATTCTTGGAATCTGGCAGGCCAGGAGGGAATCGAACCCCCAACCTGCGGTTTTGGAGACCGCCGCTCTGCCAATTGAGCTACTGGCCTGTAACAAAGTCAGGCCGACCATTATGCCGGCCTGACACACCAAGATCAAGTCGTTATTCGATGATCTTGGCCACAACACCGGCACCAACGGTACGACCACCTTCGCGGATCGCGAAGCGCAGGCCGTCTTCCATGGCGATCGGAGCGATCAGGGTGACAACCATCTTGATGTTGTCGCCCGGCATTACCATCTCTACGCCTTCCGGCAGTTCGCAGTTACCGGTCACGTCGGTGGTACGGAAGTAGAACTGCGGACGGTAGCCCTTGAAGAACGGGGTGTGACGACCACCTTCTTCTTTGGACAGCACGTACACTTCGCACTCGAACTTGGTGTGCGGCTTGATGGTGCCCGG
>NZ_AUIE01000051.1 GCF_000423545.1 Metapseudomonas resinovorans DSM 21078
CATCGCCGTTGAATGTCCCGCCGATGACGGCGGTCGCCTCCGAAGCCCGCGTATTGGCAAAGCCCTGGTCATCCGTGAAGCTCGCCACCACCCGCAGCATCAACCCAACCTGCGCCGCGCCCGGGGTGAAGTTCGCCGCGGTGGCGCCGCCGATGTTGGTCCAGGTCGTGCCATTGGCGGAGGACTGCCACTGGAAGCTGAACACCGAGGTGGTGGTGCCGTCCGGATCGGCGATGGTGCCGCGCGTGGCCGTCAGCACCTGGCCCTGCAGCGGTGTGGTGTCGCTGATCGCCGGTGCGCCGGTCGGTACATCGTTGACCTGGGTGCCCGATACCGGTGCGGTCACCGCCGAGTAGACGGTCTCCAGCACGCCGTTGGCGTCCTTGTAGATGGCCTTCAGGCGCATGGCCAGCCCAGCCTGGGCGGCGGTGACCAGGAAGCTCGGTCCGGTGGCGCGGGCCAATTCGGCGCCGGCGTTCTCGATGATGATGTCCTCGAAGATGCCGTCACCACGCACGTCAGCCTGCCAGTAGTAGGACACCGGCCCAGTGACGGTGCCGCCGACGTTATTGGCGTCGGTCACACCTGCAATGGATGCAACTAGGCGAGTGCCCACTTCAGGCGTGGCATCGCTGACCGATGCAAGCCCCACCGGCCCACTGTTGAGGCCGACCACCAGCGCCTCGCTAATGTCGTTGAACTGCAGCCGTTCGATACCGCTCAGGCGATCCGAACCATCGCGTCCATCGACGGTATCGGTCACCGTCCAGGTGCCATCGCCGTTATTGAGCACCGTGTAGTCGGCGCGGTTGCCGGCGAACTCGGCGGTGTCGTAGTTGAACGCGCCATTGCCAGCGAGCAGTTCGCGAGTGACGACCAACTGGCCAGGGTTGTAGCGCCCGGTGAGCATGTCATGCACCAGCTCGGTCATGCTGAAGGCCCGGTCGATCTCCGGCCCGGTGCCGTCGGGGTTCTGATGTACGGCGATGTAGGCCGTCATGGAACGATCACCGTCGATCAGGTCATCACCTCCATGGCCCGCGATGATGTCGCTGCCGCTGCCGCCGAGGATGATGTTGCCGGCACCGAACGAAGTGACCCCTGCTCCCAGGAACTCCTGCAACCCGGCGATCAGGCCGATGTTGGTCAGGATGCTGCCGTTCACACCCGAGGTGGAGATGGCCGCTGCATCGCGATCATCGCCCTTGAGGATGTCGCTGTGAGACGAGCCCGACAGGCCTTCCATGAACTCGAAGCGGGTCAGCAGCGAGGCGGTCGACGGGGTTACCGGTGTCTCGTCGAAGGCGCGCAGGTCGAACTCGATGTTCACCCCTTGCGGATCGTCGCGGAACACCGCCCAGTCATAGCCGGAGCCGCCGACGTAGCGGTCACCCTCGCCACCATTGCCGAGCATGATGTCGTCGCCGCCTTCACCGTCCATCCGGTCGATGATGCCGCGCTCGCCGATGTAGACATCGTTGCCGGGAACGTTGTCCAGGCCGAACTCGTTGAAGTTGTCACCGGCGTTGCCGTCAGGGCCACCCAGTTCCAGCCAGTCATCACCCTCGTTGCCGAACTGCGCTTCGTTGGCCCGGGTACCGAGGATGAAGTCGTTACCGACGCCACCGAAGATTTCGGTGGAGTCTTCCCCGGAAACGATGAAGTCGTTGCCGAAGCCGCCGAGGATCAGGTTGATGCCATTGCCGCCATGGATGACGTCGTTACCACCGTCGCCCTGGATGTTATCGTCGCCGCCGCGGTCGGTGATGATGTCGTCGCCATCGCCTGCGCGGATCAGGTCGTTGCCATCACCCCCTTCGATGCGATCGTGGCCGGCGTCGCCCCAGATCGTGTCGTCGCCGAGGCTGGCGATCATGACGTCGTTGCCGTCAGTACCGCCCAGCACCACGTGCTCATCACCGGTGTAACGCAGGTAGTTGGTGTTCGCCTCGTTGTAGAACGGCGTGGCGGCATTGTCGGTATTGACCGGGTTGTCGCGAATCACCCAGGGCAGCAAGGCGCTGCCACCCTGCGGGTCTTCACCAGGAGCAGCGACGTCGTCGAGGCTTTCGTCGACACCCACCGTCGAAGGATCATCACCGAGAATGCCATCAGCACCCGGGTTGACCACGTCCGCGTTGAACTGCCGGGTAATGTCCACCTCCAGGATCAGGCCAGGGTCGGAGAAGATATCCCCCGGCAGGTGGATCGCGTTGGTGTTGGCCATCACCATCTTGGCGAAGGAGTTGTTTTCCAGCTCGGTGAGGAAGCTCATGCTCGCCGTGCGTTCCAGGTAGTAGAAGCGGTCGCCGTCCTGGAGTTTCTCCATCTGGTTCTCGAACACGAAGTTGAAGGTCGAGCCCAGCAGGCCACCGAAGGGCATCTGCCGCTCGGCCAAGCCACCGATCCACAGGTCGATGTCATTCACACCGGTCGTGGCGGCCGGTCCATTGAGGAAGGCCAGACGATCTGCGGTGTCGGCGGTGAAGGTGCGCTGTTCCGCCGTCCCTTCGTTGATGATCGCGTCGCCACCGAACACCAAGGCAAAGGCCACCGCCCGCTTCTCGGCCGTCGTGTTCACATCAGCTGCCAGCAGTTCGGCGTGGGTGCCATAGGCCGCGATGAAGTTGACGATGGACGTCTGGTGCTTCAGATGAGCGGCGAAGTCGACCCAACTGGTGTAGGGCCGTAGCTGGCTGTCGCCGGTGGCGTTGTAGAAGTCCTGACGCGCCGCATTGAGCGTCGGGACGCCGGTATCACGGCCGCGAGCGATGTTGATGGTGGCCAGGTCCAACGGCAATCCGAGGAGGTTGTTGCGCAGCGCCTCGGTGACGAACTCGTCAATTTCATTGCCGGTCTGGCGGGTCATGCCACGGACGATGTTGCCGGCAGCCTCCTCAGCCGACAGGGCGCCGTTATTGTTGAAGGCCAGCGGATTCAGGAAGGCATCGATCAGGTCCATGCTGCCCGCGTCGGTGAAGTCCGGGTTCAGCCGGTCCACAGTCTCGGTGAGCATGGAGTGGCCGAAGCGGTAGACCACGTGGGCGAACTCGGCGACGATCGCCGGGTTGATCGCGGTGTCGTACACCTGGGTGGCGTTGAAGAACACGTCCACCTGCGGCTGCACCTTGCGGGCGAATTCCTCGAACACCAGGTGCTGGTACTGCATTTCCGTGGTGAAGCGCGCGGCCTGGAACAGGCGTTCGCCATTCCAGGTGCCGTCCGCATTCTGCCAATTGCTGATGAAGGCCGGATCGTTGCTGGCCAGCACCACAGCCTTGATCTGATCGACCATGCGGTTGTGCTCGGCGTGGAACACATGGTGCACCGAGGTCAGGCCGATGTTCTCGTTACCGCGCCCGTCGCCGGTGATGAAGTGGCGATCGAGCAGTTCGTTGTCGAATGTGCCAGCCGGCGATGGGTTGGTTGGGTCATTGATTACGGCATCCCCATCCGCCGTCATCAGCGCGCCGGTCTGGCTGTTGAAGGGGTTGGCGGAATGGGCGATGTCGTCCAGGAAGGCATGCCCGGTGAACAGGGCATTACCCGGGATGGCGATACCCAGCCCGCCGTTGGCGGTGGGATCACCTTCTACGAGCACGATATCGCCGTCCACCAAGGTGACGATCTGGGCGTACCCGTTCGGCCCCGGAAGGAACTTGCCGTAGAGGTCAGTCGCCAGCAGCGGGACGTTACCGATGTTGCCATCGGTCAACTGGATGCCCAGCATCTGGGCGGCCTGGGCCTTGACCTCTGCCCAGGTTGGCAGGCCGCCGACGCCATCGAGCATGGCACCCGTGGACACCGGATCTCCTGCAGCATTGAGCTCGTACTCGCGCAGGAACACCTGGTGCGATGCATGGGACGTATAGGTCTGGTTCTGGTCCACGAACGGCGTGGTCGTGTTGAGCGGTCCGCCACCGATGATGTCGTCTGCGGTGCCCATCACGCCGTCCTGCCCCGGAGCATCGTTGCTGGTGCGGGTAAGGATCATGAAGTTGGAGGTGCCCCCCGGAACGAAGAGGGGGTCATCCGGTTGCAGTGGAACGAAGACGAAGCCGTTGCCGCCCTTGGTCACCAGGTCCAGGCCATGGTCGAAGAACTGGCCGAACAGGGTGAACCAGGAGTTGAAGCCGGCAGACAGGCCTTCGTCAGGCGCGGTGTTGGGGATGAACAGCGGCTGGCCGCCCGGGATTGGCACGCCGTTCAGGTCCAGCAACACGCCGTTGGGGTCCAGGGTACCAAGGCCGGCATCCACGTATGCCTGCACGGCTGCCGGGTTGGTGATGGTCTGGTCGACGATCAGGTTGGAGATCGTGCGCGGATCGGCGTCGGCCACATCGCCAGCGGCGCCATAGTCAGTGTTGGTGACTACGCCTCCCGGGCCGAGGTTTATGGTGTCCCCATCCTGATCATCACGGAACACTGGCGGGACCAGGTTCGGGAAGGGCTGGTCGGCCGCACCGAAGTGCTCCTGACCCGGCACCAGGTTGTTGAAGGAACCGTCCACCGTGCGCAGACCAAAGGCGCCACGGGAGTTCGGCACGATATCCAGCAGATTCTCGCCAGCGGCATGGCGCTCGGAGATAAGGATCTGATCGAGGATGAACTGCAGGTCGCTGCGGATGATATGCACGCCAGGACTGGCGACGAAGTCTTCCTGCGGCACCGCCGGCGGCGGTGCGACGACCACACTGCCGTCCACCGGAGCGGTGGCATCCGAGAAGACGGTTTCCAGCACGCCGTTCTGGTCCCTGTAGACCGCACGCACCCGCAGCGCCAGGCCATCAAGGTCGGCGGTCACGCGGAAGCTGTCGCCCTGGGCGGATTCAGGCCGCTCGCCAGCCTCGGTGACGATGTCCTGGAAGATACCGGAACCGGCAACGGTCTCAGCCTGCCAGAAGTAGGCGATGGGGCCGGTGATATCGCCGCCAGAGGCGACGTTGTCCGCGTCGCTCACCAATAGTGCCGACGCTGTCAGTACCTGGCCATTCTGCGGGTTGTTGTTATCGAGCTGTAGCTGCCCTGTGGGGCCTTCGTTGAGCCCGGGAACCAGCGCAACCGATAGGTTGTTGAACTGCAGCCGCTCAATGCCGGTCAGCCGGTCCACGCCATCCGCACCGATGACGGTGTTGCCGTCGAGGTCCACCTCCAGGTGGGTGACAGTAATCACGTCATCGCTGAAGTCCAGCGTCGTACCGTTGTTGTTTATATTGATGTCGTAGTCTTCGAAGTTGCCCGTGAACACCGCCGTGTCGTAGTTGAAGCCGTCGGTCTGGACGACTTCACGAACGATGACCAACTGGCTCGGGTTGATCAGCCCCGAGAGCATGTCGGGAATCAGCGCGCCAATGCTGTCGACCCGACGAATCTCCGTAGTGGGGTCGTTAGGGTCGGTACGCACGCTGACAAAGGCATTCAGCGTACGGTCACCATCAATCAGGTCGTCACCGCCACGGCCTTCCAGGATGTCGCTACCGCCACCGCCAAGGATGATATTGCCGGCACCGAAGGAGGTGACACCCGCGCCAAGGAACTCTTGCAACCCGGCGATCAGGTCGATGCCGGCCTGGTTCAGCACGCTGCCCAGCGGACCGTTCTCGGCGATCTCCGCCGCGTCGGCGTTGTCGCCGCGCAGGATGTCACCGAACTGCGAACCGGACAGGCCTTCGACGAAGGCGAAGCGATCGAAGATGCCGGCGTTGGAGGCAGGCACCGGCGGCTCGAAGAAGTCGTCGACGATCATGTCGGACAGCACGCCGAAGGGGTCGAACTTGTAGCTGACCCAGTCGAAGCCGGAACCGCCGTCGAAGTGGTCGGCACCTTCTGAGCCGAAGAAGATGTCATCACCACCTTCACCGATCATCTCGTCGAAGCCACCGCCGCCGACGAAGACGTCGTTGCCGGCCACTTCATCCAGGGCAAAGGGCGAGAAGTTGTCACCGGGGGCACCGTCCTGGGTGCCGATCTCGATCCAGTCGTCACCTTCGTTACCAGCCGTCTGCAGGTTGCCCTTGGCGCCGTAGATGAAGTCGTTGCCGGTACCACCGAAGGTTTCCGAGACGTCTTCGCCGGTGATGATGAAGTCGTTGCCGGCGCCGCCGAGGATCAAGTTGAAGCCGTTGCCGCCATGGATGACGTCGTTGCCGTCGTCGCCCTTGATGTTATCGTCGCCGCCCATGTCGGTGATGATGTCGTCGCCGGCGCCGCCATTGAGGCTGTCCACGCCGTCACCGCCCTCGATACGGTCATTGCCGCCATCACCCCAGATGGTGTCGTCGCCAATGCTGGCGATGAGGATGTCGGCATTGTCCGTACCACCCAGCACCACGTGCTCGTCACCGGTGTAGTGCAGGTAGTTGGTGTCGGCTCCCGGGGTTGCCGGGTTGTCGCGGATCACCAGCGGGACGAGCACGTTGTCGCCCAGTGGGTCCTCGTTGGGAGTCGCGATGTCGTCGGCGCTTTCATCCACAAGCGGGGTGGATGGATCATCGCCAAGGATTCCATCAGCACCGGGGTTGTTGACGACACCCGCGTTGAACTGCTGGGTTTGGTCGACTTCCAGGATCAGACCAGGGGTGGAGAAGACATCCGCCGGCAGTCGATCAACGTCGGTGTTGCGCATCACCATCTTGGCGAAGGAGTTCTGCTCCATCTCGGTGAGGAAGTTGAGTCCTGCCAGGCGGCCCAGGTAGTAGAAGCGGTCGCCGTTCTGCAGGGCCTCCAACTGGGTCTCGAACACGAAGTTGAAGGTGGAACCCAGCAGGCCGCCGAACGGCATCTGCTTCTCGGCCAGACCACCGATCCAGAAGTCCACCAGGTCCAGACCAGTCGTGGTCACGCCATTGGCGCCACTGGCCCAGGCCCCGGTGCTGTGCAAGAACTCGAGACGATCTGCCGGAACATTAGTGCCAGTGCCCAGCACGATGGCCATGGCGGCGGCGCGCTTGCCATCGAGGGTCGTCGCACTGGTGATGGTCGAGTGGGTGCCGTAGGCGGCGATGAAGTTGATCAGGGACGCCTCATGCTTGAGCCCGCCCATGAAGTCCACCCAGCTGCTATAGGCCTCCAGCTGAGCGTCCCCGGTGGCCTCGAAAAACTCGCGGCGAGCAGCGTTGAAGGACGGAATACCAGCATCACGACCACGGGCAATGTTGATGGTCGCCAGGTCCAGGGGCAGACCCAGCAGGTTGTTGCGCAGGGCCTCGGTGACGAACTCGTCGATCTCATTGCCCTGCTGGCGGGTCACGCCACGGATGATGGCGCCAGCGGCCGCATCCGCGTCTGCACCACTCTCGGCAAACGCCAGGGGATTGAGGAAGGCGGCGATCAGGCCGATCTCGCTGTTGACGAAGTTCGGGTCTAGGCGGTCGATGGTTTCAGTCAGCATGGAGTGACCGAAGCGATACACCACGTGGGCGAACTCGGCGACGATCGACGGGTCGATGCTGGCGTCGAAACCCGTGGGTGCCAGGAACTCATCGATGTTCGGCTGCACCTTGCGGGCGAATTCCTCGAACACCAGGTGCTGGTACTGCATCTCGGTGCCGAACTTGGCGGCCTGGAACAGGCGCTCGCCGTTCCAGACGAGGGTCGAGGTGTCGGCCGGAATGGCGTCGACTGTCGTCAACAGCCACTGGTTGAGGAAATCCACATCACCCGAATCCAGAATCACCTGCTTGGTGTGATCGACCAGGCGGTTGTGCTCGGAGTGGAACACGTGGTGCACGGCGGTCAGGCCGATGTTCTCGTTGACCCGGCCATCACCCGCGATGTAGTGCGAATCCAGCAGCTCGTTGTCGTAGGTGGCAGCGTTGCCGTCATCGGTACCGGCCACTGCGTCTGCGTCAGCCCCCAGCAACGCGCCGGTCTGGCTGTTGAATGGATTGGCACTGTGGGCGATGTCATCCAGGAAGGCATGGCCGGTGCGCACAGCATTGGCCAGGCTGATGCCCTGGCCGCCGTTGGCGGCCGGATCGCCTTCAACCAGGAAGGTTCCACCCACGCCGTCGCTCATCACCACCTGCGGGTAGCCATTGGGCCCCTTGATGAAGTTGCCATAGGCGTCGGTGGCCAGCAGCGGAATGTTGCCGACATCGGCGTCGGTCAGGTTGATGCCAAGAACGTCGCGGGCCTGGGCCTTGACGGTTGCCCAGGTGGCCATGCCGCCCAGGTCCACGTCATCGCCATCTCCGAAGACGCCGTTGACCAGATCACGATTGGTGATCAGCTTGCCGGTCGTCACCGGGCCATTGGCCGTCGACACATATTCGCGCAGGAACACCTGGTGCGACGAGTGCGAGCTGTAGGTCTGGTTCTGGTCGACGAAGGGCGAGGTGGTGTTGGTGTGCTCGTGAATGTCGTCGGCAGTGCCCAGTTCACCATCCGGCCCCGGCTGGTTGGTGGCTCGGGTCAGGACCAGGAAATTGGTCGGGCTGCCCGGCACGAACAGCGGATCGTCCTCTTGCAACGGAATGAAGATGGTGCCGCTGCCCCCCTTGGTGACCAGGTCCAGGCCGTGGTCGAAGAACTGGCCGAAGAAGGTGAACCAGGAGTTGAAGGGCGCAGAAAGACCTTCATCCGGCGTGGTGTTGGGGATAAAGAAGACTTCCTGGTCATCCGGAGTCCCGAAGATTCCGTCAAGGCCGGGGCTCAGCACCGGATCGGCGCCACCGTTGGCTTCTACCGCTGCCGGGTTATTGGCGGTCTGGTCGACGATCAGGTTGCTGATGGTCCGCGGTTGCGAGTCGATCACCAGGCCACTGGTCTGGGTATAGGACGTTCCGTCCTCTGCAATGCGGAAAACCGGATCGAGCATGCGCGGGAACAACCCATCGGCCGCCCCGAACTCAGTCTGCCCCAGCACCAGATGATTGAATGATCCATCCACTGTCCTGAGTCCCCAGGGCACTTGCGAGTTGGGCAGCAATGCCGACAAATCCTCGCCGGCCGCATGGGCTTCGGAGATGAGGATCTGCTGGAGGATGAACTCGAGGTCAGATTTGATGTATGTGGCCATGGTGTTTTTCCTCAATGCGACAGCAATCAGTCAGGCCGAATCACGCCCACGCGGGTGCGATTCCACGTTTCGTCAATGGAAAGCGATCTAGCCGGGCAAATCGCAGTCGCAGCCGAACCCGCCAAGCCTTGGAAGTGGCTCAGTACCGACTGAATGGATTTGTCCCTCTCGGCGCCGCTAGAGAAGGCGGCACCGCTGCTCAGGCGTGAGGTGGTCCGTGGGAACGAACCCGGGGGGCGGCACAGGTCGATGGGCCGGTCGGCCCACTGCGCGAGACTGAATCGATGCTCATCACGGTGTTCTCCCTAGCACTCTTGTGGCGGGCTCCGCAGCGACGTCCCTCAACGTCTCTACGTGCCAAAAAACAGTCATGTTCGTACACACCCTGACTAAAGCCCCGGCCACCCGCACTGTCAATAAAACGGCATCATATGTTTCTAAATGTAAAAACATGATAAGTGCCTGATTTAAAACAGATATACGCGCAAAATCGACAAACTTAAGTCGCTCGACATGTGGTAGCACTCTTCCAGCTGCCCTGGCACGCTCTTCTCCTGACGACCGAAAGTGGCGTTCTAGAGCGGTCCAATACCACCGCCCCACTTATCAGAGGAATACAACCGTTGACTCAAGTGAGAAATCCGGGCAATTCGGAGGTATCTTTCTTGCATGAAGGACGCAAAACGATGCACGTACGTGCCATAAATCGGCATAGCTATCAGAAAGGCCGGAATAGAGCCGGGTTTTGAGTTTCTGCGGGCATGAAAAAGGGGCGAAGCCGCACGTGCTTCGCCCCTTTTTGTGCGTCAACGAAATGTCGCCAGGGTCCCTCAACCGGCGAGAATGAAGTCCGCCTGGGTCACGGTTGTGGCATCCGCCACGCCCACCAGGGTGATGCTGTTGGCCCCGAGGGTGACCTGGGTATTCGCCCCCAGGTCGGCGATGCTGACGTTCGCTGCGAAGGTCGCCGCGGTGATGCCCAGACCGGCGATGTCCATCCGGTCCTGCCCACCTGCCGGGTTGGCGTCGAAGTCCAGGATCTGATCCTGGCCGAAGCCAGCACCGAACTGGAACACGTCGTTGCCGCCACCGCCACCCAACACATCATTGCCCGTGCCACCGGCAATACTGTTGGCCAGGGCGTTGCCCGTGCCGTTGAATGGTCCCACGCCGGCGTAGCGCAGGTGTTCGACGTTCGCCGCCAAGGTGTAGGTCGACAACGAGGTCCACACCACATCATTGCCCCCACCCGCCAGCTCGATCACCACGTCTCCCGCGCTGTCAACACCATACAGGTCGTTCCCTACGCCACCCACCATCCGATCATTGCCTATCCCACCATGGAGAGCGTCGTTACCCACGCCTGCGGCCAACACGTCGTTGCCTCCCGCCCCCATGAGCACATCGTTGCCCACTCCGCCTTCGATGTTGTTGGCCAGCGCATTGCCCGTAGCGGTGAACGACCCCGTACCGGCGTAGCGCAGGAGCTCGACGTTCGCCGGCATGGTGTAGGTCGACAGCGAGGTCCACACGACGTCATTGCCTTCGCCGGTGGTTTCGATCACGACGTCTCCAGCGCTGTCAACGCCGTACAGGTCGTCCCCTGCGCCGCCCACCATCCGGTCGTTGCCGGCCCCACCATGGAGACCATCATTGCCCGCGCCACCGGCCAACGTGTCATTGCCACCGCCACCGCTGAGCACATCGTTACCTACGTCACCCATGATGTTGTTGGCCAGGGCGTTCCCGGTACCGGTGAACGGTCCCGTACCGCTGTAGCGCAGGAACTCGACGTTCGCCGGCAAGGTGTAGGTAGACAACGAGGTCCACACGACATCATTACCGCCGCCAGCAGTCTCGGTCACAACATCCCCGACGCTGTCGACGCCATACAGATCATCTCCAGCCCCCCCCGCCATCTGGTCACTGCCCGCTCCACCATGAAGACCGTCGTTACCCGCACCACCGTTCAGGACATCGTTGCCCGCACCGCCGCTCAGGAAATCATTCCCCGCACCGGCATTAAGTGTGTCGTTACCACCACCGCCATTCATCACATCGTCACCAGCGGTGCCCAGCAGGGTGTTATTCCCGCCATCGCCGTTGAATGTCCCGCCGATGACGGCGGTCGCCTCCGAAGCCCGCGTATTGGCAAAGCCCTGGTCATCCGTGAAGCTCGCCACCACCCGC
>NZ_AUIE01000052.1 GCF_000423545.1 Metapseudomonas resinovorans DSM 21078
ATCTGCCCATCGACAACAACCGTGCCGAGAACGCCATCCGCCCCTTCGTGATCGGCCGCAAGAACTGGCTGTTCAGCGACACGCCCAAGGGCGCCACAGCCAGCGCGCAGCTCTACAGTCTGATCGAGACCGCCAAGGCTAATGGGCAGGAGCCCTATGCCTGGCTGCGCTATATCCTCGAACGCCTGCCCTTGGCCAATAGCATCGAAGACTTCGAAGCCCTGCTGCCGTGGAACTGCCCGCCGACGAGCGCATCCTGATAACAAAGCCTCGTCAACGGAAGACGGGGTTTATGGAGCGGATACGATTCTTCAGCCATCAACCTCAGCGAAGATCGGTGCTCAAACTCGGCGTACCGAATCCAGCCAGAGTCGCGTTCGAAGCACTCAGGTACTGAGACCAGAACTGATTGAGTGCGTCCATGGTCTTGCCCGAGCGGTAGGCATGCTTCACCGAATCGGTGACCAGGCCAGCGCCCGAAACGTAGACACGAGAGCCCTGCAGATCGGCGTACAGTCCTTTGCTTTGCGCGAGCTTCAATTCGTTGTTCACGTTGAGCTGCTTGATTTGGTTGGCTGCATAGAAGCTGGTGTATTCGGAGTGCTCAAGCATGTCCGAGATCAGGAAAATCACCCGATCATTCACGCCTTGCTCACGCTGCATGTCCTCGCCCACTTTTCGCAGGGAGTTCATGATCTCGCTCTTCGGAATGTCCTGGCGTGCTTGGCGTAGTCCGTTGACGAACTGCTTGCCAAAGCCAATCTGGAACGCCTTCTTCTGAGTGGTCAGGCATTGGTCCAGGCTACGCAGCTTGCGCTGGCTCACGTCATCACGGATTTCTCCTTCGAGCGGCATGTCCATCTCACCGGCATAGGTCAGGCGCAGATACTCGCCTGGCAGGAATGCGGAGAAGGTATATAGCTTCACGCGATCGCCAGCCTGTACGAAGCGATCGATCTGCCCCCAGCTGCTGCGCTGCAGATCCTCGGGCATCGGGATGGTTTGGTCGATAATGACCACCAGCTCGCGCCCGTTAGCAGCCGGTTTGATTTCGGTCAGACCGCTACGGTCGTAGCAGCTCTGCAGGTCGTTCCGCTCGGCAGCCAGCGCTGCACAGGGCAGCGCCAGCGCCAAGATCAATACCTTGGCCGCCCTCACGACAGTACTTCCTCTTTCTTAGCCGGGAACAGGCCCAAAGTTTTCAGGGCAATCTGCTGATCGCGGATGTCACGCAACTGGACCTCAGTGACACTCAGAGCACGGCTCGCGGCTGCAAGGCTTTCTTCCGGCAGGCCAGTGACATCATGGAAGTCGGTCGCCTTGATTGCGGCAGCAGGCTCAGCAGTCGGAGCAGGGGCGGCCGCCGCTAGGGCAGGAGCAGCTTCTACTGGCGCTTCTTGCGCTACCGGAGCCGCTTGAGCGACGGGCGCCGACTGAGCTACAGCTTTCTGCGACACCTTGCCAGCCTTGTACTCGACGTAGGCCAGGAAGTTGCGGTGGGCCGAGTTCTCGCCTTCCAAGGCGCTGAGTACGCCATTGTTGGTATGGTCGCGGCTGGAAAGCGCTGTCTGTAGACGGCGCAGCTTGTCGTCAGCATGGCTAGCGACGGCAATGCGCTGCTGGTCCATGGCGTCCATCATTTCCTCAGCAGTAGCGTACTCATGAGTGAGGCGCCATGCGGTGTGGGAATGGGTACCAGCAAAGTGGTACTTGCTGGCCAGCCAGATGCTGATGCCTTGGATAGCGATGTATATCAGGGACAGCATGACGTAGGTAGTCAGGCTGGCCTGGCGGATGGCATCCATCTTGTCTTCGATGGTGGCGTCTTGAGCTTCATCGTTGATGGCCTGGGACTCATCCGGCAGGTCAAACGGCGAGCCAACGCTGCTGTCGCTCTGAACGGATGCCTCAGCTTTCATGCTGTTGACCATCTCAGTCTCAATGCTGTCCAGGGTGGCGGAGCGGACAACAAAGGCGCCAATGGCCATACATGTGACAAAGGCGCCACAAATAATCAGCCAGAGGAACTTGCGGGACACGTTGGAGTTAACGTCCGCCACACGATTCAGCAATTGCTCATAGTCAGGCTTGCCGCTGTCGCTGAAAGAATCTTCCAGGTTGATTGCTTTGCCAGACTTCAGAGTACGGGAGCGCTTGCTCGGTTCTTCGCCCTGCCACCAGTGACGTGCACGGGCAATCAGGGTGTTGTGGTGCACGGTATGACCAGCAGCCTCGGCAAAAACAGCCGACGCCACTGCCAGCAGGATGGCTGTGCCGGCCGTCAGAAGGTGACGGTCATTGGTCGAGGCATCCATGTTCATCCAGCCAGCCAGCACATAGGCAAAACCCATCGCCTCGATCAAGACCAGAGCAACTACCAGGAACAGAACCCAAGCCGGACGCGGAGAGCGACCTGCTTCACCGGCCTTGGCCAGGTAGTCGAGAGAGGCGTTATAGGCCTCCGGGCCCTTCATGTACTTCTTGAACTCGCGGTAGTACACGTTAGCGAGAGTAACTTCGTGGTTGATCCAGCCATCGCTATCGACCGATGACGGCTTGCGCGACAGGCGGGCGACAGTACCGATCAGGGGGAAGCTATGCCAAGCACGGATCAGGAAGTAGGAAACCTGTTCCCAGTACTTCCAGACGACCACGGCACTCACGAGAAGCGAGACGATGCCGGCGGTCAGCATTTGGTTTGCGAGGATCAACGATTTAAGTGCAGCTAGTGATAAGTCTTCCATATAGGACTTCCATGACTTGTTTTATTTGGTTGCGGGGATTGGCACGTAAGTAGCCACATAGGCATCCGAACCGGCGGCATAGAACAGGGCGCCTTCAGTAACCTTGGCGTTGCCCTTGCTGAACACGAGATCCATGCAGGACACGGATGCCTTCGCATCGCGGGCAAACACTCGGTACAGCACCTCGCTTTCACCCTCGTAGGTGTTTGCTACAGCCTTGATCGTTTGCGCCCTGTTTTTGGTGTTTTGGTCGTAGTTCTCAACGACCTGCAGGATCGGCTGACGATCAACTTGCGCGCTCTCGCGCAAGATCGAGACCGGCGACACGGTAACCAAGTGACCGTTGACGGTGTTGGCCCACACGCGATTGTTGTAGCCCGGCAGGTAATCCTTGGTGGCATGACGCTGCAGAGGCTTGTCATCAGCCATGCTTAGCACTTCACCGGCACTACGCGGCATGTCAGCTTGGCAGCTGGCCATAGGCATTTCGTTTGCGTGAGCAGAGCTGACTAGCTCAAAGCCACTGTTCTTCGGCTTGATCTTCTGGGCCATGGACCAGTTGTAAGCATCAGTAGACTTTCCAGCGAAGTCGACAGCAGGACTTGCCTTGGAAGCCAGCTTAGCAGAGCTGCTGGCGCTGGCGACTGTAGTTGAGGACGTAGACGACTGAGTGGCTGCCGGTGCGCTCGTGGAGGCTGAGGACTTGATTGTCGGAGCGGCAGCAACACTAGCCTTGGGTACCGTGGAGGTACCGTACTGCAGGTACTTGGTGTTGCCTGCCTCAGCCTGCGCACGCATAACCAGCGCTTGATCGTTGGCCAGTTCAACGATTTCTACGCGGCGGTTCTGGCCACGAACGAACACATCGCTGTTATCGGCGATTGGTCGAGAAGAGCCTGCACCTTGGTAATAGATCGAGCTAGCCGGGATACCAGCAGCTACGAGCACTTTGCCTACGGTTTTAGCCCGACGCTCAGAGAGCTTTTGGTTGTACTCAGCGTTGCCGGTGGCATCGCTGTGGCCAACAACCAGGAGGCGACGCTCCTTCGCTTCTTTGGCCGCTGCTTGCTGGTCAGTCGCCTTAGGCTTGGCGTACATCTCGGCCAGCTTGCTCACTGCACGCTTGCCGCTTTCGGTAAGCTCTGCAGAGTCGGTGGCAAACATGCCGGTGTCTTCGATCTGAGTGACCAAGCCCGCTTCTTTCGGGACTGCAGTTGCAATCGCCCCCTCGGCGACGGTTAGCTGCTCGGTCTGGATCTTCAGGTTCTCTTCTTTGGCGATTCGATCCAGCTCTTGAAGGCGGGACTGCCACACGTAGCCAAGCGCACAACCAAGCGCGCCACCAACGGCGACACCAGCAAGGACACCGTCTTTACCCTTCAGGGCATACCCTGCAGCAGCGCCACCAACGACGCCGACGCCGCAAAGAACTGCCATACCATAGTCTTTGCCAACGCTATTAACGGATTCCTGTAGGTCTTGCATTTGCTGACTGGAGCAGCCAGCTGCCGTAAGAAAGGCGCAACTGAGCGCCGTAAGGCGAAACGATCTGTGCATGACGGCTCCTTGCCGATCAAACTTCTTGACGGTGGCATTTTGACATCCAGCCACGCGCGGAATTTACAGAGAGATGCAGCACATTGCCACTACAAACCAGTCGACTCAGAGTCCTGTTCTGACTGACCAGCTAGGCATGTGGAGCTGCAGGATTGCGCGGATATGCGCTTGAACGCGGCCCGGGGCCTGTTGCACAGCGTGGCAAGCATGACGCCGGGCGAGGTGGATGGACGCGACCTGATGCACATCGCCGATTCCGCGCAGTTGCTGCTGACCGATGCCTGCGACCTGGTGGCCGCAGCGCGGAAAGCGGCCCGTCGGGAGGCCGGCCGCTGATGGGGGAGCCCACGAGAATCGAGGCTCCACTGCGCCAGCACCAAGGTACCGCCGCCCACCAACGCCAAGGCATCAGAACAGGTTTCGGAGCACCAGGAAGGCACCGGCGCTGAGCAGCGCGGCGGCGGGCAGGGTGATGATCCAGGCGAGGCCGATGGGCTTCATCAGGCCCCAGTTGGTCTGGCGGTTGACCAGGCCGATCCCGAGCACGGCGCCGATCAGGATGTGGGTACTGGATACCGGCAGGCCCATGACCGAGGCCGCCATCACCACCGCGGCAGCAGCCAGCTCGGCGGAGAAGCCTGAGGCCGGATGCAGTTGGGTGAGGTTGTGGCCCACGGTCTGGATCACTTCCTTGCCGATGAACCAGAGGCCGACGATCAGCGCCACGCCGAAGGTGATCATGGCGACGGTGGGGATGGCCGCCTGGGAGCCGGTCTCACCGGTGCGCAGCACGTCGATGATGGCGGCGAAGGGGCCAATGGCGTTGGCGATATCGTTGGCGCCGTGGCTGAAGGCGAAGCCGCAGGCAGTGAACACCTGCATCCAGCTGAAGATGAGGAAGGTGGCGCGGCCCAGGGGTTCGTCCCGCAGGGACCGGGCGAAGACGTAGGTGGACATCCACACGCCGACGCCGATCATGCCCAGCAGCAGGTAGCTGTTAAGGGTGGTGAGGCCCAGTTCGAGGTTCTTCAGGCCTTTGAACAGCAGCATGGAGCCAATGACCATCGCACCAATGGCAGCCACCAGCGGCACCCAGGTTTCCAGGGCGCGGTGGGAGGCGATGTCTTCACGCTGGCGATCCAGGTGGTAGAGGCCCTTGAAGTAGTCGGACTCCAGGTCCTCGGGGTCGAAATCACGGTCGCTCATCAGCTGCTGGTCGCGCGCCATGGCGTGGGTATAGGCGACCTTTTGCAGCTCGGAGAGACGGTCAAAGCCTTCCTGGTGCTGGGCCTTGTGGGCGCGCTTCTGCTCCCGCAGGGCTTCCAGACGATCTTCGGCACGCTCGTTGTAGGTCAGGATGTGTTTCTTGATCTGGTTGAACAGCAGGTAGGCCACCAGGCCACCGAGCAGCGGCGAGAGCACCCAGGACATGGCGATTTCGCCGATCTTGTCCCACTGCACCAGTTCGAGGGCGGCCTCGCCTCCCTGCATCAGGATGCCGAGGGCGATAGAGCTGCCGACGATGGCGCCGATGATGGAGTGGGTCGTGGAGACCGGGTAGCCGCGCTTGGTGGCGAACAGCAGCCAGAGCGCGGCGGCGATCAGCGCCGACATCATGATGTAGACGAAATCGAGCGGCGCTACCTGCATCGCCCCCAGATCGACGATGCCGCCGCGGATGGTCTGGGTGACGTGGCCACCGGCGATGATAGCTCCGGAGACCTCGAACACCGCGGCGACGATCAGCGCCTGCTTGATGGTCAGGGTGCCAGCGCCCACCGAGGTGCCGAAGGAGTTGGCGACGTCGTTGCCGCCGATGTTGAAGGCCATGAACACGCCGAACAGCGTGGCCAGGACGAACAGCAGGATATGGTTGCCCTGGACGTAGTCGACGCCCCAGAACAGGAAGTAACCAGTGACGGCGATGAACAGTGCGCTGAAGAACAGGCTGATGGGCGAGATGCCAGGCGTGCCAAGTGGCGACACACTGCGGGTGGTCGTGGGGTTGGTCATGAATGGCTCCGAAGCAGGACCGGTTGTCGTCGAGCCGGAGCCAGGCGGGCCTGGAACTGCCGCTCGACGGCACGAACCCCTTGGGGGTTCGTCGTCGCGCAAATTAAGACAGTTTCATGACCATTTGATGACAGTTCTTACATCGCCCGTATGACGGGGCCTCTTTCACCCCGGGGCGGCTTCAGGCCAGGTAGTCCTCCGCCAGCTTGACCCAGCAATCGGAGCCGATGCGAACCAGCGCGTCGCTGAAGTCGTAGTGGGGGTTGTGCACCGAGCAGCCGTGGAATTCGCCCTCGCCGTTGCCCAGCATGAAGTAGCAACCCGGCACCTCGGTAAGCATCCAGGCGAAATCCTCGGTCCCCATCACTTTGGCCGCGCGCGGCAGCACAAGCCCTGGCTCGAACAGCGGGGTGAGGCTGGTGCGCAGCAGCTCGGTTTCCGCCTCGCTGTTGACCAGTGCAGGCGCGAGCTGGGTGATTTCCAGTTCAATCTCGACGCCGAACAGCTGCTCGTGGCCGCGGACGATCTCTTCCAGCCGCTGGTTGATCTTGCGCCGGGTGGCGGGGGTGTCGGTGCGCACGCTGACCAGCATCCGCGCATCGTCGGGAATGATGTTGTAGACGGTTCCCGCCGCCACCGTGCCGATGCTGATGACCGCGTACTCCTCCACCGCGAGGTTGCGCGACTTGATGGTCTGGATGGCGTTGATCAGGCTGGCCAGTACCGGTATCGGATCCACCACGAGCTCGGGCATGGCACCGTGGCCGCCACGCCCCTTTATGTGGAGCCCAACACGCTTCGAGGACGCCATGGTGGGACCGGACTGGACCACGGCGGTGCCCACCGGGATGCCGGGCATGTTGTGCAGGGCAAAGATGGCATCGCAGGGGAAGCGTTGGAACAGTCCGTCTTCCATCATGGCGCGGGCGCCACAAAGCCCTTCCTCGTCGGGTTGGAAGATGAGATTCAGGGTGCCGTTGAAACGGGGTTCCCGTGTCAGGCGCCAGGCAGCGGCAAGCAGAATAGCGGTGTGGCCGTCATGGCCGCAGGCATGCATCCGGCCGGGTATGTGGCTGGCATGGGCGAAGTCGTTCTTCTCCTGCATGGGCAAGGCATCCATGTCGGCCCGCAGGCCCAGGCGCCGGCCACCTTCGCCACGACGCAGTACGCCGTGGCCGCCAATACCGCTATGCACCTCGTAGCCCCAGGCTTCGAGCCTGCTGACCACCAGTTCGGCAGTAAGGGGGGTGTCGCCGCCCAGCTCCGGGGCTTGGTGGATATCGCGGCGCAGTTGGACGAAGGCGTCGAGGTCCAGCTCGGCGCCGGGTTGGATCAGTGCATTCATGGGGTCACTCCCGTCCGGGGTTTTCAGGGAACAGAGCCAGGCAAATATCACCGGTAAGGTGATGGTCCAGGCGAGCAGCTTCTTGCGCAGTACATGGCGGTCGGCGAAACGGCCGGCCAGGGGCGTGATCACCGCCAGGCAGGTGCTGGCGACATAGGCGATGGCCAGCAGGGTATGACGCAGATCGATCTGGTTGCGCCAGTGGCCCCTTTGGTTGGCGGGCTCAGCCTCGTGGGTTTCCGGCAGGCAGCGGCGGATGTACCAGCCCACCGGACCGATCAACAGGCCGATGGTGAGACTGAGGGCCGCCTTGCGCCCGTGACGGCCTGCGAAGCGGCCAATGACCATAGCGCCCACCGGACGCATGAGGAAGCCGACGCCGAAGGTGGTGATGGACATCAGCAGCGAGGCCATTTCCGACTGGACCGGGAAGAAGTTCTTCGCGATCACCACGGCAAAGAAGCTGTAGATGGTGAAGTCGTACATCTCCAGTGCATTGCCCAGGGCACAGGCCACCGTGGCTTTTCTGGAACCGCTGGCCGATCGAGCGCCGACGCTGGGAATGGGTCTTTCCTTGCAGGCCTCGGCCGAGGGTTTTCCCGCCCTGGCGCGGGTGGCGTCGGGGTTCGGCTACTACAACGTCGACAAGGGTTTTGACGATCGCATGGCGCTCTACGGGACCCTGGGCGCCTTCACCAGTTATCACAACTCGGAGCACCACAGCGGCTTCCGTCTGGAGGGTGGCGGCGCCTGGACTAATAAGCTGGGGGCTTACCTGCGTAAGGCCCTGGACGAGGAGACGGTACTGGAGCTGGACGTGGAAGAAGGCTTCAACCTCAACGGCCAAGCCTTGGACCAGCACTGGAAACAGATCGGCAGCCTGTGCCTGGCGGTGGCGGCGCTGCGCAACAAGCGCTTCGGCAAGGTGGAATACGGGAAGACCTACGGAATGGGGACGCCTACCTACGCAGACCCGTTTCTGGCGGTCTACGGTTCGCCCTATACCTTCCTCACCCTGCCGCCGCCGGGTAAGGGTGCCTTCTACCTGGACATGCTGCCCAAGCACACCCTGGCCTATACAACGCCGTCGCTGGCGGGATGGAGCCTGGGTACAGCGATGACCTTCGGTTTCAACGATACGGCCAGCTCCGGGAAGACCCTGCGCGGCCAGGGCGTGAAGCTGCAGTACAACTCGCCGTCGTTGATGTTGCTTGGCTCCTACAACCAGTACCTGAGCGACCCCTGGGACGACAACGGCCACAACCGGCAGACCCGCAACCACTACAGCAGCGCATCGGTGTTCTACGACTTCGGTCCGCTGGCCTCCAGCCTGACCTGGCAGCGCCAGGACGTGGACTACGCCACCACGCCGAGCATGGAAGCCCGGACCCTGGGATTAATGGCGCCCGTAGGCCGGACGGATGTGGCGCGTTTGCTGCTGGTTCACCGGGACCTGGAGTTCGGTGAGCGGGATGCCACCGGGGTGATGCTGGGCTACGACCATTTCCTGCAATCCAACCTCGCCCTGTACCTGCGGGTGGCACTGATCGACAACCAGTCGCAGTCTTCCCTCAGCCATGCAGGCATTCCACTGGAGCAGCCCGGGGACGATCCGCACAACGTGGCGATAGGCGTCTACTACCACTTCTAGACCTGGGGCAAGGCGAGCTCGCTGACCGCCAGACGGGCCTTGAGGCTGTAGAACAGGTCCCGAGCCGGGGAGGTAAGCGAATGCCTGTCGATGCAGACCAGGTAGATGGGGTACTCGGGAATGATCTCTTCCACCTTCACCTGGACCAGATTGGTGTTCAGCGCGCCCGGCATGACGTTGGCCAGGCCCAGTTCGCTGAGGGTCATGAAGGCTTCACCCCGCCGCAGCAACCGCAACGCCAGCATCACTGAGGAGCACTCGATGATGCGCTGGGGCGCGTGAATGTCGTTGACCTCGAACATCTGATAGAACTGCGAGGAGCGGTCGTCGATCTCGTCAAGGCTGAGCCAGTTGGCGTATTGCAACTGGCGCAGGGAACGGGAATGGCGCAGGGGGTTGTCGGTGCTGCAGACCACCACACCACGGATGCGGTTAAGGGCTTCCCAGTCGAGATTGAGCCGCTGGGTGTTCTGCTGCGAGGTGATTGCGAAGTCGAGGGTACCGTCGCGCAGGCGCTGAAGGATCTGGCTGGGGCGCAGGTCCACCAGCTTGAGGCGTACGCGGGGGGTTTTTCGTCTGGAAGACGGTGAGGCTTTCCTCCAGCCCATCCAGCATGGCGGTCAGAGAGGTGACACCGATGGAAATTTCTCCAACGGTCATGGCCTGGATGTTCTCGGCCTCGATCTGCAGGCGCCGCAGGCTCTCCACTGCCAGTTGGGCGTGGCGGATTACCCGCCGCCCTTCCTCGATCAGCGACATGCCCTTGTAGGAGCGCTGCAGCAGGGTGAGCCCAAGCTCCCTTTCCAGGTCTTTGATGGAACGGCCAGCGCGGGCTGGGTGACATGCAGGATCTGCGACGCTTCGTTGAGGCTGCCGGCGCGATGGATGGCAACCAAGGCCTTGATCTGATGGAGTTTCACGTATCGGGGTCTCGCGGGGGTGGCGGCTTGGACCAGGCAAGATGCTGGCCAGCCGACGCCTGCAGTCCCGGCCATCCTAATACCGCAAAGGGTAACGGCCTACGTCGCTAGGGATAATTTTCGATCCAGTTTTTCCGGCGCAAAGACAAACCCCCGAATCGTTTTCACGATTCGGGGGTTTGGGATAGAAGCTTGACGATGACCTACTCTCACATGGAGAAGCTCCACACTACCATCGGCGATGCGTCGTTTCACTGCTGAGTTCGGGATGGGATCAGGTGGTTCCAACGCTCTATGGTCGTCAAGCAATTCGGTTGGGGCAACGTCTGGGACGCTACCCCGAATCAGGTATGTGACAGTCTGTTTTTGCGGTTCAGGCCAATTTTCGGTCTGTCGACTTCAACCAGTCGCACCCACAATCACCAGATTGTTTGGGTGTTATATGGTCAAGCCTCACGGGCAATTAGTATTGGTTAGCTCAACGCCTCACAGCGCTTAC
>NZ_AUIE01000053.1 GCF_000423545.1 Metapseudomonas resinovorans DSM 21078
CCTAAACTTGGCTCAGCAATCGCAAATAAACTCTCGAATTCACGAGTGTTACTTGTGATGCTGATAATCAGTTGACTATCAGTCTTACCTCACAAGCACCCACACGAATTGCTTGATTCAGTTGTTAAAGAGCGTTTCGATCAAGTCTTTCGTCTCAACCGAGGCCGCGCATTCTACAGCAGCCTTTCTTACTGTCAAGCTGTTTTTCGAAAATCTCTTTTCTACTCAACCGCTTGCGCCTCCGATCCGATCTCTCTTCTCGTCAGCGGGAGGCGCATTCTACAGCGCTCAATCACGCTGTCAACACCTCCTTTCCAACTTCATTCGCCAGTGGCGAACCTTGCGAAGCGGAACCTCCCAGCACCTTCGCCAGCCACTTAACTCATTGATTTACAAGGAGTTTTTCTTGGCAACTGCGCCGGAAGAGGTGCGCATTATAGGGATGCAGATTCTGCCGTCAATACTTAATTGAAACCTTTTTGTCATGCCGCCTGAATACCGGCAGCGCCGACTTCTTCCTATATATAGAAGCGCCGCCCAAAGGCGGCGCACAGGGGGTGTGGCATACAACGGTTTCAGCGCTGCAGCCAGGCTTCAGCTTCCGCCGCCTGCTGCGAACCGAAGGCCTTGATCGTCAACCCCGGAATCAGCGCCCCCTCGACCTCGCTCACCTTCCTCACCCATCCCTTGTCGGCCACTACCGCCATACGGTCGAACCGGCGAACGACCTTGAACAGCTGAGGAATGTGTGAGACTTCAACGGCCATGGCGCCCAGCGTCGGCATTTCGAACTTGCCTATCCGATAAAGCATTCGGCCATGGGCGATGCCTTCGGACTGCTGCGACAGCTGATCGATCGCTGTGCGCATGTCATCGCTATCGAGCTTTCCGGCAAAGTCGACGTCTACGCGATTCTCGCCATTTCGCATTACCTGGAACATAGCAACACCTCCATGCGGGAGTATGCCTTTCACAATACGCCGCCTGCTGGAAACGACAAGGCAATTGGAAGGGGCCGGACGCTGTCCAGCCCCTTCAGATAACAGCGGGTCAGGCGCCGTTCCGCCCCCTCGGCCACAGAACCGGAAACAACGGATGCTCCATAGGCGCACCGTCAGGTAACTGGTCGATCAACCCTGGAAACTCCGGCGACGTCTTCCAGGACCGAGAGGCATGGCGCATGTCTTCGCCGAGAAAACGCAAGGAGAATGCCCGCCGTCTTCGTTTTCCGCTTACTCCGCCGGAGCCATGCAGCGTCAGCATGTGGAAGAACACCGCATCCCCGGGTTCTAGCTCCCAGCCGAGGATATTCCAACGCGAGCGGTCCGCCTCGATGTCCGGCAGGTCAGCCAGGCTGCCCTCCGGGAACCAGCGGGCCTGGTTGTCCAGGAAGCTCCGCGGCATGAGCCAGGGCCCCAGATGGGAACCGGCCACGAACTCCAGCGTCGACTCCCGCGCCACGGGGTCCACCGGCATCCACATGCTGCAGTTCTGTTTTCCATCTACGTTGTAGTAGGGCTGGTCCTGATGCCACGGCGTGCGCTGGCGGGTATTCGGCTCCTTCACCAGCAAGTGGTCGTGGTACAGGCGAGCACTGCCTCCGCCCATCAGTTGCGCCGCTACCGAGCCCACCCGACTCTCGAAGATGAAGCGCCGGTACTCCTCTATATCTCGCCAGTTGCAGAAATCCTCGAAGAACCAGCCCGGATCATCCGGGCTACTGGCCACCTTGGCCCTGTTGCTGGGTGAGGCGAGGTTGATTTCGATACCCAGCTCCAGCAGCGCAACTTCATCGACCGTGAACAACTGGCGGATGCAAACCGCACCGTCACGCTGGAACGCCTCGATCGTCGACTGGGGGAGCTCGAACTCATAATTGTGCCGCGTCATGCAGGACTCCTTTTTCCCGAGGTAATGCGCATCGACAGAGCAATGGGCCGCCATTCCTGTCAGGACAACTCAAGCGCACGTGGTTCAACTTCCTTCGGCCGCACCCAACGCCAGTAAGCGAGCGAGAGCAGCACCAGCCAGACGGCGCCCACATAGAGCGCCACTCGCGTCTCGGGGAAAATGCCCAAAACGACGAAAATGAACACCATGAAGGCAATGGCGAAGTACTGCCCGTAAGGCCAGAACGGCACCCGGAAGTGAAGCTTCGCGACCTCCACATCACCAAGGCGCCGACGCATCGCCACCTGGGAGAGCAGGATCATCAGCCACACCCATACTCCTGCGAACGTCACCAGGGATGCGAATGTCAGGAACAACTCATCCGGCACCAGATAGTTGAGCAGTACACCCAGAAGCAGCGCGACGGCGATCACCACCACGGTCATCCAGGGCACGCCATGGCGCGACAATCGCCCGAACGCTGCCGGCGCATGGCCGGCCGCAGCCATGCCATAGAGCATCCGCCCCGTGCAGAAAATGTCGCTATTGATCGCGGATACCACTGCCGAGATCACCACCAGGTTGAGGATGCTGGCAGCCGAATCGATTCCAAGCCCACTGAATATCTGGACGAAGGGGCTGCCCTGGCTGCCGATCTTCGGCCAGGGATACAGCGCCATCAGCACCAACAGCGTGAGCACGTAGAACAGAAGGATGCGCAGCGGCACAGAGTTGATGGCCTTGGGAATCATCCGTTGCGGGTCCTTCGCCTCTCCTGCCGTGAGACCAATCACTTCGATACCGCTGAAGGCGAACATCACGATGGTGAAAGACGCCACCATGCCCTCGACACCATTGGGGAAGAATCCACCATGGGTCCAGAGGTTACTGAGCGCCGGCGCCCCGCCCGAGCCATCGCCCAGCCGAATACCCAGCAGCAGCACGCCCAAACCGGCCGTGATCATGGCGACGATGGCCAGCACCTTGATCAGCGACAGGCAGAACTCCAACTCGCCAAACACCCGCACGTTGCACAGGTTCAACGCTGCAATGAAGCAAACGATGCCCAATACCCAGATCCAGCGCGGCGTATCGGGAAACCACAGCCCCATATAAATGCCGAAGGCCGTTACGTCAGCCAGACACACCATCGCCACAGCGAAAGCGAAGGTCCAGCCGGTTAGGAACCCCGCGTAGCGGCCCAGATACCAGCTTGCGTACTGGCCAAAGGAGCCAGCCACCGGCGAGCGCACAGCCATTTCCCCCAAAGAGCGCATCACCAGGTAAACCACAAGGCCGCCAATCAGGTAGGCCAGCAACACCGAAGGCCCCGCCCACTGGATGGCCGCCGCCGAGCCGTAGAACAACCCCGTGCCGATGGCTGAGCCCAGGGCAATGAATCGGATATGCCGCGTATTCAAACCACGTCGCATTACAGCCCCGTCCATTGAGTCGCCTCCTTATTGTTGTTATCAACGAAGCCGTCGGAGCTGCCCGCACTCCCCCACCTCGAGTACCAGCCCAAGCGTTCTGCATTGTCGTGACAGATGATCTGCTTGCTCTCCAGATAGCTCTCCAGCCCCCAGGGTTCCCGGATGAAAGCCGGGTTCGAGCAATTGACCCAGACCACCCCGGCACGCAGGCCGTTGGCGATGCGGGTAGCACGCTCCAGGTCAACGGAGAACACCGCGGTCGCCAGGTCATGGCTGCCGTGGTTTATCAGAGCCAGAGCCTCCGCTTCGGTCTTGAAGCGCTTTACGCAGAACACCGGGCCAGAGATGCCCTCGCGCCAGATTTCATGCCTGATGTCGGGCTCATCGAAGATGGTCGGCTCAACGAAGTGGCCGACCGGCAAGTGAGCCGGGCGTCTTCCACCAATGAGCAACTTCGCAGCCCGTTGGCTGTGCTGGATCACCGTCATGAACTTCCGATGCTGCCTGGCACTGACGAGAGGCCCCATCTGAACCCCCGCCAGTATCCCTGGGCCCAGACGCATACCGCGCACTGACTCAACCAGCCGCTCCAGCAGGCGAGGCGCAATGCTCTCCTGAACCACCAGTCGCGCAATGGAACCAGCGGCCTGCCCCTGGTTGAGGAAGGCGCCGAGCACTATCCACTCCACCGCGGCGTCTACATCGACGTCATCGAACAGAATGCAGGCCGCCTTGCCGCTTGACCCCAAACCCAACCCCCTTCCCCCGGCCAGGGCGGTCGAGGGCGTCTGGACCCCGAGCGGCAAACGACCGAAGGACAGCCTGTCCACGCCCGGGTGCCGAACCAAGGCCCGGTCGGTCTGCCCCTCGAAACCCGACAGGATGTTGAGCACCCCGGGAGGGAGCCCGACGCGGCTCGCTGCCAGCCCCAACTCCAGGGCAGTCAGTGGCGTGAGCTCCGACGGCACGACCACGCATGTCGCCCCTGCCGCCAACACAGGTGCAATCGTCCGCGCCGCCATCAGCAACGGAAAACTCCAGTGGATGATCAGCCCCACCACTCCCGACGGCTCGTGGCGAATACGACAGCTGAAACGTGAGTCAATCAGGCGCAGCGGCTGGTCCTGACGCTCGTCCAGCTCCCGCGCCAGACCCGCGTAGCGGCGGAAACACTCGATGGCATCGGCCACATCTGCTACCGCCTCGCGCAAGGGCTTACCGTTGTCGCGAACCTCCAACTCCGCCAAGGTCTCCTGGCGCAGCTCCAGATTATCGGCCAGCGCATCCAGGTACCCTGCCCTCTCGCTGCCGGGCATCTGCGCCCAGCCACAATTGAAGGCCGTTCGGGCAGCTTGAACGGCCAGGTCAACATCCTCCGCGCCAGCCGCCCCCAATTCCATGATGCGTTTCTCCAGGGCCGGATCAACGCTGCAGAACCGCTGCCTGAGCCTCGGAGCCACCCAACGCCCGCCGATGTAGAGCGTTGGCTCGCTCATCGTGGTTTTCCCCGCGCGACTTGATTGATGGGCCGAGGCTATCAACGCCCTCGCGGAAGGCGCCTATGCCGACTGAGGTACGGGCCACCTCGCAGGGCTGTCAGATACTTCGTAGAGGCCAATAACGCGAGACAAACCCGCACCTCGAGACTCACGAAGCGCGCGATGGGGACGAAGCAGATTCGTAGAAGGGAATGAGTGAAACGATGACCTTGCAGCTCATTGCTGAAGCCGGGCGCTCAGGCAATCGGCGGACCGATGCAGCGATCGAAGATGAGGATTCAGCACGCTCAGGTCGCCGAAGTGCTCAGCATCGGCAGGCGTCGTGTCGAAGCCCTCCAAACGCAAGCTGGCCGCGTAATTGGATTAGCGCGCCTTGGCGTAATAGGCCCTCTTGACCTGTAGGGACGGGGTTGGCATCAGGGGCCTCTTTCGTTGCGTACCGCGTCATTATGGCGGAAGGCGCTTCCGGCGCTCCAACCAGCCTGCAAGCACAGCCCTTCTCCATCTGTGGGGGCGAATTCATTCGCAAAGGGCAACGCAGCCCCCCGCGAGTCCATCCCCTGCTGACGGACTTCGCCTCCCTCAGCCCCTCTTCAACTCCCGCACGAACAACGCCAACAACTCAGACTGACTGCCAATCTCCAGCTTCTCGTACAGATTCCGCCGGTGCACTTTTACTGTCCCCGGCGCGATCCGCAGCTGCTGCGAAGCCGAACGATTCGAGTGCCCCTCCAACAACAACCGCGCCACCTCGCACTCCCGCACCGTCAACACACCACGGCCGAACTGCTCAAATGCCTCATCCACCTTGTCGTCCACACCAGAGCGAGCCTGCGGGCGCGGCTGCCGATACACCTCCCAAGCCGCACGCACGACCTGTTCGACGACCGGTGCCGCACTGCGCAACAGCTGCATCTCCCCATCGCTGAAGGCCGCACCGCCCCGCAGCCGCATCAGCGATAACACCGCGCCGCCCTGCTCACCCAGACTGATGATGAAGCCGAGCTGCTCACTCAAACCCAGGTAGCGGTAGTAACTGCAGTAGTACGACGTGGTGTAGAAGCGCTCCGGCGCCAGCCGCCGCATGCTGTACAGCCCATCGACCTGGCCGAATACGCAGGCCAGGTAGAACGGGTCCAGCAGGTACGGGCCGGCCTGGTAGTCGCCAACGAACAGCTGACGCAGGTTCGGTGGAATGGTGTCGAACAGCGCCAGCGGCGGATGACGCCCTTCATGAATGAACAGTGCAATGTGATCAGCGAAGGCCAAGCGTTGTAGCCAGTCGGCCAGTGCTTGTAACTGAGCGCGGCCGGGAGGCCGTGCCAATACGCCGGCAATGTCTTGGGTCCATTCAACGAGCTGTCCGTGCATAGATCGAGGTCGCAAGAATCTGAAAGCCGCTACAGAAAGAGGAAGGCAAACTAAACTCTCTGAGTTTAGGAAAATAAACAGACCATGACAAGGAATCTAAACCATGCGGTGTTTAGCATCCTTAACCATGGACTTCCCCGACCGCATCAGATCGCGCATGCAGGCGCTGCACTTGAGTGCCGCCGAGTTGGCTCAACTCGTAGGCGTCTCCAAAGGTGCCGTCACCCACTGGACCACGGGCGCCAACAAGGTCAGCGGGAAGAACCTGATCGCACTCGCAAAAGCACTGGAGTGCGATGTCAGTTGGCTCGTAAATGACGAAGCACGCACAGTCACCATCGGCTCCTATGCACGAACAGCCCGCGCCAGCGAAGCGAGAGACGCAACCACCGCCCTGATCCTGGAAATGCTGAAAAAGCATGCCGGCAAAAGCCTCAACAATGCCGCCAAGCAACGCATCGCCCAGGCGCTAGCGGAAAGCCTCAAACCCAGCCCCCCGGCCATCGGTGAGTCCCCTCTAGCATCGCCTCGAAACGCCGCAGGTGAAGGCGAAATCTGCATTCCCCATCTCGATCTCCAGGCCCTAGCGCCCGATGGAAAGCTGCCCGCCGACTACAGCGAGGCCGTGCACAGCATCACCGTCAGCGAGACATTCCTGCGGGAACAAGGCGTCAACTACACCCGTGCTGCCAACTTGGCCGTCGTCACCCAGTGGGGACAAAGCATGGAGGGCACCCTCAGTGACCGCGACCCGGTCATTGTCGATTGCGGGGTGAACGAGTTCGTGGGGGATGGGGTTTACCTGATCACCTGGGCGGGGCATCTGTTCATCCGGCGCTTGCAGTTGGCCGGGAATGATCAGGTGGAGATGGTTGCGGATAATCCGGTGCACAAGGGCCGGGTTGCATCAATGGGTGACGTCGTAATTCATGCCAGCGCATTGCTGGCGTGGAGCGCACGTAAGCTGTGAACGCGCGTCTCAACAGAGCGCCATTGACCCTACGTTTGGACACTTTGCTGCCCGCAGGCAGCTGGAAGCGCTCCTGGAGCCGCGCCTCTGTCCAGCTACCCTTTTCGGGGAGATGTGCTTTGCCCTAGCTCACTCTTCTGCGAAATAGTCGCTGTCGAGTTGCTTCACCTCATACACCTGCTTGACGCTTACCCCCAGGTTGTTTTCCACCATCAGCCGGGCGAGCTCAACACCATCGATCAGCACCACTTTGATATCCAACCCCAGCGCCGCTTCACGGGCCCCCTGGGAGAACTCCGACGTGGTGATGAACACACCCTTCCGCGCCCGCTGACGGGTCAGCGCCCCGATGAACTTGTCGATCTCGGGACGATGCACCGTGTTGCTCCAGCGCTTGGCTTGCAGGTAGATCACGTCAAGGCCGAGCTTGTCCTCCTTGATAATGCCGTCGATGCCGTCGTCGTTCGTGGCCTGGGTCGCCTTGCCGGCTTCCTTGCGTGAGCCGCCGTAGCCCATGGCCAACATCAAATCGACCACCAGTTGCTCGAAGAAACTCGGCGTCGCCGCTCGGACCTGCGCCAACAGCTCATCGGCCAGCGACTGCAGCAACGCCTGATGGGCCTCGGCCAACTGTTCGTCCGGGGTCGTCTCAGCAGCATCGAGCTCCAGCACCGCAGGCGCATCCGCTGCCGCAGGCTTGGCGGTATGGAAGTCGGCGAACTCGGGGAACTGCTTCAGCCAGCTCACCGTGATGCGGTCGGGGCCGTTGGCCAGCACGTCGCGGCCACGCGCAGTGATCTGCACCATGCCCTTAGCCGGTATGGTCAGAAGGCCGGCCTTGTTCAGGTAGGTTCGAGCCCAGCCCACACGATTGTTGATCACCGTTTGCTGGCCCGACGGCAGACGCTCTTTACGCTCGTCCTCAGTCAGTTGGAACTGATCGGCAACGCGCTCGCGCAGTACGCTGAGTTGCAGTGGCGCACCGTCTTGCACCGTTGCCAGTACCGGGCGCATGACGCTTTGAAAATCCGGAATCGACATCTTCACTCCTTGTCCGTGGCATCCGTCCCGCCAGCAAGCCATCAGGTGCTGCGCAGTGCGTCCTCATCGAGGCTCGCTGCAGACTTCAACATCTTCAAGATCACCAGGGCAAAGGCCCGGCTCTTGGTCTCGTTATCCAGCACTTCAAGCGATAGCTTCTCGTGGTCGGTCATGGCGTCCAGCACGGTGTCCAGCACACGCTTGGGGAACAGGCCGTGCATCACCTGCTCGACCGAGTGGTTGTTGACCTGGGCCATCACATCCTCCTGGCGACTGATGCGATTGGCGATGCCGGTGAGGAACTGCAGTTGATCCTCATCACTCACCTCGGCGCCAAAGATATCGTTCAACGCCTCGATGATTTCCGACAGCCGCTTCTTCTCCGGGTCATGGGCCTTACCACTGCCGAGCGCGCTGGCGGGGTCAAGGCCGTAATCACCTTGCTCTTCACTCAAACGCAGCTGATGTTCGGCGCGCTTGCTCAGGCGGTAGTGGCTCAATTGCAGCTCGCCCAGGTCAACGTCGTCCTGATCCAGACGATCCACCCGCAGCAGCGGATGCAGGTGCTTGGCATACACGCACAGCTGCTCCAGCTCGCGATCCTCATAGGGGATGATCTGCGCGAGGAACTCGTACAGGCGCACAAAGCTCTGCAGGTTCTTCTTGAACAGGTCGAGCTGATCAACCTGCTCACCCGCTTCCTTGATTGCAGCCTCGGCCTTCTTCACACCAGCGCTGTCGCCGTTCTGTTCGGCGGTACGCTTGAAGTCCAGCGCCTGCTGGCGTGACTCCTGGGCCAGCTTGTAGCGCTTGGCAAAACGCTCCTTGGCCGGCGCGCAGTAGTAGCTGAGCTTGCTGGCGGCGGCCTTGGGGTCGAAGAAAGCGATGGCGAAGGCCGCCACCTCTTCCCAGTGGTAGATGCCCTCGGCATCCAGCTTCTTCTGCAGGTCATAGATGAGCTGCGGGTCGGTCACATCGGTCAGCTCGGCCTTGGTGTAGTACGGCAGGAACGCGTCGAGAATGTCCTGGGCGTCATTGAAGAAGTCGAGGATGAAGGTCGGCTTGCTATCGCCAAAGGTGCGGTTCAGGCGCGACAGGGTTTGCACGCAGTCCACGCCCTGCAGCTTCTTGTCCACGTACATGGCGCACAGCTTGGGCTGATCAAAACCGGTCTGGTACTTGTTGGCGGCGATCATCACGTTGAAGTCCTGGGTGTCGAAGGCTTCCGCCAGGTCACGCCCGTTCAGGCCGGGGTTGAGCAGGCTGCTGCTTTCCGTCACCTCTTCGGGGATCACCCCGTCCGGCATCACGCTGCCGGAGAAGGCCACCAGCGGATGCACGTCGCCGTAACCCATCTGCTTCACATAGGCCTGTACAGCTAACTGGTAGCGCACCGCCTCCTGCCGGCTGCTGGTGACCACCATCGCCTTGGCCTGGCCGCCCAGCAGGTGACGAATATTGGCGCGGAAGTGCTCGACGATCACCTCCACCTTCTGGCTGATGTTGTACGGATGCAGGCGTACCCAGCGCGCCAGCTTCATGCGCGCCTTCTTCGAGTCCACTTCCTCGTCGTCGCCGTCCGGGTGGGCGATCTTCCAGGCGGCGCTGTAGGTGGTGTAGTTCTGCAGCACATCGAGGATGAAACCTTCCTCGATGGCCTGGCGCATGGAGTACTGAATCGCCCCGGCTTTTGTAGAGGCCGTTTCGTTTAAGTCAGGCCGCCATGGCCTGACCTGCTTGTTGCTGGTAGAAGTTTGCCTCAGCCTCCGCGGGCGGGATATATCCGATTGAGCTCAGCAAGCGTTGGTGGTTGTACCAGTGCACCCATTTCAAAGTCGCCATCTCAACAGCTTCGCGGCTCTTCCATGATTGACGGTAAATCAGCTCGGCCTTGTACAGCCCGTTGATGGTTTCGGCCAAGGCGTTGTCGTAGCTATCGCCCTTGCTGCCAACTGAGGGCTCAATGCCGGCCTCTGCCAGCCGCTCGGTGTAGCGAATAGAGACGTACTGGCTGCCACGGTCGCT
>NZ_AUIE01000054.1 GCF_000423545.1 Metapseudomonas resinovorans DSM 21078
AGCGCCGTGGCGAACAGCGCCGCCGCCCGCATCGGGCCCACGGTGTGCGAGCTGGAAGGGCCGATACCGATCTTGAACAGGTCGAACACGCTGATGGCCATGCCGGTTCCCCGATTGAGGCAATGTAGGAGCGATAGGTGGGAGCGAACTCATTCGCGATGCGGGCCACAGGCCTGCCCTTCCCTACGGCGATTCTCCCGATCCAACGCCGGGGGAATCTGTCCGTATCCGACCCGAAAATGCCCCCCTCCACCGCCTCACCCACAGAAACCGGGGATCATGCTGTGGATAAGCTGTAGAGCCACCGCCCTGCCCCAGGCACGGCGCCGCTTCCAGCCGAATGGTCAATTCTTGAGCCATTTCAGCCACTTGTAGAAAGAGCTGCCCCCAGAATCTGTGCAGGGGCTTGTGGATAAGGTGTGAGCGTCCGGCCAGGGGCCCGGTGGCCGGGGCCTTTGCCGAAGCTGATCAATAACTGCACAGCTTGGGAGAAATTAAACACACGATTAAATTTTGTAACCCGTGCCAACCCCGGCTTTGGCTGCTGGTATAAAAGTTTCCGTTCAAATTATGAGCAGCCCGAAACCCAGGCTAACGTTCAAGTCACAAGAACAACGGAGACCCGCCCCATGAATCCCGGCACCCAGGCAGAGGCTGATTTCATCGTCCTGCCCAGCGACACCGCCAAGGCCCTGCCTCTTTCCCCTGACGACGATTTCCCCGAGGTGTTCGCCACCTCACGCATGATCGCCCTGATGGAGCTGGCCGCATCGCGCTGCATGCGCCCCCTGCTGCAGGACGGCCAGCTCTCGGTGGGCGTCGGTGTGGATATCCGCCATCTCGGCGCCACCCCGGTGGGCGTCCGCGTATCGGCCCGCGCCACCTTCCTCGGTCAGGAAGGCAAGCTCTACCTGTTCAAGGTCGAAGCCTTCGACGAGGGCGGCCTGATTGGCGAGGGCCAGCACAGCCGCGCCATCGTCGCCACCGACCGGCTGCTCGCCGGGGCCCATTCCCGCAACCAACGCTGAACCGAATTCCCCATGACACGACCCGATGCCCGGCCCCGGCGCTTGCGGCTGCCAGACGGCCGCACCCTGGCCTACCAACTCTACGGCGCCAGCGAAGGCCGCCCGCTCTACTACTTCCATGGTTTTCCCGGCAGCCGTCTGCAAGCCGCGCTGCACCATGAACAAGCCCTGGAGGCAGACGTCTGCCTGGTGGCGCCGGATCGGCCCGGTTTCGGCTGGTCCGACTACCAGGCTGGTCGCAGCATCCTCGGCTGGGCCGAGGACGTGGCCTTCATGGCCGATACCCTCGGCCACCGGCGCTTCGGCGTGCTCGGGGTGTCCTGTGGCGGCCCCTATGCGCTTGCCTGTGCCCATCAGATGGGTGAGCGCCTGAACTACGTCGGGTTGTTGGCCGGCATGGGGCCGATGGACATTCCCGAACTGCGCACGGCGCAACTCCCGGCACTCAAACTGATGTTCGGCCTGGCCCGGGTCCACCCCAGGTTGGCCAGTCCGCTCCTGGCGCTGGACAGCCTGCTGTTCAGGCATAACTCGGAACGGGCGGTAAAGGCGCTAGCCGGACTGCTGGCCGAACCGGACCGCCAATTGCTGGCAGCCGCCCCGGAGGCCGCCGGGGATTTCGCGGCGTTTCTCGCCGAAGCCTATCGCCAGGGCATCCGCGGCGCCTGCACGGAAGCTGCGCTGATCGCCTCACCCCGCCACTTCGCCCTGGAGGAGATCCAGGTGCCGGTGCACCTCTATCAGAGCGGCCTGGATCGTCATGTACCGGCGGTCATGGGCCGCCACCTGCAGGCGCGGCTGCCACAAGCGCACCTGCGGAGTTACCCACAGGAAGGCCATCTCTCCATCGTGATCAACCAGTTCCCCCAGGTGCTGGCGGATTTCAGTCACTCCAAGCAGAACGAGGCAGCCTGACATGAGCGACACCCTCACCTATCGCGGCGCGGTCTATCCCTGGCACTGCGACCACATGGGCCACATGAACGTGATGTGGTACGTCGGCAAGTTCGACGAGGCCACCTGGCAGCTCTTCACGCTGCTGGGCCTGGCACCGTCGCGCCTGCGCGAGGAGAACGCCGGCATGGCGGCGGTGGAACAGCAGATCGAGTACCGCCGCGAATTGCACGCAGGCGATGTCGTATCCATCCACTCCCAGGTGCTGGAGATGAAGGACAAGTCGATCCGCTTCCGTCATGAGATGCGCAACGACGAAACCGGCGAGATCGCCGCCGTCACCACCCTGGTGGGCGTTCACCTGGATACCCAGGTGCGCCGGGCGCGTGCCTTCCCCGCCGATATCCGCGAGCGTGCCGCCGCCTGGCAGCCGGCCGACTGAGGTCTATCCCCACAAAGCGTGGACGGTCCTGTGGACAAACTGTGGGATCGGCCACACAGCCCGCGTCTTGCCTGGCCCGCCGCCGACCGATCAAATTTTGATCAATCGTTCAGCTGGCTCAGGCAGGCCTGGGAAACCTTCAGCAGGCGCTGGTGGGTCTGTTCAGGCAGTGGGGTCTTCTGATCCTTCAACGTTTCCAGCTCGGTGCTGCTGAACTCGCTGCTGACCTGATCGGCCGCACAACTGCAGTACCGCTGCAGCTTGTCCTGCGCGATGCTGGCCTGGGCGCTGGTCTTGCACTCCTCGATGAAGTGGTCGCGCTCGCCGCTGGGCCACTCGGCGGCAACGACCGGCAAGCCGAACAGGGCGGGAACGAACAGGGCGATCAGGGTTGCGTAACGCATGGCGGTTCTCCTTCCTGGGTGGGGCGTCGCCTTGAAGCGCGCTATTGGGTTCTGAGGTGCCTTGTGAGGGTTGAGTTCCCGGTTCCTGACCAGGCGCCGCTGGCAGAAAAGGATGTCGCCTCGAGCGAATCCCGCGCGTCAAACCTGGCGTAAAGTTAGCTTCCATACGCCTGTGCCTGCAGGCGAACGGACAGAAGGACCAGGACATGACCGACCAGACCCAGCAATTCGCCAGCGACAACTACTCCGGTATCTGCCCGGAGGCCTGGGCCGCGATGGCCGAGGCCAACCACGGCCATGAGCGCGCCTATGGCGAGGACCAGTGGACGGCCCGCGCCTCCGACCATTTCCGCCAGTTGTTCGAGACCGACTGCGAAGTCTTCTTCGCCTTCAACGGTACCGCCGCCAACTCCCTGGCCCTGGCCTCCCTGTGCCAGAGCTACCACAGCGTGATCTGCTCCGAGACCGCCCACGTCGAGACCGACGAATGCGGCGCGCCGGAGTTCTTCTCCAACGGCTCCAAGCTGCTGCTGGCCAAGACCACCGACGGCAAGTTGACCCCCGAGGCGATCCGCGAGATCGCCCTGAAACGCCAGGACATCCACTACCCCAAACCCCGCGTGGTCACCCTCACCCAGGCCACCGAAGTGGGCACCGTCTACCGCCCCGAGGAAGTCCGCGCCATCAGCCAGGTGTGCAAGGAGCTGGGCCTGAACCTGCACATGGACGGTGCGCGCTTCTCCAATGCCTGCGCCTTCCTCGGCTGCTCGCCGGCCGACCTGACCTGGAAGGCCGGGGTGGATGTGCTCTGCTTCGGCGGCACCAAGAACGGCATGGCGGTGGGCGAGGCCATTCTCTTCTTCAACCGCGACCTGGCCGAGGACTTCGACTACCGCTGCAAGCAGGCCGGCCAACTGGCCTCGAAGATGCGCTTCCTCGCAGCGCCCTGGGTGGGCCTGCTGCAGGACGACGCCTGGCTGCACTACGGCAAGCATGCCAACGCCTGTGCACAACTGCTGGCCGAGCTGGTGGCCGACGTGCCCGGCGTCAGCCTGATGTTCCCGGTGGAAGCCAACGGCGTGTTCCTGCAGATGTCCGAGCCGGCGCTGGAATACCTGCGCGCCAAGGGCTGGCGCTTCTACACCTTCATTGGCGCCGGCGGTGCCCGCTTCATGTGCTCCTGGGATACCGAAATGGACCGCGTGCGCGAGCTGGCGGCGGATATCCGGGCGGCGATGGCGGTTTGATCCCAGCGTGACCGAGCACTGTAGATCCTATGCAAAGGCCGCCCGCACGCCGATTCTTAATCCGGGGGATAGAAGGTTTGGCCCAGAGGAGGAATCGACATGCGAACGGCCTACGTTGAACAGCATAGTGCGAATGAACCGGTCCTGGCAGTGGCGCTGGAGTTGGCCAAGGCCAGTTGGAAAGTGGCGCTGAGCGATGCCCGGCGCAACCCCCGGCTGAAGACAGTCGACGCACCGCAGCCCCTGGCGCGCCTGGAGCAGGTGGTGCAAACGATCGCGGAGACGCGCGCGCTCTGGGCGTTGCCGGCGTCCGCCAGAGTGGTCGTGGTGTATGAAGCGGGCCAGGATGGTTTCTGG
>NZ_AUIE01000055.1 GCF_000423545.1 Metapseudomonas resinovorans DSM 21078
TCGGAGCAGACCTTGGTCAGAGCAGCAGTCAGAGTGGTCTTGCCATGGTCAACGTGACCGATGGTGCCAACGTTGACGTGCGGTTTGTTACGTTCGAACTTTTCTTTAGCCATCGAAAACGTCTCCCATCAAGAGTTGAGCGAGTTACGCAACCATTAAAACAAAGGCAGATATTTTCATATCTGCCTTTGTTAAGATGGAGCTCATGAGCGGATTTGAACCGCTGACCTCACCCTTACCAAGGGTGTGCTCTACCAGCTGAGCTACATGAGCCAAACACATTACGACAACAGCAAACCTGGAGCGGGTAGCGGGAATCGAACCCGCATCATCAGCTTGGAAGGCTGAGGTTCTACCACTGAACTATACCCGCGGAGCCTGCAGCTCTCGCTTTGAATCTGGTGGAGGGGGAAGGATTCGAACCTTCGAAGTCTATGACGTCAGATTTACAGTCTGATCCCTTTGGCCGCTCGGGAACCCCTCCAAGGGAGGCGGCATTCTCATCTTCTGCCACCCTACTGTCAAGCTTTTTCTCATTAAAATCTTGAGGTTAGCTTCATTCGACAGCAGCTTCGCAACCCAGCCTTTTGGGCCATCCTGCGAAGCGGGCGCCATTCTATTCAAGCTAACGAGGAGATGCAACACCTTCGCACGGCATAAGTTGATGTTTTAATCCAAAAAAATCTCGGGACAGTTGCTCGAGCAGCGGATCACCAACCAGCCTGCGGCTTTCAGGTGCTACGCGCACCCAATAATCACGGTGCGCACGGGACAATTCCCGCATAAAAGGCTCATAGCCGGCATCGCGCAAGCGCTGCATAACGCTCTCTGCAGAATCCATGCGAGGGAAGATTCCTAGAGAAATCCCATTGACCAGATCGCCCTGGGTCACGATGTAGCTATCGATTTTCCGCGCCTGAAGCTCCTTGAGCTGGCGCAAGGAGGCCTCCCTCGAAGCCAGCGGCGCGAGATAGACCCAATAGTCAGTACCCGCAGCCGCATCTACAGGCTTTACCGTCGAACGCACGTCCAGACTGATCAGGCGCTGCTCCAGCTCGCGAGCTTGCTCCTCACGCTCGAAGCCTCCAAGAAAAAGACATACGGTCTCTTCGGCTGGCGCCGCGAGCGCAACGCTACGCTTTGGTTGAACGTCACCGGACTCACTGAGCAGACGAATGTCCTGCTGCCCACCCTTGTATAGCGAAAGCGTCTCCACTTCCTTCGGCCGCAACGGTGCCTGCTGCTGATGCCAGACGTAGTAGAAGAGATTGAGAACCAGGAGAAACAGAAACAACCAACGCATGGATCAACCTCAATGCAATGGACAGGCAATAGCCAAACCAGCAAATACCAAGTCAGGCATCACTCTTGCGCGCGGCAGCACATCACGCACCAAGAGCGCGTCACCGCCGGTGAGAAAGACTTCGAACTCCTCGCCAAGATACTCAGCCGCCAATTGAACTTGAGCCTGGACAAAGCCCCGAAGCATCAAAAGACAGCCCCGCTCTACCGCCTCGACGGTCGAGCGCCCGGGAGCCATATCAAGCAAGGCCCGCTCCGCAGCCTCGTCGTCATAGCGAATGCGCCGAGTATGCGTGCGCAGCTGATTGCGCATGAGGGGCATCCCTGGACAGATAAACCCTCCGAGATGATCTCCATTCCCTGCGACCAGATCCGACGTCACCGCCGTGCCAAGATCAAGAACCAAGCAAGGCTTGCGAGCAATATGGTAAGCCCCCAACACGGCAAGCCAGCGATCCAAACCAAGGCGCTGATACTCCGAATAGCCGTTGCGCACCCCGGCCAGTTCGAGGGCCGGCAACGCAGACACGCAAGACACTCCGAATGCACCCTGCAGCCGAGCAGTCAGCAAGCGAGTTTCCTCATCGGAACGAACACTGACCAACCGGCAGTGCCGAAGCGCTAATCCAGGCGTCGCCCGCAGCACCGACACCAGCTCTTCGTCCGAACCGACAACACCGCCAACCAGGGTGACCACTTGCGCACTGTCGATCACGCGCCATTTGATAAAGCTGTTACCGCAGTCAAGCTCAAGAATCATCACTCAACCTCAAACTGAGCTCTCCACCGCTATAAGCTCGTTCTTCACCATCGACGCTGAGTCGCAAGGCACCCGTGACGTCTATTCCCACGACCCTTCCCTGGATTTTCTGCACACCGGCAATCAGATTGACCTGCATCCCCTGCCACAGGTGACCAAGCTCCCACTCCTCTCGCAGAGCAGAAAAACCTTCCTTCTTATGACGCCCAAGGTAATCCTCGAGACGGGCACTCAAGCAACTGACCAACGCGTTTCTGTCTACCAGGGCACCCGTTTCGATTTGCATGGAAGTCCATGGCTGATCGATTTCCTCAGCAGACTGCTGCATGTTCACGTTGATTCCAATACCAACGACAACATGACAGATATCAGCCGGATCCCCCAGTAGCTCGAGGAGAATACCCGCGACCTTCCGGTTGCCGACCAGCAGGTCGTTTGGCCATTTCAGGCCGGCCGCCGTCAATCCGAATGAATGCAACGCGCTTAACACCGCCAAGCCAACCACCAGGCTCAACCCCTCAAGCTGGCGCGCACCGCCATCAATACGCAAAGCCAGGCTGTAGTAGAGGTTTTGAGCATAAGGACTGACCCATCGACGCCCTCTTCGCCCCCGCCCCTCCGTCTGCCGCTCTGCAACGACCGCGAATGGCGGAGCGAGACCTGCAGACAAGCGCCGCATTACCTCTGCGTTGGTGGAATCCAGTGACTCGAGCACATGATGCGACCAAGGCGCACCACTAGCATTCAGAATGCTTCGATCAAGCAGACTCAGCGGACTTTGCAGTCGATAACCTCGACCGCGCACCTTGTATATAGGAAGGCCAAGGTCCACCTCCAGTTGCTGCAACTGCTTCCAGACTGCACTTCTGCTCACACCGAGGATCTCCCCCAGGGCTTGCCCCGAGTGGAAGCGCCCATCTTGCAGAAGTTTCAATAGAGTCAGCATGCGCTGGATCCGGCTCACAATGAGGCAGGCATCATATCGATGCACAATCAGGTTGCATAGAAATCCGAGCCAGTCTAGTAACCCAAACCGCCCTGGGGGGGGGGGGAACGCGGACAACGCCAGCCCTGTCCGAGCGATTAGCTTTCTTTGGCGCAAAGACAAACCCCCGAACCGTTGTCACGATTCGGGGGTTTGGGATAGAAGCTTGACGATGACCTACTCTCACATGGAGAAGCTCCACACTACCATCGGCGATGCGTCGTTTCACTGCT
>NZ_AUIE01000056.1 GCF_000423545.1 Metapseudomonas resinovorans DSM 21078
AGAAATCAACCGAGATTCCCTTAGTAGTGGCGAGCGAACGGGGATTAGCCCTTAAGCTTCTTGGATTTTAGCGGAACGCTCTGGAAAGTGCGGCCATAGTGGGTGATAGCCCCGTACGCGAAAGGGTCCAGGAAGTGAAATCGAGTAGGACGGAGCACGTGAAACTTTGTCTGAATATGGGGGGACCATCCTCCAAGGCTAAATACTACTGACTGACCGATAGTGAACCAGTACCGTGAGGGAAAGGCGAAAAGAACCCCGGAGAGGGGAGTGAAATAGAACCTGAAACCGTATGCGTACAAGCAGTGGGAGCCTACTTTGTTAGGTGACTGCGTACCTTTTGTATAATGGGTCAGCGACTTATATTCAGTGGCGAGCTTAACCGAATAGGGGAGGCGTAGCGAAAGCGAGTCTTAATAGGGCGTTTAGTCGCTGGGTATAGACCCGAAACCGGGCGATCTATCCATGGGCAGGTTGAAGGTTAGGTAACACTGACTGGAGGACCGAACCGACTACCGTTGAAAAGTTAGCGGATGACCTGTGGATCGGAGTGAAAGGCTAATCAAGCTCGGAGATAGCTGGTTCTCCTCGAAAGCTATTTAGGTAGCGCCTCACGTATCACTCCAGGGGGTAGAGCACTGTTTCGGCTAGGGGGTCATCCCGACTTACCAAACCGATGCAAACTCCGAATACCTGGAAGTGTCAGCGTGGGAGACACACGGCGGGTGCTAACGTCCGTCGTGAAAAGGGAAACAACCCAGACCGTCAGCTAAGGTCCCAAAGTTCTAGTTAAGTGGGAAACGATGTGGGAAGGCTTAGACAGCTAGGAGGTTGGCTTAGAAGCAGCCACCCTTTAAAGAAAGCGTAATAGCTCACTAGTCGAGTCGGCCTGCGCGGAAGATGTAACGGGGCTCAAACTAGACACCGAAGCTACGGGTTCGTCGTAAGACGAGCGGTAGAGGAGCGTTCTGTAAGCCTGTGAAGGTGAGTTGAGAAGCTTGCTGGAGGTATCAGAAGTGCGAATGCTGACATGAGTAACGACAATGGGTGTGAAAAACACCCACGCCGAAAGACCAAGGGTTCCTGCGCAACGTTAATCGACGCAGGGTGAGTCGGCCCCTAAGGCGAGGCAGAAATGCGTAGTCGATGGGAAACGGGTTAATATTCCCGTACTTCTAGTTATTGCGATGGGGGGACGGAGAAGGCTAGGCCAGCTTGGCGTTGGTTGTCCAAGTTTAAGGTGGTAGGCCGAACACTTAGGCAAATCCGGGTGTTCAAGGCCGAGAGCTGATGACGAGTGTTCTTTTAGAACACGAAGTGGTTGATGCCATGCTTCCAGGAAAAGCCTCTAAGCTTCAGATAACTAGGAACCGTACCCCAAACCGACACAGGTGGTTGGGTAGAGAATACCAAGGCGCTTGAGAGAACTCGGGTGAAGGAACTAGGCAAAATGGCACCGTAACTTCGGGAGAAGGTGCGCCGGTGAGGGTGAAGCATTTACTGCGTAAGCCCATGCCGGTCGAAGATACCAGGCCGCTGCGACTGTTTATTAAAAACACAGCACTCTGCAAACACGAAAGTGGACGTATAGGGTGTGACGCCTGCCCGGTGCCGGAAGGTTAATTGATGGGGTTAGCGCAAGCGAAGCTCTTGATCGAAGCCCCGGTAAACGGCGGCCGTAACTATAACGGTCCTAAGGTAGCGAAATTCCTTGTCGGGTAAGTTCCGACCTGCACGAATGGCGTAACGATGGCGGCGCTGTCTCCACCCGAGACTCAGTGAAATTGAAATCGCTGTGAAGATGCAGTGTATCCGCGGCTAGACGGAAAGACCCCGTGAACCTTTACTGTAGCTTTGCACTGGACTTTGAGCCTGCTTGTGTAGGATAGGTGGGAGGCTTTGAAGCGAGGACGCCAGTTCTCGTGGAGCCATCCTTGAAATACCACCCTGGCATGCTTGAGGTTCTAACTCTGGTCCGTCATCCGGATCGAGGACAGTGTATGGTGGGCAGTTTGACTGGGGCGGTCTCCTCCTAAAGAGTAACGGAGGAGTACGAAGGTGCGCTCAGACCGGTCGGAAATCGGTCGTAGAGTATAAAGGCAAAAGCGCGCTTGACTGCGAGACAGACACGTCGAGCAGGTACGAAAGTAGGTCTTAGTGATCCGGTGGTTCTGTATGGAAGGGCCATCGCTCAACGGATAAAAGGTACTCCGGGGATAACAGGCTGATACCGCCCAAGAGTTCATATCGACGGCGGTGTTTGGCACCTCGATGTCGGCTCATCACATCCTGGGGCTGAAGCCGGTCCCAAGGGTATGGCTGTTCGCCATTTAAAGTGGTACGCGAGCTGGGTTTAGAACGTCGTGAGACAGTTCGGTCCCTATCTGCCGTGGACGTTTGAGATTTGAGAGGGGCTGCTCCTAGTACGAGAGGACCGGAGTGGACGAACCTCTGGTGTTCCGGTTGTCACGCCAGTGGCATTGCCGGGTAGCTATGTTCGGAAGAGATAACCGCTGAAAGCATCTAAGCGGGAAACTCGCCTCAAGATGAGATCTCACTGGGATCTTGAATCCCCTAAAGGGCCGTCGAAGACTACGACGTTGATAGGTTGGGTGTGTAAGCGCTGTGAGGCGTTGAGCTAACCAATACTAATTGCCCGTGAGGCTTGACCATATAACACCCAAACAATCTGGTGATTGTGGGTGCGACTGGTTGAAGTCGACAGACCGAAAATTGGCCTGAACCGCAAAAA
>NZ_AUIE01000057.1 GCF_000423545.1 Metapseudomonas resinovorans DSM 21078
GCTGAGCCGGTATAATCCGGCGCCATGAAATCTGGCGCCGACAACCTTCCCGACGATCCCGTCCTGCTCAAGGCCCTGGTTCTGCAATTGCAGGAACAGGTTGCTCTGCTGCGCCACAAATTGTTCTCGCCAAAGTCCGAGCGCAGCCTCGAGGATGCCGACTCCCCGCAACTGGCCATGTTCAACGAGGCGGAGGAGTTGACCGAGGAGTCGAAGCCTGCAAGCGAGTCGGGGGCTGCCGAAGCCGAAGAAGCCGTCTTCCCCGTGAAGCGACGTGGCAAGCGCAAGCCGCTGCCGGCCAATCTGCCGCGCGTGGAAATCGTCCATGAACTGCCCGAGCACGAGCTGACTTGCGCGTGCGGCTGCCGCAAACAGGCCATCGGCGAGGAAACCAGCGAGCAGTTGGAAATCATCCCGATGCAGGTGCGGGTGATCCGCCATATCCGCAAGACCTATGCCTGCAAGGCCTGCGAAGCCGCCCCGGTCACCGCTGACAAACCGGCGCAACTGATCGAGAAAAGCCTGGCCAGCCCCAGCGTGCTGGCCATGCTGTTGACCACCAAGTACGCCGATGGCATCCCGCTGTATCGTTTCGAGAAGATGCTCAGTCGCCACGGTATCGACATCCCCCGCCAGACCCTGGCGCGCTGGGTGATCCAGTCTGGCGAACAGTTGCAGCCCCTGCTCAACCTCATGCGCGACCAGTTGCTGGGTTACCCGGTGCTGCACTGCGACGAAACCCGGCTGCAGGTGCTGCATGAACCCGGGCGCGATCCAACGGCGCAGTCCTGGATGTGGGTGCAGAGCGGCGGCCCGCCGGAGGAACCTGTCGTCCTGTTCGACTACAGCACCAGCCGTGCGCAGGACGTGCCGTTGCGCCTGCTCGAAGGCTTCAGCGGCTACCTGATGACCGATGACTACGCCGGCTACAACGCCGTGGCCGCGCACGCGGGAATCGAGCGTCTGGCCTGCTGGGCTCACGCCCGGCGCAAGTTCATCGACGCGCAGAAGGTGCAGCCCAAGGGCAAGATCGGGCGCGCCGACATGGCACTGAACCTGATCAACAAACTCTATGGCATTGAGCGCGATCACCAGGACGGCAACGATACCGAGCGCTACCAGGCCCGCCAGCAACACAGCCTGCCGATCCTGGAACAGCTCAAGGCCTGGCTGGACAAGACCCAGCCGCAGGTCACCGCGCAGAATGCCTTGGGCAAGGCGGTGAACTACCTGGCCAGCAACTGGAGCCGGCTCGTGCGCTACGTCGAGGGCGGGCATCTGCCCATCGACAACAACCGTGCCGAGAACGCCATCCGCCCCTTCGTGATCGGCCGCAAGAACTGGCTGTTCAGCGACACGCCCAAGGGCGCCACAGCCAGCGCGCAGCTCTACAGTCTGATCGAGACCGCCAAGGCTAATGGGCAGGAGCCCTATGCCTGGCTGCGCTATATCCTCGAACGCCTGCCCTTGGCCAATAGCATCGAAGACTTCGAAGCCCTGCTGCCGTGGAACTGCCCGCCGACGAGCGCATCCTGATAACAAAGCCTCGTCAACGGAAGACGGGGTTTATGGAGCGGATAC
>NZ_AUIE01000058.1 GCF_000423545.1 Metapseudomonas resinovorans DSM 21078
TCATGCGCCTGCCGACGCAGAAGGCCAGCGCCCTGACCGAGCTGCTGCCGCATAACTGGGTACCCGCCGGCAAGGTGTGATGCCCGTTCGCTTACGTTTGGCTGGGGAGACTTCTGTCAATCAGCGTCGTTTTCTCAGGGTTGCCCTGGAGAAAGGTAAGGAGCTTGAGCCAATTGGGCGTTTGGCGGGGCCGGACAACCAGAGGTAAAGCTCCGAGGAGACACTGTCGGAAGATTTGCACTACCACTCAATACGGGCCCTGCCGCGTTCACGGAAATACTCACGGAGTTGGGGTTCGTAAGAGGGTTCTTGGTTACGGTAAAGCTGTAATAACGGCTCTGGCTTGCTGGCAAGGCGTTGAATAGCGGTGTCAATACGCTTGGCCATCTGCCTGCCCCAAACGTTCCGTGGGCAATATATTCCTGTTGGTATCAGGCTTGGGTTCTCCATCATTGGGACGCTGACCAATACAGTCGAGTATGGGATCGCCCTTCTGATCTCTGCCGAGACAATGGGAAACTCAAAGGTGTAGTCCAAGCGTTTGAGGCTAACCATGGCGATCAGGTTAACCCCGGGTGAGGAAGTGTTGATGATCTCAAGCGTGCCCTGCTTGACACCCTTATCAATGAGGTCTGCAAGTTCTGGTGGATACGCGCGGGTCGATGAAATTCCGCCCTTGAGCGGTTTTTCCAGCAGTTTTGCAAGGCTGACCTTTCCGTGCTCCACAGCGAAGTCGGGCAGTAGGTCGGCGCGGCTGACTAGCTCCATTGGCAATGCAGGGAGATAGGGAATGAAGACTCCGCTCTTGCTCCGATCTGGATTTCGCAGCGTCAGAGTGGAACAGATCGGCCGGCCTGCGAAGAGATCCCGATCAAGACGCCGTGGCGTAGACCTTTCATACCGATGAATTAGCCCAGGAAGCTGCGCTTCGAGCAGCTTCTGCGCATCTAGTACGATGCCTTCATCAGGTGTTCCGTCGCGATGAGTCGCTGCCCCGGGCACGTCCAGTACTGCCCAGGTCATGTCCTCAGCGATGGTATGAGCACTCAGGAAGCTCCAAGAGGCCACCGTCACCAGAAGGAGCTTAGGGAAGATCATCATAGATACCGCCACAGGACGTCCTGAGCGTAGATGCGGGGCGTCCTTCATTTTGTAAGGATAGCGACTCGAAAGAGAGGGAGAGCAGGTGGGTTCACCTAGCAGGGTGCTCACTGAAGTGGAATACCCCTTTGAGGCGAGGTCAGGGGCAGAAACGGTAGGTGGAGCGGGCGTTGAACGCTTGAATCGCCCCGGGTTTCGTGGAGGCCTTAACTCTTGAGAAGATGAGGCCATGAGAAAGACTGCGACCTACTCCCCTGAAGTCCGTGAACGTGCCGTGCGCATGGTTCTGGAGCACCTGAACGA